>CAVRZO010000019.1:0-165974 GCA_963725615.1 Terriglobia bacterium | reverse complement strand
CCCGGGAACCACAGCGTCACCGCGCAAGCCGCCGGTGGCACCATGAGTTCCGCGGTCACCGTCGTAGTCACTGACCTTGACGGAGTGTTCACTCACCACAACGACAATGCGCGCACCGGGCAAAATCTGAAGGAATATGCGCTGTCGCCCACCACCGTCTCAGCCACTACGTTCGGCAAACTCTTCTCCTGCACCCTGGAAGCTCCGGGATACGTATACGCCGAGCCCTTGTACGTCGCTAACCTCACCATGAACGACGGCAAGAAGCACAACGTGGTTTTCGTGGTCACCGAAAGCGACTGGGTCTATGCCTACGACGCCGACTCCAGCTCCTGTCAGCAGTTGTGGAAGAAAAGCATGCTCACCCCCGGCGAAACTACAGTTCCTTTTGCTGACACCCTTGAACTGAACGACCTGACGCCGGAGATTGGAATCACGTCGACGCCCGTCATTGATATCGGCACCGGGCTTATTTACGTTTGCGCCAAGTCAAAGGACGTCAATGTCTACTTTCACCGTCTCCATGCGCTCCGCTTGGCCTCGGGGGATGACGCCGTAACGCCGGCGCTGATCACCGCCCCCAATTTTGTCCCGCTCTTTCATCTGCAGCGACCGGCTCTCTTGCTCAACAACGGCAACCGAGGACGTGGCCTTCGGCTTGCACGGCGATCCACAACACCTATCAGGGCTGGCTGATGGGCTACACCTACGTTACCCTCGCCCAGCAGTTCGTATGGTCTACGACGGACCCGACGAGCGGCAACAATGAGGGCGCGATCTGGCAGTGCGGAGGCGGCCCCTCGGTGGATGATGCGGGGAATGTGTATCTGGAGACGGCGAACGGAAACTTCGATGCCGATTCCAATGGGATCAACTACTCAGATTCCGTAATGAAGCTGAGCAGTAGCGGTACCGTGCTTGACTATTTCACACCGTCCAACGAAGCCATACTCGCTCTGGATGATGTTGATCTGGGATCATCTCCGGCGATGGTTCTTCCCAATTCTGTCGGCTCGGGGGCCCATCCTCATCTGCTGCTGGCGGCCGGCAAGCCCGGTTATCTTTTTCTGCTCGATCGGGACAATTTGGGGAGGTTCAACTCGGTCCTGAACCAGGACGTGCAGGAAGTTCCCGTCCTGCCCAACACCCAGTTCAAAATTGGCGGGGGCATTTTCGGCAGCCCTGCCTTTTGGAACGGCAACATTTACGTCGCGGCGAACAAAGATTTCCTGAAGCACTTCACGATTTCGACCGGCGTACTTCGGTTACCCCACATTCCCAGTCGTCCGGCGCCTACAATGGCCGAGGTTTGTCGCCCGCAGTTTCGGCGAACGGAACCAGCGGCGGAATCGTGTGGGCGATCGACGTCAGCGGTTATCCCAGCGGGACCCCTCCCGGTCCCGCAGCGCCCGCGATATTGAACGCATACGATGCGACGAACCTGGGCCATCAGCTCTACAGCAGCCCAACCACCGGGACTGGCGCAGCCGGCCTTTCAACGAAATTTTCCGTGCCCACCGTGGCCAATGGAAAGGTGTACATAGGGACGAGGGCAGTTCGACGTCTTCGGCCTGATTGCACACTGATGTCGTGACGCAGCTCACCCCCACGTCGGCGTCATCCTGAACGACTCTAGTCGTGAAGGATCTGGCGCGTGCTGCCACAATTGCCGCCAGGGTGCATGCGCGCCGGGCGCTAGATCCGTCCGCCAGCTGAGGAGACTCCCTCGCGCGGACTCGTCCAACCGTAGCTGCACTCGTTATAATATTATTGGATTTTTATTTCCCCTGCAGGTGCGGCCATGCCCTCGGTCCTTCCTACATGGCGTGCTCGTCTGGTACTTGCTCTCGCTCAACCTGTGGGCACAGGCTCAGCCGAAAGCAGCCAGTAATGTCGTCCCGCCGGGACAAGATAAAAGACCTGCGCCACTCACCCCGCCGCCGCAGCGCAAAGGATTGAAGATGCTGCAAACGGCAGAGGTCGAAGCCAAGGCCCTGCCCGCGCCTATGAGGGCCTACCTGCAGTTAGAGATCGCTTCACCGTATTCAGAGATCAGCCCTGCCAAAGAACGCTCTTTGCGACTTCAAGCCTTTCAGTCAACCCTCGCCATCGAAGATGATGACGACAACAAGGAGTACTTGCAAGACGAGATCCTACAGGATTTGCTCTATAACTCCAAAGCTGACCTGGAAAAGGCCCTACCTAAGGCAATGCCCACCCTTCGAAATGTGTACACTGCGAAACTTTCGGGGGAATACGCCGAGAGCAATCGTTTCGACCGGGCCCTGGAACTGATGCGTCAAGTGGCGGCTGAGGGCCAGTTTCCATACCAGCGGCCGCGACCCTGATGCTATATCTGCCTGAAGACCGGGATAGTGAACGGCAGGAAATTTTTAGTGAAGCGCTTGCGGGTTACCTGGCTTCGAGCGGGCCGGAGGGAATGCGGTTCGAAGACATAGGCACGCTCGTCGTGCGCTTCTGGGACAAATTGCCACCGCCCGTAATTCTCGAAGCAACGGACCGAATTCTCGATCACGCAAGGGAGGAATCCAAAGATGACCATACGCCCTTCAATTTCGCATCCAGTCGTGGTTCGGCCTACTTCAGTTCCATCTATCAGTTGCGCCTGTTTCAGTTGTTGCCCGTGATCCAAGATCTGGACCCATCCAAGGCCGAGCAACTTCTGCGGGACAATCCAAAAACGAAAGGTATGCTGGAGCGATATCCTCAGGGCATGCGGTCTCTGGATAGCACAATTACCAGCACACCTCGCGCCAAAGGTGAGCGTCCCGAGATCTTTGCAATCTCGAGAGGACCAGTTGACGAATACGATCCTCAGGCGGCACAGCGAAGCGCGGAAATCGACAAACAAAGAAGAGCCATTTATGAGCTCGCGCGACGTGACCCTAAGCGCGCGCTTCAGTCCGCCCTGGCCTTGCCTGGGTTTCGAGAGACGCGGGCGGACACCCTCGTCTCGGTCGGGGTAATCGTGGGCGAGCGAGATTCTTCAATCGCGAAGACGGCCGTCAAAGAAGCCCTCAAACTGTCAACAGAATTCGACGCAGGGTTCCGGTTTCAGGTCCTCAAGGATGCGGCGGATGCTTACCTGCAATTGAAAGATCGGGATGCCGCGCTGAAGACGATTGCGGAGGGAGCTGCCTTTGCCCAGCAATTGTACGTCAAAGATGCGGACCCTACTGCCCCGAACACGGCGCTGAAAGCACAATGGCCTTCGACGAATTTCTGGCGAGACTTTGTCGGCCTGGCAGCCCGGATTTCTCCAGATGAGGCAACCAAGATGATAGACGACGTCCCAGATCCTGAAATTCATGCCTTTCTGCGGGTGGCTCTGGCGAGCTCATTGATGGGCCAGGAGCCAAGAATGGTGCACCCGGTCATCCGAAATCAGGACCACGAGATAACGGCAGTCTGGTAGAGTGCAACGCACTCGTCCGCCCCTTGTCATTCCGAAGGCAGCTTTATCGCCGGCAGCGAAACAGCAGATCCCTCGCGCGACAAAGCCGCGCTTCGGAATGACAATTCTTTGGGGATTCAAACAGCCTCTTCGTTCGAATCAGAGCTTATTCAGAATCTCGGCAATGCGCTGCCCGGCGCGTCCATCCCAAAGAGGCGGAACGGTTCCCTGCTTTGGTTTGCCTGCGAGGATCTTCGTCAGCTCGGCACGCAGGGCGGCTCCATCTTGTCCGACCAGGATATTCGTCCCCACGGTCACGGTGATGGGGCGCTCCGTATTGCTCCGCAAGGTAAGACAGGGCACGTTCAGATAGGTGGTTTCTTCCTGGATGCCGCCGGAGTCCGTCACCACCGCGGTGGCGCGGCGTTGCAGAGACAGGAACTCGATGTACGGCAAGGGCTCCAGCAAATTCAGCTGGCTGACGTCGATGCCAAAGTCGGCGATGCGCTTGCGTGTGCGCGGGTGCACCGGGAAAACGACCTTTGCCTGGCTGTTCAGTTCCAGCAGATATCCCAAGATGACCTTCAAGGTGCGATCGTCATCCACGTTCGCTGGGCGATGCAGTGTGACCAGAACGTAGCGGTCGGGCAATCCGTTTAGCTTCTTTTCGATGGCAACGGGCAACAGCCGCACCAGCGAATCGATCATGACATTGCCGACGCGGTAGACTTTGCTTGCCGGGATACCTTCGCGCGCCAGATTCTGGTCGCCGTCTTCGGATGGCGTGAACAACAGGTCGGCAAGCTGGTCGGTGACCAGCCGGTTAATTTCTTCCGGCATGCCCCGGTCGAAGGAGCGCAGTCCGGCTTCGACGTGGCCCACTTTGATCTGCAGCTTCGAGCACACCAGTGCAGCGGCGACCGTGGAGTTCACGTCCCCGTAAACCAGCACCAGATCGGGTTTGCGTTCCAGCACGATCGGCTCGAAGCCGCTCATGATGCCGGCGGTTTGTTGGGCATGGCTTCCCGAACCCACTCCCATATTGACGTCCGGAGCCGGAATCTCAAGCTGCTGGAAGAACACATCTGACATGTTGGTATCGTAATGCTGGCCCGTATGAATGAGGCTCTGCTTGATCCGGGGATATTGCCGGAGCGCGCTCAGCACCGGCGCGACCTTCATGAGGTTGGGACGCGCGCCGACAACGTGAAGGATATGCATGCAGGATCCTAACGCCAAGTGTACTTACCGCCTAGACCTGAGTCGATTGCCCTTGGGGGCACGACTAGTGGTGCATAAATTTCTTCGACCAGGGGATCATGTCCCAGGCCTCCCAGAAGGCTTTCATATCGTCGGTGGTCCCAAGCGAGACTCGAATGTAGTTGTTCATGGGCGGAAAATGACGTCCGATCAGGATCTTGTGCATCTTGAAATGCTCGATCACCGGGTTCGCCGGATGCTGGATGTTCATCATCACAAAGTTGGTGTGGGAATCGATGGGCATGAGCATGCGAACGCCCGCCGCATTGAAGAACTCCTGGCGGTCGTCCTGGTTGCGCCGGATGAACTCCCTGATTCCATCGGTATCGCTGAGCGCCACGCCCACGACTTCCGCCACGATCGCGTTCAGACTAGACTTCGTGACAAACTTCCGCATTTCCGCAATCACCTTCGGCGCAGCCACCGCATAGCCCAGCCTCAAGCCCGCCAGGCCGTAAACTTTCGAGAATGTGCGGGTCACGATCACTCTTTCATCGTCCACGGGATGGTCAATGAATGAGGAATACATTGCTGACTTGGTAGCGTAATCGTGGTAAGCCTCGTCAATCACCACCCGAACCGCCGCCGGAAGGCGGGTGAGGAAAGTCTCGATGTCCTGTCGAGGAGTAATGGATGCGGTGGGATTATTGGGATTACTGATGTAGATCAAGCCAGTCGAAGGGCCCACATGGGTCTGCATCGCGTCCAGATCGTGGGCGTACTTTCGATCCAGCGGCACGGCCACAACTTCCGCACCCATAGACTTGGCGTACTCCTCTTCGTGTTCAAACGTCGGTGAAGCTTCTATAAGCTGCTTGCCGGCGCCGAGGAACGCACAGGCAGCAACGCGGAGTATTTCGGTGGACCCGCAGGCGAAGAGTACCTGTTCCGGTTTCACCTTGTGGTAAGCCGCGATACGCTCCTTTATTTCGTCATACTTCAGGAACGGGTACCGGTTCACCAGGCTGGTGGCAGAACTTATGGCGGCCGCGACTTTCGCCGTCGGGCCATAAACATTCTCATTGCTGTCCAGGTGGATAAATCCGTCGCTCTTGCGCGCCCGGCTGGGTGCAGCGGCGGCCGCGATATCTCCCAGCGGCCAGTGCACGGCCGCGCCAACCGCCGCGCCCAGACCTAGTGAGCGGAGAAAGTCTCTGCGTGATCTAGCCATGCGGTGTCCTTCAACGGCCCACGAATCGTAACTCATAGACAAAGCTCTACCCTCCCGGATTTCAGACGACACTGCATCAGATTCTACAGAACTTCGATCAGACCTTCTTCCGAATACCGTGCTGCCTGCGGTTACTTTCGAGTATGCGCAGAGGCGACAAGAATCTCTTCACTCATATGCGGGCCGGAGAAAGTTGAGTAAAATCGCGTCTGCTTTCGAAGACAACAGGAGCTTCCGGATTCCAGTGGACAACGCCCCCGGCCGAATCGGCAGTACAAGAGTAATCGCGGCCTTCCTGCTGACCATGATGGCACTTGTCCTGGGCGTGCTGGCCTGGCAGCAATCTCCGGATTACGACGAACATACGCACGTTGCCGCTGGCGTCAGCTACCTGCAGCGTCGTGACGGACGTATGAACGCCGAGCATCCCCCGCTGGTGAAGTTGCTGGGCGGCGCCGGTGCGTTGATGGCGGGAGGCAGGGGCGACTACAACTCCGAGGCGTGGCGTTATGCGCGCGAGTTCGATTTCGCCATCGACCTTTACACGCACACCGATCGCGATCACTTGCGCATGCTGACGTTCCTTCCCCGCGTTCCCATGATTTTGATCACCCTTGCGTTGGGCCTCACAATCTTTTTGTGGGTTTCGAGCATAAGCGGCCGCAGCGCCGGTCTGTTAGCTCTTGCGACTTACTGTACATATCCGCTCTTTCTTGCCTGGGGAGTTTTTGTTTTAAACGATGTGGCCGTCGCACTTTTTTCGTTGCTTACCTGTTGGGCTGCGGTGGCCTTGTGGCGAAATCCTTCTCCGCGCCAGATCACGCTCTTCGGTCTCATGCTCGGCGCAGCCCTGTTTGCCAAGTTTTCTGCAGTCTTGTTGCTCCCGGTACTGGCCCTGTGGCTGCTGGTTATGCTCTGGCAGCACTGGAAGGAATTAACTGGGGATCGTCTCCGCAACTTGGCCTGGGCATTTGCTGGCGGGCTGCTGGTGGCTGGAATCGTGGTCTACGTTGCCTACCAGATGACCTTCTGGCAAATGCCGCCACACCAGTTTGTCCAGGTGTGGCAGGAACGCGCCCAGGTGCAGGGTACAGCCCGCACCGCTGAACAGCAGCGCAAGATCACGGCGCTCCGGGAGATACTGGAGAAACATCCTGTGGCGGAACGGATGATTTCGCCATCCTTCTACTACGCTACCGGGATGTATGCGGTCTCCGTTAGCACCAAACGGCCGTCTTTGATTCTGGGCCAGCACTATCCCACCGGGCGCTGGTTTTATTTTCCCGTGGTCGCCTTGTTCAAGTCTCCGCCGGGATTTCTCATCATTATCGGTTTCGGCTTCCTGCTTCTGATTCTGCATGCCCGCAAATGCCTTCGCAACCCTGACGTCATGATGATGGTTTTGCTGTTCGTAATTTTCACGGCGGGATATACCTGGTCGGGCATCAATATTGGAATGCGCCACTGGATTCCGTCGGTCGCCTGTGCTATCGCGCTGGCCTGCGCTGTCCTTGTGCCGGAGATGATGGTGTTCCCCGACAAATGGCGTAAGGTCGCGGTGGTGGCTTGCGAACTTGCGGTCCTGCAAATTGTTTTCACTTTGCTTGCGACGTACCCTTTTTATCTTCCGTACTACAACCTCCTGCGAGGTAGCCACACCCGAGGCTGGGTTTCTCCCGATTCCAACGTTGACCACGGGACGTACTTGCCGTGGGTGCGGACCTTCCAACAAGAGCGCAAGGTGGATCGCATTTCGCTGGCCGCGTTTTCTTACACGCCCACCGTCTGGTTGCCGGACGCGATACCGGTGGACTGTGCCAATCACAATCCCTCTACCCGATGGGTGGTAGCGAGTGCCGCGCTTTTAGAGGGGCCTTGTGCCTGGCTGAAGTCGTACCCGGGAGAAGAAATTGCCGGCGGCAGCATGTGGGCATTCGATCTAAGATCGGACCGTTTCGGAAAACCTGATTAAGATGGGTTGGAACTGAGGGTTGGGTGCGGCTCTAGCGGCGACTTCGGTCGTCGGCATTGATTGCGGACACCGCTTGCGCACTCGGTAAAGAATCCCCTGCCACTTTTTCGATTGACTGGCGCCAGTCTCTCAACTTCAAAGCGACTTGCTGCATGTAAGCTGCGGCTTCGGCGGCATTCGAAATCTCCGCATAAGTCTCGGGCTCCGACGGAGAACTCGGCGGGTCCGGCATGGGATGGAAGGGCGTGCCGAGCGTCTCGGACGGCAAACCCCAGGTCAGCTTCTGAATATCGAGGTCAGCCAGGACTTCATTGACAACGTCCGCGTCAACATTCTTTTTACGCGTCGCGCAGGCCAGCGAGAGCGCATTAAAGCAGAAATTATTGATGTTTCTGGGTATGCCTTCCGTGGCGGTTGCGATGGACTCATAGGCATCGGCGGTGAAAATCGGGGCGCCCCGGTAACCCGCAACACGCAAGCGGTGTTCAACATAATTTTTGACTTCGCCGTGTGAAAGTGGTGCCAGGCCCTGCACAATAGAAACCCGCTGGCGCAACTGCGTCAAGCGCGGACCGGCCAGCTTTTGTGCCAGCGCTGGCTGTCCCGCCAGAATTATGTGCATCAACTTGGCCTTCGACGTCTCGAAGTTGGAGAGCAGGCGCAGCGTTTCCAGCACCTCGTCTTCCAGGTTCTGCGCTTCGTCTACCACGACGATGAGGCGATGACCCTCCTGCGCGATCTGCAGCAGGCGCTTGTTGAATTCGTCGTACATCTTGACCAGGTCCTGCGTGTCCTCTTCGCAGCCCAGCTCGGCGAGCAGCAGACGCATGAACTCCTTCGAGTTGCAATGGGTCTGAAACAGAAATGCGATGCGTGCGGAGGAGCGGAAGGTCTCCAGCAGATGAAACAGCATGGTGGTCTTGCCCATGCCGGGTTGAGCGATCAGCCCGATGAATCCACGATTGGCTTCTATGCCGTAGTACAACGAAGCGAGCGCTTCCTTATGCGCCTCGCTGAGATAAAGAAAGCGCGGGTCCGGAGTAACGCCAAACGGCTGTTCGCTCAAGCCAAAAAAATTCAGGTACATGCCCTACCCGTTAACCAACCCTTTTCCATTATAGGACCGGAGACCCCTTGCTGCGCGCCGCTTTCCGCCTTCTTTGCGTACCGGGAAGACATTTCTGTGGAAATCAGCGCCGGTGCCGTTTCGGCCGCAGGACCAAAGAAATGGGACGGCGTATTGGATGGCGTTCGCGAGAATGGAGGCCCCGATATTTTCATTCAGTCAAGCCGGCGGCTGCCGCCTGGGTGGATAAAGCCGACTGACTCTCCTGTTCACGAAGGTCTTTTTCCAGGCTGATGGCATCAATGAAGAACTTGCAGGCCCAGTTGGGATATTGAAACCTGACATAGCCTCCCGAGACCGGGAAGCTGCCCTTCACCGCGCCCCGAGTTTCGGGCGGGCCGTCGAGGCGTACGGTTCCGCGCACATAGCGGTTCGCCGCGAACGCTGCCTCCCTGAAACGCGGGTTGCCGGTCTCGCGGTACAGCAGGAGCCAGCAGGCTGCCATCTGGACCGTTCCTGTCAGGCAGGACCATGGAACCGTGCCCCGCCACTGGCTGTCGAGCCTGCCCGGCAGGAAACCATCGGGTTGCAATGCCACTAGCGCGCCCTCGGCGGTCTTGTTGGCCCTCTCTAGAATCTGGCTATCGCGCGTGAACAGATAGCCTTCGACCAGGCCGCGCAGGGCATAGCCGATGGTGTGGGTCAACGGGTTCAGCGGATCAGTCAGGCAACAACTGGAAAACCACCCGTTGTCAGTTTGATGGGAAAGGGCCCATGCGAGATTCTTCGAGGCGGCTTCGGCGTAGCCCCGGCCGGGGTCGACGCGGGAAGCTTCATACAGTCCCCAGGCCACGTGAGTTTCGTAAACCTTCTCACCCGGCTTGGCAAATGGCGTGGCGTGTTTGCGCCAGCAGCCATCGTCGTCCTGGGTCTGCACCAGCCAGTCCGCGGCGGCGATCATGGCCGGCCGGTAAGCGGGGCCAAAATGGCTGACGCCGGCAGCAAGGCCGAGCAGGATCTGTCCCGTATTGAATGTGACTGGGACCGCAGGGCCATCACTGGTTACGCCGCCTCTAAAGCCGCCACCCGGCATCTGTATGCTGACCAGCCAGTCGAGCATCTTGCGGGCCCGCTCCAACAGCTCCGTGTTCCCCGCTGCCAACCCTTCGCGAATGATGGTGGGAACGATGTAACCCGTAGTTTCCGGATATGAGGCGCCCCAGCCGGTGATCAGGCAGTAGTGCCGCGCCACGCCGCCGTCCGCGGACGGCGCGTTGTCCTGGGCGCGTCTGATCCACGCTAATGACTCGCTGATCGCGCGATCGATAGGAAAATCTGCGTCACCTGAGGTTCGTAGCTCGCGCCGCATTTCAGCGCGCGCCGCGGCGGATAGGCCATAACGCATTCGCACGTCTCGAACCTTGGACGTCAGGCGCCGAACCAGAGCCTGAGCTGGATTCTGCTTCACAAGGAAGCTCCTTAAGACAAATTAGGGGAGTCGCTAAGCAGGGGAGCGCTAAGTTGGTACGTTTATAATAACGCAGGGGAGGCAGAACCCAAAGGGCTCAAGGTCTTTTGTTTACAGTGTGTTACCGAGATCCTAGATTGGTCACAGGCGGGAGTCTGCGGGACCGTTATCGTTCGGATGGGTGACTCTTCAGGCAGGTGCAAATCTTCCGACATTTGCGTGGGAGAAGGGCTGAGGCAGGCGTTTTCCTGATGGTGGAATTTGACGAGCGCGCGGTCCGGACGCGAATCCTAGAGAGACTTCAGGAATCGCACAGTGCCGGTTTGCGGCCGATCGTTGCTACGTTTTTCAGTGCGTACTGCTCAGAGCTTTCACCGGGGAAATGTGTTCATGTACCTTCGAGACCTAGGCGATGTCGGGGTGCGCCGGGCAAAATGAAATTGCTGCGGCGAGACTGGCTCCATCGCTACCGATGCCGTCTCTACAAATCCCCCGTCGTATCGGATGCACTGGGCGATACGGCATTAAGAGGTTGGACCGTGAAATGGATTCGTTCCCTCGGAATCGGTAACTCTCGTCCTCGGTTTCTTCTCGCACCGGCAATCGTGCTGATGTTGGCTCTCTCCCTGAGCGCCGCAGCTGAAAACCAGTACTATGTCTCGACGACAGGGAGCAATTCGAACTCCGGTACAAGCCCTTCGAAAGCATGGCAGACCATCAGTTTTGCTGTGGCCAATGCAAATCTGTCTGGTGGGGCGACAATTTTTGTCCACGCTGGCACTTATACAGAGAACATCCCATGCGGAGGACACAGCGGGCCTCTGTGTATGAATCGGAGTGGACCCTCAACGACCCAGAGATTCAGGATTGAATGCGATACGCAGTGGAGCGTACCCAGCGGCTCTGGCTGTCTCCTCCGGAATTCTTCAAGCTCGGGCGGAATGATTGCGAATGCCAACAACGTCGACATCGTAGGATTTGACTACACCAACCCCAGTTCAGCGGTGGGTGCGGAAGCCCGCTGTACGGCTACCTCCGGGCAGTGTCCTCAAGGGAACTCGGTCCACCTCATAAACAACTACCTGCACGACATCGGCCAGAACGTTAACGACGATCTCGGGGGCCCAGGCTGCCCTTCATTCGGAGCCATTTTTGTCGGATCAACCCGGCACTCTCCGGCGTTCCAGACCGACATCCAGATTATCGGCAACCGGATATCTAACTATGGTGACCAGACGAAAGCTGCTCGCAATGGCGGTTCTTGCAACTTCACTCAAGGAATTTACGCCAACACCCCCGGGGTAGTCATTGAAAACAATATTGTGATCCAAGTAGTTGCTTATGGCATACATTTCTATAGCGCCCCGTGCAACGGAGTAATTTCAAACAACACCGTGGATCAAGCAGGCAAGAGCGACATAATCGTAGGCGGCGGCGACTGTAGTCCGCAGGGAAAAATCACGATCAACAACAACATTTTAGGCGCAGCTCCGTCAGGCGGAATTTTTTTGGGTGCAGGCGGAGTCGCACCTTGTACAAATTCCTCTCGGATCAAGATTTCAAATAACCTGTTTGCGTCCGGTTCAACCCAGATTAACGGCAGCTTGAACGGGTGTACGGATGTAAATGGATCTCTCACTGAGGCCCCGACTGAGACTTTTGTAAGATATTCAGCGACGAGCCGTACGAATGATTACCACCTGAAAGCCGGAAGCCAAGCGATCAGTCATGGGACCACAGCATGCATCAGCGGCGTAAGCAACTGCGTCAACCCACTCGACTTCGACCGGATTACGCGCCTCACCCCCCCATCGATAGGGAGTTACGACCTCGGAGGTACAAGCGCCGAATCGCCACGGGCCCCAACCGGATTGACTGCAACTGTGCAGTAGCGTGGAAATAAGAAGGCCCGCGAGTCTTAAGCTCGCGGGCCTCGACTATTTGCAGACGATCGTGCAGCCTCCCATCCGATAAGCAAAGACTGACTTCAGAGTCTTAATACGGGCCACTATGAATGCGGCGTCCACGGCTTCGCCGCAACCCCGTTGTAGAGGAGAGCGGAAGCTTCAGTACACTGGCTTGACCAAGACCGCCATTAAATGAGTCCGCAACCAGGGAATCGCCTCAACGAGCGTGGCCAAGGCGATGCTCCGGGGCGCGAGAAGTCTTGCCAGGGGCGGCGCGAGCGTGATGGACCTGACTTCACCGGGCAAGGCCGGGAATAGTTGACGAATCTCTGATCGACGGACTCTGCGAACGTTCTCATTGCGAGGATTATTCACCGCAAAGTCGTACCATAGAAGCGCTCCACCAGGGGCCAGCACGCGGAAGATTTCCGCAGCCACCTTGCGACGCGTCTGGGTGCTTAGGATTGACGTGAAGACGGTCGACGCTACAACCAGATGGAAAGCGCCCTCTGGCCACGGCAGACAGCCCGCATCCCCGGTACGGAGATCGGCCACGGGAAGCATTTCGTGCGCCCGCTCGGCTCGCGGTGCACACAGCTCAATTCCATGAAGGTTCCTCTCGGGCACGCCCCATCCGATCAGGGCGGCCAGCCAGCCGAGGTACCCAAAGCCGATTTCCAGGCACTGCGCCTCGTGACCCGGAAAAACACCGGCCTTGCGCAACATTTGGGCCGCGGTGCGAGTGGCCGTATCCTGCATAAACGCATACGCAGCAGCCCAGGGCGCGTACAGGGTCGCATCGACTTCGCCCTCCCGCCGCGCATACTCCGCCCGAACGCGCTGCCGCTCCTCAACGTCCCCCTCGCGATCGGCTCTGATGTGCTCGGTCATTTCTTGGCCTCCAGCCGCACGAGGCCTTTGCCGTCTTGCATTTGCGCCTGGGGAGGGCGCTGCTGCTTACGCCGGCAGCCACATCGCGGCTCCGGGCCGCGCCTGAAGGCACGGCATTCAGGCCTCCTGCGCGTGGGTTGAACGGTGTATTTTTTACACCTCATTACGACCAAATCGCCATGTGAAAGTCTTATTTAAGGCATAGTTAAAATAAGTGCCAAAGAGAATCGAGACCAGTTGTGCCCCTAAGAGGTAAAGGGAGGATGTCCCGAAGCTGATTCGAAATCGCGCATGGGAAAGAATTGAGTAAGAGACCGTTGTGATCGCGATGGCCACAGCTGACATCGGTAAATAGAGGAACGCACCGTTAATCAGCGCCCGGCCGTTCCTGCGCCGGTCGCTGAAAGTCCAATGGTTATTCAGCAAATAGTTGTGAAAGGCCCCAGCAGCGCTCGCGATAGCGGATGTCCGCCAGTCGCCAGAAAATCCAGCCTGGATCAGCAGCGCCATCACCGCAAGGTTTACAAATACTCCAATTCCCCCGACCACAAGGAACTTGAGCACCCGGCTGGACAGCTATTGCGGCCAAGTAGGACGCTTTGTCCTCGCCGCAAGGGTCTAAGAGCCGCTTCATCCTGGAGATCCATTGCGGCGACAACTCATCCCCGTCTTGCGGCGACACTCGATTTGAGCCGAGAAGATTCGCCTCCGGCACTCCGCTCCCCTGATGCTCGACCTTACGTCTCTGCTTGTCCTGTGTCATTATCTTCTCCGCTTCGGATGTCTTCATTGGCAAACGGCCAATCCGTCGCTCCCGCACGCACAGTCTCGACTGCCGCAGCCGAGATGGTCGAACTGGTCAGGCGCGGCTCTTCGAGCTGAGCAGTTCCTTGGCCTGGGGTGAAGCCGTCACTTGCAATTCACGCACTTGCCGCCAGGTGATGATGGACGTGACGGCGTAATTCCACACGGCTCCCACCGACAATCCGCATGCGGCCGCAAAGTAACTGGAGGAGCCTGCGTCTTTAATGAACTGCGCCACCCGCAGGTTGACCACTGCGCCTACAAAACAGGCGGCGTAAAAAGTCACCAAACCGATCCACAAGCGGCGCCCGCGCAACCGGCGGTCGCGATAGGTCATGCTGTTGTTGAGGAAAAAATTCGCCGTCATGGCTACGAAGGTAGTGATTGCCTGGGCGGTCAAGAACTGCACGTTCCCGAAGGAGAGCAGCAGATAGAGCAATCCCAGGGAAAGCACCAGGCCAGCGGCGCCCACCATACTGAAAATAATGAAGCGAGGCGGAATCAGGTCGCCGACCGCCTTGTCCAACAGCAATTGCAGGTACTCGAGACCGACCAGTATGTCGAGCTTGCTGGTTCCGTGAATTCGTTTGCGGAAGGTGTAGGGGACTTCGCCGAAGCGGACCGGGCGGCGTGACGAGGCGACGAGGTCCAGCAGGATCTTGAAACCGACACCCGAAGCGGAGTGCACGACTTCGTCCAGGAACCTGCGGTCCAGCATGAAGAAGCCGCTCATCGGATCGCTGAGATCCGTGTGCGACACCGACTGGCTCAAGCGCCGCCCCAGATTGCTCAACCACACCCGGTGCTTGGAGAATTCCCCCATGCCTCCGCCCTCGGCGTTGCGGGTGGCAACCACCAGGTCGAGCTTCTCGTTCCGGATTTTCTCCAGCATGGCCGGCAGGATGCCCTCGTCGTGCTGGAGATCGCCATCCATCACGGCGACATAGGGAGCCGGCGTTGCCATCATCCCTTCCAGGCAGGCGGAGGCAAGTCCGCGGCGGCCGACTCGTTGCAGCACGCGCACGCGAGGATTGGTTCGCGCAATCTCCCGCACCAGGGCCGCGGTTCCGTCGGGAGAATCGTCATCCACGAAGATGACCTCGTGCGTGATGCCCTGCAGACACCGATCCAGGGCCGCAAGCAACGGGACCACATTGGCGCGCTCCTTGAAGGTTGGCACAACTATCGCCAACTCCAGAGGTGACTGCGTTGTTTGGATGGTGTCTGCCATAGCGTTACGGTGTTGTGGTTACAGTTCGACCAGCGCCAACCGGTTGGGATCACGGGGACCGATTCTGTCTGCCGGAAAAACCGGGCCTGCACCCACGGAACCAGTGCCGCAGAAGCCATCAGCACAAGACCGGACCGGCTGGGGAAGAGATAACGGGCCTCGGCATAGGTCATTACGTGAAACACCGTGAGAGCGAGCCACGGCCCCCACAGAACCCAATAGTCGAGCAAGGTGTGACGATGACTCGCCACAAACAATACCGACCCGATGACCAGCACAACGGTAAAGGCGTTGACTGCAAGGTGAAACAGGGCATAGCCCCAGACGCCGCGCAGGAAGACGAAATGAAAATTCTCGGGCTCGATCGAGTGGACGAAAGCAAAGTGAAGCGCCAGCATCTTCACCCCAGCCGCCCGAAGCGTGATGCCTGGATGGTGCACGAAATCTTCCACGATCCACCGCCAGCGCAGGGTGGGCTCCGGAACGCCCGTCTGTAAAGAGGTCTGCTGAAATTCTGCCAGCTTGCGACTGAATTCGATGAAGTCGGCATTGTTGGGAACGTCGGGCCAGGTATTGAAGTCCCAGAAGACAGAGCGGAATTGGAACCGGCCTTGCAGAGCCACCAGGGCGAAGTTGTCATTCTGCGAATTCTTTCCGACTCCTCCGGAGCGCCGAACCAGCGAGCAGCGTGACCGCGCCGATCAACACTACCGTGGCCAGCACGGCGGCCAAAACGAATCTGCCTTCCCGCTTCTGCTTGCTTGTCCCTCGCCACAACCGGATCGCGCCGATCAGGACTGCCAGCAGCAACAGCAGAACAGAGTTGGGTCGCGAGAGCACAAATATCAACAGCCCCAGGGAGAGCAGGAAGATATCCCACTCGCGACTTTGACAAGTCCCGCGGAGAACTCTTCCATCTCAGGTAGGCGTAGGTGAACAGCACGACTCCTAAATAAGCTGGCGTCTCGGCCAAAATGCCGTAGCTGTAGTAGACGCTGAACGGAGAAAGCAGCGTGAACAGGGCTGCGGTCTTGCCCACGACCGGCCCGCCGAGGAATTCGCCGGACTCGCCGAACCAGGACGATAGAAACTGACATCCAGATCACGGTCCAGATAAAGGCAGCGCGCCAGTAGGCATCGTCATCCGCATCCGGGAGAGACAACCATGTACGGAATGGCGTAGTACAGCACGGGAACCGGGGCGCGAGCGATCTGGAATTCACTCCACGGAGCCGGCCCCGCGGACCGCCAGGGCAAGGGCCTTGGCTTCCCGATGAAACACCAGGTCGCCAAACTTCTTCGGGGCGAAGGGTAATATCGCAACTCCGACAAACGTCGCCAGCAACAGAACCACCACCACCAAGTCGAACTTATCGATTCCGCGACGGGCCGGGCCATGGGCCGGCGGTTCCGCAGACGTGACTCGGATTTCCGGTGGCGGCATGACTTGTACTTCGTCCTTTGTCGTTGACTGCGTAATCGTTGGCTCCGTAATCATGGCACTAATATTGTCGAGCAAGCACGTATCAGCTGAGGTGCCGGTTGCGAACCCCGCTCTTAACTGGTCTTGTTGACCGGCTGTCCCGAACGAATTGGAGTGGAAGGCGGCGCTTTGAACAGATAGCGAAGTCCGGCCAGCGTTCCCAGTCCGTAGGCAAAGTGAAAGCACAACGTGGCGAACGGCATGATGCAAACGATGCCCCATCCCCATTCGCGACGGCGTCCGACGGCAACGTAAAACCCGGCGAGCAAATAAACCGCAAGAAAAGAAATCAGGGCGATCAGCGGGAGGCGGCCGAACCAGGACGAACCGATGAGAGCCAGCAGGACGAGTACGAAGCCGGCAGGAGCAAGGTGCCGAAATCCCATGGAGCGTTTGTTTTCCCGAATACTGAAAACATGCCACTGGCTGGTCTTGTAAATCTGAGTCAGTAGAGCCGAGAAAGTCGCAACCGGGTGGTACTCGGTCTGCAACGCCGAGGTCTGATAAATTTTCCCACCAGCCGCCAGAATCCGCGCGTTCAGTTCGTTGTCCTGATTGCGCACTAGCTTTTCGTTGTACAAGTCCGATACGGTCGAAAAGCTCCCGGCGAAACGCGCCGAAGGGCACAGTCTCGACAAATCCATCGGATTGACTGGTGCGGAAGCGGGAGCCGCCAACCCCAAAGGGATTGCTGAGGATCGCGGCCACCAGCCTGGCCCCGAAAGTCTTATCAGCAGGCACCGTCAGCCAAGGTCCACCCACATTGTCCGCGCCGGTCTGGTCGAGGTACTTGATGCAGTTTTCGATATAGGTAGGAGGATAGAAATTGTGTCCGTCGGCGCGAATGATGACCTTGCCACGAGCGTCGCGGATGCCGATATTCATCGCCACCGGCGCGATGGCAGCGGGGTTGTCGAGACAACGCACATTGGGAAAGTCGCGCTGGATCCCTTCGACGATTTCCCTGGAACGGTCCGAGGACCGGCCGTCCACCACGATGATCTCGTACGAGTCGCAAGGAAGGCTCTGCAGAAGCAGCGATTGCAGACAAGTCGCTATGTATTTTTCTTCGTTCCGAATGGGCACCACGACCGATGCGGCAATAGTGTTCATATGCGTCTTAAGCGTCCCAATCGTTGCAGGTTTGTGTGGCTGTGGATTCATACAGAATTTTCGCAAGGTTCCGCGGGTGAATGTGGCGAAAGCAACGCCATTCGGGGGCTAAGGCTTTGCCTTGAAAGTCGCTACCTGCATCACCCAGTTCGACGTGCTGTTGGGCGCGGTAGCACTATAGCTTCCTGTCGCGGCCACCGTGCGGTCTTCCGCGATGTCCGCGTCCGGGCTGGTGATGATCCGCGAGGTGAATCCAGTGCCGGCTCCGGTAAATTTCGCAACGGTCATCCCGGCTCCGAAGATCAATTCGTTCGCCGCCGTCGTAGTGACCGCACCGCTGCTCGCGGTCGTTCCGCTGCCCGCTGCTCCTGCCGCCTTGTCCAGAGGATTCGCCGTGTCCAGCCCGCTGTACTCGAGTACCCGGACATCCACGAACGCCGCGGCTTTGTTGAAGGTCTGTCACCGTGTTGCTGCCTGCCGCGATGTTCTTGGCATAGTAGATGGACTGCCGCAGCCCGGTCCCAGTTGTCGGTCCGATTGCCAAGGTATAAGTGTTCCCGCGAGTGTCCGTGATCCCCGTCACCGTTGACGTCGTGTCGTTCCATCCCACAGCGACGATGTTCAGATTCCCTAAGGTCTGCGCGATCGGGTAGGTAACGGCCACCGACGCACTTGCGGTCTGAGGAGTCGCTGATTTCACCTGCACAAACGTGATCGGTCCACCGCCCGTGCTGGTGGTGTAGGTATAGCCGTTGGTTAAATGTCCCGCTCTGAGCATCAGGCCGTTTTTTTGTTGACGCGCTTGCGGTCTGGGGAGTCGCTGATTTCACCTGCACAAACGTGATCGGTCCGCCGCCCGTGCTGGTGGTGTAGGTATAGCCGTTGGTCAATGTCCCGCTCTGAGCATCGCTGTTGGTCACTACCACGTTCACCGCTCCGGCGGCATGCGCCGGAGTGGTTGCCGTGATCGACGTGCTGGCTCACGACGTTCACGGCTGGTCGCTGCCGTTCCGCCCATGCTTACCGTCGCTCCCGCCACGAAGCCGGTACCTGTGATGGTCACCGAGGTGCCGCCGGCCGTGGTGCCCGTGTTGGGCGTGATCGACGTCACCGTCGGCGCCGGATTGCGATAGGTATATCCGTTGGTCAGTGTGCCGCTCTGAGCGTCGCTGTTGGTCACCACCACGCTCACCGCTCCGGCCGCGTGCGCCGCCGTCGTAGCCGTGATCGACGTGCTGCCTACGACGTTCACGTTGGTCGCTGCCGTCCCGCCCAGACTTACCGTCGCTCCCGCCAGGAAGCCGGTGCCCGTGATGGTCACCGAGGTGCCGCCGGCTACAAGTCCTGAGTTCGGATGTGATCGAACCCACTGTCGGAGCCGGATTGCTCGCCGTGTAGGTGTAGCCGTTGTTCAACGATCCGGCTCTGAGTGTCAGTATTGGTCACCGTTACGGTCACCGCTCCCGCCGCGTGTGCCGGGCGTTGTGGCCGTGATCGACGTGCTGCCCACGACGTTCACGTTGCGTCGCGGCTGTTCCGCCCAGGCTTACTGTTGCTCCCGCCAGGAAACCGGTGCCCGTGATGGTCACTGCGGTGCCGCCGTTCGCCGTGCCTGTGTTCGGTGTGATCGACGTTACTGTCGGCGCCGGATTGCTTCCCGTATACGTAAACGCGTTGCTCAGGCTGCCCGAACGCCCGGTGGAATTTGTGACGGTCACGGTCACGGTTCCCACGGCTCCTGCCGGAGACGTGGCTGAGATGGTTGTGCTGTTCAGCACGGTGACATTGGTGGCCGCATTGGCGCCAAACGTGACCGTGGCGCCCGCCGCGAAGCTGGTTCCGGTGATGGTCACGGCCGTGCCCCCGCTCGTGGGCCCGGTGCTGGGACCAATTCCGGTTACGGTGGGAGTCGGTGCCGATGCCAGAACAAAGGTGGCCATCTGCATCACCCAACTGGAGCGCGCTGTTGGGTGCGGTGGCACTGTAGCTTCCGGTCGCGCTGACGGTCTGGTCTTCCGCGATGTCCGCGTCCGGAGTGGTGATGATGCCGCGAGGTGAATCCGGTTCCGGCTCCGGTGAAGCGTGCGACGGTCATGCCCGCGCCGAAGATCAACTCGTTGGCTGAAGTCGTCGTGGCCGCGCCGCTGCTCGCCGTCGTCCCGCTGCCGGCAGCGCCCGCCGTCTTGTCCAGCGGATTCAGTGTGTCCAGCCCGCTGTACTCCAGCACGCGAACATCTACGAACGCTGCCGCCTTGCTGAACGCCACCGTCACAGTATTGCTGCCCGCCGCGATGTTCTTCGCGTAGTAGATCGACTGCCTCAGCCCGGTTCCACTGGTCGGTCCGATCGCCAAGGCATAAGTATTTCCGCGACTGTCGGTTACGCTGCTTACCGTCGAACGTAGTGTCATTCCAGCCCACCGCCACGATATTCAGGTCGCCCGCGATCTGCGCCGCCGGGTAGATCACCGAGACGGACGCGCTGGCGGTCTGTGGTGTCGCTGCATTCACCTGCACGAAGCTGATAGCTGCCGCCACCGATGGAGGTGAAAGCGTAGGCCCCGGCCAGGCTTCCGCTTTGGCCATTCGGGTTGGTGACGGTCACCGTGACCGCGCCCGCGGCGTGTGCCGGAGTCGTTGCTGTAATCGAAGTGCTCGTCACCACGGTTACGTTGGTCGCCGGTATGCCGCCGAAGCTCACCGTCGCCCCGGCCGCGAAGTTGGAACCGGTAATCGTCACTGCGGTGCCGCCCGCCGCTGTACCGCTGCTGGGAGAGACTCCGCCGACCGCAGGCGCCGTGCCGGAGACGGAGGTCCCGGCCTTGAAGGCCACCATCTGCATGACCCATGCCGCTGCGCTGACCATGGGCGTCCAGGCGTTATAGCTGCCGCCGACGTTCACCAGCCGGTCCTCGACAATATTCGAGGTGGTGCCGGTAAGAACTCGAGCGGTAAACGGCGAACCCGCCACGATATTTTTGCGCCCACGATGTTGGCGCCGATGATCAGATCATTGGCATTGCTTAACGCTGCCGAGCCGCTGCTGGCGGTGCTGCTGTTTCCGCTCGCACCGACCGCAGCATCCAGGGGAGCGACCGTATCCACTCCGCTGTATTCCAGAACTCGAACGTCGGGAGATACAGCGGCCTGATTGAAAGCAACGTTGACGGTATTGCTGCCGGCGCGGATATTTTTGGCGTAGTAAATTGACTGCCGCTTGCCTGTTCCCGTGGTCGGACCGATCGCCAGCGTGTAGGCATTTCCGAGGGTATCTGTGACCGACTGGATGGTCGCAGGTGGTGTCACTCCAGCTCACCACGACAACATTCAGATCGCCTCCGCCCTGCGTTCCGGAAAATGGAACGGAGACATTCGCAGTCGTCGACTGCGGTGTCGCCGATGCTGATTGGGCGAAATGGATCCCGCCGGCCGCGGGCGGATTCAATCCGTAAACCAGGAGCTGGCCGGAGAACGTGCCCAGGTAGACTTTCCCGTTTGCCACCGTCGGTGGATTGAATTTCGCATACAGGCCGACATCGTCGCGGGCCGCATTCTGTTTGCTGTCCCAAAGTTCGGTGGAGAGGTTGGTGGCGTCAAACGCGCGCAGAATGCCCGGAACCGAGGGGCCGGTGGCAACGCCGGAGAAAGAAGCTGCACCCCACACGATGCCGCCCCCGACCAGGTCTCCGTTGGCCGACAGCGAGAGCGGAGCCGAGTTGGAAAAGCCGCTGCTGTTTTGTACCGTGCTTTGCGTCACCGGCGTGGTCTGGAACAGGGGGCCCACGTACTTGTAGGCTTTCAGAAAATCTTTCGGTCCCCACAAGTAGACGACCGGACCGTTGTTCGGGCTGTTCCAATAGACCGGCGCTCCGAAGTAGGCGCTGGTGGCGGCGGTGAATTGCTGAACATCGTTATCGAAGCCCGAATTGAAGTGCCCCATGTTGGTGCTGTCGATCACGCGAAACAGTTTGTCTTTGCCGATCCCAACGAAGAGGTTGGTGCCGGGGATCGCCATGGGGCCGCCTGATCCCAGATCTACGTCACCGCTGAAAAGACTGGCTTGATTGGAAGGAGTGAAGTAATCGGCGATGGCGAGACCGCTGGCGGTGCTGATTCTCAGAAATGAGTCGCCGTAGTCTTTTCCGGAGGTGTTCGCATTGAAGTCGCCGTTTCCGGTCATGACATAGATGTTGCCGGATGCGTCTCCCGCCAGTCCCTGGCCGGCGGCCCAGATTCCGCCGTCACTGCCGTTCGGGGTCATGTTGAGGATGGACACTTGCTGGAGAGTGGTGGCGTCGTACCCCATGATCCAGCCGTGGAAATTTCCCATGTCCCCGACTGACCCGAAAGCCAAATAGACAACTCCGTTCATCAGTAGCAGGCCGGGGCGCTGAAGATGATAGGTCGGATCAAAAACCAGAACACCGCCGCTGCTTCCTGTACCACTGCCCGTCACCTGGCCGCTAATTTCTGTCGGACCCGCAAGCTGCTCCGCTCCCGACGTGAGATCCAAGGCATGCAAGAAGAAATGATAGGTGCTGTCGCTAGTCCGCTTGGTTTTCGCGACCACGTAAATGATTCCGGCGACTGGATCGATCACAGGGGTACTGGTGATGCCAATTTCTGGGTTGATATCGAGATAAGGACAGTCGGCCGGGTTCGTATCTCCTGTGATAATGCAGATGTCCTGGCTGGGTACCGGCGGTCCCAGACTGACTTGCCATAGCGGCGTTACCTGGGTGGCATCATCGGCGTCGAAGGCATACACGCTGTTGTGTTCGGTCGCGACATAGACGACGTTGCGCGTCTTTCCCTGGATATTCAAATTGGGGACATAGAGAGGTTGGGCATAAATCTCGCCGTCAACCGTCTTCCAAAACAACTTGCCAAAGGTACCCACGTTCACGTTCGACGTGTTCAGGACAGTCTCATCGAGATTTTGCCCGGTGCGCCCAATGTCGTTGTGATGGGTAAGTACCGAGACTTGAGCCATGCCAGCAGTAGCCGAAAAAAGCGCCAGCCCGAGGATGAAGACGAATTCGACCACGCTGAACCCACTTCCCCGCTGAAATGCTGGAACTGGTTTCGCATCCGGAGAACGGCGGGCGGCCGCCGGGTTCTGTGACACGGTGATCGACTTATTCTGCTTTGGCAAGGAGTATTGTGCCTTCTCCGATGCTGCTTCCGAGTTGAGGAGACGCATCAGTTTCAAATTTTGGGAAGAAGCACACGGAGCGGCAGGCGAACGCCGCAGCACAATTGCTTCCGCGTAGAGGAGATGCAGAAGGCCGTTTTTGGTCTAAGGGGCCTTCTGGAAAGTAGCAATCTGCATGACCCAACTGGACGAGCTGTTGGGTGCGGTAGCACTGTAGCTTCCGGTCGCGGTCACCGTCTGGTCTTCCGCGATGTCCGCGTCCGGGCTGGTGATGATCCGCGAGGTGAATCCACTTCCGGCGCCGGTAAATTTCGAAATGGTCATCCCTGCGCCGAAGATCAACTCGTTCGCCGCGGTGGTCGTGACCGCACCGCTGCTGGCAGTAGTTCCGCTGCCCACCGCTCCTGCGGCCTTGTCGAACGGATTCACTGTATCCAGCCCGCTGTACTCCAGTACCCGGACATCCACGAACACCGCCGCCTGGCTGAACGTCACCGTCACCGTGTTGGTGCCCGCCGCGATGTTCTTGGCGTAGTAGATCGATTGTCTTAATCCGGTCCCTGTCGTCGGTCCGATGGCCAGGACATAAGTGTTGTTCTGGCTGTCCGTTACCCCCGTCACCGTGGACGTGGTGTCATTCCAGCCCACCGCCACGATGTTCAGGTTTCCCAGCGTCTGCGCGACCGGATAGGTCACCGCAACCGACGCACTGTTGGTCTGCGGCGTTGCCGCCTTTACCTGCACAAATGTGATCGGTCCACCGCCTGTGCTGGTCGTGTAGGTGTAGCCGTTGGTCAGGGTCCCGCTCTGGGCGTCGGTGTTAGTCACGACCACGGTCACCGCTCCCGCGGCGTGCGCCGGAGTCGTTGCCGTGATCGACGTGCTGCTCACGACATTCACCGTCGTTGCTGCTGTTCCGCCCAGGCTCACCGTCGCTCCCGCCACGAAACCTGTTCCCGCGATGGTCACTGAAGTGCCGCCCGCTGTAGTGCCGGTGTTGGGCGTGATCGAGGTCACCGTCGGCGCCGCGCGGTAGGTATAGCCGTTAGTCAATGAGCCGCTCTGAGCGTCGCTATTGGTCACCGTTACGGTTACGGCTCCGGCCGCATGCGCCGGCGTGGTTGCTGTGATTGACGTGCTGCCCACGACGGTGACGTTGGTCGCGGCTGTCCCGCCCAGGCTCAGTGTTGCTCCCGCCAGGAAGCCGGTGCCGGTGATGGTCACCGAGGTGCCGCCCGCCGTAGTGCCCGTGTTGGGCGTGATCGAAGTGATGGTCGGCGCGGGATTACTCGCCGTGTAGGTGAAACCATTGTTCAACGAGCCGGTCTGCGTATCGGTATTGGTCACCGTTACGGTCACCGCTCCTGCCGCATGCGCTGGCGTCGTCGCCGTGATTGACGTGGCGCCCACGACATTCACGTTGGTCGCCGCCGTCCCGCCCAGGCTGACCGTCGCTCCTGTGAGGAAGCCGGTGCCGGTGATCGTCACCGAAGTGCCGCCATTGGCCGTGCCGGTATTCGGTGTGATCGAAGTCACCGTGGGAGCCGGATTGCCATATGTATATCCATTGGTCAACGTGCCGGTCTGCGTGTCGGTATTGGTGACCACTACGTTCACTGCTCCTGTCGCATGCGCTGGCGTCGTTGCCGTGATTGATGTGCTGCCCACCACATTCACGTTGGTCGCAGCCGTGCCTCCCAGGCTCACCGTCGCTCCCGTCAGGAAACCGGTGCCCGTAATAGTCACTGAGGTGCCCCCGGCCACAGACCCGGTGGCGGGTGAAATCGAGGTCACTGTGGGCGCGGGATTGCCATAGGTATACCCGTTGGGTAACGTGCCGGTCTGAGCATCGGTATTGGTGACGACGACATTCACTGCGCCAGCGGCGTGCGCGGGCGTAGTTGCGGTGATCGAAGTGCTGCCCACGACATTTACGTTAGTGGCTGCTGTACCGCCAAAGCTAACCGTCGCTCCTGTAAGGAAGCCGGTTCCGGTGATGGTCACCGAAGTGCCGCCCGCCGTTGCGCCTGAGGTCGGCGAAATCGAAGTAACTGTCGGCGCTGGATTGTTTGCCGTGTAGGTATAACCGTTGGCCAACGTGCCAGTCTGGGCATCGGTATTAGTGACCGCGACACTCACTGCTCCCGACGCATGCGCGGCGCGTCGTTGCCGTGATCGAGGTGCTGCTCGCCACATTCACATTCGTAGCAGCCGTCCCCCCAGTTTTACCGTCGCTCCCGACAGGAAACCGGTACCGGTAATCGTGATTGCGGTCCCGCCGTTCGCCGTACCCGAGGTTGGCGCAATTGACGTCACCGTCGGCGCCGGATTGCCCCCGCCTTGTCCAGCGGCCTTGAAGGTGGCCATCTGCATCACCCAATTGGAGCTGCTGTTGGGTGCTGTGGCGCTATAGCTTCCCGTCGCGCTCACCGACTGGTCTTCGGCGATGTCCGCATCCGGGCTGGTGATGATCCGCGAAACAAACCCGGTTCCGGCGGCGGTGAAGCGCGCAGCGGTCATGCCCGCTCCGAAAATCAACTCTTTGGCTGACGTCGTCGTGGCCGCACCGCTGCTCGCAGCGGTACCGCTGCCGACGGCCGCCGCTGTCTTGTCCAACGGGCTCGCTGTATCCAGCCCGCTGTACTCCAGCACCCGAACATCGGCGAACGCCGCTGCGGCGCTGAATGTCACCGTCACCGTATTGGTACCGGCTGCGATGTTCTTGGCGTAATAAATCGACTGCCTCAGCCCGGTTCCCGTCGTCGGTCCGACGGCCAGGGTATAAGTATTCCCGCGACTGTCAGTTACATTGCTCACCGTGGAGGTTGTGTCATTCCAGCCCACCGCGACCACGTTCAGGTTCCCCGCCGTTTGCGCTGCGGGATAGGTGACGGCAACGGAGGCACTCGCCGTCTGAGGCGTCGCCGCCTGCACTTGGACAAAAGCGATGGCTCCGCCCCCGCCTCCGGTGCCGGTATACGTATAAGCGTTATTCAGCGTGCCGTTCTGACCATCGCTGTTGCTCACCACCACGCTCACCGTGGCCGCCGCATGTGCCGGGGCTGTCGCGGTGATGGACGTGCCGCTCACGACGGTCACTCCGGTCGCCGACGTGCCTCCCAGGCTTACCGTCGCTCCGGGAAGGAAACCGGTACCGGTGATGGTCACAGGGGTACCGCCCGCCGCTGGGCCAGTGTTGGGCGTGATCGAAGCCACTGTCGGCGCCGGATTCGACGCGGAGCCGTTCAAGAGAACAAACGGCGCTACCGACGGCACACCGTTGCTGTTGATCAGAAACAGCATGTAGTATCCCGGCGGCGCAATCTTGCTGTTGGGTGGCGCCGTCACGGTCAGCGATCCCGACCCCGCGGTGAAGGACATTCCCACGAGACGTTGATCCATGTCGAAAGCATGGGTCGACGAACCCGGCCGCACCAGCACGACTTGGGAAATATTGGCCGCATTCGGCGTAGAGACAGTGAATGCACCACCCCACGAAATGTTGGACGGTACACTGGTGATCGTCGGCCGCGTGGCCGGGATTACGTTGTTGCTGCCATCCCGCGTGAACAGGTACGCGGGCTGATAAATCTCCATGTGACTTTCCCAGGTGCCGCGCGTTGGGTTGCTGCCAGCGCTCCACACGGTCGCGTCGGGCAGAAGCAGTGCCACGGAGTGATAAAGACGGTCGAAATTGTTGGCCCCGGCGGAGGTGAAGCTGTTGCTGCCCGGGTCATACAAATCAGCGTTCCTGCTGTGGGTACTTGCGTTCTCATCGCTCGACGAGCCGCCCAAAGCCAGGACCTTCCCGGTAGGCAGAATGACCGCATCCATCTCGATGCGCGCCTGCGACATGTCTGGTCCGAAGACCCAGCTGGGTGATCCCGCCCCCAGATCAATGAGTTCGGTGGTCTGCGTCGCCGTGGTGGCGCCACCGAGAAGCATCACTTTCGGGTCGTAGTTGTTAGCGGGCGTCAAAGGCAGCAAAACCGAACTGCCGTAGGTCCGTGCACCGCCATACTTCGTGTTGCCGACGGTGGTCCAACTCTGGTTGGTCGGATTAAAAATGTAGGTCGTGGCGTTGGGGCCGGAAACGAAGACGTTCCCGTTAGGTAGAAGATGCTGCCGGGGATACAGCGGTGGTGTCCATGAGGCTGTGTACTGCGGACTCCATCCCGAACCGGGGGTATAGATCTCGACCGTCTTGTTCGTTACCCCAGTCTCGTCTTGCCCCGAGAAAGTCATGACCCGGCCGTCGCTGAGCAAGGTCGTGGTCGGATACCAGCGGCCGTGGACCATGTTGGTCGGCACGTCGGTGAAGGCGTTTGTAGCCGGATTGAAGATACTGCTCTTTTGTTGTCCGTGAAACGGGTCGTAGACGATGGTGCCCCCGTTAACAAATACCTGCCCGTCCGGCAGCACAGTCATACCGTTGCAGAACATATCCCATGACAGGGAGAGCTGGTTGAAGGTCTGGGCGACCGGATCAAATACCGTCGCGCCGGAGTGGTTTGACGCCCCATATGGCGCACCGGACGGGCAACCCGATTGGGCCGGCGGACAGTTCCCTGAGCCAGCGATGACCAGAATTTTGCCATTGCGCATGAGGGCCGCATGAATGGGATTAATGGTCATCGTGGAAGTCATAGTGTTCCACTGACCCTTCACGTCCGCCTGGGCCATCGCTCCGGGCGCTAGCAGCCCGAGCAGTGTTATCAGTAAGAAAGCGGAGCGAAGCACGGGCGTGAACGTTCGACGTCTCATACTCACCTCATGAACCTGGATAGACTCGGGGACGCCGGGAAGGCATACTCCGAGACAAAAATGCATCTTGCGTGCAGTATTGAAAGGGCTACGAAGGGCGCGCAACCCCTTTCGGGGCCACGCTAATTGAGTTGAACAATGAAAGACGATCCAATCACTATTGTCAAGTGAAAGAAGAACCTGCTGCTATTCCTTCAACTATAAGATAAATAGGCAGTTATATATGTATAGCTGATGTCGCCCAAGGCCGGATTCCATCGTCCAAGGTACGCTCAATACCCCCAGATCCGACCTGCTCGTCCATTTACCGGATGCTGGGCATATTGCGAGAAGACTTTCGAGGCATTGCTCCAGCGACCACGCTGTCCAATACCTGGGCGAAGCGACGGGCCATGTTGGGGTGGCCGTATTCTTCCACTGCCTGCTTATTCCCGAAGTAGGGGACGTAGCCTTTTGTTTTGTAATCGGCATATGCGGTGAGCAGGAATTCCCGCACCTGGGCCTTGGATATAGCGTGCAGGCCCGCATCCGCTGCTTCCAGCGTTTCGGTGATGACTCCCTGCGCACCGCCGATGGCCAGGATGGGGCGTGCCGCCGCCAGGTATTCGAAAAGCTTCGCCGAATGGTGCCCGGTCTCTTTGGGATTGCTCCAGGGCAACAAGAGTAAGACTTGCGATTCCCGCTGACGCGCAATCGATTGCATCCGCGAGGTGGGGCCATTGACTGCGACCACTTGCTTGAGCCCGTATTTTTCGATCAGAGCCGGGAGCCAGGGCTCGATGCGACCATAGAACCGTACTCGCAACTCGTTTGCGGGAATGGTTCTGTCCTTGATGAGATCGCTCAGAACTTCGAACAGGAGTGTAGGGTCACGCTGACCTGCGTAGAGCTCACCCGTGTAGGTGATCGAGAACTCCTCGGTCAGCGCCGGAGCGGGAGAGTCGAAATCGTCGGGGTCGAAGCCATTCGTAATCGACCAGATTTTCTTCTCCGGATATCGTCGCTCGAGTCGACTGGCCCAGGGTTCAGATACGGTGACCAGCCCATCGGCCTGCCGGAGAGTTCTTTTCTCCAGCCCGATCTGCAGCATGTTGGACTTGCGCTCTCCAAGATTCTGGGTCCAAAGATCGCGAAGGTCGGCAATCCATGGACAACCCAGAATGTCTTTCGCCTCCCGACCGATCAAATGCGACGAGATGGGTGGAGAGGTCGTAACGATTGCGTCGATGTCCACATTCTGGCGACGAATTTGCCGGATCGCATCCAGCGCGAACGGAGTCCAACCCTTGGTGGGGTCCGGATAGGAAAGGATATATTTCGCCAGATCAAGCGCGCGGGTGTGGACGGGATGAACGCCGGGCTTCTGGGAAACTGGAAGACCGAACTTCTCGTGTACACCACGGTCGCGGTCGAGATGCAGCCTGGCCTTCCAATCCTCCAGGATATTCCGGTACTCGGTTTCGACGATCGACTTCGATTGCCGCCGAGTTCCCTGAAGTTTTGGGGTCAAAATCATCGCTTCCCAGCCAAAGCGAGGCAGATATTTGGCCAGGGCCGCGGGTCTCACCGAGCCGACAATCTGGACCGGAGGATACGCGAACGCAATGAGTAGCACTCGGCGGAGGGCCGGGGAGGGTTCAACCTGAATGGGGACAGAGCTCATAAAAAAAGCCGCTTGGCTGGACGCGAGGGTGTGAAACCCCGCGCTTTCCGCGACGGCAATTATCCTCTCAAACTATCTATCGGCTTGCGGGTGCGACGTCCTGAGACTTTTCGAAGGTGGGAACCACGGCGGCAGCGGTGGGGAAATCCATCCCAAGCCCGCTCGTGATCGCGGTTACTATTTTCGCTACCAGGCCATCCCAATCGTAGTCGCGCGCGACTCGCTGGCGCCGGGCACGCTGCTCGGGAGTATTTTCCGCGGGGGACAGAGCCGCCTCGATGGAACGGGACCACTCCGCACGATTTCGCGCCAACGCGATGACATGCTTGAAATCTTCGACGGAGCGGATGGGCGATGAGACCACCGGCTTGCCGCCCGCGAGATATTCATGCATTTTCAACGGGTACACATACCGCGTGTAGTCATCAATCACGTAAGGCATGAGACAGACGTCGAAGTGCTGCGGGTAGGCGCCCAAACTCTTGGTAGGTTTTCCGCCAAGGAAGTGGACATTGGGCAGAAGCGACATCTTCTCCAGCAGTGCATCGATGTCGGGGTGCGGACCCTTCGGTCCTACAAACACGAAAGACCATTCTGGATGGGCTGTGCTCAGGTCAAGCAGCAGAGGCCAGTCCAGCATGCGTTTGAGGTGACCCATGTATCCCACCCGGGGATAGGGTATGCCGCGAAGGTCATCCGGTTCAGGCACGGGCGTGGAAAACTTCTGATAGTCCACACCCATCGGCAGAAACTCGGTATTGGGATTGAATCCGCCTCTTTTTTGCATCAGCGCCGGCGAGGTCAGGTAGACCTGATCTACGGATTCCAGCACCTTGCGCTCCGTCGCCGACAGTTCTACTTCGGTTGTGGTGAAAGAGTATTCATCGCTGACGTAGTAGATACTGAAGTCGTGAGGCAGGTCCTCGAGTGCGACTCCGTACTCGGGTTGACAGATAAACAGAACGATCTTGGTACAGCCGCGGGCTCGAAGCATGTCGCTTGCCCGCTGCAGCCGTTTCTGCGAAGTGAAGCGCGCCAGCCACTCAGGCCGCCCCAGGCGCGGAAGCCAGACTTCCGGCTCGTACACTTGCAAACCTTCAGGCCGGGCCGCGTCCGCCGCCGGGCTCAGACCGCGCGAGCCCAACCGGGAAAGGGTTTCCTGCCAGCGCGGCTGGGTCATCCAGACCACCTGGAAGTAGCCCGCGAGGCGGCTCAGCAGATAGTGCCGGTCCATCCACTGGGCACTCCACGGGTCCGGCGACAGCGCGATGACTCCGATTTCACCCACCGATGGTTGTGACAGATTCATACTCCTTGACTGGAAGATTCGATACGTTCCGCCGCTTGTACCACTCCCGCGCCTGGGCCAACGCTCCCTTGCGGAATATTAACGCCAGGGTCAGGGGAAACAGCGGAAGCAGCGCGGCAATCTGCAGAAAGAACACGAACAAACTATGCGCGGGCCAATAGCGCTCGGCTATGACGCATCCCAGCGCAAACGGGATGATGGCCAGTCCGGTGCGGACCCACGTCTGCCACAGGTAGGTCCTGACTGGAATTTCCACCAGTTTCGAAACGTAACTGGGCCAGAGGAACAGTTCGATGATGATGCTCGGAATGGCGGTGCCCCAGGCTACGCCGTAGATTCCGATCTTACGCACCAGGATGATGCTCAAAACAAGATTGGCGATGGCCTCACCGATGGCCCAGAACGCGAGGCGCTTGTGTTTCTCCATCCCGTACACGATCCCGGCGCTGGTTGTGTTAGCCGAGCCGAGGACCACGGAGATCAATAGGATCTGCATCACGGTTCCCGAGGGCTGGGCATATTGATCTCCCATCCACAGGCGGATGAAGGTGTGTCCCCGAAAGAAGAGCGCGGCTTCGATGGGGAGCGAGACAATCAACGCCGCCCGCGTGCCATGAATCAGCAGTCCGCGGAGATTCTGAAACTTTCCTTCCGCCTCGAACGTGCTGGCCAGCGGCGTGAAGGTCGTGGTCATCGAGGAGACGATTTGCCGCGAGTAACTGATGAGCAGGCCACCAATGGCGTAAAGCGTCACCGCAGCAGGGGACAGAAAAACGCCAACCACCAGATTGTCGGTGTAGTAGACGACCTGGATGGCTACGTTGATCAGGAAGGCGTAGAAACTGTAGTTCCAGAGTTTGGAGAGCGTCGGACGGTCCGGCCGGGTGAAGACAACCTTGAGCCGCGGGTAGATGCGGAAGCAAAGAAAAACTATGGCCGCGTTGGCTAGAACTGCGGTGCACAGGTCCCAAAGGGCCAGAGCCAGAATGCCGTGGCCGGTCCGCAACAGAAAGATGATGCCGGCGGCGCGGACGCAGGTTTGCAGAATAGAAACGCTGCTGGTCAGGTCGTAGCGATGCAGCGCGACCAGAACGCCGCCAAAGACGCCGCACCAGAGATTGATGGCGACGGTAACGGCCGTGACCAGAACGGCGATCCGGGCAGGCTGCTGCAGCTCGACCGGGATTTTGAAGATGTGATTGAGCGCGACGGAGAAGATCACGCCCGCGGCGACCACGGCCAGACTTATCCAGAGCCGGATCCAGAGCGCGCCGGAAACCACCCGGCTGGATTCTTCATGGTCTTCCTGCGCAGTCCCCTTGGAAACGAAACGAGTGACTGCGCCGCGCAGCCCGAGATCGAGCAAGTTCATGTAGGCGACGAGTGACATGACAATCACCCAAACGCCATACGTAAGATTTCCCAGATAATGGACGACGAGCGGCGACAGGAAGAAGCCCACCACCGTGGTGATGGCGAGCGCCAACCAGTTCGACAACACGTTCTGGGCTATGCGTCGTGCGCGAGGCATAAGGAAGGAAAGATTTTCTGGAATTCCGAAAGAACCGGTATTAAGCGCTGTGACCGCCAGTGGCGGCCCGGGTTCGCGAAGCTGTGGAGGGAAAAATCCGCCGCAGGAGATAAATGGCTACGTCTTGTATGTCGCGCCTCAATCTTCCCCGGTAGCGCCAAAACCACGCCAGCATATCTTTGTAGCAGAGCATGCGATCGCGCCAGCGAAGAGGAGACCGGTGGATGCAGAGCACATACTCGCCAAACTGCCGGAAGTGCGGAAACACTATTTTGCCGGCTTTTTCCGGAAGAAGTATCGCGGTCCGCTCAAAACGGGACTGAGGATACACGCTGGTTGCCCGCATAGGATGCTCGCGGTGCAGAAAGAGAAACTCTGAAACCCGGGCATATTGGCCGTACAGGCTCAACTCAGCCAGCATCACGCGGTCAGAATCCGCCAAGTCGGGAAATACCCGCACGTGTTTCAAGGCGCTAACCCGCATGAGTCCGAAAATGGCTTCGCAGTTGTGCTCCAGGCGATTCATATGGCGGAAACGCTCGCGGGGCAGCGAAGACTCCGCATTCAGGACCTGCTCTTTGAGTTCGAGATGATTGCCGTGCTCATCTATGTCAATCGCTTTTGTGTAGGCCAGAACCGAATCGGGTTCCGCGTCGAGCGCAGCCACACAGCGCTCCAGGAATTCGGGCGCCAATCCGTCGTCGTGGGCCAGCCACATGAAATACTCGCCGTTCGAAAGTTCCAGTCCGCGCCGGAAGTTCCAGTAGACGCCGTGGTTCACTTCGCTGCGGTAGTAATGCACCCGGGAATCGCGTTCGACGAAGCGGCGGCAAATTTCCTCGGTGCCGTCGGTAGAGGCATTGTCGGAAATGACGATCTCAAAATCCGCATAGGTTTGCGCGAGCGCCGTCTCGAGGGCGTACTCCAGGTAATTGTCCCCGTTGTACACCGGCACTGCGATGCTTACCCTGGGCTTCTTGCCGCTCATCTTCTTCTACTCCCGATTGACCGATTGTTCGTGATATTGACGGCCGAACCTCGACAAAGGTTGGCCGCAGCTTCGAAGAGTCTATTCCGTCCCCAGCGTCAGTTTGCGGCAGTAGAACGCCTCGGCGTACTTGTCGGCGGCCTGGCACTCGACTCCCCGGAGCCGCATGATGGCCAGAAATGTATCTTCGGTCAGCCATCCCTTGACTTGCTGGGTCTTGAACATTTCGCAGATGTACTTGATCTTGCGCTCGCAGACTTTTGGCTTTAGCGGAACAAACCAGTTCGGTGAACCCATGTCGCCGTCGTACTTCGGAATCTCGTACTCCAGAACCAGATGCCGGCGGAATGTGTTCCAGGTCAAATCGCTCACTACACGATGATCCTGATGGCGGTCGTCGCGATAATGAGTAAAGATCAGGTCTGGATTCAGGTCCAGGTCCTTCTTCATCTTTTCCAGCGATTCCTTGATCTTGGCCCCGTCGTAGGGGAAGAAACCGTCGCGAAACCTCTTTACGATGACTTTCTTGCGCTTGGCTTTCTTGAGGAAAAGGTCAGCGCTGGCCCGGGCCTCGCGTTCGCGCTCGGCATTCGAGCTGAAAACAATCCAGCGTACATCCACATTCGAATAGCCGGATAGCAATTGCAGGATGGTGCCGCCGCAGCCTATTTCAATGTCATCGGAATGCGCTCCCAGGCACAACACCTGGAGCGGTGCGGCTGGGTCACGCAATAGATTTAGCGGGAGCATGCCACTCCGGTTCGATCCATCCCTCGGCTGGTTCGTGGCCTAGCTCTTGCCATTTTTCTTCCAAACCTCCCAGGGAGCCGAACCGCTGGCGTACAGGCCTTCCAGCTGCTGCTTGTCTTTAAAGGTGTCCATGCTGGCCCAGAAGCCGTCGTAGGCGTAACCGATCAGCTGCTTTTCCGCAAGCAGGCGATGGAAGGGTTCGATGACCAGTTCCTCTTTGTCCCGGATGTACTTGAATATGTCTTTCTTGAAGATGAAGAATCCGCCGTTAATCCGCACGCTGCCGTTGTCAATGGCATGAATCCCGGAAACCAGGCTGCCATTGCCCTGTTCGAGCGACACCAGGTGATAGCTGAGATTCGGGCGGACACAGACGAAGCTGGCAATCTTGCCCTGCTGATGAAAGTGGTCGAGCTGCTGCGGCAGGGGCAGGTCGGTGAGGCCGTCACTGTAGTTGGCCAGGAATTCTTCTTCGCCCTCGAGATACTTCTCCACCGCCTTCAAGCGCATCCCGATGTTCGAGGTGATGCCGGTGTCGGCAAACGTGATGCGCCAATCGTGAATGTCGCTGTTTAGCAGTTCGAGGTTCTTGGGGCCGCCCGACAGAATGAAATCGTTCGAAGCGCACTCGTTGTAGTTGAGAAAATAGTTCTTGATGGCGTCGGCGCGATGTCCCAGGCAGAGAATGAAATCCTTGTGCCCAAAATGAGCGTAGTACTTCATCACGTGCCACAGGATCGGCCGGTAGCCGATATGCACCATGGGCTTGGGCAGATCTTCGGCGTCCCGAATCCGCATGCCCTGCCCGCCGCAAAATAGAACGACTTTCATAAAGAGACTCCGGCTTCGCTCATCCTCACTTGCGCCCCGCAGCCAACGCAGGCGCGCCCACAATTTCTTCCAGCCAGGTTTCTCCGCGGAAGTGCCGGTACTGTTCGGCGCGCAGCTGATCGCCCAACCGGTTCGGAGGAAGCGTGACATCTTCGTAAGTGATGACCGTATCTTTGGCCACGTCGCGGGTCAGGACGCAGTCTTCCACCAGGCCTTCCGGCAGATAGTGCTTGTCGCACATTTCGTCGGCGTTCACTGCCTCGCCGTACGTCATGTACATGCCGTAGTCGTCGAGCACTTCGCCCGCTTTCAGGTCGCGCTTGGCCACCGCGCAGACCTCCACGACCGGACCGCCCAGCGGCTTGGCCACGGAATCGCGGAACAGGACGACTCGTGCGATCGAGTTCGGCACTTCGAAGTGGACCAGGTGATAGGGATGGAAGAACGAGTACAGCGGGCCATCACCCATCTTGTACAGGCTCAGATAGTGCTGTTGCTTGGGATCGGGATGCTCGGCCAGCACATAGAATTTCGTCAAAGGCGTGCCGACAACGTAGTCCACCACGCCGCCCAGCTTGCGGACCTTGTCGATGTCATAAAGCTTGCCGATCTTCATGACGTCGTCTTTGTATTCCATGCCGCGCGACATGCCGCGCGACTGCACTTTGAATCCGGTCGCGTTGGCCACGATGGCCTGCTCGAAGCTGATCTTGGAACCATCGGCGAAGCTGGTAACCATGGCCGGATTCTGCTTCCACTTTTCTGCGAAACCTTTTTGCGTGGTGGGATTGCGATACGGGTCCTGCAGTCCCTTGACGTTGCCAACCACGCGCGGCGTCAGGCCGAGACCCTTGACCCAGCGATACAGATTCATCTGCAGGCCGGGCTCGTCGCCGTCGCAGGCCGAGAAGATGACGCCATGCTTGTCCGCGTAGACCTGCAAAATCGGGCCGATGGTGGCGTCAATTTCGGCGTTCAGCAGAATGACGTCCTTGCCATGCTTGAAGGCTTCGAAAGCCACGCGCGCACCGAACTCGACCGAGCCGGTGACATCAACCAGAACATCCACCTCGCTCGACCGGGCCAGCAGGAAGGCGTCGTCGGTGACCACGGTCTTGCCTTCGCGGATGGCGAGATCGACTTCGCTCTGCCGGGCAGGAGCGACCGCATCCTTCACGCCGCAGTATTCGCACAGGTCGAACGCTCTTTGCACCCGGCGGTTGTAGACACCCACCATGCGCATACCCGTCATGGTGTTAACGATGTGGTTGCCCAGACCCTGCGACATGAAACCGGCGCCGATCAGGGCCACCCGAATGGGGCGTCCTTCGGCTTCCCGTGCTTTCAGTGCGTTATCTACGATGATCATGATGAAGTTTCCTGGTCCCTTTAAGAATGCAGCCTGAAGAACGCCAGCTTACTTTCCGTTTTTGCCCGATCCCACTGTGGCCGGCTCTCTCTGCCCCTGGCTCATGCGGCGCTTGAGTTCCGGTTCCTGTTCGTCCAGCAGCTTCCAGACCGCGTCTTTTTCCGAAATCACCGATACGGGCAGCGGCCACTGTAATTTCAGCCGGGGATCGTTATACATCAATCCGCCTTCGGAGCCGGGAGTGTAGAACTCGCCTACCTGATAGCTGGTCTCGGTCTTGTCCCGCAGCACCTGGTATCCATGCGCGAAGCGCTCGGGCACGTACAGCGCGCGGCTGTTGTCTTCGCTCAATTCGACCGCGACGTGTTGCAGATAGGTCGGGCTTTCGGGCCTGAGGTCGACAATGATGTCGAGAATCGCGCCCCGGGTTGCACGCACCAGCTTGGTCTCAGGCGCAGGCGGAAACTGGAAGTGCATCCCGCGCAGCGTGCCCTTCTTGTGGTTGAACGCGATGTTCGCCTGTGCGATCATCGGCTTCAGGCCGTGTTGCTCGAACTCATGCTGACAGAAGGCGCGGGCGAAGAATCCGCGCGAATCCTCGCGGCGCTCGATGTCAATCACAAACGCGCCTTTCAACTTTGTTTCGGTGAAAATCATCTATTCACTTCCCTTTCGCTCTTACCTGGTCTGCTAACTGTTCCTGTGGATTTGCCGATCAGCCGGCTTCAGCGCACGCTGGCCGCCGTTTCGGCGGTGGTCCAGCGCAACCCGGCGTCCAGTTGCTTGTCGCGTAAGAGGCCGCGGATGTAATCAATCCGCGAGTAGCGCGTGCTTTGGAAATCCTCCAGCGTCAGGTTCACGGCGCGATACGCGTCGTATAACTGCCGCACTCCCTTGCGCGCGGTCCACTGCGGCTGGAAGGCCGGAACCAGGCGTTTGATCTTGCTGCAATCGACCCGGTAGCAACGCTTGTCGGGTCCGGCGCCGGGCGCAAACTCGATCTTGCAGTTGGGCACCACTTCCTTCACCATGTCCGCCAGTTCGTGGATGCGGTAGTTCTCCTCGTTAATTCCTACGTTGAAAGCCTGATTAAAGACCACATTCGTTGGGGCCGCCATCAGCGCCAGAAATGCGCGCGAAATATCTTCTATATGCACAATCGGGCGCCAGGGCGTGCCATCGCTCTTCATCAGCACCTGGCCAGTGGTCAGGGCGAACGCCACCAGGTTATTCAACACCAGGTCGAAGCGCAGCTTGGGGGACACCCCGTAGGCCGTGGCATTCCTTAGATATACAGGGCAAAAGCTGCTGTCTGCCAGTTCCGAAAGATCGCGCTCGACCAACACCTTCGACTGCCCGTACGGCGTGACCGGATTGAAGCTGCTGGTTTCGTCCAGCATGTCATCCCCTGCCGACCCGTAGGTGCTGCAGGATGAGGAAAACAGGAACCGCGGAACCCCGGCTTCTTTCGCCTTCCGCGCCAGACGCACTGACCCCAGATGATTGATATCGAAGGTCAGCTGCGGATCGAGATTACCCAGGGGATCGTTGGACAACGCCGCCAGATGAATGACGGCATCAAATCCTTCGAGATCGGAGGTCTCAACGTCGCGCAGGTCCTTGACGATTTCCGGAATCGCAACCGGCTCTGCCCCAAAAGTGCAGGAGCGATAGAGGTGGGTATCCAGACCCACGACCTTGTGACCCGCCTTCAAAAACATCGGGACCAGAACTGTCCCGATATAGCCTCCGTGCCCGGTAACTAGAACTCTCATTTCGTGTCCTCTCCCCAAACCATTGTCTTCCATTTATATCGTCGCACTCACACTGACTGCAGAATATGACTCTGGCGATTCGCCCCGTTTGCTTCGATTCTGATGAGATCGAAGTGTTCCAGGGTTATCTCATCGGAGACGTGCTTCATCGCTCTCTTGTTCCCACTCGTCAAATATCGTAACGTGACTAGCCAACGCTCTCCGCGAAAAAGGTCTGCCATGTCAGGGATCGACGAGTCGAAAGCGGTTGCAAAGCTGTACTCAGTGACGATCGTCGCAGCCTCGATCATGGTCCCGGTGCTTCTTTTGTGGCGCGTCGTTATTAACTTCCGGAACCTGTACTACATGTCCCACGCGGAAGGGGCATGGATGACCAGTGCTTATGACTTCACCCATGGAGTCTTGTACCGCCCGCTCTTCGGTCCGCTGGGATATGGTGGGACCCGTTTCTTCCCGCTCTATATTGTGGTAACCGGAAGCCTCTCCAGAATATTCGGCCGGCTGGAAGATTCCGGTATGATCTTGTCGGCCGCGAGCGTCATCTTGCTGGCCTGCGGCTGTTTCGTTTTCTTACGACGTCTCGACGTAAGCCTGCTGGTAAGCCTGGGCGCTGCCACCGCTGTCCTTACCGCTGCTACTACTCAGGAAGCTCTGGTCCACACCAAAGGGGACGGCTTGGCGGCCATGCTCAATGTTTGGGGACTGGCGTTTTGTGTAGGCCCAAAAGAAAAGCGCGGGTGGCTCTATGTCGCCGCCGCCCTTTTCAGCCTGGCCTTTGCCGCCAAGATGACTACCGTCTTTGGCGTTGCGGCCGTCGTTCTAGCCTGGGCCTTCAGTCGCCGAACCAAGGATGCGGTGCACTTATGTCTGGCCACTGCTGTCGGCTTCGTCGCGGTACTGTCGGCCATGTATTTCGGAAGCAGCGGGCGAGCCCTTGAAATCTTTCGCGTGTGCGCCGGCGGCGGCGGCTCGCTGATCTACGCCCTCGAGGCGCCGTACCGGATCATTGGATCGGCGCTCGAATCCGATCCCGTGATGGTCATCTTTCTGATCCCTGCCGTGGCTTTCGGCCTCAGCCACTTCAAGAAATTCCCTGCTGACATGTTGCCGATTTACTTTGTTCTCGTGCTGGCGGTAACCACCGTGATCTTCGGGTCGCCGGGCACACTGTTCAATCACCTGATTGACTTGAACGTCGCCGCCATATTGCTGCTGGCGTATTGTGCGTCTCGCAATTCTGCAATTACCGAGATCGGCACCGGGATTATTGCTTTAGGTCTGATTGTCGGATGCGTCGAAGTTGTGGCCGCCTTACGTTACGACTTGGAACGGCCATCGCTGCGTGCCGAGATACAAAGAGTCCTGGAAAAGATTCCTGCCGACGGCCGGCCCGTATTGGCCGAAAACTCTTTTGTGGTTCTTCAATCGGGAAAGAGTCCTTACATGCTGGACCCGTTCATGTTTCGCGTAGCCACCAGCAAATATCCCGCGCTCGGCGCCGACCTATGGCAGAAACTCGCGCACCAGGATTTTTCCGCGGTAGTCCTGGAGCGCAATCCCGAGACCGCCGATGGAACAAACTGGTACAAAGAAGTCCACTTCGGCGGCGAATTCCTGCAAGATCTCGAAGCCAACTACTCGTTCAGTTACAGTGTGGGCAACCGGCAGGTGTACCTCCCGAAACCCAACCCTGGCTTGAACCAGTGACCACAGCTTCGGCTAGCGCTTATTGCCGACGCTGGCCATGGACCTCGTATAGACCTCGTCGTAAATGCTGACCAAAGTCTTCGCTCGCGTCTCCGGCGAATAATCAGTTTCCACTTTCTCTCGTGCCTGCCGGGCCATAGCGGATGCGGTGCCGGGTTCTGAAATCAGCCGTGCGATGGCTGCGGCCATTGCACCGGGATCCTGCGCCGGTACCAGGAAAGCGGTCTCTCCGTGAGTCACGATCTCGGGAATTCCTCCCACGTCGGTGGCCACGATTGGCACGCCGAAAGCCATCGCCTCCAACAGCACGTTCGGCGAGCCTTCACTCAGCGAGGGTATCGCCACCACATCCGCCGCCTCATAGTAAGGAGTGAGGTCTTTCAAGTGGCCGGTAACTACGACACTCTTTTCCAGTCCGGCGGACTGAATGGCTTGCGAAATTCGCTCGCGCTCCGGGCCATCTCCGATAATGAACACCCGCACCGCAAGGTCAGGCCGCTGCTTTCCCAGATGAGCGATAGCGGCGACCAGCTCAATCTGCGCCTTTTCTTTCGAAAGACGGCCGGCACACAAAATGACTTTCTCGTCCGGTGAAACTCCTAGATCAATTTTCTTTTGGCGGATAACGGAAGCGTCGTTCAATGCCTGACGATGGAGTTGCGCGGGCACTGCGTTGTGTATGACCGTAATTCGCTCGCCCGATACGCCGTGCCGCCGCAACTGCTCTTTCGTAGCTAAGCTTACCGTCACAATCCGCTGCGGAGCCTGCAGGGACCAGCGGTCGAGGCCATTGTAGATCGGAGAACGAAAATCGGTGTTGGTGTAGCCGTGATGAAACGCGATCCACGGCTTGTCGTTTCCCAGACCCGAACACCGCATCAGGAAATGAGATTTCGAGGCGTGGGTCTGGATCACGTCGGGATTCAGATGCTCAACCAGCTTTCGCAGACGGGAAACCACCTGCACATCGAACACAAAGCGCTCAGGAATACGCTCGACTGAAATATGGGATTGCCGTGCCGCTTCGATGAGATCGGTATTCTGGCCGCAGGCCAGCGAAAGGGAGCGGTGGAAGGTAACCAGCGTCAGGTCTACGACCGGCCCGGTCGAGAGTGTCCGCGCCACCCGGCAGAACTCAAAAAGATTTTTCGCCGGACCCGAAACCGTAGAACCTTCAAGCACTGCGACCACCCGCAGGGTCGGCCTGTGCGTGATGTTGGGGAAGAGGTTCACGTCCGCCATGCTCTCGGTGGTTTCGGCAAGTTCTCTCATCGGGCTTCACGATTTCCAGGCAGCGGGTTGGCCAGCACCGTTTCATAGAGCGCGATTGTTTTTTGCGCGCTGCTTGCCCACGACAGTTCGGTCCTTGCCAAATCACTGGTCGCTTGCTCCATCGCCTGTCTGCGAACGGGGTTCACCAACAAATCCTGGAGAGCCGTGGCCAGTTGCAGCACGTTACCAGGGGTGACCAGAATTCCGTTGACTCCGTCGGTTATGACTTCGGGAAAACCTCCCGTCCGGCTGGCGACAATCGCTTTGCCAAAGGCCACCGCGGTCATCAGCACACCGCTCTGATCAATAGCGCGGTAAGGCAGCGCCACGATGGTCGCCGATCGGAAAAGCCGCGGAACTTCCTCTTCGCGAATGTATCCCAGCTTCCAAACCATGCGCTGCTCGATCCCGAGATCGCGCGCCAGCTTTTGCAGCGAGACAACATCGGTGTTTGCCGAGCCCGCCACTAACAACTGCGTACGGACCCGCAGATCTTCGGGCAGCAGCGCGAATGCCCGGATGAGGACATCCAGTCCCTTGTAGGCTTCGATGTTCCCGAAAAACATCACGGTCTGGTTCGAAGAGGAGACCGGTGCAGCCGCGCTTCCCTCGAGCGAAAGATAGTAATCCAGCACTGCGTGCGGAATCACATGAATCCGCTCGGCCGGAGCCCAGTCCATCTCCACCATCTGTCGCTTGGTGAACTCGGAGTGGACGATGATTGCGTGAAAGTGGCGGAGGATCGCAGTCCGCCGGAAGCCCTGAAAAAACCGCTGCATCAAACTGCCGTGCGGCCGGGCATTGTGGACGGTAAGCACCAGAGGCGCCACCTGGCTCAGGTCGTGCAGGTACAGCCCGTCCAGCATAGGCACCGGCAGCCACTGAAAATGTATAACGTCCGGCTGGAGAGCTCGCATCCTGGGCACGAATTGCCGCATGTCAACCAGGTGCTCTGCCGCTTTGATGACTTTCCACGCCGGAGCGAAAATTCCGCGGCGCTTTTTGCCATGACTGAGACTATAGAAGTGGTTCCACGCCTCGAAGCCGTTCGCCGGCCGGGTCCACTCTCCCGCCAGAAACTCGCTGCGCGCCAGAAATACCCGGCACCCCTCGTCGGCCAGCGCGTCACAAAGCGAGTAATCGTAGGGCAGAGAGAAGCACGAGGCATCCACAACCACGCTGGTGACAGGCGCGGGCCGCAGAGACGTCCGGGCAGAGGAAATCGCGCCTTCCTCCGACGACACATCGGTGGCCATTCTGGTCATAAGGCTGGAAGTGCTGGTTGTGGGGCCCGGTGTCACAGTGATTTTAGAACGTGGTGAAGTGGCAAGACCCGTCGGATTCAACCCAACTGCGGACTACCAGAGAGCCGGGTTTCGTGGTCTCACCCTGGCGAGTTCCGGGGTCGGCAAGTTCTCGCCCTGCTGGAGGCTGTTCTTGTAGAGCTGGGTACTAAAGGCAACCGTAATCCAAAGTAGCCAAAAACTTTTTTCCCAGAAGAGGTGGGTAAACATTCCCGCCGTCATGATTGACCAGCTGGCTGCCTCAGCAGCGATCAGCCACGGGTTCGCCTTGCCAATCTTTCGGCGGTTGACTCTTCCCATCCGCAACTGCATCCGAACCGCCTGCGCAAGGAGAAGTATTCCGATCAATCCGGCTTCCACGGACATTTCCAGGTAGAGGTTGTGCGAAGCCCGATCAAATCCTACGAAGCGTGGTGCATATCCGGCATAGATCGTGTAAACGGTGGAGAAATTGCTGATTCCAGCGCCGAAGATTCCGTAGTGTTTCAGCATCTCCCATCCGACGATCCATATATCCAATCGTCCCGCTCCGCCTGTGGTAGCAGCTTCGCCAAAGCGTTTGTAAAACTCGCCAGGTAGGGTAAGGCTGATGCCCGCCAGCAATCCGCCGACCGCCAGGATTCGAGGATTCACCCCAAATCGCAACAAGAACACGAACGCCATGACCAATACCGCCAGCGCCGCACCTCGCGACGAGAGTGAGCAATATGGCCAGGGTCAGGAGGGCACTGCAGCCAAACACCACTGTCTTAAGCCAGGCCGCGCGCACCGAAAAGAATGCGCCCACGGACAGCGCCAGAGGCAACAGAAGGCGAGTTGCGAAAACGTTTGGGTTTATGGCCTCCTGCCCCATGACCAGCGAACTTCGTGCCGTGCCCGACCAACCTATATGGTGATAAAACTCATACGAGGAATAAAGGCCAGCCAGGCATCCTCCCACAATCGCAGCGGCAACAATTCCCTTGAACTCTATCTCGCTAACCCGCAGCGAAGTGGCCGCAAGATAGAGAATCAAGCAAGCGCCCGCACTGGGCAGTCGGGCCATAGAGGCGCGTGGGTCAACTGCCCACAGATAGGTCAGCGCATACCACACGATCAGGAGCGTCCACCAAAGAGCCGCTCGTGGTGGCTTTTGCAGCCTGCGTCCCGCCAGCGCCGTGGCAATGAGAATGGATGCCGCAGCCGCGCCCACGACAAAATTAAGGGTGGTTCCAGAAGTTCCATTCCCCTGGGAGAACGTGGCACTGTCAAAGGGAATCAACAGAGCAAATGCTCCAAGGGCGACCTGTACCGGCCAGAGAAAGACCAGCGGAACCGCGGCCAGGGCGGCCACAAGCAACCATTGGCCCTCGGCCACCATGACGCCCATGAGGAGGGCAAAAAGGACGGTCAGGGCGATCGCGAGCCAGCGGCTCTCCCCGGCGCTTGTAAAAACGTTCTTGGTGGTTGCTGGCGATGCCATTTGTAGGTTGCCCGACTCTCTCTGGTTACAAGTGTGCTGTTTGTGGGCCGCATTGGCCCCCGCGATTTGCTGCGCAGACTATTGTGATAATTTCTGCAAGGAACGCAATCAGACACGATTCAATGAGTCACTCTGCTTTTGCATTTGACGTAGAAGTGTTGGGAAAACATGGCAGACCCTGGAGCGTAGATTACTCTCGCTGCGGCGCCGTTCGCGCCGAAGCCCGGGTGTCAGGCACTACACATGCGCGGCGCAAGCTTGCGACACTCCGCCCGTGGTGACGCCCTCCAGCACTTCGGCAAACTTCTTGGCCATTTGCTCGTGAGTGTAGGCGTAGATTTTTCGCTCGTCGCCCCGATACAACACGCGCCCGGTTTGGTGATGCTCGGCGTACCACCGGAGCAAGGTGCTTTTCAATTCTTCTTTAGACTGAGCATGCACTCCGCTTTTGGTTTGCTCGAGCAGATCTGTGACCACCCCGCGACTGCCTCCAATCGCGAGAACAGGTCTCCTCGCACCCAGATACTCGAACACCTTTCCCGTGTGCTGCCCAGTCTCGCGCAGGTCCGACCAGCAAAGCATGAGCAGGACCTGGGATTCCCGCTGCCGGCGTAAAGCTTCATCGCGGCTGACGGTGCCGGCAACCTCGACTACATCTTCGAGACCGAAGGACCGCACCAAAGCTGGAAGCCAGGGCTCAATCGAACCGTAAAAACGGACCCGAACCACTTCGCGGCTCAACCTGCCTCCCTGGATCAGCTCCTGGATAGCTTCGAACAGCGGTGTGGGGTCTCTCTTTCCCTCGTAGAGACGGCCGGTGTAAGTGATGGTGAAGGCCGGCGTCAGCGCCTCCGGCCTGGGCCGGAAGTCGTCGGCATCGAAGCCATTGGTAATACTGAAAACGGACTTGTCGGGATAGCATTCCCGCAGCCGGCCTGCCCACGGCTCAGACACGCTCACCAGCGCATCCGCATCGCGCAAAGTTTTCCGCTCGACAGACCGCTCCAGAAGGCGCACCAGATCGTTGCCCTGCGCCAGATTCTGCGACCACAGATCGCGAAGATCGGCGATCCACGGACATCCGAACATTTCCTTGGCCTTTTGGCCGATCATGTGGGCCGATACAGGAGGCGACGTGGTCAAGACCGCATCCACGGTCATGCTCTTCTTGATCTCATGCAGCGCCTGCGTGGCGAAGGGGATCCAGCCCTTCGTCGAATCGGGAAATGCGAGTAAATACCGCATCGCAAGAAGAATTTTTGTGTGCATCAGCTGGGAGTCGCGCTTTTGGGTCAGCGGCAAACCGAGCTGTTCATGCAGGCTGCGTCTGCCCTCCAGACCGAACCTGACCTTCCAGGATTGCAGCACATCCTCGTCACCGGTTTCGATAACCGGCGCCCAACTGGGACGCAGACCGGGCAGTTTCACCGTAAGCACCGTTGGCTCCCACCCGAAATGAGGCAAATACTTAGCCAGGCCCGCGGGCCGGAGCGCCCCAATCTCAGGGCAAGGCGGATAAGCGTAAGCGATGAGCAGAACACGCTTCATAAAGAGGTAACTCAACCTTCTTTAGAAATGATTCCGATCGCCGCGGGGACTGGCGAACAAATTGTCGGCGGCGACGTGGCCACCGTATTGCAATTGCGACCAAACCAGGGATTGTATTTTCGGTCCCATCCCATGCCCTCACCCGGTCATCAAGTTCCGGTTAGAGTTCGCAGGATAATTCTTAGGTCGCCGACCAACGAAGCACGACTGGCATAGTCCAAATCCAGCTCTGTCTTTTGCGACAGAATGTGGTCAACGTAGTAGCTGGCCGTTTGCTCTTCGGGCACCGCGGCCAGAAGCTTTTCCTCATCCCTGAAGTGCAACGTCGCCCATCCCGTTAAACCCGGGCCGCAGCGTGAACACCTGCTGCTGTTCCGGGCGGACGGCCTGGCAAAATTCGGGGAGGTCGGGACGCGGCCCAACCAGGCTCATGTCTCCACGGAATACGTTGAAGAGTTGCGGTAGTTCGTCCAGCTTCACCCGCCGCAACACCCGGCCCGTCGCCGTAACTCTCGAGTCGCCTTTGCGGGTGACTCCCGGACCGGCGCCTTGCGGGCGGTGGACCATGGTCCTGAACTTCAGAATCTCGAACAGCTCTGCCGTCTTTGCCCACCCGGCGTTGTCGAAACAGAACCGGTCCAGAAGAAGTAAGCCGGACAGCGACCGCGATGACCGCCATCAGCGGGAGAAACAACACCAGACCCACGCCCGCCGCGCTCGCATCCAAAAGGCGTTTGCCCGGCGAAAAATTCCACGCGCTCAGACTGCCGCTTTCGCTCGACATGCTGGGCGCGTCAGAAATTGTGTCCATCGTGGTCATACCGAAACGAACTTGCGGCTCCGGCTGACAATTTTGCTGACTGCCCCCACTACCTGGGCCATCTGCGCCTCGGTGAGGTCGGGGTAAATCGGCAACGAGATGCAGCGCGAGTACGAATCCTCGGCCTGCGGGAAATCCCCCTGCCGGTAGCCGTACTGCTCGATGTAGTAAGGATGCTGGTGCAGCGGAATGAAGTGCACGCTGGTGCCGATGCCCGCCGCCTTCAACTCTTCGATGAATTCGTCGCGGCCGATGCTCAACAGCTCGGGCCGCAGCCGCAGGATAAACAGGTGCCAGGAATGTTCGGCGGGGTCCACCGCGCACGCCGGCAACTGCACTTCCTCGATCTGCGAAAATTTCTCGCGATAGTAGGCCGCAACCTGGCTGCGCTTCTTCCAGAACTCGTCGCACCTTCTTCAATTGGGCCACACCCACCGCCGCCAGCAGATCCGGCAGGTTCATCTTGTAGCCGGCGCGGTGCACTTCGTAGAACCAGGATCCGGTCTTCGAATAGCGCTTCCAGGCGTCGCCTCCGATGCCGTGCAGGCGCATCATCTTCGCCCGTTCCGCGTACTGGTCGTTGTCGGTGGCCAGCATGCCGCCTTCGCCGGTAGTAATGGTCTTGGTGGCGTAGAAGCTGAAAGCCGTCAATTCGGAAATCGTTCCAATCCGCCGGCCGCGGTACCACGCCGGCAGCGTGTGAGCCGCATCCTCGATCACATGCAAGCCATGGCGGCGCGCCATCGCATGCAGAGGGTCAAGATCGCAAGCTTCGCCCGCAATATGGACCGGAATGATGGCCCGTGTCTTCGCCGTAACCCGGCGCTCCGCATCGGCGGGATCAATATTGAAGCCTCCCCGCACGCTGTCGCAGAGTACGGGACGAGCCCCGAAATATGTGACGACCTCGGCGGTCGCGGTAAAGGTGTAGGAGGGCAGCAGCACCTCATCCCCCGGCTGCAAGCCGATGGCGTCGAGCGCCAGTTGCAGCGCGGCGGTACAGGAATTCACCGCCAGGGCGTGCTTGCACCCGACATAAGCGGCAAACTGTTTTTCGAACTCAATGGCGACTGGTCCGGTGGTAAGCCAGCCCGAGGCTAATACTTTCTGGACGGCGTCGCTTTCTTCCTGACCGATCGAGGGACGATGAAATGGAATGTAGGATTTTTGTCATAGGGTTTGTGCTTTGCCAGACCTGTAACCGGCTGATACTGCGGGACGGGAATCTTCCCGCTTTCAATGCCTTGGATTGGTGGGGAGGGACTGTTTTCGGACAACGGGGATGCATTACCCGGTCCACGTCCCGCGCCGCTAAAGTCGCCGGCGGAAGCACGCTCAGATAGTGCAGATTGTGGCGATTCTCTCCGATTCGCTCGCTAAATTCAGCCGAATAGAAGGATGGACGCACCGAGCGGTCCATTCTGGAATTGGTGGTAAACATGGTTTGCTCGAGGGGCATAGCGGTCAACCGGCTCAAGGTTCCGGCGCGCCGCAAAAAGCCACCTGCGTTGCTTAGCATGATGCCCATCCAGCCCAAGGGTGCTTTCAAAGGACCTGGAAACAATTTCCTGAGCTGCTGCGCCTTGTGATAGGCCAGATAGTGATTGTAGCCCCCGAAGATTTCGTCACCACCATCGCCAGTCAAGATGACAGTGACGAACTGTCGTGCCTGCTCCGCGATGGCCAACACGTTAACGGCAGAAGCGTCGGCCAGTGGCTCACCCATGGCGCTAACCAGGCGAATCAGGTTGCCGCGGAAATCGCTGACTACCCTAAGCTCGTGATGGACCGTGTTGTAGCGACTCGCGACCGCCCGGGCATAGCGGCTCTCGTCCATGGCCGGATCATCGGTCGCAACCGAGAAAGTCTGGACCCGACCCGCCGTCCGCGCCGCGGTCGCGGTCACAAGACTTGAATCGATTCCACCCGAAAGCAGAATGCCAACGGGGACATCGGCCACTAACCGCCGACTGACTGCAGTCTCGAGCGAGTGTTCAACTTTTTCCAGCCATTCCTGGTCGCTCACGCCCTCTTCCGGATGAAGGAAATCAGGGCTCCAATGAACGAAATCCTTTCGGCGCCCATCTCTTCCCACGCTTAACGCGTGGCCGGGAAGAAGCTTCTCCACTCCTTCAAAGATGCTCCGCGGTCCCGGAATGTACATATCGCAGAGCAACTGGTCAACTGCGACGGGATCGATTTCCGGGGTCGTCTCCAGGGCCAGGGCCAAAGCGCGTGCCGAAGAGGCAAAGACTAGTTCGTCATTGCGCAACGAGAAGAAAAGGGGCTTCTTACCCAACGGATCGCGGGCCATATGAATGCTGTGATTCGCGTGGTCATAGATGACGAAGGCATACATGCCCTTGATCCGCGACAACAACTTCTCAATGCCCCACTCTTCATATCCGTGAACAAGAACTTCTGTATCGGTCTCGGAGCGGAACTGATGGCCCGCGCTGCGCAGTTCGCGCTTCAGGTCAACGAAATTGTAGATGGCTCCATTGAAGACAATCTCCACCGACCCGTCTTCATTGGGCATCGGCTGCTTGCCATTCTCAGAAAGATCGAAAATCGAGAGCCGGCGGTGCCCCAGCACGTAGCCCGCGCCCTGGGCCAGGCCATACCCGTCCGGACCGCGATAAGACATGGCGTCCCGCATTTCCTTGACCCGCAAGGGATCAATGCGGCCGCGATCGGGACGAAAAATTCCGCAAATTCCACACATAAATAAATTGTCTTAGGCAGCCGATTCGGCGGATTGCGGCGCCGACGCCAGGGTGGCGCGGGCCAACTGGTGGTTCAGCGCCTGATCGTGGCGATCAATCGCACCCAACGAGATAATCTCAGGACTCGGCCAATATTCGGGCACGATCGTCACCAGCTTGGTGACCAGACCGTGCACGTTTTTCGCCTGGACGAGTACAGAGAGTTCGTCGAGCCAACTCGACATCTGTTCGAACGTCGTCCGGCTTCCAGTCAGGAGCCGGATCTTCTCATGCGCGGTCGGCTTCACATCTTCGCCTTCGAGCTTGAGTTCTTCGAACATCTTTTCTCCGGGACGCAAGCCCACAAAGTCAATCTTGATATCGCGGTCGGGTTCGAAGCCGGAGAGCCGGATCAGGTTGCGTACCAGGTCCAGAATGCGGACCGGCTCGCCCATATCGAGAACAAAGATTTCTCCGCCCTTACCCATGCTGGAGGCCTGCAACACCAGCTGCACCGCCTCGGGAATGGTCATGAAGTACCGCCGGGCATCGGGATGCGTGACCGTCACCGGACCGCCGGCGGCGATCTGCTGCTCGAACAGCGGCAAGGCGCTGCCGTTGCTGCCCAGCACGTTGCCGAACCTGACTGCCATGAAGCGGGTGGTACCGTCCTGCAGCCCCTGCATGATCAGCTCCGCGACCCGCTTGGTGACTCCCATGATGTTGGTTGGGTTCACTGCTTTGTCGGAGGAGATCAAGACGAAATCCTCCACCCTGTACTGCCGGGAAAGCAGGGCGACGTTGTAGGTGCCGAAAATGTTGTTGGTGATGGCCTGGAAGCAATTCCTCTCCATCATGGGAACATGCTTATAGGCTGCGGCGTGGAAGACCGACTGGGGACGGTGGGTAGCAAACACATCCCGCAGCAAGGTCACGTCCTGAATATCACCGACGACGGGAACGTAGTCCAGGTGAGGAAATTTGCGCGAGAGTTCGTGGCCCAGCTTGAACAGGTCATTCTCCGACCGGTCCAGCAAAACCAGCTGCCTGGGGTTGAGCGCAGCGGCTTGCCGCACCAGCTCGGACCCGATCGAACCGCCCGCCCCGGTGACCAGCAGCACCTTGTCCTCGATGCGCCCGCGAATCTGGTCCATATCGAGCGTGACCGGATCGCGTTCCAGCAGGTCTTCCACCCGCAACTGGCGCACCTGGCTGATCGAAGGCGGCCTGTTGATCAACTCGCCGATGGGTGGCAGGATCTTGAAATCCACCTTGCACTCACGGCATTTGGCGATAATTCTTTCGACCAGGCGGCCCTTGACCTGGGGAATGGCAATCATGACGCAGCTGGCCCGGTGTTCGATGATCAACTCGTGCAGGGCGTCTGTGCTGCCCAGAACTTTGACTCCGTGGATCTTGACGCCTTTCTTGCTGAGATCGTCGTCCACAAAACCGACCGGGTTGTAGTTGAGAGCAGAGTTCTGTTTCAACTCGCGAACGATGGCGCTACCCGCTTCGCCCGCGCCTACGACGAGCGTGTTGCGTTGCGCCCCGTAGGTGCGCGCGCGTTCGGTGTAGGCGCGGACTGCGAAGCGGGCGCCGCCCAGCACCATAATGGTCAGAAACAAGTCGATGACAACCACCGAGCGGGGATATCCCGGGAGCCGGAGGACGGCCTGCACCAGGCAGAAAATCAGTGAGGAGCTCAACACCGAGGCTTTGCTGATATCCAGCAGGTCGCTGATGCCGACATAGCGCCACCAGCCATGCATCAGTCCGCACTGGTAGGACAGCACCAGCTTGATTATCAGGACAAACGGAAGGGTCTTCCAGAACATCGCTCGATTGGCAGCATCAAAGTCGGTGTCCAGGCGCAGCAGGAAGCTGGCGTAGTAGGTCAGCACGATGAGCACGGCTTGCGATGAGAAAATCAGCGCAGACCGATACTTTAAGAAACCATTGCTCTCGGACTTGACCTTCAGAGCGTTACCGACATGTTCTATAGTTCCGGCGGACATGACATTGTCCTCTCTCGTCAGTGTGCGAAATTGCATTCGGCCACTTTCCAACCCGTGGTGTTTACGGCAGCAAGCTAAAACTGGGCCCGGGAAAGTCTATTGGTGCGCGGAGACGACGCGGACTCCGATCAGCGTTGCGTCGTGTCCTCGTACGTGTACCCATACCCGTAATGCTTGTAGTCGATGGAGCTCTGCTGCGCCGCGTTGAGCACGACTTGCAGAATGGGAGCTCCATGAATCTCGGAAAGCAGCTCCACACTGCGCCGCATGGCCTGACGGGTGGTGATGCCCGATCGACCGACCAGGATCACGGCGTCAGCCAAGGTAGAGAGCGCCCGCCCGTCTACGAAGGGCAGGATCGGCGCGGAATCGATGACCACGAACTGAAAACGCTCGCGCAGGTCCTGCACGATTTGCTGCATGGTCTGGGAGCAGATGAGCTGGCCGGCATTCCCTTTCAGCGTACCTGCCGGCAGGATCGACAGGCTGGGCATGCCCGGGACTTCAAGCAAGGTACTGTCCAGCGTCATGTCTTCGCGCAAGACCTCGCTCAACCCCTCGTTCGAGGTCAGGCCAAAGGCGCGAGCCAGTCTTCCCTTGCGCAGGTCGGCATCCACCAGGCACGTCCGGCCCTGCTTGGCCAGCGCGTAAGAAAGATTCAGAGCCACCGTGGTCTTGCCTTCTCCCGGGAAGCCGGAAGTAATCAGCAGGGCCTGCGGAGGATGGCCGTGCCGGGAAAGCATGATGGAACCATAGAGAGCCTGCACCGCTTCGCCTTCAGGCGAGTTCGGCCTCTCCAGGAAGAAATTGTTGGTGAGCGAGTCCTCGGTGGTGGTTGAGGCCGTGGGCAGGAATCCCACAATGCGCTTTGACCAGGTCAAGCGCGCTTCCTGGCGCTCTGCTTCGCCGATGACAGGAATGATGGAAACGTTCGAGTTGCCAATCCATTCCTTGATGTCTTCGGGCGAACGCAGCTTGTTGTCCAGTTCTTCCGCGACGAAGGCCAGCATGACGCCTCCGAAAGCCGCGCCCAGAAGGCCCAGCGCCAGGTTCAGCACCCAGCGTGGTTTGCTGGGGGTGTCGGGCACCAGGGCCGGGTCCACAATGCGAATGTTGGCCGACTTCGAAGCGGCGGCGATGCCCGCTTCCTTGATCTTGGCGTAGAGCGAGTTGTACAGGTCTACTTCGGTCTGCACTTCCTTCTTGAGCGCGGTGTATTGCGCCATCTGTCCTATTTCTTTGGTCGTGCCTTTCATCTCGGCCGCCATCAGCTGTTCACGCGCTTCGGCTGCCGCATAGCTGGCCTTCATGGAATTGACGATGGCATGCTTCTGGCCGTTCAACTGGCTCTGCAATTCATCCACCTGGCTCTGCAGCTTCTTCGCGACCGGGTGATTGCTGCCATAGACCACCAGCGCCTGAGAAAGTTCAGCACGCTGTTCAGCCAATTTCTGGCTCAACTGCTGCACCACCGGACTGTTGCGAACCTCGGGAAGCGAATCGGGATTGCCGTTTTCGTTCTTGAGCAGGGCCTGGAGCTGGATCCTCTCCGCTTCCGCCTGCGTGAACTGGCGGCTGAGTTCGCCCATGTGCTCGGTGTAGGTGCTCTTGTCGCCCTCCATGTCCGAAACTCCGATGGTTCCCTGGAATTCGGCCAAGGCGCGGCTGGAGGTCTCCATCTTGCTGCGAATGTCGTCGAGCTGTTTCGACAGCCACTCGGAAGCCTTCATGATGGAGTTGTGCCGGTTCTGAAAGGTGTCATCGATAAAGGTCTGCACGACGGTGTTCGCGACCAGGGCCGCCAGCTGGGGATCATGGCTGGCAAAGCCGACCAGAACCAGACGGCTCGCCGTATCGCGACGTACCGTCAGCAGGCCGGAGAATCTGTGCAGCGCCTGCTTTTCCCGGAGCGTGAGCTGCATGCCGCTGACGGTGGAATCCGGGGCCGCGGCGTTCGAGTTCTCTTCCGGGTTGCCGTCGCCGACGAGTTCAGGATTCTGGTCCAGGTGCAGCTTGCGAATGACGTCCACCGCCACGCCGCCGCTCTGCAGGACCTGGGCCTGAGTTTCCAGGTACTCGGAATCGGTCGACCCGGAGCTCCCGTCCAGGGAGAAGGTTTCTCCCGACGGATCAATCTCCATGCGCGCCGTGGCTTCATACACCGGCCGGGTAAAATACGTGACCCCAACCACGGTGAGAAACACGGCAATGGCGAAAATGGCGGACAGCCTCCAATGCTTGGCCAGAACATCGAGCGCGCGCCTCCAATCGAGGGAATGGCTCTCGACCGCCTGGCCTAAGATGGAGGGCGACGGTAGCTGTTCCGCATGAACGTCAAGGTAAGCTGGCTGCTTGCGTTCAAAACCGTTTCCCGCTCGCCGCATCAATTCAAAGTTCTTACTCACGCCGTGCCTCCAATACCCATATTGAATACCCGGCTCGGTCGTTCTACCGGGGTAGCGTTGCCCAGTTCACTCACTCGTGCGACTTGCCGATCTGCAATTTCCTGAACCACCCAACTGACAAACCTTCGGACTCGCCGGAACGACTTACGATCCGCCGATCTCAGAAGCGCGCTCCGTAAATCGCCATTCCGGTTGCGGTTTGAATGATCGCTTCCATGGTGCGCTTGGTCGCGCTCTTGGCCTTGCTGTTCGGAACAAAGATGATGTCGTCGGCCTGCAGATGAACGTCCGGAATCTTGGATGAAAGCATGTCCCCGAGGGCCAGCGGAATCTCTTTCGGTTCGCCGCCCGGCAACCTTCGGATCAGCTTGGATTTGTTCATCGCCGCGGTCGGGTTCTGGCCTTCCGCCATAGCCATGGCCTGCAGAACCGTCATGCTGCCATTATCGATAGGCACTCCGCCTGGCTTCTTAACATCTCCAACGATGTACACCATGCCGGCCCTGGAGACCACGATCGTGTCGCCTGGGAAAACATCGATATTGCTGTGAACGGACTCGGAAGCGTCATTCGACAGAGCTACCGTGGTCGGCGTCTGCGGGGTATCGCGATGCGTAATACTTACCAGTTTCCCGGCTCTGGCGGAGGTGCCACCGGCGAGCGACAAGACGTCAAACAGGGTGCGAGCACCCAGCAGGGGATAGACTCCCGGCTTCTGCACTTCGCCCAGCACTGAGACTCCCTGGGTGGCATATTCTTTGGCAAAGACAGAAACTTGGGGGTCCCGGAAGAAGCCACCCGCGATCAGCTTTTTCGCGATGATCCCCTGGGCCTGCTCGGTGGTTTGTCCGGCCACCGCTACGGCCCCAATGAAGTTCAAGAAAATGGTTCCATCCGCGCTCACCCGTACCTCTTGATCGGACTCAGGCACGCCGAGAACGCTGACCTTGAGCAGATCGCCTTCGCCGATCACCGGCACGCTCGGGTTCTTGCGCGGCGCGACGGTTGCGCTGCTTGCGGACGGATTGGTTGTCGACGCGGCCGGCTGCTCCAGCTTTGCCGAGGACGATGCCTTGTCCTGCGACCACGCGTTGAGGTTGCCCGCGACGGTGACGAATGCCAGCAGTAGAACCATGAAGAATGGTGCCCGAATTTTTTTTAACAATTGCATGATGACCTCTGATCCGGTCGTCCTGTTGCTTGCGACGCTCACCGGTCGTGTTGCGTATGCGGCGAAGTTGGAATCTCTATTCTTGGGATGTCTTTTCGGCTCGCGCCGTTGGCATGACTACCTACCCTTTTTGGTAGGCACTGCGTTCCCTCAGTCCTCCGCTGCCGCTGCCGTAACCGGACAACTGGCTGGCGGGAGGAGTCATGTGGTATTGCTCGATCTTGTACAGCAAGGTCCGGTAGCTGACCTTCAGCAGCCGGGCCGCCGCCTTGCGGTTCCAGCGGGCCTGCTCGAGCGCGGTGGTGATGGCGTTGCGCTCGGCTTCTCCCTTGACGCTCTGGACCAGCGATTTCAGACCGGAGATGGCGGATTGCGGCTCGGCCGAGTCAAGCGCGAACCCGGACTTTTCGCTCTGGGGCAGATAAGCGTTCCAGAACGCCATATCGCCGTCCGCGTCGGACGCGCCCAGGTTGGCCGTCCCATCACCCACCACCAGGTAGCGCTTCACAAATTTTTCCAGTTCCCGAAGATTTCCCGGCCAGGAATGCTGCTGACAGGCCTCGAGCGCCGCCGCCGAGAAAATCCGCGCCGGCAGGCTGTAGCGCCGCGCCAGCTGATTCATGAAGTGGCCCAGCAAGAGAGGGATTTCCTCTTTGCGCTGGCGCAGGGCTGGCACATGCACGGTGAACGCGCTCAGGCGGTAGTACAGGTCTTCGCGAAGTTTGCGTGAGGCAATCGCCTGTTCGATGTTGACCTGGGTGGCCGCCAGGATCCGTACATCCATCTCGATCCGGGTGTCCCCATTCGCCCGGAAGAAATATCCGTCCTGCAGGACGTGCAACAGCTTGGCCTGCAGGCTCAGGGGCATTTCGGTAATCTCGTTCAGGAACAGCGTGCCTCTTTGACAGAGCTCGAGTTTGCCGGGCTTGGAGCGTCCATTGTTGTTCACTCCGAACAGTTCGCTCTCGTGCACGTCGGCCGGCAGGGTGGCGCAATTGATCTTGAGAAAGCGGAAGCCGGAGCGCACCGACAACTTGTGAATCAGGCGGGCCGCCAACTCCTTGCCGGTGCCATTCTCACCCGAGATAAGGACGGGTGCGCTGGTCTGGGCCAGCAGTTCCGCCTGAGCCCGCATCTTGCGCATGCTGGGACTGGCGGCGACAAAGAACAGGTCGTCACCGATTTGCTCAATTTCGTCGGCTGCGATTTCGCTCTCACCGCTCTCGCTGTCATAAAAGAGCGAACGGCGGATGGCGGCCGCGAGCTGTTCCGGCCGCAGCGGCCGGACCAGATAATCCTGGGCTCCCAGGCGGATCGCTTCCAGCTTCTGACTGGCATCGTCGGAGGTAGCCAGAACGACCACCGGGAGGTCGGGACGGACCCGGCGCAGCCAGCGCAGGGTGTGCAGTCCATCGGCGTCGCCGCGCATCAGGTCAAGCACGATAAGATCCGGACCGTGTCCGGCGTGGACGCGCTCCAGGGCTTCCCAGCCACTGCCCGCGGTTTCCAGCTGCCAGCCCGGATTTTCACCCGGAATCCAGTCGAGATCGCGAGCCGATCTTTCCTTGCTTACCAGTAAAATTTGGGCTGATTCCATGAAATTTTCGATCAAGGGGGGAGACTCCGTACAAAATCTTGTGACAACTGCGGGGGGAGTTAAGACTTAAAGCGCTTCGACGTCGTAGCCTTCGACGCTCACCGCCAGAGAGCGCTGGATTGCGTCGACTGAAATAATCAGCGTGCGATCGCCATTCCGCGAGAGCAGTACGCCCTCGACTCCTTCGAGTGAACCGCCGCGAATGCGCACTCGCTGTCCGATCTTCAGAAAGGGATGGGCCGACCAGGGCACCTGCTGTGTGACCACGGTGCGCAGCGCATCGATCTGTTCGTCAGGAATCGGGACTGCTTCTCCGCGCATGCTGACGATGCGAAACACTCCGCTGGTGCGATACACACGCATGCGCTCGTCACTGTTGGTGAAGGTCAGTTTGACGAACACGTAACAACTGAACAACGGCAGCTCAACTTTTTTCTTGCGATCACTCCAACGTCGCACTTCGGTGACCAGCGGCAAGAAAGTGGCTAAGCCTTGTTCCTGAAGTCTTTCACACACTACTTTCTCGTTGCGCGCGCGGGTCTGCACCGCATACCAGTTTGCCGGCTCGTGCTTGATCATGGTGTCCGCGCTGAGATTTTCCGAGATTTGTTGACTGGTATTGATAGCTTCGCCCTCTGAGTCACAAGTGTGACCCTGGGATGACGCATAGATTGTCTGGAGCTGGGGCAACGCAGGGGGGAGAGACTGATCAAAACTGCCCGAATAACTATTGCAGACTACTGCCGGATGCAAAGGCCTGCAAGAGGCATCTTAACCCGGCGAAGGTAATCTCCTACAGATAGAGAATGTAGTACCTATGTAATAGGAATAATAAGCTAGAGAGCATAGTACTATACAAGTCTTGTCGCGACGGAAATCTATGATCTTAAGGATCGTAGAATGTATTTCATGCATGTATATGATAATACATAGCATTATATTTATGTATATGGTACGCAACCATGAAGTGCGTCCTAGACACATGTGTCCCACAGTCATATTTATATATGTCACAATGAGACTTTTGTGCCATATCGCCGAATGTTGCAATCTAGTTCAACTCTTCGATTGATTCGTTTCGTCAATTTACGCTAAAATCTCGAAAGCGCCGCCAGAACGGGGCCTCCCCCGCGAGTCCCTATTTTCTCCTCCCCTTGTCTCGGAGAAAAAATTCTCCGTCTGAAGTGATTTGTTCTCTACAGCCGTCGGCGCAAAAGGGTCGGCGAGTGGTTCGACCTAAATTCCGCTGGGAGGAAGCTATGCAGCCAACACCAACTTCTGGGGCACAAACGATCCGCGTACTGGTGGCGGATGACACCCGGATTCATACTCAGTTGCTGGCGGATGCACTACGCCGTGATTTGCAACTCGAGGTGATCAGTCCGCCGGCGCAATCGCGCGACCTGGTCGCAGCCGTGAAGTTGCACCGGGTGAATGTGGTGGTGCTGAGCTCCAATCTCGACGAGGAGCCGTTGCGCGGCTTCGAACTTCTGCGGGAATTGCGCGCATCCAACCCGGACATTTTCGCCATCATGCTGCTGGACTCCTCGAAGAAGGAGAGCGTTCTGCAGGCGTTTCGCGCCGGGGCCCGGGGAATATTCAGCCGGCACGATTCGGTGGAGACTCTTTCCAAGTGCATCCGCAGCGTATACGAAGGCCAGATCTGGGCCAACAGTCAACAGCTGTCGTTCGCGGTGGAAGCGCTGGCCACCTCCCCGGTGGTGCGCGCGGTTGATGCCAACGGTCTGAGTCTGCTGTCCAAGCGAGAAATGGATGTGGTCAGAAGCCTGGCCGAAGGACTCACCAATCGCGAAATTGCGGAGCGCCTTGGACTGAGCCAGCACACCATCAAGAATTACCTTTTCCGGGTTTATGACAAGCTGGGCGTGTCCAGCCGACTGGAACTGCTCTTTATGACTTTGACCCAGGCCGGCGGAAAACCATCCGCGGCGGGATCCGGCGCCGGTGGGGATCAATCTCCGGCGAAGTTTGGTTCCTTCTCAAAAGGCACAAACCCGCAGAACACCAGCAACCCGGAGGCCATCGAACCGCACTTCGGAACGGCCCTACAGCGCGGTGCCAGGGACGGCAAACTGGAGAAGCATGCGGAGGAGCGGGGTGCGTCAAAATCCAGAACCACTTTCATCGGAACCGATCCGCTGGATTGAAGAAATTCTCTCCACCGCGCGTTATCACACAGCCGATGCTCGAAGCGTGATGAGAGTGACCTCGGGTGGGCAGTTGAGACGCATGGGCACCCAGATGGTTCCAATTCCCACGTTGGTGTACAAGGTGAGCGGACCAATGCGTCGCAGCCCTTGAGGATACTCTCTTCCCATCACCGGCAGGACGGGCGCACCCAGCAGCGGAAATCGTATCTGTCCGCCGTGGGAGTGACCGGAAAGCTGCAGGTCCACATCCTTGACGTAACCCGCAAAGTCCGGCTCATGAACCAGCAGAACGACTGGCTCGGGCTTCGGGATGCCTTTCAAAGCCAGTTTGAGGTCGTATTTCCCTTCCAGAACGTCATTCAATCCCGCGAGCCAGAGTCTCGCGCCGTCGCGCTCGAGGGGAACCGAGCGGTTCCTCAACACTGAGATTCCGTGAGACTGCAAGACTTCAGCGACATGGGCTTCGTCGGTGCCGACGTCATGGTTCCCCATGCAGGCGTGGATGCCCAACGGAGCCCGCATCTGGGCCACCAGTTGGGCGCAAGGCTCGATCATTTTCGCAGCACGGGCATTGTTCGAGCGACTCCCCGAGAATGGAGCGGTAACAAAGTCGCCGGTCACTACGATCAGGTCGGGTTGCAACCCGTTGACCAGATCGACGGCTTTCCTGATGGGTACGGCGGAGAAATCACGGTCATAGTGCAGGTCGCTGAGTTGAGCGATCCGGAATCCGTCCCACGATTGGGGCAACCGGGACAGGGGGACTTCGATCGAGACCACTATGGGGCGGTTGGCCTCGAAGATGATGCCATCGCCCACCACGCCCAGGGCGCCGGCTGCCGCAACCGCAGCGCCCGCTTGTAGGAACTTCCGGCGAGACGTGGAAAATGACAACCGGCTAGGTCTCCTCAAAACCCCGAATCACGTGTCGCGGGCTGGGCCGTCTGAAGCTTGGGATCGTTGCTGCGGTACCACTCAACGGTCCGGCTGAGGCCTTCTTCGAAATACACCTTCGGCTGGTAGCCCAGAAACTGCTCTGCCCGGGAAATGTCGGCGAGAGAGTGCTTCACATCCCCGGCGCGCTCGGGGCCGTATTTCACGTCGCCGGTGTATCCGATCAGTTTCTTCAGAATCAGGAAAGTCTGGTACAGATCCGTCCGCCGGCCGGTGGCCACGTTGATCACTTTTCCGGCGACCTGGCTGGCCTCGGCGCTGCAGGCAAGCAAATTGGCCGAAACCACATTGTCAATGTAAGTGAAGTCGCGGCTCTGCTTACCATCCCCGAAAATGGTGGGCTGTTCTCCGCTCAACATTTGATTGATGAACTTGGCGAGAACACCAGAATACGGAGATGTGGGATCCTGCCGCGGGCCAAAGACATTGAAGTAGCGCAGGCACACAGTCTCCAGGCCATAACAGCGGTAAAAGGACGTCATGTAATACTCGCTGGCCAGCTTGGCCACCGCATAAGGAGAAATGGGATTCGGCGGCATGTCTTCCCGTTTGGGTAGAGTCGGGGTATCGCCGTAAGCGGAAGACGACGCGGCGTAAACCACGCGCTTCACCTTGGCGTCGCGGCACGCAACCAGCAGATTCAGCGTCCCATCCACATTCGCGCGGTTGTTTCCCAGCGGGTCCTTGACCGACCTGGGCACGGACGGAATGGCTGCCTGGTGCAGAACATAATCCACTCCGCGGCAGGCTTGGTGAAGGGCGTCCAGATCGAGCAGGTCGGCTTCGTGGAGGTCAATCTGGCCCAATACCTCGGCTACATTTTCGCGCTTGCCGGTGGAAAAATTGTCCAGGCCTCTGACTTCATGGCCCTGCGCCAGGAGTTCCCGAGCCAGGCTTGACCCGATGAAGCCCGCAACGCCGGTAACGAGGTAAGTTGCCATAGAATCTCAATCATACAGGATCGTTCAAAACACAGGGATAACCGCCAGAGCCCTCGGAAAACCATAGTAAGGAGCCAACCGTAGAGAAATCTGGCACAAGAGGTTTGAGTGTTTCGTCCGCTCTCAACGTCCGGGCTGTGCTGACTCTGCCGGTGGCTTATGAGTGCGCCGGTAGGCCTGCCTGAGTGACAGCTTGTCCCACAGCAACTCCGACGTGGTGAGAGTGCCCACCTTCGGCACCAGATCGAGCCGGTACTGAATCGCAAACAGGGTTGTGTAGATGGCGCAAACCGCGACCAATCCGACCACTACGGGTTTGAAACGGGGGCCGAGGTCCCGCATAAGCGTGGCCACACCCAATCCGATCAGCGGAACACACGACGTCAGCGACCGGATCCCGAAGGACTCGCTGTTATGCCAGTTGGTCGGCATCGCTCCCATCACCGCCACTTCGAGAAAAATCACCAGGATGCACGGCCAGTAGAAGGCTGTGGCTTTGCGAGCGCCATAAAAGAGCCCCAACACCCCCAGCGCGGTGATCGGCGTCCAGACAAACCAGCCGTGATTGGTGGAGAACAGCACGAGGTGCATGTAGTGGGGCGGGAAGTGCAAAAAGTCCTGACCCTGAGGAATGGTGAAGAAGCTGCCGTAAATGACCTTCCATTCCGTTAGTTGTGGAATCCAGCAGACCGCGGCTGCTCCGCCGTAGATGAACCACCTGCGCCAGGGCGCCAGTCCGCGGCTGCGCGAGAGTTCGAAGAGGACGGGAATCCCGAGATAAAAAATATCCTGCCAGCGGCAGATTGAGAGGAATCCGCCGCAAAATCCTAACAAGGCCCACGCCCCCGGACTCGAGGAGTCCTTGACGCGCCACCATGCCAGCATGAAAGCCGATGCCATCATGAAAGTCGCGGAATGCGACATCGGAGACAGGGTGTAATACCCAAGCGTGGTCGCGCACCACAGGGCAAACGTCAGGAAAGCCGCCAGCAGCGGACTCAGTCCGAAGTGTTGCAGGAAACGCGAAAGACAAATCATCCCGACGACGACGAACGTGATGTTGGCCAGAAAGTAGAAAAACAAAGCGGACTGCGAGTAGCCTTCCGCAGGCCGGCCAGCCAGGGCGTCCACGGCGGTTCCGGCGGCCAGAAATGGGATGGACAAGATCGGATAGCCGACGGCGAAAGGATTTTCCGGCTTGCCGCTGGTGGGCCGCCCCTGGGTCCGAAATACCAGTTGGTGCGGCTCGAGAAACTGGAACTCGTCGGTCAGGTCGTAGTCGCGATCAAAGAGCAAAGAGTGGGCGGTCGCGAAATAGTAGACTGCGTCCACGCCGGTGATCTTGACGATGCTGCGGCCGCCGACGGGAGCGCGCTGAAGGACGAACAAGGCCGAAGCAAGACCGACCCCGAAGATGATCATCAACAACTGTGGCCAGTATTCCCGGACGGTAAAGCGAAGGCTATAAGGGCTTTTGGAGTCTGATGCTGGCGAGCGCCCGAAGCGGTCTTGCACGTTCTGAGACCCCGAGCCGCTCTGTTCCATCGGCTGAATTTTAGCACCAATGATCCACATCTGATGCCGTGACCGGGAAACCTGTGATACACATTTGAACATCTATACCTCGCGCAAGAAAATGAGCACTTGGAGAGAACCTCTTAAGGTCGAAGCATTACCTTGCGACGTGACGCCTATCGTCGCTCGGGGGAGAATTCCGGTCTTGGACGGACTGCGGGGAATCGCAATTCTCCTCGTCCTTCTCTATCACGGATTATTCTCGATACATTTCGAGTCGTTGCCTCTGGTCAGGTTGAGCACTCTCGGGAGACTCTCCGGGAGCGGCGTTGATCTGTTCTTCGTGCTGTCCGGTTTTTTGATTGGAGGCATTCTTCTCGATGTGAAAGATTCGCCGCACTACTTCAAAACGTTTTATGTTCGTCGAGCGTACCGGATTCTTCCCCTCTATATGGCTGTCCTGGGGATATTCCTCCTGCGACTCGTCTCCTTCCACCTGTTCCCCGATTGGTTTGGAAACCCACAGCCCAAGAACATTCCATTCTTGTCGTACGTCTTCTTCTTTCAGAATTTCTGGATGGCCTTTTTAGGTTCCTTCGGTTTGGCATTTTTGAGCCCGACCTGGTCGCTTGCGGTTGAGGAGCAGTTCTACCTCACCGCCCCCCTCATTGTGCGGCGGCTAAATCGAGATACGCTGGCGAAACTTCTGCTCACGGTCATCCTGGTCGCTCCCCTGTTGCGCATCTGGAGCCACATTGCGTTTCCCAACGGAAACCTGGCGGCCCTTGTTCTTATGCCCTGCCGTGCGGATGCGCTTTGTCTGGGCGTGCTGTGCGCCCTAGCCTTTCGCACTCCGGCGTTGTGGCAGCGGGTTGACGCCAAACGTACTGTTCTTCTCTGGACAGCGGGCGGTATGGCAACTCTTCTTATATTGTTGACTTACAACCCCCTGCTTTTCCCGGGTGCAATGTTGATCGGCGGGTACTCCCTGATCGCGTGTTTCTACGCGTGCTGCCTGTTGATTGCGCTTACCAGCAAGGGCATCGCGCGGTGGTTCTTATCGCTCCAACCACTTACCAGCCTGGGAACGATCGCGTATTGCAGCTACCTGCTGCACTTGCTGTTGATCGATGGCTGCAGGAGCTTGTTCGGAACATGGTTCCACTCCGCGTCATCGAGCATGCAGTCCGTCAGCGGACTCGTGGGCATTGGTTTGACCATCCTGATCGCGATCGCATCCTGGCAGTTTTTCGAAAGCCCTCTGTTGCGACGCGGCCACGCCTACCACTACTAGGAAAATCTGGGCAGGCTCCACAGCGAATCACTATCAAAAAGCGATTGAGGGATTGGCAGCGCCTTCACTCGTGATCGAGAAAGTTTCGCCGGAAGCCTGGGTCAATGCCAAGGCTCCCGGCGATTTAGTCGAGCAGTTAGTTAACTGTGACGGTCACCGTCGCGGTGTGCGTCAGCGGTCCTGAAGCAGTTCCTGTGACGGTCACGGTGTAAACTCCGGCAGGTGTGCCGGGGTGGCCACCCCCGCCGCCTCCGCCTGAAGATGAATTGCCACCGCAGGCCGGCAGAATGATCAAGGTTGAAAACAGGATGCAGCCCAGGAGAAATCCCCAGAGCTTCTTCTTACGTGAAGTGATTCCTGTTCCCAGCAGCGCCAAGCCGCCAATCGGCAGCAGCATGGCGTAGAAGAGGCCTCTCGATCGCGGTTCGAGCGATGCCGTGGTCGCTGCCGTCGTACTTACCGTCAGCGTTGAGGTCCCAGTGCCGCCCGGCACTGAGGCTGGGTTGAATGCGCACGTCGGACCGCGAGTCGCGGCGGGGGCGACGGTGCAAGTCAAAGCCACAGCCGCGGTGAAGCCATTGACCGGGCCAATCGTGACCGTCGAAGTAGACGATGCTCCTGCCGCCACTGTAGCCGGAGAGAGCGGCGAGGCAGCGATGGTGAAATCCGGAACCACCAGCGCGGTAACCGTCAGGCTGAGAACCTTGGTGTGAGTCACGGATCCTGCCACACCGCTGACAGTCACCGTGTAACCACCCGCCGTCGTGGTCGCAGTGGTGCTGACGGTCAGAGCGGAAGTGCCTGAACCGCCCGCAACCGTAGTCGGAACGAAGGCGCAGGTCGGTGGCGGAGTCACTACCGGAGTAATGGTGCAGGACAACGCTACGCTGCCGGTGAAACCGTTCAGTGCGCGCGACGGTAACGGTCGAAGTAGCGGCTACTCCCGCTGCCACTGACGTGGGTGCAAGATTCGTCGCATTGAGCGTGAAGTCCGGCGTGAGCTTGAATGCGACCGTCTGCATCACCCAATTACCGCCGGCGACCACAGCCGTAGCCTCGCAGCTGCCGACCGCGGTCCGTGATCTGGTGTTCAGCATTGTCGCCATTCGGATGAGTCAGGGCCACAGTGGTGAAGCCCGTGCCCGGACCGGTAACGCTGCCGGCCACCGTAGCTCCGGCTACGACCAGTTCCGTCGGGGTGGTGGTGGTGCAAGCGCCGCTGTCGGCCGGGCTTGTGGCACCGAAGTTGCCCGCGGTCGTGTCCAACGGGTTAGTAATATCCAGACCTTTGTACTCCAGCACGCGCACGTCGGGAGCCGGTGCCGCCCCGCTGAACGTCACCGTCACTTCGTTGGGGTTGCTGGCTTCGCCCGCAATATTCTTGGCGTAGTAAATAATCTGGCTTAACCCCGTTCCCGTGACGAGAGGAGCAGCAATCGTGTAAGTGTTGTTTTCGGTGTCTGTGACCGAGGAAACCGTCGTGGTGGTGTCGTTCCAGCCGATGATGACCACGTTCAGATTGCCCGCGGTCTGCACTTTGGACATCGTAACCGGAACCACGGTCAGACTTCCGCCCGTGGCAGCCGAAGCGCCTTGAATGTAGTTGATCGGTCCAGTGCCCAAGGCATAGGTGAAGACATCCGGGGCGGTGATCGAGCCGCCGTCCGGGTTGGTAACGGTGACATCGGCAGTGCCCACCGGAAGTGCCGGAGTGGTGGCGGTTATCGAAGTCGGCGCGACTACCACATTGGCGGCAGGCAGGTTGTTAACCGTGACCGTCGCATTGTTTTGGAACTGGGTACCCGTGATGGTAATCGGCGTCCCACCGTTCGTCGGACCGGTCGCGGGAGCCACGGATGTGAACGTTGGCGGAGTGACCAGTACGAATGTGTAAGCCCCGACGGACGAGGAGGTCTGTCCATCCACATTCATCACGGTGACGTCCACCAGGCCAACCGGATGAGCCGGAGTAAAGCAAGAGATCGTGTCCCCACCATCCTCGGCGCAGTTCAAAGCGGAAAAGCCACCCGGAGCTGTGCCGAAGAAAACGGTCGCGCCCTTCTGAAAGTTCGAGCCGAAGATCGTCACCTGCGTGCCGCCGGTGCTTGGCCCGGTGATCCTCGAGATCGGAGTGACCGCATCAATAATCGGAGCAGGAAAAGTGATCGGCGTAGTGCTGAAACCTGCCACCTGCATCAGCCAGGAGCCGTTGTTCAAGGTTGCGGTCGCATTGTAAGAACCGGCCGGCAAACCGGCATTGGAATCCTCGACGATGTCACCGAACGCGGCAGTGATCACGCGCTGGGTAAACCCTGCTCCGGCGTGCCGTAAATGCGGCGCCAGTCGTGCCGGCTCCGAGAATCAAATCGGTTCCCGTGGTGGTGGTCGCGAGGCTGTCCGCCGACGTGGAGACACCGGTATTCCCGGTCCAGGTGTCGAGCGGAGCGGTTGCACTCAGCCCGCTGTACTCGAGGATGCGCACGTCAGGGAAGGCGGCGATCTGATTGAAAGTCACCGTAATGGTAGGACTGGTGTTGTTGGGTAATACGATGTTAGGGGCGTAGTAGATCGCCTGCGACAAACCATGGCCCGCAGTAGTGCCCGCCAGCCGGTAGGTGTTGGTGTTGTCGTCCACCACCGATGTGACTGAAGAAGTAGTGTCAGTCCAACCGATCACGACGACATTCAGATGGCCGGCCGTTTCGGGAGTCGTGTAGCTCACGGTCACCGACGCGGCGTTCAGCGCTGTAGGGTTGCTGTTCACTTGAACGAAGGTCTGGCCGACCGCGAACGCGGGCAGCAGCAGCAATCCGATCAGAAGTGAAGCGATTCGAAGGGGGGTGACTGAGCGTGCAGAGTGGCGAGCAAAAATCGAAATCATATTCATAAGTTTAACCAATCGGCCAATTAGAGGTAATGGCACAAACGAGTACCTGTGGGGAGTCGATCCGGCAGTCAGATGCTGACCGGTCGGATAGGGTTTGCCGGAAGCCAGGCAGGTGTCCCGGTTGAGTTACCTGCCGTAACTGCCGACTATGAAGCGACGTCATCACGCTTTGCTGCTCCTAGTGAACATGCATCTCCTTACGCATTGGAAGTGCCGACTCGGTGACATGCTTCCTTTGGAAGACATAGCGCGGGGTGGGCACTCGCTCCGGGTGCAGTTCCACATTGGCAATCGGAGCTGCCGGACCTGAGACTTTCACCCAGCTCGCCAGCGAAGGAGTTCCGGCCTTGTTGACCAGGAACAGCATGTAGTATCCCGAAGGGGCAATGTTCGAATTCGGAGGCTCGCTTACGGTCAGGCTTCCCGAAACGGCCGTGAACGACAGGCCGACATAGCGCTGGTCCATGTCGAATGAATGGGTGACCGAACCGGCTTTCATAAGGACCACGGATGCGATGTTGGCTGCATCCGGAGTGGCTACGTTGAACGAACCGCCGTAGCTGACCGAAGCCGGCGCGTTGCCGATGGTGGGCCTGGTGGCGAGGGTACCATCCGAATTGAAGAGATACGCCGGCTGGTAAATCTCGATGTGGTTTTCGAATACACCCTGCGCCGGGTTACCGCCGGTAATTGCCACCGTCGCATCCGGCAGGAGCAATTGCACGTTGTGGTAGAGCCTGGGGAAGGCGTTCGATCCCGCGGATGAGAACGAGTTCGTGGCCGGATCGTAAATCTCCGCCTTCAAACTGGCCGTGCTTGCGTCTTCATCCTGCGCCGAGCCGCCGTCCACCAGGACCTTGCCATTGGGAAGGATCGTGGCTTCCATCTCCACCCGTGCCTGGGCCATCTTTGGTCCCTGCACCCAGCAAGGGGCGAAGTTCGGGCAGCTCGCGGATATCTGGAAGCCAGCCGGACTTAGATCAATGAGTTCTGTAGTATCGGTGCCGGGATTGTCGCCCCCCAGGATCATGACTTTTGGGTTGTAGTTATTTTGCGGCGTAAGCGGCAGCAGTACGGATGAGCCGTAGGTTCGCTCTCCATTGGGATCGTTTAGCCCGGGATAATTTGTCCACGCGACCAGCGTCCAAGTCTGGCTGGTGGGGTTGAAGTCGAGGGTGGCCGACGACGGCGCCGAGTAGAAGATGTGGCCGGTCGGAAGCAAGTGCATTCTGGGATAAAGCGGGAATCCGAATCCCGGGAAGTCAGGGATATTGGGATTGCCCGGAATTTCGGCGCCCCATTGCGTGCCGTCCCAGATCTCGGTGGTGTTGTTGTAGTTGCCGTCGGTGTCGTTGAGGCCGCCGGTAGTCATCATGCGGCCGTCATTCATTTCCGTGACGGTTGGATACCAGCGTCCATGGGCTGAGGGAGCCACATCCACGAACGACTCTGTGCCAGGATCGAAAATCGAAGTATTGGGCAAGCCGGTAAACGGAACGTCACCCTGGACACCGACCACCGCCAGGGCCCCGTATGCTTTTGTGCCGCCGTTGATCAGCACTCGGCCGTCCGGCATGATTGACATGCCGTTGCAGAACATGTCCCAACCGACGGGCATTGGAGTGACCTTGCCGCTCGCCAGGTCCAGAATCGCCGCGCCCTGCGGATACTGCGGTCCTGAGGGGCAGCCTGCCAGGGTCGGAGGACAGTTGCCGGAACCCGAGACGACGAGAATCTTTCCGGTATGAAGCAGGGCCGCGTGAATCGGATTGATCGGCATGGTAGAGGGCAGCGTGCTCCACATGCCCGTGGGATGACCCGTGGCTGTGTGACCGGACTGGCCGGGGGTGGAAGAGGAACCCATGCTGCCGCCTCCGCATCCTGCGAGCGAAAGGGAAATCAGGGCAATCAGCGCCAGCATCGGCAGTCTTCGGTTCTTGCTCATTTCCTTCAAGGTCTCCAAAGCGAATCCAGATTTTGAATTCACGGGTTCACGATCGTTGGAATCATGGTTGATCATCTTGTGCTTGCTCATTGAGCCGACGCCGTTTCGACTGGCGTCGTATTGGTGAGCCGCGTGAGATACGGGAAGAACGGTGTAACTTCGAACGGCATTTTCTCCTGCGGCGAAAGCAGGACCACCGGCTTGGTCTTCATCATCTCCAGACGGTTGCTCCAGGGATCCAATTTCACTCGGCCGCCCAGCGGAAGAGCGGCGATCTGATCGATGCGCAGCATCTCGAGTTGCGGAGCGCTGCTGAGCACGCCGGACATCCGAATCGTTTTTCCGCCTTCCATACGGTTGCCCAGGTGAGGCCGGATCAGGCTCGTGAGTTCCGGAGCGCGGGTCTCGAGCGCTTTCAGGAACAATCCAGCGTTGGCCAGTTTGTCCTTGTAGGGAGAGTTCGCCAGCAATGCCATGGCTTTGTTGTCCGCAGCCTCTTCTTCTGCTGGGTTGCGGCTGAAATCCATGCGCTGGAACGTACTCTGGTCGGGGAAAAAGAACCGATCATTGAAGGCAAACCGGGTGTCGATGCGGTGGCCTAACGCGATGTGGCTCAATTCGTGAGCCAGGGTCATCGCCAGGGCGCCTTCATCGGGAAGGACGTCCAGCAGGCCGCGGCTGATCACGATGGTGTGTCCGATGGTGAAGGATTCCAGCGGCGAAGTCAGCAACACCCGGCAACGCACGTCAGGAATAATCTGAAGATTGTTGGTGATGATCAGGTTGTTGACCACGGTTTGCAGAATCTTGTCGACATCGCCCTGGGGCGCGATCAGCCCAACTTTCTGCAAGTGATCGAGAGCGTTGTCCTCGGCCGTGCGCTCCCACATGCGCTGGGCTTCGACTGGACCGGCTTCCTTGGCGGCGTCGGTCTGGTCGGTGACCGCATCAACCTGGATTTCGGCGAATTCCCCTTCGTGTTTAAGCGGTTCCGGATCGTAGCTCCAGAGCCGGGTCTGCGCCTTGAAGTGCAGGCCGGGGAGCAGCGGGCCGGCGCTTTTCAAATTTGACTCTTCGATGAAGACATACGCCGGCAGCCACACGCCTGCCTGAAGATTTAAGCGCCAGCTATCGAAATGCAGGTAGTAGCTGTAGCGGGAATGCGGAGAATAGGTCCCGTTGAAGCGGACGATGTTGTAGTCATGGTCCTCAACCCAGATCCGGCCCAGGAAGCGGCCGCCTACGTCACCCTTGGGTTGAACGTCGAGGACGATGCAGCGCACTTCTCCCAGAAACTCCTGGCGTACGAATTTGAAGTCGTAGTTCTTCTTCTGGAAATCGCGGTCGAGCATGACCATCTGGGCGAAGCCCAGGGGCAGGAACTTGCGCGAGAACAAGCTGGGAAACGGGTTCAGGGCCTTGAGCTTGAGACCAGTCTGCTTTTCAAACAGCTGGTCTTCGACGCCATCGCTCAGGTCAAGGCGTCCCAGGAAATATTGGTCGCTGTTGGGCACGACCACCGAGTCCTTATCCGTCTTCAGGTTCTGAATGTAGGTCTCAGCCAGTGGGTGCCGGTGCTTCATCTGTTCGACGAAGGTGCGCTCGCGCGCAATGACGCGGTCCGCCACTTCGTCAATTGACACCTTGGGCATGACGGCCAGCGACTCGCTCTTGGTGACGCCGTAGTTGCCGTAGATGGTGACGGAGGTGGCGGTCGCCACCTTGACCGGGAACGTCGCGCTGGTCGCGCCGGCGGGAACCGTGACGCTGGCCGGAACAAAGGCCGAGCCGGCGGGATCGACCGCCAAGGACACCCTGGCTCCGCTGTTGGGAGCGGGGTTGTTCAGAGTGACGGTGGCTTCAACCGAGCGGCCTTCCGTTACGCTGGCCGAACTCAGGTTGATTGAGGACAAGAGTAATGGCGAATCCTGAGCAGAAACAGAGCCGACCAGGCTCAAGCTCACCAGTAGTGCAAGAATGATGGTTCCAATTACGCGCATAAGATGGTTTGACCTCGCTGCCTCAGGACCTTTCGCCAGCATGTGAATAATCGCCGAGATACTTCCGATACCAGGAAACGGCATGTTACCGACCTGCCTTTCGACCCAGAAGATTCCAGTTAAATGAGAAGTTGGTGAACACCGAGACTCCGCCAGCGGACTGACCTGACTGGAAACGAGTCTCGTGAAGATAAGCCGCACCAATTTCGGTGTAGATATCACCCCGCGGCAATATCGCTTTCACGCCGCCGCCGACCATTGGCTTTGTTGTCCCAATCGAAGCCCTTACTGTCATGAAACACGGTGGCCTCGAGATAGGGCACCACGGTGAATCGGCTGAATCTTTTCGCCACCACGCCCTGCGTGATGTATCCCGTGCCGAGAATGTTTCCCTTCTCGACCGGCGACAGGTTTCCGACTTCGATCCAGGACGACCCGGGGAAGCGGCTCGACTTCTCCGCCACCGGCTGCCAGCCAAACCAGTCCTGGACGAAAACTGTGAGCCCGCTGCTGTCGACGCCCTTGAAGCGCTCCTCGTAGGTGTAGGCCGAACCCACGCTGATCACGCCCTTGCGGAAGTATTTGTTCACCTTCATACCGAGGCGGGGCTGAATTTTGTTGTTCCAGTCGTAGCCTTTGGTGTCGAGAACCAGACCCACTCCCACGAAGGGGGTGACGGTAAGTGATCCCGAGTAGGTGGAAAACATCGCAGCGCTTTGTTCCACGTAGGATTGGAGGTAAAAGTTGTTGTGCTCGATCGGGCTCAGATTGCCGATTGACGTCCAACCCTGACCAGGTAAACCAACGGAGTCGGCCAGGCTGCCTTGCAGCGCGGACACGGCACCCTCCTGCGCGGCGGAAATTGTCGTCAGTATCAGAACTGCGATCATCACAAACAACGACTTGGTTTTCATAACTCCACTTTTCTTGTTAGTACCGTTTGACAGCAAACCAGCCTTTGACCTGTTTCCTCTGAACGACCACCTTCCAGAAGCTGTACAGGAAGACGGAACAGTCCACGAAACGCAACAACGGGTACATCGGTGAAAAAATGAAGACATCAATACGGCGGTCGCAAATTCCACAAATCATCGACAGAAAGATGAGAACGATCATGTCCATGCCGGCCCCGTAGAACGCGAGCCGGGGATAAATGAGCAGCCAGAGCGGCATCAACAGGAACAAAGTGGCGAAGACAACGCCTTCCCCCATCAATAGCTTGTATTCCAGGTCAATCTTCGACAGGCCGGTGATCATGCCGTACTTCAGGCCCACTTGCCAGGCGCCGGTATGCCAGCGATACATCTGCTTGATGTAGTCGCGCAGCGTTCTCGGGTCTTGCGTGGAAACCACGGCGCGCTTCTGATAAACGATCTGGCCCAGCTTTTTGCGATGAACCTGGATGGTGCAGTCCATGTCCTCGACGATGGTGTCGTTACTCCAGTCGAGTTGGGCGAAGGCGTCGGAGCGGAAGGCCGCGGCGCAACCGGGTGTCACTGTGATCACGCCCATATTGCTCTGCCCATCCTTGTAGATGGCGTGCGAAATCCAGTAAGCAAGACAGCGATATGCGGTAAGCCAGTTGTGCGGAGTGCTCTTGGCCCGGCCACAGACCACAGCCGCGCCGGTTTCGCGGAAGCTTTTCTTGACCGACTGAAAATAATCTTCAGAAACCTGGGTGTCGGCATCCATCAGGCACACGTAGTCGTAGCGCCGGACCAGCTCGGAGGTCGAAGCCAGGCGGGCCAGGCTGTGCGCTTTCCCGATGTTCTTTTCGTTTCTCGCCACGTTCACACCGAAGGAGCGGGCGATGTTGCCCGTGCCGTCGCTCGAGCCGTCATCAATGACGTACACATCCGCGGGCAGAAGGCCGGCCTGCAAAATGCTTCGCAGCGTTCTTCCGATGCCCACCGCCTCGTCCTTCGCGGGCAGCATTACGCAAAGCCTTTTCACAGTTGACCTTTCACAACCAACTCGCGTGCATCGAAAGCCACCGAGTAAACCCCATCCTTGCCCCGGCGCAGTTCACGTCCCGCCTGATAGAGACGTGCGCGGTTTGAACCCTCGATCGCTACCTTGAGGACAACCCCGGACGGGAACGGAGCCGGGACTTGCCAGTTAAATTTCTTTTCGCCGTTTGCCACTTGGGTATGTGCTGCTTCCAGGATTTTCTGGGCGCGGAAGTAAGCGGCCACTTCTCCGAAGGGCGCGACCCAGAGACCCCTGGGTTCCATCGCCTTCACGTAGTCCAGAAATTCAATAAACGTATTGCTGGGGATAGGCTCGAATCCGGTCGAGGCATCGCCGATGCCATGGATCTGAAGAATGGTCCAGGCCTTGAGCGAAACATCTTTGTCGATCCAGCCCCGGTACGTGGCGGCGTCATACTTGGTGTAGCTGGGCTGGCTGGGCAGGTTGTACCAGTCAGGCTGGACGTCGGACTTGATGTAGACCAGAGTGCCGTCCCCGCGTCCACCGCGCGCAGCGAAGTCATAGCGCCTCACCCAGTACAGCAGGCCGGGCGAAACCTCGGTGTAGGGATAGGCGAAAGTGATGATGTTCGATTTGAAGTTGCTGTCCAGAAAATTCTTGGCGTCCTCAACCTGCAGCTCTTCACCGGCCTTGTTCAGATCCGTGGCATGCTCGTGAGTTACGGAGTGATTGCCGATCTCGTGTCCCTGAGACTGGAGTCTCCGCCAATCTTCCAGCCGGGTTGTTTTGGAAACGATAAGGAAAAAAGTAGCGCGCAGATGACGCTTGTTGAGTTCGGGAGCTACGACGTCGAGGTGAACCGCGCGCGAGTCGTCGAACGTGAGTGACAGCGCGGCCTCGTGATTGTTCCACGGCAGGACCTTGAGCGTGGAAGTTTGCGCAGAGCAGCAGCCCGCCAGCAAACTCGCGATCAAGATCAGATGGACAAATATTGTCATAGCGTAAATCGAGGAACTTTCATGCATACACAATGCAACCCCGATGCCAACGGGCAGAAGTTACCCCCTCGAGTTCAGCGCGACTCAGTTCACGAGAGAGGCGTGGCGTGGAATCGTTGCCAGCAGCAGTAGTTAGCGAGATCGGTCGGCCTGCAAGGCGCGCCGGAAGCGGCATGCAGGTAACGTCCTGAAACGGCCCGTCGACCCCCGCGACTGGTTACCTAGGTAACGCGCGCGGCCGATCTGCATGGAAGAGCATTTACCCAGAGAGGAAAACATCTTCCACGTTTTACGCGCGCGGCGAAAGCAGTCCGCAGATGTGGGCAACGATCAGCACGTCACTAAACGGACGATCGATACGCGGAAGTACGGGCCCACGCGCCGCTTTCCGCCAGCGAGGCTGCTGGTCTTCTGATTGCCATTCCACGAGTTTTCCCTCACTTGCTTCGCACTCCTGACGATGGTTGAGACATGTGGCACTCGTAGAGTGCAGCTGTCCTCGATTTCCGAACCTGGTGATGGATTGACGAGTTGAAGTCGATAAGAACTTTGACTTCCCTGCCGGCCACGTGGACGACTGGGACAATTTATTCCAGCAGGCGCCTGGACGTCGGTGTACGGTTCGGGAGTCGCCAGCGTCCGCCCCGGTGGCAGCTTCCATATTGTCGGTGAGTCCGGCGGGCTTCAGCTGGACTGCTAAAGTGGGGACATCCAGTCTCGCGCCGGCTAGCGTGAGTATCACAAACACCGGGACCGGATCGCTCACTTTTTCGGGAGTCAGTGACCAGCCCTGGCTGGCGATGTCCTCCGGCGGTGGGACGGCGCCGGCCACGGTTCAGATTCTGCCGTCAACTAACGGACTCGCCGCAGGAACTTATACCGGTCATGTCAGGTTGACCGGTCGGCGGGACCACGAAAACGGTGACCGTGGTTCTGACCATGACTTCGCCTCCACCGGTGCAACATACGGTGTCGCTGTCCTGGCAGGTCCCGACGGGCAAAGTCATCAGCTATAGCATGTACCGCTCGACTATCAAGGGTGGATCGTATGGCCTGCTGGCGAGCGCCATCGGTGGGACTTCGTATACCGATCAGAGCGTGCAATCGGGGACAGTCGACAGTCAAGGGCGAGAACAGCAGACTCCTCCAACGACAATGCAAGCGCTACGATCCCATAGTTCGTTGGATAGTTCGTCGAATACTTCGTCGACCACTGGAAATCGACGGGAGACAGGTTCGAGCAGCCGGGTGCCCGGCGATTCGGAAAAACTCAACCCATGGATTTCCAGGACCGGTTCTGAAAGTCGGACTCGTAAGAGCCTGAATCGATTGACCCACTTCTCACCCTGTTTGCAGCCGCGAATCCCAGCTTGGGTGTGCAATTTGTTGCCATCCACCTGTATTGACAAACCCTCTAAAATCAACTATTAACTAAACAGTTCTTTCGCCTTCGCGAACGAGCGCTCTCCCCCGTAGGATCCCCCGATCTCCAGACGCCAGCTTGCGGCGCGTCCCAGCGTGTCACGAGCGAAAACAAAACTCGTGCGTGAAAAGAACGAGGCCAATCCCATGTCCCGTGGTGCGTCTGTACGTTTAGGTCAAGCCTTCTTAGCGGCTTTTTCTCGTCTTGCAGCATCAGTTCCCCATGCAGTCGCCCAGGCGGATGTGAAGGGTCAGTGGAGCACGTTGAACTACTCCATGACCATTAATCCCATTCATGTGGCCTTGATGCACAATGGCAAGATTTTGGTCGTCACCGGTTCAGGGAACTGTCCACCTTCGCAATCGGGTTGCCCGTCGGGTGCACCGTATAACGGGTCAAACGGCTCCGGTGCGGTGGTCGTGGATCCAGTCGCCAAGAACATTACTCAGCTCTCGGTCAGCCTACGACATGTTTTGCAACAGCATGACTGCGCTCCCGGACGGGCGGGTCATGGTCAACGGTGGCACCATCGCACTACGACACGTTTTTCGGAATTCACAAAGACCAGCTTGTTCGATCCGGCTACGAACACCTTTACCGACTGTGCAGAACATGGCCCACGGCCGCTGGTATCCGACCGTAACCTTGCTTAGCGACGGCCGAGTCATGACTTTCTCGGGCCAGGACGAGAATGGGGACACGAACAAGACGGTTGAGATCTACACGGTGGGCTCGGGATGGAGTTCCCAGTTCACGCCGCCATGGACGCCGCCGCTGTATCCCCGGATGCACCTTCTGCCCAACGGCAAGGTCTTTTATTCCGGGCCGAGCGCCACGAGCTACTATTTCAATCCTTCGAACCAGAGCTGGACCACCGTTGCCAACACGAAACTGGGCGCCACGCGAACCTACGGCAGCTCGGTCCTGCTGCCTTTGACGCCGGCCAACAACTACGACCCGAAGGTATTGCTTCTGGGCGGAGGAAGTCCGGCGACGGCCACGACCGAACTAATTGATCTGGGGTCGTCATCGCCGTCCTGGTCCTGGGGTCCGGACATGTCCAAGCCGCGCATCGAGATGGATGCGGTGATCCTGCCTACTGGGGATGTCCTGGCACTGGGTGGCTCGTCCAGCGACGAAGATGCGAGCACAGCCAGCCTGAATGCTGATTTGTATGACCCGGGCAGCAACAGTTTCTCCTCAGCCGGGGCCAACTCTTATCCCCGTCTCTATCACTCGGTGGCGCTGCTTTTGCCCGACGCAACGGTGTGGATTGCCGGCAGCAATCCGTCGCGCGGGAATTACGAATCGCACATGGAAAGCTATCGGCCGGCGTACCTGTACACCCGGGATGGAAACAACAACGTGGTGGCAGCAACGCGCCCGACCATCTCGAGCACCCCTTCGAATATTGCATGGGGTGGGCAGTTCTCGGTTTCTACTCCGGACGCGGCCAACATCTCCCAAGTCGTGCTGGTTCGGCCGGGCTCGTCTACCCACGCGTTCGATATGGACCAACGCCTGGTAGGGATGTCGTTCACGGCAGGATCGGGATCGCTCACAGTCACAGGACCACCGAACAGCAAGATTGCGCCGCCGGGATACTACATGCTGTTCCTGATCAATAACAACGGTGTGCCGTCGGTGGCAGAGTTTGTTCTTTTGGGCAGTTCGGGATCGAATCCTGCGCCTACAGTAAGCGCAATCTCACCCACGACCGGCACAACCTCCGGTGGCACGGCGGTGACCATCACGGGCACAGGTTTCCTCTCCGGAGCCACGGTGAAGTTCGGGAGCACGTCAGCGACCGGCGTGAATGTCGTGAGCAGCACCTCGATCACAGCGACGACCCCGGCGCATTCGGCGGGATCGGTGAACGTGGTGGTGACCAATACGGATGGCCAGAGCGACACGCTCACAAGCGGCTACAGCTACACCAACCCGGCACCGCAGGTGAACTCCGTCGCGCCGAACTCCGGGCCTGCGGCCGGAGGGACGAGCGTGACCATCACGGGCACGGGCTTCCTGTCGGGAGCCACGGTAAGCCTCGGAGGCACGGCAGCCACTAACGTGAATGTCGCGAGCAGTACCTCGATCACGGCGACCACCGCGACCCACGCCGCCGGAACCGTGAGTGTCGTCGTCACCAACAGCGATGCTCAGAGCAGCACTCTGTCCAACGCCTACACCTACATCGCGGCGCCGACGGTCACGGCGATCAATCCCAGCACCGGGCCTATCGGCGGCGGCACCGGGTTGACGATCACGGGCACGAACTTTGTGTCCGGAGCCACGGTGAGCTTTGGCGGCACTGCCGCGACCGCAGTCACGGTGGCCGGCAGCACTTCGATCACAGCGGCGGCTCCAGCGCATGGCGCGGGAACAGTAGATGTGGTGGTCGCGAATCCGGATGGTCAGAACGCCAAGTTGGCGAACGGTTATACCTACTCAGCCGCCGAACCAAATCTCGGTTTGGCCGTGCCCTACGGAGATCCGAGTTCAGCAACCATAGCGGCGGGACAGACCGCTACTTACACGCTTTCCATCGGGGGCGACGGGATGAGCGGGACGGCTTCGCTCAGTTGCACCGGCGCACCCGCGAATGCTACCTGCTCTGTGCCTGCGACTCTGGCATTTAACGCGACGACACCCACAACCTTCACCGCCAAGGTCATAACCACGGCGCGCATCTCCGCAGCCCTTCCTCGCCCTGCTCTCGGGCCGGCATCTCCTACGCCGGCGTCGTGGCTGTGGACCCTCTCGCTGGGAATGTTGTTTGTACCCGGAACACGTTCGCCCAAGCGGTCTCCCCGCCGCTGGCCACGCTATCTGTGGCTGGCGCCGCTGGTGCTGTTGCTGCTAACAGTTTCTTGCGGAGGTGGTGGCGGCATGGGCAATGCGCAGCCGCAACAGACCGGCACCCCAGCCGGTACCTATAGCGTAATTGTGCACGCGAGTGCTAACTCCAAAACCGGAGCCACGTCCCTGACATTGAACGTGCAGTAGAGGGATTACCGATCGAGCTACAAGTGAGCGCCGAGAGTCTTCGGGCACGAGTCGGCGCTCACAACCGCGACAGGAGTGACAAGAAGAAGATTTTTAGACTCCCCACTCTCGATTGACGAACGGAAGGTCCTCACAATGCAGATGGTAGAATGCGGCGAACTCAATGCTAAAGATCTCAATCGGAGTCTCATGGACGTAGACCCGACGGCTCCAGACCGGCTGCTGGGCTACAGCATCATCATTCCCGCCTACAACGAAGGCGCGCGTGTCGGCGCCACTTTGGAAAAAGTGCTGGCTCATGTGGCGGAGCGAGGATGGGATGCGGAGATCATCGCGGTGGACGACGGCTCACGCGATAACACGGTGGAGATTATCCGCGGTTACGCGCAAAAGAATCCCCGCCTGCGGCTGTTACAGAATCCGGGAAATCGGGGCAAGGGATACAGCGTGCGCAACGGGATGCTGCACGCGCAGGGTGAACTGCTGCTGTTCAGCGATGCCGACCTTTCTGCTCCCATCGAGGAAGCCGACAAGCTGTTTGGCGCAATCGCCGGTGGCGCGGACATTGCCATCGGCTCACGCTGGCTGCAACGCGATTTGCAGACTCAGCGCCAGCCGTTCTACCGGCAGATCTTTGGACGCATTTTTAATTTGCTGTTGCGCATCACGCTGGGTCTGACTTTTAAAGATACGCAGTGCGGCTTCAAGGCGTTCACGCGTGACGCGGCAAAGGAAATCTTTCCGCTGCAAAAGATTGAACGCTGGGGTTTCGATCCCGAACTCCTGTTCCTGGCCGGGAGGCTGAATTTCAAGGTGGAGGAAGTTCCGGTGGAATGGGCCCACAGCGAAGGGACGCGCATCAGTCCGTTGCGCGACGGTACCCGGATGTTTGTCGAGATGCTGAAGATTCGCTGGAATGGAATTACCGGGAAGTACAACCGCGCCGGGAAGTAATCTCTTCGCTCAGGCGCCGGCAGCCTTGGCCGCGTGCTGCGTGTCCGGCTGAGCGGCCGTCCACTTCTCCAGACTCTCACTCATGCCTGCCGACACGCTTGCAAAGCGAATTCCCATGCGCCCCTGCACGTCTCTCCATATCAACTCCACGGCAGCGGTGAGGTTGTCTTTTTCACCGGGCAGAGAAAACTCGATGGTCTGGATGGATGAAGAAGGTATGTCCTGTCCCACATACAGCGCGGCCCCGCCGGCGCTGAGGTTGGTAATGAAAGCCAGAGTCTGATCCAGTCCAGCGCCCCGCAGCGTCGCCGGAATACGAATGGAGGCACGCGGAGACTCGCGCGCGTCCTCACCCTCATTCCTCAATCCGAGAGCGGACTTGACTCCCGTGCGCAACCGGTCCGCGGACAGCGGACGGTAAAGAACCATGTGGCTGCGCGCGCCATCCGCCAGTCCGATGCTGCTGAGTGAAATCGCCAGCACGATTCCGATTGACTGCTCGCAGGATGGCAGAGACTTTGCCGCCGACAAGACGGCCACGGCGCCGCGCGCGTCGGCATTATCCACAATGATGGCATCGAACTTCTTGCTGGTGAGCCTTTGCACAGCATCTTGTGCCGTGGTGGACTGCGCAACTTCGATGTCCAGGGTTTTGAGAACTTCGCCTGCCAGGTCGATGATTGCCTGGTCCCGGGAAAACAGCAATGCGTGCAAGGCCATGGTCGCCGGACTTTATAACTTTCAGGGAGGGATCGCAAGTTACCGAAGTGGCGGGCGCAGGTCAGCTCGGAACAAGCTCTGACTCATGCCCGAGAAGGCTGTCATCCTGAGCGCAGTCTTTGGTCCCGCAAAGCGGACGAAAGGGAGCCAAGGACCTGTGCATTCCGCGCCACTCTCGATGAAATGTCGGCTCAAATCCAGAGCGAAAGCGCATTGCCCGATCTGGCGGGGTGTTGCCGCCGCTATCGTCCGGAATGCATAGGTCCTCCGTCGGGAGTCCTTCGCGGAGCGAAGGACTCTGCTTCCTCAGGGGTGAAAAGCATGCAGCAATCTGTCCTCTGGAGTGCAGGGTCTTGCATCGGCTTTCGCGGAATGTATGCAAGCCCTTTCCCACGGCAATCCGATATCGGGCTGGTACACACCCCGTCAGTATTCTTTTACTGCAAGTCTTTACGCCTTCCCCCGAAACCCGGTTCTGCAAATCCTCGTATCCCATGAAATCCGCTCCCATTAAGGCTTTTGGGGCGGTGGCGCTCCACTTGCTACCAATTTCCCGGATAGGTGCCCATTGCGCAGCAATGTTGCGGAACACTCAGTACAGGGTCAACTCGTCGGCCATTTTGGGTTGCGGGAGAACGCATTTGGAGTCACTCCCGATCCCCGTTTCCTGTTCCTCAGCCAGACTCATCGGGAGGCGTTGGCCTCGCTGGTCAATGGGATTGACTGCGACTTCGGATTCCAAATTCTGGTCGCGCAGCCCGGGATGGGCAAGACCACGCTCCTCTTCAACTTCCTAGAAAGATTTCGCGGCACGGCCCACACCGCTTTCCTGTTTCAACCGCAGCCCAACCCCGTCGAACTGCTCCAGTCGGTCCTGATCGAGTTGGGAACACACTCCGAGGAAACTTCTCTTCGCAAATTGTCGGAGCAGCTCAACCAGGTACTCACCCGGGCGGCAGGAGAACGCAAGCGCGTTATCGTTGTGTTGGACGAAGCGCAAAATCTGGATTTTTCCGTCCTGGAAGCGTTGCGGCAACTCTCGAATTTCGAGACTGCGACATCCAAGCTGATGCAGATTATTCTGGCCGGGCAACCGCAGCTGGCGAAGCGGCTGGCCTTGCCGGAACAAGAACAGTTGATGCAGCGGATTTCGGCTTTTGGCCGCCTTAGCCCACTGGCACTGACCGAGACCCAGGCTTACATCGACCACCGTCTGGCGACGGCCGGCTATCAGGGCGCTCATCTCTTCACCCAAGGCGCGATCCGCAGCATCTGGGACCACAGCCATGGAGTTCCCCGCAACATCAATACTCTGTGCTTCAACGCCATGATGTTCGCGTTTGCCGAGCACGCCAAATCAATTGATAGCCGCATCATCGAGGAAGCTGCCCGCGACCTTGATCTGAACAGCGTGCTAGCCGACCTGTATCAGACGGATTCTTCAAGGCAGGTTTCTCACCGCAAGATTCTCCCGATCAGAGAAACGAACCTGCCTGAGACCGGAGGGGCGGGTGTAAATACGCAGCCGCCTGCAGCTCAAGGCGGTATTCTCATGGACGCGGGTGCGCTTGCGACAGGCGGGCAATCCAGCAATCGAAACCCAGCAGGTGGCACCGAAAAAATTCCGGCAGCACCTGCGGCAGGCAACATCACGCCAGCGCTGGAGGAGAAGAAGACCACGCCAGTGGAAAAGCCTATTCTGCTGGACGAAGCGCGGCCGACCGTCACGCCGCTCCCGGTAGCAGCCCGGCCGCAGGAGATAAAAACAGCAGCCCCGGCAGCCCCCGGCAAGGCGGCGCAACTCCGGGTTTCTACACCCGCCCAGAGCATCCCAACGGCCGCGGCTCCCAGCAACAAGGCAACGAATCCGACCAAGAACGCTCCGCCCAAGAAGCTGGAAGAACCAGTCCGCCCGGAGCGGGAAGCTGCCCTCGCCAAAGCACTACTGAACAAGCAGCAGGCAGCGGAGAAACGATCCGAAAGTCGAATCTGGTGGGCAAGGGCCCTGGCTTTGACAGCCATTACGGGCATTCTCGCCTTCGTGCTCGGCGAACAATTTTCGTCGCAGCGTCCGGGGCAGGAAGAGGCCAACGGCACCGGCGGTTCAAGCCTGGCGCAAAGCAGTTCGGGGGCGTCCAATGAGGTCGCTGGCTCAGGAATCGAAACGCCGGACGCACAACGCAAAAATGCAACTGCCGACTCCCGGCGCGCTCGTAACGCAGGCTCCAGCGAGGCCAACGACGTGACGGTGCGGAAGTTTCCCACCGATTCCGATTCCGCCTCCGAAAGCTCGGGCAAAACTCAAAAGGTCGCAACCATTTTCTTTGACCAGGACAGTGCTGTGATCAGCTCGCAGTACGGTGCTTTCCTGCAACGGGTCGCCGACGCCCTCGCGGAAAACCCCGGAGCCAGCGCGATCCTCGAGGGACATACCGACAGCACCGGACCGGAAAGCTACAACCAGGAGCTCTCCAGCCGCCGGGCTATCGAGGTCAGGAATGCACTGGTTGACGAACTGCACGTTCCCACCTCCCGGCTGACGGCCGTAGGCGCGGGCGCGGCAGCTCCGGCGCAGCCGAATTCGAGCGCTACTGGACGCGCCTACAACCGCCGCGTGGAAATCCGCCTGGTCCACCTCGGCGAATGATCTCCTGCTTTTCCCATCCACTGATTGTCAAATGAATCGATTGCCGAATAAGTTGATGGCCGAATCAATGGCCAGGACGCAAATAAACCAATATCAACAGGGCGGACATCTGCTTGAAGAATGCTAGTGTGGTTCATGTCCCCGGCGTACGCAGGTAACGGTGACCGCCGTAACCTTGCCTGCTAGAGGTTGGGGGGCAAACATGTGAGTGCATGTCTATGAATCTTGCTATGGGGGGCGATGTCAAGCCACACGCAGCACGGACGCCGAAGTCAGTGTCTTTCCGTCCTGACATTGAGGGCCTGCGTGGCATTGCCGTGTTGCTGGTGGTGGCTTTTCACGCCCATATCCAGTTATGGCGGGGCGGGTTCCTTGGAGTGGACATATTTTTCGTTCTCTCCGGATATCTGATTACCGCTTTGTTGTTGCAGGAGCTTGAAAGCAGCGGAACCCTGAGCCTGGTGGGATTTTATGCCAGGCGCGCACGACGTCTGCTGCCCGCCGCCGCCGTCGTAGTGGTATTCGTCGTGGTAGCCGGCATCTTCCTGCTGTCTCCCATTGAACAGATTCGATACTCGAAAACCGCGCTGGCTACCACGCTATATGTCAGCAACCTCTGGTTTATTCGCCAGAGTTCAGATTATTTCGCAGCCGACACCGCCAACAATCCTCTGCTCCACACCTGGTCGCTGGCGGTGGAAGAGCAGTTCTATTTCGTGTGGCCCGTGCTGGTGTGGATCGGTTTTCGTCTGGCCCGGTCGCGCAGTGGATTGTGCAAGATCCTGGCAGTCATTTCAGCTCTGTCGCTCGTGGCATGCATATGGCTGACGCAAACCAATCAGCCGTGGGCCTTTTTCGGATCTCCGCCGCGAGCCTGGGAGTTCGGCGTGGGCGGCATCGCGTGCATGGTCCCCGTCACCCTGTTCACGCAATAAGTACGGCAAATTCATCATCAGTTGGACGAGCCTGCTGGTTGTGTTGGGCGCCGCCATGTGGTTTCGTCCAGGAGAGGCCTTCCCCGGTTCGCGCGCGCTGATTCCTGCGCTGGCAACGGCTTTGCTACTGATGGTGGGGGCGGCAGAGGTTTCGGCGGGCGCGGGGCGGTTGCTGGGTCATCCTACCCTTCAATGGTTCGGGCGACTCTCGTATTCCTGGTATCTGTGGCACTGGCCCTTGCTGATCTACGCCGCAGTGATCTTTCCAAGAATTTCGATCTATGGGCGCCTGGTGGCGGTGACGGTGGCGCTGTTTGCCGCATTTCTCACCCAGCACGCCATCGAGAATCCGGTTCGCTTCCACCGTGGTTTGATGTCCCGGCCGGTGTTGTGCCTCGGCCTGGCGGGCGTGCTCATGGTGGTGAGTCTCAGTATTTCGCTGGGCAGCTACCGCTTGTCCAAGAGTAGAGAAATGATTCCAGGCCAACGCATGCTGGAGGCGGTGGTGGACGAGTTTAGTCCGCTGTCGAATTCGGGATGCATTGCAAATTTTGGCGAAACTCGCGCCCATCCCTGCTTTTTTGGGGACAAACAATCGGACACCACGATCGCATTGTTTGGAGATTCACACGCGGCTCACTGGTTTCCCGCGTTCGAAAAGATTGCTCAGGAAAGAAAGTGGAAGCTGGTCACGTTTCTGAAGTTCGCATGCCCGACGGCGGACGTGCCTGTGTACAATCCCCGGCTCGGACGGGTGGAAACCGAATGTGCGGAGTGGCGGGCTGACGCCTTGAAACAAATCGTCGCGCTCCATCCCAACTTGATCGTAGTGGGCAATTCGAACAGCTACGTGAACACTCCGAACCGGCCCGAGGGATATGGCACTTCAAATGCGGCGGAATGGGAAGAAGGCACCCGCCGCACGGTCGCCGCTTTCGACGGGGCGGGACTCCGGACTGTCGTCTTCCACGATGTGCCGTTGCCCAGGATGGACGTGCCCGTTTGCCTGTCGCGGGCGCTGGCGCACCGCTGGTATCGGGAAATCTCGTGTGACTCACCTCGTACCGACGCGCTCGAACCTGACGTGTTGCGGGCTGAGCAGGAAGCTGTCACAGGCTTGAGGGCAGTCTCAGTGGTAGATTTCTCCGACGTCTTTTGCGATGCCTCCACCTGCAAAGTCGAGGTCGAGGGAGAGCCCATCTATCGCGACACGGATCACCTGAACGCAGCGTTCTCGCGGTCCCTCGCGCCTATGCTCTCGTCGAAGTTGTCCGGGCTCGTGCATCCCAAATCGAGCACGACGCGGTGAACCGGCTTCAGAGGGTGCCCCGTCCAAGCTTTGCTTGGGCGGGGATCTTTGAGGTTCATACGTCACAGCCTTTGTCCGATCGGTTAAAGGTAAGCTCAAGCCCCGTGTTTTCCTGCTATGAAGGGTTGTCTCCGCGGAAAATCCCCGCCCAAGCAAAGCTTGGACGGGGCACCCTCGAATGCAGGAGTTACGGTCTGGCTTCGTAGACTATGTTGAATGGCGTTTCCGTCGCTCGGCGGAAACGGTTGAAGCCGGCCGCGGTCACAACCTCCCGAATGCGGGCCTCGCCGGCCTGGGCGCCCAGGCACAGTCCGACCTCCTGCGACCGTGAACAGGGCGTGCACAGCAGAGTCGAGAAGGAATAGTAGACCCGGCCCACGGGATTCAGATTGTCCTTCAACTGGTCGTTGGCGAAGGGCTCAACGATCATCCATGTGCCATCCTCAGCCAGGGACTGCCGGACGTGCGCCGCTGCCCCGACCGGGTCGCCCATGTCATGCAGGCAATCGAAGACGGCCACGAAGTCATAACCTCTGCCGGGAAACTCTTTCGCCGCTGCCACATTGAAACTGACGCGGTCGGCGACTCCGTTACGCCGGGCGGACTCGCGGGCCGCTTCAATGGACTGGTCATGGTAATCGAATCCGAAGAATCGAGACTTGGGAAATGCTTTCGCCAACAAAATCGTGGACGCCCCTTTCCCACAACCCACGTCAGCCACTCGCGCCCCCTCCTCCAGTTTCGCCTGGACACCGTGCAAGGACGGAATCCATGTGCTTACAAGATTTGCGGCGTAGCCGGGACGAAAGAATTTCTCACAGCCATGAAAGACCCCTTCCACGTGTTCATGCCAACCCATCCCGCCGCCGGTGAGGAAGGCTTCCGTGATCCGTGGAACCGCCGCGAGCGAGCCCAAAGCCAGCTCAAATGCTCCGGGCAGATATGCGGGGCTGTTTTCGTCCGCCAGCGTGAAAGCTTGCTCGTCGCTCAGACTGAACTTGCCGGTCTTCTCGTTGTAGGTGATGTAGCCGCCGGCCGCCTGTGAAGCCAGCCACTCGCGCAAGTAGCGCTCGTCTGTCCTCGTCCTGGCGGCGAGTTGTGCAGAGCTCATGGGGCCGTCGAGGAGAGCTTTGTAGAGCCCCAACTTCTCCCCAATGACGACCATGCCGCTATGAACCGCGGCGCCGAGATCAGTCACGAATTGTCCGATAAAAGCATTCAGCTTGCTCATGTCCAGAGTTGGAACCTGTGCCGTACTCATTGATTTGTTTTTCTCCTTTTGCGAATCGATGCTCGTCTGTAATTGCAGGTGACGGGCCAAAAGCTCGAGGATTGCGGAGATTTTTCCTGGGTCGCTATCAACTTGCTGATTCGCAGAACGTTGTAGCTGGAGCTTGAAGTGGAGGCAAACGATGAGCGTGGTCGGTCAGCCGGTTTCCGCTAACCCCGCGGTTAAACCCCATATCCGTTCGGTTAATCGACAGAATGAAACTGAGTATGCTTTTTGCCCCATGCATTGCTTCACGCTGCTAGCTTGCAGGACGTCAGACTTCCAATGCAATTCTTGCGACATTGCCTGGCTCTTGTTCTGACTCTTGCGGGGACGTGTCTCGGGGTCCTGCTAACGAGCTGTTTGATAATAGTGATGGTCTGAGGTATCTTCCAGCCTTGCCTCGGTGCGGTACTGGAACGATTGCTCTCCGGAAGATTAAGAGCGTTTCAATCACTGGAAAGGGCTTATCGGGAGAAATCGTTTATCGGAAGAATTCACTCTCCAACCGGCAGGTACCGATGAGAAAGTCATTGATTCTTTGGCTGCTTGTAATCTTTGCAGTGGCACCGGCGAGGTTTGCGCTGGCGCAGCCGGGCACTGCCACCGTGTCCGCTGCCCCGGCACCCTCGAGTGATTCACAGGAGAGCCGCCTGGCCACGTTGGAGCAAAAGGCCGCGGAGGCTAAAAGTTCCGCAGACAACGCGTGGATGCTGACCAGCTCGGCGCTGGTGCTGATGATGACGGGGCCCGGCCTCGCCCTGTTTTACGGCGGTCTGGTGCGCAAGAAAAACGTTCTCGGCACCATGATGCAGAGCTTCGCGCTGATGGCACTGGTCACCGTGCTCTGGGCACTGGTCGGCTACAGCCTTTGCTTTGGAAGCGGAAACAGCTTTGTGGGCGGGCTGGAACATGTTCTGCTCCACAACGTCACCATCCAGCCGGATGGGGATTATTCCACGACCATACCCGAGCAGACTTTCATGGTGTATCAGCTGATGTTCGCCATCATCACTCCCGCCCTCATCACCGGGGCGTTCGCCGAACGTATGAAGTTCAGCGCGATGGTCGCGTTCCTGGTGCTGTGGTCGATCCTGGTTTACGCTCCTATGGCGCACATGGTTTGGGGCAAGGGAGGCCTGCTCAATGCCGCGCTGGGCGGGCGGTTCCCCACGCTGGACTTCGCCGGAGGCACGGTCGTACACATCACATCCGGGGTTTCGGCCCTGGTGTGTGCCCTCTACATGGGAAAACGCGTGGGTTATCCGGATACTCCCATGCCGCCACACAGTGTGGTGCTGAGCTTTGTGGGAGCTTCACTGCTGTGGGTGGGCTGGTTTGGCTTCAATGCCGGCAGCGCGCTAGGCTCAGGCAGTCTGGCTACCAGTGCGTTCGTAGCCACCCATTTTGGAGCAGCAGCGGCCGTGGTCGGATGGAGCGCAACGGAATGGTTGCTCAGCGGGAAACCGAGCGTGTTAGGCGCCATTTCAGGTGCGGTCGCAGGTCTGGTGGCGATTACGCCTGCTTCCGGGTTCGTGACTCCGCTCTCGGCGCTGGCCATTGGACTCGTCGCGGGAGCTTTGTGCTATCTGATGGTCGCCAAGGTGAAGGCCCGCTTTGGCTATGACGACTCTTTGGACGCATTTGGTGTGCACGGGTCTGGGGGCACGATTGGGGCACTGCTGACCGGGATATTTGCGTCCAGGTCCATCAACTCGCTGGGGTCAGGTCTGTTGGAAGGGAATGTCCGGCAGCTGGGAAATCAGACAATAGGAGTCGCAATCGCGTGGGCGTTGGCCATCGTGGGCACGCTCATAATTCTGTTCATCGTTGATAAGACGATTGGCCTGCGCATCTCCGAGGAGCAGGAGGCGCAAGGTCTGGACCTCTCGCAGCACGGAGAGGAAGGCTACTATTGGGAAGGGTCGGCCTAGCGTACGCGTGTACGGAATTTGCTTGTCCTAAGAGCATTTGTAAGTAAGGACCAGAGAACTATGACTAAAGTGGAAGCAATCATCCAACCGGCCAAGCTGGAAGCGGTGAAACATGCCCTGCAGGAGATTGGGGTGGAGGGCATGACGGTGTTGGAGGCGCGTGGGCATGGACGACAGAAGGGTCATACCGAGGTTTACCGCGGCCGCGAATACATAGTGGATTTGATCCCTAAGGTGAAATTGGAAATGGTGCTCGCGGACAACATGGTGGACAAGGTGGTGCAGACCATTGCCAATACCGCGCGCACGGGGAAGATCGGCGACGGCAAGATATTTCTGACGCGCGTTGACGACGCAATCCGCATCCGCAACGATGAGCGGGGCGAGCACGCGCTGTAGCCGCCCCCGGCTTCCATTTGGCCGCCGAAGTGACCGCGAGATGCCCTGCTGACCAAACGGCATCCGGTGACCTCTATCTCCTTCCTTACCAAGCGGGATGCCAGAAAATTGGCGTTAACAACACGATTCTCCTACTAACTGCCCCGTTGCGCTTGGCCCCGTGTGGTGGCCCAAAAGCAGCCTAACTGCCTACTTTTCTGGCGTAATCGTCGAGCGTTCTCTTGGTCTCCTCTGCTCTGGCGGCCTCTTCGGATGCCTGCTTTTTCTCGATGCGATCCACAAGTTTTTGAGATTCGCGGTCTTCGTGAGACTCGCGATACTCCTGCTTCTTTTCCATGCTAATAACCTCTAACCATCATCATGCGCGGCAAGTGGACAGAATACTGTGCAATCTTGAACGGTTTGAGCTGTTTTGCCCGTTGCGAGGCGCGGAGCACATCCGTCTTGCTCCTGTCTGATCGGATTTTGCGCGTATTATATTGACCTTGAGGTTATCCGCGCCCAAAACGGAGTTTCTGAGCTGCTTCCGCGCTCCTGGATCGCCCGCCGGAGCGGACGAAGTCCCGGAGAAACCAGCTAAGGTGTTCTATCCATGAAAGTGTCCGTGATCATGCCGGTCTACAACGAGCGCAACACTCTGCGTGCGGTTGTGGATCGTGTGCTGGCGGTCCCGCAAGAGGTGGAATTGATTTGCGTGGACGATGGTTCGCGCGACGGGTCCAGAGAGATTCTGGCGGAGCTGCAGAGCCGGCACTCTAATCTGCGGGTGCTGCTCCAACCGAAAAACATGGGAAAGGGGGCGGCCCTTCGACGCGGTATCCAGGAGGCCACGGGAGACTTTGTCCTCATCCAGGATGCCGACCTGGAGTACGACCCCGAGGACTACACCAACCTGCTCGAACCGCTGATCGAGGGCAAAGCCGACGTGGTTTATGGCTCGCGCTTTCTGGGCAGCCGGCCGCATCGGGTGCTTTACTTCTGGCATTCGGTCGGCAACTGGGCTCTTACCTTGCTCTCCAACTGCCTCACCAACATCAACCTGACCGACATGGAAACCTGCTACAAAGTTTTCCGGCGGGAGATCATTCAGGCCATTCCCATCGAAGAGAACCGCTTTGGTTTTGAGCCCGAGATCACGGTCAAGATTGCCAAACGGCGGCTGCGGATCTACGAAGTCGGCATCGGATACTGGGGCCGAACCTATGAAGAAGGAAAGAAGATCGGATGGAAGGACGGCGTCCGGTGTCTCTGGTGCCTGCTGAAATACTCCATCAAGGAACGGCCCGTTCGCCTGGCGCAGTCGGTCGCCTCGGAACCTCCTGCCCTGGTGGCGCGCCGGGATGAACCGGATTCTCGCGCTGGGGACTAGTTCGAGCCTGGCTCGAGCCTCCGACAGTTCCCCTTACCCACCACGATTTGCTAATTGCATCCGCGAAAAAATAGCGTTCAACCGTTGAAACAGTAAGCTTTAATTTTGGCTATACTATGCGCGCTATTTCTTCGCCTATATCTTTAACTTTAGTTCCGAGTTCGCAGTACATACTCGGGAAGCTATCGCCGTCGCGTAATCCCGCAGTTCAACACTTCGTCATGCCCTTCCGTAACGAGGGGTAATAACGGCATGGTGTTACTTTTTAAACTTGGAGTAACACATGAGCACCTCCCTGTTTGGGAAGGCGCTTCGTGGGGATAGAACGGGACACCGGGAGCGATCTTCAGAGTTCAGCAATCTGAGATTTGATGTTTCTTGGGGCCCCTGCAGTTTCTCTGGCCAACAGGGATTAATCCGTCAATCCCTATCCCCGGTTTTTAAAGGAATTTCATGCTGAGGATTAGTGTTTTGCTGCTGATTGGCCTTTTCCTTGTCGGCTGCGGAGGAGGAACGATTCCTGTTACCCCTCCCCACAACAGTGGATCGTCCAGTGGCACGGGTTCGAGTAGTGGATCGTCCGGCGGCAGCAGTTCCAGCAGCGGATCGTCGGGTAGCGGGACCTCCAGCAGCGGGTCATCTGGCAGTGGCTCTTCCAGCAGTGGATCATCCGGCAGCAGCGGATCTTCCGGAAGCGGGTCGTCTGGTAGCGGAAGCAGCGGCTCCTCCGGCACACCGTCTGGAGTGGTCGGTCCGAGTTCGTTTACATTCTCTGGTTACAACTGGGGAACGGACGGCGGTACGGCTCCTCCGGTGGGAAACATAAACGGCAATGTGGGCACGTTTGATCCCAACAACGTCACGGTCGGATCTGAACTTGCTCTGGCGCTCACCCAAACGAAGAACGGCAGCGGGATCAAGTCCGTCGGGTCGGAGGTCATCAGCAAGCAGACCTTTACCTACGGCACCTTTGAGTTCACGTCCAGGGTTTCGGAAGCTCTTTCAGGGTCGGATGCCGGGGGCTTTCTGTATGCCACAAACTCCGAAACCGAAATCGATATGGAGCAGGTAGGCAACAAGGCCGACGCCGTGGACTGTACGAACTGGCACGGATTGTCCAACTTCCAGGACACCCAGGTGTTCGGATTCGACCAGACCAACAGCCACGATTTCAAGATTGTCTGGCAACCCACCTTCATCGACTGGTACGTGGACGGCCAACTGGTGGTGCACCATACTCAGGCTATTCCGAGTGCTCCGGCTTACTTCCTGTTCAATATCTGGGGCACGAACAGCTCATCCTGGGGAGGCACGGCCACGATTGGACCGACGCGGTACATTTACGTCAGCAGCTTCAAGTACACGAAGTAATACTTGGCTTCCCCCGGAATCGCCCAACGAACCACGTAGGCCCGGACGCCCTCGTCCGGGCGAGCGAGCGCAGCTCGCCGAGGTTTTGAATCCATTAAGCTGCGGAGCTTCGCTCCGCCGGGCGGGTGGGGCACCCGCCCCTGCGTGTGCAGTGGTGGAAAGGCGCGGGTCAGGATCTCTTTGCAAAGAACTGGGCCGTCCCGTCTACCACCATCTTCTGGTGTTCTTCCGTCATCTGCGGGAACACGGGCAGGGCCAGCACATGTTGACTGGCTTCCTCCGATTGCGGAAAATCGCCTGCGCGATAGCCCAGATCGGAGAAGGCCGGCTGCAGATGAAGCGGTGAAGGATAGTAGATCTCCGTGGGGATCCCGCAATTGCGCAGGTGTTCCCGCAACTGGTCCCGCTCCGGGACGCGAATCACGAACTGGTTGTAGACGTGGTGCAATCCCTTGGGCTCGACCGGCAAGGCAATCAGCTTGTCCAGACCGGCCTGCCTGAACAGCTGACGATAGCGATCGGCGTTGCGGCGGCGCGCCTGGCTCAGCGCCTCGAGATGCTTGAACTTGACCAGCAGGATGGCGGCTTGCAGGCTGTCGAGACGGCTGTTCATCCCCAGGAGATCGTAGTGGTATTTCCTGCGGCTGCCATGATCGCGCAGCACGGAGATGCGTTCGGCCAGCTCGGAGTCGCTGGTGGTAATCATTCCCCCATCGCCCGCCCCGCCCAGATTCTTTGACGGGAAAAAACTGAAGCAGCCACACGCTCCGATGCTGCCGACATACTGGTCATGGTAGCGAGCGCCGATGGATTGGGCTGCGTCCTCGATCACCGGCACACGATGGGCGCGCGCAATCTCGTTGATTTTCTCCATCTCTGCCGGAAGCCCGAAGAGATGCACCGGCATAATCGCCCTGGTCCGGCTGGTGATGGCGGCTTCGAGGCGCGTCACATCCAGGTTGTAGGTTTCGCGGTCGATATCCACGAAAACCGGCTTGGCCTTTAGCCGGGAGATGCTGCCCGCGGTGGCTACGAAGGTAAAGGGTGGGGTGATAATCTCATCGCCCGAGTCCACTCCCAGCGCCATCAGCACCAGCAAAAGCGCATCCGACCCGGAGGCGCAGCCGATCGCGAAACCGGAGCCAATGAAGGCCGCGATAGCAGCCTCCAGTTGCTTTACCTCCGGACCCATGATGAATTGCTGGCTCTCGAAGACTCGATCCACTGCGGCCCGGATGTCGTCCTTCATCGTGGCGTATTCGGCCTTCAGGTCGAGAAAGGGGAAGAGCATGGGGGCGGAGCCTTCGAGCTTAGTAACTATATCGCAAGCTCCGTTGGGATTCGTGTGGTCGCGGGCGACTCGCCCGCGAGGGCTTGAACTCAAAGTCAAAAGCCGCGGGCGAGTCGCCCGCGACCACACAGACCACACAGACATTGGTCCGCACGGCCAGTGACCTTCGTACTCAGGCTGCCCTTTAGAATCACCGTATAATCGGGTTAAATCGAAGTATTTTCCACAAAGGATAAGGGTGGACCCTGTTCTGGCATCGGCGATCTTCGTTCTGGGGCTGGCTTTTGGCAGCTTCCTGAATGTGTGTATCTACCGCCTGCCGCGGGACTTATCCGTGGTACGGCCGCGGTCGGCCTGTCCCGGCTGCGAGCGCCCGATTGCAGCTTACGACAACATTCCAGTCTTGAGCTGGCTCTTCCTGCGCGGACGATGCCGCAATTGCAGGACTTCTATTTCACCGCGCTACCTGATCGTGGAACTCCTGACCGGGGCGATTTTCCTCGCCACCTACGCGCATTTTGGCGCCAGCCTGGCGACACTTAAATATTGTGCCTTTGGATTCCTGTTGCTGGGGCTGATTTTCACGGACGCGGAGACGCAGCTGTTGCCGGACAAGATGACCCTACCCGGGCTGGCGCTGGGGCTGGCTTTCAGTCTCGTGGTTCCGGTCAATGATCTGGCGTCGCAGCTTTTGCCAGGCCTGGTGTCGCTGCCCGTAAGCTCTGAGGTTTCCTGGCATCTGTTGTCGCTGATTGACGCGGTGCTGGGCGCAATTGTTGGGGCATCTTTCATCTATGGCGCGGGCGCCATCTACTTGAGGGCCCGAGGCGTTGAAGGCATGGGCTTCGGCGATGTAAAGCTGATGGCGATGGTCGGCGCATTTCTCGGCGCCAAATTGACCATCTTCACACTATTCTCCGCCTCGATTGCCGGATCCCTGTTTGGCGTGTCCACCGTGTTGGCGGTTTGGATCAAGCGCACGCGGCGCCGTATGAAACGCAATCATGAATCCGCTGCCGAGGCGCGGCGGCGGGCCTGGGGATCGGCCGCGATCGCGCTGCGCCGCCATCAAATGCCGTTTGGGGTTTTTCTCGGCGGCATGGCCATGGTCGCGCTGTTCTACGGCAACAGTTTCCTGCGCTGGTACTGGGGGTTGCTGTGAGACTGGCGACCAATCCCATTGTGCTGCGCATGGTGCTGGTGTTCGTGACCGCGGCTTTTGCTTTCATCGTAGGCCTGCTTTTGATGCGGCGTATGCGCCGCAGCATCAGCGAGGAGGGCCAGTTTCCTGACGCGCCGCCTGTGTCCGAGAGTTTTCCGCTGCACACTTATCACGCCGTCATCCAGCAACTGAAGCAGCAGAAGCATGAACTGCAAAGTTTGCAATTGCTGGAGCGACGGCGCGCCAAGACTTCAGAGAACATCAGCGCGGCCGTCCTCTCAAATCTTTCATCGGGCGTGCTCTTCTTCACTCCTAACGGGCTGGTGCGGCAGGCCAATGCGTCGGCGAAACAGATTCTTGGATTCGCTTCGCCCGCCGGGATGAGTGCAGGCGAGATATTCCGCGAAGCCAGGCTGATTTCCGCGTCCGACGGGTCCTTTGCGAATCTGGCCGAGGCGGTGAATGTCAGCTTGCGCGAGAAGACCAGGTTCCAGCGGCTGGAAGCGCGCTATCGCACACCGTCAGGTGAAGAACGCACTTTGGATATTACGGTGAGTTCGGTGCATGCGCCCGACAGTGAAGTGCTGGGCGCGGCCTGTCTAATAAATGATCGCACTGAAGTGACTGAAATTCGCCGCCAGCAGGAGTTACGCGGCGAAATGTCCGGCGAGATGGCGCTGGGGCTGCGCAATTCGCTGACCACCATCGCGGGATACGCGCAGCAGCTCGCAGCCAGCCGGGACCCGGAGCTGGCGCGGCAGTTGGCGTCCGATATCGCGGCGGAAGCGGCACACCTGGATCGTACGATTGGCGGCTTTCTCGCAGGCGCAAGGGCTGCGAGCGCCGGTTCGAAAGTTTGAGTTCACCACGTCGATGACTGTCCTCGGTTGGCTGGAGGCGGCAGGACGGAAAGAAATGGAGCATCTTATGAAACGCATCGCATATGTTTTTCTGGCCGAAATCGTTCTGACGGGCATGCTGGTCGGGGTGTCCGGCGCGCAATCCGAGCCTCTGGGCGACTACGCCCGTTCCATCCGCAAAGAGGACAAGGCTCCGGCGTCGGCCAAGAAGTATGACAACGACAACTTGCCCACTTCCGACAACATCAGCGTCGTGGGGAACGCCACGGACTCGGCCGGCCCCGAAGACGCCAACCCGGCGCCTGACACAAATGCCGCCAAGGCGGAAGATGGCGCTACGGCTCCCGCTCCGGCGTCGCAGGATGCGACCAAGAAGACCGACACGAACGAGGCGTGGAAGCAGAAAATTAGCGATCAGCAGGGCAAGGTTGACCTGCTCTCACGCGAATTGGATGTGACCCAGCGCGAGTATCGCCTGCGCGCCGCCGCTTTCTATGCGGACGCTGGCAACCGCCTCCGCGGCTCGGCTACATGGGACAAGGAAGACGCGCATTACAAACAGCAGATTGCCCAGAAACAGAAGGCAGTGGATGACGCCAAGAAAGCCCTGGACGATTTGAAGGAACAGGCGCGCAAGGCTGGAGTGCCCGCCAAGTTGCGGGAGTAGGTTCCCCGCAGACGGCCGAGATAGAAGCCCCCTGAGTTTTCAGGGGGCTTTTTCATTTCGTTCTTTCTAAACCTTTCTTGACATTCTTCGGCCAAAGCGGGCAATTGGGTGCAATTCAGGCCGCGGCGGGTCGTGATACGACTCCTCTTACGGAGGCCCGTGCGTCATTGCAACGGTCCATCCTTGCTGGCGATTGGCTCCTTGATGGCTTGAGTGGTATCAACCGAGAAGAGCCGGAACTGGCCAAAGTTGTGCACTCGTTCGTAGCGGTGCCCGCGGTAAGCAATATAGAGAAAAGCACTGTCGGGCAACCACAGCTGAATGTGGTGTTCCTGAAATTCCACCGGGGCATAGCTGATGACCATATGCTCCAGTTGCAGATCGATCTGCGGAATAGGAGCTATCAGATCTGTTTCTATTCGCAAGACGTCATAGCTATTGCTGGCGATCCATGCCCGGCCCTTGAACCGCGGCAGGTAGATGGAACCGTCAACCATGATCGCGCTAAACGACTTGTTGGGGTCCGCGCTCTCCTCGAAGTGCACTTGCCAGGCAGGCGACCCTCGCAGCTGGGTCAATCCCTCACAGCGAAAATCGAAGTTTCCCAGGTGGGTCGGGTGAAAGATCAACGCAAATGCTGCCGTACCAGAATCCGTCAGCGACGCCTGCCGGGTCCCACTACCCCCAGATCGATACTCTCCGACTCTTGGGTAGCCGGAGGACTTCTGCTCGATCTGCGCCACATAGTCCACCACCTCAGCCGTGGAACTCCGCCTCTTTCCATTCTTATCAATCTCAATATGCTCAATTCGCTCTTTCGCACTGAAGCGCTGCAGATTGTCAATCAAGTCTTCTGTGCGGCTGCTGGTCTGTTTCAAGATCTGTGGCAAAGGACAGGTGGCGTCGTTGAGTACCGGAGGAACAGCGTCGTCAATGTCCGCCGGACCCCACCGCCGCGTCAATGAACCAGAGGGCAACCCCGTTGCGCTGCCCCGAGGCAGATCGTCGACGGCCCCGGCCTGAGCAGTTTGTTTTTCCAGCCTTGACAGAAATTGTTTCACCAAAGCAATGTCGTCGGGACTATTAGCGTACTTCAGGTACTCCCGGAGCTGTTCAGTTTCGTGTGCGGAGTCACCTTTGGCTTCATAAATCTGGGCCAACACAAAATACACGCGAGGATCGCGATGTTCTTTATCGATATCCACAGCTCGCAATCCACTCTTTTCCGCCTCACCCAAGTTGTGGAGATTCAAGTTGGCAGCGGCATTGTACTCATAAGCCACGGCATTGTTGCTCGGATCAAGCGCAAGCGCGTGGTCGCTGAACTTCAGCGCCTCGCCCCAGTCGCGCGTGCGCACGGCGAGGTCGGCCAAACAGAGGTACGCCGACACGTAGATGGGATCCACAGTTGAGCCCTGGACACAGGCGCTCCGGGCGTCGTCGATCCGTTCCTGCAGGGCGAGCACTTGCCCCAGGGTAACCCACGCTGCAGAATACTTCGGATACTTATGGACTGCCTTTCGGAGATGGTTCTCCGCCACGGCGGTTTGCTTTTTGTGCAGGGCCGAGCAAGCTTCCTGATATTCCCTCCTGGCTTTGGGCGCGATCTGCAACTGCTCAGCCGCAACCACGGGACTGCTCGTCAGATTCAACGGGGGCAACAAGCAGCTGTCGCCTTTTGCCGAAATCTTCGACTCGGTTGAAGCGCCCTCTTGCAGGTCACGCTGCGCAATTCTGTCAGCCAAAGTAGCGGGTAGCGTCCTGATCTCACCGCTTTCGACTACTGGACTAGGAGGGAAGGGCCCCGTATTCTGGGGCTGCGCCGACGCAACAGTGGAGGCGACAATGAGAACCAGGACGAAGGCTGGAACGACCTTGTACGGAGGCAGGCAAACCCCTAAGTGTTTCAACGCGGCATGCGGTCTCTGAATGCAGATCGACATTACCGGTGTTTCCTGATCGTTCGTTTACCAACCTGGGCCCCGTGTTGATACGGATATCTGGAGAAAGTATCGCGAAAACAGAATCACGTTACTCTGTTTTCTTGTGTTGTCAAGTCAGACTCGCCAAACCAATACTTTGGGTTCCCGCCCCGGTTGTCGGGGAAAATCCCTTTCGGGCGTAATACGCTGTGATCTCAATCCAAACACGCTGGACCACCCGCTATGAGCGGCTCTGGGTTATTTTCAATCTCGAAATCTGCTTCACATGGTGCCGTCCGTGGGCGAGGTGAAACTTCCGCCATTGCCTCGCCGTCAAAGGTCCAAGAATGGGATGATCCAGGACCTTGATGCGCGAGCCATAGCGCTCTTCGCATTGTGCGATCGCCTTGTCCATGGCAGCGATCTGGGGACCGATGACGGCAACCACTTCCTCGGCGGACATGCCCTTGGGCAGAACCGGATCGGGCGATTTCCGGCCCTTGGGGAAATAACCGAACTCCGTGACCGCAGTGGCCGCAACTCTTTGCTTGAAAGTGGGAATACCAGCCAGCGGCTTTCCTGCTTTGAGGCAGCGCTCGAAAGCTTTTTGGGTTCCCGTGTAGGTCAGGTAGAGATGCTCAAGCACTTCTGCCGCGCTCCACTTCCCATTCATCTTGCGCGTCAGTTGCTCCCTGCTCATGTCGCTGGTCGCGCCCGCAATTGCCTGCTGCAAACATTCCAGATACGAATCCATGGCCCCTCGGATTGCTCTCTCTAGTAGAATAGGCCCCGGCATTTCCGGTTGCAAAATTTCATACGCATGACAGGAAGGTGGCTATGAAGAAGTTGCTGATGGCAATGCTGGCGCTGATCATGATGACTGGCTGCTCGTCGCAGCCGACGACGCCGACGCCCGTCGAGAAACCTCAGCCCAAGCCCGCGGAATTCGTCACTGGACGAGCCGCCTTTCAGAAGCTTTTGATCGCCGCCCGGGGATGGGCACGCGACGCCCAGCCCTACCGTCTCGAATCAATGATTACCGACGATGCCAAGGGCAAAGAGGGAAAGTCGGGGATATGGCGAGCATCGTTCGCCTCGCCTCTGCAACGCGGCGTGAAGTCCTACACCTGGTCAGGAGAAGTTGGCCCCGACCGCGGCATTAACCCCGGCACGGAGGACACCTATAGTCCGACTAACACCAATACACAGGTCTTCGACGTAGCCTTCCTCAAGGTGGACTCGGACAAGGCACTCGAAGTGGCCCAGAAGCATGGCGGCGACAAACTTCTTGCCAAGACCCCGGATACTCCCATTCTCTACGTTCTCGATTGGAGTTCGGCGACCAACGAGCTTATATGGCATGTTATTTACGGCGTGACCCGTGATGATTACAAGCTGAAGGTGGCGGTAAATGCGTCCAGCGGGGATTTTATTCGGGTGGAGAAATAGGCGTTCTCAGCAGCTACCGAAAATTCCTGGGACTGTTCTTGCGGTGCTTCGACCCTCTGAGCCATGCCCTGTGGGGCAGGGCGCCCTCGCCCGCCGCTTTTGATTTTGACTTTGTATCGAGCCCCGCTGCAAATCTCCAAACCAGGATCTACGCGAAGAGCGGCGGGCGGGGGTGCCCGCCCCGCGCATCCACTGCTAGGATGACGGAGTGGGGTTATTGATTGGCTTGGTTTTTTTCTGATGGTGCACTGGCTTTGAGTTTCTCCAGAGCTTTCTTCGCCTCTTCTGCTTGGGGACCGTTCGGCAGGATTTTTAAGTACTCCTGATAGCACTCGGCAGCCTCTTCGCGTCGGGCCAGCTTTTCGAGGGCTTGCCCCATGCGGAAGTTGGCAAGGGCGTCGTGCGGTTTATAGAGCAGTGCTTCGCGGTAGCGCTCGAGCGCCGCGCGGTAATTCTTCCGCTTGAAGTAAAAATCACCGACTTCGATGTCCTTCGCAGCCCGATGCGGATCGAAAGTATGAAATTCCCCTACGTCTCCTGAAGAATTATCTTCGGTGTCGTCCTGAGGCAGAGTGCTGTTGGGATGGTCCTTGGCGTCGTTGCTGGGCGGGCTCAGATCGATTCGGCTGTCGCGGCTGGAACTCTCCCCGGCTTCCTTGCTACGCTCGGAACGCGGGGGAGGCTGGTTTTGATTGGCATCCCTTTCGCCTTCCTGCCTCTGGCCCGTCGCAGCGGAGCCGGCCAGAAATAGAGAGGCTGCGAGCAGAAAAATCAGTCGCCGCATCGATCTATTGTAACGCCGAAAAGCGGCGTCGGACTTCGGCTGGATCCAAAACTCCACTGACTCGTGACGTCCGAGGTCTGACATCCGAGGTCCGGTCAAAAAAAGAGCTGCTCCACGGGGGAAAGTGGAGCAGCTGGAGTTAGTGAAAAACTTGCCGACCGGAATTACATCGACGGCGGAGCGGCGGCTGTCGGCGTGTGCTGCGCCGGAGTCGCGCTGTCAGTCGAGTTGGTCATGAGGCGGACATCTACGCGACGGTTCTTGGCTCGTCCGTCCCGGGTGGTGTTCGGCTCTACCGGCTTATCTTTGCCCAGACCGATCAGATAAATCTTGTGTGCCGGGATGCTGTGCTTCGAAGCCAGGTATTGAATGACCGAATCAGCGCGGCGCTCGCTCAGGGCATAGTTGTATTCAGCGTCGCCCACTGAGTCCGTACCGCCTTCGACAGTGATGATGTATCCCTTGGCGTTGGCCACATCGGCGGAAAGCTGGTCAAGGGCTTCCTGCGCGGTCTTGGTCAGGTTGTCCTTGTCGAAACCGAAATGCACGGCGGTTTCGGTGACCACGCGATAGTTGTCCAGATTGGCCACGGTGTTCTGCAGCGAATCAACGCGATGGACGGCGTTGTCGGCCTGGGTCTGGGCCTGTCCTGCCTGATCGGCGGCGGCTTGCGCCTTCTGATCAACCGCGGCAGCCTTGGCCGTTACCTCTTGAATAGCGGCTTGCGCCCGCGCATCCACATCTTTGATGGCATTGGTGTTTTTGGCAGTCAGATCATCAAGCTCATTGGTCTTGTTGATCAGCGGCGTGGTCTCTTGACGGACATAATTCTTGCTGGCGCATCCGACCGTGGCCGCCATGCTTGTCGCCAGTAGAACAATTAACGAAGTGCGATTCATTGTAGGAGGGCTCCTTCCTCACTCATCTCGCAAAACTCAGCTTCTTTGATTCTAAAATCTGTTCACGCGGTTAGCCGGGGAGGGCTTCTCTCGCGTTCACATTGTACAAGAGCACGGAAGGTGCCAACAGTGGAAGTGGCGGAACCGGTCTGCAACATACTGAGAATAGAAGACTTACAAGATAACGGATGACGGGACTGGCACAACCAGCCAGCAACTTTCGTGCAAAGGCGCTACGAACTGAGGAAATTTTATATGGTGCAGTTTTATGCACGAGGTGGGCAAATCGTGGGGATCACTTCACGCTTGTTCCGCCGATAGACCCGAAAGTCGTTCTCGTCCACCGTGACGACCGCGTGACGGGGATAGAGTTCACTCATGCGAACCAAACACAGGTCGGCCAAATCGGGCTTGCGGTCCTCGTAACGGCGGGCCAGATCGCGTAGTTGGTCCAGGTTCCGGACGCAATCAAAAGCAATGCGCAGCATTTCATCTTGTAGCAGAGACAAGATGTAAGCGCTGGATCCCAAGTGAAACGCGGCCTCGGCCAAAACCGCCTCGCAAGTAAGCAAGGGCTCCGTGATTGTTTTGGCGAAGTCTACGGCCCAAAGGTGATGGCTGTCGCTACGATTGCCAAAGGCAACAATGAAGCCGGTGTCGGCAATTCCCTTCATTTCCGCGAGAACCCTTTGCGCGAGGACAAGTCGGACGGCCCGCTGATTCTGCCGGCGTGGCGGAGAAACTTCTGGTTTCCCTTTTCTGACGCGGCACTTTCTAGTTGCTGGCGAATAATTCGACCAACCGGCAAGCCGGTTCGGCGGGACACTTCCTTCAGCCAGGTCAACAACTCCTCCGTAAGACGTATTGTTAGTGTATGACTCATACAACATAACTGTAACACATTCCCTACCTGACGTCATGCTGAGCTTGCGAAGCATCTTGCGTGAAGCGGATGTGCACTCTAGCCGGATTCATGCAGCCACGCGCTAGATCCTTCACGGCCTGAAGGCCGTTCAGGATGACGCCCGGGATCAGGCCTGCTTCCGAGTGTGATCGCGGGCAGCACCCGCGGAACCATCTCACTCGTCTAAAATAGATAATCCCGGACTCACCACATGGATCTTCAGGCCAAAATCCGCAGCTTGCCGATCTCAGCCGGCGTGTATCTCTACAAGAACGCTGAGGGCGAAGTCATCTACGTCGGCAAGGCCAACAACCTGCGCAGCCGCGTGTCTTCATACTTCCGCGAGGGGCGCTGGGAAGATGCCAAGACCGATTCCCTGGTGCGCGAGGCGGTGGATGTGGATTACATCGTCGTGGCCAATAACAAAGAAGCGCTTGCGCTTGAGAACCACCTGATCAAGCAGAAGAAGCCGCGCTTCAACATTCTGCTACGCGACGACAAGACTTATCCATACGTGAAGCTCACCTTGGGCGAGCGCTTTCCCCGCGTCTATGTCACGCGGCGCCTGCGGAAAGATGGCAGCTCGTACTACGGTCCATATTTCCCGGCAAACCTGGCGTATCGAATCGTAGACTTGATCCACCGGCACTTTATGGTTCCGTCCTGCAAGGTGGACCTTACGCGCTATCACCCGCGCCCCTGTCTGCAGTACTACATCAAACGTTGTCAGGGACCGTGCGTGGAAGGGTTGACCACGCCGGAGATCTATCAGGAAGCCGTGAGGGACGTGAGAATGTTTCTCGAAGGACGGCCCACTGACCTATTGCGTTCCCTCCGCCAGCGCATGGGCCAAACCGCGGAAGCCGAAGAATACGAGCGTGCCGCGAGATATCGCGACCTGATTTCCACGGTCGAGCAGTTGCAGGAGAAGCAACGCATTGCGGCGGTTGAAGGCGACGATGCCGACGTCTTCGGCTACCACTACGAAAACGGCATGCTGGCCGTAAACCTGTTCCACATGCGCGGCGGCAGGGTGCTCGACCGGCGGGAGTTCTTCTGGGAAGATCTGCCGGAAATCGCCACAGACCACGTAGGGGCGGGCGCCCTCGCCCGCCCAGCCGAGCAAAGCTCGGCAGTTCAGCCGGAAGACCTGACCGGCGAAGACGCACATCGCTCCACGGAATCATTCCATCCCGGCGAATTCTTCTCTGCTTTTCTAAACCAGCTTTATATCGGCCAGCCTTACGTTCCGCGGAACATCTACGTTCCGGTGGAGTTTGAAGATCGGGAGGCCTTAGAGGACCTGCTCTCCGAGCAGGTGGCGGGCGAGGGTGCCCGTCCCACACGAGTTCATATCCTTGTACCCCAGCGCGGGGACAAGCGAGGGCTGCTCGACCTGGCGGGCAACAATGCCAAGCAGTCTTATGATCAACGCTTCCGGGTAATGAAGCCGAATGCCAAGGCCATCCAGGAGGCGTTACAGGATGCCCTCGGTCTGCCCGAGCTGCCGAAGCGCATCGAGTGCTTCGACATTTCTCACATCCAGGGAGCTGAGACGGTAGCTTCGATGGTGGTGTGGGAAGACGGCCAGATGAAGAAGTCAGACTACCGCAAGTTCATTATCCGGGATGTAATTGGCGTGGATGATTTTGCCTCCATGCACGAAGTGGTGACGCGGCGCTACAAGCGTATTCAGGAAGAAAAGAAGAAAATGCCCAGCCTGGTGCTGATCGACGGAGGCCTGGGCCAGCTGCATGCCGCCGCCGAGGCGCTCGAAGCGCTGGAGATCATCAACCAGCCGCTGGCGGCGATCGCCAAGCGCGAAGAAATCATTTATGTCTACGGTCAGGAGAACGAGCCGGTCGGGCTCGATCATCACTCGCCGGTACTGCACCTGGTGCAGCTGATCCGCGACGAAGCCCACCGCTTTGCCGTCACCTTCCATCGCAAGCGGCGCCAGATGCGCGACCGCTCCACCGAACTGCGGGAGATCCCCGGCGTGGGGGAGAGTACAACCCGGAGGTTGCTGCAACATTTTGGCAGCGTCCAGGCGATTAAGCAGGCAGACTCAGCAGCCCTTTCATCGGTGGTCACCCGCTCGCAGGCGGAAGCGATACTTGATCATTTCAGGAAGCAGGATGCACCTGTACAGTAGGCGGCGCCTGCAAATTTTACCGCCGGTGCAATTCCTTCCTCGATACCTCTCTCTGAGAAAGACGATCAGATTGCCCTATACTGCATAGCCATACGCAACATCAGGAGGCAGCCCGATGAGAGTGAGCCCTTGCTTGATGATCGTGGTCTGCACGACAGCTCTGTTCGTCCCCGCGCAAGACGATTCCGCGACCGCTGTGCGATCCAAAATCATCGCGCTCGAGAAAGCCTGGAACCAGGCTTACAAGGCCGGAGACGTTCGCGCACTGGATTCAATCCTCGACAATGAGATCGTGTTGATCAACGACGACGGCTCCGTCCAGAGCAAGGCCGAATTTCTAGGCAGCATAAAGGCCACCGCCAACAATTCTCAGGAGCAGCAGGTCTCGCCAGAATCGATGAGCGTGCATGTATTTGGCAATACCGCGATCTCGACCGGAGTGTTTCGCGCCAAAGGAGTCGAAGGCGGCAAGAGTTACGTCCGGCGAGAGCGCTTTGTCGACACCTGGTTATACAAAGATGGCAAGTGGGTCTGCGTCGCCAGCAATGCAACGCCGGTTCTGCACTAAACGTGGCCATTGCAAACGCGGGCGAGTCGCCCGCGTCCACACGAACCCACATCAGTCCCTACTCCGCATCGCGATTTGCAATCGCTACCCGGAACAGGGGCTTGGCTTTTTCTGACGGTTCCATCGCATATGCCTGCTCGTTCTTGGCCGGATCGTAATCTCGCCAGAGCCAGATCATTTCTTCCGGAAATTCGGCTGCGCCCTGGCCGGAGTTATGCGTGCCCTTGCCGAAGCTGAAGTGAAAGTCGTAATCCTTCAGCTTGAGCGCATTCGCCATGCGAAGGTTGGCCAGAGGCCAGCTTCCGTAACGCTCGTTCTCCACGTCCTCGGAGCCGTCCTGCAGCCACACTCGAATATTGCGCTTGGACTCGCGCAGAATTTTCTCGGGATAGTCCTGGCCTCCGTCCGGAATCGCGGGGTCTTCTTTCCACTGGATGCTGGCGTAGCTGCCAATCCATGAAATCACGCGGCTGAATCGGTCAGGCATCTGCCATGCGGCATTGAAGGAGCAGATGCCGCCCGACGACAGACCGGTGATGGCCCAGCTGTAGGCGTCTTTGCGAATGTTGTACCGCGCCTGAACCTCAGCCAGAACTTCATCCCGCAAGAAGCGGCCATAGCGGTCGCTCACGGTGTCATACAGCGTGCTGCGCATTGAATCTTTGAGGGTCCGGTGCCACTTGTCCGAGTACGCCTTCACGAAGTTGTAGGTCGGGGTGCCCGGAGAGTCTGTAATGTCGCCGGGATTGATGAACACGGCGATCATCACGGGAATTTTTTTCTGCGCCATCAGGTTGTCGAGGACATTAAGCGTGGGATTGTTTCCATCACGAGCGGTGTAGCCACCGCCATCCTGGAAAACCATGAGCGCCGCCGGCGTTTTCGGATCGTATTGTGCCGGCACGTAAATCCAATATTCACTCTTCATCCCGTCGTAGATCTTGCTGGTGTGGACGATCTTTTCGGATAGCGTTCCTGATGGGAATCCCGGCTGCAGGTAGGAAAGAGGACCGAACGCCGGCAGATCCAGTTTGCCGCCGAATTTAGCGCCATTCACCAGGTAGTGGAAAGAATGCAGCCGGCCCGCGGGCTCGATGTGTGCCACCGCATACCAAAGATCCGAGCCGGCGAGATGTTGCATTTGCGGCCCGGCAGCATTATCAATCAACAGTGACGGCTGCGAGGGCGCCTGCGTGGCAAAAAAGAAGTCCGGGCCGCGGCCGGCCCAAGCAGTCCCTTCCTTCAAGTCCTTCGCGTCGAAGCTGCTTGTGATGGCTTCGCGGAGACCCGCGCTGTTGGACTTGGCCAGATCGATAAGCTGTGGTGCAGACATCTTCTCGGCCGCAATTGCAGGAATGGACAGGCACAGTAATAGCAAAATAAGTTTCCACATGGCGCAGATACTATACCTTTCCAGTAAATTGCAGGCTACAGCCGCCGGAGATGCGTGGCGCTCATTCGGCGGCAGCGGATCCGCGCCCAGAATGCTATCCTGAGCAGTATTCATATCACGATCAGTCCGTGACCTCATGTCGAATCCAAACGCTCAAGAACCGCTCCCTGTCACCGAATCCAACGAGTCATTCGAAGACATTCTCTCGCAATACGAGAAGACCCATTCCCGCAAGAAGGAAGAAGGCGGAAAACAGCTCGAAGGAACGGTGATCGTCGTCTCTGCTGAATCCGTCTTCTTTGATATTGGTTTCAAGACCGAAGGCATCATTCCGCTGGCTGCGTTTCAAGGTACAGCTGTGAAGCCCGGCGACAAGATGCCGGTTTCGGTCAAGGGCCGCGACCCGGAAGGCTACTACGAACTCTCCCGCCAGAAGATCGCGCAGCCCACGGATTGGTCTTCGCTGGAGCAGGCCTTCGCCGACAAAGCGACGATCGTCGGAACGGTCACGGGCGTGATCAAAGGCGGCTTCAGCGTGGACGTTGGGGTACGCGCATTCATGCCCGCCTCGCGCAGTGGCGTACGTGAGGCGGCCGAAATGGAGAAACTGGTCGGGCAGGAAATCCGCTGCCGAATCATCAAGCTCGACGCGACCGAGGAAGATGTAGTGGTTGACCGGCGTGCCCTCGCCGAAGAGGAAGAGCGCAGCGTAAAAGAACGCCGCTACTCGGAGATCCGTGAAGGGGAAATTGTACGCGGCACGGTCCGCAGCCTAACCGACTATGGCGCCTTCGTTGACTTGGGCGGTGTGGACGGCCTGTTACACGTGGGAGAGATCGCTTGGAACCGCATCAACAAACCCGCGGATGTACTTTCGGTGGGACAGCAAGTCGAAGCTAAAGTGCTGAAGGTCGATCTGGACAAGAGGCGCATCTCCCTGGGCATGAAGCAACTGTTGAAGGACCCGTGGGATTCGGCAGTGGAGAAATACAAACTCGGCGAACGGGCACGCGGCACCGTCACGCGCGTACTCGAGTTCGGGGCCTTCGTGGAACTGGAGCCCGGAATCGAAGGCCTGATCCATGTTTCGGAAATGTCGTGGACCAAGAAGATCCGAATTGCCAGCGACGTGGTAAAGCCGGGCGAGATTGTGGAAGTCGTGGTTCTGGGAGTAAACCAGGCGGAACACCGCATCTCGCTCGGCCTCAAGCAGGCTCTTGGAGATCCGTGGGCCAACGTGGTTCAAAGCTTTCCCGTGGCCTCCGTGATCGAAGGACCGGTTACAACTCTCACCAAGTTCGGCGCATTCGTGCAACTGGCGGAAGGCATTGAAGGAATGATTCACGTCAGCGATATCAGCGCCGAGAAACGCATCGAATACCCACAGGATGTGTTGAAGGTTGGACAGCTGGTAAGAGCGCAAGTGCTGGCCGTGGACACGGCAAAGCGGCTGCTGCGCCTGGGCATGAAGCAACTTGTCCCCACCAGCCTGGATGAATACATTGCCGAACACAAAGTGGGCGACGTAGTCACGGGACGCATGAGCGAGGTTTCGGGCGGACAGGCTCGCGTGGAACTAGGAGACGGCATCAACGCTACCTGCCGGATTGCCGTCGTCGATCCCGCAACAGAGTTGGCGGAAGAAGCGGTGCAGTCCGCATCGAAGCCTGATTTGTCGTCGCTGAGTTCGAAGCTCAAGGCGCACTGGAAGGGCGGAGCCGCCGCCGTCGAGTCCAAGCCTGAAGCTGTACGTGCCGGGCAGATTCGCAAGTTCCGGATTACTAAGCTGGACCCGTCGGCGAAGAAGATCGATCTGGAGTTGGAGTAACCAGTGAAGAGGATCGGGTCAGTCGCCGCTTTCGTGATTTTTCTGACCGCTCTTCTAAGCGCACAGCCAGCCCCGGCCGAACAGCCCGAGTGGTGCCGGGCGTTGCCGCGTCCCGAATATAGAACTCTCGAACGTATCCCGATCACTGATTCGTGGTTCGAGGCCTATCAGGTTGTGCCCAAGGTCTTCGCCATTTACGAACCGCATCAGGCGGAAGAAACCATTTCCTACCTTATCGTCGGAGAAAAGCAGGCGTTACTCTTCGACACCGGCATGGGCATCAGCGACATTCGCAAAGTCACCGCCGAGCTCACGCATCTGCCCATCATCGTGCTCAACTCCCACACTCACGACGACCACGTCGGGGGCAATTGGCAGTTCGACACCGTCTATGGAATTGACACCGATTTCACTCGGACCAATGCGAAGGGCTCGCGCCAGGACGCGCAGGACGAACTTGGCCCGGGCATGATCTGCGGCGACCTGCCCAAGGGCTTCGATTCCAAATCGTATGCAACCCAGCCCTGGAGGATTTCCCGATTTCTGCACGATCACGACAAGATTGATCTTGGCGGCCGGACGCTGGAAGTTATTTCTACGCCCGGCCACACTCCGGACGCTATTTCCCTGCTCGATCGCTCCCACGGCTTGTTGTTCAGCGGCGACACGTACTATCCGGCGCCTATCTGGCTCTATCGTCCGGAGACTAATCTCGATGACTATGTCGCCTCGGTAAAACGCCTCGCTGTTCTTGCGCCGCAACTCAAGCTCGTTCTGGGAGCGCACAACGTTCCCTTCGCCCAGCCTGCGGTGCTGGTGACACTCGTGACGGCGATTGAAGCCGTCCGAGCCGGCAAAGTGCGTGGCGAACTTCAGGATGACGGCAAGGCCCTCTACCGCTCTAGTGGAATTTCTTTCCTGATGTTGGCGCATTCGCAGGAAAAACAGTGATCACGGCTCCTTATTCCCGCGGATAGTTGTCCGCTCTGGCAGGTGGCGACGTCCCCAGCTCCGGCGTGCTGAAATATTGCGGACGAGCGTTCTCCCACTCCACCATGCTCAGGCCTGAAGGATCGTAGAGAATGCGTCCCGCCCGCACTGTCATGCGCGCAATTAACTTGCCTGCCCCATCCATACGAGCAAAGCCGCAATCGATGTAGCTGAATTTCCCGTTGAGCTGCTCCAGCACGGCAATATCGGCTTCTTTGCCGACAGACAACGTTCCCAACTCGGGCCGGCGAATCTCGCGCGCCGGATTCACCGTAGAACGGCGGATGATCTCGTTCAACGGCACTCCCATCGCCAGGAATTTGGACATGACCTGCGTCATGCTCAACACCGTGTAATTGAGGGTATGCAGATCGGTGGAGATGGAGTCAGGAACGAAGCCTTGCCTGACCGCAGGGACCGCGTTGCGGAACCAGAAGCTTCCAGCCCCGTGTCCCACATCGAAAATCACCCCGCGAGCGCGTGCCTCCGCCATGATGGGATTTACTTTGCCATCGCGAAGGATGATGGGAAATTGCTGCGCAAAGACATGAGTATGGATATCGCCCGGCCGCATCTTCTTGAGGAGCAGCTCGGCGTAACTCCTCTCCGGACGCGGCCAGAAGTCAAACATCACGGGCAGACCGACCAACTGAGCGCACTCTTCGGCCCGATCAACCGCAGCCCACGGCGGATGTGCCGCGTCCCAGGGATCGTCGGTCCAGTAGTGCGCCGTCTTTACTCCGACGATAACGTCCGCATATTTACGGATAGTTTCCGCGCAGCGCTTCACGTCCATCTGGTCTACGGTTTGTTCGAGACCACCGTTCATGCCGTTGCCCACAATGTTCAAAAAAGCCAGCACCCGAACTTTGGCTCGATCAATGACCTCTTGTTTTTCCTGAAGGAACGTTTCGGCGCCGGCGCTGCCCGCATCCACAAGGGTCGTGACCCCGGATTGCAGCGCGAGATCCGCAGGAATTCCTAACGGTTCGATGTGGGCACGAGCGTCGGGGGCAAACCAGTTGAGCGGCGCTCCGCCATGGCCGACGTGCGCGTGAATGTCCACGAGGCCTGGCGTGACATAGAGGCCCGAAACATCCACCACCTTCCCCGCCTGGCCGGCGGGAATATCTTTCTCGACCGCAGCGATCTTTCCGGCTGAGACTGCGACATCGAAATTTCCGTCCACGTGATTGGCCGGGTCGATCACGTGTCCGCCCTTCAATAGCAGGTCATAGCGAGGCGTTTGTGCCTGGGCGTCGGTCGTGAGGATCGTCATGACAAGTATGAATACCACTCCGAGACATTTCTCGATCGTTTTCGGCATAGTCAGGTCGAATCCGGTCACAACTTCTCGTCCACGGCTACCAGGTCACGCGGAATGCTCGCGGAACATCCGGACGAGTTGATCGGCGACAATCTGGTCTTCACCCGGCTGCAGCATGAACGAGTTCATGGCAGAGGCCGGGCTTCTCCTTCCCCGCCCCCCATCACGATCGCCGGCTTCGATTCTCGCAGAAGTTGGGAGGCCTGCTTCGGAGTCAGTGAGATTTTCGCTGCGTCCCAGGTAATCTGCATATGAGGAACGTGATTCGCGATATCAGGAACGAAGAATGCTGTGCTGACGCCCGGTACCCTCACGATCTGCCGGGAGATCGACTCCAGTCGCCCTTGCCACTCTGCCGCCAGGGCCTCATGGTCTTCGTTGAGATAGAGCTCGAGCGCTTTCACCATCCCAATGATTTCTTCCTTACCGACTTTCGAACTTCGGCCAAGGGTATCTTCGTGGGGACTGTTGTTCAACAGTGCATAGGCAACCAGATCTTTGCGCCCGAGCAGCAATCCGGCGCACTGTGGTCCACGCATGGCCTTGCCCCCGCTGAAGGTTACAAGGTCATAACCCATGTTGGTGTAATCCCAAAGATGAGAGACCGGCGGCGTGTCTGCCGCTGCATCGTTCATGCAAGGAAGCTTGTATTGCTTCGCCAGCTTTACCCACTCATCCACCTTGATCTGCCCGGCGGCGTTGGCGAAATTGGTGAAGTGCATCATGGCGGTCCGCGGGTTGATCGCCTGGCGCAACTGGTCGCGCGTTTCAATCTCGATCAGCTTTACGCCGGTGGTGCGGAGCTGATGATCGAACGGGTTGCGATGGGATTTCTGGATGATGACTTCCGACTTGAGTCCGGTGAGATCCGGCAACTGTTTGATGAATGTTTCATTGTCGCCGGTAAGGATTCCAGCCAGTCCGGACTGAATCGCTGCCGCCGCACCAGAAGTCACCAGCGCGGTGTACCCCTCCGGAAGCTTGAGCATTTCGGCGATTCGTTTTCCCGCCGCCACTTCCAGTTCAGGCATATTGACGAAGTGGCGTCCGGCCTGCGCCATCACAGCTTCCAGTTCCGGGCGCAGGATGGAACCACCCAGCATGGTCATCGTCCCTTCACAGTTGATGACGGTCGTGACTCCCAGCTCTTCGTAGGGATTACCCGATTGGCCGAAGCCGCTTACTTTCGCGTTCGCTCTCGACGCAAACAACTTCTTCGGCGTCATCATTGAACCAGCGACCATTCCTAGTGTTCCGAGAAAGCTGCGGCGATTCCATGCCATCCCTAATCGCATGATCTGCTCTCCTTATGCTTGGTCCGAGTGTAGTTGTGGGTTCTACTTTCGAACGATGGCGGCAATACAGTTGATCTCCACCATGGAATTCCCCGGAAGGGCGGCGACCGCGACCGTGGTGCGCGCGGGTCCGCCATTGGGAAAATACGTCTTGAATATTTTGTTCATGGGCTCGTAGTAATCGATGCTGGCCAGATAAACCGTAAGCTGAAGCACGCTGTCCATGCTTCCGCCGCCGGTTTCGACCAGCTCTTTGACGTTCTCCATGACTTTCGTAGTGTGGCTATCGATGTCATCTTTACCGACAGGTCCGTTTGAGTTGGCGCCCTGTCCCGCAATGTAGAGCAGGCCGTTGTGCGTGATCAGTGGGGTGATCATCTGCTTTCCGTCTGCCGGCTTGCCATCCCGCCCGAGCTTGCGCACACCGGCATCCCGGGTCTTGGCCTCCCCACTGGCGGCCATCAATGTTCCCGCACCCACGGCAGACATCACCGCTGCGAGCGAGGTCATTAGCTTTCTACGATTGAAGAATGTCGAGTTCATGATGAAGCTCCTTAGGATTTATAGATGCTTTCGTAATCGGTCCGTTCTCTTGCAAAGTATTACGGCAACGCAAAACTGAAAATGTCGCTTCCGGCGGCGACGGCTACGTACTGCTTGTCCAGGACGGCATAGCTCATGGGTGACGCGCCGAAGTCCTGTCCGGTATTGAAATGCCACAGCGGCTTTCCGGTGCGGGCATCCACCGCCTCGAACGATTGCGCATCGTCGCCGAAGAAAACCAGGCCTGCGACGGTGGTCATGGTTCCACCCGACGAGCGCGCGCGCCCCACTTGGGGATAGCTCCACGCGAACGACCTCTGGTCCAGATCGTAAGCCAGCAGGATTTTCTGCGAAGCTTCTCCCGGAATCCGCTTTACTCCAGTTGAGTAGAAGGTTTTTCCTTCCTCGAATTTCTGGGGCCTGGAAAAGAACATCTGGCATTCCTCAAGGGCGAGGAAATATACCAAATGGGTAGACTCGTTGTAAGAAGGCGCAAACCAGTTGGTTGCGCCGCCGTAACCGGGACATATTCGGGTCCCCTCAGGCGTCGGTTTGAGACCGGAAACGATGGGCCGGCCTTGCCCATCAACCCCCTTCGCCCACGTCAGCTTTTTCGCGAACGGTATGGCTGAAAGAAATTTCCCAGTCGTGCGATCGAGCACGTAGATGAACCCATTCCGATTGGCCTGCACCAGGAGCTTGCGCGGCTCGCCCCGGTAAACCGCATCAATCAGAATTGGAGTTTCCGTCGCATCGTAGTCGAAGAGATCGTGGGGAGTGAACTGAAAGTGCCACTTCAATTTTCCGGTCTCGGCATCGATTGCCAGCACACAGTCGGTGTACAGGTTGTCGCCGGGACGCACGCTGCCGTCGAAATCAGGACTCGGGTTGCTGGTCGTCCAGTACAGCGTGCCGGTTCCAGCGTCATACGTGCCCGGCATCCACGTGGTGCCGCCGCCGTGCAAATAACTATTCCCGGGCCAGCTGTCGGAACCGAATTCTCCGGGAGCCGGAATGGTCCAGAAACGCCACACCAGCTTTCCCGTGTCCGTGTCATAGGCAGCCACAAAGCCTCGCACACCGTCGTCCCCGCCTGAGGTTCCCACGATCACCTTGTCGTTCACCACCAGGGGCGCGGCGGTCGCGCCGTAATTCTTGTTCCAGTCCGCGTAGGCAACCTCCCACAGCAAGTGCCCCGAACGAGCGTCCAGACAAAGCAGATGAGCATTGTCCGTTTGCCGGTACACTCGCGAATGCCACACCGCCACGCCGCGGCTGAGATGGCCGGAGGCATCGTCAATCAGTCCCTCGGAGATCGGCCACACGTGGTGCCAGATGACGAGTCCGGTGCGGGCATCGAGAGCGTAGGTATCGTTTGCCGAAGTCACGAACATAACGCCGTTCACGACTACGGGCGTCACCTCCAGGCGGTTTGAATTGCTGGAATGGAACACCCACTGCGCTCGCAGCTGTGCCACATTCGTAAGGTTAATCTGGGACAGGCTGCTGAAGCGGCGCCCCGTGAAATCTCCGTTATAGGAAAGCCAGTTCGCCCCTGGCGGAGCGGCAAGCAGCTCGGCGGGATGCACATCGATGACTACAGCTCTTGACTCGTTGGGCGAATCGTCAGACGCCGCAACCATCAGGCAGACCAGAAACGCAGCGAGTGCCGGCGCCGTTCTGGCGCGCATTCCTCTGCTGAACCCCTTTGTCGTTGCCATCCTCATGCCGAACTGAATCGATTTAATTGAACCGCGCATTATCCAACGAAAACGGCGTGAACGCAATCACGAATGACACATCACAAGCGGCCAAACCGTTTGACGGCTTCCTGAATGGACTTGTACTTCTCGATGATGGAGTACATAGAGTGCTCTTTGAAATCCATTTCCTGGGCAAGCGCGAGGACCTCTCCTGCTTTTGCTCGCGGCACGATCACGACACCGTCCCCGTCGGCGGCGACGATATCACCCGGTCGCACGTCTACACCGTCGCAGGAAACAGGAATATTGGACCCGGCAAAGCGGTAGTGACCGACCGAGGTCGATGGCAACAATGCCAGTGGCATAAACCGGAAAACCTAATTTGCGCAATTGCCCGACGTCGCGCACGCCGCCATCGATGACCGCGCCGACAAACCCACGCGCTGACATCGTAGTACCCATGAGGCCACCCATTCCGGCGATGTCAGCTCCGTCCTCGACCACCATTACCCACACAGAACTCTGCGCTCCCTGATCGATGGCCGCCAGCATGCCGCTCAGGGCCCCGGGGTCCTTGTTGCCTTCGTCCTTGCTCAATTTCACCGTGAGCGCGAAGCCGGCGAATTTGGCCGGGAAAATAGGCTGCATCTTATGCGACAGGTACATTTTCCGCCCCGTGAGTTGTTCCAGCGCATCGGAGACCGATGCCACCTCAACGTGACGATAACTGTCCAGAAGTGCTTCGTTTTCGCTCAACTGGGAAGCGCCGGAGGATTGCGCCAGAAGGTTCGCGCTTAGCTGCCAGATCGCACAGAGGAACAGAATTCCGGCAATCACAAATGAACTCTTCCTCGAAGGTTTCAAATATTGCAGTTTGTTCATCTCCTCCTCCAGGTTGTATATATGAACGCGGACTCTAGCACTCTTGTCGAGGGAATGTGAAGAGAGAATTCTTACAACGGAAAAGGAGCTGACACGAAATGAATACGGGAAAGTTCAAAGGCTCGCTGGCAAAGACCGCACTTACGCTTGCCGTGCTTGCACTGTTTATCCAGGCCGCAACGGTCACGAGTTTCACCGAGGAACGAAAAGTTGTGAAGCTTCCCGGAACGGCCAACCTTCCTTTCAGCGATGGAGTGATCGCCGGCGACACGCTGTACGTCGCAGGACAGGAAGGCATTGATGCCGATGGCAAACTTGTGCCCGGTGGAATCGGCGCAGAAAGTAAGGCGGCTCTGGCTCGCATTGCAGATATCGTCCACGCCGCCGGTTTCGATCTGAAGGATGTTGTTTTCGTGACCGTGTACCTGGCTGACATTCACGACTTCCCTGAAATGAATGTGGCCTACAAAGCCGTCATGCCCGACCCCAAGCCAGCCCGCGCGACGGTGCAGGTAGCGGGACTGGTGAACAACGCACGCGTTGAGATATCCGCGATCGCAGTGAAACGAAAATAACCAGATGGCCGGTGAGTCGTCACGATTTTCGCTTTTGCTCGCGTTGGTATTGATAGGGCAGATGTGTGTGCCTGTTCGACTGCCAGCCCAGCAAACCGGCAGGGCTTATGCAAGTGAAAGCGCCGGCCAGCGGATTTTCACGACCACGTGCGCGGCCTGCCACGGTCTCGACGGGCGAGGGGGAGAGCATGGCCCGGACATCTCCCGTCGGCGAGAGGTTCAACGCTTGCCGGACAAAGTGCTTCTGCAGATCGTTCGGGAGGGAGTTCCGGCAACACGCATGCCCGCCTTTGGTTCTCTGGGCGCGGCGCGCATTCAGTCGGTGGTGCGCTACCTGCGAAGCCTGCAGGGGCAAACCGTTGCGGCTGATATTTCCGGCGATCCAAGACACGGAAAGGCTCTCTTCTTTGGGCCTTCCGGATGTTCGCGATGCCACATGGTGAAGGGCGAGGGCGGCTTCATCGGCTCAGATCTCTCCAGCTACGCCAACACTCAGTCGGTGGCGGACATTCGAAGTGCCATCACCGATCCCAACCGGAATCTCGATCCTCGAAAACGAATTGCGGTGGTCACCGCGGCGGACGGGCGAACGTTGACCGGAGTTATACGGAATGAAGACAACTTTTCCTTGCAGCTTCATACTACTGACGGCACTCTGCACCTGCTCAACCGGTCCGAGTTGCGAAGCATCGAATATCAACCGCGTTCCCTGATGCCTGACGACTACGGGTCCAGGCTCAGCCCTCAGGAACTCGACGACCTCGTCAGCTATTTGTTTAGCGTTGCCCGAAGCGCAAATAAACCGAAGGCGGAGCAGGAATGAGAACCTTGTCAAGAATGCAAGCTTTGCTCGGCCATCTGATATTCAATCTCCGATTAGCAACCGCAGCCCGCGACGGCATCGCTGCGTTGTTCATCAGCTCACTCTTTGTCGCAGCCGCCGCCGATGCGCCTGCCCGGACGTTCAAGCTCACCGCCGAATCTCCAGCGTTCTGGAAGCTGTTTGATCACAGAGCGAAGCTCACCCGGGTAGCCGGCGGCTTCGGTTTCACCGAAGGCCCGGTCTGGGATGAGTCCGGTTTCCTCTACGTGAGCGACGAAGTGCAGAACAAGATCTACCGTGTCTGGCTCGATGGCCGCAAACAGGAGGTGATTTCTCTTGGCGATCCGGATGGCAACACGTACGACCGGCAGCTCCGCCTGATTGATTGCGCCAGTGTTCTGCGCGCCATCATCGCCGTCACGCCTGAGGGAAAATACACCGTCCTCGCCGATCGTTACGAGGGGAAAAAACTCAACAGTCCCAATGATGTGGTGATTGGTCCGGACGGGGCGATCTACTTCACCGATCCCACGCTTGATCTGGTCAAGGGCGAGCAACAGGAAATACCCTTCCAGGGCGTATACCGCCTTGATGACAAGGGCGGCGTCCAGCTCTTGGCCAAAGACCTGACTCAGCCCAACGGGCTTGCCTTCTCACCGGATGGGAAACATTTTTACGTGGATGACAGTGAGCAGAGAAACATTCGCGTGTACGACGTCGCACCTGATGGATCACTGAGCAATGGCCGGATCTTCGGCAAAGAACCTGGCGCACCGGATGACGGCGTGCCCGACGGCATAAAAGTTGACCGCGACGGCAACGTGTTTGTCACCGGCCCAAAAGGCATCTGGGTGTGGGACGCGCAAGGTCACCATCTGGGTACGATCGAGATGCCGGAGCAACCCGCCAATCTCACCTGGGGAGACAGCGACTACAGGACCCTCTACATCACGGCGACGACCTCGGTATATCGTCTGCGTACCCGGACCCGGGGGTTCGTGCCTTATCGCACGCATCACTGAGAGTCGAATGTCATTTCTCCGTCAATTTCTTGTGCTGAGTTGCGAACTGCTCTTGTGGGCAGGGATGTGGCCGCCAGCTTCCGCGCAGGTAGCCACTCCTGGCCCGCGAGGTCAAGCGGCGGCGCACGCGGAGCGAGGATTCGATTACGCTCGTGCGGGACAATTGGACAAGGCAGAAGCAGAACTGCGTCAGGCGGAAGAGTTGGACCCGTCTGACCCCGAGGTGCTCGCCGCGCTGGGGACGATCCTGGCTCAGGAGCACAAGCTTGACGAGTCTACCGAATTATTCAAGCGGGCATTGCGGATGAACTCTTCCAATCTGACTACCCGACGCTATCTGGCAGCGAATTTGTGGCAGCTTCACCGCTATCCTGAAGCGAAAGAAAACCTGCAAATCATTCTGCAGCGGAAGCCCGACGACAAAGGAGCACAACTATTGCTCGGCATGGTGTCAGAAAACATGGGCGACTATGCGACCGCCGCACGGATGCTGGCCGCGGTGCCTGACGAAGTCCGCGAGCAACCCGAGGCCCTCGCCGCGTTGGCCCGTTCCTACTATCACCTGCGCCAGACCGAAAAGGCGCGAGGGACGCTTGCGCAATTGGCGGCCCACCCGGCGGGACCTCCGGCGGCGTTGCTCGGCGCCCAGATCGCCGACGAGATGCAGGACTATCCGACAGCCGAAAAGCTGCTTACGTCCATTCCAGCGGGATTTCTCAACCAGCCTCACGCCCAGTACACCGTGGCATTGGTCGAATATCACGGCGGGCACTTTGACCAGTGCCAAACTGTTCTCGAAACCCTGATTGCTTCCGGAAACAAGAATGCTGCAATCTTGAATCTGCTGGGCTGGTGCCATCAGAAGCAGGGGCGATCCCAAGAAGCGCTGCAAGCGCTCGAAGAGGCCGTCGCTTTGGCTCCAGCTGAGGAGGCAAGCTACCTCGACCTGGCCAAGATCCTCCTGGCCCAACAGGCGATTCCCTCCGCCTTGCGCGCAGCGAATCGCGCAGTGGACGTTTTCCCCAACTCCTCCGCAGCTTTCGAATTGCAAGGGCTGGTCGAGGCGAGAATGGGACAGTTCACCGACGCCGTTCGCTCCTATACTCGCGCTGTGGAGCTTGATCGTTCTCGTCCCGAACCGACTCTTGGACTCGCTCAAGCTCAATTCGCCGCTGGGATGCGCAAAGACGCTGCCGCCAACTTTGAAACTGGAATCAAGAGATTTCCACGCGACGCGCGCTTCAAAGCGCAGTACGCCGCCGTGCTGCTGAAGCAATCCGAAACCGGTGACGTCGCGTTAGAAGCCAAAGCCGAGCAACTGCTGCGGTCGGCTCTGACGCTTGATCCATCGCTTTCGGATGCGCATTACCATCTGGGCAATCTCGCGTTGAACAAAGACCGTATCGCAGAGGCGCAACAACATCTGGAGCAATCGGTGAAGCTCGACGGCCAAAACGCAGCCGCACATTTTGCCCTGTCCCGGGTCTACCGGCGCCTTGGTCGTCGTCCAGATGCGGCGCACCAAATGGAGCTGTACGAAAGCCTCGAGCGAGAATCGGGAAACCAGAACTCTACCCCGGCGAATGCGCGGTCGCCCGAGCAACCTAATCCGTGAACGCTAATCGTCCAGGTCGTCTTGGCGCAATTCTCTTTGCTTCCATTGTCGCGTTGTGCCCAACTCCACTGGCAGGACAGGTTTCTTTCCCCGCAACTCCGATCTTCAGCGACGTCACCCGCGAAGCCGGCATCACGTGGCGTCAATTCAGCGGAGAATCGCCTGACCGATTTCTCATCGAGACCATGGGCGGGGGCGTCGCCTTTCTTGATTTCGATGGCGACGGATGGCAAGACATTTTTTTCGTAAACGGCGGCGAAACTCCGCGCGGCAAGAGCCCCGGCCCGGTGCGCAACGCGCTTTATCGGAACCTTGGAAACGGAAAGTTCGAGGACGTGACGCGCGAAGGCCGGGCTGGATCGTCTTCCGTTTTACGGCATGGGCGTCGCCGTCGGAGATTACGACAACGACGGCCATCCCGACCTGTTCATCAGCGGATTCCCTGCCAGCGCCCTGTTTCACAACAACGGCAACGGCACGTTTACCGAGGTCACCGAGAAGGCCGGAGTCAAGAATCCTCGGGAGGTGGTCGGCCAGCGCGGCCTGGTTCGACTATGACCGCGATGGCTATCTCGATCTGGTGGTCACAAACTACGTGCGTTTTTCATTTGATGATCCCAAGAAATGCGAAGTGAATGGCATGCGCAGTTATTGCGAGCAGGTGGCGTATCAGGGCATGCCGCTCACGCTGTATCACAACAATCGAGATGGAACTTTTACCGACGTCAGCGTGGCATCCGGCTTCGACAAGCTGGTGGGCAGGGCTCTGGGTGTGGTTGCCATCGACTTGAACGACGACGGCTGGATCGATCTCTTCATCGCGCGCGACGCTTCACCTAATCTACTGCTCATCAACCAGCACAACGGCACGTTTGCAGACATCGCGGTCGACGCCGAAGTCGCCTACAACCAGGATGGACTTGCCAAGGCGGGCATGGGGGTGGATGCCGGAGACGCCAACGGCGACGGCGTGCCCGACCTCGCCGTGACCAACTTCAACGACCAATACCATTCCCTTCTGATCGGATCTCCTATCGGATCGAAGACCGGCCCCTACCAGGATCGAACCGTCGCCTCCCATCTTGCGGCTTTTAGCAAGTCATACGTCGGGTGGGGCGTCAAATTTCTCGACTTTGACAATGACGGCAATCTCGATCTGATGTTCGCCAACGGACACATCAACTCCGTGATCGAAACGACGCGCACCGATGTGAAGTACAAAGAACCTCCGCTCTTGCTGCGCAATCTCTCGCAGGGGATTTTCCAGAACGTGCGGGACCGCGCCGGGCCGGTATTCGGCTCCACCTACAGTGCTCGCGGACTGGCCACAGGCGACTTCGACAATGACGGCGGTCTCGATGTTGTCTTCACCTGTCTCAATGGGGCCCCGGTGCTGTTGCGGAACAACGTCGCGCGGCACAGTCCCTGGATTGGCTTCGAACTCCAGGGAACTGTCAGCAATCGTGATGCGATCGGGGCCAAGGTCACGGTCTCGACGTCCGACCGAAAACTGGTGCGGTGGATTACGGGAGGCTCGAGCTATCTGTCAGCGCATGATAAACGCGTAATCGTCGGACTTGGGGGCAGCCCGGGCACAGCTGAGACCAATGTTGAGATCCGGTGGCCCAGCGGAATTGTGCAGCGGCTATCAAATCTGAAAAAGAATCGGTATCACAAGATTGTCGAACCCGCCGCCGACAGAGTCACCAGCCAGTAGGTCTGAACGAACGGCACCGTTTGTTGTAAGGGTGCGCCGGTCGCGGTTCATCCTCCCAAATCTGGCACCGCCACCAATACTTGGAAAAACCCCGCGACATGAACCCCGTGAATCATACAAATCGGAACATTTGTCTTGACAGAGAGCGTCGTACTGGGCAATAAATCGTTTCAATAGCATGCAGGGGGGCGTGTTTCTATTCGCCAGAAGTCGCGTAGAGCCAGTGCCCGCCTGAACCCGTTCTTTCTTGAAAACGCGGAGGAGCCATGAGGAAAGCTGCAAGTTCTCATCAGGTCACACGGTCTTCAAGTTGCACGCCAATGGCAGCCCTGTATGTGAAATTGCTGTCCATCGGGGTCGCGCTGGTCTTTTCCCTTCTGCTCCTTCCCGGCGCCGCCGCCCAGCTTTACACCGGCTCCATTTCAGGGACTGTGACCGATCCGTCAGGCGCGGTAATCCCTTCGGCCCGGGTAAACGCGACCGACCAGAACAAGGGCTTTGCGTTTACCGCAACCACCGACCCCTCCGGAAGATACCTGCTGCGGCCGATTCCCCCTGGCACTTACAGCGTGGAAGTGGAGGCGTCCAATTTCCAGCGTCTGCGTAACGACGCCATCAAGGTCGACGTCAATCAGAACGTCACCGTTGACTTCTCCCTGAAAGTTGGCGTCGCGAGTCAGGTGGTTGACGTGCAGGCTGGAGGCGCCGAGTTGCAGACCCAGGACGCCGTTACTGGCCAGGTGGTGGATAGAAATCTGATTAACAATCTCCCCCTGATCAACCGTTCGGTTTTCGATCTGGCCTTCCTCGCCCCGGGCACGGCGGTGCCGGACCACCAGTGCGAGGGCTGTACGGCGACGAACTTCGTTTCGAACGGCAGCCGTAATTCAACAGCTGACGTCCTGATGGATGGTGTGAGTACTTCGAACTTTGAGCAGAACAGCGGAATTCTTTCGCAGGCCTACGTCCCCTCGGTGGATGCGGTCGAAGAATTCAATATTCAGCAATCGAACTTCAGCGCGGAATACGGATTTTCCGGGTCGACGATCGTGAACCTCGTGACCCGCTCGGGGACGAACAGTTTCCATGGCAGTCTCTACGAGTTCTTTCGTAACGACAAACTGGATGCCAACAACTGGTTCAGCAACCACAACGGCGAAGCCAGAGCGCCTCTGCGGCAAAATAATTTCGGCGTTACGTTTGGTGGACCGATCCAGAAGAACAAGACGTTTTTCTTCTTCGACTACGATGGCACTCGAAGCAGAAGCTTTACCTCAGCAAGCTACGGCGTTGCCACCGATCTCGAAAAGCAGGGAGACTTCAGCGAGTTGTGCACTCTTCGAGGGGCCGACTTCGACGCGAACGGGCTCTGCAGCGACCCCGCCGGCCAGCTCTGGGACCCGTTCAAGGGCGCTTCGTTTGATTGACACCAATGGCGTTCCGACGCGCACCATCTTCATCAAGAACAACAATCTGAGTGTAGGCGCGTTGAGCGACGGCTCCACGGATGCTCAATCTCATCGACCCAGTCGCGCAGAAACTGATCGCCTTGTTCCCGGAACCGACAAAGTCCATCAGCACGAGCGATGATCTGCTGAACAACTTCTTCCGTTCCGGAACCAACCAGCAGAGCAACAATCAATTCGATATCAAGATTGATCATCGCTTCAACGATCACAGCCTCCTGAGCGCCAAGTATTCGCAGCTCTGGGGACACTTCCACGAGCTTCAATGCCTTCGGCAACATTGCCGACAACGTCACGTCCGGACCGCGAGAAGATACAGCCCATCTGTTCGCGCTGAACGAGACTTTCACCTTTCAGTCCCACCATGGTGCTGAATGTTTCGTTCGGCGTGACCCGCGGGTACGAAATCAATCACGGCATTCTGGGAAATTTTCCCGATTTCGATCCAGTGACACTGTTGGGAGTACCCGTCCTACATGAACGTTTCCGGTTTCAAGCAGCTTCCGAACGTGATTCTCGACAACTATCAAACCTCCGGAGACGCCAACATTGGCACCCAGACCTACAGCTATTGGAACCAAGGCAGCGATTCGCTATCACTTGCTGGGCACTCTGAGTTGGGTGCACGGCTCCCACGAACTCAAATTTGGCGGCGAAGGTCGCATGCATCGCGTGAACTTCGGACAGCCCGGATATCCCGGAGGACAATTCGAGTTCGACAATACCGGGAGCTCAGGACCTCGACCCGGAATCGGGCGGAGACTCGATGGCCAGCTTCCTGATGGGCGTCGGGCCCGCGACGGGCTGCCAGAACGGCGCCTGCCAGTACGAAGTCCCCAATTTTGTCAGCACGCAGAATTTTCAGTTTGGCGGACTTCGTGCAGGACAACTATCGGGTCACCCCGAAACTGACCCTCAATCTCGGAATACGCTACGACGTAACCCTTCCCCGGACCGAACGTTTCAATCGCCAGAACTCGCTGGACCTGACCCAGAAGAATCCGATAAACGGCGGCAGCATAACCTATACCGATCCATTGACCGGCCAGGACGTTACCCGAGCCTTGCTCGGAGCGAAGTTTTCGCCACGCCCAAGAACTCGCGCCAACTTCGGAACCGACTGGAAAGACATTCAGCCGCGTTTTGGATTTGCCTATCAAATGGCGCATAGCACCGTAGTTCGCGGCGGATATGGCATCTTCTATTCCACGCCGCGCTCCGGAGCGGCGGGAACGGGTCCAGTCGATATGTACAAGGGCTATGACCAGTTTACCGGCTGGGTCCCTGTGGATCCCACCGACGGATTCACTCCCGTCGGAAGGTTCAGTAATCCCTTTCCCAATGGCGGTCCGATTCTTCCTCCCGGCAACACGCTGGGAGCTCTGAACGACGTTGGATTTGACGGAGGCGGCGCGATAAAGAGCATCACCAACACTCCGTACGAACAAAGTTGGAGCTTCGGGATTCGAAAAGGAACTGCCGTGGAAGATGATTCTGGATACCAGCTACATAGGCAAGAAAGGAACTCATCTCTACTTCAGCGGAGCTGGTGAGGTAAACCACCTCGGTCCTTTCGTTGACAAGCTCAGCCCCGACGGAAAGAGGAGCCCTGGGCACGCCCGATCTGGCCAACCCCTTCTTCGGAGTGATTACAGATCCCAACAGCACCCTGTCCGGAGACACCATTCCGCGTTATCAGGTGCTTGCGTCCCTTCCCGCAATTCGAATCGCTTAGCGGCGACACTCCGCCCTATGCCAGCTCGATCTACCACGCCTTGCAGGTTCGCATGGAAAAGTCGTACGCCAACGGTCTGCAATTCCTGGCCAGTTACACCTGGTCAAAGTCCATTGACGATGCTTCTTCCACCGACGACAGCGTCACCTGGCTGGGAGGCACAACCAGCTTGCAAGACCCGAACCGCCACGATTTGGAGAGATCGGTATCGACCTGGGACACGCCTCACATTCTGCAGTTCAGCTACGTCTACGATCTGCCTTTTGGCAGGGGCCAGAAGTTCGCTGGCGGAATGAATCGAGTCGCTGAACGGCGTCCTCGGGGGTTGGCAGATCAACGGAACATACCGCTACGCCAGCGGCAGGCCCATGCACATCACCCTGAACGGAGGTCAGGAGATACCGACCTACTCGTCGGACCAGCGGCGTCCCAACCTGAATGGACTCCTGCAGCGGAATACTGGTCCGGATTTCGTCGACAATTATTTTGCGAATGCGCAGGACGTTCTGAGTCAACCGGACGACTTTACGATTGGCAACGCTCCCCGAACCATTACCAGCGTCCGTCAGCCAGCCACCAACAACACCACCATGTCCCTGTTCAAACAGTTCATCGTTCGAGAGGGTATGCGCTTCGAATTTCGTGCCGAAGCGTTCAACGCCTTTAACCATCCTCAGTTTTGCGGGCCGAACGGCGGCAATACCAGCGTGAGCTTCGATGGCAGTGGAAAGATCGATAACACCTCAGATTTCGCCGCCATCACCGACACCTGCATCAATTCGCGTGAGTTGCAGCTGGCGCTGAAATTCTACTTCTAGTTGAAATGTAGGGCACGAGTGTCCACGCTCGTGCGGCAGCGGCACCGTCCTGTCATTTTTCAGCCAGTCATGCTGGCGGAGGCACTTGTATGCGCTTCACATGCGCCATCCGGAAATTGCCGGTCAAGATGCTCGTCGTCGCAGTCACGCTCTTCTCCGCCGCAGCATTCCCGCAGAACATCCGCGTAGACTCCACGCCCGGCCACGCCGCCAAAACATTCGTCCCGACCACCACTCTCGGAGCCGGCATTGACCGAATCTCGACCGCCGCCACCGACAAGCTCTTCACTGAGCCGGTGATGAAGCAAGTCCTCTCCGCGGGATGGCAAACCGTCAGCTATCGCCAGAACACGGAGCTCTACGTCGAAGCCTGGCACTGGAACCCGCAGGGCAGTTGGAGTGATCCCGCCGGAAAGGGCTACTTCACCGGCAGTGCAACCCCGGGAGAGCCCATCCGCCATTCCTTCGGATATCTGCTGCCGCATCGCGGCTTCACCCGCAACGACGGAGTCGACAACGGCTATTCCCGCATCACCGACGGCGATCTGAACACTTACTGGAAGAGCAATCCTTACCTGACCAAGGCCTTCACCGGCGAGGACGACTCGGTGTATCCGCAATGGGTGATCATGGACTTGGCCAACAATCACCAGATCAATGCTATCCGCATTGCCTGGGCCGAGCCTTATGCCCGCCGCTACGTGGTGCAGTATTGGACCGGTGAAGACCCGATCAAACAGGCCACCAAGGGCACATGGGTCGCGTTCCCGGGCGGAAGCGTCGAGGACGGCGCGGGAGGATCGGTGGTGCTCAAGCTTTCCGCCGCTCCCATGCCCGTGCGTTTCATCCGCATCTGGATGACCGAGTCCTCCAACACTTGCGACACGCACGGCTCGGCAGATCGCCGCAACTGCGTCGGCTATGCCATTAGCGAGCTTTATCTCGGAACCGTTTCTGCGGACGGAAAGTTTCACGACCTCGTCCGCCACACCGCCGATCCCGACCAGACCGCAACGATATGTTCTTCGGTTGACCCCTGGCACGAACCTTCCAACGTCAGCGAAAGACGCGACCAGGTTGGCCTCGACCTTTTCTACACCAGCGGCTACACCCGCGGCCTCCCGGCGATGATTCCCGTAGCCATGCTTTACGGAACTCCAGAGGACTCCGCCGCCCAGATCTCTTACCTGAAAACCAGAGGCTATCCGATTTCCTATATCGAGATGGGCGAGGAGCCCGACGGCCAGTTCATGCTCCCCGAACAATACGGAGCGCTTTATCTGCAATGGGCAACGGCGCTTCACCGTGTCGACCCAACGCTGAAACTCGGCGGACCTATATTCCAGGGCGTGAACGAGGACATTCAAGTCTGGCCGGATGCGCAAGGCAAGACTTCATGGCTGGGACGCTTCATTGATTATCTAAAGGCTCATGGCCGGCTCAGCGATCTCTCCTTCGCATCCTTCGAGCACTACCCTTTCGAGCCCTGCAAGATTCAATGGAGCAGTTTGTACGATGAGCCCACGCTGATCAGCCACATTCTCCAGGTCTGGCGAGAGGACGGCTTGCCGCCCAACGTCCCCATATTCATTTCAGAACTGAACATTGCCTGGAACACCGGCGAATCCTTCGTTGACATATTCGGCGGGCTTTGGCTGGCCGACTATGTGGGCTCATTCCTCTCCGCGGGGGGAGACGGTCTCTATTATTTTCATTACTTGCCGGTTGGCCTTTATCACGGTTGCAACGGCTCCATGGGGACGTTTGCCCTGTTCACCGTCGATTCGAACTATCAGATTCAGCAACCCACGTCACAGTTTTTCGCCAGCCAGTTGATCAACCTCGAGTGGGTGCAACCGGGCACGGGAGAGCAACAGATTTTTCCCGCCGCCAGCGACATCTCTGATCCCGCCGGTCACGTTTTGGTGACTGCCTATCCCCTCTTTCGTCCCGATGGTCAGTGGTCGGTGATGCTGGTAAACAAGGACCAGGAGAATTCCCATTCCATCCACATCGCGTTTCACGACGACAAAGCCGGCGCTGACAGCTTCTTCATCGGCCCGGTCAGCGTCATCAGCTTTGGCAGCGAGCAATATCAGTGGCATCCTGATGACAAAGGTGGCAAAGCTGATCCGGATGGCCCCGCCGTGCGGTCCACGGTTGCGGCTGCTGCAGACACGGAATTCACTCTGCCCAAGGCGTCGGTGACGGTCATACGCGGCAAGATTGCGGCCAAGCCATCTGCACCAGCGAAGCGAACCAAGTAGGAGACAGGCGCAGCCATCACACGACAGTGGGTGCCCCGTCCAAGCTCCGCTTGGGCGGGTAGGTTTGTGAAAAGTGGAAAAGGCCAAGATTTTCCCGACCGTGAAGGTTCCACAGCAAAACCCCCGCCCAAGCGGAGCTTGGACGGGGCGCCCTCGCCTACTCTCTGAGCCCGGGTACCTTGCCGCGTAGAACGTTAATCGAGGCTTTAGGAAGAGTGAACGTGGTTCCGGAACCCGCCGATATCGTAGAGGCCGCTGGCGGATTATCCGGATCGGCGTGGCTGTTGAGCCCGTCGTTGATCCAGACATACTGCTCGCTGCCGAAAGTCACAAATGTGACCGGGCCTGCAAAAGACGCATTCTTGTTCTTGGAATCATCGAACACCACGCGCACGGTGTGCGGGCTGGTCTCGTCCCGATTCACCAGCATCAACGACCAATTCCCGTCTGGGCGATGCACCGCGTAACTCGTGACCACCGTATTGCCCTCGCCGTCCTTGATATCGGCAGACGACTTGTACATGGTATGCACTCCGGTGCGATGCTGCACCCACTCCCGATTGATCATGTGAGCGGCGAAGTAGGGCGAGGTATAGCCCTTGATGTCGTAGTGTTCGTTGGAGACAAAGTTCGACCACGAAGCCCAGCCCAGGCAGCTGTTCTGGATGCCCTGCGGCTGAATAGGCGAATGGTAGAAAGCAGCGCCACCTCCCTCAAAGAAAGACCCGACATTGTCCGCCAGCCACAATGCGGCGAAAATCGTAGTCATCGGTCCGGTCAGCTCAGCCGCAAGATGGTTCTCGGTCACCATCAGCGGAACGTCTTGCGGGACGCCGTCATCCCGCCACACCTGCAAAATGTGCTTCATCAGTTGCGGTTCGGTGTAGAGGCGTTTTCCAGGTGATGGTGCATGGCTCAAACGGATAATGCTCGAAGGACACAAAAGAAAGGTCGCTCAAACGGCCGTGTGATTTGAGATAGTCGACGAACCGGCCCATCCATGACGTCCGGCCCTGCGCGTCTGGCCACACGTGTATGTCTTCGTTGACGCCTTCGAAGATCGGTCCACCCAGTTTGAGTTTGGGGTCCACCTTGTGAAGGGCGCTGGCCCATTGCAGGTACAGCGCGGCGTAGTCTTCCGGCATGGCATGCTTGCCATCGGGTTCCTCGCCCATTTCGATGTATCCGATGCGGTAGCCGCGTTTCTCGATGTAGGCGATCTGCGCCGCCGCGTCCTCGGGAGTGCCATACAGCATGGTGACCGGAATCATCGCCGGCAGATTGTTGGTTAGTCCACTGGTAAAGAAAAGATCGAAGCCGCTGTGCTGATAGTTTCCGCTATCGTTGACGTCATCAGCGGAATGCCAGGGATCGATGGACGAAGCGCAAAACGTAGTGCGCCTTTCCGTAAGATCTTTTGGCGTCTCTGAGAAAACGCCGTTGCCATCAACCGTTCCGGCTGTGATCTGTTGAATCGCGTAGCCAACGCAGTTGCGGACGTCGGCCGCCCCATGCTCATCGCAAGTGTTCGACGATTCCGTCATCAGGACCCGCACAAACCGAGTGGAAACCGGCGAATCGGCAAGCTTCAGCGTGCTCGCGCCGCCTTGGGCATTGTTGACAACGCCCGATGCGAAAGCCTTCCATTCCCCCTTGGGGCCGCCGTCGAAGTCGAGCGCGTCTCCTGCTCCCACCCAATATTCCACCTGATATTTGGTGGCGTAGGGGCTAGCCCAGGCGATCTGCACAGCATTCACCGCCTTCTCGGCCTTCAAATCTACGACCACCCATTGCGGATGGAGCGCGTCGCTCTCGCCGGTAAATTTGCTGGTGAGATACGGATTGCTTTTCCAGTACGAAAGGTTCGGACCCTGCACCGGCCGGTCACCGCTGGTCGCAAAACCGCGGTGCGGCAGCGCATAAGCAAGGATGTATCGAGTTGGTTCCTTCAGCTCCGTGCTGCCCGTGAAATATCCGCTGCGGTGCGTGGCGTCGCTCCAGTCGCCATTTTCCGTCCAGTGCCAGGCCGCCATGCGCAACTCGGTATTGTTGCGATACGTGATCGGACCCCACCCGGCCGACAGCGATTCCTGGATGATATGCGGCGTGTACACGCTGTCGATGTCACGCCGGGACAGCACATCGATCGAACTGCCCAACGCGCTGTCGGGATCGAACGAATTGATGACGTGGCCGGGTGTCGCGTCGACTCGAACCGTCCCCACCGCTCCCGAAACATTCGATGTCGCCTGGGCCCAGGAACACGGCGTCCGCATGACGAGACAAAGCACAAGCAGACAAGGAACAGTGAGAACTCTACTGAACAGGTGTCGAAAAAAACGCAGCGTTGCCAAGTCTTGGCGCATAGATTTCCCGGCGCGAATTCTACCATTCCCGTCAGTCCGGACAGGGAAAGTGAATTCGGAACAGCATTCGTCAGAATCCCAGTCTGTAGAAGACCAACTACTTTGACCCATTCGGGTGCCGGCCGTGTACCTCCCACCCTTCGCAAAAAGCGCGAAGGATGGGGCACCCTCGGTGGGAAAGCTGCGAACAACAAACCAGGGCGCTGCGCCGCCTCGACCGAAAAGCACACACCGTGACCTGCCTTTATGTATCATGTAGCGTTGTCGCCAGAGCCTCCTCATGGACGCACTGATCCTCCACCGCCTGCACTTCGCCTTCACCGTCACCTATCACTATTTGTTCCCGCAGCTCACCATGGGGCTGGCATTGCTCATCGTTGTGCTCAAGACCATCGCCCTTGTCCGTCACAACGAGCGCTATAACGAAGCTGCGCGTTTTTGGGCAAAAATATTCGCTATCAATTTTCTGATAGGCGTGGTGACCGGCATTCCCATGGAATTCCAGTTCGGCACTAATTGGGCCCAATTCTCTCGCACCACGGGTGGTGTAATCGGACAGCCGCTCGCCATGGAAGGCGTTTTCTCATTTTTTCTGGAATCGACATTCCTCGGTCTTTTCCTGTTCGGCGAGAAACGCCTCTCCCCGTGGGCGCATTGGGGATCGGCCTTCCTTGTTTTCGTGGGTTCATGGATCTCCGGCTTCTTCATCATTGTGACGAACGCCTGGATGCAGCATCCCGTCGCCTACTCCGTGCTTCCCAGCGGATCGTTCGAAATCACCAGCTTCTGGGGTCTGCTGACGAACCCCTGGGCGCTGATTCAGTATTCGCACAACATGTCCGGCGCCGTCATCACGGGAGCATTTGTGATGGGTTCGGTCGGTGCATTCTACCTGCTGGAAAATCGCTTCACGGAGCACGCAAAGATTTTTGTCCGTGTCGGCGTAATCGCCGGAGCCATTGCGTGCGTGACCCAGATTTTCCCGACCGGGGACCTGCATGGCAAATACTTAGCCAAGCACCAGCCCGCAAGCATTGCCGCCATGGAGGGCCTGTTCAGCTCAAAGGCGGGCGCCCCGATGGTTCTAATGGGGCAACCGGACGAAGCCACGCAGAGCATCGACAACCCGATCGTCGTCAACGACCTGTTGAGCTTTTTGATTTACGGGACGACGCGAGCTGAGGTAAAGGGATTGGACCAGTTTCCGCGCGACCAATGGCCCTCACCGCTCCCCCTACTTTTTTACGCGTACCACATCATGGCGGGACTGGGCACGTACTTTGTGGCATTGATGCTGCTCGAAGTTTTCCTCTTGTGGCGCGGCAAGTTGTTTGAGACTCGCTGGGCTCTATGGCCTCTGCTTTTGAGTTTCCCTCTGCCTTACATTGCCAATACGGCAGGCTGGATGACGGCGGAAATTGGCCGTCAGCCCTGGCTGGTTTACGGGCTCATCCGCACCTCCGACGGATATTCTAAAAATGTATCCGCCGGCAACACTCTGTTTACGCTTCTGGGTTTCATGGGGATGTACACCGTGCTCTCGATTTTGTTCATCATCCTGGTATATCGCACGGTGGGCGAAGGCCCCTCCACCGGCGATCGGCCTCATGGGACGAAAGCAACGCCGCTGACCGTGGCTTAAGGAAAGACGATGGGATTCATCTGGTTCTGGATCGTGGCCGTCATGCTGACCGCTTACGTCGTGCTCGATGGTTTCGACCTGGGCGTGGGCATCCTGCATCCCATACTCGCGCGGACCGAACACGATCGGCAGATCATGCTCCGGAGCATCGGTCCGGTCTGGGACGGTAACGAAGTGTGGTTGCTCGCCGGGGGCGGTACTCTCTACTTCGCCTTCCCTGCCCTGTACGCGTCCGCGTTCAGCGGATTCTATCTGGCCTTGATGATCGTGCTGTGGCTGATCATCCTGCGCGGTGCCAGCATCGAATTGCGCATGCACATTGACGACCGCCTCTGGCGATCTTTTTTTGACGGTTTGTTTTTCCTTTCGAGCCTGCTGCTGGCCGTCTTCTTCGGCGCGGCATTGGCCAACGTGATTCGCGGCGTGCCGCTGCGCGCGGATGGCTATTTCTTTCTTCCCCTCTGGACCAACTGGCGGGTTGGACCTGAACCCGGCATTCTGGATTGGTACACGGTCATTGGCGGGGTGGTCGCGCTTGTGGCTCTCGCCATTCACGGAGCGCTTTACTCTGGCGGTGAAGACCGAGGGCGAGTTGCAGGCCCGCGCCCGGGCATTCGTCCGCCGGTTCTGGGTTGTCCTTATCGCAATCACGGTGATCAGCCTGATCGCGACCATCGCAATTCGCTCCGATACCCTCGCCAACTACTACGCGTATCCGGTGGCCTTCGTAATTCCGGCCGCGGTGCTGGCCTCGCTGGGTGGCATCTTCTATTTCTGCCGCCGCAATGCGGACCGCAAGGCCTTCACCTCTTCGTGCGTCTATCTTGTATCCATGATGGTGGGCGCGGCGGTCTCGCAGTATCCTCGCCTGCTGTCCTCCAGCAGCTACCTGGGACACGACCTCACCGTGCAGAACTCGATTTCTGGACCTTACACACTGCGAGTAGGCCTGATGTGGTGGGCACTTGGCATGGTCCTGGCGGCCGTTTATTTTGTCGTCATCTATCGCATGTTCCGAGGCAAAGTAACCCTCGATGGAGGGGGCTACGGGCACTAGGCCGTCTCTTCCCGCGAAGACTGCATGAACATTCTGGAATTCACCGCCCTGGTCTTTGTCGGCTCCGTGATTGCCGGCCTGCTGGGATCGTTAACCGGACTGGGCGGTGGCGTCGTTCTCGTTCCTCTCCTCACCCTGTTCTTCAAAGTGGACATCCGTTATGCCATTGGCGCATCCCTGGTCTCCGTGATCGCCACTTCTTCGGGCGCCGCCGCCGCCTACGTGAAGGAGGGGTTCTCCAACATCAGGATAGGCATGTTTCTGGAGATTGCCACAACCATCGGCGCCTTATCAGGCGCGTTCCTGGCGGTGTGGGTGCCGACCAAAGCAATTGCGATCATTTTTGGCGTGGTGCTTTTGATCTCCGCGTTCCTTTCGCGGAAGCCCCGCACCCCGGCGGAACGCAACTCTCCCCCGGACCCGCTGGCCACTCGACTGCGTCTCAACGGCAGCTTCCCGGACCTGGAAGGTACGCGGACCTACAACGTCCAGCGCGTCCCGGCAGGCTTCGTCATCATGTTTGGGGCCGGCGCTTTGTCAGGACTGCTCGGTATCGGTTCCGGTGCCATGAAGGTTCTCGCCATGGACCAGGCGATGCGGATTCCCTTCAAGGTTTCGACCACCACCAGCAACTTCATGATTGGTGTCACCGCCGCCGCAAGCGCCGGCGTTTACCTGCACCGTGGATACATCGATCCCGGACTTTCCATGCCGGTAATGCTCGGAGTCCTTGGCGGCTCCATGGTGGGCGCCAGCATTCTGGTGAAGGCGGAAACGAAATGGCTGCGCCTGGTATTCAGCACGGTAATCGTGATTCTGGGAATCGAAATGCTCTACAAAGGATTTTCCGGGGGGATCTGACATGGCCGCCGAGCGCGCCTGGACGGATAAACGGATTGAAAATATTCTGGGAAACCTGCTGCGCGCCGGTGTGGTCTTCTCCGCAATCATCGTCTTCTGTGGCGCGGTCGTTTATCTCGCTCGGCACGGACGCGCCCCCGCCGATTATCGTGTATTCCAAGGCGAGCCTTCGGAACTGCGCAGTGTGCCCGGCATTGTGCGCGACGCCGTGGACTTGAGCGGCCGCGGCATCATCCAGTTGGGTTTGTTATTTCTGATCGCCACCCCGGTCGCCCGGGTAATATTTTCGATCTGGGGATTCGCCGCCGAACGCGACCGCATGTACGTAGCCTTCACGGTGATTGTGCTTGCCATCCTCATTTTCAGCCTGGTCGGATCATCACAGATGTGATCCACGCCCAATGACTCGGGCACGCCGAACTTTCTAGACCCGGCGTCATCCTGAGGGACTTCAGTCCCGAAGGATCTTGCGCGCATCTATACAACTGTGGACCAGAGCCGCATATGCGCTTCACGCAAGATGCTTCGCAAGCTCAGCATGACGCCGCAGATAAAGAATTAGGAATTCAAACTGAGCCACCAGCCGGGAGACAGTCACAGTCTCTACCGATCTCTGACTGATATAATTCCGCGTTGCCATCCGAAAGAGACCCTGACCCATGGAACCTATCAGGCCCCTTGTGCCTCTCTCCGCTCTCCTCATCCTGATTTTGGTCGCACCCGCACAATCCCAGGACACAATTCTGGGATTCACCCGCAGCGGGGCAGCGAAACAGGTCGCGGTCGAGCAGAAGTTCAAGGCCATTCCCACTCCCGACGAAGAACGCCGGCAGCACCGGATCTTCACTTCCGCGCCGCATCTCGCCGGCTCCGAACGCAACAACGAACTCGCGCGCTACATCGCCGATGAGTGGCGAAAGCAAGGACTGGAAGACGTCGTCCTGCGCCGCTACGACGTGTACAGCACCTCACCGAAGAGTTCTTTTCTGGAGATGGTGTCTCCGGTTCACTACCAGGCGACCCTGCACGAGCAATCTTACGACGAAGACCCGGACACGAAGGACCCTGCCGTAAGCCTGGCCTGGATGGGCATGTCGCTCTCGGGCGAGATCACCGCACCCGTGGTGTATGCCCACAGTGGCAATCCTGCCGATTATGAACTGCTGCGCAAGAACGGCATTGATGTGAAAGGCAAGATCGTTCTGGTCCGCTACTCGAATCCGTACAGCTATCGCGGCTTCAAGGCGCTTACTGCCCAGAAGGAAGGCGCAGCGGCGATACTGATTTATAGCGATCCCGCCGAAGACGGATTCAAGAAAGGAAAAGTCTTTCCCGAAGGACCGTGGGGACCGGAGAATCATATCCAGCACGGTGCGATCACTTACGATTTCATGGTGCCGGGTGATCCGCTCACCCCGGGATGGGCTTCTGTTCCAGGAGCCAAGCGTATCCCGGTCGAACAGGCAGTCTCGTTGCCACAAATCATGGCGCTGCCTCTTTCGTGGCACGACGCCAAACCTTTGCTCGAAAATATGGGCGGCCCGGTCGCGCCCGACGACTGGCAGGGCGGCCTTCCCTTCCGATATCACCTCGGCGGCGAAGCCCGCGTGCATCTGAAGATCGCAGTGGACAATTCCACCAAACCTTATTACGTAGTGGAAGGCCGCATCCGCGGCTCCGAACTACCCGACGAGTGGGTGGTGCTCGGCAATCACCGCGATGCCTGGGTTTACGGCGGTGTGGATCCCAGCAGCGGCACTGCCACCATGATGGAGATGACCCGCGCGCTCGGCCAACTCGCGAAGCAGGGCATGCGTCCGCGACGCACGCTGGTGGTATGCAGTTGGGACGGCGAAGAAATCGGCCTCACCGGTTCTACCGAATGGGGCGAGCAATTCGCCGACGAGTTGCGCAAGAAAGCCGTCGCCTACCTCAACGTAGATTCTTCCGCCTCAGGACCGAACTTTGACGGCAGCGCGGTCGCGTCGCTGGTGCCGATGCTGGTCGAGACCAGCCACTCCCTTCAGGATCCGTCAGGCAAGTCTCTGTACGACGCATGGAAGATATCCGAGACTCGAAAGCGGCAGGAAGCGAAAAAGACCGACGCAGTCACCGACGCCAACCTGCCCAACACCCGCATCGGCAGCGGCTCGGACCATACCGTGTTCCTGGACTTCGTGGGATTGCCGGTCATGGAACTCGGCTTCGATGGCGACTACGGCGTCTATCACTCCATGTACGACGACTTCTACTGGATGAACCATTTCGGCGATCCGGGCTATCGCTATCACACCCTGATGTCGCAATTGTGGGGCGTGCTGGCCCTGCGCCTGGCCAACGCGGAAATCCTGCCCTTCGATTTCGCCGGCTACGCCAGAAATATCCGGCAATTCGTGGCCGACATGTCGAAGGGTAAAGACATGAGCCAGCTAGATCTCAAGTCCGTTTCAGCAGGGATCGATGAGTTTGAGGCAGCAGGTAGAAAGCTCAACGAAACCACCACGACAGCGTTGGCGTCCGGCACTCCCGATCCTAAACTGACCGCAACGCTCAATCGTGGCCTCATGCAGGTCGAACGCAACTGGCTGAACCCCGACGGCATCCCCGGGCGGCCCTGGTTCAAACACATTCTCTACGGCGCACGTTATACATATGCTCACCTGGAACTGCCCGGTCTGACTGAGGCCACCGAGGCTCGCAGACTGGACCACGGCTCGCCAGCAAGCGGCGATCCTTGAACGCGCGCTGTCCAACAATACCAAGCTGCTGGAACAGCTGAATTCCGATCTCGGCGCAGGCAAGACATCTCTCAATTCCTTGCCAGGCAGCCTGGACAGTGGCAGCGAGTTTCCCGGAGTGATGCAATCTCATAAACCGTAAATCCGAGGGTGGAGGCTGGCATGGTCCGTAGGATCATTCTTGTGCTGTCGCTGCTACAGGCTGGTTCGGTTTTGTCGGCAGCACAGACCACTCCGACTCCCGACACTCCCGAAGCCGGCTCGGTTGAGGCCATCGCCGCAGCCACGGGCGACAAACACTTTCTCTCGCCCTGGGTGTCCTACCTGCCGCAGTCGGCGACCGTTCCATCGCCGCTACGTTTTCTCGGCAGAATCGCGGGCGCGCCGGGCGAGTTTGTCGATTCGGCCAAAGCTTATGCCTACTGCCGCGCCCTCGCCGCCGCTTCTCCGCGGGTGCGTGTTTTCACCATTGGCCACAGCGAAGAAGGACGCGAAATCCTGATGCTCGCGATTGCAGACGAGAACGGCATCCGCGACCTCGATCGTCTGAAGAGCGCGACCGCCGCCCTTGCCGACCCGCGTCGCACCGATCCCGCTGCCGCCGAACGCCTGATTGCGAATGCCCGGCCTATCTACTATTTCAACGCGGCCCTGCACTCTGACGAAACCGGTTCCACCGAAGCCATGCTCGAAATGGCTTATCGCCTCGCAGTTTCGGAACAACCCATGTTCCAGCGCATCCGCCAGCAGCTTGTAGTGTTGATCAACCCGGTATCCAATCCCGACGGGCGCGACAAGATGGTCGAGTGGTTCTATCGCTACCTCAAGGGCAAAACCGATCGCAACACGCTACCTCGCCAGTCCCCTCCCTACTGGTCGAAGTACGCCTTCGTCGACATCAATCGCGACACTCATCAGCAGACGCACGAGACCACTAAGGCTGTACACCGGATGTTTCACGAATGGCACCCCACTGTCGTACACGATCTGCACGAAGGCTCACCTTTCCTGATGACCTGGAACGGCACTGGACCTTACAACCCGAACATCGATCCCATCACCTACACCGAGTTCCTGGAGTTGAGCTTTCATGAAGTCCAGACTCTGACTGCGATGGGTATGCCCGGCGTCTCCACCTGGAATTTCGGCGAGGCCTTCGCCCATCTCTATCTTGATTCTGTCGCCATGAACCACAACAGCATCGGCCGCGGATACGAGACCTGGGGCAATGGCACCGCCGAAACCTTACGTCGCACCGTCCCGGCCAACGAGGCCAGTATGGAATGGTACCGGCCGCTTCCACCTCCCGCCGGAGAGGTCACCTGGTCGGCCCGCGACAATCTCAACTATCAGGAAACGGCAGCACTTGCCGCGCTCGACTACAGCGCGGGCAGCGCCAAGGCGATGCTCCGCAATTTTTACAAGAAGGGTTGGGATTCGTGGCAGAAGGGCTTGAACGAGCCGCCGTATGCCTTTCTGATTCCAGACGATCAGGGTGACCGCACGCGAGTCGCGCAAATGGTTGGCCGGCTGCTAGGTCAACACATCGAGGTAGGACGCGTGCGGGGAGAATTGAAACTGAAAGATGGCGACTATCCCGCCGGCACTTACGTCGTGCGCCTCGACCAGCCCTACAGAAACTACGCCGTGGACCTGCTCACGCCGCAGCGCTATCCCAAGGACGGCAGCGAACCGTACGACGACGTTTCATGGGAGTTGCCCGCGCATTATCATCTGCAGGCAATTTCCACGGCGGACCCGGCAGTGCGCTCGGCCACGCTCACTCCGTTAACTGAGCAGCCTCAGCCGGCGGGCAACGTGGCCGGCTCTGGCCCAGTCTTCTTAATGAAAGATACCGGTCAAGAGGAGCTGCTCGCCGCGCGTTACCGGTTGGCTGGTTTCAATATCGAAATCACCGAACACGCTTTCCAGGCAAGTGGAATCGATTTCCCCGCCGGTTCGTGGATCCTGCCCGCTCAAGACGGTCTGACCGATGCGGTTCGTTCTACTGCCAATGATCTCGGTCTCGACTTCGTGAGCGTCGCCGCAGTGCCTGACGTGCTGCGGCATCGGGAAAAAGCCGCGCGCATCGGGGTATGGGTGCCGTGGGCCGATACGGATTCAATCGGCTGGCTGCGTTACTCGCTCGATCAGCGCAAGGTCCCGTACACCTATCTCCGCGATGAAGATATCCGCGCTGGAGGATTGCGCGATCGCGTGGACGTCGTGCTCTACGGTCACGTGGACCTCGAACTGGCCGAGCAGATTCAGGGATTGCCGAAAGCCTGGGGGCCAATGCCCTTCAAGAAGACGCCGCAGACGCCAAGCTTCGGCACACCCGCGGAGTCCGACGACATCACTGGCGGCATCGGATGGGAAGGTCTCGCGCAGTTGCAACGCTTTGTCGAGGATGGCGGTTTGCTGGTGACCCTCGGCAGCGGATCCATGCTTCCGCTGGAAGGCGGCATGGTTCGCGGCGTTCGCCGGTCTTCGGGCGGTGTGCCGCGCAGCACCCAGGGCGGCGGAGCCGATTCCGCGGCAGCGGCGCAGCAGGCGGCAACGCGCACCCCGGGCGCGCACGTGCGCGTGACTTTCGACCAACCCGATCATCCGCTGGCGTACGGCTACCCGGCGCAGACTTATGTGTTCCGGCAAAACTTTCCGCTGTACGATGTGCCCCGGCACTGGCTGCGCATGGCCTACTGCACCACCTGCCTCGATGGCCCCGAAGACCGTAGCCACATCGTCATGGAGTGGGGCGATCGGAGCGGAGCGCCATTTGTAGTAAGTGGCCAGGCTTGGGGCGAGGCGCGACTCATCGGACGTCCCGCCATACTCGATATGCCCGCGGGACGCGGTCACGTGATCACATTCAACTTCAATCCGATCCACCGCGATCTGAACCGGGGCGATCAGCGTCTGCTCTGGAATGCGATTATCAACTGGCAGGCAATCCTCGCCGGCAAGCCCGATCAGCCCAACTAGTGAGATCGCAACCACGAACCACGTGGGGACAGCCGCCCCCCGTGGTCTGTGGTCGCGCCCCGTGGATGTTCATGACCTACGAGGCTCCAGGTCTCCAACCACAAACCAGTAGGCGAGCAATCCTACGAGGAGGACGATGGCCCCGAGCTCAAAACCCGGAACATAGGAACCGCTCCGCTTGATCAACAGCCCCACCGCCAGCGGAGCGACGATGCCGGCGAGGTTGCCTGCGAAATTTTCCGCTCCGGTCCATATCCCGACTTTCTCAAATGGCGCACAGCACTGAAGAATCACGAGCAGATTGCCGGTAGCAAGCCCAACCAATGAGGCCGCGATCAAAAGCCAAATCGCCGTCCCTGTATCCGAAGCTCGCATGGCTGCGATCAGGAACAGGCCCATAAAAAAAGCAAAGGTGACGATTCCTTTCCGGGTCCGCGTTTCATCCCAGCCCCTCCGAGTCAGGCTGTCGGCGATCCATCCTCCAATCGGTTCTGACACCCCGAAGGTAAAGAACACCAGTGAACCGTACAAGCCCGTCTGCACGATGCTGAGATGTCGGACCGTCACCAGATAATCAGGTAGCCACGTGACCAGCACGTACCAGTAATAATCAAAACAGAAAAATCCGAGGCAGATGCCCAGCAAATTGCGGTCAAGCAGGGCGTTCCAACGAATCGGAGACGCCGTGCTGGCAGCTGGGGACACCACACGCTGGTTTGCGGCCCGGACATGGCGAGGGAACACCAGCAGCCACGGAACCATCCAGATCATGGCCGTAAAACCTAAAAGAAGGAAGGTGTGACGCCAGCCGTAGCGGGTCAGCAGCCAGGGGACCAGAATGCCTTCGAGGATCAGTCCGGTTCGAGTACCGAAATCGAATAGTCCTGACGGCAAACCGCGATCCTTCCCGCTGAACAGCACGCTGATGATCTTGACCCCGCCCGGCAAGTAGATGGATTCTCCAACGCCGAGAAGAATGCGGAACCCGATCAAGACTTCGAGACTCCCCGCCAGGCCGGTAAGCCCCTGGGCCAGTGACCACAGAGCAAAAGCCCCGGCGTAGAGCCAACGCAAATTGAGGCGGTCTGCGCACCAGCCAATCGGAACCTGCATGAGCGCGTACGACCAGAAGAAGGAAGAGAGCAGCAGCCCCTTGGTTTCCGGTGTGAGATGAAAATCCTTGGAAATCAGCGGCAGGGCGAATGATATTGCAGCGCGATCGAGATAGTTGATTAACGATGCGGTGAAAAGCAGGCCGACGATTCCCCAACGGCGCGAGTTGGAAACAGCCGGCAGAGCCATCCCTGGTCCTTTCGCCTTTCGCCTGCGAATCCAGAAATTTTAGCGACCGGCCAGCATAGCCTATTCTGTGCGGTCCAGCACCGACCGGCGCTCCTTACTCGTGAGTTTTTATAACCAGGGACGCGTCCATGCCCCCTCGCAGTGCACCCGTGACGCAAGAGATGTTAATATGCACATCGCGCTGGCGTAAACGTTTCCGGTTATCGTTCGCCCGCGCCTGCCCTGCTCAGCAGTGCGAGGATTGCAATCCGTTATGTCATTCCTGGGAATTGACGTAGGTACCGGAGGAACACGCGCGCTCATCATTGACGAAGCCGGACGTGTCCTCGCCTCTGCGACAGAGGAGCACCGGGACTTCGCATCACCGCAAATCGGCTGGGCGGAACAGGATCCCGGCGACTGGTGGCGCGCCTGCGGTGTGGCTGTGCACAAGGTGCTGGCCAAGGCTCAACTGCGCGGTGATCAGATCGCTTGCGTCGGTCTGTCCGGACAAATGCATGGGGCGGTCCTTCTGGACGAGCGCTCAAAGGTCGTGCGGCCCGCGCTGATCTGGTGCGATGTCAGGACCGAAAAGCAGAGCCGGGACCTGACGGCGAAAATTGGCGCCTCTCGCTTGATCGAGCTCACATCTAACCCCGCACTCACCAATTTCACCTTGACCAAATGTCTCTGGGTCCGGGAGAACGAACCCGAGTTCTGGAAGCAGGTCCGCTCGGTCATGCTGCCCAAAGATTATGTCCGGCTGCAGTTGACGGGTGAGAAGGCAACCGACATGGCTGACGCCTCGGGCACGCTGATGCTCGACGTGGCCCATCGCCGCTGGTCAAAGGAGATTTTGCAGGCGGTGAAATTTGAAGAGTCGCTTCTGCCCGATCTATACGAGTCGCCAGAAATCTGTGGGCGCATATCGGCAGCCGGCGCCGCCGCTACCGGCCTGAGAAGCGGAACGCCGGTTGTGGCTGGCGCAGGAGATCAGGCCGCGGGCGCAATTGGAATGGGAATCGTTTCTCCCGGCAAGGTAAGCGCGACCATCGGAACTTCCGGAGTAGTCTTTGCTGCCACTGCCCGTCCAGCGCTCGATCCCAAGGGACGCCTGCACACGTTCTGCCACGCGCTTCCGGAGCGCTGGTTCGTCATGGGTGTAACCCAGGCTGCGGGACTTTCGCTTCGCTGGTTCCGGGACCAGTTCGCATGTCAGACCAACGGCAACAGCGGTTCCTACGAGCAACTCACGGCCGGAGCGGCGAACGTCCCTCCCGGATCCGATGGCCTGCTCTGGGCTCCTTACCTTATGGGCGAGCGCACTCCGTACCTGGACCCGAATGCACGCGGAATGTTGGTTGGCTTGACCGCGTCTCACACACGAGATCATGTAGTTCGCGCGATCATGGAGGGTGTCGCTTTCAGCTTGCGCGATACGTTCACGATCTTTAAGGAGATCGAAGTTCCGGTTGAGACGATTCGCTTGGGAGGCGGTGGCGCAAGGTCCAAGCTTTGGCGGCAAATCCAGGCAGACATTTACGGACAGCCAATCGAAATTGTCGAGGCGGAAGAAGGAGCCGCCTACGGAGCCGCACTCCTGGCGGGAGTCGGCGCAAAAGCCTGGCCCTCGGTTGACGCTGCCTGCGATGCCGTAGTGCGCGTTGCCGGAAGCGTGAGTCCGAACCCCAACAATTCGCTGGTCATGGAAAAAGCATACGCGGCCTATCGCCGCATATATCCCGCGATGAAGTCCATTCTGAATTAAATCAGTCTATCGAGACCACGTGGGGACAGCCGCCCCCGGCTGTCCGGGCGAGCCAGGCTCGCCCGAGGTTTCCGGTTCCTTACCCAGACATTCAATCAGCTGAGCCTCGCTCCGCCGGACAGCCGGGGGCGGCTGTGCCCAGGGGGTCTCCTCAGACGGCCGTTGCTGCGCGCAGCTCATTCCGGCGAGCCGTGAGGAAGTCCAGATACTCCCCCATCCCATCGCCGCTTTTGGCGGAGAGCCTGAAAACCCGCATCCCTGGCCGTACCGCCTGGATGTTGCCGTAAGCGGAGTGCCAGTCAAATTCAACTGCAGAGGCCAAGTCCATCTTCGTGACCACAGCAACGTCGGCGCTGTTAAAGATTGTCGGGTACTTCAGCGGTTTGTCCTCACCTTCAGTGACCGAGATCAGCACCAGCCGAAGATTCTCGCCCAGGTCGTAGGACGACGGGCAAACCAGGTTTCCAACATTCTCAATGAAGAGAAAATCCAGGTTGTTGAGGTCCCATTCCTCCACAGAATTCTGGACCATGGCGGCTTCAAGATGACAGAGCGTGCCGGTGGTGATCTGCTTGACCGGAGCCCCACTGCGCGCCAGCCGGATGGCATCATTTTCCGTAGCGAGATCCCCAACCAAGGCCGCAACCCGGTAATTTTCACCGAGTAGCGAGAGTGTCTTCTCGAGGAACATTGTCTTGCCCGTGCCAGGACTCGACACCAGGCTCACGACGAACACTCCCGCGGCACGAAACTGCTCGCGCAGCGCACGGGCCGTCAGATCATTCTGTTTCAGAACGTTCTTCCTGACTTCGACTAAGCGGGGTTCGCTGCCCATTCTTCAATCTCCAATGCAACCACTTCGATTTCCTTGCCTTGCACAATCTCCGACGTAGGAGTACCGCATTCATCACAACAAAACAGCTGTATCGAACTCAACGAACGCTGCGCCTGGCAGCTCGCACAAAAGACGATGACCGGCAAGTCTTCGACGACCAGTCGTGACCCGGCAAGTGATGTGCCCTCGCAGGCCATCTCATAGGACGCCAACAGGGCCTCCTTCACAACGCCCGAGAGCGCACCCAATCTGAGGTGGACAGCGATGATCTGAACGTTGCCCCGGCGTTCGATTTCTTCTTGCGCCAGTTCGACAATGCTCATTGCGATCGAGAGTTCGTGCATAGTTGCCCTCGTTCATTGCGGTCAAACTGCCCAAATGCCGCCAGGGCAGCCTGCCCCAGACTGATTCCACCGTCATTCGGTGGGACTGAATGGTTCGTCCAAATCTCCAAGTTCTCGTTTTCCAGCAAGCTCCTGAGATCCTCCAGAAGCAACTCGTTTTGAAAAACGCCACCGGAAAGAACCACGACTTTCAGATCGTGGGCCTTGCATATGGCTACGAGGGCCGCGCCCACGCCTTCGGCCATGCCCCTCTGGAACGCACGCGCAATTTCCCGCGGCTCCCGTCCGCCCAGCCGATCAGCCACAATGCAGCGCAGCAACGGACGAAAATCCAATTCGCAATCGGTGAAAGGAAACTCATATGGCGTAACATCGGGGACGCTGCGAGCAAGCTGTTCCAGCCATATTGCTGCCTGTCCCTCAAATGTGACTTCCCGAGTAAAACCCAGAAGAGCAGCCGCGGCATCGAAAAGCCGGCCGACTGAAGTCGTCTTAAAGGTCCGCACGCCTTTGTGAACTAGTTCTAAAGCCCAGTGATAGCGCTCAGGAAAATCGAAGGGCGGCGCGGTCAGGTCCGGCAATCCATCGATCTGCGCCAGGAAACCAGCGGCGGCCTGGACCGGATGTTGCGCGGCCGCATCACCACCGGCAAGGGACGCACTGCGCAGGTGAGCGACGCGTTCAAACCCCTCGCGCACGCTCCCCACAAAAATCTCTCCACCCCAAATGCTGCCATCATCGCCGTAACCGGTGCCGTCGAAGCTCACTCCTGCGACGCGCGTCTGCCACTCGCTCCGCTCCGCCAACACGGAGGCAATGTGTGCGCGATGATGCTGCACGGCAAGCAATTGCGGGACATCAAGCGCCATCGCATGGGCGGTAGAAAGATATTGGGGATGAGAGTCGTGCACCACGAGCAGTTCTTCTACCCGCACTTCGTACATGGAGATCAGGTCCTGGACAGTTTCCTGAAACGCGCGCAGCGACTGGTAGTCTCCCAAATCGCCAATGTGCTGGCTGACGAATGCCTGGCCGTCCACAACCAGAGTGATCGTATTTTTTAGATCGGCGCCCATCGCCAAAATAGGACGCTTCGTCGGAAACGTCGCCACTGCTCCCGGAGCATAGCCGCGGGCCCGGCGCAGAATCGCCGGACCGAAGGCCCCCACTCGGACGACCGAATCGTCAACCCGCCGTGCAATGGGACGTTGGCCGATCAGAAATGCATCCGCAAGCCCGGTAAGGCGACCAATCGCATCTTCATCTTCATAGGCGATCGGTTCATTCGAGCGATTGGCGCTGGTCATCACCAGAACTTCCGGTGCACCCGCCGCGAAGAGAAGGTGATGCAACGGTGTGTAAGGCAGCATCACTCCAAGTTCATGGTTGTCCGGAGCAACCCCGGGAGATCTATTTTTGCGGGCGCAAGCACAATCGGCCGCGCGGTGGACGTCAGCAGACCTGCAGCTTCCTCGGAGAGCTCGACTAAGCTGCGCACAACATCGATGCCCCTCGCCATGAGCGCAAAGGGCTTTTCCTTGCGGTACTTGCGCTCGCGCAAAGCCGCCACCGCCCCGGAATTTCTGGCGTCACACGCAAGATGGTATCCGCCGAGCCCCTTTACCGCGAGAATGCTGCCCTGGCTGAGCAAGTGCGCTGCTTTGCGTATGCTGGCTTCGCTTCCCAGGATGTCCCCATCGGCGGAGTGCAAGTAATAGCCGGGTCCACAGTTCGGGCAAGCCACCGGCTGCGCGTGAAATCGGCGGTTCCCGGGATCGTGATATTCCGCATCACAGTACTCGTCGAGCGGCCAATGTTGCATGGTTGTGTTCGGCCGATCATAAGGAAGACCCAGGACAACCGTATAACGCGGGCCACAGTTTGTGCAGTTGATGTAGGGATACCAATAGCGCCGGTCTCCCGGATCGAAAAGCTCTTTCAGGCAGTCATCGCAGACAGGAAGGTCCGGCGAGATGCGAACCGTGGGCCGATGTTGATGTTGGCTATCACGAATCGTGAAGTCGTTCAGTCCGATCGGGGACGCGCTATGGACCTCGATTTCCGCGATGCTGGCCGCGGGCGGTGCCTGGGTTTTCAAGTCTTGGACGAACGCTCGCAACCCCGGCTCGGCGCCTTCGAGATAAATCTCAACTCCCTCTTCGCCATTCAGCACCCATCCCGCCAGCGTGTTCGCGCATGCCAGACGATACACATATGGACGGAAGCCGACCCCTTGCACCACTCCACGCACTCGAATGGAGCAGGCGCTGGCCATGTTTACTCCGCTGCCACTATGCAGCCGTGGCCTTGCCATCCGACCTGAATGACTCTGCCATCTTCGACCAGCACAGGCACGCTGCGTTGTCCTGGAGCCAGATCGCTCATGCGATGGCGGGCGATGGGGTCGGCCTCGACGTCGTACTCGACAAACTCTGATCCCTTCCACTCCAACCACTCCCGCATATCCTGGGTGTGCGGACACCGGGCGGCACCGAAGAGCTCAAGCTTGGCCATGGCTCAATACCTCCAGCGTTTCGCGAATGATGTGATAGATCGAGGCCTGCACTTCCTGAATGCGCGGGATGTAGTCGCACTGGACAACGATAGGAAAGTCCGCCAGCCCACGCCGCTTGATCTCTCCGCCGTCATACCCCAACAACGCAACCGTTAGCAGGTTTCGCTTGCGGGCTTCTTCGAGCGCCACGATGATGTTTCGGGATCCGCCGCTGGTAGAAATTGCCACCGCAATATCTTCAGGGCGCGCCTGGGCAATCAGCTGGCGAAGAAACACTACATCCATGCCGACATCATTGGCAATCGCGCTGATATTCGCCGGTTCAAGGGCAAGCGACACAGCCGGAATGGGACGATAGCCCGGCGGCGGCATCACACAGTCAAGCGCCCAGTCGTTGCAGTCCGTGGCCGAACCGCCGTTGCCGAAGAGAATCAGCTTCCCTCCCCGCGCCAGCCGTTCGTGCATTGCGATAGCCGTCTTGCTGATCTGTTCGGCCTGTTCGCGCGCAACCTGGGACCGCAGCGCGGAATCGTCCCGCACCTTCATCTCGATGGAGGCTGCAACTTCGGTCAATAAATCGCTCGTGTTCTGTTTTTGCTGACCCAGAAAGGGATACAGAAATCCGGCGGCCCCAACATCGTGGCCCAGCTCACTATGTTCAAGAAAGACGTGAACACTTTCCCACAGCGTGTGGTACAGGATTTCAATCATCTCCTGGTGAATGAATGCATCCTGAGTAAAGGCTTCGACTGCATAAGAGCCGTCTACGCCGGGCAAGGCGAACGTCAGCGCATTGCGGGCATGGGCAAACTTGAGCGCGGAACGCACTTCGTCGTCCCCTTGCGGAGGCCCAAATCCCATCACGATGTCTTCGGGATGAAGAATGGTTTCCAGCCAGGGCCGGAACATGATGGAGAGATCGAGCGCAGGCAGCGCGCGCTTCCCCACGATGACGGGATGAACAAACTCTACAGAAACATGCTGCGCATCGGTAGCATACGGCCCACGCCCAAACGCCAGCAGCCGGCCTCCCGCGAGAAAGCGCTCGGCCATCGAGCGACAAGCCTCAGCCAGGCGGGACGCCTCGCGCGAGAAAAAACTCTCCGACCAGCTGGTTGCGCGCCAGCAACCGTTCCCCGACTTGTGTTTCCAGCCCACAGACTGTCGCCATGCGTTAATTCCTGAAATGTTCTAGCAAATTCGTCGGCAACGGATCGCCGACCAGCATGTCCACAATGCGGCTGCCGCCGTAAAGAGTGGTTACGAGAACGCTCCCGGCAGGCTGCTCGCGCACTTCGCCAATTACCCGCGCTTCTTCGCCACCCGAAGACAGGTTCAGAGCATTGAGTGCCGCATCGGCGTACTCCGGAGACACCACGGCAAGAAACTGGCCTTCATTGGCGATATGCAGCGGATCCAGGCCCAGCAACTCACAAGCCCCGCGCACAGCGTCGCGGACCGGCAGCTGTTCTTCGATGATCGTAATTCCCAGTCTGCAATCGCGAGCCAGTTCGTTGAGTGAGGTAGCCACGCCCCCACGAGTTGGATCGCGCATCCAGCGGACGCCGGGGCCGGCGGCCTTTACCAGCGCCTCGACCAGAGGAAGAACGGAGCGCGTGTCAGAACGAAAGATCTGCCTCAAGGTCGAGCTCGCCGCGCGCCAGCAGAATCGTGATGCCGTGGTCGCCGATGGGTCCGGAAAGAAGAATCTTGTCACCAGGACGAACCGACCTGGGATCGAGCGTCACACCGCGGAGCGGCCGCCCAATTCCCGTGGTCGTGATGTACATGGAATCAGCCTTGCCGTGTTCAACTACTTTGGTGTCGCCGCCCGCGATCTTCACTCCCGCCTTGCGCGCCGCGTCTCCCATGGCGCGGACCTCTGCCTCCAGCACCGGCGTTGCCAGTCCCGCTTCAAGCACATAGGTAACAACCATCGCTTCCGCCTTGGCTCCCGAGACCGCCAGATCGTTCACGGTGCCGTTGACGGCAAGCTCTCCGATCGACCCTCCCGGAAAGCGCAGAGGCTTGACCACAAAACTGTCGGTGGTGATTGCAATGCGCGTGGTGCCAAAATCCAGGTGGGCGGCGTCGCCCAGCGGTTCAGAGGTGGAAGCAAAAAGAAGGGGCGCAAAAAGACCTTCTACGAGCCTGCGGCTGGCTTTACCTCCGGCCCCATGCGCCATCTCAATTTGAGGTTCGTGGAAGCGGACCTTTGGCAAAGCATTGACGGCCGGGTTGGCCGCGGCAACCTCTAGGCCACTGACGCGATGCTGGTCACCATCGCCGTTTTGCGGTGTTCGTAGTTGAAGTACGCTGCGCATGATCCCTCGGATGAAACCATAAGTGCGCCCACCGGATGTTCGGGAGTGCACTCATTCCCAAAGAGCTTGCATTGATGGGGCTTCAGAACACCTTTCAGTACTTCTCCGCATTGTGCGGCCTTGGGATCGGTCACGCGCACGCCGGGAACGTCGAAACGCCGTTCCGTATCCCATTCCGCGTAACTGTCCTTGATGCGCAGAGCCGACTGAGAGATGAACCCCAGACCTCTCCACTCAAAATAAGGGCGCAACTCAAAAACCTCTGCCATCGCTTTAAGCGCCGCGCTGTTCCCTTCCCACGGCACCACGCGTTTGTACTGGTTCTCAATTTTGGCTTCGTACGCCTTGAGTTGGCGCAGGACCATCACGATCGATTGCAGGATATCCAACGGCTCGAAGCCGGAGACGGCAACAGGCTTGTTTTCATCCTTGGCAATCCACTCGTATGGACGGCAGCCAATCACCGTCGAGACATGGCCGGGGCCGATGAATGCGTCAATGCGCATGTCCGGAGAATCCAGGATGGCGCGAATCGCCGGAATGATCGTGACATGATTGCAGAACACGGAAAAATTGTGGATCCCCTCGGACTTGGCTCGCACCAGCGTCAAGGCTGTAGACGGAGCCGTGGTCTCGAACCCGATGGCAAAAAACATCACGTGCTTTTCGGGATTCAACCGGGCCAGCTTGAGCGCGTCAGACGGCGAGTACACAATACGAACGTCCATGCCCCGGGCTTTGTGTTCGAGGGGGCTTCCGTGGGTTCCTGGAACCCGCATCATGTCACCGAACGCGGCAAAGATCACATCGGGGTGCTGCGCGATGGCCAGTCCATCATCGATCCGGCCCATGGGAAGCACGCACACCGGACAACCCGGCCCGTGAATGAGTTCGATGTTTGAGGGAAGCAGGTCTTTCAGTCCGAAGCGATAGATGGCATGAGTGTGTCCCCCGCATACTTCCATGATGCGGTAGTGACGGTTCGGATCGGCGAGCCTGCGGATTTCTTCCGCAGTCCTGGTAATCACCTCAGGCTCGCGAAACTCGTCAACAAATTTCATGGTGTCAAATCCTTTACAGCTTACTCGACATCAGGACGCTCTCTTGTTGTCGGCATTTTCCAGCCCGTAACCCTGCACCTCTTGCATGGCCGATTCGGCTTCGCCTAATGCCCTGAGCGTACGCATCTGGTCAATGGCGTCTTCCTCGCTGATCTTGCTCATGGCAAAACCAACATGGATGAGCACCCATTCTCCTGGCGTGGGCATGTCGTCCTGCAGCAACCCGAGATCAACCTTGCGGCGTACTCCGACCACATCAACGAGCGCAGTCTTTCGCTCGTCTGATCCTTCGGAGAAGATTTCAACCACTTGCCCGGGTATGGCCAAGCACATGCCTTCACACTTTCTTTCGAGCCAGAATGTTAAACGAGAATTTTAGCTCGTCTTTCACCTTCAATGCGCCGCCGGCCACGGAGGCGAGTTTCAGATCATAGTCCGTTTGTCGCAGCGAAAACATACCAAAAGCACGCAACGAATCCCCGGTCAGCGCCACCCTTGCCGGTACGGCCTGAGGATGGGTTACGCCGTGCATGGTCAAATCGCCATTGAGTGTAACCGAATACTGCCCTTCGCCGGCCTTGGTAGTGGTGACGCTCGAGCACTCGTAGACGATCTCGGGATAGGATGAAACTTCCAGGATCTCCTGTTGCATCGTGCGCTCGATCTCGCGCTTGTCCTTGTCGGAAATGTCATCCTTAACCGACAACGATGCGGCCTGAATGACCACCTTGAGAGAGGCCTGCTCCGGATGGTCGGGGTTCACCTCAGCCTCCGCGGTGAAGTCGCGGATGGCTATGTTCGGACTATGACCAAAAGCCGACAGCACTCCCCCGGCAAATACCTGCACCGTGAACTGGCTCGCTCTTAGGTCCGCGACGTAATGAACACTGGTTCCTGTGGTTGATCCCATTCCTTCGTCCGGGCCCTTACATGTTCCGTAATTTGAGATAGCGATCGACATCAGGCAAAGCCGCCTGCATCAGATTGCCGACTCCCAGTTGTCCCAGGTAGCGTCTCACCAAGGGGTTAGAGAGGATCAGCCCGGTCCCAAACACAATCAAGGCTGCTCCCCCAAGCATGTACAGCGTGTCCTTGTCGCTTCCGGAGTGGTTCGCGCTTTCAGAGAATTCCATGGCCACGGCAGGCTCCTCTCACTTTAAGTCGTTTATTGTGGAACTACCTTCATCTCCGCTCAGTATCTTGCCGACCAGCGCCTCGACCAACGTCACCGCTTCGTCGACAGCCGCCTCAATCGGCTCACTCAATCCCATCTGGCCTTCTTCCGGACCAAGCGTTCCCGGTTCGCACCCCACCAACAGGATTCGCTTCAACCGCCCACCCATGGATTGAGCCAGGCGCAGCACATTCAGCGGATTCATGCTGTGAGCTTCTACCGCACCCTCTTCCGGTCCACCCAGGTTCTCCAGATCCGGCTCAATCACGTACAACGTGCCCGCAGGCTCGCCCCGCGGACAAGCATCAATCAGAATGGTGGTTTCGTATCCATCCAGCAAAGCGTACGCCAGGTCATAGCCGCGGATACCGAAGTCAGTCACGCGAACGTGAGGCGGCAACTCGCGGGTTGACAGGCGCCGGGCAACCTCCACTCCAAAAGCATCGTCGCCCAGAAAAATGTTACCGATTCCGGCGATAAGAATCCTCGGCCTGGCTGATTGGCTAACTCCACCGTCAACCTCTTCGCCCAGAGGCTCGACTTCTTCCGCGTCGAAAAAGAAACGATGTCCCGGCTGCCGCATCAGTCCGATATCGCGTCCCGGATCGTCATCGACGACCACACAGACATGAACTTTGCCCTCGTAGTCTTGCTCGACCCCTTCAATGATTGCGGTTCTCCCCGCCAGCGCGATATCCATGATATCGCCGCCCGGCTTCGGCCGCAGCCGCACCCGGCTCCCCCGCTTTACGGCAGTTCCGTCGATGCACAGACCATCTAACGGCTTCTTGTCTTCGAGGAGCTGCCACTCCCATTCGTTCATGGCGTCTCCTCGTCCTCCATGGGACGCAATTCGCGCAGTGTCCCATGGAGCTTCATCAGATGCTCCATCGGCAAGTTCTCCGTTCGTTCGAGCATTTTGCGGGCGCGCTCATCGGAATGACGCATCTCGTGTTTCTCGGCATCGGTCATGGTCATGATGCGGAGCGCAAGAATTTCGTCAATCTCGGTCCCATCGAACAAGTCGCCGGGGCTTTCCGGTGCGATTTGAGGATAGTCGTAGAGAATGATGGGAGAGGAAAGCATGGTGTCGCGATCGCCCTCAGCACCTACCAATACTGGCCAGGTTCCGATATTGCGGCAACTCGCGGCTACCTCCGCAAGTTCTTCCGGGGGATCGAGTAAAGACACAAAGCGGCCATCCGTCACACCCAGCAGAGTATGTGCCGAAACCAAAGATCGCATGAGGGCCTGATCGCGCGATTCTTCGCCACCGTCGATCGCGGTCAGGTTTTCGAAAATGACAGTAACCTTGTACAGGTCGTTCTTGACCGACTCCGCGGTGATCCGAACTGTCCCTCGAACTGACTCCTGGGTACGCACAACCTGTCCGTCCGGCAAAGCTTCGACATCCCGGCGCGCGGGAAAACTGAACGGCCAACTAATAGGTTTGGATTCCAGCGCGCTAAGCGTGCTCACAGGAACCGTGACGCCACATTCGATCGCTTCCTGCCACGGCGTGGACGTCTGGGCGCTGCCATTCGACTCTTGCGAGGGGGTCGCTCGCGCCACCAATTTCAGAAACTCGACTTTGATCTCGATCGCGGTCAGCGAGGAGCCTTCAACCAGGCACTCCGTCTGGTTGCGCCAGGCATCGGAACCGGACTGCGCCTCGCTGTAGGCTCTGGGATAAAGCACGCCAAAATTAAAGCGCTGACGATTTTTTACCGAAGAGGGTCGATAAGGATAGAGCATGTATCCCTCGTAAAGCACCGCGTTGGCGATTGCGTCGATGGATTTCCTATTCATCGCGTCACTTCTTCTTCCGCCGGAAGCATCTTCTCCAGCACCTGCTCCCAGGTGGGGATTCCGTGCGCCACCTTGTATTGATACAGCCGCTCGAAAACATCCCGGCGCAAACATAGCCAGGCGCTGTTGGGATAGTAAATATCCATCATCTCGTTCCACGCTCTAACCGGCAGGCGGAAGCGGGCCTCTTTGTCCCAGGGAATGGGCGTGACTTGCAACGCTCCTTCACCATCGGCGTAGAACACCGTTCCGCTGAAGAGAAAATTCAAAGGCACGTCGCCATCGGCCAGACCATGAAAGTATTTCGTTGACGCCACATTGAAATCGAAAGTGCATGGCACCGGAAGATCCACCACGATGCTGTCCTGAAACGCGGGCGCTACCACGCTGGCGTGCGTCCACAGCATGTTCTTCAGCGTCTGACTCCAGCGCTCCGGTTCGCCAAAGAGGTCGCGCATCCTGGCCTGGTCCTCGCCGCTGTATTGCCGCCGCGTCACTTCCAGCTGAATCTGGCAACGCAAGGCCACCGAGTGCACGGTTTCATTCGCGGCATTGTTGGTAATAGCCAGCTTGAACAGCAGCGTTGGAGCTGCCGCGAAGCGTTGCGCTTCCGCCTTCTCGATTTTGAAACTCAGGTCAGGCACGGGCTTCTTCTCCTACTACGGTTGCCCGTTGTTTGAGCGACGTCGAAAAACTTGCCGATCTCCTGCCAGACCTCGCTCCCGCCGGACAGCCCCTTCCAATGGGCGCGGATCAAGCCAACCAGCTTGTAGCATTCGTCGATAGGAAGCACATAGTACTCGGGCTGCACCAAACCCGCGAGCATGTCCCACCCGGTTCACCAGCAGGGCTTCAACATCAGATTCCATGTCCTTAATGATGGGGTTCGCATCTTCGATCTCCTGCCAGGTCTCAAGCTCCAACAACGATTCCGTCGCGCCGGCGGGGCTGGGATAAAAAGCCACGACCCTGGCATCGGGCGTGCTACGGAAGAAGAAAACCATGTTAATGGGGACCATCAGGCTCTCCCATTGGCCATCGGAGAGATGGAAATTTGCCAGGGAAAGTACACGACGGGGAACGCGTTTGTATTTCGCGCCCATCGCGCTGAACAGGATGGAACACGGATCACAAGCGCACAGCAGTTTGCGCGTGCCCGGTTCAATCAGATGGGAGTGATTGGTCCCAACTTCGGCGCTGCACAGTTCACAGCGTTCTACGTCGCGCTTGCGCCGCACAAACTGGCGCAGCGCTCCAAAAGCATTTTCGTATCCGGGCTGGCCCAGGTCCATTATCGGCTCACGATCGTTATTCCTGCACCGAAGCAGCTGCGATTGCGCTGCCCAGCTTACCCAGAGGCACAAAACCGGATGAGCCCGCCGGCTCTTCCAATCCCTCGATCAGCAGACGGTTCATATCCGGCGCAGCCTCGTACAGGGCATCCTCCACCATTGCCTTCAGAGTCTTTCCCGTCGAACCACATGCGTGTCCGGTAACTTGAATCTGCAGCCGGACCGTGCCGCCTTCAATGCCGAGCAACTCCAGTTCGCCTCCGCCTTTGCGCACCCGCGGCTGAACTCTCTCCACCGCCTGTGCGACGCGGCCCTCGAAATCGAGCGGGTGAAGGCCATAAAGGACCAGGAGGCTGCTGACCAGAGGATCGCGCCCCAGATCGTCGATGATGCGCTGCCCTGCCTCGTCGTTTTTCGCGACGATTTCCAGCGCCCGCTCCAAACCCATGGCATGCAGGTCGAGCAGCAATTGCACCAAAGCTTTCGCGCTGGCCCGGGACTCCGGGTCCGCAATGTTTTCCAATTCAGCGACTAGTTCGCCGATCCGTTGAACCTTGACCTGGAAGTCCTTGTCATCGCGCATAGTGTCTCGGGCACATCCTTCTAAGAAACCGCGAGGAGTGAAGGCCACGATTGTAACCCTCACTCCTCGAAATGTCCTGCTCGACTACGGCTGAACGCCAAACATCGGCGAGTGGTGGGTCTTCAACACCTTCCCGCCACCCAAGTACATGTGGACGCCACAGGGCAAGCAGGGATCGAAACTCCGCACCGCCCGCATGATGTCGATGCCCTTGAATTTATCCGGCCCATTCTCCTCGAAGATGGGCGTGTTCTGCACCGCGTCTTCATACGGACCCGGCGTGCCGTAAATATCACGCGGGTTCGCATTCCAGGGAGTTGGAGGATAGGGATGATAGTTGGCAATCTTGCCCTTGCGGATCACCACATGATGCGAGAGCACGCCACGGACCGCTTCATGGAAGCCGCATCCAATGGCCTCTTCCGGCACTTTGAAATCCGACCAGGTCCTGGTTTTGCCGGCGTGAAGTTCTTCCATCGCCTTCTCGGCGAAATGGAGGGCACACCCGGCCGCGTAAGCCTGGAAGTAAGTGCGCGCACGATCGCGTTCGATGGCGTTGCTCCACTGCGGAATCTTCCACTCGAACTCGACTTCGGGCTTGGACATGGTCTTCGGCAGGTAAATCTTCACGCTCTTGCCGGTGGCCTTGATGTAGCCGATGTCCACCAGTCCGGCGAGTGCCGTCGCCCAGAGCCGGGCAATCGGGCCGCCGCCGGTGTCCAGCGCGAGGTGATCGCCGGTCCGCTTGTCGAACCACCGCGGCGACATGACCCAGGTGTACTTGCCGCCGAAGTCGCGTTTCTGCGGCCGCGGTATTGTGGTCTGGTTCCAGGGATGGTTCTTGTCCACCGGATTTCCCAGCGGATCTGTCTTCACGAAAGTCTCGGCGTTTTTCCAATCGTCGTAGTACGAACTGCCCAGCAGAATGCGGATGTTCAGGTTAATGTCAACCAGGTCGGTCGTGACCAACTGGCCGTCAACCACGACGCCCGGTGTGACGAACATCTTCCGACCCCAGTTCGTCATATTCTTGTAGGTGTAGTCGCAATGCGCGGGGTCATTGAACGATCCCCAACATCCCAGCAGGATCCGGCGGCGTCCTACCTCTTCATAGCCCGGCAGAGCCTGGTAGAAGAAGTCGAACAGATCATCGTGAAGCGGAAGCACCTTCTTCATGAACTCGACGTATTTCATGAGCCTGACGATGTAATCCGTGAAAAGCTGCACTGTCGGCACGGTTCCGACTCCGCCGGGATACAGAGTCGAAGGATGCACGTGGCGCCCTTCCATCAGGCAGAACATCTCGCGCGTCATGCGGCTCATCTGCAGTGCTTCGAGATAGAACGAGCCGGTGAAGGGATTCAGCGCCGTCATGATGTCGGCAATGGTCTTGAAGCCGTGATCGTTCGAGTGCGGGGCCGCCGTGGATTGCGCCTTCGTCCACACCTTGGGATTGGTTTCCTTCACCATCTGCTCGCAGAAGTCGACGCCGACCAGATTGTCCTGGAAAATATTGTGATCAAACATGTACTCGGCAGCCTCGCCGAGGTTGACGATCCACTCCGCGATGTGCGGCGGCCTGACGCCAAACGCCATATTCTGCGCATAGGTCGCGCAGGTGGCATGGTTGTCGCCGCAGATGCCGCAGATGCGGCTGGTGATGAAGTGGGCATCGCGCGGATCCTTTCCCTTCATGAAAATGCTGTATCCGCGGAAGATGGAAGAGGTGCTGTGACACTCGGCCACCTTCTTGGCATCGAAATCAATCTTGGTAAAGATGCCCAGGCTGCCCACGATGCGGGTGATCGGGTCCCAATTCATCTCCACCAGATTCCGGGGTTTGCTGGGAACGTCTTTGGTGGGTGCAGTGATCGTGCTCATCGTAATCGCTCCTTTTGCGTTCTCAGTAGGGCTGCGTTGGCCAGGCTTCTAATAAGATCGTGGATGGTAACCCGTGGTCAGATCCGCACGCGGATGCCGCCATTGTGGTTCCTTGTTCAATGTGTTTTGGGTGATCGTGCGCAGTGCCCTTATCGCACGACCGTACATACCGATGCTGGCGGTTGAAACCCGCGCTCCCGGCGGCTCGTCCATGAAGGGCATGAACTTGTCAGGAAAGCCGGGCATGGTGCATCCGATGCAGATGCCGCCCACGTTGGGGCACCCCCCGATGCCGGCCATCCATCCCCGCTTGGGGACATTGCAATTAACCACCGGCCCCCAGCATCCCAATTTCACGATGCATTTGGGAGAGCCATATACCTCCGCGAAATCACCTTGTTCGTAATAACCTGCCCGATCACAACCGTCATGTACAGTCTGGCCAAACAACCAGGTCGGACGCAGTTGATCGTCCAGAGGAATCATCGGAGCCAATCCCGCGACTTGATAAAGAAGGTAGAGCACCGTCTCCATAAAGTTGTCAGGCTGAACCGGACATCCCGGAACATTCACGACGGGCAAGCCGGCCGCCGATCGCCAATCCCAACCCAGGTAATCGGCGAGACCCATGGCGCCCGTGGCGTTTCCTTCCATGGCGTGAATGCCGCCGTACGTGGCGCAGGTTCCGATGGCAATCACCGCCAATGCCTTGGGAGCCAGGCGATCGATCCATTCGTTGGTGGTAATCGGCTGCCCGGTGTTGGGATCAGTCCCGAGCCCCGCCCAGTAGCCTTCCTTCTTGATTTTCTCGTTGGGGATCGAACCCTCGACCACCAGAACAAATGGATCGAGCTTGCCTTCCCACGCGCGATAGAAAAACTTCATGAAGTCATCGCCGTTTTCGTAGGCCAGCACTGGATTGTGAAGGTGAACTTTAGGAAGGCCAGGAATGGCGCCGAGCAAAACATCTTCAACGCTGGGTTGGGTTGCTGCGGTGATTGAAACCGAATCTCCGTCACAGCCGAGGCCGGCCGTGATCCATACTATGTGTACCTCTTTAACAGCAGGCGCTTTTTGCGTGCTGCGACCGTAAGGAACCGTCTCTGCTGCCATAGCTGGATGCTCCTCTCAATCGAATTATTCGCATACTTGTTCCCAGGCAGATGGTTGATCTGAGAAAACTGATCTCAGTAATCTGAATTCCAGATCGAACCGTAGAATCAACCTGTTGCGAAGTGGTTTCAAGGGGAGGGAACCTGAATTATTTCGCCATGGAAGTACGCTGGGAGGCATCGGGGAATCCCCGACTTCCGGCGTGTGGGGCGGGCACCCTCGCCCGCCGCTGTTGATGTTGGTTTTGAAGGTCGTGTTTTGGGCTTTCGCCGTCGCAGGGCTTACCTTGACGGGCTAACGTCAAAGTCAAAAGCGGCGGGCGAGGCCGCCCGCCCTACACGGTCACGCAGTTTTCTTCTCGCTCACCGTCCACTGAATCGCGTGCTGCACCAATTCGCGCGCACTGCGCAAAGATAATTTCTCTTTGATGTGGGCCTGGTACGACTCCACAGTCTTGACGCTCAAATGGAGCTCCTCGGCGATCTGGCGTGTTCCATGCCCTTCCCCAATCAACCGGAAGACTTCCAGTTCCCTGTCGGTAAGTTCCGCAACCGACGATTGCGCGGAAAGGCTCGCACCGCGAACGTAATGCTGGAGCATATGGTTTCCCACACGATCACTCACGTATATTTCCCCGCCCAGAATCCGACGCAACGCGGTCAAAACTTTTTCCGTCGCCTCCTGCTTCATGATGTAGCCGTTTGCTCCCGCCCGCAGCGCTCTTTCCGCATAAATCGTTTCATCGTGCATGGAAAGAATCAGCACCGGCATCCCTGAATATTTCATCCTGATGTTCTTCAGCAACTCCAGGCCGTCGGGTCCATTGAGCGATATATCCACAATCATGATGTCGGGTCTGAAAGTCTGAATGGCCTGCAGCGCTGCGTACATTTCTTCCGCCTGGCCACAGACCGCCAGATCGGGTTCCTGATTGATGAGCAACGTCAGGCCTTGGCGCACGATGGGGTGATCGTCAACCAGGAAGACAGTCTTTTTCTTGGTGGTCGAATTCGTATGGTTGTGATTAGCGATCATAGGTAGCCTGCTTCACTGCCTCGTTTTGCTCGGTTAGAGGAAAGACGCACCTGACCCTGGTTCCGCGGGTCTTGCCCCTCTGTACTGTCAGCGACCCGCCAATCATGCGCGCCCGGTAATTCATGATTTGCAGGCCCATTCCGGAGTGGTTTGCAGAGGTCTCGCGTAGACCCGACCCATCGTCTTCGATGATCAGCGAACCCTGCCGGTTGCCCGCCGAGAGAGTGATGACAACTTCGCTGGCGTGTCCGTGACGCATGGCATTATTCACGGCCTCCTGGGCGATGCGATACAAGTGGGTAGACATGATGGCGTCGTGAATAAGCACCGGACTCTCGCAGCGGAACTGGCACGAGATGCTGAAGACATCTTCCACTTCAACCGCCCATCGCTTGAGCGCCGACATCAAGCCTTGCGATTCTGCCGCCACCGGAAGCAGACCGTGGGCCAGTTCCCGCGTTTTATTGATCGCTTCATTTACCAGCTTGACGATCCTGGCTGCTTCCGCAGCCTCCGTCAGTCCCTTCTCTGCCAACTTTTGTTCCTGCACCTTGCTCATAAAGGCGATGCCGGTCAGATGCTGGCCCAGGCCATCATGCAGGTCCTGGCCAATCCGGCGCTGCTCGTCGGCGCTGATTTCCAAGATCGCATTCTCCAGCCGTTTGCGCTCGGTAATGTCAATGCCCGTCGCGATAATGTACGCTGGCGCGCCATCTCCGCCCGGTAGAGACTGTGCTCGACCACGCAATTAACCGTCGGGCGCCATCGCGCGTGACCCATGATGTCTCATAGTCCTTGGCGTTGTGATCCATGCGCAGTTGCTCAACGATGATCTTGAAACGCTCGGCCTCCTCCGGAATCACGCACAGATCCCAGAAATATTTCCCCTTCACCTCGGCAAATGAGTAACCAGCAGTTTGCTCGCAAGCACGATTGAAGCGGACGATCCGGCCCTCGGGGTCGAGAACCACGACCAGAGCTCCCACGGTGTGAAGAATCGCCGAGACCACATTGCGTTCTTCCTGCAGCGCCTCTTCGGTGCGCTTGAGTTCCGTTATGTCAAAACCGACGCCATGGATAAACCACGGCCGACCGTCGGCGCGGCGGATCATCTTGGCTTCGCAGTGAAACCACACCACCCGGCCGTCCCGCGCCATAACGCGATAGGCGGAACGCAGCGGCGTGCCGGAGAGAAACATGTGGGCCGCTTCGACGCTCCAGCGTTGCTTGTCATCGGGATGGATCTGCTGGTACCAGCGAATCGGATCTTCCAACCATTCTGCCTGGGAAAAGCCCAGCGACGCCTGAATCTGCGGACTCACGTAGGCTTCGCCGATGCCACGGTCGAGATGGGCCATGAAAACGACGGCGGGAATCTGTTCGACCAGGGCTCGGTAGGTGGCGGAGACGTTGGGGAGTTGTTCTTCGTCGTCCTTGCTGGTATGGGCTGAAGCGGCGAACGGTGCAGAGTCTCCTAAAAATACCGCAGCCAGATCCACCAGAAGAGTTTCAGCTTCTCCGGGGGTCAGTTCCGCACCGTGAGTCCCGAACTGGGGCTTCGGAACTATGGGCTTCGGATTGCGCAACCGACTCGACGCTCCACGCGGAACCCATATTTCAAACCTCGGGAAAAAGCGCAGCCATCCTAAGCATCAGGCTTGGTTGTCTTGCGCCGCCAGGCTGGCTCCTTGTTCAGCGATGACTGGGTAAATCGGCGCAGGGCGTGGATGGCACGGCCGTAGGTCATCACAGCATTCGAGGACAATAGCGAACCCGGCGGCTGGTCCATAAACGGCATGAACTTGTCGGGAAATCCCGGCATGGTACATCCAATGCAGATGCCGCCAACGTTGGGACATCCGCCGATCCCGCCCATCCACCCGCGCTTACCCACATTACACTGGACAACTGGCCCCCAGCACCCCAACTTTACAATGCATAACGGCGATCCGTACTCCTCAGCAAACTCTCCCTGCTCGTAGTAGCCTCCCCGATCGCAACCCTCGTGGACAGTCGCGCCAAACAGCCAGGTGGGACGCAGCGCATCGTCGAGCGGGATCATCGGGGCCCGCCCGGCAGCCATATAAAGAAGATAAAGCAGCGTTTCCATGAAATTGTCCGGCTGCACCGGACATCCCGGAACGCAAACAATCGGAATGTTGGCTGTAGATTTCCACTGCCACCCGAGATAGTCGGGCAGCCCCATGCATCCCGTGGGATTTCCCTCCATCGCATGGATGCCGCCGTAGGTTGCGCACGTTCCCGCTGCCACCACGGCCCAGGCCAGGGGGGCGAGCCGGTCAATCCATTCACAAGTGGTTATGGGCTGGCCGGTTTTCGAATCGGTCCCCATGGAGGCCCAATAGCCCTCCTCTTTATTGTTCTCGTTTGGGATCGATCCTTCCACTACCAGAATAAAGGGAGCCAGCTTGCCTTCAGCGGCGAGGTGGAACCGTCTGAGAAACTCATCTCCGTTCTCAATCGAAAGAAATGGATTATGAAAATGTACCTTGGGGATCCAGGGCATCGACCCGAGCACGATATCTTCGATACTTGGCTGCGTGGCCGCAGTCATAGCAATCGTATCGCCATCGCATCCCAAACCAGCCGTTATCCAGAGGATGTCAATTTCTGAAATGGATGGCACAGCTTGGGAGTTGACCGCTTGAATCGTGGAAGTTTGCGCCACTCGATTTCCGCTCCGACGGGCAGGAACAGCGGATCGTCTATGCGGCAAGGCCCGTTCCAGTTGCGTATTTTACAGAATTCCTCCAAAAGAGATAGAGCAATCTGGGGAGGTGGAGGCTAATGGAGGACGGGCGTCCCGCCCGTCCATGCATCAAGGGGACGCTGCGAGACGAACAAATCACATCCGGCTCATCTTGAGATACCGCCAGGAATCCTTGACCGACATCACAAATACATAGCCCGCGAAAAGCAGGCCTACAGTGCCCACTGTATTCCGGACTACTTTAAATGCGCTCATCGTGTCCCCCTTCAAGCCGATTTCGGCCTCCACTTTGATGCTGCCTCTCCGAAAAAGGAAGCGTTCGGGGATTGTTGAACAAAGGCAGGTAGGGGCTCTTACACCATCAGCGACAGACCGGATACTGGGTTGGTACCGATCCGGGAGGCAGGAGCAGAAAGAAGAAGATTACACTCTGTGATCTACGCAGAGCTGGAAGAAAGCCACTGCTGTGATGCCTTTCTCGGAACTATTTGGATCCCGTTGTGCCCGTTCGAACGCTTCGGGGTCCGCTTGGCGTGGTCGAATTGAATTGACGAAACCAGTGAGGCAATCGAAGCTCTTTCCCCAGGAAAGATGGTGCCGCAGAGTCCGCAGGTGTCGCACTTCCAGCGAATGCCCTGAAAGAGACTTCCTGCATCATAGGATCGAGATCTGGAGAGCGGTCGCTTCGGACGGTTGTTTGTGGAGCGCTAAGCGCCCGACCTTGTTCAAAGCGCTCGTCGCCGCCTTTGGACCTCTGACTCTTCGCCCCCGTTGGGTGACCCGTTCCGAGTCCATTTTGGCGCCTCCAACTTCGTCAATGGCCTTGAGAGCACGAACCGTGCCACTATCAAGACGTCCTATGGACGCATGTGGAGTTCCAGAATGGTCGAAAAACGCGCATGCGAAACTCGCTTATTTTGTGCGAGGTCGGTGGCGGAATGCAGGGTCTCGCACCGGAGATGCCGCTTCTTCGGCAGTTCTGCCGCCTGGCCGGCGGACCGCTCCGCAGCGAACTGTTCAAGGGCCGTCGGTCCGGATGATACTGCCGATGTGAATATTACCCGGGCGAACCAGACATCCTTGGTAACAAATCGCGGTTCGCAGAACGGTTGCCTTGGCTTCCTGCTCTTACCTACGGCGCGGCCCGGAAGGTGGCCATCTGCATGACCCAAGAACCGCCGGGAGAGATCGGGCCCGTGGCATTGTAGCTGCCCGCGGCGGTGGTGACCTTGTCCTCGGCTATATCTGCGTCCGGACTGGTAATCGTTCTTAGGGTGAAACCCGTTCCGGCCTGGGTGAACCTGGTTGCGGTCATTCCAGCGCCGACAATCAGCTCCTTCGCCGAGGTGGTGGTGGCCGCGCCGCTGTTCCCAGTGGTTCCGCTCCCGGCCGCTCCCGCCGTCACATCCAGCGGACTCACCGTGTCCAACCCGCTGTATTCCAGCGCACGAATGTCCACGAACGCCGCTGCCTGGTTGAACTTTACCGTCACCGTATTGCTGCCCGCAGCGATGTTCTTCGCGTAGTAAATCGACTGCCGCAATCCGGTCCCGCTCGTGGGTCCGATCGCCAAGGCATAGGTGTTCCCCCGGCTGTCGGTCACGCTACTCACCGTGGACGTCGTGTCATTCCAACCCACCAGCACGACGTTTAGATTCCCCGCGGTTTGCGCTGCCGTATACGTCACTGCCACCGACGCACTTGCCGTCTGCGGCGTCGCTGCCTTCACCTGCACAAACGCGATCGGCGCTCCGCCTGTGCTGGTCGTGTAGGTGTAGCCATTGTTCAGGGAGCCGCTCTGAGTGTCGCTATTGGTCACCACCACGCTCACCGCTCCTGCCGCATGCGCCGGCGTCGTTGCCGTCATCGACGTGCTGCTTACGACAGTCACGTTCGTCGCTGCGGTCCCGCCCAGACTCACTGTCGCTCCCGCCAGGAAGCCGGTACCCGTGATGGTCACCGAGGTACCCCCGGCCGTGGTGCCCGTGTTGGGTGCGATCGACGCCACCGTCGGCGCCGGATTGCTTGCCGTGTAGGTATAACCGTTGTTCAACGAACCGCTCTGCGCATCGGTGTTGGTCACGGCCACACTCACTGCCCCGGCTGCGTGCGCCGGCGTCGTTGCCGTGATCGACGTGCTGCTTACGACATTCACGGACGTAGCCGCAGTTCCGCCCAGGCTTACCGTTGCTCCGGTGAGGAAACCGGTGCCCGTGAGGGTTACCGCGGTACCGCCAGCCGAGGTACCTGTGTTGGGCGTGATCGAGGTGATTGTCGGCGCCGGATTGCGATAGGTATAGCCGTTGTTCAATGAACCGCTTTGGACGTCGGTATTGGTGACGACGACGCTCACCGCTCCAGATGCATGCGCCGGCGTCGTTGCCGTCATCGACGTGCTGCTTACGACATTCACGTTCGTCGCTGCGGTCCCGCCCAGGCTCACCGTCGCTCCCGCCAGGAAGCCCGTGCCCGTGATCGTCACCGAGGTGCCCCCGGCCGTGGTGCCTGTGTTGGGTGCGATCGAAGTGACCGTCGGCGCCGGATTGCTCGCGTGTAGGTATAACCGTTGTTCAACGAGCCGGTCTGAGCATCGGTGTTGGTGACGACCACGCTCACCGCCCCCGCTGCATGCGCCGGCGTCGTTGCCGTGATCGACGTGCTGCCCACGACATTCACGTTCGTCGCTGCCGTTCCGCCCAGGCTCACCGTCGCTCCCGCCAGGAAGCCGGTGCCGGTGATGGTCACCGAGGTGCCGCCAGCCGCTGTACCTGTGTTGGGCGTGATCGAAGTGACGGTCGGCGCCGGATTGCTCGGCGTGTAGGTATAGCCGTTGTTCAACGTGCCGGTCTGCGTATCGGTATTAGTGACAACAACGCTCACCGCTCCCGCTGCATGCGCCGGTGTCGTTGCCGTGATCGACGTGCTGCTCACGACATTCACATTCGTCGCCGCCGTTCCTCCCAGGCTCACCGTCGCTCCCGCCAGGAAGCCGGTGCCCGTGATGGTCACCGAGGTGCCGCCAGCCGCAGTACCTGTGTTGGGCGTGATCGAAGTGATGGTCGGTGCCGGATTGGCTATGCCCTGCGCCGCGCGGAAAGTGGCCATCTGCATGACCCAGGCGGTACTGGAAGAGGTCGGCGCCGTGGCGTTGTAACTTCCCGTCGCGCTGACTGTCCGGTCTTCCGCGATGTCTGCGTCCGGGCTGGTGATTGTCCTCAGGGTGAATCCCGCGCCAGCGTTGGTAAAAGCACCCGCGGTCATTCCAGCACCAACAATCAGCTCATTCGCCGACCTGGTGGTGGCCGCGCCACTGTTGGCGGTGGTCCCGCTGCCTGCCGCTGCCTGCCGTCACGTCCAGCGGACTCACCGTATCCAACCCGCTGTATTCCAGTATGCGCACATCCACGGCCGCTGCCGCCTTGCTAAAGGTCACGGTCACCGTATTGCTGCCGCCGACAATGTTTTTGGCGTAGTAAATCGACTGCCGCAACCCAGTCCCGCTCGTCGGACCGACCGCCAGAGCATAACTGTTCCCCTTGCTGTCGGTGACCGTATTGACCGAAGACGTGGTGTCATTCCAGCCCACTTCCACTACGTTCAAGTTGCCCGCCGTCTGCGCGGCCGAGTAAGTGACCGCCACCGAAGAACTGGCCGTCTGCGGCGTCGCCGCTTTCACCTGCACAAAACCGATGGTTCCGCCGCCGGTGGATCCGGTGTAGGTATAACCGTTGGGCAGGCCCCCGCTCTGATTGTCGGTGTTGCTGACCACCACACTCACCGTCCCGGCTGCGTGGGAGGGAGTGGTGGCTGTGATGGATGTGCTGCTTACCACGGTCACTCCGGTGGCCGCCGTACCGCCCAGACTCACGGTGGCTCCCGGCAGGAAACCCGTGCCCGTGATGGCTACGGCTGTCCCGCCATTGGCGCTCCCTGTACTGGGCGTGATTGAACTTACTGTCGGCGGTGGGTTGCCTGAAGAGTTGGGAGCGGGCAGGCGCACCATGGCCGCCTTAGAAGGCACTCCGTTGCTGTCGACGAGAAACAGCATGTACGGTCCGGGCGGGGCCAGGTTGCCATTGGCAGGCGCGTGCACGTTCAGTGGGTTGCTGCCTTGATCAAACGCCAGCGGAACGAAGCGTTGGTTCTCGTTGAAGGCGTGGGTTACCGTTGATAACGCGATCAGCGACACGGAAGCAATTCGGGCTGCGTCCGGTGTTGCCACGGCGAATGCAGTGCCGTACTGAATAATTGATGGCGCCGAAGAAATTGCCGGACGAGGCCCTTTGAAAAGATAGGGCGGCGAAAAGATTTCCGCGTTCGGCTCGTCCTTTGGATCGGGCTGGGAACGTCCGTTTTCCCGGCCTCCGCCGGCCACCAGTACGGTCGCATCCGGTAACAGCAAAGCAGTCGAATGATAGAGTCGGGGAGTTTGCATTCGGGACATGGTCGTCCAGCTTTGCGTCACCGGCGACCACAGCTCGGCTTCATAGACGGCCGCGGCGAAGTTCGCCTTGTCTGTCGTCGTGCTGCCTCCGGTAGCGAGAACCGTTCCGTCGGGCAAAATCGTCAAGTTCAGGTAGGATCGCGGAAATGCCATCGAGCCTGTCTGTTGCCAGGCCGGTGAGGATTGGTTCATGTCCAGTACGTAAGCAGTCGCGGCCGCAGGATGCCCCTGGTTATCAGCCGTAGCCGTTCCAGCTTTGAGCACCTTCCCCGGCTGATACATGGCCGCACTGTGGCCGTCGAATACTCTTGCGTCAACCGTCGTCCAAGTCTGAGTGTTGAGATCGAGAACCCGGCTGCTGATGGCTTTGTCGTCTTCTGAGGACACAAGAATACGTCCGTCGGGTAGAACAAAGGGATGCGGGTAGTACTTGAACGCCATTTTTGCGCTTGCCGCCAGTTGCGTCCAGGTATTGCTGACCGGATCGTAAATTTCCGGCATGTCGGCATAACAGGTGACGCAAGTTGTCGTCCCGCCTTGAACCAGGATGCGTCCGTCGGGCAGTGCGGTCGCGGTTGGGTAGTAACGGCCGGTGAACATTAGCGCGCTTTGCGACCAGGTTTCGGTGATCGGATCGAAGATCGTCCCATTCTGAGGTCCGAGGTCATCCTGCAATCCCACAATGCCGCCGACTACGAGCAAGCGGCCATCGGCCATGTAAGCGTGACCCGAACAGAACAGACTGGTGGTGGGGTAGTCCTTATCCGTAAAGGTATTGGTGGCTCTTCGCCAGATCTGCGCCCCGCCGTTAATCGTATAGTCCGTCCACCCCAGGACGTCGCCCGTCGGAAGCATTTGCGCATGGACCGCGACCATCGGCCAGTTCATGACCGCTGACCATTGCCCGACCTGCGCGGGCGTGGGATTTGAGACCGTGACGGAAATGCTTGAGCTGGTGGTTGCGTTGCCGCTAAAGTCCCTGGCGACCGCAGCCAGAGTATGCGTTCCGATACTGGCCGTGGTCGTATTCCATTGGAAGGTGTACGGAGCGCTCGGTATTTCGTTGCCCAGATTGCTGCTGTCCAGGAGGAATTGCACTCCGGCCACACCAACGTTATCCGATGCCGAAGCCGATACCGCCGTGGTCCCCGAAACGGTCGCGCCATCCGCTGGGGCAGACATCGCCACCGTGGGAGGCGTTGTGTCGGTCGACGACGAACCTCCGCTGACCGGTGTGATCATGTCGGTCTGGATCTCAGCCTGGGTCAAGGCGCGATTGTAGATTCGCACTTCGTCAATCACGCCATTGAAGTAAAAGCCACCGGTCCGCCGCCCGATGTTTACATTCGCAGTCTGGTTAAGCTGCGAAGCCGGAACTGTTCCTCTTAAAGGTGCTCGAACGGCAGCAGCTTGGAGAAGGCGTCGCACGTCTTGGGCGCCCGCTCCTCCTCGAGGCGCGCGCGGAATCGGTACGGGCCGGCGGCGATCGACACCATCGTCATGGTCTCTCCGTTTCGATCGTGGGAATCAGCAGGCGCCCCGCGGCTTCCCACGATCCGACCGTCGCCGAACACCGTGCGGCCGCGCACGAACAGCGCATCACGCGGCCGCGCAGCGTGCGGCCGACGTAGGGGCTGTGCTGGTGGCGGTAGCGAAGATCCTCGGCGCGCAGCTCGTCTCGACCGGAGTCGACGAGCACGACGTCGGCGTCGGCGCCCGGCTCGAGCCGGCCCTTGCCCGGGAGGCGGAACCGGCGCGCCGTGCCGGCGTCGCGTGAGCGCTGAGCTCGAGCGTCAGCGCGGGCGCGATCCCCTCGCTCAGCGGCAGCGCGACGCAGCGACTGGCAGCCGGAGATGCCGCCCCAGACGGCGAACGCATCGTCGCCTTCCTTCAGCGCCGGCGGCGACGGCGAGTGGTCGCTCGCGACGAGGTCGATGGAGCCGGCGGCGGCTCCGCAGGTCGTCGCGGTCGGCGCGCGCGCGCAGCGGCGGTGCGCTCTTCGCGACCGCGCCGAGCGCCTCGAGGTCGTCCTCGTCGAGCACGAGGTAGTGCGGGCACGTCTCGCAGCTGACGTCGACGCCGCGCGCACGCGGCCCGGCGACGAGGCGCACGCCGCGGCCGGTGGAGACGTGCACGACGTGGAGCGAGCAGCCGGCTCGCCTCGGCGAGCCGGATCGCGCGCGCGATCGCCTCGAGCTCGGCGACGGCCGGCGGGCGGCGCGAGGTAGTCGCGCAGCCGGCGCCCCGCGGCCGCGCTCGCTCGCGAGCAGCGCCGGATCCCTCGCTCTCCGCGTGCACGGCGACGGGCAGGCCGAGCCGCGCCGCCCGGCCATGCCGGCGCGCAAGCGTGTCGTCGTCGGCGCGCCTCGAAGTCGTCGATCCCGCTCGGGGCACATGAACGCCTTGAAGCCGACGACGCCGAGCTCGGCGAGCTCCGCCAGCCGCGAGCACGTTGCCCGGCACGAGCCCGCCCCAGAACGCGAAGTCGCGTGCGGCGGCGCGCTCGCCGCGGCGAGCTTCGCCGCGAACGCGGCCGCGTCGACCGTCGGCGGGTGCGCGTTCAGCGGCATGTCGATCACGCACGTCGTGCCGCCGGCTGCGGCGGCGCGCGTCCCGCTCGCCCAGCCCTCCCAGTCGGCGCGGCCCGGATCGTTGAAGTGCACGTGCGCGTCGACGGCGCCCGGCAAGGATGGAGGCCGGTCGCGTCGATCTCCTCGTGGCGGGGCCCGAGCTCCGGTCCGATCGCGGCGACGACGACCGTCGGCGACGCCGACATCCGCCGGGTCTGCTCATCGGCACCGACCACGGTTGCACCGCGGATGAGGATGTCGAAGCTCATCCGAGCCGTCCGAGGAACGGCGTGGTCGCGTCGATCGCCGCCGAGATGTCCTCGACGGTCACGGCGGCGGCGTAGGTCATCGAGTCGCTCATGGAGTGGTCCCCAATTCTGCGTGTTTGGACGCGCGGCGAAAGGATGCCAAGATGCACACGTGGGTCGCGAAGTGGTGGTCACCTGGCGCGCGTAGCACCGTGGAAGTGCTGCCGAAACCGACAGCTGGCACAGGCCCTCGAAATCAAGGCGGCGCATCCGAAGCGGTTCCGATCGCCGGCGTCAGGACCTGATGGTCGAGCTCAACTTCGACCGCATCCGCCCACCGTGATCCTCGATGACGCGGATTCCGAGCTGACCGATCGGGGCCGGACAACGGCGAGCTGCGCGTCGGCGCCGCGTCACGTACTGCACGGTTGATCGCCGAGCTCGGCGACCGCCTGCCCGGGCTGGCAATCGCATCGCGCACGGTGGGGTCGCCCCAGATCCGCGAACCTCGGGACCGTTGGCGGCAACCTCGGCACCTCTTCTCCCGCCGGCGACGGCTGCCGCCGCTGTTCGCGTCCGATGTCGAGGTTGAGCTCGCGTCGAAAAGGCGCCGGCACCCGGCGGATTCCGTGGCGAGTGCCGTGACCGGTCCGAAGACGAACTGCCTCGCCGACGATCAGCTGATCGGCGCGATCACATCGCCCCCGCCGACGGCCCGCAGCAGTTCGCCAAGATCGGTACCCGCAACGCGATGGTGAT
>CAVRZO010000018.1:0-38151 GCA_963725615.1 Terriglobia bacterium | reverse complement strand
GGGCGCAAGTTCTTTCGTCCGGCGACGCCGGACTAAAGCAAGCGAAGGACCTGTGCATTTCCGGCCAAGCTTCACTCGCCTGGCAGCGGTTTGGACGCTGCTATCTTCCGGAAATGTATCGGTCCTTCGTCGGGAGCCCTTCGCAACGCGAAGGGCTCCGCTTCCTCAGGATGACAGCCGCGTGAAAGTTAAAACTGAGCCACTACCCGCCTCGCAATGCCCGGGTCAAGATAATTGGCTTTCTAGGCTACGGACGGTGGGAAATCGTGTTTGTTTCGAGACCCACTGTGTCTACAATGGATTTTCACGCCCGAGGTGACCTTGAACATGCTCGATTCCCGCTCGCGCCGTTGGACGGTGATAGCCTCCGGGCTGCTGTGCGGAGCCCTCGCCATAGTCGTGCTGTTCACCAACCGCGGCGCATTTTTCAGCCCCCTGGCCGTCGTGGTGATGGGCGCGGTCGGACTGGCCGCCGTCCTGCTGCAACTCCGCTTGCAGAATCGAGATCAGGCGCACTCTTCGAGCTCGCCCGTCTGGCTGAACGTCCTGGGCATTCTTTTTGCCCTGGCCGCATTCTTCGCCGACCTGTTTCACAGCGCTCAGCAAATCACTGAAGCCCTCGCCCTGGGGGCGGTCGCCAGCTTTGGCGTCAGCGGCGTGATCATCCTTCGCAGTTTTCGCAAGCGCGCCACTTCCAAATGAGTTCGGGCGCGTCCATCCTCCTTCCCGATCCATTCAACGCCGCCACCTATTTCATCGATCGACATCTTCACGAAGGCCGGGGAGAAAAAGTTGCCATCGAGGCGGGAGAGGCCCGCGTCACCTATCGTCAACTGGCAGAGAAAGTAAACCGCTTCGGAAACGGGCTGCGGCAGCTCGGCGTGCGAATCGAGGAGCGCGTTCTCCTGCTCCTGCTCGACGGTCCCGAGTTCGCCTTCAGCTTCTTCGGGGCCATCAAGATCGGCGCCGTCCCGGTCCCGGTCAACACCCTGCTGAAACCTGCCGACTACCAATACATCCTGAACAACTCGCGAGCGCGCGTGGCCGTGGTCAGCGAATCGCTTTACCCGCAGATCCAGGCTAGCCGCAGCCAGCAGCTACGCTATCTGCAGCACGTCATCGTGGTGGGTGCCGCGCCGACCGCAGGCACCTTGCCCTTCGACGACTGATCGCGCAGAATTCTTCCCAGCTCGACGCCGAAGCCACCAGCAAAGACGATGCCGCCTTCTGGCTCTATTCATCCGGTTCCACCGGCTTGCCCAAAGCTTGCGTCCACTTGCAGCATGACATGGTGGTCTGCGCCGAACGGTATGCCAAGGGCATCCTCGGCATGACCGAGACGACCGCTGCTTCAGCGTGGCCAAACTGTTCTTCGCCTACGGACTGGGCAACGCCCTCTATTTTCCCCTGGCGGTCGGTGGCACCAGCATCCTGTGGCCGGGGCCGCCCAAGCCGCAGCACGTATTCGAAATCATCGAACGCCACCGCCCTACGTTGTTTTTCTCCGTCCCATCGAACTACGCGGCGCTGTTGACTTATGAACCCGGCCAAGACCACGTGGGGACAGCCGCCCCCGGCTCTCCGGGCGCCAGAGCGCGCCAGACTTCGACCTCTCCTCAGTCCGCTACGGCATCTCCGCCGGTGAAGCCCTCCCTGCCGCCATCTTCCACCGCTTCAAGCAACGCTTCGACGTGGAAATTCTCGACGCCATCGGCTCCACCGAAGTCCTGCACATGTTCATCGCGAACCGCCCCGGCGCAGTGCGTCCCGGCTCCAGCGGCCAGATCATCCCCGGCTACGAAGCGAAGATCGTGGACGAAAGCGACCAACCGATGAAGCCGGGCGACATCGGCAACCTGCTGGTCAAATCCGATTCCACCTGCTCCCACTACTGGAACCAGCACGAGAAATCCAAAAACACGATCGAAGGCCACTGGATTCGCACCGGCGACAAGTACTATCAGGATGCCGAGGGATATTTCTGGTACGCCGGCCGCTCCGACGACATGCTCAAATGCAGCGGCGCCTGGGTCAGCCCTATCGAAATCGAGAGCGTACTGATCGAGCACCCTGCTGTCCAGGAAGCCGCGGTAGTCGGCCGCGAGGACAACGACCAGCTGCTGAAGCCGGCCGCGTACGTGGTTTTGAGGAATGGCACGACGTCCACGCCCGATCTGGCTCGCGAACTCCAAGAGTTTGTCATCAGCCGCCTGCCCATCTTCAAGCGCCCGCGCTGGGTAGAATTCGTGGATGACCTGCCAAAAACCGCCACCGGGAAACTGCAGAGATATAAGTTGCGGGAAAATAAGACCTGACTGAAGATACCCACCCGATTCGGTGCACGATCGGTAATGCCGACTTTCGTATACTTCCAATTGTGCCAGCCGGCTCCGGAGTGCGGACGACAAACTAACGGCAGCAGAGGATGCGATCCATGGCAACGCAGCATGTAGAACCCAGCATCGACGAGTACCTCCGCAAGCGGCTGATGCCGGTGGAGGGCGCGATCCCGCATTTGGACGGGATCGATATGTACGGCAACTCCATCCCCGCCAGCACGGTGGGCGGCGATCTTTTTGAGTACATCAACTTTCAGCAGCGTTACAACATTGACGCTCGCATCGCACGCGCTCTCAAGCTGTCCCAGGACTACCTCGAACCTCTTCCCCAAGGCCAGACTCCGCGAAACTCGGTGGATACGCATGTACAGTGGCTGAAGACCCGGCCGGACTACAAGCCCTCCGTGGCTGCCGAGTACAGAAGAGCGAAGAGTTCTGAACAGGTGAGAATCGCCGAAGACCTGCATGAACTGTACACCACGGCTGGAGTGCTTCTGGTGGATGCTCAGGGTCACGGAATTATCTCGGCGAAGATCGCCTCAACTGTACACGACACCTTTCACTCACTCATGCTTTCCGAACTCGATCACAGCGGAAAGACCACTCCGGGGTTTTTCGAGAAGATCAATCTCAGGCTGGCGCAATCGGTCACGGCACGGAACGCTCTGGGACGCGATCCCAATGACAACTCGCGCGAAATCGCCACCATGCTGTACGGCGAAATACGTCCGGGCGGAAGTTTTCGCTTCGTAAATTTCGGCCATCCGCCCCCGCTGGTGTTCTCCGCCGAATTCGACAAGTTCATGCAGATCGATGACGCCCGCATGGTGCAGTTCCTGGCGCTGGGACTGGAGATTCCCGAGGACCATCCCGACCGGAACAAGTATCTTTCGATGGCGCTCAGGGCCCGGCAGATTAACTCGTCGGACGTAGCGGAGATCACCCTCATGAGCCCGGGAGACCTGCTCTTCCTCTACACCGACGGGGTCTACGACGGCAGCGACGAGCAGGACCGCCAGCAGATTGAACTGGTGATTCGCGAACGCAAGAATGAGCCGGCCAGAGAAATCTGTAACGCGATCCTGCAATTCGCAGTCATGCAGGACCATCACTTGCAGGAGATTACGGAAGACGATCGCATTGACGACAAGACCGCGTTTATCATCAAGCGCCTATAAGCGCTGGCAGCTAGCAGCTATCGGTCGCTCAAACCGCCGTCTCCAGTTTCAAGACAGGACAACATAATCTGATGCTAAGGGATTTTCTGTGGTGAAGCTTCGAGCCCCGCAGTATTGTGCTCGGTGGATGAAGCCTACTTGGTGGGTGGAGCAGTCCTTCAGGCCTGCATTTAAGGCGGAAATCCGAAGGGCTTCAGCCCCTGAGGTACTTCATGACGATCCCATACCATGGAACCACCGGCGACGGGACCTATTTCATCACCGCCTCAACTTGGGAAAAACAAGGCCTGCTTCAATCCGAGCGGATGGCCGAATTGTTCATGGACGTCCTATTCCACTATCAGAAGCAGGGCAAATATCACCTGCATGAATTTGTAGTGATGCCCCATCACTTTCATGCTCTTCTGACGCCCCTTTTCTCCCGTGACACTGGAAAGAGCCGTCCAGTTCATCAAAGGAGGATTCTCCTTCCGGGCCAAGAAAGAATTAGGCTTTCTGGGAGAAATCTGGCAGACCAGCTTCTATGATCACAGAGTAAGAGATGGAGAAGAATATTCCCGGTTCCGCCACTACATCCACATGAACCCGGTGCGGCGCGGCCTGGTTCCGATTCCTGAGGAGTTCCCGTACAGTTCCGCGATCCTCAACCTTGATGAAGTACCTCAGTGGCTAAAGCCTGCCGCCTAGTTTGGCTCGAATGCAGGGCTGAAGCCCTGCTCCACCCTTCTCTCGCCACGTGGGTGTAGCAGGCTTCAAGCCAGTATTTAAGGCTGCTCTCGACGGGCTTCACCCCCTGAGGCACCTCTACTTCTTCACCTGTATCCCCAGTTCCTTCAACTGTGCCTCGCTCACCGGCGTGGGCGCATCCACCATCAGATCCACGGCACGAGCCGTCTTGGGAAATGGAATTACTTCGCGCAGACTATCCGCGCCGGCCAGGATCATCACGATGCGATCGAGTCCGAGCGCAATTCCGCCGTGCGGAGGCGTGCCATATTCCAGCGCCTCCAGAAAGAATCCGAAGCGCGAGCGCGCCTCTTCTTCCGTCATCCCCAGAGCACGGAATATCTTGCTCTGAATGTCCTGACGATGAATACGGATCGAGCCCGAGCCGAGTTCAGTGCCGTTGAGCACCACGTCGTAAGCCAGCGCCCGGATTTCTCCCAGCGGGGACTGGGGATCGCCCGTCGTGTCGTAGCTCGTCTCGAGCTTTGCCATGTCCTCGTCGTGCAGCGACGTAAAGGGGTGATGAGCCGCGTTCCATCTGCCCGACTCCCGGTCCCACTCGAACATGGGGAAATCGGTGACCCAAAGGAAGCGGTAGTCTTTCGCCGGATCGCCGCTCTTGGCAAACGCGCCATGCTTGGCCGCGTATTTTTGGGCGAGATCAAGCCGCAGCTGGCCGCAAGTCTGGAAGAACTGGTTCGCACTTTGCTTGGACTCTGCCTTGCGCACCACCAGTAACCACAAATCTCCCGGCTCGACACTCGCGGCCTTGAGAATTGGTTCGAGGGAGTTGGGATAGTCCCGGGCAAAACGATTGGGGTCGGTCATCAGACTCACGTATGACGTCCCCTGGGCGTGCGCGAACGCTCCATAGGTTCCAATGGTTCGCCGCTCGGTGCCGGAGATGTCCCCCGCTTTCGGAATCCGGATGAGCAGCGAAGTAAAATCCTGGCTGACCTTGAATGCCGAAGCAAATTTTTCCTGTTCCCCGGGCGTGAACGCTCCGCGCAGGTCCAGCATCGCCGGCAGCCGCATGTCTGGCTTGTCGCTACCATAGAGACGCATGGCCTGGTCGTAACTCACGCGCGGAAATGGCGTCTTGATTTCGTGTCCCGCAGCTTTGAAGGCTGCCGTGAGAAAGCCTTCGACCACCTCCCACACCCGCTCCGGCTGGGGATATGACATCTCCAGATCGATCTGGGTAAACTCCGGCTGGCGGTCGGCGCGCAGGTCTTCGTCGCGAAAGCAGCGCACAATCTGAAAATACTTGTCGAACCCCGAGATCATCAGAATCTGCTTGAACAGTTGCGGCGACTGCGGCAAAGCATAGAAACTCCCGGGCTGCACCCGGCTGGGCACGAGATAGTCGCGCGCACCTTCCGGCGTCGAACGAGTCATGAACGGAGTTTCAATCTCGAAAAATCCCTGCGCCGAAAGATCATCGCGAATGGCGAGCGCGACCTTGTGCCGCAGCTCGATGTTGTACTGCATGGCGTCCCGGCGCAGATCGATATAGCGATACTTGAGCCGCATTTCCTCGTTGGCCAGCACGGTGTCGCTGGGCAGGAAGGGCGGCTGCTTCGCTTCGTTGAGAATGCGCAACTCTTCTGCGATCAGTTCAACCTCGCCCGTGGCAATGTTCTTGTTCACCGTGTCGGGAACCCGCTGCTTGGCCGTGCCCACGACGGCTATGACGTATTCGTTACGCAGGGCCTCCGCTTTCTGGTGAGCCGCCGGATCGCGTTCTTTGTTGAACACCACCTGGGTGACGCCGCTGCGGTCGCGAATATCAATAAAGATCAGGTTGCCCAGGTCGCGCCGCCGGTTTACCCAGCCCATGAGTACAGCCTTCTTGCCGGAATCAGCCGGACGCAGGGCGCCGCACATATGGGTACGTCGTAGATCGCCAAGAAAATCGAGCAAGTTGTGCCCTTCAGTGAAGAATGGAGTCGTTAGCTGAATCACATAGTATAAATGTAGGCGCGAGCGTCCGGCTCGTGCGGCAGGAGCCCGAAACCAGTTTTCAAGTCGAATACTCAGTCAATCGGCCGCGCCGCCGTGGCCTGCTGAAACTTGAGCCGCCACTGGTCATCTTGCTTAACCCAAAGATCGGAAATATGCTGATAGCGCGGCGCCATGCCGGGGGCATCGCCCTCGGGCATGTGAATGATGCAGTCGTAGGTCACCACTGCGACCTCATCGTTGATCGGCAAAACTCGCAGATTGTAGGTGTAGAAATCTTTCAGCTCGCCATCGCGCGCGCTTTCCACAAATTCTTCCTTGTCGTGGAGCCGGCCTTCGCTGCCGACGAAGACGAAGTCATTGGTCAAAGTACGCTTCAGGAAGTCTACATTCTTGCCCTTTTGAGCCTCGGGAACCGCTTTGGTATTGGCGATCAGCGTCTGCTCCAGCGGACCAAGCGGCTTGGACGAATTCCCTGATCCTTGCGCGAACCCAACCACAGACAAGCAGAGCAGACCGATAATGAAACCTGGAGCTCTCATATTCCTCCGTATAAGCAAGACGTACGCTACCGCGCTTGAATCTTACTGGCCAGTTCGGCGCGCGGGACTGAGACCTGCTCGCCGGTTTCCAGGTTCTTGAGCGCGAACGAACCTGATTTGACTTCGTTTTCGCCCACGATCAAGGCAAACCGAACGCCCATCTTGCTCGCGATTTCGAACGATTTCTTGAGACGAAAATTCTCGTCCCCCAATTCGACCACCAGATCGTGACGGCGCAACTCCCGAGCCAGGCGGGCGGCTTCGCCATCCATACCCTCGCCCAGAGGCGCGATATAAACATCCGGCTTGACCTGTACCGCCTCGGCCGATTCCTGCAACGCGAGGACGAGGCGGTCCTCGCCAATCGCAAAACCGATTCCCGGCGCGCTGGGACCGTCGAGCGACTCCGAAAGCCCATCGTAGCGCCCGCCTCCGAGGATCGCATTCTGCGACCCCAAAGCACCGTGGGTGAACTCAAACGCCGTACGCGTGTAGTAGTCGAGCCCCCGCACCAGCCGATCGTTGAGTGTGAAGGGCACGCCGACCTCTTTCAGGATCTTCTGCACCTGTTCGAAATGCTTGCGGCAACCCTCGTCAAGAAACTGGCTGATGCGCGGCAACTTCTCGATGATCGGCTGGTCCGCGGGAACTTTGCAATCAAACACGCGCAGCGGATTGGTGACGGCGCGGCGCTGGCAATCCTCGCACATGCCTGAAACCACGGGCTCAAGCGCCTTACGCAGAGCTTCGTTGTACGCCGCACGATCGTTGATGCAACCGACCGAATTCAGTTGCAGGGTCCAGTCTCGAATGCCGAGACGGTCGAGCAGTGTTGCCAGCAACTCCAAAACTTCGGCATCGCGCGCCGGAGACTCGCTGCCCGCACTGGCAGGCCCGATGACCTCCGCGCCGATCTGATAAAACTGGCGGTACCGCCCTTTCTGCGGACGCTCCCGCCGAAACTGCGGGCCGATGTAGTAGAGCTTGTTCAGTCCGCGGTCCCAGAGTTTGTGTTCGATGTAAGCGCGCACTACGCTGGCGGTATTTTCCGGGCGAAGGGTGAGTGATTGGCCCTTCTCGCTTTGGGCCCGTCCACGGTCTTCCCAGGTGTACATCTCCTTGGCAACCACGTCGGTTTCTTCGCCTACACCTCGAGCGAAGAGTTCGGTCGACTCGAAAATCGGCGTGCGTATCTCGTGAAAGTTGTAGGCGCGGAAAACGTCACGCACCGCGGCCTCTACGAAGTTCCACAACGCCGTCTCTGGCGGAAGAAGATCGCGGGTTCCTCTTACAGCTTTAATCATGAATTGAGACCACCAGCTCTCAGTTCCAGGTTCTCAGTTCTCAGCTTTGCTGCGAATAGAGAGTACGAGACGCCGTTCGAAAGAATACCTCAAACCCAACGGGAACGATTCACGCGGCAAAGTCCTCATCGCGCGGCACCGGCATGGGCGGAGGCACGCGATCCGTCACTTCGGCAAGGGCAGCTAGTTTCTGCGCCAGCGCACGGGTCAACGATCCCCGCTGATAACGCCACCGAAAATTCCCGTCCGTGACACTGGGAGTGTTCAGGCGGCCTTCGCTGCCCAGTCCCAACACATCCTGCAACGGGACCACCGCCAGGCTGGCAACCGACTCCTGCGCCAAACGAATAAAAGCCCAGTGGATACCGTCTTCACACGGCCCAACATACGCCTGGATCGCCCGCCGCTCGCTCTCCGACACGCCGGATTTCCACCAGCCCAGCGTGGTGTCGTTATCGTGAGTGCCGGTATACACGACGCGATCCGGCGTGAGACGGTGCGGCAGATAAACATGGGCACCGGCGTCAGAGAAACCAAATTGAAGCACCGCCAACCCGGGAATCTGGTGACGCTCGCGCAGTGCGTGCACTTCAGGCGTGATATGGCCCAGATCTTCCGCGAAAAAAGGCAGCCCGCCCAGGGTGTCACGAAGCTTGTTGAACAACTCGTCCTTGGGACCGTCCACCCAGCGGCCTTTTACCGCGGTCGGCTCACCCGCTGGAATCTCCCAGAATTGTTCGAAGCCGCGAAAGTGATCGAGGCGGATGTAATCGCAAGTCTCGGCGCCCCAGCGCAAGCGGTCAATCCACCAGTCGTAGCCACGCGCCTTGATCGCCGCCCAGTCATAGAGAGGAGTGCCCCAGCGCTGGCCCGTGGCGCTGAATGCGTCAGGCGGGACACCGGAAACCGCATCGGGCTCAAGATTGTCCTTGCGCAGGCGGAAGAGGTCGCGATGTGCCCACACGTCGGCGCTGTCGTAGGCCACGAAAATGGCGATGTCCCCCACCAACCGGATGGACCGTTGCGCGCAGTAGCGACGTAGGGCATGCCACTGCTCGTAGAAGAAGAACTGAATGACGCGCCGGAGATCAACCTCAGCAGCCAGTTCCTTGCGGGCCGTTGCCAGCGCCGAAGCTTCGCGCCGGGCCAGGGCGGCCGGCCACTCCTTCCAGCATTTCCTGTCGTAGCGTTCACGCAGCGCATCGAAGAGAACAAAGTCTTCCAGCCACCAGGTATTCCCCTCGCAGAAACTTTCAAAGCGATTGCGGGCGTTGCCCCGCGCGTTCTGAAGAAAATTCCGGGCAGCTCCGACGATCATTGGGAGTTTGCGCTGAAAGACTTCCTCATACTCGACTGCGCCAGCTTCGCGGGGCAGGCCGGCAATCTGTGATGTGTCCATCCACCCACGCTCTGCCAGGCGCTCCAGGCTTATGAGCAAGGAATTGCCGGCAAATGCCGAGGTCGAAGAGTAGGGAGAGTTTCCCGTGGCCGGGGGCCCCAGCGGAAGCACTTGCCACAGGCCCTGGCGCGCGGACGCCAGAAAATCTGCAAACTCGTAGGCGGCAGGGCCGAAATCGCCAATACCGCCGCGCGCAGGAAATGATGTCGGGTGCAGCAGGATACCGGTGGCGCGGGGGAATAACATCACTGGGGATTACAACGATGCTAACAGCAATTTTGGATGAGGTGGGCGTCCCCCCGATTTACTCTCCCTGTTCCGGGGCGGCCTGTGCACGGGTTAGGTTCTTCATCTCGTCCGCGTTGATCTGGATTTTTCCCGCTTTTTCCATCTGCGCCCGCAGATTGCTCACGAACAGGCCAAACATCTCCTGCTGCTGGCTCTGGATGAGCGCATCCCGGATCTGGTCCTTCTTGGCTTCAAAATCCTGAGGGGTCGGCTCCTGCCTTTCCTGAACGGACAACACGACGCCGGTATTGCCGTTGGCAATCGGTCCGCTTATCTCCCCAATCTTCAGGCTGAAAGCCACCGAGGCGCCGCCCGACATGGATCCAATGTCCGGAACCTGTCCGTCCGGCAGCACGAAGTCGCTGGTCTTGATGGTTGCGCCGGCTTCCTTGGCCGCCTTCTTCAGGTCATGCTCGGCCTTGGCGCGATCGGACAGCTCCTGCGTTTTCTGGGTAAGCAGGGCAGCAACTCGCTCGTTCCTGAATTCTTCTTCCACCCGGCTGCGGATCTCTTCAAACCTGGGAGTCGAAGCCGGCTTGATGGCCAATACATCGAACACCGCGTAGCCCTGAGCCACCTGGACCTGGTCGGGCGGGGCTTTTTCGGCTTGGCCAAATACTGCGCTCATGAATTGCGGCGCACTGCCAAGGCCCGGCAAGGAGTCGGTGCGGCTGACAAAGTCGGTGCTGATGACGCTAAGGCCTTTGGCTGCGGCCGTTTTGTCCAGTCCCGCGCTGCGGGCCTGCGCCAGTAACGCGTTGACCTGATTTGCCGCAGCCTGGGCAGCTTTCTGTTGCTTGATTGAACCTTCAATCTGGTCTTTGACCTCATCCAGAGGCTTCACATGCGCGGCCTGTTTGTCGTCGAGCCGGATGATGTGGAACCCGTAACTGCTCTGCACCAGGCCGCTGGTGGCGCCTTTGGCCAGCGAGAACGCAGTCTGTTCGAACTCCGGCACGGTCCGGCCTTTGCCAATCCATCCCAGGGAACCACCGTTCTTGCCGCTACCCGGGTCTTCGGAATATTTCTTGGCCAGATCGGCAAAGTTTCCGCCCGCCTTCAGCTGCTTCAGGACGTCTTCGGCCTTCTTGCGCGCCTCTTCCACTCCCTTGGGATCGGCTTTCCCGTCCGGACCAGGTAGCGGAGTCTTGATCAGGATATGGCTCACATTCACTTGCTCGGGCACGCGGTAGTCGTCGCGGTGCTGGTCATAGTAGGCCTGAAGGTCTTCGTGAGAGACGCTGACTCCCGCTTCGATCTTTGCGCTGTCGAGCACGACATACCGAACCTTGCGTTTTTCCGGAATCGAGTTGTTGTAAGTCGCCTTGTTACGCTCGTAGAAGGCCTTCAACTCCGCTTCATTGGGATTGATCTGCTTCAACAAATCATCCCTCCGCAGGACGGCGTACTCAAATTTGACCTTGGTGTTCTGCTTCTCAAATTCCCGGCGCACATCGCTGTCCGTAACCAGCACGCTGCCGGTGATCAGGTTACGAAGCTTGTCCAGCAGGATCTGGTCTCTTAAGCCCTGCTCGAACGTGGATACGCTGAGATCGGCATTCTGCAGAATATTCTCGTATTGCTGCTGGCCCACAAACTTGCCTCCCGGGAAGAAGGTGGACGAATACATCCCGTGCTGCAATTCGTCACGCGCTTCGTCATCCGTGACCCGTAAGCCCAGCCTGTCAGCTTCCGCGACCAAGGCCTTCCGGCTGATCAGGGTCTGCGCGGCGCGCTCGGCGAAGTAGGGGAGCAGCATCTCGGTTTGTGCGCCGCCACGCGGAAATTGCTGGCGCAGCATCTGCCGGGCTTCGCGCTGCACTTCAAGCGTAGTGACAGGCTCGCCCGCCACTTTGGCAATGACACCCTGCCCGGGCCCACCCAGACCGATACTGTCGCCAATGCCGCCCGGAACGAGTGTGATCACCATGGCCGCGCAAATGACCAGCAACATGCCGCCGAGGATGATCTTCTTTGTCGGGCCAGGGGTTTGCAGAAATCGAATCATGGTCTAATCACTCCAGAATTTGAGGCAGAAACCTAAATTATAGACTAGAACTCATCGTCAACTCGAATGGAGGACGGGCGTCCCGCCGTCTTTGCAGAAACCTCGAAAAGACGGGCGATGACGCCCGTCCTCCATCACAGCGCGAAAATCAGCCATTGAAACGTATTAATACTACGTGTTATTAAGCTAAGGTCGTCTTCGAGCGCTCCGGCTGTCCAGTGGCGCAACCGATCAAATGCGACATAATGGAGCGCGCCCTTGAAAACTTATCCAAAGGATCTCTTGATGAAGATGAACAAGAGCAGCCTGCTGTGCATCCTGGTGCTGTCTTTCTCCACGCTGATTTCCGCACAGGAGGCGAGCCGTCTCCATCCTGAAACTTCCCTCGCCCTGCGAGACGGCTGGACCCTCCAGTCTTCATGCAAAGTGGAGGCCAGGGGCGAGACCGTTTCCACGCCTTCGTTCCAGCCCAAGGATTGGTATGCAGTCAGCGTACCCACCACGGTGGTCGCGGCTTTGGTCAAACACAAGGTGTATCCCGATCCATTCTTCGGGACGAATCTGCGGACTTTCCCGGGTGTCACTTACCCCATCGGCGCGAATTTCTCCAACATCCCCATGCAGCCAGACAGCCCCTTCATCGTGCCCTGGTGGTATCGCAAGGAGTTTGTGCTGCCAGCGAGCTTCAAGGGCAAAACCATCTGGCTGAATTTCGGCGGCATCAACTATCGGGCTAACATCTGGCTGAACGGCAAGGCGCTCGCCAAGTCTGAAGATGTAGCCGGAGCCTGGCGAACCTATGAGTTCGACATCACCAACTACGCTGTCCCGGGAAAACCGAACGTTCTGGCCGTGCAGGTCTTCTCCCCTACGGACACCGATCTGGCCATCACCTTCGTGGACTGGAACCCTGCGCCTCCGGATAAGAACATGGGTATCTTTCGTGATGTGGATATCACCACCAGCGGACCTATTGCGCTGCGCTACCCCGCGGTCGTTTCAAAGGTAGATTCACCGGCCAGCGACAAGGCCCACCTCACCGTCACAGCGCTTCTGAAGAACGCTGCCAACCACCCGGTCAAAGGAACGCTCAAAGGCCAGATCGAGAAGACCGAATTTTCGCAGGAAGTCGAACTCGGGCCGGGCGAGTCGAAGGATGTGACCTTTACTCCCGAGCAGTTTCCCCAGCTCAATCTCGACCATCCGCGCCTGTGGTGGCCCGCGCAGATGGGCAAGCCGGAGCATTACAGCCTCACGTTGGAGTTCAACCTTGACGGCAAGACTTCCGACCGCTCGGAAACAAAATTCGGCATTCGCGAGGTCAAGTCCGAGGTGCTCTCGGCCAACCGGCGCTTGTTTTCCGTCAATGGAAAAAACATCCTGATCCGGGGAGGTGGCTGGTCTCCCAACATGATGCTGGGCGAGGACTCGCAGCGTCTGCGCGATGAGTTCCGCTATGTGCAGGACATGGGGCTGAATACCATCCGACTCGAAGGCAAGCTGGAAACCAAGGAATTTTTCGACCTGGCAGACGAGCGCGGAATTCTGCTGATCGCCGGCTGGTGCTGTTGCGATCACTGGGAGCACTGGCCGAACTGGAAGGCGCAGGACTTCACTATCGCGGAACAATCGTTGCGTGACCAGATTTACCGCCTGCGCGGCCATCCCAGCCTGCTGGCGTGGATGAACGGCAGCGACAACCCGCCCCCGCCCGACGTCGAACAAACCTATCTGAAAGTTGAGAAAGAGCTGCTCTGGACGAATCCGGTGGTTTCGTCCGCAACCGCAAAGCTAGCCGGCTTCTCCGGCGAGAGCGGCGTGAAGATGACTGGGCCATACGAATACGTCGCGCCTTCGTACTGGCAAACGGACAAGACCGACTCAGCCCGGCAATGCAACCAGGGCGGCTGCGGCGGCGCCTACGGCTTCAACACCGAGACCAGCATGGGACCGGCCGTGCCGCCGATTGAGAGCATTCGCGCCATGGTGGGCAAAGAACACCTTTGGCCGATTGACGACACCTGGAATTATCACGCGGGCGGCGGAGCGTTTAAAGATATCCACGTCTTCACCGACGCCCTGAATGCACGCTTCGGCCCCGCCACCAGCGCCGAGGATTACGCGGTCAAAGCACAGCTGCAAACCTACGAAGGCATTCGCGCTATGTACGAGGCCTACAGCCGAAATAAGTACACCTCGACCGGCGTGATCCAGTGGATGCTCAACAACGCCTGGCCATCAATGATCTGGCATCTCTATGACTTCTACCTGCGCCCTGGGGGCGGCTACTTCGGCGCCAAGAAGTCGATGGAGTCGCTGCATCCGGTCTACGGTTACGACGACCACTCGGTCTGGTTAGTCAGCAGCCAATACGAGGACGCCCAGGGGCTGAAGCTCACGGCCCAGGTTCTCAACCTCGACATGAGCGAGAAGTTTTCCAAAGAGGTCTCCCTCGATGCCGGCGCCGATAGCACGAACAAAGTGCTGACTCTGCCTGACATTGACGGGCTGAGCCCAACTTACTTTCTGGTACTGCGGCTGCACGATTCTTCTGGCCAGCTGGTTGGCTCAAATTTCTACTGGCTATCCACGAAACCCGAGACACTCGACTGGGAAAAGTCTAACTGGTACACCACGCCGACATCTTCCTACGCCGATTACACCGCCTTATCTCAATTACCCAAGGTGAAGCTGAGAGTTGCCGTCCACACTGACCGTAAGGGCGAAGAGGCGATCACGCACGTCACGCTGGAAAACCCTAGTAAAAGCCTGGCATTCTTCGTGCGCTTGAAAGTCAACAAGGGCAAAGGTGGAGATGAGATTCTGCCCGTGGTCTGGCAGGACGATTACCTTTCGCTCCTGCCCGGCGAGAAACGGGAAGTCACGGCAACCTACCGGGCGCAGGAGCTGGGAGCTGCCCAGCCGACCGTTGAGGTCAGAGGCTGGAACGTGGAGTAGTAGTACGAATTGCGTAGGGGCAGGTGTCCTCACCTGCCCTGCCGAGCGAAGCTCGGCTAGGACAGCCGGGGGCGGCTGTCCCCACGTGGTCACTTTCCGCTGCCGGACCTTCTTAGCTGCGCGATTTTTCGTCCATGCTCGGAGTCTTCGATGAGCTGAGCCAGCCGTTTCAGGCGTGTCTCTTCCCTCTTGGCGCTGATAACCCACCAGCTTGCGGTCCGCTGATACCACGGCGGCTGCACCAGGAAGAACCTCCAAGCCTTCTTGTTGGCACGAAATTGCCTTTCATAAGCGCCGCTGAGCTTGGCGCCTTTTCTTTGCTCGTAAGCGTAGATTTCGGAACGCTTTCCTGTTCGCCGCTCGAAGGCTTGCACACCCTTAGGCCGCACCAGGCCCAGAGCGTTGAGTTCGGCGACCCGCTTGATGTTTATCGCGCTCCAGATACTCTTCGCGCGTCTCGGTGTAAACCGGATGACATAGCTGGTTTCGTCGAGGCTCTTGCGCACGCCGTCAATCCAGCCGAAACACAGCGCTCCATCCACGGCTTCTGGCCAAGTGATGCTGGGTTTCCCCGAGCTGACCTTATGGAAGCCAACCCACAGCTCCTCATGCTTCTCGTGGTGCTCTTCCAGCCAGGCGTGCCAGGCGGACGGAGATGGAAAGAACTTCGGTTTCATCGCATCACTGCTCAGTCATCCCGCTCAAGATGACAAGAGCTGACAGCCCTTACTCTTCTTCGGGAGGCACATCGAAGTTCACCAGATTGCTCTGGAACCCTTTAGTCTTCCAGGCTCCATAGGCGATTCCCGCGACCATCCAGATGGATCCCGCAATCAGCGCCAGGTTCGACAAATGGATCCAGATGAACAAGCAAATGATGAAACCCAGCACCGGCGGAACCAGTTGTCCCAGGGAACGGTCCGCGCCCCGAATGTAGTAGTGGGTCAGGGCCGCCAGGTTGACGCCCATGAAAGCAATCAGCGCACCAAAATTGAGCAACTGTGCGCCGTTGTCGTAAGTGATGAGGAACGCTCCCAGCAATGCGATCACGCCGACGAAAATCACATTGTTGGCGGGAATCCGGGTTTTGGGATGGATAGCGCCAAAGAATTTCCTGGGAATCGCGCCGCTGCGTCCCATGCCATAAAGCAGGCGGGCCGCTCCGAGTTGCGATCCCATGCCCGAACCGATGGTGGCAATCAGCAGCGTGATGCTGATCGCCTTGGTCATGAGAGTGCCTCCTGCGATCGCGGCTACATGGCTGAATGCGTTTTCCACCTCGTCCGCGGAGAACTGGTACTGCGGGCTCAATAATTGCGCACCGTAGACTTCAGCCGCGGCGAGGAATCCCGTAATGACGCAGACCAGCACTGTAGCCAGGAAAATATTCCGCTTGGGATTGTCCACCTCTTCCGACAACGTCGAAATGCCGTCGAAGCCTATGTAGGTAAGCACCGCGACCGAGGTGCCGTGGAAGACCCGGTTGATGGTAAAAGTTTCCGGATTGTAAAACGGACGCAGGAAGTAGGCCTCGGGATATTGCGGCAAGTGGAAAATGTAGCGGATGGTGTACCAGAAAAACGCCAGAATCACCGCTCCCATGATGGCGCACAAGGTCGAATTGATCCGGGCCGAGGTTTTCACTCCGCGCAGATTCAGCGCCGTAAACAACAGCGCAAATATGATCGGCCAAAGAAGGCCGGGATACGGAATCTGATATCGCGTTCCGCTCAACAGATCGGCCATCGCCTTGGAGCACCAGATGGTGCAGATCAAGGGATTCAGCATGTAATCCATCGTCATGCTCCAACCGGTGACATAGCCGAGAGAGGGATGCAGCGCCCGTCCCACGTAGGTGTAAGCCGAACCTGCGCTGGGATACACGCGCGCCATGCGTCCATAGCTCATGGCGGTGAAAACCATGGCGACCATGGCGATCAGGATGGACGTGACCACGTGGCCCTGGCCGGCGTTACTGAACACGCCGTAGGCGGGCATGGGCGCGGTCGGTTGGATGACGATGATGCCGTAAAGAATCAGGTCCCAAAGGGTGAGCGATCGCCGAAGCCGCAAGCCTGTGGAGGAAGTAGGGCCGGTTGGAGTGGTTTCCATTCCCGCGTATTGGATTATGCCGTGTGCGGCGCTGTCAACGACTAAAACGATTTCGTACTGGCTTCGCGTCGGGCACGGGGCCCCGAGCCGTCGTCACTTTTTCGGCACGACGGTCAACCCGAACACGGACGTCTGCCCCTGCCCCGCCACGTTCAGCCCGCGGACTCCCTCCTGGTTGGGCAGGTAAAGAGTCTTGCAATGCTCGCAGCGATAGACCTCGGCGTCTGGTCCCCAGGCTTCTGCCGCGTCGCCGCAGGCCTGCTCGACCACATCCGTGGTGTAGAACCAGCGCTTCAGATGTCCGCCGCAGAATTTGCCCTTGGCGTCTTTTTCGTTGCAGGAGCGTTGTCCCGGCTTCTTGATCTTCACTTTGTGATGGGGAAGCTGCGGAGGAGCAGTCACGGTTTCGGTGGGGGGCAAGGGCCATCCTCGTCGCTGCGGCCAGGGGCCGCCGGATTTACCGATTCATTTTACTCGAAGGCGTTTCGGCCGAGCTATAACAGCGTCAATCGAATTGCCTCTTGGGCGGAGCCTGCTCCGGGCCCACGCGGCCGATCACGATGTCAGCGACGAAGTAATTCTCACCTTTGACCGGCCCACCCGCCATCCGCCGCAGCATCGCAATCTGTCCTACGTGGGTGAAGGCATCGGCGAGTGGCGCCTGCAAGAGCTTCTCCGCCGGCGCATGCATCGGCTCGGCCGAAGCCAGATAATCATCGAACCGCTTTAGAGTCGCGAAGAACCGGTTGGTCTCTTTGTCCCAGGCCAGCGGCTCCGAGTTATTCCAACTCTGCTTGCCTTGTGCGACGGAGAGTCCCCAGTCGAGCAGGTCGCCTATGTGAGCCAGAATTTGCGAGGCGGTCCTCCCCGACTCACAGCCGCGAAAGTCGGCGAATCCCGCTGGCACCTGGCGGACAGCGTTACCGCCGCGGTAGGCAAGCGTGGCCAGAGCGTGGCGCAACAAATCGCGTTTCGGATCGGAATTGGAAACCATCGCGTGCTCCTCGGTTCATTCAAACGCTACCCGCGCTTCTTCCCCCTCAATGCTCCTGCGGCTCTGACCGCACCCCGCAAGCGTCGGCCTAATCCGCGGGCAAACAGAAAATCCAGCAGCCCTTCCGTCTGGCGGGCAAAAGCATTGCCGTATCCGTACCACCAGATTTTCTTCGTCCCCGGCAGCAGGTCGGAATCGAGATATTTTATCCGCACCATTTCTTCCAGGCCAAACCGTCCGTGAGAGCGTCCCACGCCACTGGCCTTCACACCTCCGTGCGGGGCTTCACTGATGCCAAAACACGACACTACGTCGTTTATCATGACCGCCCCGGCCTGTATGCACCGCGCCAGAGTCTCTCCCCGCGCGCGATCGCGTGTCCACACACTGGCCGCCAGGCCGTAGTCGGAATCGTTGGCCAGACGGACTGCCTCGTCGTCGTTGTCAAATGGCATTACCGGAAGCACCGGCCCGAATGTTTCTTCGCGCATGATACGCATCTCGTGGGTGACATCCGCCAATATGGTCGGTGCGTAATAGTTCGATCCGATTTTCGGCAGGCGTTTTCCACCCACCAGCACACGCGCGCCCTGCGCCCGGGCATCTTCCACTTGAGATTCGACATTCCGCAGCTGGCGTTCATGGATCAGGGGGCCAACTTCGATCTCGGGATCCATGCCGTTGCCCACTCGCAATTGCTGGGTGTGATGCACACAGGCCTCGAGAAATGGCCGGTACAAACTGCGATGCACATAACAACGCTCAACCGAGAGACAGGCCTGGCCAGCATTCACAAATGCGCCCCAGACCGCGCCTCGAGAGGCGATTTCGATGTCGGCATCATCGAGCACCAGCATGGGGTCCTTGCCGCCCAACTCCAGCGCTACCGGCAACAGCCGGGCAGCCGTGGCCTGTGCGATCTTCTTCCCGGTGGGAACGCTGCCAGTAAAAAACAATTTGTCGATGGCGGCGTTGATCAGGGCCGCTCCCGTACCGCCATTGCCGACGATCACTTGAAAAATTTCCTCAGGCACGCCTGCTTGGTGCAGCAGCGACGCCAGTTCAATGGCGGTGAGCGAGGTGAACTCCGAAGGCTTGACTACTACGGCGTTTCCTGCGACCAGCGCGGCCAGGCTCTCCGTAGCCGGAATTGAAAAGGGGTAGTTCCAGGGCGAGATGATGCCAATCACACCATGGGGCTCGCGGACCAGGCGGCCGGACTTGGTCTTCATCGTCAGATTGCCGTGGGGGACGGGTTCGTCGTGAAGCAGGCGGTAAGCGTTATCAATCAGGAAGCGCGCGGCATCGAGCACTACCAGCACTTCCGTCAGCAGCGCTTCGACATAGGGTTTGCCGGCTTCGCGGGTGACCAGGCGCGCGACCTCGGATTTCTTCTGATGCAGCAGGCGTTGGAAGTTGCGCAGGACCGCGATTCGCTTCCTCACACCCAAAGCAGCCCATGATGCTTGCGCCGAACCCGCGCGCGAAACCGCAGCATGGACCTCCACCTCTGATGCGCATTCGAACTCGCGCAGTGCCTCGCCCGTCGCTGGGCTGGTCGAGGCGATCTTGCGAACAGCGAGTTTGAGATCCGTTACCATTGGCAGCACCCAAAAGCCGCGGGCGAGTCGCCCGCGACCACACTCAGTACTCTACGTTTACCAGGCACAAGCCGCTAGCCGGCGCGGTGGCTCCTGCCGCGGACCGCGAACGCGATTCCAGAATCCGCGTCAAGTCCGACGGCTTCAGAGTTCCCTTGCCTGCCAGCAGGAACGTTCCGACCAGGTTGCGCACCATGTGGTGCAGAAATCCGTTGCCTCGCACGGTGTAGACAAATTCATCGCCTTGCCGTTCCCAGGTTGAACTGAAAACCTGCCGGACATTCGACATTTCTTCCCGTCCCCGCTCCGGATCCACTGCGGCAAATGAAGTGAAATCACGCTCGCCCACGATCAGCCCCGCTACCTCTTGCATCCCATGTTCGTCCAATGGATAGGGGTAATGCCACACATAGCGTGCAAAGAATGGCGAACAGATGGCGCCGCGATACATCCGGTAGCGATATGTCTTGGCGCGGGCTGACTTCCGGGCGTGAAATTCAGGCGGCTCTTCGACTGCCTCAAGCACCCGGATCGCGATAGGCAGAATATCATTCAACGCGACTACCAGGTTTTCCGGCGGGATAGGCGATTGGGTGACAAAGGTCGCCACCTGGCCAAGCGCGTGTACGCCCGCGTCGGTGCGGCCCGAACCCTGGGGCAGGACATTTTCACCGGTCACCCGCCCGATGGCCGAAGCCAATATGCCCTGGATGGTGGCCGCCTCGGGCTGGATCTGCCATCCAAAGAACTCCGTACCGTCGTAGGACAGGACCAATTTGAGATTGCGCATGATGATTTGTTTGGAGTCGTATCGAGCGCGATCGTCATCCAAACCTGTGGTCAATCTTTACAAAGCTTTACCGGGCGCACCGGATTGCGGCCTCAAAATTGGGTGAACGTGTCAGCTATACTATTTCATTCAATTCGCACCCAGGGACGAAAAGCAGAGATAGCGCCGGTGAGCACAAAAATGAAACCTGGCGCCCATATTTTGCGTACCATCGCTTGATTTCCAAAAGCCTTAGCGCTATTCATCATCAGCTTGTGCAGGGAGAGAATCGAATGTTTTTGTCTGCATTGCAATGTGCCCTCCGCCGGACGCTTGCGGTCGTCCTGGCCGGTACTTTGACTGCCACCGCCTGGTCCCAAACCGCCCAGCCCAACCAATCGGCGCCTGAGGGCCCAAAACCGCAGCGCTTCACGGTGGAGAACTACACCAAGGCCCGCTCGCACTTTCCCAATCCGATCGCCCCTTACCGGCCACAGTACATGCCGGCCCCCGATCTGAGCAATACGCCGCGGGTCGAGCTGCTGCTGCGCGATGGAAAACTGTACTTGTCGATGAACGATGCCGTGGCTCTCGCCATGGAGAACAACCTGGACATCGCGATTCAGCGCTACAACCTGAACATTGCCGATACCGACATTCTCCGGGCCTCGGCCGGCGGCAGTACACTGGGCGTCAACAGCGGCACCGTCTCGGGCACGCCCGGCGGGGGAACGGGCGGCCTCAGCGGATCGGTCGGCTCCGGCACTGGAGGCACCAGTGCAGGCTCGGGCGGCGCGGGAACTGGTACCGGTGGCCTGGTTAACTCCACGCTGGGCAGCGGTCCCGCCATCACCAGCTTCGACCCCGTGCTTACCGGCACGCTGCAAATGGATCGGCTGTACACCCAGTCGGCTAGCATTTTCAGCCCCATCCCGGTGTCCAATCAGAATACTGGGACGGCGAACTTCAGCTATCTGCAAGGTTTTAAGACCGGCACGAACTTCTCCGTAGGGTTCACGAATACGCACACCACGACGGATAGCCCGACAGCTACCTATAGCCCGACCATCACTTCCGGTTTGAATTTCAGGCTGACCCAACACCTGCTGCAAGGTTTTGGCTTTGCGCCCAACACGCGATTTATTCGGATTGCCAAGAATAACCGTGAGATCTCCGATATCGCTTTCCGGCTGCAAGTGATCACCACCGTGGACCAGATCGAGAACATCTACTGGGATCTTGTCTTCGCCTACGAGAATGTAAGGGTGCAGAACGAGTCTCTGACATTCGCGCAGAAGACGCTCTCCGACACCCAGAAGCAAGTGCAGATCGGCACCCTAGCTCCCATCGAAGTAGTGCGGGCCCAGAGCACGGTGGCAACCGACCAGCAAGCCCTGACCGTCGCCCAGACCAACCTGCAGCTTCAGCAGTTGCTGATGAAGAACGCGCTCAGCCGAACCTTGGTCGATCCCCGGCTGGCCGATGCAGAAGTCATTCCCACCTCCACCATGCAACTGCCGGCAACGGAGCCCGTGGTTCCGACCCAGGATTTGGTGAATGATGCGCTCAGCCATCGCGCCGAACTGGCGGAAGCACGCATCAATTTGGCCAACACTGAAATCAGCAACAAAGCCGTCCGCAACTCGCTGCTGCCAAGCCTTGACCTTTACGCTTACTATGGGGGATCGGGCCTCGGCGGAAACGTCGCGCTGCCCGACTGCCCGCCCGGCGGTGGCGGCGCGTTCGAAGCCTGCTTCAACCCCGCCAACGCAGCACCACCGTTCCGCAATGGCGGCCCGGTAGGGTACAGCAATGCTCTGGGCCAGTTAGTGGATTCCAGTGCTCCAGACAAGGGTGTGGGCTTGAGCTTGACCATTCCCCTGCGCAACCGGGTGGCTCAGGCGACGCAGATCCGTTCTGAACTGGAATATCGCCAGTCCCAGATGCGGCTGCAGCAGTTGGAAAATCAGATCCGCATCGAGGTACGGAACGCGCAGTTCGCGGTGCAACAGAACCGCGCCAGCGTATCTTCCGCCCAAGCCGCAGTGGACCTGGGCCACCAGTCCCTGGATGCGGAACAGAAGAAATACGCTCTGGGCGCTTCCACGACCACTCTGGTGCTGCAAAACCAGAGTGCGCTGGCGCAGGCTGAGTCGACACTGGTCTCGGCCATGGCGGCCTACGAGAAAGCCCAGGTTGAACTGGATCGTGCAACCGGTCTTTTGCTCGATCACGCCGGAATCCAGGTCAATGATGCTGAACGCGGCGAAGTCACGCACATGCCGAGCATTCCATTTGTCGCTCCCCGAACGGATATGCCGGGCTCGGTGATGCCGCAGCAGCAGGCCGCTCCGCCACAGCAGTAGTCTCTACCGCTCACGTAGGGGCAGGGTCTCCCCTGCCCAGCGGAGCGAAGCTCCGCTATTCCAGGCGAGCTTCGCTCGCCTGCCCGGACGAGGGCGTCCGCGCCTACGTGGTTCTTGCCGGGCATCCTTGCGGCCATTCCGCCATCGCCGCCTCCCGGTTTATTCTCTCCGCGTGCATCTCTCCGTCGTCCTGATCACCCAAAACGAGGAACTCAACCTCGGACGCACACTTGAAAGCGTAAAGCCGCTGGTGCGTGACGGCCAGGGCGAGATCATCGTCGTCGACTCAGGCTCCACCGACCGAACGATAGAGATAGCGAAGCTGTTTGGCGCCAAGGTTTTCGTTGAACCCTGGAGGGGCTATTCCGCTCAAAAGAACTCCGCCATCGAGAAAGCGGGCGGCCACTGGATCCTGAGTCTGGATGCGGATGAGGAATTGAGCGCGCAGCTCCAGGAAGCCCTCGCCAACACGCTGGAGAGCCTGGAGAGAATGGACGCACTGCGCCGGCAGAGCGATGCTCATCCCTTCATGGCGGAGGATGCGCAGGCAGAGTTAGAAAATTGGGTCGGCGTGAAAGGCGACCAGGAACTTTGCGGGATTTGGATCGCGCGCAAGAACGAATTCCTGGGGCAATGGATCAAACACGGCGGCTTCTGGCCGGATCCGAAGCTGCGCCTCTTTCGCCGTGGTCGAGGGCGCTTCGAGAATCGTGCGGTGCACGAGACCGTAACGGTCAATGGCACTACCGCCAGGCTCAAGCACGGTGCGATCCTGCACCACTGCTATCCCACGCTCTCCGACTACATCGAGCACATGAACCGCTACTCTTCGCTGGGTGCCGAGATGGCGGTCGCCGTGGGACGCACCGGGTTCAGCGTCATCAACATCGCGCTGCGTCCTGTAGTGACGTTCTTCTACAACTATTTTTTTCGCCTGGGCTTTCTTGATGGACGAAAAGGCCTGCTGCTGCACCTGTACCACTCAGTGTACGTTTCGTGGAAATACGCCAAGGTCTGGGAACTGGCGCACCTGCGCAAATCCTAGCCGGCGCGGGTCCCGTCTGGCACTGGATTTTCCGGCATCGCCAGCACCGGACGCACGTCGTCGGCATAACCGATGTCGAACAGCATCCCTTCCGACATCACTCCCCGCATCTTGCGCGGCTCCAAATTGACCACGAACAGCGCCTGCTTGCCGACAATCTCTTGCGGATTGGCCCGCTCGGTCTTCATTCCGGCGACGACGGTGCGTTCGTGATCCCCGAACCCAACGCGCAGCTGCAACAGCTTGTCGGAGTTCGGCACATCCAACACTGAGACAATCGTCCCCACGCGAATATCAATCTGATTCAGTACTTCCATAGCAACTACGGGCTTGATTGGAGCAGGAGTCATGCTCACAGGATAACCACAGAGAACAACGAGGAAAATCGTTTAATTTTTCTCCCTGTCCTGTGTGTCCTCCGTGGTCAGTTTTCGCCTTACAAATTCGATGATCTGAGGCGTGACGTAGGACGGCGGAGAAATGCGAAACATGGGGCGCCGTGTCACCGGCTTCAGCGAAGTCTCGCGCCATTGCGGTTCTAGCGCGTCCCTTTGATGCAAGACGACCGCGTCCGCCCGATCGAGAAACTCCTGGGCCGATTTTTTGAAATCTGCGGTGGCGGGGTCAAGCACGGTGAGGTATAGATCGGGACGCAGAAACTTGAGAATGCTGTTCGACTCGACAATCGCGTTCTCGGACTCAGCCAGTTTGCCGCGGACGGCGGGCATGGCCTCCGCCAACCGTCCCTGCTCGGTCCGCACCCACCAGGCACGGACCGCCCCCGCGGCCAGAAACCGCGACGTGTCAGATTCCCCGGAGCGATCCAGCTCTTCGCTTATTGCCCAACTGTGATCGTCGGTCGCGCAGTGACAGGGCTCTCCATCCACAGAGCAAACGCCGTGTCCGTATTGCGTGATTTTCAACGCTGTCCAGTTGAATTCCGGCAAGGCGGCAATCAACCCGGCGACCACGCTGGTCTTGCCGACGCTGCGGGAATGTCCGCCAATAACGATGAGGGCCATAGGGCAGTCGTTGGTCCTGGGTCGTTGGCCATTGGTCGTTGGCCATTGCTCACGGTCGTTCATGGTTTTGCCAACGACCAACGACCAGGGACCAACGACTATTTCTTCGCCAGCCGCGCTATCGCGGCCAACTGCTTCAGATACTCGCGCAGCGGGCGCGCCGGAGTCCCCCAGAACGCCACGCCTTTGCCGCGCAGAACTTTGTTGGGCAGGACGCCGCCTTGTCCACCCAGCATCACGCCTTCTTCAATGCGCGCATGTTCGCCGATGCCCACCTGGCCGCCGAGCACGACATTCTTCTCGATCACGATGCTGCCGGAGAGGCCAGTCTGTGCGGCGATTACCACGTCTTCGCCGATCTGGCAGTTGTGTCCGATGTGGACCAGATTATCGATCTTCGTGCCGCGGGCGATGCGGGTGACTTCCAGCGCTCCCCGATCAATGGTCGCGTTGGCTCCAATCTCCACGTCATCTCCAATTTCTAGCCGGCCGACTTGGGGAAATTTTTCGTAATGTCCGTTCGCAGAGTCGCGCACGTATCCGAAGCCGTCGCTGCCCAGCACCGCTCCAGCGTGGACGATCACACGATCGCCGAGTTGTGCGCCGGGATAGATCGTCACATTGGGATAGATCTCGCAATCACTGCCGACACGAACACCGGCACCAAGCACTGCGCCTGCGCCAACCCATGTGTTGTCGCCAACCTCGACCTTCTGGCCGATAACGGCTCGCTCCGCCACAGTCACGTCTTTACCCAGTCGGGCCGAAGCATGCACAATGGCGCTGGCATGCGCCCCAGGCTTGCGATCCGGCGCAGGACCAAGAAGTCGTGCGGCTCGTGCAAACGCCAGCTTGGGATGCGCGCAAATCAGAAGAGGCTTGGAAGTTGTGTTTCCTCTCGCGAACTCACCGGCGATTATCGCCGCGGCGCGCGATGCCAGCGCCGCCGGCAAGCTCTTTTCATCTTCGACAAAGACCAGATCCACCGAGGTGGTCCGCGCAATGCTGGCGACTCCGCCTATCGCAACGGAACCATCTCCCATCACTTCCCCTTGCACCGATTCGGCAACGGTCCTGAGTGAAAGGGCCATGATCTTTAGTATACGTTCAGGAGGAAGGCGGAAAGATCAACCGAGTTTAGAATAACGAGATGGAGAAAAAAATCTTCTGGATCAGCTTCACAGTCCTTGGGCTGGCCGCAGATTTCATCCTGCCGCTCTGGTGGGCCCTGGCCGCAACCATCCCCGTTGCGTATGCCAGCTGGTGGATCGCGTATCGCAGTGATTGGTTTTGAAAATGCAGCTTCTAGCTTCTGGCTACTAGCCTCTAGCTATTACTCTTCAGAACTTGGACGCTCGCTGGAAGCTAGGAGCTAGCAGCTAGAAGCCGCCCGTCTCAGTACAACCCCGGCTCCCCGGGCGGCCGCGTCTTCCAGCGCCGATGTACCCATAACCACTGGTCGGGATAGCGGCGAACGTAGTCCTCGGTGATTTTCGTAAACAACTGGGTGTTGGTGACGATATCTTTCTCGTCGTCCCCGGTGCGCACCAGGTTGACAGCGGGATCAAAGCGCAGGCGGTATTTTCGCAGGACCGGGTCCCAGATGGTAAAGCCCGGGACCACGGCAGCGTCGGTGCGCAACGCGATTCTGGCCAGTCCGCTGGCCGTGCACGCCGGAATGCCGAAGAAATCTACGAACACTCCCTGGGGTGGAGTCATGTTGGTGTCCATGAGCAGGCCGACGACTTCACCCGCCTTCATCGCTTCCAAGAGCCCGCGCACGAAATTGTCTTTGCTGACCGTGGTGTTGCCGTGCATCGAACGATAGCCCTCGATCAGCCGGTTGAGATAAACGTTGTCGAGGTTCCGTACCACCACGTGCATCGGGTGACCGTGCAGCGAATGGACAAACGCGGAGAGCTCCCAACCCCCGAAGTGAGCGGTAAGAAACAGCACACCTTTGCCCCGGGCGACGGCTCGTTCGTAGTTCTCGAAGCCGTCGTAGACCACCACCCGGCCCACGTTTTCTTTGGTATATCGGGGAAACTGACAGACCTCGGCCAGCTGACGACCGAGCGAGGTAAATTCTCCGTGCAGGATGCGTGCGTGCTCCCTGCGGCTCTTTTCCGGCAGCGCCATCGCCAGGTTGCGCATTCCGACGCGGCGCAGGCGCGGATGCAACAGATAAACCGCCCAGGCCAGAGAAATCGCGGCCGCTCGCGACAGAGAACGAGGCACCAGACTCAGAATTTTGATGAACGGCCACGCAAGCGCGTACTCGAGTCGCTGACGCATTTAGGGGGAAACTGGGTGACGGTAGCAAGGGGCAAGTGGGATGTCAATGTAGGCGCGAGCGTCCTCGGTCGTGCGGCGGCTTTCGTGGCGCTGCAGCACGAGCGAGGGCGCTCGCGCCTACATGAGCTAGCTTACTTGGCGGCAGCGGCCGTCTTGGCCCACTTGGCCAGCGTGTTCAGGAACGGATACGCATTGGGAGGAGCATCGATCGTGCCCGTCAGCGCGGTCTTGAAGGGCACCATGCGGCCGTAGAACTGGCGGGTGGCGTCTTTGTCCTGGCTGATGGCGGCGCCGCTCAATTCCAATCCCGCAAACAATCCACGGGCGCGGGAATAGCTGAGCACCTGCGCCTTCAGTTTCCAGTCAGTGTCGGCGGCGGCATGACGGCCGACCGGTCCAGCGGCCACGCTGGCATCGGCTCCCAGTTTGAACTCGCTGCTCAACAGGTTCTTCATGCCATCGTCGTTCATGATGAGCATGACCAGGTCCACCGCCTGGGCGCCGATCTGCAGACCAAAGCTGCCGCCCTTGATGCTGAAGAATGCAGGAGCGCTCCAACCTTTCGGGGTGCGGCAACTAGCGACGCCGCGTCCGAAACGTGCACCGACGATGAATCCGCCTTTCAGCATGGTGGGCACGACGGCCACGCATTGGGCCGATCCCAGCACCTCTTCAGGAATGCCCTGGTCGGGCGCCGATTCGATCTCATCCAGCACCGTGCTGGCAGCTTTGATGCGGTCTTCAGCCTTGTTCTGGTCTTCGTCCTCATCCTTGGCAAACGTGGAAACGGTCAGACATAGCACTACACACAGAAGGAGCAGTTTTTTCATTTCTTCCTGACTTTCCGGAGCTTAATAGGGTTATTTGAAACTCAATGACATTGATTCTAACGGATTTTGTGGAGAATGAAGCGAAGGATGACCGGAACGGCCTTGGGTTGGGCAAAAAAATCGGGGCTAGCAGCGGTGACCCTAAATCTCCGCTTCCAACCCCGTCTCCCAGGTTCTGTGGTAGGTGAAGTGAGTATGCGGTTCGCCCGGTAAACCGACAAGATTACCTAGGTCACTGTCCTAAAGTAATCGCGTCCAAGTTCGGGTGTTTAACCTCGGAACTGTCATCCCGACCGAAGCGAGCGCAGCAAGCGAAGCGGAGGGACCTTGCGTTTCGCAAGCTGCTTACTTCGCCGTAACCAGCGAGTGCGTGATGGCGTGGACCGAGAGCGCAATCCGGTTCTGCACTCCCACCTTGCGCATCAACTTTGCGACGTGCGCTTTGACGGTTCGTTCCTCGATCCCGAGAGCAGAGCCAATTTCTTTATTGGAACGGCCCGCGACCAGCATCTCCAGCACTTCCTTCTCGCGGTCGGTGAAGGTCACGCGGCCCGCGGGAAAGATGCGGCCCGGAGCCGAACTCACGCGCTCGATGAACAGGGAAAGGACGCGGCGCGGCGCCCATACTGATCCCTGGTTCACAATGCGGATGGCTTGCACAAACTCGGTTGGCGAGGCGGCTTCGTCCACATAGCCCTTGGCCCCTGAAGCGATGGCCTTCAAGATGGTTTCCTCGTCCATGCCCGAACCTGTCACAATGATGCGCAGGTCAGGACGACTGGCTTTTAGACTTGCCATCAGGTCGAACAGGTTCTGTCCGTTGCGGTTCCCCAGCAATACCAGATCGATGTTGGGCAGGTTTCCGATGTCGGGCAGCGAGGCAGCGATCAGCTCGAAGTCGGTCTCCGAATCAAACAGGGCGCGAAATCCAACAAAACGCAGTGGATCGCTCTCCACCACCGCAAGGCGGATGACCGGTTTTTTTGCGGGTGAAGCCTTCATGGCGGTTGCAGCCTTCATAGGGTTTCCTGTTTGATAGGGTTTCCTGTCTAATCTTGAAGCTGGGTTCAGCATAACTACATTTGCCGGCGATGAGAACATTCGAGTGTCGGATGACGATTACGCCGGTAACGTGGCAAGCATCTAAAATCTGACGGGTAAACGACGAGGTAGACTAGTGAAACGACGTATTCAGTGGGCCACAGCGATGGTGCTCGTGGTCGGTCTGGCAGCCGCCGCCCAGACTCCATACCAGCCCAAGTTCAAGGGCGATCCCGCAAAATCAGAGTCGGAAGCCGCAGCCCTGGGCTACATGCGCACCGTGCTGCGGGCCCAGAAGATCTACTACAAGAAGAACAACAAGTATGCTGCCTCACTCGCGGACCTCGTCCACACCGGATCGTTCACCAAACGCATGGTGAATTCGGATCGAGGTGACTATTCGGTAGGCTTCCGTCCCAATAAAGACGGCTTCGATCTTACGCTGACTCCGAAGCAACTGGATGCCGAGCACCGCTCGTTCTACGCCGACGAAGACGGCCAGATCCACGCCGATGACCAGGCCCCCGCAACGGACAAATCGCCAATAGTGAAATGAACCACGTGGGGGCAGCCGCCCTCGGCTGTCCGGCCGAGCAAAGCTCGGCAGCTAGTTTCCGGAATTGTGTGCGCTAGGCGACCAGCTAACCGCCCGTGATCTCGGCGGCCTTGCCATCGCGAAACGTAATGGTCACAGGCTTGCCCCCGTTGGGATAGTGCACCGTTTTCACGGCGGGATCGCTCGACCGATCCGGAATCCCCATGCCAATCGCGAAGTACGCCTGAAATTCATTCATCCCGGGTTTGATCTGGTGTTGCTCGATCGATTCCCAAACATCCGCAGGCCAGTGTTTGTACAACTCGCGCGGGTCCTGCACGAAAAACATCTCGTCGGAGTAAATCTGATAAGTGTCGCCAGTCTGTGATCCGATGGGAACGGCGTAAGTCTTTCCCGCTTGTTCGAAAACTGCCATCACCTGGTGTTGATGCGCAGGCGTGGTGTCGGTGACGACGTCTTTTATCTCAAGTTTTTGGATCGGCAGCAGCAACCCAGCCTCGTGAGAAAAATCGGCGTGGCGACTGGCGCGATCGTAGGGATAGTAAGTGAAACGGTAGCCTTCCTTCACCCACGCCGGTTGCTGGGTCAGTTGCTTCGCCGACTTCAGATCGTAGGGATAGAGCTTCTTGGGAACGACATAGTAGTCCGGATTCAACGGCGGCGCTTGCTTGGCGGCTTGCTCTGTTCGCTCGTTGTGCCGTTCATACACGACATACCCGGCCCGAAGCGCGGCCACCGCGATCGCGATCACCAGCACCAGCTGGATTTTCTGTTTGGCTTCGGAAGTCATAGGGTCCTACTCGAACACCAACGCCAGTTGGGCGTGTAAACTATCAGTACGAACACTCCACCCGCCCAGGGAGTGCCCGATCTGAGGAGAACCACATGGCTACTCTCACCGAGGACGAAGTTTTAAGCGCCTTGAAGCAGTGTTACGACCCGGAGATTCCAGTCAACATCGTAGATCTGGGGCTGATTTACGGCGTCCGTTTTGATCCCGCGCCCGAGGAGAAACAGGACGTCACGGTGGAGATGACGCTGACCGCTCAAGGCTGCCCCTCGCACGTCCAAATCGGAGAGCAGGTCAAGGCCCGCGTGGAACAGATGCCGGGCGTGCGCAATGCCACGGTAAACGTGGTGTGGACTCCGCCCTGGACCCCAGAGCGGCTCAGCCCCGACGCCCGCAAGACTCTAGGCATCGAGTAGCGACGTAGCCAAGTAGCGCCGGCGTCCCGAGGGCGTCCCGCCCTCGGCTCCGGAGACTAACTGCTCAGCAGCGACTCATACCAGGTGCCGCGGCTCTCTGCCGCGTCCGCCAACCGGTCCCCCACACGGGTCGCGACCGCAAGAAAATTGTTGCCGCGCTCGATGAAGTCGGGCAGCCGATCACGCACTTCGGCAAACTTTTCGGGATACTCCGACGCAATCGTGGCGACGGCGACCCCGGCCAGAATCACGCCTGCCGTCCATTTTTTCTTCAAAAACAACGCCGTGCCTATGCCCGCAGCACCACTCACCAGCGCCACTTTCCAGTTTTCCATTCCACCCTCCGCCTCACGGAATTCTACGCCGACATCAAACTTGCGATGCCGAAAATGAGATACCTTATACTGCCAAACTTACCACGGAGGACTTTGATGCTGAAAGCAGGCAGAGCATTGCTCCCTGCCCTGGTTTTTTCATTTTTTCTCACGACAGCCACGGCTCAGACCGAACCACGCGCCCGAGACCTGGGCGTCCCCTTCGACGGGACTCCCGGCCCGTTCAATGCCATCACCGACGTGAAGGGCGTCGAGGTCGGCCACACTACGCTCATTTCAGGCAGCGGCCCTCTGAAGGTGGGTGTTGGTCCGGTTCGCACCGGCGTCACCGCCATTCTTCCCCGCGGACACAATTTTCAGGACTCGGTCTTTGCCGGCTGGTTCACGCTTAACGGCAACGGAGAAATGACCGGAACCACGTGGGTCGAAGATTCCGGTTTCCTCGAGGGGCCGGTCATGATCACCAACACGCACAGCGTGGGCGTGGTGCGCGACGCCGTGATTGCATGGCGAATAAAAAACGCTCCCCCTGACGAGGAAGGATACTCGTGGTCTCTGCCGGTTGTTGCCGAGACCTGGGACGGGGACTTGAATGATGCCAACGGATTTCACGTGAAACCGGAAGACGCCTTTCGCGCGCTCGATACGGCCAAGAGCGGCCCGGTGGAAGAGGGCAGCGTGGGCGGCGGAACCGGTATGATCTGCAACGAGTTCAAGGGCGGCATAGGGACATCCTCGCGCGTACTCGATCCCAAGTACGGGGGGTACACCGTAGGAGTTCTGGTGCAGTGCAACTACGGACTTCGCAGCCAGTTGCGCATCGCGGGCGTGCCGGTCGGCCGCGAGATCGGCGACCACACCGTCCGCGAGGACGAATTGGGATCCATCATCGTGGTGGTTGCAACGGACGCTCCGTTGATTCCCACACAATTGAAACGAGTAGCCCGCCGCGTATCCCTGGGATTAGGCAGAGATGGCAGCTTCGCCTCCGACGGCTCGGGAGACATTTTTGTCGCCTTCTCAACCGCAAACCCCGGCGCCGCCGGATCGAAAGGCGTGCGCCAGCTCAGCATGCTTCCCAACCAACGCCTGAACCCGATCTTTCTGGCCACCGTTCAGGCCACGGAAGAAGCAATCGTCAACGCCATGGTCGCCGCCAAGACGATGAAAGGCATCAACGACTTTGAGGTCATCGGCCTGCCCCACGACCGGTTGCGCGAGGTGCTGAAGAAGTACAACCGCTTAGTGAAGTAGCGTGCGCGCAGAAACTCTCGAGGGTGCCCCGTCCAAGCTCCGCTTGGGCGGGGATTCTTGTCGGTCGCTACAATTGGAGTCCGGGCAAACCCGAACACAGAAACCAAATCTCTCCCATGATGAATGTCCTGAAAACCCCGCCCAAGCGGAGCTTGGACGGGGCACCCTCAAGAGTTTCCTGTCCCACACAAACTTAGTAAATCGTGTAGCCCGGCGCCGGGATCCGCAAATCGGGCTTCGACGCCATCAGCAAGAGCGCTCCCATCTTCTTGAAGGCGCGCAAATCGTCGAGGCTGTGGAACGACTTCGTCTGATAGTCATCCGGCGTGGGCGTATCGTCCGGAATGCGACGGGCCTCGACTTTCTCGAAAGCATGCTTTTGCAGAAGTTCAACATACTCCACCTCAGAGCGCACGTGCACCGGGACTTTCAGCTTGTCCACCCATTGCAGCGAGTAGGGATTATCGCGGTACAAGTTGATCAGGATGAACAGGCGCCCGTGCGGCGCCATGACGCGAAAGAGTTCAGACAGCGCGCGGTCCTGATCGGCGTAGTAGTAGAACGATTCCACCGAGAGGACTTTGTCGAAGAAATTTTCCTCCCACGGAATCTGCTGCGCCGATCCCCAGACGTACAAAATATTTTCGAAATCTTTGGAAGCCGCGCGAGCCTGCCGGACCATTTCGTCGGAAACGTCGAGACCTACAACCTGGCCAAAGCCTTCAGGCCCGTCGCCCACCAGGCGTGAGAGCAGCCGGGTAGCCCATCCAGAGCCGCAGCCGAGATCGAGCACACGCTCGCCGGCACGGAGATCCATCAGCCGGAGGGTTTTCTCGGTAATGTCGAGATGATGGTTCTGCATCTTCTCGCCTTCCCCGGCCTGCGCCCAGCGATTGAATTCCAGTTGCAGATTCTCATCGGGAGAGGGAGGTTTGTCAGGCATGCCAATATTTTAATATGCCCACATAGGGGCGGACGCCCTCGTCCGCCCGGCCGAGCGAAGCCCGGCAGCGCTCCTTCATTCTCGAAGCACCAAAGCCGGCGAGCCGCGCTCGCCTGCCCGGACGAGGGCGTCCGGGCCTACGTGGTTCGGGGCACATGTGCTACATTTGCCATCCTCATGAGCTCAACCCCGCAGCCGGAGCCTGACACCGAGCCCCTCTACTGCCCGCGGTGCAGCCAGGAAGTGACAGATCCTTTGACCTGCGGAGACTGTTCCGCCGTGATCTGCCGGCGCTGTGGAACCCCACTCGAATCTCCCGACGAACTGGGGATGGGATAAAAATGGAACCCTCGACCGCCGCTCCCTCGGCCACTGTCAAATCCTCAGAAGCGCAACCCAGCCTGGTTCGCGGCCTCTCCTTGTTGGACTCAGTACTGCTGCTGGCGGGCGGCATCATCGGGTCTTCGATTTTCCTGACCGCGAAAGATATTGCCGGCCCGCTGCCCCATCCGCTGCTCTTTCTGCTGGTCTGGGTGCTGGGTGGGGTGATCTCGTTGTGCGCTTGCGTGGCTTTTGCGGAGCTGGGTTCGATGTTTCCCGACTCCGGCGGACAATACGTTTACCTGCGCGAGGCGTACGGCGATCTGCCGGCATTCCTCTATGGCTGGATGCTGTTCAGCGTGGCCAACGGCGGCACCATTGCCGCACTCTCGGTGGCTTCGGCGGCGTATCTGGGTGGGATCGTCCCCTTTATTTCGCAGAAACACGTGGTCTTCTCGGCCGTGGGCATCGTGCTTACTCGCGCTCACGTAGTCGCCTTAATTTCCATTATCGCGGTGACCTGGATCAACGTGGTCGGGCTGCGATGGGGCACGATATTACAGAATCTGGCCACATGGGCGAAGTTCGCGGCCATGGCTGCCTTTGTAATTTTAGGATTCGCGATCGGCAAAGGCGACTGGCATCACTTCACAGCAGCTCCCGGACAAAACTTGACCTTGGGATTGAGTTCAGGACAACTGATTTCCGCCTTCGGCGTAGCTTTGATCGCGGTGTTCTGGGCCTATGACGGATGGGTCTACATCACCTGGGTGGCTGGCGAAGTGAAGGAGCCGCGCCGTAACGTGCCGCTGGCGATGGTCCTGGGGGTATTGGTTGTCGGCGCCATTTACATCGCGATGAACATGACCTACATCTACGCCCTGCCGCTGGATGAGATCGCGAAACACGAAACCATCGCGCACGCTGCGGCCACGGCTCTATTTTCTCCCGCGGCGGCGCTGTGGCTTTCGGCGCTGATTGCGGTTTCCTGTTTCGGCGCGATGGCGAGCTGCACGATGAGCGGCGCGCGCGTTTATTACGCCATGGCGCGGGACGGCGCCTTCTTCCAGAAAATGGCGGAGGTCCATCCCAAGTGGCGCACACCCGCCTTCAGTCTGATCGGCCAAGGAATCTGGGGTGCGATCCTCACTGTGAGCGGCCGCTACGACCAGCTCTACACCTACGTGATGTTCGGCATGGTGCTTTCGTACACCATGACCGTGCTCGGCCTGTTCATCTTGCGCTGGAGGCGGCCGGACATTCCGCGTCCGTATCGCTGCACCGGATATCCCTGGTTGCCCGGGATTTATGTTCTGATCGGCGGCGCCTGGACGCTGAATACCATCGTGACGCGGCCCGTGGAGTCTCTGGCTGGAACGGCGATCGTGCTGATCGGTGTTCCCGGATATTTGTACTGGAAGCACATGAGCAAGAACGCTCCCCGCATCTCCTGATTTTTCTTTGCGACCTTTGCGGAGTTCTTAGCCCCCTGCTGGAGTTGGCATACGCCCGCCATGTCTTTACAATCACCTGACTAACAAATCGCCCAACCTTCCAGGAGCATTGTATGGCCGACCCTCTTTTGATCGCCAAGGGGGACAATCTGCTTTACCTGTTGCCCGGCATGTCAAACCGGCACGGCCTGGTGGCCGGCGCCACCGGCACGGGTAAGACCGTCACCCTGCAGGTGATGGCAGAAAGCTTCAGCCGCATCGGCGTGCCGGTTTTTGCCGCCGATGTGAAAGGCGATCTCTCAGGAATCAGTCAGCCCGGGAACGACAATCCCAAGCTGCAGGACCGTGTGAAGAAATTGGGCCTGACCGGCTTCACCTTTTCAGGCTGTCCCGTCACCTTCTGGGATGTCTTCGGCGAGCAGGGCCATCCCGTCCGCGCCACCATTTCGGAAATGGGCCCGCTCCTCATCAGCCGCATCCTGAATTTGAATGACACCCAGTCCGGGGTCATGGCTCTCGTCTTCAAGATTGCCGACGACAACGGCCTTCTGCTGCTTGACCTGAAAGATCTGCAAGCCATGCTGCAGCACGTCGGCGACTCAGCCAAGGATTTCCAGACCCAGTATGGCAACATCTCGCCCGCCAGTATCGGCACTATTCAGCGTGCCCTGACTGCAATGCAGCAGCAGGGCGGCGACAAATTTTTTGGCGAGCCCGCGCTCAACTTCTACGATCTGCTGCAGACCGATACCAGCGGCCGCGGCGTCATCAATATCCTGGCCGCCGATAAGCTCATGGGCTCGCCGCAGCTCTACGCGACCTTCCTGCTGTGGATGCTTTCGGAACTGTTCGAGAAATTGCCCGAGGTCGGTGATCCGGAGAAGCCCAAGTTGGTTTTCTTCTTCGACGAAGCCCACCTGCTGTTCACCGATTTGCCCTCAACCCTGCAAGCCAAGATTGAGCAGGTCGTCCGGCTGATTCGTTCCAAAGGCGTAGGAGTTTATTTCGTCACTCAGAATCCGTTGGATGTGCCTGAAGTCGTTCTTGGACAGCTGAGCAATCGGGTGCAGCACGCGCTTCGAGCGTTCACACCAAATGATCAGAAGGCTGTACGCGCCGCCGCCCAGACCTTTCGCACCAATCCCAAGCTGAATGTTGAGACCGCTATTACCGAACTGGCGGTTGGCGAGGCCCTGGCTTCCTTCCTCGACGAAAAAGGAACTCCCGGCATTGTCGAACGTGCGCTGGTTTGTCCGCCTCACAGTCAGCTCGGTCCCATCACTCCCGCGCAACGGCAGCAGATCATCAGCAGCTCGGTCATTTTTGGAGTGTACGAAAAAGTCGTGGACCGTGAATCAGCTTACGAACGGCTCAAAGGCAAAGCGCAGCAGGCGCCGGGTGCGAATCAAAGCCAGGCTCAGCCGGACAAGCCGTGGTACGAGAATCTGCCGTCCATCAGCCTGCCCTCAAGCCTCGGTGGCGGAGGAGGACGACGCGGCGACACGGTGGTGGATGCCATGATGAAGAGCGCCGCACGTTCCATCGGCAGTTCCGTGGGACGCCAGATTATCCGCGGAGTGCTAGGCTCGCTTCTCGGCGGAAGCAGCCAGCGCTGAAACAGTAATCCAGATTTCTTGCGTTTCTCGAAATACGACAGTCCCTACACCAGAGTGGACGAAACTGGATCAGCCTCCGACTCGACCAGCCTACGCGGCGCTCCCGCCCGCAATCCAGAGAATGCCAATCAGCCCAAGGCGGTCATGGGCTTCCGCGATCTGGTGCTGTTCTACGTGGTCACTGGCGTCAGCCTGCGCTGGATCGCCACGGCCGCCGCGGCCGGTCCCAGTTCCGTCATCATCTGGATTGGCGCCTTTCTGTGTTTCTACACTCCGCTTGCGCTTTCGGTGATTGAACTTTCTTCCCGTTATCCGGAGGAGGGAGGAATTTATGTATGGGCGAAGCGCGCGTTCGGCGATTTCGCCGGTTTCAACACTGCCTGGACATATTGGGTCTGCAACCTGCCTTACTTCCCTGCCGTGCTTTACTTCGCCGCCAGCAATGCGCTTTACATTCGCCACGACTGGGGCCGCCTTTCCAACAATACGACGTACTACATCGTGTTCTCGCTGGTCGCGCTCACTCTGGCCACGCTGCTGAACATCGTCGGGCTCAACGTGGGCACGTGGCTGCACAACCTGGGTGCGATCGCCATGTGGATCCCGGTAGGCATCGTGGTGGCGATGGGGGCTGTGGCGTGGCATCGCTACGGAGCGGCAACTTCTTTCACGATGCACTCCATGACACCCGGTTTCCAGATCAAGGACATGATCTTCTGGTCAGTGCTGATCTTCGCTTTCGCCGGATGCGAGACCGCCTCGATCATGGGCGGAGAGATAAAGAACGCTCGCCGCGCCATTCCACGTGCGCTGTTGATAGCCGGGGTGACGGTGACATTTTGCTACGTCGTAGGCACGATCAGCGTGCTGGTGGCGCTACCTGCGTCGGAAGTCGGCAATTTGCAGGGACTGATGCAAGCCATATCGAAGACTGCGGAGCGCGTCGGCTTCGAGGGCATAATTCCATTCGCCGCGCTGCTCATCATGCTCAGCAACGTGGGTGCAGCCGGCGCGTACCTGGCGGCAGGCGCCCGCTTGCCATTTGTTGCCGGAATCGATCGCTATCTGCCCCCCGTCTTCGGCGCGCTCCATCCTCGATGGAAGACGCCGTGGGTCGGCCTGCTGACCCAGTTCATCTTCGGCGCGCTGTTCATCTTTCTCGGACAGGCCGGCACCAGCATCAAGGGCGCCTACGACGTTCTGGTCAGCATGGGCATAATCACGTACTTCATTCCATTCCTGTACTTATTCGCGGCCATGTTCAAGCTACAGAAGGAACCCGTTGGGCCGGACGTGATCCGCGTCCCCGGCGGGAAGCCGGTAGCGAGATTGGTCGCAATCATCGGCTTCGCGACCACGACATTTACGATCGGATTGTCGCTGATCCCGCAACCGGATGAACCCAACAAACTGCTGGCGGTGATCAAAGTCGTGGGATTGTCGGGGCTGCTGGTGCTTATCGGGGCCTGGATTTATTGGGCAGGAAAAAAGCGGGCACTAAGATAAACCATGTGGGACCGGGTCTCCGACCCGGTCAGGCCGAGCGAAGCTCGGCTAGTTTTTCATCTTTCCCCAGAAAACCCTGTCGAGCTTCCGCTCGACCGGACGGGTCGAAGACCCGTCCCCACACAGCCTGAGCTAAACCGGCGTCGCCGTCTTCCTCTCCGGATTGAAGAACGGCATCTTC
>CAVRZO010000017.1:0-241983 GCA_963725615.1 Terriglobia bacterium | reverse complement strand
CGGTTTCCTAAACCGAAGGTCGCGTGTTCGACTCACGCCGGGGCCACCACTTCACTGCAATTCAGACCTGGACAACCTCCTCAAGTACTGGGCCGTCTCCACGAAACTTCCGGTTACAGATACACTATCCCCGCATTGATCGTCCCGCCTTGCAGTGATCGATACGCGACCAACGAGGTCTCCAGTTGGATCGGTGTGCCCGCCGTCGAGTACGGCACCACGGCCACGCTGGATGGCAAATGGCTGCTCGTGACTATGCAGACCGCCAATCAGGTAGCGGTCGTGGACTCGTCGCAGATGAAGGTAGTTCGCACCGTCCCAGTCGGTGCAGATCCCGTCCAGATTCTGGTGCGGCCAGGCGTGGCGTACGTCTCCTGCAGCGCAGACGGAAAGGTCGCCGTGCTCACCTGGAAAACTGGAAGGTGGAAAAGCTTATTGCGACGGCTGCAGGCACGGACGGCCTCGCCTGGGCTGAACGAAAGCCGTAGCCGCAAAGCATGCAAAGTTTCAAGGGCACTTCTTTGCGCCCTTTGCGGTTAAGCTTTTGAACTCTGCACGGTCGCCAGGAACCGAGGCGGCTTTCGAGCCCTGGTAGCCTGCTCGAATCCATAAGCAATCTTCAAGAGAACACCCTCACTCCAGGCCCGCCCAAAGAAAGAAACTCCAACCGGCAGGCCTGAGATGAACCCCGCAGGCACCGCAATATCCGGATAACCCGCCACCGCCGCCGCGTTCGAACTCCCGCCCCCGGAGTGATCTCCATTGACCAGATCAGTAATCCACGCCGGACTCCCCGTCGGCGCCATGATCGCATCCAGCTGAAATTTATCCATAACGCCGTCAATGCCCTCGGCCCGCGAAAGCCGGTGATTGGCTTCGAGCGCGTCCAGATACTCCTTGCTGTCGAGCGGCCCCTTGTCCTCCGCCTTGATGAAAACGTCCTGAAGGAAGTAGGGCATCTCTTTCTCTTTGTTGCGTTCATTGAACTCGATGATGTCCTTCAGAGAATGGACCGCGGCATCCGGACGCCCCGCCAGATACGCGTTGAGATCAGCTTTCAGTTCGTAGAGCAGCACCAGAAATTCGCTGTCATCGAACTTGCCGTAAGATTCGAGGTCAGCAGGATCAACCAGCACCGCGCCCTGCCGCTTCATCTCCGCCATCACGTCGTCCATCAGACGATCCACGCTGTCACTGAATCCGAAATATTTGCGGGCCACGCCAATGCGGGCGCCACGCAATCCGTTGGGATCGAGAAAGCGCGTGTAATCCGCCGCGATCTTCCCGGCGCTCGCCGCCGTCGCGGTATCACGTGGATCAGCGCCGGCCAGTGCGGTGAGTAGAATTGCCGCGTCGCGCACCGTCCGCGCCATGGGCCCAGCCGTATCCTGGCTATGCGCGATGGGAATAATGCCGGAGCGGCTGATCAGCCCCAAGGTCGGCTTGATCCCGACAAGGCCATTGGCGTTCGAAGGACAGACAACCGAGCCATCAGTTTCCGTGCCCACAGCCAGCGCGCAGAGATTGGCCGCGGTCGCCGCGCCCGACCCCGAACTCGAGCCGCAGGGATTTCGATCCAGAGCGTAAGGATTTCGGGTAAGTCCGCCGCGCCCGCTCCACCCGCTTACAGAATGACTGGAACGGATGTTCGCCCACTCGCTCAAGTTAGTCTTGCCCAAGATGACCGCGCCGGCTTCGCGCAACTTCTGCGCCACGAAAGAATCCCTCACCGGACGCGAGCCCACCAGCGCCAGCGATCCCGCGGTAGTTTGCATCCGGTCTGCGGTATCAATGTTGTCTTTGATCAGCACGGGAATCCCGTGCAACGGGCCGCGCGCGCCCTTGGCCTTGCGCTCCTTGTCGAGCTCGTCGGCAATGGCCAATGCATCGGGGTTAAGCTCGATGACGCTGTTTACAGCCGGGCCGCGCCGGTCAATCTCTTCGATCCGCTGCCGGTACTTTTCGGTCAACGAACGGCAGCTAAACTTTCCAGACGCAATCCCCGTCTGCAGGTCCGCAATAGTGAGTTCATCAAGTTCGAACCGTGCAACCTCCGGCGCGACGGGCGTGCTCGAGACGGCAGGCAACATCGCCGCACCCACTCCGCCAAGCACAGCGGTCTGCAGGAAACGCCGCCGCGGCAAGCTATCAGCAGAAACGACATTCTCAAGTCTGGGCAAGCTGGCCTCCGTGTACAGCCAAACGGAAGCGGAATTATAGGCGATCCGCGAGCCCATCGTGTCGCGCGCGAGGGGTTTTCTTAGCGACCTTTGCGGTCCCCTTTGCGCCCTTTGCGGTTAAAGGTTTCTGCCGCAACCAAACCCGGCTCTCCTTTCGCCCCGTCACTCGTCCAAGACAACGAAACCGTGTGCTGTTGCAAACTGATAGAATCTCGCTTTCCTGAATGAGAGACCATTCCAGTTTCCCGCCGCCGAACGCCATCCAAGAGGAGTCCTGATGTCCTACCCCAAAAGATTGCTGTTGCTGTTGATGCTTGCCTTCGCCATCTCCGGCTCAACCCAGGAAATGCCGGAGGGCCGCATGATGCGTTTCCCGGACATCTATAAGGACAAAATTGTCTTCATGTACGGCGGCGACCTCTGGCTTGCATCCAGCGCGGGAGGAGACGCCCGGCGCATCACCTCCGACGCCGGTCGCGAGCTGTTCCCAAAATTCTCGTCCCGACGGTAAATGGATCGCCTTCACCGGACAATACGACGGCAACTTCAACGTCTACGTAATGCCCGCCCAGGGCGGCCAACCGAAGCAGTTGACGTTCTATCAGGGCGCGGCGGCGCCGCTCAGCGATCGCATGGGCATTCACAACGAGGTCGTCACCTGGTTCCCCGACAGCAAGCGCATTCTGTTTCTCTCCCGCCGCGACGCCTCAAACGGGTGGACCAAACGCCCCTTCAGCGTCAGCATCGAAGGCGGCCTGCCCGAGCCCTTGCCGGTTAGCGAGGGCGGCCTGACTTCGTTTTCTCCCGACGGCACGAAAATCGCTTACAACCCCATCTTCCGTAATTTCCGTACCTGGAAGCGCTATACAGGTGGTCTGGCCCAGGCGATCGCGATCTACGATCTCAAGAACAATACCGTCGAAGACCTGCCACACACCGAATGGACCGACTCCTTCCCCATGTGGCACGGCAACACCGTCTACTTCAGCTCCGATCGCGGCCCCGAGCATCACCTCAATCTCTATAGCTACGACCTGGGCAGCAAACAGGTTGAGCAACTCACCCATTTCACCGACTTCGACGTAATGTGGCCGAGCCTCGGCCCCGACTCGATCGTTTTCGAGAATGGCGGCTACCTCTATACCTTCGATCTGGAATCGAAACAGCCGAAGAAGTTGACTGTGTATCTTGCCGGCGACCACGACCAGAGCATGAAGCACTGGAGCAGCGTCGCCAAAAACATCACTGACTTCGACATTTCACCGGAAGGGAAGCGGGCAGTCTTCGGCGCCCGCGGCGACGTGTTTCACCGTTCCGGCAAAAGAGGGCAGCGTCCGCAACCTGACTCGCACTCCAGGCATTCGCGAGAAATCAGTGGCGTGGTCGCCCGATGGTCGTTGGATCGTCTACGTCTCCGACCGCAGCGGCGAAGACGAACTCTACATCGCTCCCCAGGACGGGATGGGCAAAGAGCAGCAAATCACCAGCGGCTACAAGGGTTTCAAGTACGCCCCCGTGTGGTCGCCCGACAGCAAAAAGCTCGCATGGTCCGACAAGGACTGCCGCCTGTGGTATGTTGACGTCAACGACAAGAAGCAGGTCGCGATCGATCAGGGAAAGTACGGAGAAATCCTGAATTATTCCTGGTCACCCGACAGCAAGTGGCTGGCCTACGACAAGAATGCCGAGAATCTATATTCGGTAGTCCATCTTTACTCTCTGGCAACCAGCAAAATCACGCCCGTCACCACCAGCATGACCAACAGCTTTGCCCCGGTCTTTGATCCCGACGGAAAGTACTTGTACTTCCTCTCCGACCGTGACTTTAACGAAGTTCTGGGCAATGTTGACTTCGAATTCTCCAATCCAAAGACCACGCGAATTTATGTGGTCACCTTGCGCTGCGGACGAGCCGTCGCCCTTCCAGCCCTTGAGTGACGAAACTCAAGTCAAGAAGGAAGAAAACAAGGACGAGTTGCTAGTCCCGCCCGGCCAGGAACAGGGCAAGACGGCAGGCAAGCCGGAGACCAAAGGCAAAAAGAAAAACCAAGAGCCCAAAGAATCAAAAGACAACGGCAAGGGCGATAAAGATAAAAAAGTAAAGAGAAAAAGGATGAAAAGGAAAAGCCCAAAGAATTTCGCATTGACCTCGACGGCATCGCCCGGCGCATCGTAGCTCTGCCCATCGAGCCAGCCGTCATCAATACCTATCTGGCTTCCAAAGGTTTCATCTTCTATTCGACCACGCCCATCCAGGGCATATCCGGGCCCATCCCCGGCGAGTCTCCTGCGACCCGCGTTTACGATCTGAAAGAACGCAAGGACAAGGTTCTAATCGAAGGCGTGCAGCGGTTCGCCCTCTCCTTCGACGGCTCCAAGCTGCTCTACGAAGCCGATGGCGGGCGCGACGGCCACACCTACGGCATCATCGATGCCAAACCCGACGGACCAAAGAAAGTCGGCGACGGCGCGCTCAACCTCAGCGGCATGAGAGTGCAGGTGGATCCCGCGGCTGAGTGGAAGCAGATGTTCTACGAAGTCTGGCGGCAGGAGCGCGACTACTTCTACGAAGCAGCCATGAACGGCGTGGATTGGGAAAAAGTGCGCGACAAGTATGCCCAGTTGCTGCCGTCGGTCGCCGACCGCTACACCTTGACCTACATCATGGGCGAGATGATCGGCGAACTCTCGAATTCTCACACCTACGTCGGTGGCGGAGACTATCCCGACCTGCATCCGGTGACCGTGGGCTTACTAGGAGTGGATTTCGAAGCCGACAAATCCGCCGGTATGTACCGCTTCAAGAAAATCTATGCAGGAGAGAACTGGGACCAGCAGACGCGTTCCCCGCTCACCGAGCCAGGTGTGACGGTGAAAGAAGGGGACTACCTGATCGCGGTAAACGGCCGGCCGCTGCGCACTCCGCAAAATCCCTACGAACTCTTCGTAAACACGGTCAACGAGAATGTCACGCTGACCGTCAACTCCAAGCCCTCGGAAGATGGCGCCCACACCGTACAGGTAAAGCCGATTGCCGATGAAAACAACCTGCGTGAGCTGGCCTGGGTCGAGAGTAATCGCAAAAAGGTTGACGCCGCCAGCAACGGGCGCATCGGGTACGTCTATCTGCCCGACATGGGTGGGGAGGGTCTCAACGAATTCGTGAAGCAATATTTTCCGCAGATCCGCAAGGAGGGCATGATCATCGACGTCCGCTACAACGGCGGCGGATTCGTAGACCAGCTCATCTTCGCGCGTCTGCGCCGGGTGCTGGCGGGAATGGGCTCGAACCGCAACTGGGAGAGCGGCACGGTTCCGCCGGTCGTATTCAGCGGCGCCATGGCCTGCGTGACCAACCACTACGCCGCGTCCGATGGCGACATTTTCAGCTACTACTTCAAGTACTACAAACTTGGACCACTCATCGGCGAGCGTACCTGGGGTGGCGTCCGCGGCATTCGCGGCAACATCCCGCTCATGGATGGAGGCTACATCACCCGCCCCGAGGCAGCGCGCTACGATCTCAACAGCAAATGGGTGATTGAGAACCACGGTGTGCAACCGGACATTGTGGTGGAGAATCGCCCCGACCTGGTAGTGAAGGGACAAGACCCGCAACTGGAAAAGGCCATCGAAGTCGTGATGAAAGAAATCCAGGCGAACCCGAAAAAGCTACCGCCACGCCCCCCGGATCTCCCGGCTTATCCCGAAGGCCCAGGCCTGTAGGCGCCATCACTGCTCACGTAGGGGCAGGTGTCCCACCTGCCCAGCCGGGCGTAGCCCGGCAAACGATGCCTACTTCCCAAACGCTTCCTTATTCACTACGTAAGGCATCTTCGTCACATCGCCGCCGTAATTCCCCTCGAGCACATCAATCAACCCCTGCACCGTCCGTCCCGCCATGCCCTTATCCGGATCGGCAGAAAGTCGCGTGATCCGCCCCGCGCTGGCAAAATGCGGATACAACCGGCAGCGGTCCTCAATCGCCGGGTCCCGCAGCGACGAATCCGCCGGCAACGGCTCCTTCTCGTAAACATCGAGCGCCGCGCCCGCAATCCAGTTCTCCCGAAGCGCCTTGGCCAAAGCGGCTTCCTCAACCACCGGCCCGCGCGAAGTATTCACCAGGAACGCAGTCGGCTTCATCCGGCGCAGCGTGCGCTCGTTGAAAAGATGGTAAGTCGGCGCGGAACTTTCTCCCTCACGCAACAACGGCACATGCACGCTGACGAAATCGGACTGGCTCAGAGCTTCGTCCACACTCACGTACTTAATCCAATTCTTCGTTTTCGAAATACCCCGCACCTGCCGCAGATCCATAATTTCCTGAATGGCATTCACATACTCGTGATTCTGATAAGCCGGGTCGTAGCACAGAATATTCATATCGAACCCGGCGCACTTCTTGATCATCGCCAGACCAATCCGGCCGGTACCGATAATTGCGATCGTCTTCCCGGTCACTTCGTCGCCGAGAAACGGCAGGTAGGGATGCCAGTAGCTCCACTTGTTCTCCCGCGTCAGGTGCTCCGCCGTCCACAGTTTTCGCGCCAACGCTCCCATCATGAAGAATGCGAACTCCGCTGTGGCCTCGGTGAGCACGTCGGCGGTATGCGTGAAGGGGATCTTGTAGCGGTTGGCGTCGGCGCGGTTAATGTTGTCGAAACCAACGGCAATCTGTGCTACGCCTTTCAGCTTCCCCTTGCCCGCCTCAAACACTTCGGCGTCAATCGAATCGCGCAGGGTAGTAATCAGCCCGTCAATCCCGGATTTCACTTTCTCGATGATCAGGCTCTTGGGGGGCGCCTCCGGCTTTGGATAGATCTCAACCTCGTACCCGCGTTGACGCAGCAGATCAATCGCATCCCCGATGTCACAGGTTGCAAAAACACGAAATGTCTTGGCCATGGTTCTCTCTGGTTGGAAGGGCTTAAGCAATCATACGTCGGCTTCGGAGGTTTGAAAGATGAAACAACGGCAGAAGAATTCGTAGGCGCGAGAATCAATCGGCAGCGGTGCGAACTGCGCTCTTCTGCGCCCGCAATTCATCCCACCCCGGGAGGCGCGTGTCCCCGGTAATCAAGCGCGCGCCGCGCTCGTAGGTGAAATAAGACCATGCCCACTGCACCATCACAATAATGCGATTGCGGAACCCGATCAGGAAGAAGATGTGAACGAACAACCACGCCAGCCAGGCGACAAAACCCGAAATGTGGATCTTCCCAAACTCGGCCACGGCCGCGGCGCGTCCGATCGTCGCCAGGTTGCCTTTGTTGAAGTAATGAAAGTTCTTGCGCGGTTCGCCCTGCAGCTCAGCGGCGATGTTGTGGGCCGTGGCTTTGCCCTCCTGCATGGCCACGGGCGCAACCCCAGGGAGCATCTTTCCGTTCTCGTCTTTGAGCGCGGCCAGATCCCCGATTACGAAGACTTCCGGATGCCCCGGCAAACTCAGATCGGGATTCACCGCCACCCGTCCGGCGCGGTCAACAGGCGCTCCCAATTTCTTCCCAAGCGGTGACGCCGCCACTCCCGCCGCCCAGATGATCGCCGCGGCGGGCAATTGCGTTTCACCCATGTGCACCGCACCCGGGGTCACATTGGTCACCATCGCGGATGTATGCACCTCCACTCCCAGCCGCTGTAACTGTTCTTGCGCACTACGCGAAAGATCTTCGGGATACGCCGGCAAAATTCGCGGCCCGCCCTCCAGCAGCACGATCCTCGTCTTCTGCGGATCGATGGTGCGAAACTCGTTGGCCAGCGCCCGACGCGCGATCTCAGCCAGGGTTCCGGCCAGTTCCACTCCCGTCGGACCGCCGCCGACCACTACAAAATTGAGCTGCACCTGCTCCTTCTCGCTGCTGGCCTGGCGCTCCGCCAGTTCAAACGCCAGCAACACGCGCCGCCGGATCTCCAGCGCATCTTCGATCGTCTTCAGGCCGGGAGCAAATGGCTCCCACTCAGCGTGCCCAAAATACGCATGACTCGCTCCCGAGGCCACGATCAGGTAGTCATAGGGAATCTCGGCATCGGACAGCTTCACCACGCGGCGGGCCAGATCGAAATCCTGTACTTCCGACAGCAGCACTTCGACGTTCCTGCGGCTACGCATAATCCAACGAATCGGCGCAGCAATTTCCCCCGGAGACAGCCCGGCCGTTGCCACCTGGTAAAGCAGAGGTTGAAAAGTATGAAAATTCTTCCGATCAATCAGCGTAATCCGAACCGGGTGCCGAGCCAGCGTTCGCGCGGCCATCAGGCCGCCAAAGCCGGCCCCAACAATCACCACCCGCGGATTGGATTTCTGATCCATGACCTACTCTATTAGATTGCGACCATCGTCCTATGGCCTCAAAAACATCAGCCTGACTGAGAACTGAGAACACGCCACTAAGAACTGGGTTTCCGTTGAACCCCAGCCATCGTCGCGTAATAAACCCCAAACGACACTGCGAACCCCACAAACCAGGAGTAGTCATACCAAAAACGCAAAGCCGGAACCACCAACCCCACCAGCGCCACAGCTGCCCCCAGAAATAACGCACCCACAGCCTTCCAATTGAATCCGCCGGAATACTCGTAAGCGCCGCCCCGCAGATAAAGATCATCCACCAGCAAGACTCGTTTTCGGATCAGCCAGTAATCGCAAATCATGATGCCCGCCACCGGCCCCAGAAACGCCGCGTACCCTCCCAGCCAGCCGAAGATGAATGTTTTGTAGTTGTCCAGCAACTTCCAAGGCATGATAGCGATTCCCATGAAGCAGGTAATGACGCCCCCAATCTTGAAACTGATCTTGCGCGGCCACAGGTTAGAGAAATCATTTGCCGGGGAAACCACGTTGGCGCCAATGTTCACGTTCAAGGTAGCCAGCAGAATCGCCACCAACGATACGACCACCGCCAACCGTGAATGAAATCGGCTCAAAAGTTGCACCGGGTCCCAAATCGCCGAACCGTAAATCACCACCGTGGCCGAAGTCACCAGCACTCCCACCAGCGAATACAGAGTCATGGTGGTGGGCAACGCCATTGCCTGGCCGATAATCTGCGCCCGCTGGCTGCGCGCAAAGCGCGAGAAGTCCGGAATATTCAGCGAGACCGTCGCCCAGAAGCCGACGGTCGCATTCAAAGCAGGAATCAGAAATTTCAGAAATTCCGAAAAGCTGGTAAAGCGCGACGGCGCGGAGAGCATCGGTCCAAAGCCCCCCGCCTGCACGTAAGCCCACCCGAGCAACACCAAGCCCACACCCAGCAAGACGGGCGCGCTGATGCCCTGCAGAAATCGAATGTACTCAATTCCTTTCAGGATCACCGCCAGGTTGATCACCCAGAACGCCAGAAAGCAAATGCCCGCACCGTGCGGCACCGATTTCCAGGCCGGCCACACTGTGGCGAGCAAAACGCTAATGGCCTCGCCCCCAATCCAGGTCTGGATCCCAAACCACCCGCACGCCACCAGCGCCCGCAGTACCGCCGCCACGTTCGCCCCCAGCACGCCGAACGAGGCGCGCGCCAACACCGGGAAGGGAATTCCATACTGCGCCCCGGGATGCGAATTCAGCAGCATCGGCGCCAGCACAATGCAGTTCCCCAGAAACACGGTAAACACCGCCTGCTTCCAATTCATCCCGCCCTGGATCAGGCTGGCCGCCAGCATGTAAGTCAGAATGTTGACCGACATCGAGACCCAAAGCGCGGCGTAGTTGTATGTGCCCCAGGTTCGCGCCCCGCGATCACCCGAGGCGGCCTCGCCGGGCATGACGGTGGGCGCCAAGATCAGGGTTATAAAGCGGACTGGATTCGATCGCGGCGCGAGCGGCGGAAGTCGGCATGGACATTTTGTGGAACTAATTTATACACGCTCGGCCTTCCCTTTGCGAGGTGGAGATAAATTGGGGTCATCGGGTGGCCAGATGCGATAAACTCGCCCGAAGGAGCAGCCATGACAGACGACCGAAAAATCAGCAGACGAACGACACCCCCCTCAAAGACATTACACGGCGTGACTTTGCGGTCCTCGTGGTGGGTGCGGGCCTCGCCGCGACGGTACCATCGGCTGTGGCAGCGGACCTTGAGATCATCGAAACCGACGTCGAGATCAAGACCCCGGACGGAACGTGCGACGCCGCCTTCATTCGTCCTAAATCCGGTTCGCATCCCGGCGTGCTGATCTGGCCCGATGCATTTGGCCTGCGGCCCTCGATGCGCGGAATTGGCCGACGTATCGCGGCTGAAGGATACTCCGTCGTCGTGCCCAATCCCTTTTACCGCGTGTCTAAAGCTCCTTTCACCGATGGCTCCCACTTCGACTTTAAGAATCCGGCCGACATGGCGAAGCTCATGCCGCTTATGGCGTCGGTAAACGCTCCCGGCAACGCCGAGAAGGATGCCACCGCTTACGTCGCCTTCCTCGATGCGCAAAAAGAGGTGAACAAGTCAAAGAAGATAGGAACCCAGGGTTACTGCATGGGCGGTGCGCTGGTGGTGAGGACCGCTGCCACACTGCCCGATCGCATCGGTGCGGGTGCGTCCTTCCACGGCGGAGGCCTGGTAACGGACAAGCCGGATAGCCCGCATCTGCTCGCGCCCAAGATCAAGGCGCGTATGTATTTTGGGATCGCGTCGAGCGACGACACCAAACAACCCGACGCCAAGGACAAACTGAAGGAAGCCTTTGCCGCCGCCAAGGTTCCAGCGGAAATCGAGGTGTACCCCGCCCAGCACGGCTGGTGCGTACCGGATATGCCCGTCCGGGACGGCGTACCCATCTACAACAAGCCCGAGGCCGAGCGCGCCTGGGCGAAACTCGTCGCCCTCTATAAAGCCGCTTTAGCTTAGTGCAGATTGCTTCTCAGCTGAGACTGCGGGGATATCGCCCGATCAATGCGTGCGATCGCCCTCAACATTCACCTTGATGCGATATATGCTCGTGCTCCCAGTGATGTAGAGCGTCTTGCCGTCCTTGTCGCCCCAAGCCACGTTGCTGACCACCTCCGGAACTTTAATGGTTCCGAGGTGCTTACCTGCAGGCGAAATAATCCAGACCCCGCCCGGCCCCGAGCTGTAAATGTTTCCATTCTTGTCCAGCCGCATCCCGTCCGGCACACCTTTCGCCGGATCAGACGAGGGATCAAGAAACACCATCCCGTCCGTAACCGATCCGTCCGGCTGCACCCGGTAGCGCATCCATACTTTCTTGCCAGAATCCGCGATGTACAGGAATTTCTCGTCCGGAGAAAACGCCAGGCCGTTGGGCCGCGGCAAGTCCTTGATCACCAGTTGCAGCTTGTCCCGGTCGGGCGCGGCGCCCGGCTTCTGGCGGCGCGCCCCCGGCGCGCGGTACACGCCATTAACCTGTAACTCCTTGGCCGGATCGCTGTCGCTCTGAGTAGGCAAACCGTAAGGCGGATCGGTAAAGTACAACGAGCCATCCGACTTGTACACCAGGTCGTTCGGACTATTAAGCTTCTTCCCCTGATACGAATCCGCCAGGATCGTAATTTGAGCGTGCGGATCAACTGACTCCATCCGCCACACGGTACGTCCGGCATGTCCCGCAACACTGACCCGGCCGTCCGCATCGAGAGTCATTCCATTCGACCCCGGCTCCGGTCCTTTGAAGGGCTCCGTCCCCTTATATCCACTGGGATGCATGAACACGCTTGCAGCCTGCCCAGGAATCCACTGATCAATATTGTTCGCCGGAATCTCGGCAAATAACAACGTCCCGTTGCGAGTCCAAACTGGCCCTTCGGTCCACTTGTTGAACCCAGTCGCTACTTTCTCCAGCACGGCGTTCGGAGGGACGAGCTGATCAAGTGAAGGGTCGAGTTTTTGAATCTCTTGCGAGAAAGCCGCAAGCGTAGCCGCGGCGAGCATCAGAACGATGAGAGAGAAACTTCGAGACTTCGACATGCGAGGGATTGTACCCGTTCAACAGGCACAACTTCCATTTTTCGCGGAAGGCTGACCCTCTGCAGGCAGGACGGAATATTCCGCCCGAATCGAAGCCTCGGGACGGGACGAGGGTCGCGAGATTGAAACGGGATGGGCAAGAGTTTACTCGTGCCACAGACCGTCGAAAACGTGGTCGCGCTTTTAGCGCCTCAGGGGTGCTTCTGGAAGCACCTGAAATTCCAGCTACTGATTAGCTATTCTTCGGCTCTGCACAAATCATTCGCGAGCGAATGATTTTACGCCGCTCAGGATGACACGCCCGACTTCCCACTCTGCGCCGTCAAAACTCCATAACTCTCCGGACGCCGATCGCGGAAGAACTGCCATACCTTCCGAACTTCCAGGATCATGTCCAGATCAAGGTCCGCGACCAGCACTTCATCTTTGTCGCGGCTGGCTTGGGCAAAGATCTTGCCCCGCGGATTGCAAAAGTAACTCTTGCCGTAAAACTCGCCAATACTCCAGGGCTTCTCTTCGCCGACGCGGTTGATGGCCCCGACAAAATAACCGTTGGCGACAGCATGTGCCGGCTGCTCCAACTCCCACAGATATTCGGAAAGGCCCGCCACGGTTGCCGAAGGATTGAAAACAATCTCCGCTCCGTTCAATCCCAGGGCGCGCGCCCCCTCGGGGAAGTGCCGGTCGTAACAGATGTACACGCCGACCTTGGCATACTTGGTGTCGAACACCGGGTAGCCGAGGTCCCCCGGCGTGAAATAAAACTTCTCCCAGAATCCGGGATGGCAGTGCGGAATATGATGCTTGCGGTATTTTCCCAGGTAACGCCCGTCGGCATCAATCACCGCCGCCGTGTTGAAGTACAGCCCGGGCATCTCCTGCTCGTACACCGGAACGACGATCACCATGTGGTGCTTCGCCGCAAGCTCCTGCATCAGACGAACGGTGGGTCCGTCCGGAACCGGCTCCGTCATTTCGTACCAGCGCGGGTCCTGCTCGGCGCAGAAGTACGGTCCGTAAAACAATTCCTGCAGGCACAGAATCTGTACCTGCTGCTGGGCCGCCTGCCCAATCATCTCCACATGCTTCTGCACCATCGCGTCCCGGATCTCGCCCAGCGAGTGCTCCACGCCCAGCACATTGCGCGCCTGAATCAGCCCACAGCGAACCATTCGTGGCATCGAAAACACCTCGTCTGCAACAAAGTTTGGTCGAAAAAACTATAGCAGACGAGCGCCGCTTTGAACCTGTAGCGGACCACGTGGGGACAGCCGCCCTCGGCTGTCCAGTCGAGCGCAGCTCGACACGGGTTTGCTGGAAGCTCGACACGGTTTTTGCTGGAAGCAATTAGCGGAGCGGCGCTCACCCGGACAGCCGAGGGCGGCTGTCCCCACGTGGTCCGTGGTCCCTCTGATCGGCTGCCGAATGCCCGCAAATAACCTTGCGTCATTGGCCTCCTCCCGGACGTATAATCGTGCCAATCTGTCACCGGGGGCATGCCATGGATTACCGCCTCACCTGTTGTGTGGTTCTCACCCTGACTTTAACCGGCCTGGCTTCTGGCCAGAGCAAGCCTACGGGAGGCAAAGGCCCTTCAACCGCTCCCACCCCTAGCCGGCCCAGGCATTAGCCAACCCGGCATGAACTCGCCCGACGTAAGTCTTGGGCAAAGAGCCTTTCTTACCGGAAAGGTCGTGCTGGACGATGGTACCCAGCTCACCGAGTCGGCCAGCATTCAGACCATCTGCCGCGGGCGTAGACAGACCGTAACTCACACTGATTCCCACGGCGGTTTTAGCTTCGAACTGGGCGACCGGGCATCCACGTTCACTGCCGGCATCGGCGAGGCCGACGTTGATTCGATCTCGAACCCGGGCACCAGCAACCGGGGAAGCAACATCCAGCGTGACTGGCGCGAATGTGAGCTGCTGGCCCAACTTCCCGGCTTCACCTCGCAGCCCGTGGATTTGAGCAGCCGCCTCACCACCTTCGAAAGCGCCGATATCGGCCGCCTGGTCTTGCACCGCATGGGACAGGTCGAAGGCATGACCGTCAGCGCCACCAGCGCGATGGCGCCCAAAGACGCGCAGAAGGCCTATGAGAAGGGACGCCAAAAGGCGAGCAAGGAGAAGTGGGAAGAGGCCGAACAACTCTTTTCCAAGGCAGTCGAGATTTATCCCAAGTACGCCGCCGCCTGGTACGACCTGGGCCGCATCCAGTTCCGCAACAACGCCGCTGACCCGGCGCGCCACTCCTTCGAGCAGTCCATCGCGGCGGATTCCAAGTTCGTCAATCCCTACCGCGGCCTGGCCGAGTTGGACCTCTCGCAACAGCGTTGGCCGGAGCTGGTCAAGGTGACCAGCCAGTTGCTGGCGCTTAATCCCGTTAATTTTCCCGACGCCTGGTTGCGCAATTCGTTGGGCAACTACTATCTTCAAAACCTGGCCGAGGCCGAGAAGAGCGCCCGCCAGGGCATGAAGGTGGACGACCAGCACCAGGTTCCCAAACTGGAATACCTTCTCGGCGTCATTCTGATTCACAGGCGCAACTACACGGAAGCCGCCAGCCACATCCAGAACTATCTGAAGGTCGCCACTCAGCCTGCTGACGTAGATGCCGCGCAAAAGCAACTGGCCGAGATCACTCGCTTGTCGGCGTCAGCCAGCGACCCAGCCGCCGCGGATAAAAAGTAATGTCATCCTGAGCCGACCCGACGCCCCTGTCATCCTGAGCGCAGCAGGAATTTCGCCTCGCGAAATTCCTGCGGAGTCGAAGGACCCCTATAGCCAGCAATGACGTTCGCATGGAGCGGCTTACCCGACAGCCCCTCAGACCACGTGGGGACAGCCGCCCTCGGCTGTCCAGCCGAGCGCAGCTCGGCAGCGACGTAATCTGAATATCCCAACAAGGGAAGGAATGCCTTGCTCGAACGGATTACTAGTGCTCCCAATTCCGGCCAGCCCCAAAACCGCCTGGCCAAGCCCCAAAGATCATTACTCAGAAGGGCACAACCCCCAGCCTCCTCCCTCCCCAACTGCTAAAATCGAACTCGAGACCCCCGATGCAGCGCCTTTGTTTCATATCCGCACTCATGATCGCCGCCGCAGCGCTCCCGGCTCGTGCCGCGTCCACGGCCGCCGCCCCCGGCGACGGTGCAGAGCGTCAAGGTCACGACCACCGCCGGCGGCATAAGTGTTGAGATCGCCACCAGCCAGCCCGTGGCCCTGCGCAGCCAGGTGATCACCGATCCAGACCGTCTCATCCTCGATTTTCCCAACGCCCAGGCGGCCACCGACCTGCGCACCAAGCTGCTCAATCAGGGCGAGGTAAAGGGCTTTCGCGTCGCCCGCTTCAGCGAGAATCCTCCCACCACCCGCGTGGTCATCGATCTGAACAGCCCGCAGCACTACCAGATTTTTCCCGATGGCAAAACAGTCATCGTCAAGCTTAAGTCCGAGCTCAAGTCCGAAGATCAGCAGGCCGCAGTCAAGGCCCACCTCGACAACGTAGCCTACACGCCGCCACCGCCGAAGCCCGTCCGAAACATGGAAGTCGAGTACAACGGCGGCCGCCTGCGCATCCGCGCCGACCACGCCAGCCTGGCCGAGGTCCTCGGCGAGGTCCAGCGCCAGACCGGCACCGACATCCCCATTCCACCCGGCGCCGCCCAGGAACAGATCGTGGCCGTGATCGGCCCAGCACCCATCCGCGAAGCCCTGGTGTCGCTGCTCAACGGCTCCCGCTTCAACTTCATCATGGTGGATTCGGAGCGCGAACCAGGAAAACTGAAGAGCGTCATCCTCACCTACCGCGGCGCCGGAGGACTATCGCAACCCGCCATGACGCCCCCAGAGCCGTCGGTCACCCAAGGCGAGCCAGAACCCGAAGCCCTACCCACTCCGGAGCCGCAACCCGAAATGCAACCACAGCAGGAAGGCCAAGGCCAGCCGGAAGTTCCGCCACCGCAAGAAAATCCCCCGCCGCAGTAGAAGTCATGTAGACGCGAGCGCCCACGCTCGTGCGGTAGCGAATCAACCCTCGCCAGTTCGCCCCTATTGATGAATGAGCCGTACAGGAATGGAAGAGACGCCGCCGCCGGAGATTGGAGTGCCGCCGGCTCCTGGGTTACAGCCTGAGACGTTCATGATCACCCCCTCGACTGCACCTCCCGTGGTGTTCCGCGTGATTCCTAGTTGCAAGAAACCGATGATTGTACCGGTTCCAGTGCAAACCCCGCCGGGGCACAGATTGACGCTGACCGTGCTGTGATAGATCGGCACGGTCACAACCGAATCACTTCGGCTTATGTTCGTGGCACCCTGCAAAGCAGGATTCGGATTGTTGTCGCCTCCCGTGATGGTGATAGGTGGAACATTGCCAGCCGCAGGTGTCAGAACATCCTGGCCCAAGCCGAGGCCTTGACCGCTTGCATGGATCAGACATTGCGCTCCTTCATCGGTGAGCACGGTGGAGCCACCGGCCACAAGAACCGCCTGCCCCGCACCCACGGGCTGGCCGCAACTCAACGGAGAGGTCGAGGAGCACGCAATATTATCGAGGTAGTCATCGCTGCCCACAGGGGCGCAAGAGACCGCGCTCGTGGAAGGGCACACTGGTGCCGGAGGAATGGGGATTGTTGCGCGGTAATAGCTGAGGGCGCCGGGTATAGGGGTGTTGACATTTGGCGTACCAATCCCGACATCACTCAGGGTGATAGTTTTCCCTACAAACGAGCCGTTGTTCTTGATGCTCCCATCGGCGGGGTCTACGAAGGCACCCACTCCCCCACCGCAGTCACTAGGCCCCGGATTTGTGGCATCGGGGTCACAGTCCGGAATCAGCCAGGGTTTAACACCTTGCACCTGAATCGGCGCAGTAGATCCCGACGGGTTATACGCCTCAGCGACGGCAGTTGCGGTAACGCTGTTCGCTGCACCTCCCCAGATGCGTCCAAAGAAAGTGGGCAAACCTGTACGCTGTACCGTGACTGAAATTCGCGGATTCGCGGCAGTCACAATGCAGTTGATGGACTGGACCGCTGCAGGCTGTCCAGCGACCAGGTTTTGCGCCGCCACCGCCTCGGCCTGCCGGTTGGCGGCCGCATCAGCGCCAGCCCCGGAGGTTTGGCAAATGTCGCCAGCGGCCAGAGCGGTCGAAGCTGTGGTGTACCCGGAGGAGGCAAACATCCTAGCGCCCGCCAAGGCTGCAGCATCGGCCGCGCGTTGCGCTTCACCGTGGGCCACGTACAACGTCGACACGTCAATGGCCAGCGCCGCCATGCCCAGCAAAGACAATAGTGAAAACGCTACCAGCACGATGGTAATGCCACGTTCATTCTTTCTATGAGCGATGTTTACGCGGTTCACAGAGCCATCCTTTAATTCAGATTCTGCATGATCGCGATGGAGTTGATTTGCGTAGTCGCCGGATAATTCGCCGCCGGCGCTATAAGCGGAACCACTCGATTGAATTGCCACCGGTACGGATAGCTCAGAGTCACCCTGGTGCCTTCAATCGTGTAATTCCCCGCCTGAAACGGCGGGTTGGGTAGCGTCGTTGTGTAGATGAAGCCCCGCTCAACCGTCAAGGTCAGGGTTCCGCCGCAACCGGCGTTGGCGACGAAATTCCAGGCTAGCGGGGCTATTGGGCTCAGCGGCGTACCCGCCGTGCCGGCTGTAGTTCCAAGCCCGCAATCGTTAAGCCGGCTGGCGACTAAGTTGCTCTGCACCACATCCCGCACCGAACAAATCGAGGCCGGAGCGCCGCAACCTCCCGCAAGCGAGAGGTCGGTTGTAGGCTGGTTGGAAGCAAAGCGGGCACCTTGCAAAGCCACATTGCCCACCTTCTGCTTAACCGTGAACGCCGTACCAAAATCGAACACTCCAACTGCAACTACCAGAAGCAAAGGAAGCGAAATGGCAAACTCCAGGATTTCAGCGCCGTCGCTCCCCACGAGCGCTGCCAGTACTGCGGAGAGAGGTCGTTTGAAGAACGATCCCTTGGAGAACGACCGCCGCCGAAATATGGAGGTCAGTGACACCCCTAGTCCTCCTGTCGAGCTTGTGCTTGCGCCGTCATAACGACACCGGTAGTGATCGGAGTCAGTGCGGGTGGGCAGCATGAAATCCCGTTTAGCTTGAAGTTGTACGGGTATTGAAGGCTGACAACGGTTCCAAGTTCGATTTGGGGTGAGCCAGGATTCAGGATGACATTTGTCGTTACGCTAAAGTTTTGCACCTGGCCCGGATCGAGGTGGGACGCGGTCAGAATGGGGTTCACTACATTGTTTTGAATGTCGGCCTGGTTACTTCCACGCAGAATATTGCCGCAAGTCGCGCAATTGTATGCGGCAGCCGCGAGGGCACCCTGTCGGGCTGCTCGATTGATCGTTGTATAAATATTGAACGCCCGCGCGAACCACATAATTCCGAAGAGCAGCATGAACAGCAGGGGCAGCACCACAGCCGCTTCGGCAATCTCCGCTCCAGAAGTCTCACGGCCGAGCCTTGCTACCGATCTCATTTTCTGGCAGATTCCTCGCGTCATACGACACCCCACGCCTGTCCCACAGTATAAAGAACCACCGTCACCGCCATCGCCACCCCAAACGGTATCTTCGAAGATTCCGGATTATCCAGTGAAACCTCCGGCCCCGGCAGGTGCAGCGTAAACAGGGCAGCCACAAGATGCGCCAGGTTGCGCAGCGTCCGCCCGACTCGTTTCTTCCAGATAATTACAACTACTGCCATCAAACCCGCCACCAGGACTGTCCCCAGTAACACGGTAATCATCCGCGACGGCCCTAGAAACGCACCCAGCGCGCCGGCCAGCTTCCAGTCCCCGGCGCCCAGGCTTCTTATCAAAACGAAAGGCAGCAACAGCCCCAATCCCAGCCCTGCTCCCAGCAGCGATTCCTTCGCTCCTGCCCACCCTGTCGCGAAGCAATTGGCTCCTATCCCGAGCAGCAGCGCCGGCACCGTCAGCCAGTTCGGAATACGCCGCCAGCGCCAGTCAGTCCAGCCTGCAACCAGTGCCGGAATGGTAGCCAACATCCACACCCCCTGCTTCAGCATCGGCTCAACCACGTCGCCAGGGATAGGGCGCGCGGAAAACCAGCCGGAATGTGGCTAAAGGGGGTTGCCATCCGATGTCCGGAACTGGCGGCTGGCGAGGGTCAAAACCAGCCTCAACTGCGGATTATGCTCGGGAACTGCCACCAAGTCAACGAGAAGAAAGGCCATGAACTTGGTAGCACCTGAACTGGAGGCCGGGAGTCGTCCCCGCCCGTCCTCCATCCCCAGACCCAAAAGAAAAGAGGCCCGAAAATTTCGGGCCTCTCTCAAAGTATCCATCCGCGTTACTGGCTCAGAGGATGCCCACCCGTTCGCTCCGCCACAATCTTGCGAGCATTTTCTGCCAATGATTTGGCCTGGGGCAGAAGCTCCAGCGCCTTGGTCACCTGCGGATCGGTCTCCGCCCGCACCTTCAAGCCTTCTTCCTGCCCAAACACATCCACGAAGATTTCGCTCTTGATGCTGGACCGCACCCAGGCGTCGTTTTGCAGCAACTCGGCCTCGGTGTAGGGAACCTTCTCGTCATCAAGGAACTTGCGGAAATCCATCAACACCACATCGTCTACCTCAAAACTCTTGGCGGGATGATGGGTCACGGCATAGTGCTTGGCAAAGTTGAAGAACGCGTAATGCTGCAGCAGCGAGTCCTGAAACTTGTTGCTCTTCACTGCCTCGATCTTGACGTCGGGAGTGATTCCGCCGCCGCCGTAAACCGTGCGCCCGCTGTCCGTGAGTTTCACTTCGCGCGTCGCGTTGTGCGCATTTTCTTCGCTCTCGCGATTGTAGTAATAGTCGTAGAGCGAAACGTTGGCGTAATCACGCTGGATCAAACGCATGCTCGGGGTGTAGTACTTGGCCGTGGTCAGCGCCAGTCCAGTGTTCTCCGACAGCGGATACACCGTCTGCACCAGGCCCTTGCCGAACGTGGTTTCCCCGACAATCAATCCGCGATCATGGTCCTGAATCGCGCCGGCAACAATTTCCGCCGCCGAAGCCGTTCCCCGGTTCACCAGCACGACCAGCGGGTAGTCCCGGCCGCCGTTGCCATGCGCTGCCGTATACCGCTTTTCCGGAGAAGACCGTCCGTGGTGGGAAACGATCAGCTGCCCCTTGTGCAGGAACTTGTCCGCAACGCCTACGCCTTCGTTGAGCAGCCCGCCGGGATTCTGACGCAGATCAAGAATCAATCCCTTCAGGTCGCCCATTTGATCGAGCGCGTCCGCGACTTCATGTTCCGTGGTCTCGTTAAAACCGGAAACGTGCATGTAGCCGATTCCGGGTTTGATCAGGAAATGCAGGTCCACGCTGTAGCGCGGAATCTCATCGCGCACGACGGCGAACTCCAGCGGCTTGTCGGCGCCTTCCCGCAAGATTGTGATGTGGACCGTAGTGCCTTTGGGTCCCTTCAGCAGGTCCGCCACATCGCCCGTGCTCATATTGTCGGTGGGCTTCCCGTCAACCGCGGCGATAATGTCGCCCGGGCGGATTCCGGCGCGATACGCAGGCGTCCCCACAAACGGCGCAATCACGATCACCTTATTGTTACGCGGCCCAACCGTCATACCCACGCCGTAGTATTTCCCGCGCTGATCTTCGCGCAGCAGGGAATAGGCCTTAGGATCGAAAAAGTTGGAATGCGGGTCGAGCACGTGCAGCATACCCGGAATCGCCCCGTTGTAGATCGCTTTGTCCGGGTTCACCGGCTCCGCATAGTTCTGTTCGACCACGTCATACACCGTGGTGAACTGCCGCAGGCTGTCGCGGACATCCGAATCTCCACCGGGAGCGGCCGAAGGATTGATCTTCTGCCCAAATACAATCCCGAGAAATCCGCAGGTTACGAGAATGAATACAACCAGGAAGAGTGCGCGTCGAGAACTACCAACCATCATGTTTTCCTTCGCCGGGGAGGTGGAAAACACCCCGGCCAGCGCGTATCAGCGAAGTATAGCAGCAGTCCAGCCCGCCTAACCACCCCTTTCGATACCCGCAAGTAACCACCAGGGCAACGAAGTCAGCGGACTTATTTCTGCTAGTTGGATGCGCTGGCGGAGGCTGCGGTTCCGTCCGCTAGCCCGCCGTGCGTATGAACTTAGGAACTCGCCCCCAACCCGATTGCCGCCAGTTCACTCCGGCAGTATCATGGAAATATGAACCTGGGCTTTCCAGAGATGATCTTCCTTTTCCTTTTTGCCCTGATCCTGTTCGGGCCAAAGAAGTTGCCTGAGATCGGTCGGCAGATCGGGAGGGCCCTGAATGAATTCAAACGGGCCTCGAACGAATTCAAGGCGCAAATCGAATCCGAAATCTCGCAGCTGGATATCGAACAACATCGCCAGACCATCCTGCCCCCAGTTCAGGCTCCCGTCGGCTCCGTAGCTTCCGGTAGCCTGTCCCCCACAGAGATTACGGCCCCCGAGACGAATTCGCTGGCCAAGGCGCCCGATGCCTGAAATGGCTGCGGAACTTCCTCCCGCCGACGACTCCCGCGACGGCCTCACCGCCATGAGCTTCCTCGATCACCTCGAGGAACTGCGCCGCCGCCTGATTTACTCCATCATTGCAGTCACCATAGGGTTTTTCGCCTGCTGGAATTACCACGAATTCATCTTCAGCTACGTCCAGCGCCCCATCATGGAGGCGCTGAAACGCAATGGGATGGCTGAAAAGCTGGTCTATCTCAACCCCACCGAACCCTTCAATCTCTACCTTAAGGTCGCAGCGTTGGCAGGGCTGTTCGTGACCTCACCCTTCGTTCTCTATCAGGTCTGGATGTTCATTTCTCCGGGCCTCTATCGCCACGAAAAGCGCTACGTATTTCCCTTCATGTTCTCGACCGTGCTGCTGTTCTTGTCGGGCGGCCTGTTCGCCTACAAGATGGTCTATCCGGCAGCCCTGAGCTTCCTGATCGAATACGGCAAACAATTCCAGCCGATGATCACAATCGGCGAGTACACGGACTTGTTTCTGACCATCATGATCGGTATGGGCGTAATTTTTGAGCTGCCCATCCTGGTCTTCTTCCTGGCGCTGATGGGGATCGTCAATGCCGGATGGATGTGGCGCAACCTGCGCTACTCGATTCTCGTGATCTTTATCATTGCGGCCATTATCACTCCGACCACCGATATCCTGAACATGTGCATTTTCGCCGCGCCCATGGTCGCCCTTTATATCTTGAGTATCGGCATCGCCTGGCTGGTCCACCCGAAACAACGTAAAGCCCGCCAAGCCAGAAAAGACCGATGAGAACCACCCGCAGCCACGTAGGGGCGGGCGCCCCCGCCCGCCCAGCCGAGCGCAGCTCGGCAGTCTTCTTCGTCGTACTCCTCACCCTGGTCGCAAGCGCCCATGCCCAATCCTTCAATGCCTCTCGCGCCATGCAATACACCCGCGAAGTCACGGCCTTCGGCCCCCGCCCCATCGGCAGTCCGAACCACAAGAAGCTGGAGAACTACATCGTCACCCACCTCAAAAATGACCAGGTTGAAGACGACACTTTCACCGCCGACACTCCCGAAGGTAAGTTTCCCGTAAGAAATATCATCGCCAAATTCCCCGGAACGCGCGAGGGCATCATCGTCATCGCCGGCCACTACGACACTAACTACCCGCTGCGCAATACCGGATACGTAGGCGCCAACGACGGCGGTTCATCCACTGCCATCCTGCTCGAACTGGCCAACCAGTTTCGCGGGAAGAAGCGCGATGGCTACAGCGTCTGGCTCTTGTGGACCGACGGCGAGGAAGCCGTCAAGAATTGGACCGCCACCGATAGCCTCTACGGCGTCCGCCACCTCGCCGACAAATGGCAGAAGGACGGCACTCTCAAGAACATCAAGGCGTTTCTTCTGGCCGACATGATCGGCGACGCCGATCTCAACATTGACCGCGACACGAACTCCACGCCCTGGCTCGAAGATATGGTTTACCAGGCCGCCACTCAGCTGGGATACCAGTCCCACTTCTTCGCCCGGACCATCACCGTGGAAGACGACCACTTGCCCTTCGTCGAACGCGGCGTCCCCAGTGCCGATCTCATTGACCTCGACTACGGCTACGGAAACGTCTTCCATCACACGCCGCAAGACACCATGGACAAGCTCAGTCCCAAAAGCATCGAAATCGTAGGCAAAGTAATCCTGGAAACAGTCCAAATGCTGAACAACAAATAAGCAAGCGCCGAATCCCAGTTCTGAGAACCGGGAACTAAAAACTAAAAACTGAATTCCAAACTGACATTCCAGCGGTCAATCCGTACCGCTAACTTTGCTCTTTTCCCAAATTTAATTTCTAATTCCGCCTTATGCGACGAGCCCGGCTGTTGGTATCTCTTCTTCCCATCTTCCTCTGCGCCGCTTTCGCCCAGGACGCAACCGACCGGGTAATCGCCGAAGCCCAGAAGCCGTCCGCGTTAGAAGCCAACCTGCAACAACTAACCGACCAAATTGGCGGACGCGTCCCCGGCACTCCCGCCATGCAAAAGGCAGTCGACTGGGGCGTAGCGAGCTTCAAGGCCGCAGGCGCAGAGAGCGTTCATACCGAGAGCTTCTCCATCCAGGCAAGTTGGGCAGAAGGGGCAACCGGAATGACCGTGGTCGCGCCCGAACCATTCAGGCTGCGTACCGTTTCTATCGCCTGGGCCCCGGCGCTGGCGCCCCATACCCACGTCCGCGTGGTGGATGTCGGACAGGGAAGTGAGCAAGACTTTGCCAAAGCCGGCAATACCGCGGGCGCCATCCTCCTGGTCCACTCCGAAGAGATGCATACCTGGGACGACCTCTTCGCCGAATATCTGAAAGCTCCTGGCGTCATAGATCGCGCTGTCAAGGCTAACGCCCTGGCGATCGCCTTTCAGTCCACCCGCCCGCACGACTTGCTCTACCGCCACACCAACGCCGGCGACGGAGAAATTGATCGCCTGCCCATGGTCCTGGTTGCGCGCGAGGATGCCGGACGTATGGCCCGCCTGCTGGCCTCCGGCCGAATGCTCTATGCCGACCTGTCGATCCCAAATACAATGGGCGGCCCCATCACCGCCGCCAACGTAGTCGCAGAAATTCGCGGCACTGAGAAGCCGGACGAATTCGTCATCCTCGGCGCCCACCTCGATTCCTGGGACCTCGGCACCGGCGCGCTGGACAATGGCTGCAACGCCGCGCTGGTCGTAGACGCCCTGCGCGCCATCAAGGCTTCGGGCGTGCGTCCGCGGCGCACCATCCGCTTCATACTTTTCTCGGGAGAAGAAGAAGGCATGGTCGGATCGCATTCCTACACCACCTCGCATCGCGCGGAACTGGACAAGATTGTCGGCGTCGTGATCTTCGATTCCGGCATCGGACGCGTCACCGGGTTTTCCCTGGGTGGACGCCGCGACGTGGTGAATGCCGCCACCACTCTGGTCGCTCCCCTGAAGTCACTGGATGCCTCCGCTCTCACCACCGACGCCGATTGGGGCACCGATAACTTCGACTTCCTGCTGCAAGGAGTTCCCACTTTTGTGGCCAACCAGGAAGAGGCCAACTACTTGCTCAACTATCACGCCATGTCCGACACATTCGATAAGGTCGATCTGGCCGAGCTCAGGAAACACGTGGTCGAAGCCAGTGCGTTGACCATCGGCCTCGCCAATGCTCCCGAGGCTCCCGGCCCGCGCCTCCATCACGCCCAGATCGAACAGACTCTCCGCGAAACCCATCTGGCCGACCAGCTGCAGACGTTCGGCATGTGGAGCGACTGGGAGAGTGGCAAGCGCGGCCGAAAAGACTAGATAGTGTGGGGCGGCCACTCCTGTCCGCCGCCTTTGAATTTGATGTTGAATTTTGATTGGTCGACTAGCAAGACCAAAGCTTAGCTTTGGGTATAAAGTCAAAGGCGGCGGACAGGAGTGTCCGCGCCACACAAAAGAGATCTCACCCTGGGGCGCTGATTGCTACTGTTCTGGATCTTATTTAATCTTTTCGTCCTCGCCATGCTGGTGCTGGACCTGGGCGTGTTCCATCGTCGCGCCCACACCGTAAAGTTCCGCGAGGCTTTGGCTTGGAGCGCCGCCTGGATCGCCCTGGCTGCCATTTTTGCCGTCATAATTTTCTTCTGGCACGGCCGCACGTCCGCGCTGGAGTTCGTCACTGGATACGTCATCGAACTCTCGTTGAGCGTCGACAACCTCTTCGTCTTCCTCCTGATCTTCCGTTTCTTCCAGGTGCCGGCAATCCACCAGCACAAGGTACTGTTCTGGGGAATCCTGGGCGCGCTCATCATGCGCGCGATTTTCATCGCGGCCGGCGTCAGCCTCATCCAGAGGTTCCACTGGATCATCTACGTGTTCGGCGCGTTTTTGGTGTACAGCGGAATCAAGTTGTTCTTCCAGGATGAGGCCGAGATCCATCCCGAGAAAAATCCCGTGCTGCGTCTATTCCGCCGCTGGGTGCCGGTCACCAAGGATTATGTGGACAACAAGTTTTTCGTCCGCAGCCCCGGCCTCTACGCCACGCCCTTGTTCGTCGTCCTGCTGGTGGTGGAGACCACCGACCTGCTCTTCGCCGTGGATTCCATTCCCGCCATCCTGGCCATTACTCGCGACGCATTCATCGTCTACACCTCGAATGTCTTCGCCATCCTCGGCCTGCGCTCCATGTACTTCGCCCTGGCGGGCATGATGGAAATGTTCCGCTATCTGCACTACGGCCTCTCCCTGGTCCTGGTCTTCGTCGGAGCCAAGATGCTCCTGTCCCACTATTTTGAGATTCCAACCCATCTGGCGCTGGCCGCCGTCGCAGGCGTCCTGGCCATCTCCGTCGTCGCGTCAATGGCGAACCCCAAGAGAAAAGCGACCGGGTAATGTAGGCGCGAGCGCCCCGCTCGTGCGGCAGCGGCAGGAGTGCCGACACCCAGGCTCTTCTCCCATCCGACCGACTAGCTAAGTTATGATGACAACGATGAGCCGCGTAACCATCGCGCTTCCGCCCCGCCCCTACGACGCCGTAATCGAAAACGGAATCCTGCAGCGTTCCGGCGAAACCCTGCGCGCCCTCTTCAACGGGATGTTCAGTGTGGCCGCGGGCGACTCGCCCGCGAAGCATTCAAGCCTGTTCGTAATCACGGTCCCGCCCGTCCGCCGCAAGTGGGCCAAAAAGTTATTAAGCTCTCTCTCAGCCGCCGGATTCACCGCGAAAATCGTGGAAATGCCCAACGGCGAGCGCCACAAAAAGCTGGCCACAGTGGAAAGGCTGTGCGAGCAATTAAGCCGCCTGGGCGCAGACCGGAATTCCGTCGTCATCGCATTCGGAGGCGGCGTGGTAGGCGACGTCACCGGCCTGGTGGCATCGCTCTACATGCGCGGCGTCGACCTGGTACAGATCCCCACCACGGTTCTCGCGCAAGTGGATGCCTCCATCGGAGGCAAGACAGGCGTCAACCTGCGCGCAGGAAAAAATCTGGTCGGCACCTTTCACCACCCGAGCGTGGTCCTGATCGATCCCGCGGTGCTCAGCACCTTGCCCGAGCGCGAATTCCGCGCCGGCCTCTATGAGGCCCTGAAGTGCGGCGTGATCGGAAAGCCCGAACTGTTTCGCGCCCTGGAAAATGTCGATATAAAGAAATTGCGCCGCGACCCCGTCAAGCTCGAATGGATCATCTCGGAGTCAGTCAAGCTGAAGGCCGAGGTGGTCTCTTCGGATGAGCGAGAAAATGGTTTGCGCCGAGTGCTGAACCTCGGCCACACCATCGGACACGCCCTCGAGGCTCAGACCGGCTACCGCCATTTCCTGCACGGCGAGGCAGTTGCCTGGGGGATGATCGCGTCCGCCAAAATTGCATCCGCCGTAGGCCTGCTTGAGAATGACGGTGCCTCGCGCATCGCTGACGCGACACGTGCCCTGGGGCCGCTACCCAAGGTCCAGTCGCGAAGCCGCGACATCCTTCGCCTGCTCAAATCGGACAAAAAGACCCGCAACGGGGTTGTGCACTTCGTGCTGCCGCGCGAAATCGGCAAAGTGGAGATCACAAACAACGTCCCCGAACAGGTCGTGATCGAAGCGGTGGACGAATTACGCCGCCTGTCGCGGTAGTCAGAATGAGCTAACCCGTGTCATCCTGTGCGGAGTCGAAGGACCCCTATCATCTGAACGGTAGCCGGAGCGCGAAGGCATTTCGCAATTGAGCGGCAAGAATGTACATCGCAGAGAGGTCGTCCGACTGTGCAGCTGCTTCGCGTAGCGAAGCAGCCACTCAGGATGACAAAGAATTCTAAAATTGACCGACCCATCCAAATCCGCAGTCCTGGGCGCGGCCCCCGAGGGCGCCACCGACCCGCAGTCCGCCGCGCGCGCTGTGCGCGAGATGTTCACCTCGATCGCCCCCCGTTACGACCTGCTGAACCACGTCCTCTCTTGCAACGTCGACCGCCTCTGGTGGAAAAGAACAGCTCGAACTTTCGCGGACATCCTCTCCCGCCCGGAAGCGCAGGTTCTCGACCTATGCTGTGGCACAGGAGATATGACGCTGGCCTTGCGCCGCCAGGCAGGGAAGTCCTCCGCAAGAATTCTGGGCGCAGACTTTTCCCACGCCATGCTGCAACGGGCTAGCCATAAAGCCCCCAATGCGTTGCGTTGGATAGAAGCCGACGCCCTGCGCCTGCCCTTTCCCGACAATTATTTTGACCTGATCACATCCGCCTTCGGATTTCGCAATCTGGCCAACTACGACGCCGGCCTGCTGGAAATCATGCGTGTCCTGCGCCCGGGCGGAGAATTCGGCATTCTGGATTTCGGGGAGCCCAAGGGGCTGGTCGGAAGTTGCTACCGGATTTACTTCAAGCACATCCTGCCGGCAATCGGCACTCTCATCTCAGGAGTAAAAGGGCCCTACGCCTATCTACCGACATCGGTCGCGCGCTTTCCCGCCCCCGACGAAATGCTGCAGCGCATACGGCAAACCGGTTTCCGCGAACCCTCATGGACTCCATACACTCTAGGCATCGCCGGCCTATACAGCGGAAAAAAGTAAGGATTTGGTAGCGCCGGCGTCCCGCCGGCTGCCGCGAGGGCGTCTCGCCCTAGCAATTCGTGAAGATAAGAAAGCCAACCCGTCTATGCGCTAGACCTCAGCCGCTGAAGGCTCCACCTTCACCGCGGTCGCGCTCTTGAAAGAATCCGCAAACGCATCCTCAATCGTGTAGCGAATCACATCCTCATAATTCTCGCCCAGGAACTTGCGCAAGCGATCCGTGTTCATGATGTACTCGCCCGTCATATAAGGCGCCGCCTCGGGTGGGATCGCTACAATCCCCAATTTCCACAACATTGTCAGCGCCATCCGGAACGCAGCTCTGCCAGGCATCCGCCACAGACTTGCCTGCGCGATCTCGATGCAGCGTTCAAAGGTCAAGGGGTCCCCGCGCCCCGCCACATTGAGAATGGTCAATCTTTGCGCTTCGGGCTCCGTCTTCTCGAGAATGCGCGTGATCAGCCTGGCCATGTCATCGACATGCACAAACTGGATCCGGTTCTGCAGATAGCGCGTTCCGCTCGGCAGCAGGCAGGGCAACCGCTTGCCCCGGCTCCTCATGCGGGCAGCCCGGTCGCTGAGCCCTCCCGGTGTGCCCCGAAAAGCGCCGACCATGTAGTTCTCCACGCTCGCCCCGGCAAAAATATGCGGACGCAGCATATACGCGCTGCAGCCTCGCAGCGCGGGGGCTCGCTGCTGCACAACTTTGTCGCATTCCATCTTGTGAATCGCGTAGGGCAATGTGTGGGCGCCCAGGGGATGCTCCTCGGTCGCCGGCCCAGTTAAATCCGGTCCGTAAACCGAAACGCTGCTGGGAAAAACAAATTTCCGGACAATGGTTTCTTCGTGATTGGCTTCGGTGATCGCTTCCATCACCCGCGCCGTTCCCGCCACGTTGATGTGCCACATGCGGTCAATATCCAGCACACCCGCCCGCACCGGATCCAGGATAAAAGCCAGATGGACGACCGCCTCGGCCCGGGATTCCCGCAACAGCATAAAAAGCTGCCGGCAGGACGCCTCCTCGCCCAGATCCACGCGCTCAAATTGCAGGGGAAGGTCGGTCACGGGCGGGTCTACGTCCAGGCCAATCACGTTGAACGCGCCCAGTTGCGGCAGCAGGCGGATTCCCAGATTGCCGGAAATTCCCGTGACCACTACGGTTGGTTTCGCATCACCCATTTATTTGGGACCAGATTCAGGAGCCTTGGTCGCCGGCGGAGTGGTGTCCGGCGCATGCCCATGGGCGGCGTCCGCCGCCGCATCCGCAAAATACTTGGGGTTCAACTCCGGAGTCGCCGACTGCTGAATGGTTTGCATCGCATCCTGCATGCGTTGCGACTGCAGCGTGCTGAAGATTTCCTCCCGCACGTGGTCCAGCGGCAAAGTATCTTTGTCTCCCACCTTGTACACCAGGTACCCGTTGGGAGTAGTGATCAGCTGCGAGGTCTCGCCGACTTTCAGGTTGAAAACCTCGCCCTGGTCGGGGGGAAGGCTGGTGCGACGTACTTTGCCCAGCCGGGTGGGTGGTTTTCCTTTGAAGCCAGACGAAGCAATGGCCTCGTCCTCCAGTTTGGCAAAGTCTTCTCCCGCCGCAGCCCGTCCGCGCAGCGCTTCCGCCAGCTTCTTCATGGCGTCTTCAGATTCCTCCTGCTCTTTCTTGGCCGCTTCCTTGGCCGCCGCGTCGTCGGCTGGTTTGTCCTTGCTTTCCGTGGTCTGCTTGCTGCGCGGTATGAATATCCGTTGCAGGTCTACTTCTTGAAACGAGGCTTCATTGTTGTGGTAGTAGGTCTCGATCTCTTTGTCGGGAATTTTCTCCGCTTGCTCTTGCAGTTTCTGGCTCAGCTCCTTGGTCAGTACCCCAATGCGGGCCACTCTCATGAGTTCCTGATACTTGGGCCCCTGGTCCAGCCCCATCTCGTGGGCTTTGTGAACCATAACCAGCGCCATCCCGTACTGGGTCGCCAGTTGTTTTCTGGCCGGTGGCGCAATCGTCGGCGCCACGGCCGCCACCAGTTGCTCAAACTCGGCGCGCGTAACCACGGTCTTGCACGTCGCTGCCTTCGACTTGTCTACCGGGGGCTTGTCGCACAATCCCGAAATGGTGATCACGGCCGTAGCCGGGCCAACGCTTGCCGCCCCTGCGCCGGTGGCGGCCGTCGCCGTGGGCGCGGTCGCTGCCCGTGGTGGCGCCGGAGGGGCCGTTGGTTTCGTCGCCTGTCCCCAAGCTACCGTCGCAAGAAGCAAAAAACAGAACCATCCCCGATAGATCGTCAAAACAGAATTCCTCCCAAGTTAAAAGGCCATTGACGCCGGGAATCGGCGCACCGAGAATCCTAGCATAGAGCGCACACCCGGCCGGAGCGCGCGGGCAGGCCGAGCCTGACCCGCCGGTGTGCCAACTGACGTGGAACCCGCAGACTTTGGGATGCGCTCCGCGCCTCTTAGGGCTTGAGATCAAGTGGCTTCACATCGCCGCAATCGGCACTCACCCATTTGCCGGTCATCGTAGCGCTGGAATTTCGAACCTTGTCGCCCATCTTCGACACCGAGGTGGACTTCACCGTGTAGTTCTCGGAATTGATGAAAATGGCCTCGCCGTCTGCCTCAATACCAGCCTTTGGACAACTGGTGTGCCACTTCCACGAAGACGAGCTGCGACTGCTGAAAACGGGTTTGCAATCCATTTGCATATCAGCCCAGGGTGAGTGCTCGAGCATCTCGGCGGTGTAACAGACCTGGTTGGACGCACCCCCCGTTCCGAGCCCGTGTTGCTTCATCATCGCTTCGAATTGCGCACGCTTTTCCGGCGGCATGTTCTTCAGGCGCTCGCTCATGTCCGGCTGTTTCTGACCGTTAACTTCCCGTTCCATTTGGATTTGCCACAGGCCCGGTTTGATCGGTGGTTTGGGTATCGTGGTTTGCGCCTGCACGGCCAATGCAGAGAAAGCGATGGCGAAGACTGCGAGCGAACGACAGAGAGCTTTACGAGCCATGAGAGTTTTCCTTGCTCAGGTGAACCGGCACACCGAGTCGAAATGAAAAAGGTTTGACCGACGCTTCCAAGCGCCAGCTACGATTGGAGATAAGCTGAGCAACAGAAAAACTCTACATCAACCTCTACCGGATAAATAGTGAAATAAGGTATTCCTCTCGTGGCTCAATTTGAACTTCACCGGTTGTCATCCTGAGGAAGCGGAGTCCTTCGCAACGCGAAGGACTCCCGACGAAGGACCGATGTATTCCCAGGCGATAGCGGCGCCAAGCCTGCCGAAGTGTCCAGTTTGAACTTTCACGCGCTGTTATCCTTGAGGGCTGACGTCCGACGTCCGGGGTCCGGTGCCCTATAATGCCGCTATGTCGGGATCGCCTGCGGTCTACAGCTCGGAGTCCATGCGCGCTGAAAAGCGCGCCGTCGCTGGACACTCCGTTCTGGCCGCTCTCGCCATCACCACGCTGAAAATTGTAGTGGGCGTAACCACCGGCAGCTTGGGCATACTCTCCGAAGCCTTGCACTCCGCTCTTGATCTGATCGCCGCCATCATTACCCTGATGTCGGTCCGCGTCTCCGATAAGCCGGCCGATGCCGATCACCAGTACGGGCATGGCAAAGTAGAAAATTTCTCCGCTTTCATCGAGACCGGCTTGCTCTTGCTCACTTGCGTCTGGATCATCTACGAGGCCGGCAAACGCCTCTTCTTCCACCACGTCGAGATCGAGCCCAGCATTGCTGCCTTTGTCGTGATGTTCGTCTCCATGGCGGTCGATTTCTGGCGTTCGCGGGCCCTGGGCAAGATCGCGGCCAAGTACGACAGCCAGGCGCTCGAAGCCGATGCGCTGCACTTCTCCACTGATATTTGGTCGAGCGGAATTGTTGTGGTGGGCCTGCTCCTCGTCCTGCTCGGACGAATTTACGGCATAGGCTGGCTGCGGGACGCCGACCCGATAGCCGCCCTCTTTGTGGCCGGGGTTGTCGTTTACGTAAGCTGGCGCCTGGCTCGCAAGACGATTGACGCCTTGCTTGACGCCGCTCCAGCCGGAGTGCGTAACAGAATTGTCGCTGCGGTTTCTGCGGTGGATGGCATGCTCGAAGTGGACCGGGTGCGCATTCGCCGCGCCGGCAATCGTTACTTCGCGGATCTGTCAGTCGGCGTGGCCCGCAACGTCACGTTCCAGCGCTCGGAACAGATGGCGGAAGCTGTAACCAGTGCCGTTCACGAGGTGCTGCCCGATGCCGACGTCGTCGTGCATTCCGTGCCTCGTGCCTTGCGTACGGAAAACATTTTCGATCGCGTCCGCGCCGTAGCCACTCGCTACAATTTCAACGTGCACGACGTCAGCGTCCAGGATCTCCAGGGCCGTCTGCATGTGGAACAGCACCTCGAACTCGACGAACGCCTGAGCCTGAAAGAAGCCCACGACCGCGTGACCGTCCTCGAGGCGGAGATTCGCCAGGACGTCCCGGAAATTTCGTCCATCCTCACCCACATTGAGAGCGAGCCCGCCACCATCGAGGCTGGCGACGAGCTATTACACGACGCCAAGCTGGAAAGGCGCCTGAAGGCCGTTGCCGGCAAATTTCCGGAGATCCTCGACATGCATGAAATCCTCATCAGACGCGTGCGCGGCCGCATCTACGTCTCCGCCCACTGCACCATGGCGGACGACCTGCCCCTATCCAGCGTGCACGACATCTCGACCGAACTGGAAATCCGCTTCAAACAGGAATTTCCCGAGCTGTTCCGCGTCCTGATCCACCCCGAACCCAGAACCGACAACCGAAGGTAGTGCCACCGCCCACGTAGGGGCGGGTGCCCCCACCCGCCCGGCCGAGCAAAGCTCGGCAAGCTTTTGTTATAACCTGCAAGTGCCCGAAACCCGCAAACCGTTCCGCGGCTACCTCTACATCGCCACCGCCACGTTCTTCTGGGGCGTCTCCGCCACCTTGGGCCGCGCCGCCTTCACCGGCCGCATTCCGGGACTCCACGCCGTCAGCGCCATCGATCCCTTGATTTTGTCCCAAGGCCGCGCCACCTTTTCCTTCCTCCTGCTACTCCCCATTCTGAGGCTCCTCCGGAGACGGGACGGCCTGCGCGTTTCAGCTCGAGACGTGGGTCAACTCTTCCTGATCGGAATTCTAGGTGTGGCCGCGTCCAACTATTTCTATTATCTGGCGATTCAAAGAGCGAACGTCGCCACGGCAATCACCGTGCAATACACAGCTCCGATCTGGGTGCTGATCTACACCGTCGCCCGCGGGCTACAAAAGTTCACGCTGCAGAAGGTCGGCGCCGTGGGATTAGCAGTGACTGGAATCGCTATGGTCATCGGCGTCATCGGCAAGAGTGAATTGTGCCTCGACACCATCGGTGTATTCGCCGCCCTGCTCGCGGCCTTTTCGTTCGCCTTTTACAATATCGCTGGACACAACATCCTGGGGCGGCGCGATCGCTGGATCGTGCTGCTGTACACCACCGGCAGCGCGTCCCTTTTCTGGCTTCTGGTCAACCCTCCATGGAAGCTCATGGCCGCGCAGTATTCCGCCACCCAGTGGCTCTTCCTGGTGCTGTTCTCCCTGTTGTCCGTGCTGGCTCCATTCTCTTTTTACTTTGCCGGATTGCAGCATCTGGAGCCCACCCGCGCCATCATCGTCAGCTGCCTCGAACCCGTGTTCTCGATTGTCATAGCCGCCATCGCCCTCGGCGAAGTCATGCGCCCGCTACAGATCCTCGGAATCGTCCTGGTGCTGGCAGCCATCACAGTCGCCCAACTGCCCGACCACCTGATCGAACCCATCGAGTAGCGTCGTTGCCCCGCAGTTCGCCCCAGTGGTAACCTTGATCCAGCCAACACCGGGCGGGAGTAGCTCAACGGTAGAGTAGCGGCTTCCCAAGCCGTTGGTTGCGGGTTCGATCCCCGTCTCCCGCTCCACTTTTGATCTTTCATTCTCTGGGGTAAATTTCATGACTGAACCGACTTACGAAGAACTTAAAGCACGTCTGTCCGAACTGGAGAAGCAAGGGGCGCGCCGCACCGGCAGCCTGGAATTTCGGGTCAGCGAAAAGGGCGGAGTCAGCGTTTACGGCCTGGGCCGATTTCCCGTAACCCTTTACTACGAGCAATGGACCCGGCTGCTTGAAGCCTCGGAAAAACTTCGAGAATTTCTTGAAGAAAACAAATCCAAGCTAAAGCTCAAGGGCCAATAACTGAGAACCGGGAACTAAAAACCAGAAACTGGTTTTCTAACACCCAGTCATTGCCAGCCGCACGCCGATGCCTACAGACGATATTTTTACCGCTCCACCACCACCGGCTGACGTTCGCCTGACCTACGGAGCCGACCCCAATCAGTTTGGCGAGTTGCGCATCCCGAAATCCCCGGGTCCCTTCCCGGTCGTAATGAACATTCACGGTGGTTTCTGGCGGGCGAAATACGATCTGAAACATGCCGGGTATCTCTGCGCCGCTCTCACGGCCAAGGGGCTGGCAACATGGAATGTCGAGTATCGCCGCGTGGGAAACCCGGGAGGAGGATGGCCGGGCACCTTTGAAGACCTGCGCAGCGCCTACCGCTACGTTTCACAAATCGAACAGCGCTACAAGCTGGATCTGAACAAACTGGTCGTTGTCGGGCACTCTGCCGGAGGCCAACTGGCACTGTGCCTGGCCGGTCATGAGCCCACCGTCAAGCGGGTAGTTTCTCTCGCCGGCGTGGTTGACTTGCAGCAGGCGTGGGAGCTCCATCTCAGCGACAACGCGGTGGTGGATTTCCTCGGCGGCGAGCCCAGCCGTGTTCCCGACCACTACCGCGAAGCTGATCCCATGCAGCTTAAGATCTCCTCAGCTACACAATGGCTGATTCACGGAGCCGCCGACGACACCGTGCCGCCGTTCATAAGCCGGAACTATACCGAGCAGAAGAAAAAGCGCGGCGAGAACGTGCACTACCTGGAAATCTCCACTGCCGGACACTCGGACCTGATTGATCCCCGGTCGAGCGCGTGGCTCAAAGTGGAAGGCACGGTGCTGCATCTGCTGGGGTCGTGAATCAGTCGTCAGTCCTCAGTCGTCGGTCGTCAGCTCAAAACCAGACGTCCGGCTCAGTCCTCGGCCCGGCCCCCGGTATTCTTGTCGAACTTCGACTCACCCGTTCTAGCTTGCTGACCCCTGCATTTCGCATGATGATCGAATGCTTAGACCCGGCTGGACGGGCCCCCCGGTCCTCCATCTCGGACGGTTAACTCGGAATTTGCTGACGACCGACGACTGACGACCGACGACTGCTTTACGCACAATTTCTCAACACCAGCGCTGAGTTCTTCGATCCAAAAGCAATGCAGTTGCAGACCGCATGTTCGATTGCTCTTTTTCGGCCCACATCCGGCACGTAATCGAGATCGCATTCCGGGTCCTGCGTTTCCAGATTGACGGTCGGCGGAATCTGTCCGTGCTGCATGGCGATAATCGTGGCGGCGACGCCCGCCGCTCCGCACGCTCCCTGCGGGTGCCCGATCTGCGATTTCAAAGCGGACATTGGCACCTGTCCCGCGTGATCACCGAGAACCAGCTTCAACGCCCGGGTCTCGATGCGATCGTTCAACTGGGTCGAGGTGCCATGCAAATTCACGTAGTTCACATCATTTGCCCCGATGCTCGCCTCCTTCATGGCCAGGCCAATCGCTCTCGCCGGCTCCTCGCCGCACTCCTGCAATCGCACCCGATGGAAGGCCTCGCAGGTCGAGCCGTACCCGCTGATCTCGGCTAGAATTTTCGCTCCCCGCGCGCGGGCGTGCTCGTATTCTTCGAGCACAAACATCCACGCTCCCTCGGCCACCACAAAGCCGTCGCGGTCAACGGAAAACGGCCGCGACCCGCGTGCGGGCTCATGGTTCCAGGAGTCGGTGAGAATCTTCATCAGGATGAACCCTTTCACGATGCCCAGAGAGATGGGTGCATCCGCCCCTCCGCTCAGCACCATGTCGAGTCTTCCGGCCTGTATTTGCCGAACCGAATACCCGAAGCCGTCGGTCGAGGAGGTGCAACCGGTCGTCACCACGTGACTGGGCCCGCGCAACCCAAAACGCACGCTAAGTTCGCTGGACAGAGTTCCCATCACGCCAGTTGGCACGCAGAACAAGCTCATCTGCTTGTATTGCTGATGAAAAAACAGCCGGTATTGTTCTTCGGTAAATTCTTGGGATCCGCCGCCCGATCCTAGAATCACACCGAAGCGTCTCTTTTTTTCCAGGGGGAGGGAAGCAGTGTCGATTCCAGCGGTTGTGAGGGCTTCCGTGGCGGCCGCCAAGGCCAGGGGCAGGACGCGCGATACATGTTTGCGTTCCCGCCTGTCCACCCACGCGAGTTCGTCGAAGTCGACCACCTCGCCCGCGATCTGCACCTGAATTTCAGAGGGATCGAAGCGTGTAATACGTCGAATCCCGCTTTTTCCCTTCAGGATTGCGTCGGAGAATGCAGCGTTCCCCACGCCATTCGGGCTGACGGCCCCCATCCCTGTGATCACCACACGTCGCTTCACTCGCCCACCTCTGATCTGGATCGTGCCCAAGAACTATATCTGAGAACCAAGAACCAGAAACTAAAAACTGAGGTCCCGTCCAAGCATCTTGGATGCCGCAACGTTGACCAGGTGCCCCGTATCCCGGAATCAATACCCAGTGCAGAACTGAAAATGCATGGGATCTCGAGTCTTGCCTTGCCAATCGCCTCCCCACTCGAAACCGGCCCGGCGAAAAATCTCAATAAGCTCAGCGTCCATATTTCCAGCCGACCCCTGCGGGTTGCTCTCCGGATTCAGATCAATCGCGATGCCCCAGCAGTGGGTCGACAGTTTACTGCCGCTGCGCTGGGGACGAAAAGCAAAGCACCCGCCAAAAGTCGTGATCCTGCCCTGAATCCCCCGTTCCTGAATGCAGCCGAGGACAGTTGAAAAAACGCGAGCCATACGCCGGTGGCAGGTCATCCGGGTGATGGTTCGCGAAGGGTCCCACGACAGGCGCAGCGAAAACGGCAAACTCACGCGCTCCAGGAAATCCACCTGCCAGCGCGCCTCCAGTTGACCATCCGCCCCAACATATTCGCGGATGTCCCCGAACGAGGCAATGATCTCATTCAGTCCGTGCGGCGCCACCAACGGCGGTCCGTTCTCAGCCTTGGACGAATCCACATTCGTTGTTTTTTCCATCGAACAACTCCTTGTCCAGCCCTCCATACGGTCAAATAGGGCCGCTGCCTTTATAATGCGATTTCCAAACGGGGGTAGATTTTGGCCTACGAGGATCTGCGGGGATGGATCGCGGCGCTGGAGCGCGCCGGTGAACTGAAAACAATTCGCACCGAAGCGGATCCCGTCCTCGAAATCACTGAAATCGCCGACCGTGTAAGCAAGGGCACCGTCTCCAAGTCTCCCGGCGGTCCTGCACTGCTTTTCCAGAACGTCAAAGGCCATCCTGGATCTCAAGTCCTGATCAACCAGTTCGGCTCGGCTCGCCGCATGAATCTGGCGCTTGAGGTTGATGCCCTCGATCAGGTCGCTGAGCGCATCCGCGCTTTCATGGACGTGAAATCTCCGCAGGGTTTTCTCGACAAAGTAAAAATGCTGCCCATGCTGGCCGAGATGAGCAAGTTTTTTCCCAAGACGGTGTCCACTGGTCCCTGTAAAGAAGTCATCAAGCGCGACAACTTTTCGTTGCTGGATTTCCCCATCCTGCAATGCTGGCCCAAGGATGCTGGTCGCTTCATCACCCTGCCTTGTGTTGTGTCCCGTGACCCCAAGACCGGCAAGCGCAACGTCGGAATGTACCGCTTACAGGTCTACGACGAACGCACCACTGGCATGCACTGGCAGCGCCAGAAAGTGGGAGCCGAGCACTACCGTGAAGCTCTGCGCACCGCCGCCCAGAGCAGTGTGGGCGCGAGCGTCCCCGCTCGTGCCAGCGCCGCGGTGGATGTAATGGCGCGCACGTCTGGCGGCTCGGTTCTCGCAGAAGGGAATCGCCCTGCCGGCAAAATGGAGGTCGCAGTCGCTATCGGTACCGACCCCGCCATCACGTTTTCGGCGATCGTTCCAGCTCCGCCCGATGTTGAGGAATATTTGATCGCCGGGTTTCTCCGCCAGAAGCCGGTTGAACTGGTGAAGTGCGAAACGGTTGACCTGGAAGTTCCTGCGGCAGCGGAGATCGTCCTCGAAGGACACGTTCATCTCGACGAACTCCGCACCGAGGGCCCCTTCGGAGACCACACCGGCTTTTATTCGCTTGAAGATCTTTACCCCGTCTTCCACCTCTCCTGCATCACGCATCGCAAGAACCCGATTTATGCAACGACCATTGTTGGGAAACCTCCGATGGAGGATGGGTGGATGGGCAAGGCTGTCGAACGCATTTTTCTGCCGCTGATGCGACTGACGATTCCGGAACTTGTGGACATCAACCTTCCTCTTGAGGGCGTCTTTCATAACCTGATGTTGGTTTCGATCCGGAAGTCTTATCCGGGGCAGGCGCGCAAGGTGATGAATGCTATCTGGTCGCTGGGTCAGGCCATGTTCACCAAGTGCATCATCGTGGTGGATGAAGATGTGAACGTGCAAGACATTGGCGAGGTCACGCTGAAGGTTTTAAATCATATTGACCCCGAGCGCGACATTCAGTTCACCCTGGGCCCGGTAGATTCGCTGGACCACTCTTCGCGATTGCCGAATTATGGCTCGAAGATGGGAGTTGACGGGACTCGCAAATGGGCCAGTGAGGGTTTTGCGCGTCCCTGGCCTGACGAGATCCTGATGGACGAAAAGACCAAAGCTCTTGTGGACCGGAAATGGAAAGAGCTGGGTTTGGAGTAACCGCCTACTTCTGCGGTCTCGACTCCGGCGGCACCAATCCCGCCACGCGGTAGTAGACCACGAGCTGACCGTAGTGTTCTCCGGAGTGCTCAATCAATTCGTAGGCCAGATCCAGCAGAGGCAGGGTCTCGTGAGATTCGAAACTCACGACCGTCTTTGCCATTCCGGCGTCCCCTTTCGCCTTGATCATGGCTGCGCCATCGGCAAATGATTTCTTTACGTAGGCGACGACGGCGGCCTTGGTCCTGTAGTTGGCGCGGGACTCATCGTCTACCGGCTTCTCTCCCTTGGCGACGGAAGTAAAGAGATCGTTAGAGCCGGCTGCGTGCAGCAGTTGCTCGGCAAAACTGCGTTGCGCCGGAGTCGGTTTGAAGTCGTACTTGTCCTCGGGAAAATCCTCGGCCATGGCGATCAGCTTGCGGCCAATGTCGTTCCACGATTCCAACACGGCCTGGGAAGAGGTGAGCGTCTTTCCCGCTCCTTGTGCCCACATAGCCGAGGTGAGCAGGGAAGCGATGAGTGCCGTCTTTGCTAGACGGTTCTTCATTTGTGTGAAGCCTCCGATGAATTCTGCCGCTAGCGTTACGGGTCCGCCACTGCGGCGGTGACCAAGGTACGCCCGCTCTATTGAGGGCGTCAATCTGACGATCCGATCTTGCTTCCCTGCGCACGAGCGTGGGCGCTCGCGCCTACATTTAGCGTGGAAGTAAGTGGCCCAGGATTTGTGAGTTTTGAAGATTCACGTCACCGGTTCCGGCCTTCATCAAGTCCCACGCCTCTCGATACTTTTCATAGCGGCCGCTATTTCTTTTTTTGCAGCCCGAAGGATAAAGCGCGAGCATGGTACGTGGGGCGAAGGCCGCGACAGGGATTACGTACCATGCGTCTTCCGCTACGATGTTGGCGACGAGCATGTCAATCTGCTCTGCGGTATATCCCTTGCTGTTGCCGCCGGAGCCTCCCTGTGCGTGGACCGTGTAGCTGTGGGTGCGTGCGACATACGTGGATTTCACCTGTATGCGCCAACGTCGATTTCCCGAATCCAGAATGAAGTCGTAGCGTTCGCTGTCTCCCCAGGGCTTGGCGACGCCAAATCCCAGTCCCGCAGCCTTGAGCATGAACCGTATCTCGGCCAGTTCTCCCCGCTGTTTGCCGGTTCCTTTCTGTGGCTTACCCTTTCTGTCCCGTCCGGCGCGCTGCCCGGCGGGAACCTCCGCGCTGTCGTTTTCCATGGCCCCAACTAAAGAAACGCGGCGGTCGAGCTAGCTTCTTCTTCCGGGGAGCGCACATTTCAGGTGCGCCCGGCCGGCGTGGGTAGGGCACGCATTTCGGATGCGCCGGGCGTGTTCTCGAACCGCGCCGGCAACAGCCTTCGACTGCTCACGGAACAGGTTCCTGAAAACCGTGTCCTTTAGAGCTGCAGCCGTTTCGAGTCTTCCTGGGCAATTTTAAGGCGACTGGGAAACTCGTGATCGCGTCCCCGCATTTGCCGGTGGCCGGCACGCCAAGACAAGAAAAGGCGCGAGCTCGTCGCCCGCGCCTGATATTTACTTTCTAGTTATAGGATAACAGTTTGAGGAGGGTGAATGGGACAGGGCGGGCCTAAGTATTGTGTTCGGGGAATGAATGGCTTGAGGGGGAATGGGTCAAGGGAGAGGCTTGACAGATCGGAGGGGGCCTCGGAAAAGTTAGAATGGGGTTATGTCCAGCGACGACGAAATTGTCGGCATTATCTGTAAGGTGTTCGTAAGCTCGCGGGACTTTAATGGGATTCCTGTAAGTGCTCTGACACGGGCAGCCGACCTAAGCTGGCCGCAGCTGCGGCCCAGGGTAGAAGCATTGGTTCGGGCCCGCAAGATTGATGCGGCATTCGCCAGCCACTGTGTGAATCCTCATCAAACGCCTGCCCGACATGTCTGTCGAGGGTCAGGTCAAAGGGCTGGAGTTGGAGGAATCCACTGGAATCTGCCTTTACCCAACCTCTGAGGTCGTCGCTGCAGGCGGCGACTTGCGTCGGTACGACGGCCTGCCGTATAGGCGCAGGCTGGCGGTGGCAGAGGCCCAGCTCACGCCCGTTTTCTTCGAGCTGAGTGTGCTAGAGAGATATTTTCGGGATCCCCGTTACTCCTGTCACTTCCTTGATCGGGCGGGCAGCATTTCCGTGCATGACCAGCACTACCTGTCTGACCAGATGGCGGAGCGCGACAAGGTTTTGCTTCAATCGTTCGGGATCGGCTACGACGAAAAGCGAAATCGAGTAGTCGTTGTCTACCTGCGTTACCTGGCGGACCTGTCTTCAGAGCACCAGCAGGTTTGGAAGGCACACGAGATCGCGGGCAGATGCACGATGAACAGCGATTACGAACGATCGTCTATGCATGGAATGTTTCCGGATCACTATTCTGTATATGAGGCGTTCATACAGGAACAGCGAGAGATCAACAAACTCAGCCAAATGATTGGGAAGCCCCCAATATTCAGAGTGAGTTTCGAGGAACGGAAAAGGCCCCTTGAATTTTCACCGATGCTAAGGCCCACTCTCCGAAACTTTCAAGAGTTTGCTCTCACGCTCGACAAGATGCTATCCGACAATCTGAACCGGGATTTCTTCAGAGGCGATATCCCGCTCGAGGACAAGATTACGGCTGCCGATGGAAATGTCGAAGTCCGACAGTTGGGCACAATCACACTCCTTGAGAGGTGGCTAAATGCGAAATATAGTAACCGCGACGGAGAGGAAATCGGAAACGAAGTCGTAGAACCGCTTCGCGAGGTGCGCAAGGAGCGTCAACCAACAGCGCATTCATTGAGTCAAGATACGTACGATTTATCCCTGCCTAACGCGCAGGATGCGCTTCTGGTCGCGGCCCTGAGGTCCCTCCAAAAGTTGAGGCTCATTTTTTCGTCTCACACGAACGCCCGCGAATATACAGCACCGGACTGGCTCGACGGAGACAAGATTGTCTTCTACTAGGCTGGGCTGGCGGCCCACTCAAGCCCGGTGTTGGCTTGAGTGGGAATGTTCACACGTCACAGACTTGGGCCTACGAACAAACTAGATTGGCCCTCATGCCATGGGGACTGACACGTTTTCACCACAGGCGGGCGGCCCATGCTATTCGGGGCCCAGTCTAGTCTCGAGGGTGCCCGGTTGCTTGCGGGGATTTCGGCGGACGTCGTACGATTGCCGGTGGCGACAAGAACCCCCGCCCAAGCGGAGCTTGGACGGGGCACCCTTGGAGCTGGGGCCGTCGTGCGAGTTACAGGCTCACTACGAAGAGGCGCGCACCTTAACGGTGGGAAAGATCCCGCGTTGCTCGCGTTTTCGGGCTGTCCACTGCGACTCGATCTCGACTACCCCGGCTTCACCGCTTAGATAGTGACGAAAGCTGCTCCAGGCCCAGTCCTCGGGGCGCGCGACTAAACCACGCTCTACTGGATTCCGATGGATGTAGCGAAGCTTCTCTACGAATTTGTCCTCACTCCAAAGATTGAAATCGTAGTAGCGGGCTTGCCAGAAGGAGTCGGCGGCGCGGAGGGCCAGTCTGCGAGCCACTCCTTGCTTCAGCGATTGCATGGCTTGGGCAAGGGTTCCGCGCTCGGGCTCGCTATCAGCATGTGGACATGTTCGGGCATGATTACGTAGCCGTACACGTAGAGGCTGTATCCTTGTCGAACCCGCTCCAGTGCGGATTCGAAGGTGGAACGGGACTCTGCGGTAAGGAAATTTGGGCGTCGCTTGTAACAGCTGAAGGTTAGGAAGTGAAGTTGGCGAGTCGCATGGAAGCGTTTTAGTCCCCACGGCATGGGTTGATGTTATTTCTACCGGCGGGTTGAGTCTGTGACGAGTGAACATTCAAAAACCCCCGCCCAAGCGGAGCTTGGACGGGGCACCCTTGGGAGCTAGGATGGGAGCTTGGTCTTGGGAAATGGAGGCAATGGGCGACTATGTTTACCTCTCGGCCGATTGGATTTGTGAGTAGTCCGTACAAGGATACAAAAGAGATTCCCAAGGGGCTGGGCGCTAAACACGATGTCGATGGTGTGCTTAAGATTCTTCCGGAGTTTGAGCCGGGGCTTACCGACGTTGAGGGATTTTCGCATCTCTTCGTCATCTGGGAGTTTGATCGCTCTCCCCGGGAGGAATTGCGTGGGGAAGACTTGCTGGCTTCGCCGCCGTCCGACAATCGGAAGCATGGGGTGTTTGCGACCCGGTCTCCGCGGCGTCCGAACCCGATTGGGCTGACTGTTGTCGAACTGCTTCGGCGCGATGGCGTCGAGCTGCATGTTCGCGGGGTGGATATGTTGGACGGGACGCCTGTTCTTGATATCAAACCTTATCTCTCGAGCATCCCGGCCGAAAGGTTGAGGCGTGGGTGGCTGGCCGAAGCTGAGGCGCGGCATCGGGGATGATGTTGCGGTGGCTTCAAAACCCCCGCCCAAGCAGAGCTTGGACGGGGCACCCTTGAGGGTTCGATTTCTAGTTCTTGCTGGGTTTTTTCGGGGTCAGATCGCAGGTTTGGTTTACCCGGGCCAGATTGAGGCCTGCGGGCGAAAATTCCGCGATTTCCTGCCCGTGTTGGCCGCGCAGTTCAATCTTGAAGATGTGTGCGCCGATCAATTCACGAGTGGTGCCTTTGTCCACGGAGAGGAAACGGCCGCGAACCCAGTTCCACCCGTGGTTGCTATGGGTGTCGTCGACGCGCACCAGGACCTCCATCTGGGGCTGTCCCCAAAAGCCAGGGCGGTTGGGCGGGCCCAGGCGGATGCCGGGATTGAAGTCGGTGTCGGTGTACTTGCCGTTGGTGCAGGTGAATTGGATTCGTGGCTTGTAGTCGGGATCTTCTCTCAGGTAGTTGTCTGCCAGAAGTTCGAAGCGGACCTTCTTGGCGCCAGTCATCTTGTCTTCGGAATGGAACTCAAACCACTTTCCGCCGGCGCTGACCCCGTCACTTTCGTCTTGATAAGGACTGAAGGCGACGCTCTGCGCAGTAACCGAGAGGGCGGCTGCGCAGACCAGCACCAGGGCTGAGAAAAACGCAATGACCCGGGCGCAATGTTTTCGTGCATGAAAAAGATTTGACGTTTTCAATCTGTTCCTCCAAATACGCATGATTGCCATTACCTATATTGAACCCTTACAAGCGAACAAAAGTTGCCCGGCAGCAGCACGGCAGGATTAAAAGTCTTTGATCAAGCCCGTTCCTGGCCGAAAACCACCACCTCCCTGGTGGAATTGGGCCATTGAAACGCTGCAAACATTTGCCTATCCGGAGGCTTAGCTGATCAGACTTGTTGAGAACAGTGGGTTAATGAAATTGCCGCCTTTGCAACGATAAATGGCACTCGATGTGCATCCTTTCTAGTGGCGGTTTCCGTCAAGAGTATGCCGCCATGGTCGAAGGGAAGGACAGGTTATGAACAGACTTGATTTGCTTAAATCCCTTATCGCGTTTGCGGCTTTCACAACTCTGGCTCTCACACCAAATATGGCGTTGGCCCAGCACGGCGGTCACAGTGGTGGAGGCGGTGGCTTCCATGGCGGTGGTGGTGGCGGAGGAGGTTTCCACAGTGGCGGGGGCGGTGGCTTCCACGGCGGTGGTGGAGGGGGTTTCCATAGCTCAGGTGGTGGTGGCGGCGGATATCGTGGAGGCGGCGCCTACGGAGGCTCGCGGTCTTTCGGCGGAGGAAGCTATCGCGGCGGAGGCTTTAGTGGCGGATCAGCCGCGAGCCACTACGGACCGGGCAGAAGTTCGTACGGCGGATTTAGCGCATCGCGCGGCATGAGCGGGAGAAGCCGCGGGTTTGAATCGGGGCGCAACTCCGCTTCGTTGGGAAATCATTCTTCGAACTTCCGTTCCGGAATCAACGATGGACAATGGCATTCGTTCGGCAACGGCAGTTCCTCACGGTTCAGCGGAGGACGTAGTTCCGGAAACTTCAGGGCCTCCGGCTTCTCCGCTCGTAACGGCGGAAGGCCCGACGGCGGTTGGCATTCTTTTGGCCCGTCCAGGGGCGCTTCGTCGGTTCGCGGCGGTGCTAGTTTCGGAGCCTCGCATTTCGGCGGATCGACGTTAGGCAATTCGTCTTTCGCTGGATCGCGTTCCGGTCGCTCGACGTTCGGATCTTTTTCGAACACGCGCTTCGGGTCGAACACTAACGCATTTCGTGGCTCCGGATTCAATTCCTTTGGCAGCTACCGCGGATTTGGCAACCGAGGGTTTGGGAGCGGACTGGGCTGGCGCGGAAACGGTTTTCGAGGGTACCGCGGATACGGCTACGGTTGGGGGAGAGGTTTCTGGCCCAGCTATGGCTGGGGCGGCAGCTTTTTCGGGACGGGCTTTGGTTGGGGCTGGGGAGGTTGGGGCTTTGGCGTGGGATGGCCGTACTGGGCGTACGGATGGGATCCCTGGTGGTACAACCCTTACTGGTATTCGCCCGGGCCGTACTACAACTACTACCCGTACGACACCGGGTACAACACTCCGCCGCCGTACGATCCTTACGCTGCGAATGACTACGATTCGCGGGCGAGTTACTCGATCGCGCCGAGGCTGGATGCGGCAGCCTTACACTTCGATGTCAGTGGTGTCGTGGGCGACTGACTGCGCTTCCACACCGGAGGGTGCCCCGTCCAAGCTTTGCTTGGGCGGGGATTTTTTCGTCAGTACGCACAATTTTGATACGCGCCCCAAAACCCCCGCCCAAGCGGAGCTTGGACGGGGCACCCTTGAGTACCGCTTTGGATTACTGGAAGGTATTGCAGGCTGCGATGGTTCCGTCCTGAAAGCCGCGCTGGAACCACTCGGTGCGCTGGGCGGAGCTTCCGTGGGTGAAAGTTTCGGGATTGACCGTGCCTCTCGACATACGCTGCAAGCGATCGTCGCCGACTGCGGCCGCGGCCTTCAGGCCTGAATCTACATCTCCGGGGTCGAGGAGGTTGCGCTGCTGGGTGGAATGTCCCCAGACGCCGGCAAAGCAGTCGGCCTGGAGTTCCAGAGCGACCGAAAGCTGGTTGGCCGCCTCCGGGTGCTGCTGCTGCGCCTGTCGCATCTTGCCCTCAATGCCCAGCAGTTTCTGCACGTGGTGTCCAATTTCATGGGCCAGGACGTAGGCTTCCGCGAATTCTCCGGGGGCGCCGAAGCGCTGCTTCAGTTCGTCGTAGAAGCCGAGATCGATATAAACCTTTTCGTCCTCGGGGCAGTAGAAAGGGCCGGTCGCGGACTGGGCTGCGCCGCAGGCAGAGCCGTAGTAGTCGCGATAGAGGACGAGCTTGGCGTGGCGATAGGGCGTCCCCTGCGCGGGCAGGACCTGGCTCCAGGTGTTCTGGGTGTCGTTCAGGACGAAGGTGACGAAGTCTACCAGCGGCTTTTCCTGCGCATCCCGGGCGGGATCGGGCTGGCTGACCGTGGTGCCACCTGTGTCCAAGGAACCGTTGCTGACCAGCGACAGGAAATCACGCTTGAAAATCAGGCTCAGGATGAACAGGACGACTATACCGCCCAGGCCCAGATGGATGCCTCCGGGGCGGAATCCGCCTCCGCCGCTTTCGTCGCGGCGATCTTCAACGTCGTCGCTGCTGCCGCCTGGTGTCCAGCGCATGGTTCCCTCGTGACTCGCCTCCCGAGTCGGTGTGTCTAGAATTTCGCACGCTTGTTTATCGCTGTGTTTAGTGTTTCTTTCGCCCTGGGCTGCATTCTGTCGCCGCCTCGCGGCTTGCGGAAGCACCGAAATCTAAAGTCAAAGGCGGCGGGCGAAGGCGCCCGCCCCACACCGTACTCGGTTATGCTGTTTTCGGTTTGACCAGGTGGTAGAGGCCGAGTAACACGATGGCCCCTACGACTGACATGATGAAGCCTGCGGCCTGTCCTTCCTGGTACCAGCCGATGGCGCGACCAGCCCAGGTCGCAAGGAAGGATCCGGCGATGCCGATGAGCATCGTGACGATGATCCCGCCGGGGTCTTTGCCCGGCATGATGAATTTTGCCACGGCCCCGATGACGAGTCCGATCAACAGCGTCCATAGCAGATGCATAGAGGTTCCTCCCGCGCCAGGATGGCCGGTGCCTACCGGCCCCTCTGGGCGCGGCGGGAAGTATAGCTTAGAACGGTGTCGGCCGTCAGACCTTGGGCCTCAGCAGCCTCCAAGGCCTCGAGGTCTGACGTCCGAGGTCCGAAGTCTGAGGTCCGCAGTTCGCTTTACGCTGCTTCTGGAATTACCAGTTTCTGGCCGACCTTGATCTTGTCGGGATCCTCCAGGTTGTTGGCTTTGGCGATGGTCATATATTTGTTGGCGTCGCCGTAGAAGTGCTTGCTGATCTTGGACAGGTTGTCGCCCGGTTGCACGGTGTAGTCCTGGGCGCCCTGTTTGGCTTCGATGTCATGCTTCAGGTCGGCGAAGGTTGCATCGACGGCCTTAATGGCGTCCCAGATGCGGTTTTTGCTGGCCTCTGAAACGGCGATGGCTTTCAGGTAAAGCTGGCTGCCATCCAGGTTGAGGTTTAGAAGCTGCGCACCTTCCTGTTGAATCTTGTCCAGAACCGGCTTGTATTTTTGCTTGAGTTGTTCAAATAAATCAGGCATGTGTTTCTCCTCTTAGCGATTATTTGACGAAGTAGCGCGCCTAGCTCAGGCGCACCGTATAGATCTGTGGTGGCCCCTCGTAGGGGGTCAACCGTATACCTTTTCGGCTGTGCAATACAATCGGGTGGGAAGGGGCGTCGGCCGTCAGACCTCGGGCCTCGGCGAATCCCGAGCGCATCACCAAAGTTACCCTTGGAGCCGACATCGCGCCGACTCTCGATTGCGGCTCGTGATACACTAGATTTGCGTCTAATACCACGGTTGTGGTGCGGTTGCTCTGGTTTGTATCTGAATTCCCGCCTAATTTCCCTCCGTATGTCTTCGGCGTAAATAGAACTGGCTATGCTAGTTGCTGCCCGCCCGGAAGCTTCGTGTGCGCGCCGCGATCGCTTCCGCCAACAGAAAAAGAGAAAGAACAATAATGCAGAGTTTTTCAGAATTAACTCTCTCGCCCTATACGCAAGAGAGATTGTCGTCCCTTAACTTTTCCATCCCAACCCCGGTGCAAGCCGCGGCCATTCCGCAGGCCCTCGCGGGCAAAGACGTACTCGCTACCGCTCAGACGGGAACCGGCAAAACGCTGGCCTTTCTGATTCCGGTCATCGAGCGCCTGCTTCAGTCCGGAAAGCTTGCTTCAGATAAATCTGGAATCGCCGCGTTGGTGCTTGTACCCACACGCGAACTGGCCATGCAGGTGGTAGACCAGTACAACGCCTTGCGGGGCTCCAAATTGTCGCCCGCAGCCCTGGTCGTAGGCGGCCTGGCAGAAGGCAGCCAACTGAGCACTTTGCGCAGGGGGGCCCGTCTGGTGGTCGCCACTCCCGGCCGATTGGAAGACTTCCTCGATCGCCGGTTGATCAGTTTCCAGACGTTACAAGTACTGATACTCGACGAAGCCGACCGTATGCTGGATATGGGATTCCTGCCAGCGCTTCGCCGGATCTCCAAACTACTGCCCAAAGATCGCCAGACCATGTGCTTTTCCGCCACGCTGGAAGCGTCGGTGGCTCACCTGGTCAGCGATTACACGAGGAACCCGGTGCGGTTGGCTTTCGGCTCGACTTTGAAGCCGTCGGAGAATGTGCGCGTCCAGGCTTTCGAAGTCGCCGCCGACCGCAAGCAGGAGACACTCCACCGCTTGCTTTCGAAGGAAGCCGGACGCTGCCTGGTTTTTGCCCGCACCAAGCGCGGCACCGAGCGTCTGGCCAGGAACCTGAATCGCGAAGGCTTCGCTGCCGCGATGATACACGGAGACCGCTCGCAGTCTCAGCGGACAGCTGCCCTGACCGGATTCCAGCAGGGGCGATACCGCATCCTGGTGGCCACCGATCTGGCGTCGCGCGGCATCCACGTTCAGGACATTGCCCACGTCATCAACTACGACTTGCCCGAGGTGGCGGAAAATTTCATCCACCGCGTCGGCCGTACGGGACGCGCCGGCGAGCTGGGCGTAGCTTCCACTCTTTTTGCCAGGGAACAGCGATCCGAGTTGCACCAGTTGGAACGTACCCTGGGAATACGGATGGAGAGAATGCAAGCCGATGACACTCCGTTCGTCAGGCCGCAACGCATCCAAACCGACGAGTCCCGTGAAGCCGCAACCAGATCAACCCTGGTTCGGCTGCCCGGAGAAGTGCTGCAAGTCCAGCTGGGATGAGCAGGGAACCACCACTGCTCACGTAGGGGCGGGCGCCCTCTCCCGCCCAGCGGAGCAAGGCTCCGCAATCCGCCAAACTAAACTGAACTTTCGTCTGGGAAGTCCGTACATAATCCCGGACATCCTCATGGCAAAGCTCCGCCTGATCTCGCTCCTCCTGATTGCCGCTGTTTCCTCGCTGCCCGCCTGGGCAGACGATGCCTTGACCGCCGAAGCCATCATGGCCCGTGTCGCCACCAACCAGGACAGCAGCGAAAAGCTGCGCAACCAGTACATCTATCATCAGCACGTTCAGGTGATCTCCAAAAAGCCCAGCGGGAAAATTCTGCGTGAAGAAATCGCCGACTACCACATTGTCCCCAAGCCCGACCATACTGAAAGGACGCTCCAGCAACTCACGGGCCGGTACTGGCACAAGGGGAGATACGAAGCCTTCAGCGGCGAGCCTGTGCCCGAAGCCGAAAGCACCGACGGAGAACTGGTTCACGACTTTCGCGAAGACGTTACTGACGAGAAGTCCAAAGACGGCCTGGCCCACGACTTATTTCCGCTGACCACCGACGAGCAAAAGCAGTACAAGTTTCGCCTGCTCGACCACGAGCCCTTCGAAGGTCGCCGAGCTTACCATATCGCTTTCACTCCGCAGGACGCCGAGGACACGGATTGGGCGGGGGAGGCTTATATCGATGCGCAGGAGTTCCAGCCGATTTACGTGTTTACGAAGCTTGCCCAGCCCCTGCCGTTCGGCGTCCGGAAATTCCTGGGCACCGACCTGCCGGGCATCGGCTTCGCGGTTCATTACCGGCGGCAGGACGATGGTGCCTGGTTTCCCACAAGCCTGGGCAGCGAATTCCGCATCCGCGCCCTGTTCTTTTTCAATCGCGTGATGACGGTGTCTCTGGAGAACAAGGATTTCGAGCATACCCACGTGCAAACCAGGATCACTGATCAATAGCAGACAAAGTGGAGGATGGTCGTCCTCCCCCGTCTCACGCCGCGCGGGCGAGTCACCCGCGACCACATTACATCCTTCCCGTATACTTTCTCGACATCATATTTTGTGAGGAGACAATCATGGCGAGTCTGCCCGAGGGCTTTGCAGAGTTAAAACAGCGCCTCCGAGCCACCTGGATGGCCGGTGACTTCGGTGAAATTGCGAAACTAAATTCCCAGGGCGCGGAAGAGTTCATCGAACGGCTTTATCTCAAGCCTGGAACGAAAGTGCTGGATGTGGCTTGCGGCACGGGGAATCAATCCATTCCCGCCGCCCGGGCAGGAGCTGAGGTCATCGGCCTCGACATTGCCACCAATCTTCTGGAACAGGCCCGCAAACGCGCCGCCGATGAAAAGCTGAAAATCGAATTCGTCGAGGGCGATGCCGAGAAACTGCCTTACGAAGCAGGACGATTCGACGTTGTGGCCTCCATGTTTGGAGCCATGTTCGCGCCCCGGCCCGACGTGGTGGCTTCTGAACTAGTCCGCGTCTGCCGGCCCGGTGGCCTGATCGCCATGGGCAACTGGACTCCGGAGGGCTTCGTGGGCCAGATGTTCAAGATCACCTCTCGGCACGCGCCGCCCCCGCCCGGCATGCTTGCGCCTTCGTTGTGGGGAGATGAGAAGGTAGTTACCGAGCGGCTGGGTGGAAAAACCCGCCTCAAGATGACGAGGCCGCACCTGCTGTTCGATTATCCGTTTCCGCCATCTGACGCAGTGGCCTTCTTTCGAAAATATTTTGGCCCAACCCAGATGACATTTGCGCGTCTCGATGAAGCGGGTCAGAAAGCCTTGGCGGCCGACCTGACCGAGCACTGGACCAGGAACAATCAGGGCGATCCCAACCACACGGTGATAAAAGCTGAGTACCTGGAAGTCCACGCCATGGTGGTCTGACTACGAAATGCAGAGTTGTTGTTGACGAAGTGTTCCAAAATCCCGCCCAAGCGGAGCTTGGACGGGGCACCCTTTTGGGGTCCCGATTCGCTATTATCGACTGCCTGTGCGACCATGGTAGCAGAGATGAGTCTTTCCTCCGTCTCTTTCAGGTCCTCTGAACTAAGTCAGCCCATCTGAAGTTCGTCCCTCTTACTGCGACGTTTCAGGAGACCACGTGCCCCTTCCCCAAGTTGAGCTTGCCGTAGAGGACATCCATGCCAAGCCAACCGCCCATAATCGTCGCCGGTCACCGGCTGAGAACAGCGCCCGGATTCGAGATCTTGGCTTCACCACCTCCAAACACATAAAAATGTACGGTGAGCGTTTCGAGTTGGTCTCAGATCCCTTTGAGGAGGGTCTCTGCACGGTGGTTCGCGTTCTCAGCGGGACTGATCCGACCGTTCGCATCCTTCACCTGCCTACTGCCATTCTTGTAGGTGCGTCGGACCGATTTCAGAAGAGCTAGGCACGGGGGGAGCTGGGACCCAGCTACACATTGCATCGGAGCCTAGATTCATTTTAGGGTCGTGCCTCGGAACAAACCCCCGCCCAAGCGGAGCCTGGACGGGGCACCCTTGAGTGTGACTATTTCGCCGGCTCCAGCACCGCGTTCACCCTTACCTGACCGCTGGAGACAGTGATTGTTCGCTCCCAGGGATTGAAGCCGGACTTCTTCACGGTTATCTTGTGCTGCCCGGATGCCACTCCTATAGTTGACGGCGTGTTACCCACATAGCTGCCATCAATCTCGATATCCGCTCCATCCGGAGTGGATGACACTTGCAGGTGGGCCTGTTCGGTGGAGGCGGGAGCGCTGCTGGCCGGCGCGAGGATCGGAGTGCTGGCGCTCGGTGCGGGAGCGGCAGCGCTGCTGCCCGAGGCTGCCGGAGGCGGTGGCGCGGACTGGAATTTTGCCATGTCCAGTTTCATGTCGCCGTTCACGTAGGCGGTGACCTCGGTGCCTTTCGGGATCGAGATGTCCTTGCCGTGCATGAACAGAAAGAATGGAGCGGCGGGCAAAAATACCAGGCTGGTGGCGACGATGCCGCCGGTCATGGCTCCGGTATGGCCTCCGCCCTTGACCTCCTTGACGGCCCGGAGCGGCGCTTTCTCGCTGTCTACAAGCTTCGCGTAGTCAATGTTGATATCCAGTTTTCCACCCCGGGCCATTCTGCGCTTGGCTTGGGCCTCGGTCACGGTGGCAAATGCGAGCCCGCCTTTGGGTATGACGGTTACACCTTTGACTTGCACATCTTCGAGGACTTCGAAATCGAGGGTATCACCGACTTGAGCGTCGCCGGACGATATGGTGCGATTGGTCCGCAATTTCACCGGAGTTCCGTCTTCGAGTACGAAACCCTTTGGGGCGGCTGGAGCGGTTGATGGCGGCGGGGTTGGCGCCTGGTCGGCCTTTGTGGCGTCCGAAGAAGCGGGTTGGGATGCAGGTGTTGACTGGCTCGAAGTCTGCGAAAGAAGGCTTGTGCCCAAGCACAAGAACGCTGCCAGACAAAGGGCTTTCATCATCGTGTCCTCTGAGTTGACCAGGTTCGAGGAAAGAGTCAGGAGTCCCGAAGCCTGAGAATGGATGGCGAACAATATCGTGAGGGTGTTTTGCGAGTCAAGTAGCAGGAGCGACTCCGCCGGAGTGCCAAGGCTTTGCTTTTCGAAAGCGGACTTCACGATGTTTCACGTCTGGGAATTTTCGCGGGCGGCTGAAATAATTCGGAATCCGGTTATTGATGATCCCCTTCGCCCACCCTTGCAAAAAACGCAAGGGTGGGGCAGCCTTGGTTCCAACAGTTGACGCGACGAAGGGGCACATCACTTTCTATCGCCAAACGAAAGGTCGAAACTCATGCGAGCAGACATCGTGCCCGGTGTTGTCTTTCCGGACTATGAATTGACCGATCATACGGGTAAGCGCCGCAAACTTTCGGAGCTGCAGGGACCTGATCCGATGATTGTGGTGCTCGGCCGAGGGGGCTACTGCCCGAAAGACCGTCGCCAGGCCGAGGGTTTGGTCCAGCTTTATCACGAGATGGAAGTGGGTTACTGCCGGCTGGTCACCATCAGCACGGACAACCTGACCACAACCAACGAGTACCGTACCGGCGTGGGAGCGCATTGGACATTTTTGTCGGATGCAGGACGCATGGTGCAGAAGGACCTCGATATTGCCGAGTACACGGACCCGACGAACAATCCGATGATCCCGCACACTATCGTGCTTGAGCCGGGACTCATCGTCTTCAAGATCTATGGCGGCTATTGGTTCTTTGCCCGCCCGACTGTCGAAGAGCTTCGACAGAACCTGCGATCAGTGTTGCAGAAGTGCCGGCCGGATTGGGACATTACCCGTCCTGAACTTAAGGCCGCCTGGGAACGAGGTGAAAAAGATCGTTTCTATCCATACGGCCAGACCTACGCCAAAGTACTTGCGGAGCAGGAGTGACGCTGACACCTCGAGTGACGGTCGTACCTGAGATGTGGTGAAGGTTTCCGGCACCCACCCTTTTCGCAAAGTACGCAAAAGAGGGTGGGGCACCCGAATGAAGAAGGGAGTTGGCCACTGAAGTACACGGACATTTCTTCGCCGGACGAGGCAAAGTCGGACGAATTGTTTATGGAGGAAGCTCTGCGAGAGGCCCAGCGTGCTTTCGAAGCGGGAGAAGTTCCGGTGGGCGCCATTGTGGTTTGCGATGGCAAGATAATCGGACGCGGAGGCAACCGCAACCTTAGCGCTTCTGATCCGACCGCCCATGCGGAGATTGTCGCGCTACGCGAGGCGGGTGCCGCGATCGGCAACCACCGCCTGGAAGGCTGCGAACTGTTTGCTACAATTGAGCCGTGCGCTATGTGCGCCGGCGCTCTGGTCCATGCCCGGCTGAAACGCCTGGTTTATGGCGCTGATGACCCTAAGGCGGGCGCTATCCGTTCGGTGATGCAGGTTCTGAATCATCCCAGCCTGAACCACCAGATGGAGGTACGCAGCGGCGTTCTGGCGGGGCGTTGTGCCGAGATGATGCAAGCTTTCTTCCGCCGCAGGAGGGGAGAAAAGTCGTCAGTTGCCAGTTCTCAGTTCTCAGCGACGGACGACTTCACTGACGACTGACGACCGAAGACTGACGACTGTTTTCCGGAGAGGTGCGTGAGTGGTTGAAACGATCCGCCTCGAAAGCGGACATACCTTAACGGGTATCGGGGGTTCGAATCCCCCCCTCTCCGCCAGTTTCTTCCTGCAGTAACTTCCTTCTTTCGTCTGCGTCTAAAGCTGGCGAGGTTTCTTGCCATGCATCTACCGCGAATTGCCTGGTTCGTAATCCTGCTTGCGCTACCGGCCGTGGCGCAGCGTGAACAATTCCAGAACGCTGAGGTGACGTACGACTGGGTGACAAATCATAGCGGGCAGAAGTTGCGCACGTTTGTTACCCGTCCCAAGGCAGTTGCGGGGAAGGTGCCCGTCATATTCTTCGTGGGATGGCTTAGTTGCGACACGATGGAATATCCGGATGCCAGTACGCGCGACGGGTTTGGCATTTTCATGCGGCGGCTCATTGACGAATCGGGATACTCGACCGTGCGCATGGACAAGCCTGGGGTGGGCGACAGCCAGGGCGATTGCTCCAAGGCAGACTTCAACAGCGAGATGGAAGGCTGGCGGGCTGCCTTCGACTCGCTGGCGAAGTACGACTTCATGGATCGTGATCGCGTCTTTGTCGTTGGGCTCAGCAATGGCGGCGGTTTCTCTCCGCTGGCGGCGCAGCAGCATCCGGTGCGCGGCTTTGTCTCCGCGGGTTCATGGGGACGTACCTGGTACGAGCACATGCTGGAACTGGAGCGGCGGCGACTGACGGGGGAGGGCAAATCTCCGGCCGAGGTGAACGAGTCGGTGAAAGTCTTTGCCGATTTCTACAACCTGTACCTGATAAAAGGCATGACACCGGGGCAGGTTATCGCGCAGCATCCCGAGTGGAAGCAGTTCTGGTACGACACGCCTGACGGACAATACGGACGTCCGGCAGCGTTTTACCAACAACTGCAGGCGTTGAACCTGGGCGAGGCGTGGCAGAAGGTGAGCGCGCCGGTGCTGGTAATCCGCGGCGGCGCTGATGACATCATGAGCCGGGCTGACAGTCAGGCTATCGCCGACATTGTGACTCAGGTGCATCCCGGCCACGCCCGCTATCTTGAGATCGACGGGATGGGACACGGCTTTACGGTGAACGGCAAGTTCTACGATGCGCTGGTGCCGACGGTGCTGGATTGGATGAAGCGGCAACTTAACTAGCCGCGTCCGATCATCCCTTCTTGAAGTACTGGACCTCGCGTTCATGCTTTTCCGCGGCGGCTCGCGTGGAGAACGTTCCAAGGTTGCGGCGACGGCCGGTCTTGGGATTTTTCTTTCGCGAGTAGAGCCGATATTTTCCGGATGGTAGTTTGCGGATCATAAGACTGTGAGATGCGGGTTGGGGCCGGGCGGTTTACGCGGACGCTGGTAATGCGCCGATATAATCTTCACGAACTGAGAATTGACTATGGAGATTCGCCGCCTAACTGAACTCGATGCCGAGGCCTACCGGCAGCTTCGCCTCGAAGCGTTGGAGCGGGAGCCACTGGCTTTCACTGACTCGGTGGCCGAGCATCAGGTCACGACTTTAGAGATTATTAGAAATCGTCTGAGCTCCGGGCAAGACAATTTCGTTCTTGGGGCATTCATCGACCGGCAATTGATTGGCATGGCCGGGTTCTTTCGCCGACGGGGCAAGAAGATCCGCCATCGGGGCGGAATTTGGGGTGTCTATGTTTCCGAGGAGTGTCGAGGGAAAGGTGTCGGCCGGGCCTTGTTGGGGGAGTTGATCGGGTTGGCGCAGCTTTTGCCGGGCATGGAACAGGTGGCACTTGCGGTCAGTAGTCAGAATGCGGGCGCCAAGGGGTTGTACGAGTCTTTGGGATTTGAGGTTTACGGGTGTGAGCGGCGGGCTCTGAGGGTCGGCGATGAGTATGTGGATGAGGAGTTGATGGTTTTGTATTTTGGGCGGTGATTTGGCAGAAAAACCTAGCCGAGCTTTGCTCGGCCTGGACGGGTCCCTTCGCTTCGCTCAAGGCAGGCTCCGAACCCGTCCCCACACAGTCTGTGCAGGGTGCGGCCCTACACTACAAAATATTTTGCGCCGGGGTGGTGGACTACGATGGCTGATGTGGACTGCTCGGGATCGAGGAGGAAGCCGCTGGTCAGGCGCACTCCGACATTTTCTTCGGGATGGAGCAGCGCGAACAGCTTGGTCTGGTCCTCTAGATTTGGACATGCGGGATAGCCGAACGAATAGCGCGATCCGCGATATTTCTGGTGGAACAGGTCGCGGATGTGGGGCGAGTCTTCGCCGGCGATGCCCAGCTCTTCCCGCATCTTCTTGTGCAGGTATTCGGCCAGGGCTTCGGCGGTCTCTACGCTCAGGCCGTGCAGGTAGAGGTATTTGGTGTACTCTCCAGCTTCGAACAGCTTCTGGGTTTCAACCGATGCCCGGGCGCCCATGGTGACTAGCGACAGTCCGATGACGTCCATTTTCCCGGATGACTTCGGGGAGAAGAAGTCGGAGATGGAGAGTTTGCGGCCTTCGCGCTGGCGGGGGAAGGTGAAGCGCAGGAGTTCTTTCCCGTTGTCTTCCGTGTCGTAGACGATGGTATCGTTGCCGTCGCTCTGCGCCGGGAAATATCCGTAGACGGCTTTTGGTTCCAAGATTCCACTGGCGATGACTTCTTCTTCGAGGTTCTTTTTTATCGGACGGAATTTGTGTTCGACCAGCCGTAAGTAGTCTTCCTGCGACGCCGTCTTCAGTTGCCACTGGTTCTTGAAGAGCGCGGTTTCGTTGATGAAAGGGAAGAGCTCTCGCAAGTCAAAATCTTTGCGCACCTTTACACCCCAGAAGGGCGGAGTGGGGATATTCGGCGCATCTTTTACGACCGGACTTCGCTCCGCGAATATGGGGCCGGTTTCTTCATCCACTGCGGCGGCCTTGGCGTACTCCTTGACGGTGCGCCCTTCGAGCAGGCGTGCCTGCTTCTTGCCGTTGGCCGTGGCCAGGTCTTCCATGATGTGCAGGCCGGCGAAGGCATCGTCCGCGTAGAACACTGCGTTTGAGTATTCGCGGCGGAGATCGTCTTCCACATACTTGCGGGTGAGCGCGGCACCGCCGCAGATTACCGGGAACTCAAGTTTCTGGCGTTCCAGATCCTGGATCACGTACTTCATCTCGAGCGTGGATTTCACCAGCAAGCCGCTCAATCCGATGGCGTCGGCCTTGTGCTCCATGGCGGACTTGATGATGACGTCGCCGGCCTGCTTGATTCCCAGATTGACGACCTTGTAGCCATTGTTGGAAAGAATGATGTCGACCAGGTTCTTGCCAATGTCGTGGACGTCGCCTTTTACCGTGGCGAGCACAATGGTGGCTTTTTGTGAACCGGCCTTCTTCTCCATTTTGGGTTCGAGGTAGGCGACGGCCTGTTTCATGACGCCGGCGGAATCGAGCACGGACGGCAGCTGCATCTTGCGCGCGCCAAACAGGTCACCCACGGTGCGCATGCCATCGAGCAACACGTTGTTGATCAGGTCGAGCGGGGAATATTGAGTGAGGGCCTCCTCCAGTATTTCTTCGAGGGTCTTTTTGTGCGCGCCTTCGCCGACCGCTTTTTCGCCATTGATGATGGCGAACTTCAGCTTGTCCTCGACCGAAAGAGTTTCGACGTGTGCCGTGGTCTCGCTTTGCCCTTTGTTTTTCTTGCCGGCAAAGTGGTTCATGTACTTTTGCAGCGGGTCGCCGTCGGACGCTGCGTCGCGGTAGATCAGCTTTAGCGCGAGATCAACTTCTTCCTGAGGGATCTTGTATAACGGATAGATTTTGGAGTAGTTGACGATGGCCATGTCGAGGCCATTGTTCACCGCTTCGTGCATGAAGACGGAATTGAGAACGCGGCGCGGGTAGGCATCGAGACCGAAAGAAATGTTGCTGACACCGAGGATGGTTTTTACCTCGGGCAGTTCCTGCTTGATGCGCTTCACCGCCGCCAGAGTTTCGATTCCGGCCGAGCGGTAATCTTCCTGCCCGGTGGTAATGGGCAAAGTGAGGGCATCGAAGATCAGGTCAATGCCGCGCAAGCCGTATTTCTCTGTCGCCAGTTTGTAAATACGCTTGGCGATGGCAACCTTCTTGTCGGCGGTGAGCGCCATGCCGTCTTCATCAATGGTCAGGGCAATCACGGCGGCGCCGTAGCGTCGCGCCATAGGCAAAACTTTTGAAGTTCGCTTCTCGCCATCTTCCAGGTTGATGGAATTGATGATGGCCTTGCCGGGAATACGCTTCAGCGCTTCCTCGACCACGTCCGCTTCTGTGGAATCGACGAGGATGGGAGCAGGCACGCGGGTGGCGACTCTTTCGAGGATCGAAGTGATGTATCCCTTTTCATCTTCGCCAACGATGGCGCAGCACAGGTCGAGCATGTGCGAACCCTCATTCACCAGCTTCTTGGCCATCGTCAGAATGTCGTCGTACTTTTTGCCGCGAACCAGGTTGCGGAAGTGTTCCACCCGGGTGGTCGTATTCATCTCTTCGGCGACGACCAGCGGTTTGGGATCGAGATCGAGCGGGACAGAAGTGTAGGCGCTCGAAGCAGCGGCCGTGGGCTTGACCTCGCGGTGAGCCGGCTGCGCATTGGCCACGGCATCGACGACAGCCTTCAGGTGTTCCGGGGTCGTGCCGCAGCATCCGCCTACGATGCTTACGCCATATTCGGTCACGAAACGCTTGTGATACTGCGCGAGCTCGGCGGGGCTGAGCTTGTAGACGGCGTGGCCGCCTTCGTTCTGGGGCAGGCCGGCGTTGGGCAGAATCGAGATCAGCTTGCTCGAATTGAGGCCGAGGAAGCGTACCGCATCGTTCATCTCTTTCGGGCCGGTGGCGCAGTTGAGGCCGATGACGTCCACGTCAAAGGGCTCGAGGGCGGTGAGCGCCGCGCCGATCTCGGTGCCGAGCAGCATGGTGCCTGTGGCTTCGAGCGTGACCTGTATGGTGACGGGCAGGCGCTTGCCTGTCTTTGCCATTGCGTCGAAGATGCCGACCAGCACGGCCTTCGCTTGAAGCAGGTCCTGGCAAGTTTCTGCGAGCAGGATGTCTACGCCGCCTTCGATCAGAGCAGCAGCCTGTTCGGTGTAACCGGCCACCATGTTGTCGAAGGTGATGTGTCCAAGAGATGGCAGCTTTGTGGTTGGGCCGATGGAGCCGGCCACGAAGCGGGGCTTGTCCTTCGTGGAAAATTGCTGTGCGACTTCCTTCGCGATCTTCGCGGCAGCGATATTGATCTCAGCAACTTTGTCCTGCAGATCGTACTCGGCCAGGACGACGCGGGCACCACCAAAAGTGTTGGTCTCGACTACGTCGCAGCCGACCTTGAAAAAGTCGGCGTGGATGTCCTTAATGATGTCGGGACGGCTGAGGACGAGCAGTTCGTTGCAGCCTTCCTTGCCCCAGAAATCGTCCACACTGGGGTTGCGGAACTGTATGTTCGTCCCCATGGCGCCGTCGTAGATGACGACGCGGTCTTTTACGGTTTGTAAAAAGTCGGGCATTTTAAAGCGATTGATCTTCAGATCTCAGATTACAGTTCTCGGTTCTCAGTTAGCGCGTGGCTGAATTTCGTGCCTGTATGCACAAACGCCGGCCCGCTTGGGACCGGCGTCTCATCCTCTGACAGAATCTATTGAACTTTAGCTCCCCTGTACAGGTAACGAAGGTGCCCCGGCTGCAACTTCGTCTCGATTGAATACCGCGCCCGCTCCCATATGGGCTGACATGGGGGCCAGCATCTGCTCTTTGCGGTAGACCAGGTTGCTGGCGTTAAAACTTGCGATTTCAAAGCCGTGGCCGTGGGTAATCGCGTCGGTGGGACAGGCTTCCACGCAATAGCCGCAGAAGATGCACCGGTTGTAGTCAATGTTATAGACCCGGGCGTAGCGCTCGGCCCCGCTGACCCGATTCTCCGCCGTGTTCTCGGCGGCCTCGATATAGATGCAATTCGAGGGGCAAGCGGCTGCGCACAGAAAGCAGGCAACGCACTTTTCCAGACCATTCTCGTCGCGCTGCAGCACGTGTACGCCCCGGAAGCGCTCCTGAAACATGGCGCCTTTCAGCGGACCGGGTCCGTCGGGATAGTTCTCCACCACCGTGGGCTGGAACATCTCCATGAAGGTGATGCTCATGCCTTTGGCGATAGCCGCGATGTTCTGAAGGACCTGCATTCCTCTTTTAGTATACCGAAAGGGTTGGAATGGCGCAGGGCGTTGAGGACGTTCTCGGCACGCCCATCACAGTTCAAGGGTGCGGTGTGGATTTGACGCTGTGTCCCAGCGCGACCAGGAAAATTGCGCACTTGCCTTCGGCGTGAGGGGAAAAGAACGTGGTTACGTCGCCGTCAAAGAACGTCAGGCCGGTGGCGCCCAGGTGTTGCGCATAGGCTGCGAGATAGAGCTTGCCGCCTAAGATGCCGGCTTCGAGTTGCACCGCGCGATATCCCCGATTGCCGTAGCGTTGCAGGATGGGGCGCAGGTCAGCGAGGAAGAAGACATCGACTGCGGCGTCCGCGGGCAAGGCCTGCTGCAATCCGAGATACCCGGCCTGGGCGCGGAAATCTCCCTGCTTCAGGCACTCGATCGATCCTCGGCCGCGATGGAAGACGTAGGCCCCGGGTTCGACGCCCTCGACGGCGTGGATGATCAGATACAGGTGGTTGAATTGCGATCCCACAGGATCGAGGAAGTCGGCGGACACGCCGCGAGTGGCGCGATCAAGCATGGTGGAAAGTTGCGCCAGGGTGATCGGCGTACGGGCAAACTTGCGGCTGGAACCGCGCCGCAGGATGACCTGCTCGATGGGGTCGCGAGGTATTTCCGCATCAGATAGAGGCTGAAGCTGGACGATCGGTCCTGCGGGAGGAGGGAAGTGAGTGAGCGGAGTTCCGCCGCGCCACTTCGCAACCTCTGCCGGTGAGTGCAGTGAAGAAGCTGCATGCATTTCGCGCATGAGGGGATAGTCAATCTCGCGGCGAGAAAGTGGGACCGTCTCGAGTCCGAGCGGAGAGATTGGAGGTGGCGCCTGGGCGGGGAGTTCGGAGGAATAGCCAAGCGGCACGAGCGAGAAAGCCACCTCGCGGTCAGAATCAACACTGAGCAGGCGATTCACGGTGTCGTCAACGAATCCGCAGACTACCTTGGCCGGCAGGCCCAGGGCCGTGCCTATGGCCAGAAGATTGGCGAGGAGTGTGCCATTGTCCCAGCCGAAGTGACGGTAGGTACGGTCCTGATACTTCCACGCGTTGCGCCAGTAGGTGGCGGTGCAGACGATAGTCAGCGGGGCGTGAGCGATGGCGGGCTCGGCAGCCGTGGCTTCGATCAGCACGCCGCGATAGTCTCCAGCGCGCAGGCGACGTAGACCAAACTCGGCGGCGGCGAAGTGGTAGACGCCGGCTGCGAGGTCGGCGAGATCTCCGCAGACCAGGTAGAGCTCGATCTCGTAAAGCGCTCCGGTGCAGGCAGCGGCGCGAAAGTAGATTTCGCCTCCCGGATATTTTCGGTGGCGCGTAATGCCGGCCGAGAGGTAGAGGAGTTGGGCGATTGCTTCGAGGTCCGGGGTCGCCGCGGTTTGTGGGGGAACGATTTCGGAGATGGCGGAGAGGGCAGCGACTCCGGTCTGGCGGACCTCGGCGGGCAGCGGCGATGGATCCAGCGTCGGGTAAATCTTGAAGGGGATGGGCTGGTTGTTGAAGTCGAGGGAATGTGGGTTGGAGCGGACGCTGGCGTAGGAGTGCTGGGTGGCGTTGTGATAGTTCAGGGCGATGGCGGTATCGTGGTTGTCGGGCATTTGTGGCTTTCGCCAGCATACTTCAATCGGCGGCGCTGCCTAAACACGGCGGTTCGTCGATGGCTTCTGCCATAACGACGGTTGGTGGTATGCTTACTGCGATATGGGGATACCGAGCCTGCTGCGCAAGATCTTCATGGTGGACCTGCTTCAGGGATTGAAGGTCACATTCCTTTATCAGGATCCGAAAGAGATCTATACCGAGCAGTATCCGCTGCAACGGCCGCAGGTGGCGGAGCGCTATCGCGGAGCGCCGCGGTTGAACGTGAATCCCGATACTGACGAGACCATGTGCATCGCGTGCGATTTGTGCGCGCTGGCGTGTCCGGAAAATCTGATTGTGGTCTCGAGCGAACGCAACGAGAAGACCCGCCGCAAGGAACTTACCAACTTTACCTACGATTTGAGCCGCTGCATGTTCTGCGGCTTGTGCGAGGACGCCTGTCCTACCGACGCGCTGGAGTTGACACAGGATTTCGAACTGGCCAGCTATACGCGCGAAGGGGCCATCTGGAACCGCGAGATGCTGGAGAAGGGGCCGCAGCCGACGCAGTATAAGAGATAGTCGTCAGTCGTCGGTCTTCAGTCGTCAGGAAAACCAGAATTCAGTTCCTGGTTCCCAGTTGTCAGTTGGCGGCTTTTGTTTTGCTGACGACCGACGACTGAGGACTGACGACTAGCTCCCCGGCTGTTGCTGCGTCATGCAGTGCATCGCGCCGAAGCCCCAGATTAAATCTCCCGAATAGATGCCTACGATCTCGCGGTCGGGGAAGAGATCGGCGAGGATGTCGAGGGCAAATCGGTCGTTGGGATCGTTGAACACCGGGACCAGGACGATGCCGTTGGCGATGTAGAAATTGGCGTAGCTGGCGGGCAGGCGGCGGCCTTCGAAGACAACTGGGCCAGGCATGGGGAGTTCGACGATGGCCAGCGGCTTGCCATCTTGGTCGGTGGCGGCGCGCAGGCGCCGGATGTTTTCTCTCAGCGGCTCGTAGTTGGGGTCGTTGGGGTCGGACTCGATGGCAGTGACGACTGTGTCGGGGGCGACGAAGCGGGTGATGTCATCGACGTGGCCGTGCGTGTCGTCGCCGGCGATGCCGGAGTTCAGCCAGATCACATTCTTGATTCCCAGATAATCTGAAAACAGTTTTTCGTAATCCTTGCGGGACATGGAGGGATTGCGCTGCTGCGTCTTGCTGAGCAGGCATTCTTCCGTGGTGAGCAGGGTGCCTTGTCCGTTCACGTCGATGGAGCCGCCTTCGAGCACTACGCGTGATTTGCCGTGAACCGGGCGGATTTCATGCGGCGCGGGCTGCTTTGGCCATGCGGCTGCCGATTTTTTCATCGTGCTGGTAGTTTGGATATTTTGCCCAGGCGTTGAAGCGCCATTTGATGGCTGCCAGGTTCGAACCAGACACAAGGTCCCTCGACTTCGCTCGGGATGACAGAGCAGGAATGGCGGCCACGAAGGTGCAGCCGGAGTCTCGGGTCCAGACGCGGTCTGTGGGCCAGCGATGGAAGACAATGTTGTCGTTCAGAGCGTTGGCTTTGGCTAGGACCTTGCGGGCTTGCTTCTCCGATGCTGTGTTGTTGACGATCAGGTCGATGCGCTCGTGTTGGCCCAGGCGGCGGATGATTTCGGCGTAAACCCACGGGATGGGCTCGAACTTGCCGGGCCAGTCGCCTCGGTAGTGGGGCCAGGCCAGCCAGGTGGATGCGTGGGGCTCCCATTCGGCGGGCATGCGGTAGCTCGGATTAGGCGAGGCGGGTTTCATGGGCGGAAGGATAAGAGCTAAGGCTAAGGCGAGCTTTGCTCGCCCTGGACGGGTCCCTTCGCTTCGCTCAGGGCAGGCTTCGAACCCGCTCCCACATGGCTGGTGGTGGTCAAATTCAATCGGTCAGCCTGTTGGTGATTTGGGCGTAGCTGTCGATGCGGCGGTCGCGCAGGAAGGGCCAGTTGCGGCGGACCTCTTCTACCGTGCGCAGGTCGACTTCGGCGACCAGGACTTCTTCTTTGTCGTGCGATGCTTCGGCGATGACGCGGCCGAAAGGGTCGCTGAGGAACGATGCGCCCCAGAACTCCAATCCATCTCCTGGCGCGGCGTTGCCCCGGATGTCTCCGGTCTCGTGTCCCACCCGATTGACGACCGCTACGTACACGCCGTTGGCGATGGCGTGGGCGCGCTGAATGGTTCGCCAGGCGTCGTGCTGGGATTGGCCAAACGCGGCCTTCTCCGAGGGATGCCAGCCGATGGCCGTGGGATAAAACAGGACCTGGGCGCCTTGCAGCGCGGTCAGGCGCGCGCCTTCGGGATACCACTGGTCCCAGCAGACCAGCGTGCCCACGCGACCCACAGCGGTGTCGAAGGCGCGGTAGCCGAGGTCGCCGGGAGTGAAGTAATACTTCTCGTAATACAGCGGGTCATCGGGGATGTGCATCTTGCGATAGAGGCCGCGCTGAGCTCCGTCGGCGTCGAAGACGATGGCGGTGTTGTGATATACGCCGGGCGCGCGCTTCTCGAAGACCGAGGCAATCAGGACGATGCGAAGTTGCTTTGCCAGCGCAGCCAGACGATTCGTGACTGGGCTGGGAATGGGCTGCGCCAGATCGAACAGATTCGAATCCTCCCGTTGACAGAAATATTGAGTCTGAAAGAGCTCAGGCAGGCAGACGATCTGCGCACCCCGCGCCGAAGCCTGGTGGATTTTGTCGATGGCGTGTTGCAAATTCCTGTCAGGGTCGGACGTGGCGGACATCTGGATGAGCCCGACGTTGAATTTCTGTGGTGGCAACAGTGTCTCCTGAAATCGAAAATAGAATAACAGTTCCGGGTTTTCAGTTCTTAGTTTTCAATTCTCGGTTGTCAGTTGGTGTGGTAATCGTTTGCGGGGTTCTAGTAGAGTAGTGCAGCATAACTTGGGGGTGCAATTGTGAAACACAATAACCATGACGGCGCGGGAATGGAGCGCCACCTGCACGATCCGATTGAAGACCGGTTGGTCCCACTGGAACCGCTTGACCTGACTCGGGTGCACTCGATCGATGATCTGGTGCGTGCGATGTCGAAAACGGCGTTCACCGGGCGGCAGGTGGGTGAAGCCGCCGACGTGCTGGAAGCCATGGCCCGCGACAAGGACTGTTTTGTGGTGATGACCCTGGCGGGGGCGATGACTGTGGCCAAGCAGGGCCTGGTGATCGCGGAACTGGTCGATCGCGGCATCGTGAATGCGATCGTCTCCACCGGAGCATTAATGGCGCACGGACTGGTGGAGGCGACCGGGCGGGCCCACTTCCGCTATAACCCCGAGGTGTCCGACGAGGAGCTCTACGAACAGGGCTACAACCGCGTCTACGACACGCTGGAGCCGGAGACGAACCTCGACGATGTGGAGAAGGTGATGGGCGAAGTGCTGGAGCAATGGGATCCCAGCGAAATTCTTTGTTCGTACAAGCTCAATCACGCGATTGGTGAATACCTGGCCCGCACGGCCAAGGGGCAGCGGGGGATTTTGAAGTCGGCGTACGAAAAAGGCGTGCCGGTTTTCGTGCCCGCCTTTACCGACTCGGAACTCGGGCTGGATGTGGCGCTCTCCAATCGCATGCGGGAATCGGCAGGCAGGCACAAGCTGCGCTTTGATCCCTTCGAGGACCTGGAGCATTTTGCCTCCACCCTGCTTCGGCAGAAACGGCTGGGCATCTTTACCATCGGCGGAGGAGTGCCACGCAACTGGTCGCAGCAGTTTGGGCCATTCATTGAACTGCGGCACCGGCGCATGGGCGAAAATGTTCCGCTGAAGCGCTATCACTACGGCTTGCGAATCTGTCCCGAGCCCGTCTATTGGGGCGGGCTTTCGGGTAGTCCCTATAGCGAGGCGATTTCCTGGGGGAAATTTGTGCCGCCGGCTGAGGGGGGGAAGTTTGGCGAGGTGTTTGTGGATGCTACCGTGGGCCTGCCCCTGATCGTGGCTGCGGTGTTGGAGCGGTTGGGGAAGAACGGGCAGAATCACAAGGTCAAAAAGGAGAAGGCGCTGGCACGGAGGTAGCGGCTGCGAGAGTTAATAGCGCGCGGGCGGGATGCCCCCGCGACAGCCGGCCGGCGCTACCAAAAGAAACGGCCCATTCGTTTCTCACGATCGGCCGCTTTTATTTCTTAGTCGAACTTCTTAGTTGGCCTTCTTAATCGAAGATCAGGACAGCGGAGGCGATGACCGTAGTCCACAGGCCGCGCTTGTCGCCTACCGCGGACTGGGTGACATTTGCGGTGCGGACGATTTTGTTCGAGATCCGGTAAATCTCTTTTTTCTCGTCCCAGGAGCGGTCGGGATCAAATTCGACGTTGAGGGTGGTGGCCAGCATTTCGGCAGCGAGTTCTTCAGCGTAGTCACCGGCCGAGTCTTCGGTTTCACCGAAGGAGTGGTGCTCGCTGAGGTAGCCGTAGGTATTGCGGTCGGCGGGAATCGCCACGCCGATGCTGGACGCCAGCAGGCGGTGCGGCTCGTGGGTGGAGTTCTCGGCCACGACGGAAAAAACCACCTCGCCCGGGCTCAGGTACTTCAGCCCCGTGGAACGCGGTACGAGCTTGCATTGTGGCGGAAAAATCGAGGAGACTCGAACCAGATTCTGGGCGGCGATGCCGGCGTCCCGCAATGCCAGCTCAAACGAAGTAAGACGTTCGCGATGTTTCCCGACCCCCTTGGTGAAGAAAATCTTCTTGGGGACCATGTCTCTAGACAATTCGAGTTTCCTCCAATGGCGCCTTGGGTAAATTCGCTAAAACATAACATAGGGACTTGCAGGGGCAATATGAAAATCAGGGTAATTTAGAAAAAAAGTAGCCTCAGGTGTCGAGGTGAATACTTCCGGCGGCCCTGGGCCCCTACTTGGCCGCGGCCACGGAAAGCACGGCGATGGAATCGCCATTGGCTTCGCCGGTGACTTTGGCCTGCTGGTCAGCCAGCTTGTCGAGCTGGTCGAGCGTGGCTTTATCGCTGGTGTCGAGGGTGTATACCTTGTCGCCCACGACCAGAGCGTACTTTGAACCCTTGCGAATGCAGACACGCGTGCACTCGGAGGCTTCGCCGCCCATCATGTGGTTCGCGCCGCACATGGCATCGCTGACTCTGCCAGTGAAGGCCTGTGGCTTGTTGGCGGCCAAGGCAGGAGAGAGGGCCAAGGTTGCACCCAGGAAGGCGATCACAAGTGCGAATCTCCAGCGTACAGGGCTCATCAGAGCATTTCTCCTTGGTTCTGGGGTTCTGGCTTGTAGCCGGTTAGATGCCTTCAAGAAGGACGACGCTCTTTTTCTATCCCCAAAAATAGCAGAATATTTGTGGCTCACCGGATGGGCTCAAAGCGCAGCGAGACATCCACTACCTTGTCCTGGTCTTCGGACGTTTCGCGGAAGCTCATCCTCCATTGGTCCGCCGGGAAGGTGCCGAGAATCGAGTTCAGGAACTGCAGAGGATAGTCGGAATTGTAGGTCTGGCCGGGAAGCAGCTTCCAGGCGATCCCGATGCGTTCGGTGGCCTTGCTGTCCAGGCCGCGAACTGTCAGGTCTCCCATCTTGTATACGCTGCCCTCCTTCAGCTCAAACACGTACTTGACGGTGGATTCGGCATCGTTCATTTCAGGAGTCGGGTGGATTTGAACTCCCATGTAGCCGCGGGTCCCGTAAAGACTCTTCAGGGCTCCGACGTCCTGGTCGATCTGCAGCGCGTTCGCGGTTTGACCTGGTTTCAAGTGGACGAGTCCACGCAGTTTTTCGACCGGAAACACGTCGCTGTAGCCGGAGAGCTGGATCTCGCTGACCTTGTACTGCGGGCCGGGCTCGACGGGGAAGGTTACATCCACGAGGGTTTCTTCCGCCGTCTCTTCCACAACCTTGGGCTGGGGGCCAGCGACCCTGGCTTTGAGGTAGCCGTGTTCAAGAAAGACAGGGAGAACATTTTTCTCGGCCTGAAGTGTAAGCCGGCTACGCGAGTAATCCTGGCGTGAGAGTCGGCGGCCGGCAGCCTCGAGCAACGGCATTTCCGCCGGGCCGGCGCCGCTAAAGGTGATGTTGCGAGTGATAATCGGCTGACCGGTGATGCTGAACTCGAAAGCTTCCACGGGGTCGTCTTGCGGACCGGCGCGAAGATAATCCACGCGACCGTGCAGGTTGTGTTCGATGGCGAGGGCCTGCAAGGCTTCCGAGACCTGGTCGGCGAGGTTGCCGGTGGTCGGGAGCTGGCCCTGAAAAAGAGGCTCGCGAGCGCTCAGCTTCTCATGCAACTCCTGATCAGAAAGCCAGACGAAGTTTTCGAAGCGCACGGGCACGAAGGGCTCGCTGTCGGTGACTTGCACCTCGAGCTTTATGCCCTCGGGATTGAATTGAAAAGTGTAGGCGACGTTGCTGAAGGCGCCGGTTTCGCCCAGGTGCCGGCTCACCTCTTTGAAGTCATCGTCGGTGACGACCTGGCCGAGTCGCAAGCCGGTGGCGGCGGCGATCTGGGCCGGGGAGTAGCGCGTCGAGCCCGTAGCGCGAATGGAGATTAGCTTGGAGGCCGACGGCGCGGCGGGCCTGGGAGGCTTGCGGGTCTGGGCCGGGAGCAGGGAAGCGCAAGCCAGAAGAAAGGGCAGAAGAATTCGTTTCACTGCGAGGATTTTAACCCAAGATCCACGACTGAACACGAAGGGGCGGGCGCCCCCTGCCCACCCGGTGGAGCGAAGCTCCGCTATTTTGCGGTTACTAAAACCTTGGCGAGCTTTGCGCGCCTGCCCGGACGGGGCGTCCGGGCCTACGTGGTTCGTGGTGGGTTCCTTTGCCACGGTTGAGGAATCTTCACCGAGGCCATGCCGGCTGCCGTGGCGGCTTGTATGCCCATGTCTGTGTCTTCGAACACCAGACAGTCTGCCGGCGCCTTTCCCAGCCGTTCCGCGGCGATCAGAAATGGCTCGGGATGGGGTTTACTCCTCGCATAGTCTCCGGCGCAGACCAGGGTGTCGAACCGGTCGAGGATCTTCAGCGCCTCCAGGGATGCTGTTACGGAATCGCGCGTGCTTCCTGAAACGACAGCGAAGGGAATCTCACCGTGCCGGGCTTCAATATGCTCCAGCACTTCAGGGACGGCCTTAAGCTGGGGAAGAATCTCGTAATATAGTTGTTCCTTCCGTCTGGCCACATCTTCCACCGGCATATCGAGGCCGTGATTTGCATTGAGGGTGGAGATGATTTCGGCCACCGGCATGCCTCCCCAGGCGTAGAACAACTCTTCGCTGAATTTGCAGTTCCATTCCGAAAGAGCCCGGCTCCAGGCGACGTAATGAAGCGGCATCGAATCCGCGATGGTGCCGTCGCAATCGAACAGATAAGCCTTGAAAGCGCCCGGTGGCAACTTCAGTTTCATAGCTAGATAGTAAATCAGGATTTACCACAACACGCGTAAGGGCGGGTGCGCTCACGCGCACGGCGGGGCGAAGCTCCGCGCGCCTTTTGCCTGGCAGTGTCAAGGCTCAAAACCTAGCCCAGCCTTGCTCGGCTTGGACGGGCGGGGGCGCCCGTCCCCACGTGGTCGGTGGTGGCGGTTTCGGGGCTAGCGGGTTGCTACGGCTACCGGGTCTACCTTCTTTATTTTGACCGTGGTGTCGATGAAGGCGAGGGCGGCGCGGCTGAGGGCTTTGTCTTTGCGGAAGACCAGTGCCAGGTCCCGGCGAATTGGAGTTTCCGCCATGGGGATGGCGACCAGCACTTTCGCCTGCACGTCTTCTTGCACGTTGGAACGGGCAATGAACCCTACGCCTACGTCGGCGGCGATGAAGCGTTTCAGCAACTCGCTGGAATCCAGTTCCATGGCGTATTGCGGCTTGAGTTTGTTCTCGTGGAAGAGTTGCTCCAACGCGTCGCGGGTGTGTCCAGCCTTGGGCATCACCAGGGGAAACTTCGCCACCTCACAAATCGGCGCGGACTTCAATTTCGCCAGCGGATGTTGAGGAGGCGCGATGACCACGAGCTCATCCCGATGGATCAGGACGACCGTGAGTCGCGCGTCGCTGACCGGCATAGACATGAAGCCGAAATCCACCGAGTTGTCTATGACTGAGTCGAGAATCTTGCCGTAATCGGCTCGGGTGATGTTGACGGCAACGTCCGGGTATTGCCTCTTGAACTCGGCGAAAACCTCAGGGAGAATGTGCAGGCAGGTGCCTTCATTGGCGCCCACGATGATCTCGCCGCGGGGTACACGTTCGGTCTCGGCGATCGCGGTCAAGACCGCTTTGCGGGCCTCAAGAATTTCTTCCGCATATTTCTGGAACAGCTTGCCGGAGGCAGTGATGGAGACTTTGCCGCCCGATCGGTCGAGCAACTTGGCGCCGACTTCTTCCTCCAGGGCCCGGATCTGGGATGAGATGGCCGGCTGCGTACGGAAGCGCTTCTCCGCCGCGCGGGAGAAGGAGCTGTAGCGCGCGACCTGGAGAAACGTTTCTAGCTGTTCGAAGTCCATGGAGGTGCCAGCAATTGGCAATTAGCAATTGGCATTTAGCCAAGGCGCTCCCGTGCCGTCCGTCGGGATCTCAGCAGCTTTACAACTGGGACGGGGCTAATGGCCAATGCTAATTGCTCTTTACATGCCTAACTATCTGAAACTAAACCGTACCGGGCATAAAGCTTCGTTATCCGGGCCATAAAAACAATATATTTCCTTGCACAGCCTACACACGGATAAAGTTACGGGCGGCAAACACATGCGAGATTGTAGCAGGCACGCTCTCTTCCCTTGAAACAGGGGCCTTAAAACTCGGGCCTTAGAATGCGATGGCAATGTGGCCTCGGGCGACTCGCCCGCGACGAACTGGCTCGGGACTCGCGGGCGAGTCGCCCGCGGCCACACAACATCAATAGATCAGGAATGAGATTCGAAAGGAACGATCCATGGCTGACCCGAAAACCGTTCTGGAGTTCGTGAAGAAGAACGGGGTCAAGATGTTAGATCTTCGCTTCACCGATTTGCCGGGACTGCAGCACCATGTTTCTTATCCCATTGACCAGTTGAGCGAGGCTTCGTTCGACGAAGGGTATGGCATGGACGGATCGTCCATTCGGGGCTGGGCGGCGATCCACGAGAGCGACATGCTGCTGATCCCCGACCCCAACAGTTTCATTCTCGATCCTTTCACCGAAGTACCGACGCTGGTGATGGTGTGCGACGTGGTGGACCCGGTCACCAAGCAGCGCTATGACCGTGACCCACGCTATATCGCGAAGAAAGCGGAAATGTATCTGAGCTCGACCGGGCTGGCGGACACTGCTTACTTCGGAGCCGAAGCTGAGTTCTTTATTTTTGACAATGTGCGATTTGACCAGCGTGAGCAGCACGGCTTCTACTTTATCGACGCGGAAGAAGGGCGGTGGAATTCGGGGCGGGTGGAGAACAACCAGGGCTACCGTCCGCGCTACAAAGAAGGATATTTTCCGGTGCCTCCGACTGACCACTACCAGGACCTGCGCACTGAGATGGTCATGACCATGCAGAACTGCGACCTGGAAGTAGAGTGCCACCATCATGAAGTGGCGACCGGCGGACAGACTGAAATTGATCTGAAGTTCGATTCGCTGGTGCGCTCGGCGGACCACATGATGCTGTACAAGTACATCGTGAAAAATGTGGCCAACCAGTACGGCAAGACCGTGACGTTCATGCCCAAGCCGATCTATGGGGACAATGGCAGCGGCATGCATACCCATCAATCGTTGTGGAAGGGTGGCAAACCACTTTTTGCCGGCGATGGCTATGCCGGCATATCGCAGATTGCGCTGTGGTATATCGGAGGGCTGATCAAGCACGGGCCGGCGCTGGCGGCGATCATCGCCCCCACCACTAATTCTTATAAGCGCCTGGTACCTGGGTTCGAAGCGCCGGTGAATCTGGCGTACTCACGACGAAACCGTTCGGCGGCGTGCCGCATTCCGATGTACTCGGCCTCGCCCAAGGCCAAGCGGGTGGAATTCCGTCCGCCGGACCCGAGTTGCAATCCCTACATGGCGTTTGCGGCGATGATGATGGCCGGCCTCGACGGGATCGAGAACAAGATGGATCCGGGGCAGCCGTTGGACAAAGACATATATGACCTGGGGCCCGAAGAATTGGCCAAAGTGCCGTCCATGCCGGGCTCGCTCGAGGATGCGCTGGACGCGCTGGAGCGGGACCACGCGTTTCTGCTCAAGGGCGATGTGTTTACCGAGGAGCTGTTGAGTACGTATGTGGAGTACAAGCGGACCAAGGAAGTGGACGCGGTGAGGTTGCGGCCGCATCCGTATGAGTTTGCTTTGTACTACGATATTTAGTTCCCGGCATCAGCAGAGAAAAAGGCCTGGCTTTTGCCGGGCCTTTCCACTTCTTGAGATGTTTTAGATCAAGCTGCTGATTGCAGTTCGGTCGGTCCGTGCGGGAATACGCTCGACGTCGAGGCTGCGGACGGGTTTGATTTCCTGGGAATCTGGGAGGCCGAGCACGATGGCTCCCAAGGTTGAGTTTGATTTCTCCAGCACCATGAGCAGGTATTTTTGGGCTACGGCCCGATCAGAAGGATGGATTAGCTTCCACCAGCGTCGAATGGACTCTTGAACCTCGATTGGGTTTTTGTCGCCTTCGACCATTGCGTCAACCAGCTTATAGACTTTGCTCTTGACCGCTTGGTAGGAGATAGAGACCTCCTGTGGCATTGTTCACCCCCCGATGCCGTCTCTTGTAGCAATACGCGGGCCAAACGTATCCCTAAGTTATATTGGGACTTAGCCTAGTCATTCATTCTAGTTGTTGGAGGAATAGAAAAATTTGATATGAATTTACGTAGACAGGAAGACGGGTTTGGCATGCGAAATTCGCGTTCGCACCTGGCCGCTTATTTCTGGCTCAACTGCTTTTCCACTGCGGAGACCACTTCTTTCGAATCAGGAGTTACCGCGGATTCGAAGCGCTCGACCACATTACCGTTGCGGTCAACCAGGAACTTCGTGAAATTCCACTTGATGTCGCCTGCGATGGACGGACCCGTCTGTTTGGTGAGGTACTGGTAGAGCGGTGTCTGGTCGTCACCCTTAACAGACACTTTGCTATACATCGGAAATGTCACGTTGTACTTTCTGGAGCAGAAGATTTTGATTTCCTCGTTGGTGCCCGGTTCCTGGGCGCCAAAGTTGTTGGCCGGGAAGCCGACGATCACCAAGCCCTGATCCTTGTATTTTTCATACAAAGACTCCAATGCGCTGTACTGCGGCGTGTAGCCGCAGCGGCTGGCGACGTTGACCACCAGAAGGACCTTGCCTTTGAATTCCGCCAGGGGCATGGGCTTGCCGTCGATCGACGGTAGAGTGAAGTCGTAGATGTTCGCAGCCACGGCGGATCCAGCCATAGTCATCACCAATCCCAGTACCAGAGATATGCGGACACTTCCGTTGCGCACGGTTTTCATGAGGTCTCCTTGGCGCTGCTGAACGTCCGGACGAGATTGACGTGAGAATACCCGAGGGCGATGGCCAGCGCAAGGTATGTGGAGGACGGGCGTCCCCGGCCGTCTGGCCACAGGCTTGTGCATGACGGGCGGGACGCCCGTCTTCCATTTTCATGGGGTACAATGTGGCGCCCTCTCAAAGCCGCGTCGGGATCCAGTTCTATTTTCGTCGAGTACCGCACCAAAACTTCTTGCGGAGGCCTCATGAAGCAGGCGCTGCTGTGGATGTATGTATGTCTGACCATGTCTCGGGTGTTATCGGCACAAACTGAACCTGCGCAACGCACCGTGACCCATGACAGCACGGAGCGGATGTTTCTTCCGCGCGACACGTTTTGGGGATATGGACAGTTTGACCTGGCGCCCCCGCATAACGAGATTGATCCGAATTTGTGCCGCGCCGACGCGGGAATTTCTGGTGGAGCGAACAGCCCCTGCACTGCCTTTGCTCGTTACATGATCTCGGGATATGTGGAAGCGCATCCCTTTGGGCGCGGGCAGTTCCGGAGGTTCTTCCTGTTTGGAGAGCCCCGATTCCTGTTTGGCAAGAATCTTCCGCAAACGCTTTATACCTGGTCGATGGACGCCATCGGGTTGGAGAACTCGTGGGGTGGAGGGCTTTATCTGGGGAAGGGTTTCGAAATGCGGGTTACACAGCATTTTCTGTTTACCCGCTTTGGGGCGCGGGACCGGAACCTGGGTCCGGCGGATCTGGGGCCGAACGGGCCCTGGGGGCGGTATAACACGATCGGAGTGCGGAAATATTTCGGGACCAGGCGGTATTGAGGGTATGCTGACAATCCGAGCCGAGAGTCTTGCCTCCATCGAAACTGCCAAATGAGCTGACCGGGGTTGGTGCTCCGGGGGAGAGTAGCCGGGCATTGCCCGGCCCGGGCGGGTCGGAGACCCGCCCCCACACAGACAGTGCCACCTACCCGCCGTTTCGGAATCCTGAAAGTGCCAAGCTAAATTTGCAGCGAGTTGAGGCCCGGCTCTCGCCGGCGCTGGCTGCGGCGTTGCCCGGGTTGTTTGCCGAGGCTCCTGATCCGGATGGCGCCCTGCTTCTGTTTGAGCGGTTGATCGAGCCTTCCGAAGTGGTGCGGTTGCTCGACCAGCATAATTTTCTGGCGCACTACGCCATCGTGGTCTTTGGTCACAGCCGGTTTCTGGGGGACACACTGATCCAGAATCCGGACCTGCTGGCGTCCTTTCTGCGGGAGAGGAACCTTGACCGCAGTTTTTCCCAGGAAGAATTTCACGAAAGCCTGGCGCGCTTCCGCGCCCGTTCGTCCGAGAGCGATGTTGCCCTGACGCTGGCGCGGTTCAAGCGGCGCGAGTATGTCCGCATCATGCTGCGCGACGTGCTGAAGATCGCGCCCCTGGCGGAAACTACGGCGGAGATCTCGGCCCTGGCGGATGTGCTGATCGAGGCGGCATTGCGCGACGCGGACAGCAAGCTGCAGCGGCGTCATGGAACGCCGCAACATCTGGACGCACTGGGCCGGTTGGTGGATACGCCGTTCGCCGTCCTTGCCCTGGGTAAGCTGGGAGGGAACGAGCTGAATTACAGCTCGGATGTGGACCTTATGTACATCTACGGCGACGGCGAGGAGCCACCCCGGACGCCGGTTTCCAACCGCGAATATTTCATCCGGCTGGCCCAGCATACGACCGAGATCCTTTCGCGGGTCACGCGGGAAGGGCCGGTATTCCGGATCGACTTGCGACTGCGGCCGCAGGGCGGGGAAGGAGAGTTGGCCATTCGGTTGTCGCAAGCCCTGGCTTACTACTCCGACACGGCGCACGACTGGGAGCGCCAGGCGCTGATCAAAGTCAGGCATACGGCGGGAGACACGGGTTTGGCGCGGGAGTTTATTCGCGCGGTACAGCCCCACGTCTACACCGAAAAAGTGAACTTTGCCGCGATCAAGACCGCGCTGGTGGCACGGGAGAAGATGCACAAGCGGCGCCAGCTGGGAAAAACGCTGGGCGAGGCGGACGCCACCATCGATGTAAAGATTGATCGCGGAGGGATCCGGGACATTGAATTTCTGGTGCAGTGCCTGCAGCGGGTGTACGGCGGCGCCGAGCCGTGGCTGCGGTCCGGCGGAACGCTGTTTTCGTTGCACAAATTGCACGACAAGGGCCACATCAGCGGAAAGGAATTCCATGATCTGACCAGCGGCTATGAATTCCTGCGTCATCTGGAGCATCGGCTGCAATTGCGCGAGGGGCAACAGACGCACCGACTGCCGGGCTCAGAATCCGATTGCCGCGTGCTGCAGCGTGCCATGGAAGGCTACGCACCAGGGGAGTACCGGTCGGGCGATCTGGCCACCGTGGTGAGGCGGCGGATGGCGGCAGTGGCGGAGATCTACCAGCGGATTATTTATCAGCAGCAGACGCGTGGGCGGCAGCAGGTGCCTGGTGGGGAATTCAAATTGCTCAGCGCGCTCGAACCGGCAACTTCGGACCCTTCCAGCCAGCAGATTGTGGAGCGACTGGCGACCGACGCACCGGCGCTGTACGAGATTGCGAACCGTCGTGACCTGAGTCCGCAGGCGCGAAAGAATTTCTACCGGTTCTTGAGTTCGGCATTCAGCAGTTCGCAGCGCTATGCGGGTGTGCTGCGAAATCAGGAGGCGGTGGGCCGGGCCCTGGCCCTGTTTGAAGCCAGCGACTATTTGACTGAGATCCTGATTCGCCATCCCGAGGAGATTGTCACTCTGGCAGAGTTGGACGAAGTCGCGCCACCAACCGGCGGACGATACTTGTTCGAGAAATCTCTAGGGCTGGCGGAGACGGCTCGAGATCCCGTTTTTGCTTATCTGGCCGACTCACCTGCGTCGCCGGCAGAGAAACTGGCTTTGCTGCGCCAGCATTTCAGGCATCGCGCTTTTGTGGTGGGAGCGCGGGACGTGATCGAGTTGCGCGACGTGTACGAGTCGTTCGAAGCCACCACGGCAGCGGCCGAAGATGTGATGGCGACGGCGGTCCGGCTGGCTGACGCTGAAGGGCTGGCAGTCATGGCGCTGGGCAGGCTGGGCAGCGGCGAGTTTGATTTGTTGTCGGATGCCGATGTCCTGTTTGTGTGCGGTGAAGGGGACGACAGGATTGCACTGACAAAGTGTGCCGAGAAGATGATGCACGCCCTGTCGGCTTACACCCGGGAGGGCACGGTATTTTCTCTGGATGCGCGCTTGCGGCCGCGGGGTGGGGAAGGAGAATTGGTCTCCACTCCGGCGCAGCTGACGGTATATTTCGAGCACGAAGCGCAGCCCTGGGAAGCGCTGATGTATACCAAGATGCGATTTCTGGCGGGCTCGCAACCCCTGGGAGACCGCGCTGCTGGAACGCTGAAGACGCTGTTTGACCGATTCGCCTCCGACGCATCCTTCGGGCAAGAGGTGCGCGAGATGAGGACGAAGCTGGAAGTCGCGGAATCTCCGGAAAAGAGTTTCAAGTATTCACCGGGGGCGATCTATGACATTGATTTCATCACCAGCTATCTGCTGGTGAAGCATGACGTGGCGGACAAGCGGGGAAGCTTGCGGGACCGGTTGTGGCGGTGCGCGGGTTCAGGTGTCCTCGAAAAGAGCGACGCGGGCATGCTCGACCATGCGGCCGAATTATTGCGCACCGTGGAGCACGTGGCGCGTCTGGTGGTAGGGCGGGCGATCAGGTGGCTGCCGGCGACCGAGCACGGACGAAAGGTCACGGAGAAGTTGACGGGTCAGATTCTGGAGCGCGGGTTTCAGGACGGACTGGAGAACGAACTGGATAGGACGTTCGGGAAGGTCCGGACGATTTACGAGAGAGTGCTGGGGGAGTAATGGTTCGAGTGTGGTCGTGGGCGACTCGCCCGCGCTCTTGGCTGCCATAAGAAATTGGCGGAGGTGGTTCCAGCAACGCCCAGGATGGCGAGGTCTGGGCTAGCTCCCGGCACGCGGGCGAGTCGCGCGCGACCACACCACCATCCACACCACCATTCTGGCCCCTCAGTTCCGGCGGAGGCTGTAGGCGGGTATCGGAATGGGGCGGCGGCTGCGTTGGATCAGCCAGATGATCAGCGCGATGATGCCGCCGAGGACGGCGAAGGGTAGAAGGAAGATCAGGAAAACCCAGCCGTGTCCTCCCATGGGAGTGACATCGCCGGCCACGACGGCCTGGGGGTCGCGCCGCAAGTCCCCGCCGATCGCGGTCAGATCGCCTGCCACCTGGGTGCCACTCTCCAGCCGGGCATTGCCGCCGATGGTGGTAACGTCTCCTGCGATCGAGGCGCCGGGTTCTGCAATTATGCTTCCGGCGATGGTTGTGACGTCGCCCGATACCTGTCCGCGGACATAGACGGAGCAGCCGATGCAGGTCACGTCGCCGACTTTTTCGTCGGGCTGAATGTGGATGTCATGGTTCATCTGGAAGCGGTCGGGACGGGTCTCTGCGGCCAGGCCGGTGGATGGCACCAGAAAGATTGCGAACATGCAGAAGGCTGGCAGGGGAAAGAATCGGGTCATGGAAGGCTCCTGGCAATGCTTGCGGACAGTATAAGCCTGCTGGTCATTGGCCGATAGTCGTTGGCCGTTGGTCGTTGGTCGTTGGCCAATACCCTTTGACGGCGGCGTTGGCGGTCATCATGCAGCGTCGGTCGAATGGCCAACGACCAAAGACCAACGGCCAACGACCAGTCTAGTGTTTGGATTTCAGCGAGTAGTTTCTTACCACACCGAAGCCGGTGACGCCGATGTGGCCGATGGAGAGCCAGCGTTCGAGCTTGTGATGATTGGTGCGGTGCAACAGGTAGGACAGTCCGACGGAAGTGAGCGTTGCGGCGGCTTCAAGGCTGGCGAATGCGGCTGAGTTGTTGACGATGTCGTCGGGGATGAGTACTTCTTCGCGTCCGCGCGCCTGGAAGTTTCGGGTGGAGGCGTAGTCGAGGCCGCGGAAGACTGCGACGCCGGAGAATAGGAGAATGTTGGTGCGGTCCCAGAAGGCGTGGGGCGGCTTCTGAGAAGGGGCGTCGGGAAGCGGAGCTGTCGTGGAAGTCTGGTCGGGAGTGGGCTGAGCGATGTGCTGAGCCGCCGCAGACTGAACGGCTAGGAGGCACGTTAACAACAGCAAGACAGTGGTTCGACCGAAGCAGGAATCGTGGGACATGTTTGCATTGTAGCGGGGTGCCGAGCTTCGCTCGGCCGGGCGGGCGAGGGCGCCCGCCCCTACGTGGCTGGTGGTGCTTTATAATTGAGGTTTTCAACCATCAATCGTTTGGACATCAAGGGTGGAGGGTTTAATGGCGGCTTCATTCAACGGCGTGCCTGTGCCGGCAGATGGCGCGCGGATTACCTATAGCAACGGGACTTACCAGGTCCCTGACAATCCGATTGTACCTTTCATTGAGGGCGACGGAACGGGGCGCGACATCTGGAAGGCGTCGGTGCGAGTGTTTGACGCGGCGGTGGAGAAGGCCTACAGAGGCAAGCGGCGCATCGTCTGGTATGAAGTGTTTGCGGGCGAGAAGGCGATGGCGAACTTCAATACCTGGCTGCCCGACGACAGCGTTGCTGCCATTCGCGAATTTCGGGTGGCTATCAAGGGGCCGCTGACGACTCCGGTTGGGGGCGGCATCCGGTCGCTGAACGTGGCGTTGCGGCAGATTCTTGATCTGTATTGCTGTGTGCGGCCGGTCAAATACTACAAAGGCGTGCCTTCGCCGGTGAAGCATCCCGAGCGCATGGATGTGGTGATCTATCGCGAGAATACGGAAGACGTTTATGCCGGCATCGAATGGGAGCAGGGGACGCCCGAGGCGGCGCGGCTGATCGAGTTCCTGAACAAGGAGATGCTGAAAGGCGGCAAGAAGCAGGTTAGGCTCGATTCTGGCGTGGGGATCAAGCCGATCTCGATCACCGGAACCAAGCGACTGGTGCGGATGGCCATCAAGTTTGCCTTGGAGAGCGGACGCAAGAGCGTGACTCTGGTGCATAAAGGGAATATTCAGAAATTTACTGAGGGGGCCTTCCGCAAGTGGGGGTATGAGCTGGCGACCGAGGAGTTCCGCGACCAGGTGGTGACGGAGCGTGAGAGCTGGATCCTCGGCAACAAGGATAAAGACCCTGGCATTTCGATCGAGCAGAATGCCGCGCTGGTAGAACCGGGGATGGAGTTTGCTACGGAAGACTTCCGGCAGTCGGTCTACAAGGAAGTGGAGAACGTCCTGGAAACGATTTATGCCACGCATGGCAAGGGGGCGTGGAAGAAGAAGCTCATGATCAACGACCGGATTGCTGATTCCATCTTCCAGCAGGTGGTGACGCGAGCCGACGAATATTCCGTCCTGGCCACGCCCAACCTGAACGGCGACTACATTTCTGACGCCTGTGCGGCGCAGGTTGGTGGCTTGGGAATCGCTCCGGGCGCCAATGTCGGCGATGGCTACGCGTGTTTTGAAGCTACCCACGGAACCGCTCCCAAGTATGCAGACAAAGATGTCATCAACCCTGGGTCAGTCATTCTCTCCGGGGTGATGATGCTGCGCTTCCTAGGATGGAATGAAGCGGCGGATCTGGTTGAGAGCGGGCTGGAACGCACCATCGAGCAGAAGAAAGTGACCTACGACTTTGAGCGGCTCATGGAAGGCGCCACCAAAGTTAAGACCAGCGAGTTTGCGAATCACATCATCGAAAATATGGGCGCGGGCGTATTGACCGCTGCCGACTGACGGCATCCACCACGGACACCCTTCAACTTCGCTCAGGGCAGGCTCCGGTACGCGAAGGAATTCCTTTGTGATCCTTCGTGTCCGTGGTGGGTAAGGATTTTAGAAAGGAACATTCATGCGAAAGAAAGTCACAATTGTTGGTTCGGGCAATGTCGGCGCTACGGCGGCTCACTGGATTGCCGCCAAGGAGTTGGCGGATGTGGTGCTCATCGACATCATTGAAGGGGTGCCGCAGGGCAAGGGGTTGGACCTGCTCGAGGCCATGCCGATTGAGAAGCGGGACTCGTACGTGCTCGGCACCCAGGATTACGCCGATACCGCAAACTCCGACGTGGTCGTGATTACCGCCGGAATCCCGCGCAAGCCGGGAATGAGCCGCGACGATCTGTTGCATACGAACCACAAAATCATGAAAGACGTAGTCAGCAAGGTGGTGCAACACTCACCGAATTGCATTCTGATTATTGTCTCGAATCCTCTGGATGCCATGGCGCAAGCGGCTTACAAGATGAGTGGCTTTCCGCGCGAGCGTGTGATCGGCATGGCTGGAGTGCTGGACTCGGCGCGCTTCCGGACGTTTATCGCGCAGGAATTGAAAGTCAGCGTGGAGAATGTGACCGCTTTTGTACTGGGCGGGCATGGCGACACCATGGTCCCTTTACCGCGATATTCGACCGTCGCCGGGATTCCGATTACTGAACTGATGGATGCCGCAACCGTGGAGCGGTTGGTACAGCGTACCCGGGATGGCGGCGCCGAGATTGTGAAGTACTTGAAGACGGGGTCCGCTTACTACGCGCCTTCGGCGGCGGCGACTGAGATGGTGGAGGCGATTCTTAAAGACAAGAAGAAGATTTTACCGTGTGCCGCTTATCTTCAAGGCGAATACGGGATCTCTGGTCTGTACGTGGGCGTGCCTTGCAAGCTTGGCGCCAACGGGCTTGAACAGATTATCGAGATCAAGCTCACGCCTGACGAAAAAGCCGCGCTGGATAAGAGCGCGGCTGCGGTGAAGGAGTTAGTGGCGGTGATTGGAGTCTAAGCGCAGTCGTCGATCATGACGACGTTCGTTGCAAGTTCTTCGTCGGGGACAGTCGTTGCTTCTGGGAGGAAACTGATGCGCAGAATCATCCTGGTTGCGATGATTGTTTTCGGCCTTGCAGTTCTTTTTCTGACGTTCACAAAACGCTCTGAGAATCAGTTGGAAGTTAAGACATATTTCCAGGATGCTGTGGACTTAGAGCGGGAGCTCCCGTTCGAGTGGCTGGAGTTGAAGTGGGCCGGGTCGCAGACGTGCGTGTTCGTCCCGAATTGAAAGAACACCCCGCCGAGGTCGTCCTGCGATTTCAAACCCCATACAAGTTTGGAGATCCCCTCGGATTCAGTCGTCACGTTGGGCCGTGAGGGCATACTAGGCGAGATCTACGCCGAGGTAGACGTCCGCCATGCCTCCGGGGCGCCCGTTGGAGATCACGCGGTCTTGAAAGCGCGGGAAGAAGCCGTTCAGCCTAGCGGAGGGGGTGAAGAGGGACCCGCAGCGGGGGCACCGGCCAAGGACGGATCTCGTCAGACAAACTGAAATTCGGGTAGGTTGACCATAGTCGTTGACCATGGTACAAAAATGGGTATGAAAGAAGTCGCCATATCCGAGTTCAAGGCCAAGTGCCTGGGCATGCTGGAGCAGGTGCGCAAAACACGCAAGCCGATCCGGATCACGCGCTTTGGTCAGCCAGTGGCGGAAATAGTGCCTCCGACTACGCAGCCCCGGCCCAAGAGCTGGCTGGGCTGCATGGCGGGAACGATCGAAATCGTAGGAGATATTGTCGGCCCAACCGGCAGCTTCGACGATTGGGAAGCTGCTAAAGAATGAACCTTCTCCTGGATACCCATATCTGGGTTTGGAGTGTCGGCGAGCCTCAGCGGCTTAGCCGACGTGTCGCGAGGGAATTGGATAATGCGCAAAATCAACTCTGGTTGTCCCCTGTCAGCATATGGGAGACGTTGATGCTTCATCGCAAGGGTCGGCTAAGAATTCCCGAAGGTTTTTCGACTTGGGTGACGAGAGCGCTGACCACCATACCGTTCAGCGAAGCCCCGCTCACTTTCGAAGTTGCAGAAGCTCTTTCGACAATCAATCTGCCGCACTCAGATCCGGCCGATCTGTTTCTGGCGGCGTCGGCCAAGGTGTTTGGATTGACCCTGGTAACCTCCGACGAACGCATCATTGACTCTGCCGCCGTTCCAGTCTTATCGAATCGGTGAATCGCGAGCGGCGCGGCTACATCCTCGCCCTCTTGTTTCAAAGTGCGGAACGAAGAGGGCGGGGCACCCACTATCGGATAGCAAGATTGTGCGTGGATGTGGTGGAGGGATTGGGATTTGGAAAATCAGTTTCCAGATTCTAGTTCTCTGTTCTCAGACGCGTTCGATGGTGACTGACTTCACGACTGCGTCTTTGAGCGGCTTGTCCTGGCGATTACGCGGCGTGGCGACGATTTTCTCCGCCACCTCGTAGCCTTCTACTACTTCTCCAAAAATAGTGTGCTTGCCAGTCAGCCATTGCGTGGGTGCAATGGTGATGAAGAACTGCGAGCCGTTGGTGTTGGGGCCGGAGTTGGCCATGGCTAGCTTGCCCGGTTTGTCGAAACTGTGGGGTGAGCCCTTGGTCTCGTCCTCGAACTGATAGCCGGGGCCGCCGAATCCGGTGCCGGCCGGGTCTCCGCCCTGGATCATGAAGTCGGGAATCACGCGGTGGAAAATTGTGGCGTCGTAAAGGCGGTCTTTGCTCTTCTTGCGGCTGACCGGGTGGGTCCACTCGCGTTTGCCTTCGGCGAGTTCGGTAAAGTTGGTTACGGTTTTGGGCGCGTCTTTCTCGAAGAGGCGACAGACGATGGTGCCCTCACTGGTATTGATGATGGCGTAGGTACCGGGTTGACGAGCCATTGGATTCCTTTCGTTTTCGAAAATGCGAGGACAAGATGCCCTCGCGACAGCCGGCGGGACGCCGGCACTACTTTGGAGCGGTTGCGGGTGCGGCTGGCTTTTTGACTGCCGGTTTGGCTGCTGTTCCCGCAGAGGGCTTGGCTGCCGGGGCGCCGCCTTTGGTGATGGTGATGTGAACGATCTTGACCGGGCGATAGGGGCGGTCGTTAGCGTCGCGGCCCAGGCGCGCAATCTGCTTTACCAGGGCGACGCTGGCTTCGTCGCATTGACCGAAGAGGGTGTATCCGCCATTCAGGCTCGGGTAGGGGACTTCAGTGATGAAAAACTGGGAGCCGTTCGTGCCGGGACCGGCGTTGGCGTAGGCCAGGCGTCCGGGGCGGTCGAACTTCAGGGTTGGTGAGGTCTCGTTCTTGAAGACAAAGCCAACATCGCCGCTGCCGCTGCCGGCGGGATCGCCACCCTGAATCATGAAGTCGGGAATCACACGGTGAAAAATGGTGCCGTCATAAAGGGGGACACCGTGCTTCTTGGCGTGCGAGATGGGGTTGGTCCAGTCTTTGGTGCCCTGGGCCAGGCCGATGAAATTGGCCACGCCGAGGGGCGCTACGTCGGGGAACAGAGTGCAGGTCAGCTTGCCGGCGGTGGTCTCGATGATCGCCGTGGGCTGGGCCGATGTAGTGGTCGCCGGCTTGGCAGCAGTGGTCGCGGCTGGTTTCTTCGCTGGAGCGGTCTTGGCCGCGGGCTTGGTCTGTGTCCATCCCGCCGAAGCCGCTACCATCGTCAGTAAACCGATTGAAATGCAAATTCGCATGGAGGCTCCTGAGAGCCGGGCCTTGCCCGGCCGGGCAGGTGGGACACCTGCCCCTACGTGGGTTGTGATGACTGCGAAGTACGATTCTATCCTACAGCTCGGAAAAAGCTAATGACTGGTCGAGCTCCGCGCGGCTTCGGCCCGCATTTCACGGCTTACTCGTTCTACTTCGCCGAAGACGCGCAGCAGATTTCCACCGAGAATCTTCCGGATATCGCCTGCGGTGTAGCCGCGGTCGAGCATCGCCTGGGTGATCCGGGGCAGATCGGCGGCGGAATCTATTCCCTCCGGCATGGCACCGCTCACTCCATCGAAGTCTGAACCCAGTCCGACGTGATCAACGCCTGCGATCTTGGCGATGTGGTCGATGTGATCAATCAGGGACTTGAGCGGCGGCCGGGGAAGCTTGGCTGCCCATTGCCGCTCGATCTGGTCTTTGTCCAAATAGGTGATGGGTTTGCCCGCCGCTTTTAGTTCTGCAAGGCGCGCGGCCACCGCCGCATCCACGTCCTTCTGCTGGGCCTCGGAGGCTTTCCGATAGCTTTCGTCAACAAAGGCGGAATAGAAATTTGCCTGGACGACGCCGCCGTTCTTGGCCACGGCGCGGAGCATGTCATCCGTCATGTTGCGCGGATGGTTGGTCAAGGCGCGGGCTGAGGAGTGCGAGGCGATGACTGGGGCCTTGGTGGTGGCGATGGTGTCGAAGAATGTTTTGTCGGCGACGTGGGATATGTCCACCATCATGCCCATGCGGTTCATTTCAAGAACCACTTGCTTGCCGAAATCGGTGAGGCCGTTGTGATGCTGGATCTTGGGATCGCTGATGTCGCCGGAGGAGTCTGCCCACTCATTCGTGTTTGACCAGCTCAGAGTCATGTAACGCACGCCCAGGCGGTAGAAGTCACGCAGCAGGTGGATGTCATTTTCGATGGAGTGTCCGCCTTCGATTCCCATCAGGGCGGCCAGCTTCTTCTCTTTGTGGGCACGCTCGATGTCGGCGACGGAGAAAGCCATCATCATGCGGTCAGGATGGCGCGCCGCTTGTTCGTAGACCGAATCGATTAAGTCGAACGTGGACTTGGCGAAATGCCCGCTGGTGGTTTCGGGGTCGGCCCAGATGGAGAAGAATTCCGCGCCCAGATTGCCGGCGCCAGCCTTGTCGAGGGTGATGTGACCGATGTCTTTTGGATCAGAGCTGCCGATGTCAAAATTCTCGTAGAGAAAGCGCTGCGGCGTGTCGGCGTGGGTATCTATAACGATGGCGGACTTATGGATGGCACGGGCCTGAGGAGTGACGGTTTGGGCGGCTAGAGTGGCAGACAGGAGCAGGAGGAGGGATGACCTAAGAACATTCATGATTTTGGAGGCGCGTGACGAGGGATTGTATACAGCGGCAAGGTCGGGCGTAAAGCTTTATGCCGCTGCACGACAACAGCAGATCCTTCGACTGCGTACATCGTTTCGCAAGCGAAACGTTGTACTCCACTCAGGATGACAAGGCTGTTACTGGGAGAAAGCAACAAGGGTGTTACCGAAATGACAGGCGGTTACTGGAGTGGAAGTTCGGTGGCTTCGGAAGCTGCGGGAATCGGTTGCTCGCCGGCCAGCATCATGGATTCGCGCCAGTCGGTGTAACGCCCGGAGACCATCACGTGGAAGACCCATTGATGCCGCTCTTCTTCCGGTTCGATCAGGCCCTGGTCTTTCAGGGGCCGCATGTAGTCCTGGACCCACTTGATCTGTTCCCGGCTCAGGCCGCGCCGCTGAATGTCTACGGTGATGCCGGCGAGATGGGAAGAAGCAATTTCGCCTTCCGCCGGAGCCGCATTGCGATTATGGCGGCGAAGTTTCTTCTGGACCTTTACCGTTCGAACCGCGGAGTTCACCTGAATCTGGGCATGAAAGCGCTGGTAATAGGCTGCGCTCAGGTCATCGAGAAATTCACGCGTCCAGGGACGGCAATAGCGGCGGTCGGGATCAAGGCGTGGATCGAAACGCAGGGTGGGACCGGCAACGATCGGAACCAGGTCTTCACTGGCTTTCAGTTGTTCCAGTTCGGCGTCGTCCTGAATGCGGGGCAAATCCATGCGATCAATTTCGTGATTCTGCAGCAGCAGGGATTCGCGCGAAGGACGAAAAACTGGATTCCAGCGGAGACGGCGAAGGTGAGCGCGACGGACTCGATGCGTGCGACGCGGCGCAACGTAGCTGTGCAGAGCAAAGGCAGGCGCACAGACGGCAGCCAGTAAAAACAGAAGTGTCGCACGATGAATCTTACGCTTCACGAAGTGGCCTCAAACTTTTCTGTTGCTCCGTCTCAGGGCGCTTGAGACAGGCGCGTATTCTAAACTGCGGCTGCACAAAAACAAGGGCTTTTTTGGTTGGCCCGGGGTAGCTCGGAAGAGCCCCCGGGCCGTTACCCTTGGTTACTGAACTCGCGCTAACGGCGCGCCCGTGGCAACCGCTCTATATAGGAGCAACCGGGATGCCAATCACGGGGTAAGTAATTTACAAGAGGTTACGGGCCGAAAAGCCCTATTCACGGGCCTTCTGAATGACAAAGTGCGGTGCCGGAATGACAGTTCCCGACACGCCACTTTGGTGGTGTTACCGATGAGTCGTCATTTTCTGCGCGTCACTTACTAAACAAATCGCCTATAGCCTGTTTCATGACATCGCCGCCAACCTCAGCAATGGAGCGGGTGAGCGGGATGTCCTTGGGGCAAACCTCCACGCAATTCTGGGCATAACCACATTCCTGAATCCCGCCATCCCCCATCAAGGCGACCAGGCGCTCGCGCTTTAGCGCGGCCCCGGTGGGATGGGTGTTGAACAAGCGGACCTGTGAAATCGTGGCTGCGCCGACGAAGCCTGTGTCTTCGTTGAACTGGGGACAGGCTTCCATGCAGCAGCAGCACGAGATACAGCGGGAAAGAGGATAGGCCTCTTCCTGCTCCTCCATGGTCATGCGAGGGCCGGAGCCGAGGTCGTAGCTGCCGTCAATCGGCACCCAGGCCTTTACCGCTTTGAGATTTTCGAACAGGACACTGCGGTCGACCGCCAGGTCGCGAACTATGGGGAACTTGGAAAAAGGCTCGAGCCGGATCGGTTGTTCCAGCTTGTCCACCAGAGCCGAGCAGGCCATGCGGGCGCGTCCGTTGATCAGCATGGCGCAGGAGCCGCAGACCTCCTCGAGGCAGTTGGAATCGTAAGTGATGGGCGTGGAGGCTTTGCCTTCACGGGTGACCGGGTTGGCGGCGATCTCCATGAGGCAGGAGATCACGTTCATGCCTGAGTGCCAGGGGAGCTCGAATTCTTCCCAGTGGGGCCGGACGTTGGGGTTCGGCTGGCGCTTGATTTTGAGGAGTACTGTTTTGGAATTAGCCATTTGCTTTAGTCTTGTTCGAACTACGTAGCCCCGGACGCCCTCGTCCGGGGAGGCGAGCAACGCTCGCCAAGCCTTGTCATGCTTACATCCAAGACCACTGCCGAGCTTTGCTCGGCCGGGCGGACGAGGGCGTCCGCCCCTACGTGAATCATTTCACTGCGTCGTATCTCCTTGGGCGCGGCGGGATGAGCGAGACGTCTACCGGTTCGAACTCGAACTTCGGCTCGTCGGCATCGGGCGCGAATGTTGCCTTCGTCGTTTTCAGCCAGTTCTTGTCGTCGCGCTCGGGGAAATCTGGTTTGTAGTGTGCGCCGCGGGATTCGTCGCGCAGGGCGGCACCTTGGGCGATCACGCGTCCCAGTTGCAGCATGTTGTAGAGTTGCCGCGTGAAGACGACCGATGTGTTGGCCCACTGCGTGCGGTCGCTCAAGTTGATATGCCGGAAGCGTTCCAGCAATTTGCACAACTCGGCGTCGGTTTCCTGGAGATTCTTGTTGTAGCGGATGACGGTGACGTTCTTCGTCATTAGGTCGCCCAACTCGCGCCACAGCTTGAAGGGATTCTCGGTGCCATCCGACTTCATCAGGGTGGCGTTGTTTTCTTCCTGGCGCTTGCGCTCGATATCGAAGTAGCCATTGCTGGGAGCGGCCTTGAGGTTGCAGGCATAGTTCACCGCCGCCGGTCCGGCAACGAATCCGCCGTAGATGCAAGAGACCAGGGAATTGGCGCCGAGGCGGTTGGCGCCGTGGTACTGATATTCGCATTCACCTGCTGCGTAAATTCCGGGAATGTTCGTCGCCTGTGTGAAGTCAACCCAGAGGCCGCCCATGGTGTAGTGCATGCCGGGGAATATCTTCATAGGCACGTCTCGCGGATCGTCGCCTACGAATTTCTCGTAAATCTCCAGAATGCCTTCGAGCTTGCGATCGAGAATCTTGCGATCGATGTGGGTGAGATCGAGATAGACCATCGGCTTGCCGTCGATGCCGAGGTTGTGTTCGTACACCACTTTGTGGATGGCGCGGGTGGCGATATCGCGCGGCACCAGGTTGCCGTATTTCGGATACCACTCTTCCAGGAAATACCAACGTTCGTTTTGCGGAATCGAAAGCGGGTCGCGTTTGTCGCCCGGAGTTTTCGGGACCCAGACGCGTCCGCCTTCTCCGCGGGCCGATTCCGACATCAGGCGCAGCTTGTCTTCGCCAGGAATGCAGGTGGGATGGACCTGAATGAACTCGCCGTTGGCGTAATAGCATCCCTGCTGATAGAGCGCGGATTGGGCAGAACCGGTACAAACCACCGAGTTGGTGGAGCGTCCGAAGATGACGCCGTTGCCGCCGGTGGCGATGATGATGGCGTCGGCAGGGAAGGTGCGAACTTCCATCGACCGAAGATCCATGGCGCAAATGCCGCGGCAGACGCGGTTGGAATCGAGCACGGCGGAAAGAAATTCCCAATGCTCGAATTTGCGGACCTTGCCTTCGGACTCGTAGCGGCGGACTTGCTCGTCGAGCGCGTAGAGAAGTTGCTGGCCAGTCGTAGCGCCGGCGAAGGCGGTGCGATTGAAGAGTGTACCTCCGAAGCGGCGGAAGTCGAGCAGTCCCTCGGGCGTGCGATTGAAGGGAACGCCCATGCGGTCGAGCAAGTCGATGATTCCGGGAGCGGCTTCGCACATGGCCTTGACTGGCGGTTGATTGGCAAGAAAATCTCCGCCGTACACGGTATCGTCAAAATGCTGCCAGGTGGAATCGCCTTCACCTTTAAGATTTTTGGCGGCGTTGATGCCGCCCTGAGCACAGACGGAGTGCGAACGCTTTACCGGCACTATGGAGAACAAGTCAACGTGCCCGCCCATCTCGGCGATTTTGATGACGGCGGAAAGTCCTGCCAGGCCACCGCCGATTACTATGATTTTCGGGTTTGATGCCATCTGGTTTGGCTTTCCTGTCTAACACGGTCTTTCGATCTTTAAATCTCTATCTTTCATCTATGCAAGGGCGTTGTCGCGCCGGCGTAGGATTCATGAATGGTGCTCTCCGGACCTGTGGGCTGCAACGGTGTCTTCAAAAATGAGCGCATGGTCAACGTTCCCACCGTCATGAACAGCAGTCCGATGGCGAAGCAGACATAGCCGAAACGTCGGCGGGCCGCATCGCCGGTGGTGATTCCCCACTTGGCAGCGAACAGCCAGATTCCATAGGCGAAGTGCCAGGAGGCACAGAAAATTCCCAACGCGTAAAAGGCAAGCGCCCACGTGTGCTGAAACTCCAGCTGTACTTTGCCGAACGCGGCGTCGGGATAAGTGAGGATGTGGACACCACTAAAGCGCAGGTGCCACGTGTGCCACACGATGTAGAAAAACGCGATGCCGCCGGTCCAGCGCTGGGCGGTGAACATCCAGTTGCCGGCCCAAGGGTAGTCCGCGACGTTGCTCTCTCCGCGGAACCAGATATAGAAGCCGTAAAGGGCGTGGTAAAGAATCGGCAGCCAGATCCCGAACAGTTCCAGATAGAAAACGAAGGGAAAGCTCGAGAGCAGTTCGACCTGCTTGGCGTAAGCGGCGGGCCCTCGTGTCGCAAATGCGTTGGACACGAAGTGCTCAACCAGGAACGCGCCTACCGGAATGATGCCGCTGAGAGAATGAAGTTTGCGCAGCAGGAATGAGTGTCCCTGTCCGGCCCGTAGCGGGGGGACGCCTTCGCGGGTGCTTGCTGGAGCTGCAGGACTGGCGGTTGTCGCCACTGGACCTCTTGTGCTTTCAGAGATGACTGGAGAACCTTTTATTATCCCGGGGCGGGAGAAGAGAGTCAAGAACGCCAGTTCTCGGTTCTCAGATTTTAGTTCTTAGTGAGGTACCAGTCGAGGAATTGGCGGAAGGCTGCGCCGCGGTGGCTGTAGTTGGCTTTTTCTTCAGGCGTCAGTTCTGCGAAGGTTTTTTGAATGGACGGAAAATAGAAGAGCGGGTCGTAGCCGAATCCGTTCGAGCCGCGCGGGGAATCGAGAAGCACGCCTTCGGCCTGGCCGCGAAATACGTTCAGGGTTTCCCCATCACGGGCGGCTGCGATCACGCATACGAACCTGGCGGTGCGATTTTCTGGGGGGACTTTTCTGAGTTCTCGAATCAGGCGCGCATTGTTGGCCTGGTCGTCTGTGTTATTTCCCACCAGGTGAGGCTGGTCGGCAGCATAACGGGCGGAGTGGACACCGGGAGCGCCGCCGAGGGCGTCCACTTCAAGGCCGGAGTCGTCGGCCAGGACGATCTCTCCCAGAGCGTACGAGCTGTAGTATTCGGCTTTCTTGCGGGCGTTGGCTTCGAAGGTGAGACCGTCTTCGACGGCTGTGGGAATGGCAGCGAAATTCGGCAGAGACTCGATTTCGATTCCGCGGGGAGAGGCGGCTCCAGCAAAGTCGCGGAGCTTGCCTGGATTGGTGGTGGCGATGAGGACGCGAGTCATGATGCTGAAAGTTGGGCGATGCGCCGCTTGTAGGGCATCAGTCCGAGTATCAGGATAACGGTTCCGAAAGAAATCAATCCTCCAATTTCGCGGTCGCGGCTGCGCGCAAATGTGACCCGGACCTGATGGTCTCCCGCCTCGACCGGAATGACCATCTGGGCGGTAACTGCGAGCATCCCGGTTTGGACGGGGCGATGGCTTACCTCGACCTTCCACGCCGGGTAGTTGAACAGCTTTAGCACCAGCTTGCCGGGCTGGCTTACATTCGCAGTGAAAGACTTCGACTCAGGGTCCCACTGGGTTATGCGGATGCGAGAGAGGCCATTGCCCACGAAGGTGACGCGACGGGCGTCCTGCTTGATTTCGTACACATCAACGCCGTTGGGAACGTACTCGTCAATACCCTCGTAACCGGAGCCGTCCTGTTGATGGTCCTGCAGCTCAGCGATGTCGCCGGAGTCGTCCCACCAAGGCGGCTGGATGCGATGCCACACGAAGGCCAGAACGGCAAGCATGGCGAGGCACGCCACAGCGCGGACCAGCCAGCGCCGTGTCCCCATGGTGACGAGCAGCGCGAAACCAACATTCAAACAGAGCAGCCAGCGCAAGGGAAGTTGCACATAGCGCATTTCCGGGAGAAAGCGATAGAGAAAAAAACTCAGGGAGGTAAGCAAGAGCGCGGAGGCCACCCACCAGGCTGTAAGCATGGACCACAACTGGGGGGCACGGATGCGCCAGTCGCGTGACAGAAACCAGAAAATAGCCATGAGGACAATCTCGGCGACCGACACCAGAGAGATCAACAGATTGAAACGATCGTGATCCGGGTTGTTGAGGAAAGTGAAGATGAAATTGTCCTGGGGACGGACGCCCAGCGATAATACCTGCGCGATCTCGATCCATTTCTGTTCGTACAGAACCGGCACGACATAAAAGGCAGCCAGGGCTAATCCCAACAGCATAGCGATAGCGCCGATGGCGAGAGGACGAAGAGAGCGACGTGCGACCGCCTGAACCACCAGCAACAGCGCCAGCGAGTAGGTGACCATCACGGCGCCCGGGATGTTGGTCAACCAGGCGGCGGCGATGATCAGGCCTAAAGAGAGAACCCTGCCTCGGTTTTTCCCCTCTTTCTCCGGACGCAGGAGCACCAGCAAGAGCAGAGGGAGAAGCGCGCTGACCAGTAGTTCGGCAAAGGCGCTACGCCAATAGACGCTGACGATGTGATATGGATTGGCGGTGTACAGGGCGGCGGCGAATGTGGCATCGCGGCGTTGCATGAAGCGGCGTGCGAGCAGGAACATCGAGCAGCCCGCCAGCGTGAGGGCGATCCATTCAAACACTGTGGGCACGATCCACCAGGGCAGAAAGGATCCCAGGGCCGCTCCCAATGTCCATGATGTTGGGGGATAGAAAATGAACCGCGCCTCGCCGTAGCCGAAATGCGCCAACGCCGCCCAGCGCGGGTACAGGATGCCAAGCCTCCATTGGCTGAGCACTTCCATCCAGGAGTTCAAGTGAAATTCGAAGTCGTGGCCGGAGGGAATTCCATAGAACAGAGTCGGAAGGAATAGGGCCAAAGCGGTGACCGTAATCGTCAGAACGGGGGAGCCAATAAGGGAGCCGCCTTGGGCGGCCGGCAGGGAATCGGCCGCGGCTGCGGTTTCATGCGGGCGCTTGGTCGGCACGGAACAGATTGTTGCTTAATGGACGGAATTGGGCAAACTCATCTCACGATTGCTGGTCCGAATGATCCGTGCAGGGGGTCGCATGTCGCGGGATTTTGACGACAAATTAACTTGCCCGAAATATTCTTGTGCGGCGCTCAAGATAGACTTCGAAGCATAGGGTGGAGCAAGCCCGAGAGGGCAGTGAGGGTCTGCATGCGAGACGGCATGCGGGCCCTTTTCGCTTGTCGGGGCTGCTTTTGCATACGAGAAACACAAGGTCCCTTCGACTTGTCGTTGCCGCGCAAGCGCGGCTCGGAGCGGCGCTCGGGATGACAGGGTTTTTGTTGAGGTACAACGGGAAAGCTGGTTTCAGCGACTGCTAGGTCGGGACTTCTTCGGTGCTGCGTTGCTGGCGGAGTTCCTGGAGGAACTCTTCCTGGCTGAGTGAATCGGCGCGGTTCAGCAGATTGAGCAACAGGTCTTCGGGTTCGTCGGATGCCTGGTTGCCGCTGTAGTCCTCATCGTTGGCGGCGGTCAGGGCCCGCGGGGTAATGAGCAATTGAGGCAGCGTTCCGGGACGGCTGGTTAAGAAACTGATGAACCTGCCGACCTGGTCACGTTGTTCCGCCGTGCCCGAGGCAAATTCTATGCCCATGCCGCATTCAGGATGCATAACTCGAACCATGCCTTCGGCCTGGACTTCCATATCTTCAGCTTTCAGACAGAGGATGATTCCGGAGCGCTCCGGAAATGGCGATACAGTTTCTACGTAGCAGCCACCCAGGCTGAGATCGGTGAGCTTGCATTCGGAAACAGGCTCAGGATCTTCGGGGAGAAATTCCGCTGCGTTGGCCACAACCCAGGCTTTGAGTGTCTGACGAAGATTTTCCGGCAGGTCAATGTAGCGGACACCGGATTCGCCGTTGGGATTGGCCCAGGCGACTTCACCGCGAATATCCATCTGGGTCTGATCGGGAAGGGCGAAACTGGCACTGATGATGGCGGACGGACAGAGCGGCTGGGCCGCCAGGACATCCAGACCGTCCTCGCTGAGGTCAAGCAGGATGCCTTCCATCTCGGCGCCACTCTCGACCCGAAGTCGTACCGGAAGCTGGACCGGGACCCGGAAGGAGCGGCGGCGTTCGCGCTTCATCAGGGCCATGGCGGCGCGCAGGCTGGCTTCTGCCTGTTGCTGGGAAATGGGTTTATAGAGAACGAAATTTGCGCCCGCACCGAAAACATGGCGGACCTTGGTCTTGTCTCCGAGCAGGGCCACGGTTACGGTTTTGTGTGGGGCCGACGACTGGTAGGCGTTCTGCAGGACCAGGGCGGCGCTGTGAGGATCGTCGTAGTCAACGATCACGGCGTCGAATTTCTGTTCAGTCAGGCGGCAAAGCGCGTCAGGGTATCCGCAGGTCTGTACGCCCAGGCCGAAACCGGCCAGGACGGACGTGAGCACGGACGCCGCCTGTTCGTCTTTGCAAACCAGAAGAGACTGAAATGTCATAAGCGGGCCCTGTACCCCAACTCAACTCGTGCCGGAATTAAGGCCAGCGCGGAGCGCGTGGCGCAGTCTTGGGAGCGGAACTTACACCGCCCGAAGGAGCCGATCCGGCTCGTGCTGCCATGCTTCCCTGGTCCTCTACTTCGGCCAAAACCGTGCTTTCCTCATCATCACTTTCGGCGAGCAGAGGGGCGACTTCGCGCAGTTTTTCAGCCGCCTGTTGCAAAGCCTCGATCTGTTTGCTGAGCTGGGCGAACTTGGCCTGCTTACGGCGTAAAACCTCGTGAATATCCTTCATTACATCCCCCTGTGGCGAATGTAAGTACAGAGCGGGTCAGGGTCAACGGCAATCCCCTTTGGGCAGATTACGGGGGTAACCGGCTGGGCTTACTGGAACGGGGCGTCTGGCTAGCAGCTACTGGCTTCTAGCTACTAGCTTTTTCCTGGTTCAGGGGAGATCGGTAAGTCCAGAGAATAGCCAGGAGCTAGAAGCTAGAAGCGCTTCTCCCGCGTATGGCCTGTTCGTGCCAGGAATTGGCACGAACGTGGAATGTACAGTTTTTCGGTTGGGTCGTATCTTTTTCTTGAGCAGACCTGGGGGAGGGCTGTTCGGGCGTCCCATAACTCGCGAGAGTTTGGGGCGCTTCTTATTTGTGGGCTTCTTTTTCGAGTAGATGATTCAGGTGTTCCTTTCAGTATTTCGAAATCCTTCTGAAGCTCTAAGGTTGGATTGTTTCGCCTCTTCCTTGCCGACCCCTGCACGGGCGGGGCGCTCGCGTCTACATTTGCACCAAAGCTTGCACTTTACTTCGTCTGTTCCTGGGTTATCATGTGCCGCCACATCACCTGCGAATCTGGGAACATGGCATTCGCGGAGGCTGGGCGGCGCGGTGGATGAGAGCTGGCCGCGAGGGGGATCTCGTCCTTACTTCCGCGTACCTGAATAGCGGTCTGTCGGGCGGCAGATGCGCTTATGGAGAAGTGCATGCGACTGGTTCCCCTTCGATTGCGACGCAGTATTGTCTCGTTTGTCTGGATTGCTTCTTCCGCGCTTTTTCTTTCCACGCCGGCCACAGCTCAACCGAGTTATGTCGCTCCCCGCATACGTGAGCCTCTCGATGAAGGGCGACGCATTGTGCTCAAAGGCAATGTGCATCCCCTGGCGCGGGCTCAGTTCCAGGTTGCCGGCGCTCCCGCCGACCTGCCCATGGACCGCATGTTACTGGTGCTGAAACGCAGCCCTGAGCAAGAGGCTGCGCTCCTGAAGCTGCTGGATGATCAGCAGGACAAGTCTTCGCCCGACTTCCACAAATGGCTGACCCCGGAACAGTTTGGACAGCAGTTCGGTCCGGCCGACTCCGACATTCATGCAGTAGCATCTTGGCTGCAGGCGCACGGCTTTGAGGTGTCACAGGTCAGCAAGGGCCGCAGCGTAATCGAGTTCTCGGGAACGGCTGCCCAGGTGAAGGAGGCATTTCATACCGGCATCAACAAGTATGTGGTGAAAGGAAAAGCGCACTGGGCCAACGCGAACGATCCGGAGATTCCGGCGTCGCTGGCGCCGGTGGTGGCGGGAGTGCATTCGTTGCACAACTTTTATGCGCAGCCGCAACTGGTGATGTCCCCGGAGAGGGTGCGGGCCAAGCTCACAGCTGGACGGCCGCCGCAGGTCAACTTTTCGGACGGATCTCATGCATTGGCGCCCGCAGACTATGCCATGATTTACAACGCCAATTCCGCTCTGACGAGTGGAATCAACGGGCAAGGGCAGGCCGTCGCAGTGGTGGCGCGCAGCAACCTGTTTCACGCCGGCGAGGACGTTTTTGCTTTCCACAATGCGTTTGGCGGGTTCAGCGGATTCCTTAACATCATCCTCAACGGATCTGATCCTGGCGACCTGGGTGGGAACGAGGAAGTTGAGGCCACACTGGATGCCACGTGGGCTTCCGCTCTAGCGCCCTTCGCGCTGGTGGATTTTGTGGTTTCGGCTGGGACCAATACGACGGACGGCGTCTTTCTGTCGGAGAACTACATCATCGAGAACAACCTGGCCCCGGTGATGACGGAGAGCTTTAGCAGTTGCGAAGCGGTGATTACGAATGCGCAGGCGCTCAGCATCTCGGCGATGGCCGAGCAGGCGGCCGCGCAGGGTATTACGTACATCCTTTCCAGCGGCGATTCCGGCGCGGAAGGTTGCGACAACGGGCGCGCCGTGGCGCAAGGGCCGATCTCGGTCAGCGACCTCGCGTCCAACCCGTTCGTGGTCGCCGTGGGCGGCACGCAATTCAACGAAAACGGCCACGACAGCACCTTCTGGAATAACAGCAACGGGGCGGGTGGTCTCTCGGTGAAATCGTATATTCCGGAGGATGTGTGGAATAGCAGCTGCTCTTCGGCCCAATGCGGCACCAAGGCGAATACCTTTGCCGGGGGCGGGGGGGCCAGCGTTATTTTCAGCAAGCCCTCCTGGCAGACCGGGGTGAGCGGAATCCCGAACGATGGCGCACGGGACCTGCCTGACGTCTCATTGACCGCCTCCGGCCACGACCCGTACCTGCTGTGCCTGGAGAGCTCCTGCATGCCCGACAGTCAAGGCTTTATACAGCTCCTCGGGGTTTCGGGCACCTCGGCCTCGGCGCCGTCGTTTGCCAGCATCATGGCCCTGGTCAATCAGAAGACAGGGGCGCGGCAGGGACAGGCAAATTACGTGCTCTATCGCCTGGCGGCAAGCGAGACGCTGGCACAATGTAACGGATCGAAGACCACAGCTCTTCCCGCCAGCACCTGCATCTTTAACGACGTTACCGTAGGCAACAATGCCGTCCCGGGGGAAGTTGGGTTTGGCAGCCCGACCGCAAAATATCAAAGCACAGTCGGATATGACCTGGCCACCGGGCTGGGTTCGGTAAACGTAACCAATCTCCTGAATCGATGGAGTTCGGTGGCGTTTACGGCAACTACCTCAACCCTGGTCCTGAGCCCGACGACCTTCACCCATGGCAGCTCCGCGAACGTAACCATCCATGTGGCGCCCAGCAGTGGTAGCGGGGTTCCGACGGGAGATGTTTCGCTGGTGACCGCTTCTAATACCTCGCTCCAGGGCGTGACCTCCTTTACCCTGAGCGCCGGGACGGCGTCGAGCACGTCGGCCGATTTGCCGGGCGGCACTTACGATGTTCATGCTCACTACGCGGGCGACGGGATTTTCGCCGCCAGCGATTCTGCTCCAACCACGGTCACGGTGTCGCGGGAAGGAAGTACGACCGCACTGTTCGCTCTCGGTCTTGACACCATCGGCAATGTCATTCCCTTCACCAGCCAGCCCTACGGCAGTCCTTTGTATTTGCGAGCAGACGTTTCGGGCCTTTCCGGCCACGGTTTGGCATCGGGCAATCTTGCCTTTAACGACAACGGCTCACCCATCTTCGGCGGTGTTTTCACCCTGAACAGCGATGGCACAGCCACAACCGCTCAGGGCGTATTCACAATCCCTGTCGGTCAGCATTCGATGGTGGCCCAGTACAACGGAGACAGTTCCTTCAATGCCAGTTCGTCTGCGGCGGTGCCGATTACGGTGACCCCGGCTACGACCACTGCGGCCGTAGTTTCGAGCAGCAACAGTGTGGCTCAGGGCACTCCGGTTTTGCTGACCGCAACCATCGATACTGCCAGCGCCGGCTTGCGGCCAACCGGCACGGTCACCTTCCTGTCAGGGGGAACTCCGATCTCGATTCCGGGGAACCCGGCGATCGTGAGCGGAACCAGCGGTTCGGGCAGCCTCCAGAACGGCGCGTTCACGCCAGCCCAGGGGATCGTAAACCTGGAGATCACTCTGCCGATCGGCCAGAACAACATCGCGGTTCAGTACAATGGCGACTCCAACTACACGGGATCGATTTCTTCTCCGACGACGGTGAACGTGCAGGCCGATTTCGCCTTCACGGCCTCGGCTCCCGCGATCACCATTGCCCGCCCTGGTGGTAGCGGAACGGCGACGCTCACCGTCACCGGTCAGCCTGGATACAGCGGGACCATCAACTTTTCGGCAGCGTCGTGCTCGGGGTTGCCGCGCGAGAGCACGTGCAGCTTCAATCCAGCTTCGGTCACGAATAGCGGTTCAACCACGCTCACCGTTTCGACGACTGCCGCCCACAGCGCGAGGCTCGAAGGTCCGGCGTGGTGGACCGCAAGTTTGGGGGTTTCGCTGGCGGGAATTTTTCTTCTGGGAAATGGCTCGAGACGGAGGGCGTGGAGGCGATTGCTCTCGCTGATTGCGGTCTCCTGCCTCATCACGATCGCCAGTTGCGGAGGCGGAGGCGGCCACGGTAGTGGCGGCAACACTGATCCGGGGACGCCCGCGGGTTCTTCGATAGTCACGGTCACCGCTAGCAACGGTATGCTCACTCACACGGCAGCGATTACCCTCACTATTCAGTAACGCACTACGGTACGGATAGTATGATTTGCCGGGAGGATCAGTGCTGATCCTTCACCGGAAGTTTACGGTGCGCGGCACTTCCTCCAACCGGCTACCGGACGAAAAAGGGAACGCCATGAGAATCAGGGTCACGTTGGGTTTCGTGTTGTTGAGCAGTTTGCTGATGGCTCGGGATCCGGCATATGACAACTATGCCGATGCCAGCAAACTTATAGCTCTGGAAAACGCCTGGAACCAGGCTCAGCTTCACCACGATGCGAAAGCATTGAGCAACCTGGTCTCCGACGGCTTTGTCTATACCGATTACGATGGCACGGTCATGAACAAGGCGGCGTTTCTTAAAGATCTGCAGGACCCGGACTATCACGCCACCCTGATTGCCAATGACGAAGCGCGAGTCATTTCTTACGTCAACGCCGCGATTGTGGTGGGGAAGTACCACTCCAAGGGAACTTACAAGCGCCAGCCCTTCGAACACTATGGCCGATTCACCGATACCTGGCTCTACCAGGACAACAAGTGGCAGTGCGTGGCCAGCCACACTAATCTGATCAAGAAGTAAATCGGGAAATAGATCAGGTCAAAGCCTGGGATGAGAGGCCGGGAAGCGTTTTCACGGATTCTCCGCGGGTGCGGCAGGGTAGGTTAAGTGTGGTGCTGCTGCCCGCTGCTACAGTTCAAGTCCCTCACCGCGATTGATGGAAAAGCCCCACCCTGTCTCTCCAAAAAACGGAGCGACGAGGATGGGGCGCCCTGATCACTTTGACGTATGGCTGCCCGGGCGGTTCAACACCCGGATTTTTTCCAGAAGGTCGGACGCTGCCTGGCCCGCTTCCAGGGTGGAGAATTCCTCTCCCAGTTCGATCACCGGCGCCGCGCATGCACCCCGGAAAGTTTCTTCCGCGCCGGGCGCCCCTCTCAGGCTGGGGCCCAGGATCGCCAGACCCGGGCGGGTGGCTCGCAGCAGGATCATGGCGTCACGAAGATTGTTATTGGTAAGCACGGTATAACCGGCGCGGCCAAGCAATTCGCGCAAGTAGGCGAGCACGTTGGCGGACTGGTCTATGCACAACACGGTAAGGCCGGTCTGCGCGGCGCGCGCCGGCGCGACTGGCCGCCGGTAAAAGGCCATGACGGCATTTTCTTCGGACTCATGGATGTCAAACAGGGTGGTCAGGCTGGTGATCTTCAGGACTTTGTGGACGGCCTCTGGAACCTGACACAATTTGAGGTCGCCGCGGGCGCTGCGCGTGCTGGTCATCAAGCGTACCAGCATTCCCAGTCCGCTGCTGTCGATGAATACGATTTCGCCCAGGTGCAGCACGATGTCGGTACGGTCGCGCAGCAGGTCAACGATATGCGTGTGCAAGACCTCGGTTTCGCCAGAGGCGATGCGCCCGCTGCAACGGACGATGGTGACCTTCCCGACTCCGCGTGTGTTCAGTGAAAGCGGCACAGTGCTCCCTCGTCAACCTGAGAGGCAGGTTCACGAATCGCGTTATTATACCGGGACAAGCAGCGCTGCGCTGATCCGTCTTCCATGAACCCATCTGCTACTACACAAGACCGCGCACACCGAACCGTTGCCGAGGCCCTGCGAAATCCCACTGTGGTGGAATTCGTGAGAGCCTCGGTAACGGCCGGCTACCGCGAATTCTTCGGCGCGCACAACAATGAAGTCTGCGGCATGGTGGACCACGCATTTGACAGGCTTTCGCAAAGCCAAAGCAACGGGGTTGATCCCGGCCAACTGGTGAAGGTGACCTCGGCGCTCTTGCACGACACCTTCAAGAAATCGGACCCGACGTTCTGGTTCAACCGGATTTATCACCAGTACAAGACGCAGACCAAACCGGAGGCTGATTTTCAGCGGCTGCAGGAACTCTTACCGGGGCAGAGTGTACTGGACTACGGCTGCGGCAGTGGGTACCTCTCCGCGCGGCTGGCGAAGGGCGGGTACAAGGTCTTCACCACCGACGTGCTGGATTACCGCTACGCGGAGGCCCGGCATCTTCCGTTTGTTCAGATGACATCGGCTACGGACATTGCTTATCCCGACGACAGCGTGGACGTCGCCGTGGTGCTGGCCGTGCTTCACCACATCAATCCCGATGACTTGCCGCGCGTGATCCAGCGGCTGAGAAAAGTCGCCCGGTACGCCCTGATCAAAGAGGATACTTACGGGTTGCCAGAGAAGATTGAAGGACTGGCCGAGAGCCTCGCGACGCAACCTTTGCTGCGAAGCTTTGTGGCTATGCCGCTAGAGGTACAGCAACAAGTGCTGGCGCTGATTGATTTCTTCGCCAATGCAATTGCCCAGGGGCTTCCGGAAATGAATATGCCTTTTGATTTCAAGACGGTCACTGAGTGGGAACAGGTATTACTTCAAAACGGGTTCAGGGTGAACAAAAGCCTGGTTGCGGGTTTCGAGCCCGGACTCATGCACAAGAGCTGCCATATGTGGCTGGTGTGCGGGCGGACGGAATAGCCGGAGAGAGTTTGTTAGCGCGAAAGCGGCGCGGAGTTGGGGAAGCTGACGGCCACGACTTCGTTCGAGATGAAAGAGATGGTGATATTGGTCTCTCGTTCGAGATGCGCGGCAGCGCCCGCGGACGGTTCGTAGCGCCACTGCCGCACGGCTTCAACTGCGGCCGCGGCCAGGGTGTGGTCTCCGGTCAGGACTCTGACCCGGCTCACCGCGCCGTCATTTCCCACTACAGCCTGAAGAGAAACTTTGCCGCGAGCCTGAGTCTCGGGACAGACAGGGTAGACCAGCTTCTGCGGGCGGCCCGAGATCTGCACTCGAGGCGAGTTGGCCACGGCTTCGGAAATTTTTGGAGAAGGTGTCACCGGGTGATGAAGTATTGCCGTGGTCTCATTCGCTTTGCTGACGGTGGCAAGCGTTTGGGCCGGCGCAGTGATGGTTTGTGGAATGCTGCCGGCTGGCGGAGCTGCGCTCCGCTGGACAGCCGGGGCGGCTGTCCCCTCATGGGCTGTGGTAACTTCTGGATTACTGACGGTGTCGGTGAGTGGGGCCGCGACGGCGGGATTCGCAGCAGATTCGACACTTGCCGGAATCGGATCTTTCTGCGGTACCTTTTTCGCGCCGGCCTCGCTCGCGATCACCAGGGGTTCGTCCGTCCGGCGCGCGGCCGCGGCGGTCAGAGTGGACGATGAACCGGCCACCGGTTGAGCTCCCAGTTGATGCCAGGCCAATATTGCGATCACGAGCACCAGGGCAGCGGTCGCGACTTTCAGGGTCATCCGGTTCAAGGTCGATCGAGCGTAGAAGGGTTTGGAGCCGACCGTTGGAACGTCCGGCAGGCTCTCTTCGCGCGCGACTCGTTTTCTGGTTTTAACAGAGGAGGGAAGTGCGGCCAGCGACGATGGCCTGCAGTCTTCCACCGTGCCGACCGCAACCGCGCCGTGCACTTCATCCGGGCCGTAGTTTGATGCTGCGCGATACAAAGACCCGATAAGCTGCTTTTGTCGTGGACTGAGAACGTTTTGGGGAAGGCTGCGGAAGTTGCGGAACATCCATAAGAGATAGACTCGGTCCCAGCCGGAGGCGGTGACGTATTCCACGCCCTGATCGGTCTCAAGTGCGACGAGAACTCGTTGTGGGAACAAGGGAAGCTCCCGGGGGGATGTGAATGCTTCCTGCCTCAGCGCAGTTCGGTTGCCAGACACCGTCGGGGTAACTGGTTACCACGAAAGATGTTGTGGCTAAGTGGGTTGGGCGGAGTTGGTTTAATGTGCAAAACTTTTCATGCTTGATCCCGCCCCGCGGCAATACGAGGAGGCGCTGGAGTAAAAAACGCAACTGGCTCAGGAGAGATGAGGGCTGCTTACATTACCGCGCTCAGCAAGAGTCGGGAGAACCTTATAGGAGAGGCCGTGCCAGATCCGGTCGTCCCAACCGGAGAGGCGAAGATCGAGACACTCGCGGCGTCAGTAAATCCAGGCGATGTGAAAAACATTCACTCTTGCGCCGCTTAACGTGTCCTATGCGACTAGTTCTTAACCTTTTGTTTGAGTGTGATCCGGTTCAAGACGAACTCCTGTACCAGGCTGCTGAGCATGCGCTCGCCCGTGGAGATAAAGAAATTCTGGAACACTAGTCTTGCGCCGCGGTCCGATGCCGGATAGTAGAGGTTGGAGAGCGCAGACGAGCCCAGATCACCACCTATGCTCGAATAGTTGGGTTGCAGCCGTCCGTTGTTTCCCCTGCAGATCAATGGGCTGGAGATGGCGTGGAGAAAGCGAGACTTGTTTGTCCCTGTCCCCTGGTAGAAGTAGCGGGGATCCTGGCGCAGCAGCGAGGGCAGGATGGCGCCCCCGATCATGATGTCGGAAAAGCCGTCGGCGGCGGCCGCGCCAAAGCGCTCGCCGTAACCCTTCCAACCCTGAACGTAGCCGGGAGTGCCTCCCGCCTGGTTGATGGCGGCCAGCGTTCCTACCCCGAGAACGGTGAAGGCGTCGGTGGAGGTTTTCAGGGCGAGGTGGAATTTCAGCTTGGTGGTAAGCGGCGCGGGGTTGGCGTTATAGACGACATAGAAATTGGGGATGACGCCGAAGACGCGCTGCGTCTCCTCGATCTTGACCTGCTCGACGGCGACTTCCTCCGGCGTATAAACCACGCTTACCGTGGTGTTCACCTGCGCGACCTGGAGCTGAGTGCCGGTGAGGATCAGGTACTGGCCCGGATTGAGCACAAAATCGGGCGAGGTCCAGTCGGCAAAGTCCGGGGCGGTGATGGTGACGCGATAAGTTCCAGGATCTATTTCCTTGAACTCGAAGAATCCGTTGTCGTTCGACACGAACTTCTGGGGATCTTTGAGGCCAGGGCCCTGCAGGACGACAGCGGCGCCGGCAAGGATGTCGCCGTTCACATCGGTCACGGTGCCGGTAATATGTCCGGCCTCCGGCTTCGGCGCACTCGTGTCCTGTGCCGCCAAAGGCGCGGCTATCGCCATGGCTGCCAAGATCAGCAGCCAGATTCGTAAGGTTCCCAAAGCAAGGTCTCCCATGTATCAGCGTGGGATATAACTTACGTACCAGTCCCGGCCGTCCGCAACTTCCGGAAGTTCAATGCGCAGGTGGGAATTTGGATTTGCTAAGGGTTGGTCAGCGGGGTGGACAACGAAACCGGGTGTCGTCGTGCAAATTCAAAGCCCATGGCGGATAACTGTTGATAAATCTGTGACCGTGACCCGGGAAGTTGCCTATGTTGGACCACAACCGCAAGGGGAATCCGTGAACTCGCCAGCAGACCAACTGGTATTGCACCACCGCGGAAAGTATCTTGTTCGATGACAATGGCTCCAGCCCGGGGAAGCGACCGCTTGGCATCGTCGGGTGCCCCATCTTTCGCGCTTTCTGCGAAAGGTGGGAGGAAGGAACGATGGGATGAAATGGTGCGCCCTGAGAGATTCGAACTCCCGACCTTCTGGTTCGTAGCCAGACGCTCTATCCAGCTGAGCTAAGGGCGCAATGCGAGGTGACGGTATGCGGCGACTTCGATTATAGCGAAAGCCTCGGAACTTGATAAGATGCCCCGCGCGGATCACGATCTCCGGAGGCGGCGTGAAACTTTCCCTACGAAACGTTCTTGCAGGCATCCTGCTCTTTACCATCTTTCTCTTCGCTGGTCTCGCGCTTCCGGCACAGGCGCAGGCGTCCAGTCCCAACGTGGCGACCGAAACCGGGCACGCGGCTTCGGCTCAGTCGTTTGACGTCAAGGCGGCGGTGGACGCCTATCTTGCCCGGATCCCGGCCGACAAGCGGGCGCGCTCTGACGCTTATTTTGAGGGCGGCTACTGGCTTCAGCTTTGGGATTTTCTGTCCATCGTTGTGGTGATGTGGATTTTGTTGCGCTTTCGATGGTCGGCCTGGATGCGGGATCTGGCCGAGCGGGTCACACGCTTCAAGCCGCTGCAGACGACGCTGTACTGGGTGCAGTTCGCGCTGGTGGTCGCGGTGATGACTCTTCCGCTTACGGTCTATGAGGGCTTTTTTCGGGAGCACAAGTATGGGCTCTCGAACCAGTCGTTCGGGCAGTGGATGCGCGACCAGACGGTTGGGTTGGCGGTGACGCTGGTGCTGGGGGCCATTCTGCTGGTGATTTTGTTTGGCCTGGTCAGGCGGGTGGGCAAGAACTGGTGGGTGTGGGGTAGCGCGGTGTCGCTGATCTTTACCGTGTTTGTGGTGCTGATTGCGCCGGTTTTTATTTCTCCCTTGTTCAACACCTATACCAAGCTGGCGGATCCTCGCTTCCGGGAGCCGATCCTTAGCCTGGCCCGGGCCAACGGAATTCCCGCCACGGATGTTTACGTGGTTGACGAGTCCCGTCAGTCCGACCGGGTGAGCGCGAACGTGAGCGGCTTTGCCGGGACCCTGCGGATCTCGCTCAATGACAATCTGCTGAAACGTTGCTCCTTGCCGGGAATCGAGTCGACCATGGGCCACGAGATGGGGCACTACGTTTTGAATCATGTGTTCAAAGGCCTGGTGCTGAACGGGATTGTCATGGTGCTCACGTTTGCTCTCCTGAACCGGGGCCTCAACGCCGGGTTGGCGCGTTGGGGAGAGAGTTGGAGGATCAGGGGGATTACCGATCTTGCGTTGCTGCCGCTCGCGGCGCTGTTGCTGTCCACGATCTCTTTTGTGCTGACTCCGGTGGACAACACGATTACCCGCACCATGGAGTACGAAGCGGACATGTACGGCATCAACGCCAGCCAGCAGCCGGACGGAGAAGCAGAAGTGGATCTGATGCTGGGCGAGTATCGTAAGCTCGATCCCGGGCCGATCGAGGAGTTTATCTTTTTTGATCATCCCAGCGGGCGGACGCGAATCACGGCGGCGATGCGGTGGAAGGCGGAACATCTACCGGGAGCACCGCTGGGTCCTGAGTCCGGGGCGCGGCCGTAAGGCCTTTTGCCTTTGTGGCGCTGGCATCTTTCAGGGCTATGGCCTGTTCTTGGTTGGTGCACCCCAGGGCTTGCACCCCTGGGCTACATTCTTTTGCCGCTTCGGCGGCTCATCGCGGCCTTACCACCGACGGCGGAGGGATGTCTGGCCCTCTATAACTCGGGGTCATGCGGTCGGTCAAAACTGGCTTCTGCCATGGCTTTTGGAGGATTTCCACAGGATTTCGGCAGGCTTCGTGCGAAGGGGTCGGTCCAGCGTAAATTGTTCCTCCCGAAAAGCAATTCCTACTCGATTACCAAAGATTGGAGCTTAGCCTTTTCAGCAACTTGAAAGTGGCAACGGGGATGCTTTACATCTCAACAGACGAAGTGGCGCGCAACGGGGCGCTCCAGAGAAAAAACTTCGGCCAGAGGTTTTCTTGAGCGCCCCTTGCATTTTCTGTAAAGAACAGCCCTCCCCCTCCCCAACCGGTTTTGCTCCCGATCGTTCTCCAATTGTCTAGATACAGCTGGACGCGGTGACTGGCGGGCTTTTGGCTGCCAGGAGCCCCCCAAGACCCCGTCACGCGCTGAAGCGCAGTGTCCTTAGCTTGGCGGCACGAGTGAACTCGTGTCCTTCCCATTCTTTGTCTTCAATGTTTGTCTTGGTTGCGACGCCCTAGTACGGGTGGGCTTTCAGGCAAGAACTACTCGTTCGCCGAGGTCGAGTCCGGTGCTCCTTAACAGGCTGGCCATTACAGGTTCCTTGAAGCGCGATGCGTCAAATTCGACGCGAACGATGCGCTCCGCTTCGTTGAACGTAATTTGCCGGACGCCATAGACTTCGCGCACGTTGTCGAGGGCGCGCATAGTCGCCTCCCGCAGAGGTGTGTGGTAGCGGTAGGCCACTTCCAAGTGGGTCATCCGGCTCTCCTTGCGAGGCAAAAAGCATTACCGCAAAGGACGCCAAAGGGTTCGCAAAGTACGCAAAGAATATCCCCTGGATCGGTTTGCTCTGCAGCCCTGCCTCTTCTCCCTTTGAAGATACAACAATCGATTGTATAAGCGAATGAATCTAAATATTGTCCGGCTGGCTATTTCGAAGAGGCGCCGGCAACCTCGCCAGCAACTCGCCACGAACTATGGAAGAATCTGCCAAGTCTGTAACGACCGTGAAAGATCCAGTTTGCGGAATGAACGTGGAGCCTTTCACCGCCAAGCATAAGTTCGATTACGCCGGGAAGACCTACTACTTCTGCTGCGGCGGTTGCCTGGAAAAATTTCGCGCTCGTCCGAATGATTATTTGGCGCCTCGTCCGGCGTCCGCCGCGGGGTTGCAGATTATCGATATCGCGCCGGCTGGGGCCAAAGGAACGGCAGCGAAGAATGTTTTGGCAACGCCTGCGACGGCGTCTCCCGCCGCCGCAGGTGCTTATGTTTGCCCCATGTGTCCGGAAGTGCGATCGGCCAAGCCTGATGCTTGTCCGCGTTGCGGAATGGCGCTGGAGCCGGAGATGCCGGTGACCGCCGCGACGCGTGTGGAGTACACCTGCCCCATGCATCCGGAAATTGTGCGCCCGGGGCCGGGCAACTGTCCTATTTGCGGGATGATGCTTGAGCCGCGCACGGTTGCGGCGCGGGAAGAAGAGAATCCTGAACTGCGGGACATGACGCAGCGTTTCTGGATCAGCGTGGCGCTGACCGCTCCGCTGCTGGTGGTTGCGATGGGCGACATGCTGCCGGGCATGCCCATCCAACGGCTGCTGCCGGCGGGCTGGCGGCCCTGGATTGAGTTAATTCTGGCCACGCCGGTTGTGCTCTGGGGCGGGGCGCCATTTTTTCAGCGCGGCTGGACGTCCCTGGTCAATCGCTCGACCAATATGTTCACCCTGATCGCGATGGGCACGGGCGTGGCTTATTTGTACAGCTTGACGGCAACCGTCTTCCCACAAATATTTCCTGCTTCGTTTCACGAGATGGGCGGGAAGCCTGCCTTGTATTTCGAAGCTGCGGCCGCGATCACCGCGTTGGTGTTGCTCGGGCAAGTGCTGGAGCTGCGGGCGCGCAGCCGCACTGGTGCGGCCATTCGAGCCTTGTTGGACTTGTCGCCCAGGATGGCGCGAGTTTTGCGCGACGGTCGCGAGGAAGATGTCCCGCTCGAGCAGGTGGCTCCCGGCGACCGGTTGCGGGTGCGTCCGGGAGAGAAAATTCCGGTGGATGGCACCGTTATCGAAGGCACCAGCTGGGTGGATGAGTCGATGATCACGGGCGAGTCCATTCCGGTGAGCAAGGGTCCGGGCAGCCGCGTGATTGGGGCGACGGTGAATGGGACCGGGGCGCTGGTCATGCGTGCCGAGCGGGTGGGAAGCGAAACTTTGCTGGCGCAAATTGTGCGCATGGTCAGCCAGGCGCAGCGCAGCCGCGCTCCCATTCAGCGGTTGGCCGACCGGGTGTCGGGCTGGTTCGTTCCGGCGGTGATTGCGATTGCCGTTCTGACTTTTGCAGCCTGGAGTTTCTTCGGGCCGGAACCGCGGCTGGCGCATGCTTTGGTCAATGCGGTGGCGGTGCTGATCATTGCGTGTCCGTGCGCGCTAGGGCTGGCGACGCCGATCGCGATCATGGTCGGGACGGGGCGGGGAGCTCACGCCGGTGTGCTGATCAGGAACGCAGAAGCGCTCGAGCTGATGGAGAAAGTGGACACGCTGGTGATCGACAAGACCGGCACTCTGACGGATGGCAAGCCGCGGGTGGCGTCCGTTATCACTGCGCCCGGTTTGGACGAGAATCAGCTACTGCGCCTGGTGGCGAGCCTGGAGCAGGGAAGCGAGCATCCTCTCGGAGCCGCAGTGGTGGAAGCTGCCAATAGCCGCGGGCTGGTTTTGGAGAACCAGAGTGAGTTCCAATCTCACACCGGGCGCGGAGTGAGCGGACGGGTGGACGGGAAGAAGATTCTGATCGGGAACGAACGGCTGTTCGAAGAGAGCGGAATCTCTGCAGCCGGCCTGGCGCAGAAAGCGGAAGAGCTGCGGCGCGGCGGACAAACAGTGATCCTGATTGCCGTGGACGGCGAGGCCGCGGGTTTGATCGGCATTGCGGATTCGATCAAGGCTTCGGCGGCGCAGGCTCTCAATGAGCTCAAGCATGAGGGGCTGCGGCTGGTGATGCTTACCGGCGACAGCCGGGCCACGGCGGAGGCAGTGGCCAAGACCTTGGGCATCGAGGAATTCGAAGCGGAAGTTTTGCCCGGCAAGAAATCCGAGGTGGTGCAGCGCCTGCAGAAAGAAGGGCGGATCGTCGCCATGGCCGGCGATGGCATCAACGATGCTCCGGCGCTAGCCCAAGCGGACGTAGGCATAGCCATGGGCACCGGCACAGATATCGCAATGGAAAGCGGCGGCATCACCCTGGTGAAGGGCGACCTGTCGGGCATCGTGCGAGCGCGCAAACTCAGCCAGGCGACGATGCGCAACATCCGGCAAAACCTGTTCTTTGCGTTTGTCTACAACTCGCTGGGAGTGCCGATTGCGGCGGGCGTGCTCTATCCCTTCTTCGGCCTGTTGCTGAGCCCGATTCTGGCGGCGGCGGCGATGAGCTTGAGTTCGGTTTCGGTGATTACGAATTCGTTGCGCTTGCGGAAGTTGAGGCTATAGGGGACGGCGGATAAACCATTGTCTCACGGGGTCCGAACCCGGCGGGCTACTTCGGGTCCGAGGCGCCGGAAGTGCTCCAAATCCCAGGTGTAGATGGTGGTGGCGTTGGCCTTCAGCGCGCACCTCGCTATGAGCGCATCGTAAATCATTCCTCCCACGACCCCCTGGGCGACGGCAGATGTGATGACTGAGTAGTAATCCTCTTCGTCGAGAGTAACGATGGTCAGCCGCTCCCGAATTTGGTCGAGGATGAGCAAAGCCTGGTCCCCGCTCATTCGCTGCGGTCCTGGCATCCTGGTAAGGCTGGAGTACACTTCTGCGAGAGTGTGGGCGGCGCAACCGGTGGTGTTTTTATCTGCCTTCGAACAGGCCGCTACACTGGGCATGTGGTGTTCGTGTTGGAGCAGACTGGCAGCGACTAAAACAGAAGTGTCCAAAAAGAACTTCACTTCTTGTATTTCCCGAGGACGTGGCGGTCACGCTCGGCACGCACACGACTTATAGTGCGATTCACGGTTTCGGCCGGGAGCGGCACCCCGGAGTCAAAAACCCATACACCCTGTTTCTTGTACATGCGACCTTTACCCACCGCAGGACGCAGGATGATCTGGTCTTCGGAGCTTTCGAGCTCCAGGGAATCGCCGGGGCTGATCTGCAGGGCATCGCGCACGGGTTTGGGCAAGACTACGCGGCCGGCTTTGTCGATGGTGAGCGTGGTATTCATAATGGCATTCTACCATTATAGATGCCATTTCAGGTGCCATTTCGCAGTTGCTCTGATGGCGTAGACGGGTAAAACCGAGCCCCGCCAACCGCCGCTTGCTCCGGAGTTTTCTCTCGGAACCAAAGGGCTTGCACCATTCTCGCAATTGACACTGCGCCCTCTGTATTCAACAATTGCTTCAACATTCCAATCTAATTGGCGGAGGGGATTTTATGGCGGACGAGAGCGACATTCCGGTCGCGTCAGAAGGTAGTGCGGGCAAGTGGATACTGTTGGCGCTTGCAGTGATTTATGTCGCGGGATCGCTCTATTTCATCTTCGATCTGCGCGGACGTCTCGACAAGATGAGCAAGGACCAGGTGACCAGCAGCGCGCAGATTGCCGATCTGGGCAAGCGCATGCAGTCTGCCGAAGCCGATGATGAGACCCTGGCTACACAGCTGGGCATGACCAAGAAAGAAATGGCGGCGCGGTCCGCGGAGTTGATGCGCCAGCAAAAGGCCTCGGAAGCGCGTCTGGCGGAACAGCAGAAGCAGCAAATCAGTGCGGTCAGCGGAGAAGTGGCGGGCGTCAAGACCGATGTCGGCGGAGTGAAGACCGATGTGGCCTCGACCAAAGCCGACCTCGAAGCGACCAAGGCCAAGCTGCAAAGCACCATTGGCGATCTGGGAGTGCAGAGCGGCCTGATTGCCAACACGCGCGGCGACCTGGAAGTCCTGAAGCACAGGGGCGACCGCAATTACTATGAGTTCACGCTGATTAAGGGAGCCAAGCCCCAGCCTATCTCGACCGTTGGACTGCAGTTGAAGAAGACGGATCAGAAGAAGGGCAAGTTCACCCTGAACGTCACTTCGGACGACAAGACGATCGAGAAGAAAGATCGCAACGTCAGCGAGCCCATCCAGTTCTACAGCGGACGCGATCGCATGCTCTATGAACTCGTGGTCTGGACCGTGGACAAGAACAAAGCCACCGGATATCTGAGTACACCGAAAGGTGCCCCGACGCCGATCACGGCGACCCAATAGGGAACATGTATCCCGGCGGTCATGTTCTGATCTTCATAGCGCTGCGCACGACCGTGATTTACGGCGTCGTGCTGCTGGGCATGCGGCTCAGCGGCAAGCGTGAAGTGGGGCAGATGACGCCGTTCGATCTGACCCTGCTCCTGCTGCTGAGCAACGCCGTACAGAACGCGATGACCGGCCCGGATACGTCGGTGCTGGGCGGCATCGTCGCCGCCTCGACCCTTCTGCTGCTCAACTACCTGGTGGCGGAAGTTTCCGGCGGAAACCGGCGCTTCCGAAAATTGATCCAGGGCCAGCCCAGCTTGCTGGTGCACGACGGCAAGATCATCGCCAGCCATATGGCACGGGAGCACGTTACCGTGGATGAGTTGCATCAGGCTTTGCGAGAGCATGGCATCGCGGGCATGAACGAGTTGGCACTGGCAGTGCTCGAAGTGGATGGTTCGATCAGTTGCATGAAGTACGACGACATCAAGCCCACCGCATCAACCCACCTGGCGCGCCGAAAGATTTTCAAGAAGCACGAGTAGAGATCTTCTACTTGGTCAATACTACTGGCAGTGGCTGATCGTAGGGCTGGATCGCCACGCTGAGAGACTTGCGCCTATCGAAGTCGTCCTTCGTCACCGGAAAACTGACGACTATCGTGCCCTGGGCCTGGCCGCCGGGCGGGATCTTGGTCTCGGGGGGAATCGCGGCGATGGCGTGCTCTTTCAGCGCGGGAAAAGCCTGAAAGTAGCGGTCGAAGTCCACGGCGGAGGCGGCTTCATCGGTGAATTCGCCGCCGTCGGTGGTGAGCTTGGCTTTGATGTCGTGGACCCACAGAGACTTCTTACCGGAATTGTGCAGCGTGACATTTACCGCCACCATGACTGCGTGCTGGTCCGGAATTTCCACTGCCGTCATATTGTCCACCGAGCCGTTGCCTTGCGGCTTAGCTCGCGTCACGAAGGCGAAGATCCCTAGGAGGACGGCGGCGACTCCCAGAACGATAGCCACAATCTTTGCTGGCGGGAAATTGCGTTTCGCGGTGCCGAATTCCTCGCCGATGTTGATTCCCGGGCCGGGGCCCAGGTCGATCATGCGAGACGAATCTGGTTCCGGAGTTGGCTCTGGGGTGGGAGCGGGGTCTTCAGGCATGGGGGCCTCGGCTGCGGTAATTCTATACGTTTCCGAAGCGAATGCTCCAAGTCTTGGCTACCCTCAAGCCGAAGTCATCCTGAGGGATTCAGTCCCGACGGATCTGGCGCGTATCGTCCGATTTGCCGGCCCAGCGTACGATCCGCTCCACGCCAGATCCCTCGCAAACTCGGGATGACGCCGTGAATAATGGACATGGCCGACATCTCCTGGCCAGTTCAGTTCTTGCCGCACCGTGTGGTGCCTCGTATGCTGGTTGGTCCTTAGACATGGAGGATACGGATGGATGCAAGACAAGAAGTGCGACGCTTCGCCGCGTGCGTGGGAGTTCTGCTTGGTTTTCTGGTGACGTTCGCGCCTGCGCAGCAGGAACCGATGGCGACCTCCGCGGTTCGCGCTGGCCACCTGATCGATGTACGGACCGGGCGGGTGACGACCAACAGTTACATCCTGATTGCTAAGGACCGCCTTGTGCGGATTTCGGATTCGGCTCCGGCCGGCATTCCGACCATAGACCTCTCCCGATACACGGTGGTTCCCGGGTTGATTGATGCGCACGCGCACGTGCTGGGGAATCCGAAGGACCAGTCTTCCGCATCCGGATTGCGAATGTCCTCGGCGCAGAAGACGTTGTGGGGAGTGCACAGTCTGCAGATTTGGCTGGATCACGGGTTCACCGCATTGCGGGATGCCGGCGAGAGTGATTTGGGGTACGGTCAGCTGGCGCTGCGCGACAGCATTGAGAAGGGACTGATCCGGGGGCCACGGATGGTTTCCGCGGGGAACTTTGTCTCCGTCAACGGAGGGCACGGCGACGCGGATGTGCTGGCGCCCGATCAGCAGTTGGCGCGGCGTCCCAATATCGCCGATACCTTGGATGATGTGAGCCGCGCGGTGCGGCGCGATATCAAATATGGGGCGGACTGGATCAAGCTGATGGCGACTGGCGGGGTGATGGATCCGATCAGCGACTATCGAGTCGAGGAGTTGAGCGAAGAGCAGATGGCCAAGGCGGTCGAGTTGGCCCATCGCGCGGGGAAGAAAGTGATGGCCCACGCCGAGGGCGCGGAGGGGATCAAGGCGGCGGTGCGGGCGGGCGTGGACTCCATCGAACACGGCACGGTGATGGATGAAGAAGGGGCACGGCTGATGGAACAGCACGGTACCTGGCTGGTGCCGACGCTTTTCTGCTTCCAGCATGATCTGCAGACCGGGACCTCGCAGGGGCGCGATCCGGTGAGCTTCGCCAAGGGGGTGGCTATCGTGAAAGAGCAGGGTCCGGCTTTCAAGCGGGCGCTGGCGCACCATTTGAAGATTGCTTATGGTGTGGACGACGACGTGGATTTTGTGTCGAAGGAATTTGGGGCGCTGGTGAACGGAGGCATGACGCCGATTGACGCACTGCGGGCGGCCACCATGAACGGGGCCGAATTGTTGGGACGCTCGAATGATATTGGAACGCTCGAACCGGGGAAGTTCGCGGATATAGTCGCGGTGGATGGCGATCCGCTGACGGATATCACGGTGATGGAGAAAGTTGTGTTTGTGATGAAGGGCGGCGAAGTTTACAAGACTGCCAAGTGAACCCGGAATTTATGTGGACGCGGGCGACTCGCCCGCGCGGGGGGTTAGAGAAAAATACACCACGGATTTCCACGGATCAATCATTGCAGAGAAAATTCAGGGTATATCCGTGTTAATCCTCGAAAGTCCGTTGCGATTTTGTCTGGAATTCGGGACGGGCGGGACGCCCGTCCTCCATTTACTTATCTACTTCTCGTGAGCGACTGGCAGCGGGTTGCGCTCGGCGTACTGCCACTGGTGCCAGTACGGGTAAATCGGTGTCTGTTCACTGGCCCGATCGAGAGCCGCGACTTGCGCCGGAGAGAGCGACCATCCGGCGGCCGCGAGATTCTGGCGCAGTTGTTCTTCGTTGCGGGCGCCGATGATCACCGTAGAAACGGTGGGACGCTGCAGCAGCCAGTTCAGCGCGATCTGGGCAATGCTCTTTTCAGTTTCTTTGGCCACCTGGTCTAAGGCGTCGACAACTTTATACAGATATTCATCGGGGACCGGCGGACCGTTCTCGCTGGTTTTGTGAAGGCGGCTGGTGGCGGGCAAAGGTTGTCCGCGTCGGATTTTTCCGGTGAGACGTCCCCAGCCCAGCGGACTCCATACCAGAGCGCCAATTCCTTGATCAAGAGCGAGCGGCATCAGTTCCCATTCGTACTCTCTTCCGACGAGCGAATAGTAGACCTGATGGCCGACGTACCGGGACCAACCGTAGCGCTGCGCAACGTCCAAGGATCTCATCAAATGCCAGCCGGAGAAATTTGAGCAGGCGATGTAGCGAACTTTTCCGCTTTCGACCAGGCGGTTGAGCGTGCTCAGAGCCTCATCGACGGGCGTGAGCGCGTCGAAACCGTGAAGATGATAGATGTCGATGTAGTCCGTGCCCAGGCGCCGCAGGCTGGCTTCGCAGGCAGTGATCAGGTGATGCCGCGATGACCCGATGTCGTTAGGCCCTTTGCCCAGGCGAAACGACGTTTTAGTTGAGATCAGAAGGTCGTGGCGTCGTCCCGCGATGGCTTTGCCCAGGATCTCCTCCGAGAGGCCGGCGGAATAAACGTCGGCGGTATCGAAGAGATTGACGCCGGCTTCCATGCAGATATCAACCAGACGGGTGGCTTCGGCTACATCACTCGATCCCCAGGCGCGGAAGAATTCTGTGCCACCACCGAATGTGCCGGTGCCAAAACTGAGAGCGGGTACTTTGAGGCCGGAGCGGCCCAGTTGTCGGAATTCCATGGGGAATAGATGCTAAGGGGTTGGGAGAGATTCGGATTTTGTTCGCGAGAGAAATCCTAGGAAGAACGCTGTCGATCCGCTGATAGGGGTCCTTCGACTTCGTGGCTGCTTCGCTTTCTCGAAGCGGCCACTCCGCCCAGGATGACCCGGAAAACTTTGGCGACCGTATTTCGCGCCTTCTACCATCCGTGCTTCATGGCTATGGCAAACTTTGGGACGGGCAGGGTGTTCAGCACGTCGTCTCTGGTGAGCCAGGCGCGGCGGGCTTGCAGGATGCCGAAGCGAATCTTGTCCATGTGGGAGGTGTGGTGAGAATCGGTATTGATCACGATTTTCACGCCGTGCTCTTTGGCCAGGCGCAGATTACGATCGTTGAGGTCGAGGCGATCGGGATAGGCGTTCAGTTCCATCGCCACTTTATTCTTTGCGGCGGCCTTCAGCACGGCATCGAAGTCGAAGCCGTAGGCCTCTCGCCTGAGCAACAGGCGGCCGGTGGGATGGCCGAGCAGGGAGGTGTTGGGATTCTCGACCGCCTTGAGCAGGCGGTCGGTCATCTCGGCGGAAGTTTGGTTGAAGTGGGAGTGCACGCTGGCGATGACTATGTCCATCTGCTCGAGAACGGAATCAGAGAGGTCGAGGGTGCCGTCGCCCAGGATGTCCACTTCAATGCCGGCGAAAATTCTGATGCCTCCAAGCTTGTCGTTCACGCCGCGAATGCGCTGAATGTGCTCGACCGCGCGCTTGTCGTCGAGGCCGTTGGCGAATGCCAAGTTCTTGGAGTGGTCGGTGATGGCCATGTATTTGTACCCATGTTCCTTCGCAGCCTCGGCCATTTCTTCGATGGTGTTGCGTCCGTCGGTCTCGACGGTGTGCATGTGGACGTCGCCCTGCAAGTCGGCCTGAGTGATCAGAATGGGCAGCGTGTGGGCTGCGGCGGCATCAATTTCGCCCAGGTTTTCGCGCAGTTCGGGAGGGATGTAGTCGAGCTTGAGCTTGGCGTAGATTTCTTCCTCGGTTTTTCCCGCAACCGGTTTTTCGGTGTCGAGCGTGGCCAGGCTGTACTCGCTGAGCGTGTAACCCATTTTCAGGGCGCGCTGGCGCAGGGCCACGTTGTGGGCTTTCGAGCCCGTGAAATATTGCATGGCCGCGCCGAAGGATTCGGGAGGCAGAAGGCGCACGTCTACCTGCATGCCGCCGCGCAGACGAAAGCTGACCTTGTTTTCGCCGCGGGCGATGATTTCCATCAGGCCGGGAAGTTTGATGACGTGCTCGATAAGTTCCTGCCGGGCGACGTCATCACAGCAGGCTTTGCCTGTAACCAGGATGTCGAGGTCGCCGACGGTCTCGCGTCCGCGGCGTAAGGAACCAGCGGGAGTTATTTTTTCTACCCCGGGATAGTCGCGAAGATGCTCGATGATCTTTTCCGCCTGCTGTTCGGCGGCGTCGAGAAGGAAGCGGCCCGCGATGCGGCGATAGTCTTCGATGGCCTTGAGCAGCTTCTGTTCATGCTTTTCGCCCATGCGCGGAAGCTCACGTATTTTTCCCTCGCGGGCGAGTTTGGCCACGCCATCCAGGTCACTCACTTTGTAGGCACTCCAGATGAGGGCGATGGTCTTCGGGCCCAGGCCCTGGATCTTGAGCAGATCGAGCATCGAAGGATGATATTTCTTGAGCAAATCGGCGTGCAGGGACAGCTTGCCCTCCTTGAACATTTCCTGCATGTTCACCAGCATGCCTTTGCCGATGCCGGGGATGGCGAGCACTTTCTTGGGATCGTGAATCAGGTCGGCGATCTGCTGGGTTTGGGCTTCGATGGCTTCGGCGGCGTTGCGGTAGGAGCGGATGCGGAAAGAGTCTCCGCCGTCGATTTCGAGCAGGTCGGCGGTTTCGTAGAGAATGCCGGCGATGGCTTTGTTGTCCATTGCGATAAAGATTAAACAAGTTGGGGTTGCAGGGGAAGGTGGGCGATGGAGATAGTTGGCTACTGGCGCAAGCTAGGGCAGGGCCTGCCCCTGAGCGAAGTCGAAGGGATGCCCTCGCGACAGCCGGTGGGATTCCGGCTCGGCTCTGTGAGAAACCTTACGACGCCTTGGTGACGTTGGCGGCTTGCGGGCCCTTTTGTCCCTGGGTGACCTCGAACTCGACTTGATCGCCTTCCTGAAGACTCTTATAGCCTTCAGAAGTGATCGCGCTGTAATGCACGAAGACGTCAGGGCTGCCGTCGTCGCGTCCTATGAAGCCGTAACCCTTGGCGTTATTAAACCACTTCACCGTACCTTTCAAACGTTCCACGTACGCCCCCTCGGGCACGTTCTCTTGCGATGCGAGGCCGTACCCTGCAATTGAGGCAATTGTGCTGCTAGAGAAGAGGGCTGTCAAGAGATTGCGGCACAGAAAAGCCGCTATTTGCGCGGCTTTGAACCCTGCCGGGACTGGCTCAGCCAGAGGATCCCGGCGATGGTTTTGCCATCCTTGATGGTGCCTCGCATAACCATGCGGACGGCGGCCGAAAGGGGCACGATGCGAACGTGGATGACCTCATCCGCTTCGGGCTGAGCCGCGCCGGCGCGCAGTCCGCGTGCGGAGTACAGATTCATGGCCTCCGCCAGAAAACCCGGGCTGGCATAGAAGTGCAGAACGCGGCGCCATCGCGAAGCGGTGTAGCCGGTTTCTTCCAGAAGTTCGCGCTTGGCAGCGGCCAAATCATTTTCATCTTCATCGATTCGTCCAGCGGGCAGCTCCCAGAGCATCTGGCGGGCGGCATGACGGTACTGGCGTTCGAGCAGGACGCGAGGTTCTGATTTGCCCTCTTCAATCGCGAGGATCACCACCGAACCGGAGTGATGCACGATGTCGCGACGGGTACGTACACCGCTGGGTTCGAGGACTTCGTCTGCGGTGACGCGGAAGGCGGGTCCGTGGTAGACCTCGCGGGATGAGATGACTCGGGCTTTGGGAGTGGCTTTTTTACGGGATGACTTTGGCATGGAAATACTATAAAGCAGGTGGTACTGCCACGCGGGCGAGTCGCCCGCGGCCACACAGTTTGTGGTGAGCGAGGTGCTATGCTGCGGCGATGGCAATCAAGCCGCGCATTGCGATTGTCGGACCGGGACGATTGGGGAGTGCCCTAGCCGTTGAGTTGGTCCGAGCCGGATACCGAATCAGCGAGATCGTCGCCGGCAATAGCAGTGCCTCTCGCCGGAAAGCGCGAGCGCTGGCCAAACAGGTACAAGCCACGGTGGCTTTGGCGGGAGCGCGGCTCGACGGAAACCTAATCTGGTTTTGTGTGCCGGACCGTGAGATTGCGCGAGCGGCGCGGCAACTCGCAGGGGCCGTGGACTGGCGAGGCAAAGTGTCTCTGCACTCGAGCGGGGCGCTGGCCAGCGACGAACTGCATGAGTTGCGGCTTCGTGGTGCGGCCGTGGCTTCGGTCCATCCGCTGATGACATTTGTGCGTAGATCAATTCCTTCGCTCAAAGGTGTGCCGTTCGCCTTGGAAGGTGATGCGGCGGCGGTGCGCGTGGCCCGCCGGATTGTCAGGGACCTGGGCGCGGAGCCGTTTCCCATTTCCACGAACAGGAAGATGGCTTACCACGCATGGGGCGCGTTTACGTCGCCCTTGCTGATTGCATTGCTGGTGACGGCGGAAAGAGTCGCGCGTGCCGCGGGGTTTTCGACCGCCGAGGGTCGCCGAAGAGCGCTGCCTATTTTGCGGCAGACGTTGGCCAACTATGCGAAGCTTGGTCCGGCGGGAGCTTTCAGTGGGCCGATTGTGCGCGGGGATGCGCAGGTGGTGCGACAGCACTTGAGAGTCTTGAATAAGATTCCGGAGGCAAGAGCTGTTTACCTGGCTTTGGCACGGGCTGGTTTGCGGTATCTTCCAGCGCGCAATCGCGGGGAACTGGAGAAGCTGCTGAGGAAATAGCACTGTTCGGAACCTGAACGCTGTGCCGCTTTGCGCGAACTTCGGGTTCGAAAAGAAGGTAGGGATCCTTCGACTCCGCAACTTCTTCGCGATGCGAAGAAGTTACTACGCTCAGGATAACAGGGGCTTTAACTTACCGTTAGTCTTTCGATTTTGCGGGAGCGACCGGTCGTTTCATCGCAATCTACTACTACGGCGCACAGGCGGACGTCACCGGTGGCGGCCTCGAAGCGGGCGGGCATGTTGTTCAGGAAGCGGGCGATGATCATTTCCTTTTGCACCCCGATCACGCTGTCGTAGGGGCCGGTCATCCCGACGTCGGTGATGTAGGCGGTCCCGGCGGGCATGATCCGCTCGTCGGCGGTCGGAATGTGGGTGTGGGTGCCGACCAGGGCGGTGACCCGTCCGTCGAGATACCATCCCATGGCAAGTTTCTCGGAAGTCGTCTCGGCGTGAAAATCTACGAAGATTATTTTGGCCTTGATTTCTTTCAATAGTTGGTCGGCAACGCGGAAGGGGTCGTCATTGGCGGCCATGAAAACGCGTCCCTGAAGATTGACCACGGCGTAGGGGATGCCCTTCTTGCTGCCCTGGTACACCCCCCAGCCCGGCAACTCGGGCGCGTAGTTGGCTGGGCGCAGCAGGCGGCGGGCCGGGCTGTGCTGATTGCCATCGGCGCTTTGAAAGTAGTCAATGATCTCGCGCTTGTCCCAGATGTGGTTGCCGGTGGTGATCACATCGATGCCAAGATCGAACAGGTCTTCCGCCAGAGGTCCGGTGATGCCAAAGCCGCCGGCGGAATTTTCCCCGTTCGCAATCACCAGATCGATCGCATGATCCTTTACCAGGCCGGACAGGCGGTCTTTAACGATGTTGCGTCCGGGACGTCCGAAAATGTCGCCTATGAAGAAAATGCGCATGTCGAAGATTATGTTTCGATGGTAACACTGACCAGTCGTCGGTCATCGGTCGTCAGTCGTCAGGAAATGCTCATCGCTCTTGCTGACGACTGACGACCGACGACTGACGACTCTCATCCAGCTCCGCCGTTTTCAGAAAATCGTAGTTGCCGGAGGAATTCAGCGCGAGGTTGCGCACTCGTTTGGAGTGCACCAGCACGTTATCGAAATACCAAAGATTGATGTAGGGCAGTTCGTCGGCCAGAGTGCGCTGGATTTCTGCGTAGAGCTGTTTGCGGGTGTTCTGGTCAAGCTCCTGGCGAGCCTGATCGACCAGCGCGTCGATTCGCGGATCTGCGAAGTATCCGCGGTTGGCGCCGTTGGGAGGAAACTTGGAGGAGTGAAAGAGATATTCGAAGATGTCGGGGTCTTCATTGCCTCCGATCCAGCGCAGGGAATAGAGCTGGAACAGGCCGTGGGTCACGTCGGAGAAGAAGGTTGCGAACTCGAAGGTGCGAATATCGAGCGCGATTCCTACCTGGCGCAGTTGCTGCTGCAGCACCGCCGCCATCAGGCGCGTGCTTTCTTCAGTGGACGATTTCATGGTGAGGTGAAAGCGAACACCGTTCACCTCGCGATATCCAGCTTGCTCGAGCAGTTGGCGGGCGCGCGCGGGATCGTGGTCGTAGGCAGGCACGTCGCCGTTGTAGGCCCAACTCTCCGGAGGCAGAACGCTGTTGGCGGGCCGGGCGAAACCACGCATCAGGTATTCGAGAAAGGGACGGCGGTCAATGGCGTAGGCGAGCGCCTGCCGCACACGCTCATCCCTGAGAATGGGATCGCGCAGATTGAATGCGAGATAAGACAAGACCGTGCCGGGAGCATGCAACACGGCAAGATTCGGGTCACGCTCCAGGGTCAACACCATATCAGAGGTCAAGGCGTTGATGGCGATATCGGCGCTGCCCTTGCGCAGTTCGAGCGCGCGCGTGGTGGTATCGGGTACGACGATAAAGCGAACAATACGGAGATGTGCTTTCTCTCCCCAGTATTCATCGTTGAGGGCGAGCACAACTTCTTTGTCCGGCTCGGCACTGACGAAGCGGAAGGGACCTGACCCGATGGGCTTGCGGCTGATCTCGTCGCCGCTGCCGTAGGGCACGATCCCCATGGCGCCGTCGGAGAGATTCCACAGGAGGGTCGCGAAAGGCTGTTTGAGGTGGAAGACGACGGTGTAGTCGTCGCTGGTGTCGATGTGATCCACGAACTGGTAGACACTGGACTTGGCGCTGCGAATCTTTCCCTGTAACAGGGAATCGAAGGTCCACTTCACATCGCGGGAGGTCAGCGGGCGGCCGTCGTGGAACTTTACGCCGTGATGCAGATGGAAGACGTACGTCAACGGATCGGGAATATCCCAGCGCTCGGCGAGACCGGGGGCGACGTTGAGATGCGCGTCGCGGGTGAGTAGGTCGTCGAAGATGAGGTCGTCGATGCGCTCGGATTGCGCGTCGAGACCTACGCGGGGGTCGAGGTTGGTGGGGCTGCTCTCTATGATCATGACCAGGGTGTTGGGGTCGGGTTTGCTGGCGCAGGAGGTGAGGACCAGGCAAGCGGCGCAAGCTAGGGCTTGGAGCGCTCGGGTTAGGGTCAAAGGTAAACACAAGGTCCCTCGACTCGTTTCGGCGCGCGGGCGCGCCTCCATCTTCGCTCGGGATGACAGTGTGATTTGGCGGTTAGGCATACGAGATCTTCCCCAGGATTGCTGGGCGCTTGGCGCCGGTGGCAGAGGGGATATTGGATGGGCGGTGGTTCCAGGTTTCGTATGCCATGAGGGCGAAGGCGGCGGCTTCTTTGGCGGCGGAGGGTAATCCGAATTCGTCGGAGGCACGAATGGTCAGATGCAGTGGCCGAAGTTCGTTGGCGAGCATGGCCAGCAACGTGGGATTGTTGGCGCCGCCGCCGGAGACGACGAACTGTCGAAACTTTCCGCGACGCGGCAGCACGAAGCGGCGAATGGCGTCGGCGATCGAACGCGCCGTTAGGGCGGTGGCGCTGGCGACTACATCTGGACGGCTTGCTCGACCACAATGCTTGAGGAAGCGCTGTGCGAATTCGCGTCCGAATTCCTCGCGGCCGGCGGTTTTCGGCGGCTTGCGGCGGAAGAAAGGCAGGCGCAGGAGATCGGAGATAACCGGTACGAGAATAGCGCCCGACGCAGCGATGCGGCCATCGCGATCGTAGGGCTGGCGGAAGAGACGATCGGTCACGGCGTCGATCACCATGTTGCCCGGGCCGGTATCGAAAGCTGTGACTTGTTTCGCGGATGCTCCGGCTGGGATTGCTGTGAGATTTGCGATGCCGCCGATATTTTGCACGATGCGGCCGATTTGCGGGTCGCGATAGAGCAAGTAATCGAAAAAGGGAACGAGCGGGGCGCCTTTGCCTCCGGCGGCCATGTCGGCGGGGCGGAAGTCGGAGACAACCGGAACTCCCACGCGGGCGGCGATCACGGCGCCTTCTCCGGTCTGCCAGGTAACGGCCAGGTTGCGGCCCAGGAATTTCGCGGGCTCGCCCTGGTGGTAGAGAGTCTGGCCGTGGCAGCCGATTAGTTCTGCCTTCAGGCGGAAACGGCGCTGCGTGGCTAGTACGGCTTCGGCGTAGAGTTCCGCGAGCAGGAAGTTCAAACGCGCCAGGTTAGCTACGCTGGCTTGCTTGGCGTTCATGGCTTCCAGCACCGCCTGACGGACTGCCTTCGGGTACGGGAATTCGGCTTGGGCCAGGAACTTGAAGAACAGGTTCGCGGAGCCGGAGGCTCGCGGGCGAGTCGCCCGCGGCCACATGGTTCGGGGTGACCCGACGCGTACCAATGCTACGTTCATGCCATCGGCTGACGTGCCGCTCATGATGCCCGCGACGATCATGCGTTCGCCGCTCCTGGTGTGGCCAGGCCGACCTGCGCGGTGAAGTCGCTGACCTGGCGTGAGAGTTTCTCCAGCTTTGCCGGTGTGGGGAGCGGCGCTGCGTGCTTCAGCGCGGATGATTTTTTCTTGAAGGCCATTACGCGGGCCGCGGAGTCTGCTACTCGCTGGGCAAACTTGCGGTTGTGCTCCCCTTCTTTGATCAAGGCTTCATCGGATCGCGTAACGTACTCTTCGATGTGGCAGATCAGGCAGAGGTCTCCACCGGCGCGGATGTGCGCGATCGCCGCCTGCTCGATGGGCGCGGCTTTCAACACACCTCCCATTTCCAGGTCGTCGGATACGACCAGGCCGCGATAGCCGATCTTTTTGCGCAGGACATCGGTGATCCATTTTTTGGAGAGCGATGCCGGGCTGCCGTCATGCGTGATAGCGCGATAGTTGGCGTGTCCGATGAGGACCATGGGCAACTCTCGGCACAGGGTCCGGTAGGGATACAAGTCTTCCGCCCAGATCTTTTTCCACGGCTTGTCAATAGACGGGAGTTCCAGGTGGGTATCGAGATTAGCTTCGCCCAACCCGGGAAAGTGTTTGGCTGAACCTACGATGTTGGCGGCGGCCAATCCCTTGAGGAATTCGCGGGCGTAAAGAACCGCCTGTTTGGGGTCGGCGGAAACGGCCCGGGAACTCATGACCGTTTTCGACGCTTCGAACGCTAGGTCCACGACCGGCGCGAAATCGGTATTGAATCCCAATGCCCGGCAGGACTCGCCAATCACCTTGCCGTGCTGGCGGAAGAGTTTGCGGTCGCCGGTGGCAAACACATCGGCGGCGGAAGGGGTTCGGCCGATGACATTGCGGAAGCGGTCAACGCGGCCTCCTTCCATGTCCACCGCGGTGAAGAGCGGTGTCGAGACGCAGGCCTGGCAATCCTGGAGCAGTTTGTAGGTTTGCTCGCCCCCGGTGATGTTGCGGGCGAACAGGATGACGCCTGCGGGTTGTACTCGAGTCAGCAAGGCGGCAAGGCTGGGGGACATCTCGGTGCCGTCGAAGCCGATGATCAGCAGTTGGCCGACGTCGCGACACAGGTTAGAGGAGCTTTTCTGTCTGGACATTCTGGGTAATCATTCAAGCATTACTTTATTTATCGACCGCCGACGCGGTTTCAACTACCTCAGCGGCTGGAGCCGCTCTCGAAATCAAGTTCACATGCAGCGCTAAAGCGCTGCTCCACCCAAGCCCAGCAGAATTCTATTCCACCCAAAATCCACACGAATTCATTCCACCTGCTTTTTAAGTTGAGCCAACAGATTCAGCGCTTCCAACGGAGTCAGTGAGTTCAAATCTACCTCGCGCAACTTGTCGAGCACCGGCTGTGACAGCGGTGTGAAAATGGTTAGCTGGGCGGCTGGCGGAGTTGAGCCCGGCGAGAGGTGCCCCATCAATTGACGCTCTGCGTTTTCGTGCTCGGCGAGGACTTCGCGGGCACGCACGATCACCTCAATGGGAAGTCCCGCCAGCTTGGCCACCTCGATACCGTAGCTACGGTCGGCCGCGCCGGGCGCGACTTTACGGAGGAATGCGATCCCGCCTCCGGTTTCTTTCACCGTCACGTGATAGTTCTTCACGCCGGAGAGTTGTTCGGCCAGTTCGGTCAGTTCGAAGTAGTGAGTGGCGAAAAGGGTCTTGGCCCGGGTGCGGGCATGGATGTATTCGACGGCTGCCCAGGCGATGGCCAGGCCATCGTATGTGGCGGTGCCGCGGCCCACTTCGTCGAGCAGGATCAGCGAACGTGGCGTGGCGGTGTGCAGGATGGCGGCGGTTTCCGTCATCTCGATCATGAAAGTGGAGCGGCCGCGAGCCAGGTTGTCGCTGGCGCCGATGCGGGTGAACACGCGATCCACCAAGCCCAGCCGGGCGGAACGTGCGGGCACGAACGATCCCGCCTGCGCCATGATTACTGTAAGCGCGGCCTGCCTGAGATAGGTGGATTTGCCGCCCATGTTCGGGCCGGTCAGCACCATGATGGCATTGGTAGTTGAGTTCAGGAAAAGATCGTTGGGGACGAAACGGTCTCCGCTGCCCAGCTCCAGTTGCTCGATCACCGGGTGGCGGCCGGCCACGATTTCAATGTCGGTGGAGTCGTCAAACCTGGGGCGACAATAGTCGCGCGACGCCGCGATCTGGGCAAGGGCCGCGAGGACGTCGACTTCGGCGAGGGCGAGCGCGGTCTGGCGAATGCGGCGGGCTTCTCCGGCAATGGCCGAGCGTAAGTCGGCGAACAACCGGCGTTCGATATCTACGATCTTTTCCTGGGCGTCGAGAATCTTGGATTCGTATTCCTTCAACTCCGGGGTGGTGAAGCGCTCGGCGTTCACCAGGGTTTGCTTGCGTTCGTAGTCCGGCGGGGCCAGGTGCGAATTCGCCTTCGAGATTTCGAGATAGTAACCAAAGATCGAGTTGAACTTTACTTTCAGGGACGCGATCCCGGTGCGCTGGCGCTCACGCTGTTCAATTTGGGCGAGGAATTGCTTGCTGTTGCGACTCAGATCCCGGAGTTGGTCGAGCTCTTTGTCCGCGCCGGGCTGAATTACGCCGCCGTCGCTGAGGGAAATCGGAGGTTCAGGGATGATTGTGCCTTCGACGCGCTGGCGGAGATCGGTAAGTTCGTCGACTGAGGTGTGGAGCGTTGTGAGGCGCTCAGGGGAGCCTTCCTTGAGTTGGGCGAGTGGCATCGTCCGCGCGGCCGAGTCGGCCGCGGCCAGATGGGCATTGCTGCCGCCGAAGCGTTCCAAAGCTTTGCGGACTGTTGGGAGCTTCGCCAAAGATGCGGCCAGGGCGAGGACGTCGCGTGGGTTGGCGGTTTCCAGCGTAACCCGGCTGAGGAGGCGCTCCAGGTCGAGGATGCCATCCAGCGCACGACGGAGTTCTTCGCGGGCGATGGTTTCTTTTGCTTGAGACTCGACTGCGTCCAGACGGGCGTTGATTTCCGCGATGTCAATGGACGGCCGCAGCAGCCAGGAGCGCAGCAGTCGTTTGCCCATGGGCGTGACCGTGGCGTCGACCGAGCGGAAAAGAGTAACGCCGGCGTCAGCGCCGGCGAAGAGTGGCTCGATCAGCTCCAGGTTACGCACCGTGACGGCATCGAGCACCAGGCAGGTTTGGCGCTCGTAGAGTCCGATGCGATCTACATGGCTTAAAGTCCCGCGCTGGGTGGAGCGGACGTAATAGAGGATGGCACCGGCCGCCGCCGCGGCTGCGGGCTTGCCTGAGAGGCCAAAGCCTTCTAGCGACAGGACTCCGAAATGGTTTTCCAAGAGCGGAATGGAGTGGTCGGGGGCGAAGATCCAATCGTCGAGCGGGGTTTCGGCGTAGCCGGTGGTGGTGGAGACTTTCGCGGGCGAGTCGCCCGCGAACACACTAGAACCCTCGAACAGGGGGGCTGATGATGCGTACAGGACTTCTTTGGGGCGCAATTGCTGGATTTCTTCCTGGATTCGTTTGGCGGCGTCTGCTCCCTGAAATTCGGTGGCGCGGAATTCTCCGGTGGAGAGGTCGAGGGCGGCGAAGCCGACGCGCTCGCCGATCTGGGTGACCGCGGCGAGGAAATTATTTTCTTCGGAGCTCAGGGAAGAATCTGCGGCGGTGCCCGGGGTGACGACTCGAGTAACTTCGCGCCGCACGAGTTTTTTGGCCACGCGTGGATCCTCGACCTGCTCGCAGATCGCGACTTTGAAACCTTTGCGGATCAGCTTTGCTATGTAGCCTTCGGCGGCGTGGTGAGGTACACCGCACATGGGGATCGCGATGCCTTTTTCTTTGTTGCGCGAGGTGAGCGTGATCTGGAGTTCTTTGGCGGCGAGCACGGCGTCGTCGAAGAAAAGCTCGTAGAAATCTCCCAGGCGGAAGAACAGCAGGGCGCTGGGGTGCTCCTTCTTGATGGCAGCATACTGCCGCATCAATGGCGTAGAGGGCTCGGTCATTTCAACGGGGTTCGTGGGCGGATTATAACAAAGGCACTGGTGATTTCCGGGTGATGGAGATCACAAGTCGTTACACGCGAGGCGCTGCCCGTCGCTGGACGCCAGATCGCAGTTGACGTGGCCTCTGCGCCGATGTTTTCCTTACACGCATGGAATTGCGTAAGGATCCGATTACCCGCTCCTGGGTGATTACGGGTGATGATGTGGCTGACCACGCTCCCCGTGCAGAAACTTTTTGCAGGTTTTGTGCAGATTCGCCGGTGGCGGCGCAAGTAGTTTCCAACATGCCTGGGTTGGAGGGTGGCCCCTGGTCGGCGCGTGCGGTAGTGCATCCCGCACCGCTTTACCACGTCGAGGGTGAACCGGCCCGGCGCGGCGATGGAATTTACGATCGCATGGCGCCGGTGGGAGCGCACGAAGTGCTAGTGGAGAATCCGGCGCACGACCGGCAGTTGTGGAACGCAAGCGATGCCGAGATTGAGCAGTTCCTGCTGCTAGTGGCGCATCGCATCCAGGACTTGAAGCGTGATGCGCGCTTCAAATACGTCAGCATCTTCAAGAATCACGGAGCCAACGCCGGACAGGAATTTGAGCATCCTACGGCGCAGCTCACGGCCACTACGTTTGTTCCGCGCCGCGTGCTCTACGAACTTCGGGCTGGCAGAGACTACTTCAAGGCCAAGGAACGCTGTGTCTTCTGCGACATTATTTCGCAGGAACTGCAGCAGAACCTGCGAGTGATTGAAGTGCGTGGCGACTTTATTGCGCTCTGTCCGTACGCGCCCCGAGTACCCTACGAGACCTGGATCATTCCCCGGACGCACGAGGCGGCTTTCGAACGCTTCGGCCTGGCGCGCCCGGAGAGCATGCTCGATCTGGCTGCACTTTTGCGGCGCACGCTGCAAAGGATTCGCGCCGTGACCGGCGAGTTTCATCTGGTGCTGCACACTTCTCCCAATTCGTTGTTTCGATCGAAGAGCCTGGATTACTGGAGGACCCTTGATGACGACTACCACTGGCACATCGAAATCCTTCCGGTGATTGCGGGCAAGGCGAAATCGTACACTTTCAAAGAGGTGTATTACTCGCCTGTGACCTCCGAGAGCGCGGTCAAACTGCTGCGGGAAGCGAGGATCGACGGGTAGAGGCAGGCGTCGGACTTCGGACCTCGGACGTCAGTCATCACCACCGTGGCACCGGTTTATTTGACGGACGAACGACCAACGACTCAAGGACCAACGACTGCTCTTATGACTCTTCGTCGCATGAAGACGTACACCGGTGGCCAGGGATACGTCTATCAGTATTATTTTGTCGGCAAGCGGGCGGCATTGGCCGATGCTGCTGAAGCTCCGGCCAGTGAATATGTTTTCGATGTCACCTCGGACCGCAAGACTACTTTTGCTGTAAGCGTCTTTTTGTCGGATGAGGCTGGGCGAGGCTGGGCGGCGCGGCATGGACGCGCACTGACTGATGCGGAGCAGTACGGGGCGGTGAAGATGCGGTTGTTTCAGGCATTTGACGAGATCGACGACATGCTGGCGCAAGGGCGGCGGTTGGTGGTAAGTGAGGAGAGTCTGGAAACTGCGCTGAGTGCTCTGGGGGTGCAATAGCTTCTTGCGGCTTCTTGGCGCTCGCTTGGAGGGCAGGATGCCCTCCGGACAGCCGGCGGAACGCCGACTACCTGTCTGACCGGTTACTGCTTGACCTTGTGATTGTTCTGCCTCACGATCGGTGCAGACTATAATCGCTAGAGCGGACGGCATCGGTGCCGGCCCGTGAGCTTCGAACCGTTTATGCCGATACTATGGCTCCGAGTAGCGCTTTGCTGCTATTCCGTAGGCCTAATCTATGCCTTGCTGGCTTTGACGCGCACCAGTTCGCTGTTGAACCGGGTGGCGGTACCGGCCATGAGCCTGGGCATGGTGTTTCAATTTGTGTCGTTGACCGAAGCGGTCCTGGTGTCGGGACAGCTCACCCTGACCTCGGTGCACAATTCAGAGTCGCTGCTGTCGCTGATGGTGATGGCAGCGTTCCTGATTGTTTATCTGGTGTACCGCACGACCTCACCCGGGATCGTCGTTTTTCCCCTGGTGTTTGTTCTGACGTTCGTCGCGGCGACTACGCAGCAGCCCTTTCTGCTGGCGTCGCCGGGCATGCGCCGGGGATGGCTCTTCGCCCACATCGCTATGATCTTTGTCGGGTATGCGGCTTTATTCCTGAGCTTCGCCGCCAGCCTGCTTTATCTCTTGCAGGAGCGCAGTTTGAAGTCGAAAAAGCCGGCCGCGATTCTCTTGCGGCTGCCCGCCCTCGAAGTCATTGATCAGATCGGCTATCGCTCTCTGCTGCTCGGATTTCCTTTTATGACGCTGGGGCTGGTGGCGGGCAGCATCGTGGCCCAGGCTACTTACGGGCGGCTGGACTTCCTTGATCCGAAGATTTTTCTTTCGTTGCTGATGTGGGCGGTCTACATGGTGATGGTGTTTACCCGCTGGAATGCGGGATGGCGTGGGCGGCGCGCCGCTTATCTCGCGACCGGAGCCGTGGTGGCCGCGGTGATCGCCTGGTCGGCGAACTACTACAGTACGATTCATGGGTTCGTCCAATCATGAAGTTTCAGCTCATTGGGGTGAATCACAAGACCGCGTCGGTCGAGGTGCGGGAGCGCCTGGCGATCCCTGAGTCGCATCTGCCCGAGGCGTTGCGGCGATTGGCTGGGCATCCGGGAGTTGAAGAAGGAATCATTCTCTCGACCTGCAACCGGGTGGAAGTACTGACGCAAACAAAAAATGGCACGGTGGACTTGCGCGGTTTCCTGCGCGATTACTTTCAGCTGAAACCTTCCGAGTATGAACCCCACTTATATGAGTACCGCGAGAGCGAGGCGGTGCGGCACTTGTTTCGCGTGACTTCGAGCCTGGACTCCATGGTCGTAGGAGAACCGCAAATTCTCGGGCAGGTGAAAGAGGCGTACGCCACGGCTCGTGCGGTAGGGGTGGTGCACTCGCAGCTTGATCTGCTGCTGACCCGGTCGTTCGCAGTGGCCAAACGGGTGCGGACGGAAACGGCGGTGGGCTCGTCAGCGGTGTCGGTGGCATCAGTCGCGGTCGAGCTGGCCAAGAAGATTTTTGGATCGCTGCAGGGCAAGCATGTTTACCTGGTGGGCGCGGGCAAGATGAGCGAACTGGCGGCGCGTCACTTGATCGCGCACGGCGCGGAATCTATTTTTGTGGCCAACCGTACTTACGATCGCGCCCAACAGCTGGCGGCCAAGTTCGACGGACAGGCCATCCTGTTTGAACAGCTTTACGAGACTTGTGACCGCGCGGATATTGTCATCACTTCGACCGGTGCGCCCCACACCATCTTTCGGCGGGAACACGGCGAGTTGTTCCTGGCGCGGCGCAAGAACCGGCCGATGTTCTTTATCGATATCGCGGTGCCGCGGGACGTCGATCCCGAGATGAACCGGTTGGATGGCATCTTTGTGTACGACATCGACGATTTGCAGCAGGCCGTGACCTCGAACGCCGATGACCGGAAAAAAGAAGCAGAGCGCGCCGAGGCCATCATCACGGGAGAGGTGGAGCGCTTTAAGGTCCGGCTGCAGACGCTGGATGTGGTTCCCACGATCGTCTCGTTACAGGATCACCTGGAGACGATTCGCCAGGCGGAGATTGACCGCGTGCGTGGCCGCCTGGGGCGGCTTTCGCCTGAACAGGAGATGGCGGTCGAGGCGCTCACGCGGGGGATCATAAGCAAGATCATGCATACTCCGATCAGCACCCTGAAGACCGCGGTGAGCCAGCCTGAAGCCCCTACCGTCGTCGACATTGTGCGGCGCCTGTTTGATTTGCAGGACAAGAAGAAAGAAGACGACAAGAAAGCCGCGAAGTCCTCTGGTAAAGACTCTGGAGCGAAAACTTAGTGGCTCTGCTACGTATCGGTTCCCGCGGATCGCAGCTGGCCCTCTGGCAAGCCAATCACGTCAAGGCGCTGCTTGAGCAGCACGGGCACCACATCGAAATTGAAATCATCAAGACCACCGGAGATCGCATCACCGATGTCGCCCTGGCGCAGGTCGGCACCAAGGGTATGTTCACCAAGGAAATTGAGGAAGCGCTGTCGGAGAAGCGAGTAGATCTCGCAGTGCACAGTTTGAAAGATCTGCCTACGGAAATTCCAGCCGACTTCGAGATTGTGGCGATCACCACCCGCGAAGATGCGCGAGACGTTTTCTGTTCGCACAAGTACAGCAGTATCAAAGATCTGCCGAACCGGGCGCGCGTCGGGACCAGCAGTCTGCGCCGGCAGGCGCAGTTGAAGGCCGTGCGCGCTGATCTCGATATTCATCCCTTGCGGGGAAATGTGGATACCCGGCTGCGCAAGCTCGAAGCCGGTGATTACGATGCCGTGATCCTGGCCGCGGCCGGACTGAATCGCCTCGGCAAACGGGAGTGCATACGGCAGCTGCTTCCTGCGAAACTGATGTGCCCAGCGGCGGGGCAGGGCGCACTGGCGATCGAGATTCGCAAAGGTGATGCGGGGGTGCGGCGGCACGTTGTTTTTCTGGATAATGACGCGGCGCGTCGCACGACCACCTGCGAACGTGCGCTGCTGAACCAGATGGGGGGAGGCTGCCAGGTTCCTATCGGGGCCCTGGCGGAAGTCGTCAACGGCCGGCTGTATCTTGAGGCGGTGGTAGCGCGTCCAGATGGAACAAAGGTATTGCGGGAATCGGGCGACGGTGATGATGCGGTGGAACTCGGCGAATCGGTGGGCGAAGCCCTGCTTCGTCGGGGCGGCGACGCAATTTTGCGGGAAGTCTACGGAAAAGCGGTCGCCACGCCGCAGCAGCCATGAACCGGTAGTCCCAAGGAATGAAATCGACCTCAAAATCAGGAACATCGGCACCGCTGTCAGGAGTCCGAGTGCTGGTCGGCCGGGCGCGCCATCAGGCCAGTGCTCTGTCTTCCGGTCTGCGCGACCTGGGCGCAGAGGTTCTGGAGATTCCCTTCATCGAGATCCGCAAGCCCCGGTCGTATAGAGCCCTGGATGAGGCCCTGAAGCATCTCTCCGAGTATGACTGGCTCATCCTGACCAGCGTGAACGGAGTCGATGCGCTGTGGGAGAGGCTGCGAAGACTCCGGATGAGCGGGAAGGCGATGCATTGCCTGAAAATCGCTGCGATCGGGCCGGCTACCCGGCAGGCCATTGAACAGCACGGCGTAAAGGTGAACGTTGTGCCCAAGGAGTATGTGGCGGAGTCGGTGGTGGCGAGTCTGCGGCGGAAGGTAAAAGGGAAGAGGGTGTTGCTGGCGCGGGCAAAAGTCGCCCGTGATGTGATTCCGCGTGAGCTGCGCAAACTGGGCGCGCAGGTGGACGTGGTCGAAGCTTACGAAACTGTGATTCCAGTGACTTCCCGTCAACGTTTGAGGGCGGCGCTGAAATCTCGGAAGGGGCGACCCGATTGGATTACTTTTACGAGCTCTTCTACCGTGAGAAATTTCGTCGAGTTACTGGGAGGGAAACGCGGGCGAGGGCGCCCGCGCCACATGGGCAAGTGCGACATGGGCGAGAAAGATAACCGCGTGCGGCTTGCTTCCATTGGGCCGGTGACTTCGTCTACTCTTCGGGAGCTTGGTTTGCCGGTGGACATCGAGGCTGCGGAATATACGATCCCTGGGCTCATCAAGGCCATTTCTTCCAGGAGGCAGGTTTGCGAACGACGCGTCTTCTTGTAACACTCGGCTTGATTCTCGGGGTTTCTTTTGGATCTGCACAAACCACTTTTTCCGATTTCCCACCGGATGAGCTCTTACAGCGCATCACCGTAGATGGCCTGCGGGCACACATGGCGTTTCTGTCGGACGACCTGCTGGAGGGACGCGCCACCGGCACTCGCGGGTATCAGCTGGCAGCGAACTACGTCCGGGCGCAGTTCGAGGAAATGGGATTGAAGCCGGCGGGCGTGGGCGGATCGTACTTCCAAAACGTACGCTTTCGCAGGATCGAATTGTTGCGGGACAAGAGCTCATTCGTCAGTGAAAGCCCAAGAACGGTTCGACCCGGACCCTGACCATCGAGAAAGATTACGTGATGGGCGGCGACCCGCTTTCTGCCGACACCACGGCCGAGGGCCAGGTCGTATTCGTTGGCTATGGCGTGAGCGCGCCGGAGTTCAACTACGACGATTACGCGGGCATCGATGTCCGAGGCAAGATTGTGGCGGCTTTGTATGGCGCTCCTCCTAAGATGCCGTCCGCTCCCGGCGCCCATTTTTCTTCTACCGAACAGAAATTGCGAATGGCAGCGGAGCACGGGGCCATTGGATATATCTCCATCTGGGCGGGCAAAACCGAACAGCGCACTCCGTTTTCAGAATACGTTCGTTTCACGCGAGGGCCGGCGCTGCGCTGGCTGGATGAAAAAGGTGTACCGGATGGCGCGGAGCCGAGTATCCGGGGTGCCGTGCGGATAAGTTCCAGCACGGCGGCGCTGCTATTCGAAGGCGCTCCGAAGTCATGGAAAGACGCGCTGCTGGCGGCGGAGAACAGTCATCCGCAGGCCTTTCCACTGAGCGCCAGCGTGACCATGCACATCGTGAGCCGCTATTCCGAGGCCGAAAGTCCGAACGTCGCGGCGATTTTGCCGGGTTCTGATCCCCAGCTTAAGAACGAATATGTCGCATTCACCGCCCATCTGGATCACCTTGGCATTGGCGATCCGGTCAAGGGAGACAACATCTACAACGGTGCGGCTGACAATGCGTCCGGTACGTCAGCGCTGATCGAAATGGCGCGGGCGTTTTCTGAGTTGCGTCCCGCGCCGCGGCGGTCGCTGCTTTTTATTGCCGTCACCGGGGAGGAAGAGGGCCTGCTGGGTTCCGACTACTACGCGCAAAATCCCACGGTCCCGATTAAACAGATCGTGGCCAACATCAACATGGACGAAGTCTCCTTCCTCTACGACTTCAAGGACATTGTGCCCCTGGGCGGCGAGCACTCGAGCCTGGGCCGGGTCGCGGACGATGTGGCCCGGCACATGGGTCTCACCGTAAGCCCGGATCCACTGCCGGAAGAAGTTTATTTCGTGCGCAGCGATCAGTATTCGTTCATCCTGCAAGGGATTCCCTCCCTGTATGTCGAGGAAGGGCTGCAAACTGTGAATCCCAATCTTGATGGCAAGAAGATGCAGTTTGATTGGGAGGTTCAGCGTTACCACCAGCCCAGTGATGACATGAGCCAGCCTTTCGACTTCAACGCGACCGTGAAGTGCACGCGTGTGGATTTGGCTGTGGGTTATGAAGTGGCGCAGCAGACGGAGCGTCCGCATTGGAACGCTGGCGATTTCTTCAACAAGTTTGCCAAGAAATAATGTAGGCGCCTACATTTTTCATTCGGTGAGGGAACAGCCGCAGTTTGCTGGGGGGACGCGGGCCTTCAGGAACTCTGAGACGCGCTTGTACGCATCAATCTGGTTCTCGACCCGGGCGAAGCCGTGGCCTTCGTTTTCGTATACTTTGTATTCCGCAACGCCTCCGCGCTTTTTGACTGCATCCACCACCTGCTGGGCTTCTTCCTTGGGACATCGGGGATCGTTGCCGCCAGCCAGCAACAGCAACGGCGCTTTGATCTGGTCCACGAAGAAAATAGGGGAGCGGTCGTGGAAGAGGTCCTTGTTTTTCTCCGGATCGCCCATGGTGGCTAGATCGGATTGCTGTAGCACGGGATCTTCGTTGGCAATTTCAGTGAACCAGTTGACGAAGGGGACGATGGGAACGCCTGCTGCCCACACATCGGGCGCCTTGGTCACGCCCATCATGGTCATGTAACCGCCGTAGCTGCCGCCCATCAGAACAAGTTTCTTGGGATCGAGGTAGCCCGTCTGCTTGATGAAGTCGGCGGCGGCGAGGATGTCCTGCAGGTCGCCTCCGCCCATGTCAAACAGGTTGGCGTGCTGAAATTCTTTGCCATAGCCGGTTGATCCGCGGTAATTGGGCGCTATTACCATGTAGCCCTGGTTGACCATGTGCTGGATGATGCGGCTGAAAGAATTCACGCTCTGGGACGTGGGGCCGCCGTGAACATAAACTACAGCCGCGTTCTGGCTGCTGCGCGCCATGTTGTAAGGCACGTAGACGAAGGCGGAGATGGTCCATTTGCCGTCGCGGCTGGGATAGTGCACCAGGAACGGCTCGACCATGTCCTCGGCCTGCACGCCCGCCACCAGGGAATGCGTAATTTGTTGCGTCTTGCCCTCGGCGACGGAGTAGACCCAGACATCGTTGGGTGACGTGGGGCCGTTGTGGTAGTAGAGCAGGCGTGCACCGTCACGAGTGAAGGCGGATTCCGCGCCGCCCAACCGATTTACGCCTTTGGGTAGCGGCAGGGGAGTGGTCTTTCCGGAAGCGAGATCGTGCAGGTAGATCTCGGTGTTGCCGTCAACGTTGGCGGTCCACGTAACTGATTTGCCGTCGGGAGAGAAATATCCGCCCTCGATCTCCCATTTGTCCTGGGTGAGCCAGTCGATTTTTTTGGTCGCTATGTGGAGTACGCCGACGTTGTCGTAGCCATTGCCGGCGTTCGAGGTAATCAGCAGATGCTTGCCATCGGAGGAGAAATCGTTGGCAGCGTAAAGTGCCTCTCCCTGATGGGGAGTGAGTAGCTCGCTTTTGCCGGTGGCGACTTCGGCGACGAAGATGTTGGAATCTGTGCCCTTGGCCTGGGTTTGGGTATAGGCGATCCATTTGTTGTCGGCGGACCAGATGGGGCTTACGTTCATCTTGTCCTTGGGCGTGCCGGCGGTCAGGTGCTTGGTGTCCCTCATGAGCGTGTCGAAAATGTCAATTTCGAACACCGACGACGTCTTCGGTTTCACTGTGTAGGCAAGATAGCGGCCGTTGGGAGACCACGTCGGACTCTCTTCGGAAATCTCGCGGGTGTTGGTGATGTTTATGACCTGTCCGGTCTTGGGCGAGACGAAGAAAATGTCCCACTGCTCGTCGCCGTCGTAGTCGGAGATGTAGGCAATCCATTTGCCGTCGGGCGACCAGGTGGGCTGGGTCTGGCGCTGATCGCTGACCGTAAGCTGCGTGGGCCATCCACCTTCGGCGGGAACCAGCCATATGTTGTTGCGGCCGCTAATGTTCGAGATGAAGGCAATGGCCTTTCCGTCCGGTGACCAGGTGGTGGCTCCAACCGAGCGCGTCATGTACAGCCTTTCAATCGAAAGGCTCTGCTGGTTCTGCTCTACATTGGCGTTGGGCTTGCTCGTGATCTGCTTGGGGTCGGTGATCGCCTGGGGTGCGCGCAGGTTTTGGGGCAGGGTGAGTGTGCTCATTGAGATGACCATAGCCAACAGAATTAAGGAGCGCATCGGCGGTATGAAAAGTGTAGCAGAGGGACTTGGCTTCCTGAGCGGAGCAGCAATTTCGCTGCGCGAAAATCTTGCGCAGTCGAAGGACCCCTATGAGCTTTAGGAAAGCTGGGGCGGGTTGTGCTGAAGTTGATGAAATCCTATGACGGTCGGCTTCATTCCAATAATAGGGGTCCTTCGACTGCGTGAGATGTTTCGCTAGCGAAACATCTCACTTCGCTCAGGATGACAGCCTACTTGGCGTTTTTGTGGATTTCGACTGTGCTCCAGGTTTTATCGGCGGCATGGCAGATGTTTTCCAGCGGGCACTCCGCGCACCTGGGGCGGCGGGCGATGCACAGCTTGCGGCCGTGCCAGATGATCTGGTGAGAGAACAGCGTCCACTTTTCTCGCGGGATGATTTGCATCAGGTCTTGTTCGATTTTCTTGGGGTCGTCGTTGCGGGTGAGTTCGAGGCGCCGGCTGATGCGGTGGACGTGCGTATCCACGACTACGCCTTCGTTTTGCTTGAACCAGGTGCCCAGGACGACGTTGGCGGTCTTGCGCGCGACTCCGGGCAGAGTGAGAAGCTGGTCCATCTGATTGGGGACCTGGCCTCCAAAGTCGCTCACGATTTTTTTGGCCGCGCCGATCACGGACTTCGATTTATTGCGGAAGAATCCCGTTGAGCGAATATCAGGCTGAAGCTGTTCGGGTTCGAGCGCGGCGAAATCCTGGACGGTGGGATATTTCTTGAAGATCACAGGCGTAACCAGGTTCACGCCAACGTCGGTGGACTGGGCAGAGAGGATCGTCGCGACCACCAACTCCCATGCACTTTTGTGGTGCAGGGCACAGGTGGCGTCAGGATAGAGGGTGTTGAGCCGCTGAAGGATATCCTGTATCCGGTCTGGGGCCGTGGGATTGTAGGCTTTACCTCGAGGCTTGGCGGCGGGCGCGGCGCCACGAACTGTGTGGGGACGGGCGCCCTCGCCCGTCCGGGGCGTCCGAAGGGCGCTTGGGTTTTTGCTGGCCTTGCCAGTGCCTTCGTGGCGTCCAGTCTTGGCGGGTTGGCGGGGGGTGATGCCGCGGGGCATGCGAGCTCCTCGAAATCGAGGTCAATATTAGCAAATTGTTTGAATCGCAACTGTGGGGAGTCATTGACAAGAGCTAGCCGTCCTTCGGACGGCCTGGACTGGCGAGGGCGCCCGTCCGCACACAGTCCTTGCTCCTATCAACAATCCCTTTCGCTGGTCCTTTCGTAATGTTGTGGAACCACCGGGCTAATTGACGCACTGCGGCTGTCCCGGTACCCTGAAAGAGATTTCCAGCGATCGCAGGAGTTTGACGTGGCAGTGAAGTCCATCCAACTCGGGCAGGTTTGGCGGAACGATACTGATGGCCAGGACTATCTTGTCACGAAGATGTACAGCGAAGTCTTCACCCAGTATGCGATGCTGCGGCCGGCGGGGTTGACCGCGCCGGATGTGCCCACCGTGCGGGTGAAAGTGACCAAGAACGCCAGCGGCGCCTCGTTGCCCGGATACACCTTTACCCAGGAAGGCGCATTCTGAACCTTGCTGTGGGTCTGGCGGGTAAGAAACCGTCCCTGCACCAGCGATCCCCGTTTAACATGTTTTCTGCATGACTGAAAAAATCCTTGCGGTCTTGTTTGTCTTTATCAAGTCCGTCGTGGCAGCCACGGGCTACGGCGGGATTGCCTTGCTGATGGCGATCGAGTCGGCGTGCATTCCTTTGCCGTCCGAGTTGATCATGCCGTTTGCCGGCTACCTGGTGTACGAGGGCTCGATGAATCTGCTGTGGGTGGCGACCGCGGGCGCCATCGGCTGCAACCTCGGATCACTCGTGGCTTATGAAATCGGCTACTACGGCGGGCGGCCGCTGGTTGAGAAATATGGCCGCTGGATTCTGATGGGCCGCCGCGAACTGGACTGGGCTGACCGCTTCTTTCATCGTTGGGGTTACCTGGCCGTTCTGATCGCGCGGATGCTGCCCGTGGTCCGCACCTTCATCGCGTTGCCGGCGGGAATCGCCCGCATGCCGCGCGGACGCTTCCACATCTACACGTTTCTGGGATCCTGGCCCTGGTGCTTTTTGCTGGCTTACCTCGGACTGAAGCTAGGTGAAAATTGGCGTACGCTGGGTAAGTACTTCCACCAACTGGACCTGGTAATCGGAATCGCGCTGGCCGCCGGCATCATCTGGTTTGTGTGGTCACACTGGCAGAACCGGATGCGGACAGAGTAAGCTCCAGCCTCTCAGGGCGTCATGCTGAGCTTGCGAAGCATCCGGCGTGAAGCGGAAATTCTGCCGCGTCGGGTATTTGATAGTCCACGCCAGATCCTTCGGGACTGAAGTCCCTCAGGATGACGCAACAGTGGTGGGCTTCCGAGTCTACAATCCAAGACCTGCAGTCCTTTGCTCAGGAGATAATCGTGAAACGTCTCATGCTTTTGCTGGTTGTCCTGCTGATTGGTGTCAATGCGGGTCTGGCGCAGAGCACCTCCGCTCCGGGCCAGCCCTATGTGATCGAGTATTACTACAAAACCAAGTGGGGACACGCGGACGAGTTCCTGCAGTTATTCAAGAAGAATCATTATCCGCTGCTCAAAAAAGAAGTCGAGATGGGGCGCATGATCAAAGTCTGGATGGACCAGCCGCGCTATCACACCACCGAAGACGGGCGCTGGGACTACCGCGTCACCATCGTGTTCAAGAATTCCACCGTGGCCAATGAGCCGTTTGAGGAAGATGCGTTGAAGAAGCAGCTCTGGCCCGATCAGACAGCCTACGAGCGGGAAGAGCAGCGACGGTTTGAGATTCTGGACGCGCATTGGGACTTGCCGGTAAAAACTCTCGACCTGGAAAAGTAGCGTGTGGTCGCGGGCGACTCGCCCGCGACCACACCAACCCGTGATGTTGCCGTTCGCGTTGCTTCCGCGGCCACTCACTGCTCGCGCGGTTGCAAATGCCGACTCAATACGAGAACATAAGAAGTTCGCCTTACATTCCCAACGGTGTCTATAAGGAAGCAGCTTAAACATGCCGACGCGGCCGAAGAACGCAAGAACGAAGACAGAGTCGAAACAGAACAGAGATGAGATCCAGGCGCCTAAGGGCAAACTGGGGATCATGATCCCCGGCATGGGCGCCGTGGCCACCACGTTTGTCGCCGGAGTGGAGGCTGTACGCAAGGGCATCGCCAAGCCCATCGGATCGCTCACCCAGATGGGGACGATCCGGCTTGGCAAGCGTACGGATGCGCTGTCGCCCAAGATCAAGGAATTTGTTCCTCTGGCGTCGCTCAATGACCTGGTCTTTACCGGGTGGGACATTTTCGAAGACAACATGTATGCGGCGGCCACCAACGCTGGGGTGCTGGAGCGTGATCTGCTCGAGCAGGTCAAGCCGTTTCTGACTTCCATTACGCCGCGCAAGGCGGTCTTCGACCACAACTATGTGAAGAAGATCGATGGCCCGAATGTCAAGAAGGGTAAGAACAAGATGGACCTGGCGGAACAGGTCCGGGCGGACATGCGGGATTTCAAGAAGACTTCCGGCGCGTCCCGTTTGGTCACTATCTGGTGCGGTTCGACGGAATCGTTTATTGAACCCACCGCTGCCCACCAGTCGTTGAAGGCGTTCGAGAAGGCGTTGACCCAGAACGATGAGATGATCGCGCCTTCAATGATCTACGCTTACGCGTCCTTGATGGAGGGTGTGCCCTTCGCCAACGGAGCGCCTAACCTCACTGTGGATTTGCCGGTAATGCAGGAACTGTCGCGAGAGAACTCGGCACCGATCTGCGGCAAGGACTACAAGACGGGGCAGACGCTGATCAAGACGATTTTGGCTCCCGGATTCAAAGCGCGCATGATCGGGCTGAACGGCTGGTTCTCCACCAACATTCTGGGCAACCGTGACGGCGAAGTGTTGGAGGATCCGGGGTCGTTCAAAACTAAAGAAGAGTCCAAGCTGTCCGTCCTGGAACACATTCTGCAGCCGGAACTTTATCCCGAGCTGTACGGCAAGTTCACGCACAAGGTGCGCATCAACTATTACCCGCCGCGCGGGGACAACAAAGAAGGCTGGGACAATATCGACATCTTCGGATGGCTGGGTTATCCCATGCAGATCAAAGTTGATTTCCTGTGCCGCGATTCGATCCTTGCTGCGCCGCTGGTGCTGGACCTGGTGCTGTTTCTCGACCTGGCGCAGCGCAGCAAGGAGTTGCGCGGGCTGGGCATCCAGGAGTGGCTGAGTTTTTACTTCAAGTCGCCGATGAGTGCTCCCGGACTTTATCCTGAGCATGATCTGTTTATTCAGCTGATGAAGCTGAAGAACACGTTGCGGCATTTGAAGGGCGAAGAGTTAATCACGCACCTGGGACTGGAATATTACTGAGTTCCACACATTCGACCGCATGGCCTTAAGGAGAGCAGAGAATGGCAGTCAAGATTGCAAAGACAGCAGATCGTAAGAAAGAAATGGACACGACCAAGAGTACGGACTGTCCGAAGTGCGGCAAGCCTACCCGGATCGTGAAGCGGGTGAAGGATCGCGAGCGTGGAGTGCCGGGGGGGATTTTTATTTCCTGCTCGGCTTGTGAGTTTTACGAGAAGCTTTAGCGACGGCTGCGAGTGGTTTGGTGCTGCAAGCTAAGTGTATGGGTCCTTCGCGGCCTTGCGGCCACTCAGGATGACAATCCACAATCCAGAAGTTAATGGAGATTACGCGCTGACTGCCAGGCTCATCTGCTCGAGGATGGCGCGGGCTTCCGCGCCAGGATTGGCGGCGCCTGTGATGGGGCGGCCGACTACGATGTACGTAGCGCCGGCGGCGATGGCCTGGGTGGGAGTTACGACCCGGCTTTGATCGCCGTGATCTTTTCCTGCCGGGCGCACGCCCGGAGTCACAATCAGGAAATGCTTGCCTAATTCAGAGCGCAGCTCAGAAGCTTCCAGTGCGGACGCAACCACACCCTGGCATCCGCTGGTGAGGGCGAGCCCTGCCAGGCGCAAGACCTGGTCAGAGACGTGGCCGCGCACGCCAACTTTTTCGAGATCCTGTTCATCCATGCTGGTCAGCACGGTGACTCCCAACACTATGAGCGCGGGGTTCACGTTGCGGGCGGCTTCAACCGCGGCGTGGATCATCTTGCCGCCACCGGCGGCGTGGATGGTGAGCATGCTGACGCCGAGTCCGGCGGCTTCGCGCACCGCGGCGGCGACCGTGCTCGGAATGTCGTGATACTTCAGATCCAGGAAGACTCGCCGGCCCGAGTCCACAAGCTCGCGCACTATGCCTGGGCCTTCGGCGGTGTAGAGCTGCATCCCGACTTTATAGGTCAAGGCCGATACGCCCACGGCCACCACAATCTTCTGGGCGGCGGCCGCGGACGAAACATCTAAGGCGACGATCAGATTCTGTCTCGGATCGTACACGTAAAGAAGTGTAAAAGATTTGGAGCTGGGAGGCTAGTAGTGCAGGGCCGCGATCATTTCTGGCTGGGTAGTCTTTGGCCGGTTGTTTACCACATCGAGGCGTACCCGCTGCAAGCCTTGGGAGCCGAAGTGGAGCACACGCGCGCTGTTGTACGAGAGGTCAATGATGCGTCCCGGGACGATAGGCCCCCGGTCGTTGATCCGCACCACTACCGCCCGCCCGTTGCGCAGGTTGGTGACCCGCACCCAGCTGCCCAGAGGGAGCGTAGGATGCGCGGCCGTCAGATCGTACATGTCGTAGGGCTCACCGCTGGCCGTGGCTCGGCCCTGAAAGTAGCTTCCGTACCACGACGCCGTCCCAATTTGATACGGCTTTGTCCGAGCTGTCTTGCCGGGCGCGACTGTTGTTGCCTTACTACGGGTGTTCACGGACTCCGATTTGTTCGGTCGCTGAGCCGCCCCTAGGCTGACGACCATTAAAACCGTCGCCAGTATATGAGCTATATGTCCTCGCATTGTCACCTCACATCTCTTAGTCGTTCCTCCCCTACCAGCGCCAAGGATTTGACAAGGCTACCGGGCTAGAGGCCACCTGTCAACCCGGTTTTGACTGTAGCAAGATGCTTATCTAGTAATAGATGTCTCACGTAACATACTGTTAATCTTGACTAATGCTACCCATATTGCTGTAGTCAATAAGCTTATATGTTTATATATTAGTAACTGCATCCTGAAGTGTGCAGAATGGAAATTCTTACCTGGTGATCATTTTCAACGAGTTACAGCCATTACGTCAGTTTGCGCCAAAGTAACGCTGTGGGCGCGAGCGTCCTCGCTGGTGCAGGAGCGCCACGAACGGTTCCCGCACGAGCGGGACGCTCGCGCCTACATTTGTTACATTGCCTTTATGGCCCTGTCTCCGCCCGTGGTTCTGACCATAGCCGGGTTTGACCCTTCCTCTGGAGCGGGAGTGACGGCAGACGTCAAGACCATCGCCGCGCATGGCTGCTACGGCGTCGGGTGCATCACGGCTTTGACCGTCCAGTCGACTCTAGGGGTCCGGCGGGTGGAGGCCGTGACTCCTGAGCTGGTGACGGATACGCTCCGGGAACTGGGGGCTGACCTGGAGATTTCGGCTGTCCACGTCGGGATGCTGGGGTCGTGGAAGGTGGCTCGGGCGGTCGCTGACTTCCTGAAGGAAGCCCGACTGCCAAATATTGTCGTGGACCCGATCATCAAGTCGTCCTCTGGGCATGACCTGATTGACCCTGCCGGGTTGCGCGTTCTGGTCGACCGGTTGCTGCCTCTGGCCACCGTCATTACACCTAATGTAGACGAAGCGGCGGTCCTGACCGGACTGGCGGTCACGAATCTCGAACAAATGCGCGAGGCTGCGGCCAGGCTCCACGAAATGGGCGCCGCCAGCGTGGTCATCACTGGCGGCCACCTGGACAAGGCGATCGACCTGTTGAGTTTCACCAGCCAGAGGGGTGCCGAGCAGGAGGTGTTCAAATCTGACCGGTTACGGTCCAACTCTACCCATGGCACAGGCTGCGCATTCTCTTCCGCGATGGCTTGCCATCTGGCGAGGGGCCGCGGACTACCCGAGGCTGTACTGCTCGCGAAGGCCTATGTCGCAGCGGCGATTGCCAATGCGCATCCCCTGGGACGGGGCATCGGGCCGGTGCATCATTTGTATCGCATGCATCAACAGCGGCGGGTCGTAATCAACGACGCATAATTCTCCCCAGACCACGTAGGGCCGGGCGAAGCCCGGCCGGAGGTGTGTTTTGGGTTTGTTGAGGCCCCAGCCCAAAAGCTTGGCGAGCGTTGCTCGCCAGCCCGGACGAGGGCGTCCGGGCCTACGTGGGTTGTTGTGGTGGCACTCTGGTTGAGGTCGCTTCTATCGCTTCGGGTCGGGAGACCTTTTTAGCAGCAGGCCTGCGGCGAAGGCGGCTATGGCGCCGAGCAGCCACTGCATGCGATAGAGCTGTACGGCCTGAAAGTCATTGAAGGTTTGAACGCTGTAGATCATGCCTACGGCGATACCCGCCATCAGCAGGCACGCCATTCCTACGACGAACGCGACCAGCGAAGCGGTGGACAGTCCAAGGGTGCGCTTGATGTTGTGGAACTCCAGGTAGAGAGTCCAGTGCGCGGCGGTTGAGGGGCGCGCTTCGCGGGAAGCGCCGCAGACATGGCAGAAAAGCGAGCCGACCATGAATTCGGTGGCGCAACCGTCACAGACTTCCACCAGACCCGGGCGGGCGGCTTCAGCCGCAACTACGGGCGGCCGCCAGAACTCATGTTGAGCGTCACGCACCACGTCAGCCATACAGATCCTCGCATTTTCGATCGCAAGCCGGTGACCAAAAACCTAAAATCGGTAAGTCGTTGAAACGCCACTTCTTTGGCAATTGAACCTGGAAGCTGCTCTCTCCAACCCGGAAAGAATTACCGCTTGAACTAGGAAAGATGCGCTCGAATGATGATAAGAAAATAATTCCGAACGCGATTATAGGCACAGTTTCCTCCCGCGGATGTTCGGTGAGTCTTAACTATTGTGGTTCGCTGCAGCGGGGACCGGGCTTCAGGTAAACTAAAGTTCAGCGACCTCACGAGAAAGAATTGCCTTTCCCGCTTCCACGCCGCGTCGTTGTCCTTCTGATTGGCCTTTTGCTGGCTGCGCAAGCGATAGCGGCGTCGGCTGACTCGAACTCTGAATCGCTGGCCTTCCGTCCTCACGACCCGCAGAACCCGACCGCATTCAACCACTTTTACAACCTCGACTACGACCGGGCGGTGCAGGAGTTCGAGCAGGTGCTGGCGAGGCACCCGGACGATGCCTTTGCGGTCAATCATCTGTTGACCGCGATCTTGTTCCGGGAACTCTACCGCATGGGTGTGTTGAACACCGGCGAGTACGCCAACGATACGTTCATTTCCGCGCCCCATCGTCCGGCGGACCCCAAGATCAAGCAGCAGATTAGCGACCTCGTGAAGCGGGCGCTCCAGTTGGAGGAGAAGCGCCTGGCGGCAAATGCGAACGACGTGGAGGCCCTTTATGCCCGTGGAGTGACCCGGGCCCAGTTCGCCACTTATACCGCTCTCATCGAACGGGCCTGGTTTTCGGCTTTGCGGAATGCGGTGGGAGCACGGCGTGATCATGAACGGGTTCTCGAACTTTCTCCCACCACGACCGAGGCAAAGCTGATCGTCGGCGCGCACAACTACGTGGTGGGAAACTTGCCCTGGGGCGTGAAGGCGGCGGCCTCCATGCTGGGCTTGGGCGGAAACAAAGACAAGGGCCTGCAATATCTCAGAGAGTGCGCGCAGGGCAACGGAGAGACCAGCATTGACGCGCAAATCCTGCTGGCGGTGTTTCTGCGCCGCGAGCACCGCTACGATGAAGCCTTGCCGCTGGTGCGTGGACTGGTGCCCCGCTTTCCGCAGGATGTACTGCTGGCACTGGAGGAGGGTCACCTGTTGCGGGCGGGCGGCCGGTACCAGGAGGCGGAGGCGGTTTACCGTCGGATCTGGCAGGCCGGACGGGAAGGACACTATCCCGGGCTGCACTACGAGATCGCCGCGCTCAGCCTGGGCGATTTGCTGCGCAGCCAGAAGAACTACAGTGGAGCGGCCGCGGCCTACGAACAAGTTGGGCAGGCCCCGCAACCTGATTCGGAGGCGTTGCAGAAAGCCAATCTGGGGGCCGGAGAGATGTACGATCTGTTGCAGAAGCGTGATCTTGCCCTGGCGAAATATCAGGCGGTGGTGGCGAGTGATGGCGGCACGGACCCGGCTGAGACGGCGCGCAAGCGGCTGAAAGAGGCCTATCGCGAGAACTAAATCTGGAACATTTCGTCTGCGTGGACCGTATCTAGTGGCGGGAGAAGCCCTATGTATTGTAACTTTTGCGGCAAGGTCATACAGGACGATGCCAGCCATTGCGCGTATTGCGGCAAGCGTGTCGGAAACCTGATTGCGCGCCACCGTCTGGTGCGTCCTCGGACGGGCCGGAAGATTGCGGGGGTCTGTGCCGGGTTCGCGGAATACTTTGATCTCGACGTGACGCTGGTTCGGTTGGTGTGGCTGCTCGTGGGAGTGATGACCGGCGTTGGATTGCTCTCTTATCCCATCGCCTGGGTCGTGATGCCGGAAGAGCCGCTGAGGCTGGAGGCGCCGACCGGGCATCAGGCTGCGGCTTCGTAGCTCACGTGTCGTCCTGCGCGGAGCGGCTTCTTCGCGTCGCGAAGAAGCTGCGGAGTCGAAGGAGCCTAGTGATCTTCTGAACGCTTTGTTCGATTGCGATCAGGGCACAAGATCGCTAGTTTCGTGGTGATGCTAGGGGTCCTTCGACTCCACTTCTCCATTCGCAAGCGCATGGAGAAGTTCCGCTCAGGATGACATCCGTTCGATGATTCATATCAAGAGTGGCGACGCCGAGGTTGCTTATCAGGTACTGGGTAGCGGCTCGCCCATCGTGTTGCTTCATCCATTTCCCGTCCATCATGAGTTTTGGTTGCCTGCGGCGCAGGCGTTGACTTCTCGATATCAGCTGATCCTGCCTGACCTGCGCGGGCATGGTGAATCGGGCGCAGGCGAAGGTCCGGCTACGATGGAGAAGCATGCCGACGATATCGCCAAGATACTTGATCATGCGGAAATTGGGCGCGTGCCGTTTGCGGGAGTCTCGATCGGCGGCTACGTGCTGTTTGAGTTTTGGCGGCGCTATCGTGGGCGAGTGGCCGCGCTGGCATTGTGCAATACGAAAGCGCCGGCTGATTCTCCGGAGGCCAGGGCGGGGCGTTTACAAGCTGCCGCCGATGTGGTGGAGCGCGGGACTGAGCCTTTTTTCGAGAGCATGATTCCGAAGCTCATTGGCCAGACTACGCGCACGAGTCGTCCTGACCTGGTGGATGGGGCGTTGCGCATGATGAGAAAAATGTCTGCGGGAAATGTTGCGCAGGTGCAGCGCGGCATGGCGGAGCGACCCGACTCGGTGGCAGATTTGAAGACGATCAATGTCCCGACTTTGCTCATGACCGGGGATGAAGACATTCTCACCGGGCCTGCGGAAGCGGAGTTGATGCGGCGGAATATTGCCGGCAGTGAATTGAAGATCATTCGGCATGCCGGGCATTATTCGCCATGGGAACAGCCCGGCGGAGGTAGGGAAGCTGCTGCGCCAGTTTTTCGACAATGTAGGCGCGAGCGTCCCCGCTCGTACGTAGGCGTTCGTGGCGCGTGCCGCACGAGCGAGGGCACTCGCGCCTACATTTGCTACAATTCTTTCGCCATGTCCTCGAACGCGACGATCGATACCCTGCTGGTACCTGAGAAGACTGTGGTCAGTGCCAAAGGCGATGGTTCCACTCTGGATATCACCGCGGCGGGCAGCCGTGTCTTCCTTTTGACCCTGGACATCACCAATATCATCGAGCAGGAGGCTTTGGACGTCAGCATCTTCGGTTCCGCCGACGGCGCCGCGTGGGGAGCGAAGCCCTTGATTGCATTTCCTCAGAAGTTCTACCGAGGCCAGCATCCGCTGCTGCTTGATCTGACTGGGCATCCCGAAGCAAAGTTCATTCGCGCGCACTGGGAAGTAAACCGCTGGGGACGGGGCACGGTCACTCCCATGTTTGAGTTCCATCTCGCCATCCGGGAAGTGCCGCCGGACATTCTGAAGGAAGCCACGGCTGAGGCCAAAGCGCTGGCCTAGACATTGCAGATTTCTGATTGTAGATTCCAGATTTCTAATCGAAATATAGGCCTTTTGAAGGACCTGTCTCGCCACATCAAATCATTCAGACATCCGCAATGAATTCGATTCCTCTTACCGTCATACGTCCCGCCCGAACTATTTCAGGATCTTTGCGGCTGCCTGGGGATAAGTCGATTTCGCACCGTTATGCCATGCTCGCCGCCATCGCTGAGGGCGATACGCGACTGGAGAATTTCTCAACCGGGGCGGACTGCGCCAGCACGCTGGGTTGTGTAAAAGCTTTGGGCGTCGAGGTGGAGCGCAGCGAGAATAGCGTGGTAATTCACGGCCGGGGCCCGGCACTGCAACCTCCGGCTTCGCCTCTGGACTGCGGCAACTCCGGTTCGACGATGCGGATGTTGAGCGGCATTTTGGCAGGGCAGGATTTCAGCAGCCAGCTTACGGGCGACGAGTCGCTTTCGCGGCGTCCCATGGCGCGGATTATCGCGCCGCTCGAAATGATGGGGGCGAAGATCACCGCTCAGAGCGGAGGGCGGCCTCCCCTCCACGTTACCGGGGGAAAGCTGACTGGGATCCGCTACGACATGCCGGTGGCCAGCGCGCAGGTAAAATCTTGCCTGCTGTTTGCGGGGCTGTTTGCCTCGGGAAAGACCGCCGTCGTTGAACCGATACGCACTCGCGATCACGGCGAACTGGCGCTGCGGGCGTTCGGGGCGGAGCTCAAGCAGTTGGGCAACGAGGTTCGGATAGCGGGTAGGCAAAAGTTGCGGGCCATCGAAGGGGTGGTTCCGGGTGATATCTCGAGTGCGGCTTTCTTTCTCTGTGCGGCGGGATTGTTCCCGGGGTCGCAACTGGTGATCGAGGATTTGCTGATGAATCCCACCCGGGCGCGGCTTCTGGATATTCTGATCCTGATGGGGATGGGGATTTCCGTGACCCAGATCGACGAACAGCATGGTGAATTGCGCGGCACGGTGAAAGTGGAAGGGCGCGATCTGAAAGGGGTCACAATTGCTGGCGCCGATGCGGCCGCGTTAATCGACGAAATTCCGGTGCTGGCAGCGATTGCGCCTTATACAACGGACGGAGTGGAGATTCGCGATGCGCGCGAGTTGCGGGTGAAGGAGTCTGACCGGATTGCCGCCATTGCCGTCAATCTTCGCGCCATGGGTGCGCAGGTGGAAGAACGGGATGACGGATTGAAGATTCCCGGGGGACAGGCTCTGCGCGGCGCGGAAATTGATTCGTTTGGCGATCACCGGATCGCCATGGCGTTCGCGGTTGCGGCATTGCGGGCGGAAGGGGAGACGCGGATTCGGGGAGCGGAAGCGGCGGTGATTTCGTATCCCGGATTTTTCGACGCGCTCGAGCGCGTCGTGCAGCGTTAGGTTCGCGTCGTGGGCTCTTTCGCCCTTTCAGGGCTCGCTCTCATTTGGTGTCTCAGCCGTGGCTTGCGCCCCAGGCTCCATTCTCGGTGCTGCGCGGCTAGTTTACATGTTCCAGCTTGCCACGAAATTTGATTGTGCCGGTGGCTTCGTTGACTCCGGCGACGTCCGGGTTGGTATAGACCTTTCTTGCTTTCTTCCGAGGACCGATGCCTGCCAGTTGGGCCACGCCATAGTCCATCTGAGAGGTTGCCGCACCCAGCTCAATTCCGTATAGTCCACCAGAGACCTGAGAGGAATTTCGAGCCGAAGAACCTGACACTTGGATCGACGGATTGTATTGCACTCCCGGCTGATACAGGAGTGGCTGGTTATAGTAGACAGGGGAGCCGGTCGCATTTTCCAGTGTGCTGTTGCTCGCGCCGACGGCGAGAGGCGGAGTGTCCAGGGTCAGGAATGGCGTGGGCAAGTCCCCGGGAGACGCGACTGGAGTCGAGAGACGTGGAGCGAATGGTGCCGCGTACAGGCCCGGATAAGTCCAGGTGTCCTGGGCGAACGCGAATCCGCAGCACAGGAGCACTAACCCTAAAGCAAAAAGCTGTCGCATGTGTCCTCCTCGAAAGCCGGGATGGGGTCTAACCGTCTGAATGCCTCTACCGTGGCCCGGTCTCCGGCGCTGGACATTCTAGCTCCCTACATAGCGGGCGTAAAGGCTGCGGGCGACGGCCGTATCCGTGGTGCCCTTGATGATGGCCCGGCCGTCCGGAAACAGCGTCATCTCGTAGGGTTCGGGCCAGAATTTCAGCACAAAATCATTGTGCCGCACCAGCCCGTGGGGTTGGAGACGAAGGCTTACCTCTAGGAAATCAATGGGGCGATGACGCTCGTGGATCTGCACCGAGTTTCGTCCGCAAAGCGTGATGTGAGGCCGGCCTTCACCGGCGAGGTGGATGAAATCCTGCTCACCGCAGGCGCGGCATCCGGGGCGCGGTTTTCCGGCTGCGACTTCGGCGCGTTCGTTGCGCCACAGGTCAAAGGAGAGCAGGGTACGTCGGAGCTGTTGGGCCGCGCCTACGATCAGTTTGATGGCTTCGGTCGCGGAAATGGACGCCGCCAGATTAACCGCCGAATTCAGAATTCCGGCGGTCTCGCAGGTTTCGAAGGCCCCGCGAGGTTGGTCGGGGAACACACATGCCAGGCAGGCGGTTTGGCCCGGCAGAACGTTCAACGTAATGCCGTAGCTGCCGACCGCGGCGGTGTAGATCCAGGGCACGGAAGTTTTCACGGCAAAATCGTTGATGAGGTAACGAGCCTCGAAATTGTCCGTGCCGTCGAGAACCAATTGCATTCCATCCAGCAGGGACTCGATGTTTGCGGGGACGAGATCGGCAACCACCGGTTCAATTACAATCTGGGAATTGAAAGCAGAAATCTTGCGGGCGGCGGCGATGGCCTTGGGCAGCGATTGGGCCGCGTCGGCTTCATCGAACAGGGACTGACGTTGCAAATTGCTAGGCTCGACATAGTCGCGATCGATGATGCGAATGGTGCCCACGCCGGCACGGGCCAGCAGGGAAGCCAGGGCGGAGCCGGTGGCGCCGCATCCCACCAGGGCGACCCTGGCGGTTGCCAGCTTTTGCTGTCCTTCCCGTCCGATTCCAGGGAAGAGCACTTGCCGCGAATATCTTTCTTCCAGATCCACAGAGATCATGTTCATAGAGATCAGCCCAAAGAGATCACCAGTTCCAGGCGTACAAACCTTTATTATAGGTGCCGGTCGGTTTCCCAGGCTAAATGCAACACTGCCTGATACCCGTTCATCGAACCCTTTATCACCTGCATGCGCGAGGAGCCGGTTTGCGTTTAGAGGCAGCGATTGGGAAAACCCTGACAGGACTGGGGCTTGCGGCCGTCCTGTGCCTGAACGCAGCGGCACAGTCGCCTCCGGCGCAAGGCTTGCCCGGAGCGGAGCCCGGACCGCAATCCTCCGCGCCCTCCCCAACTCCGCCAGCGCTCGGGGGCATGGCCGGGTATGAGGGGCTCATCGTTCAGAAGATTGATTTTCCCGATCTGCCCTCGGCGAATACGACGCGTCTGCTTGACCTGATTCCGCAGAAAGTCGGCGCGCCTCTCGAGCGTGAGCAGATACGCGAAAGTATTCAGGCACTGCACGCCACCGGACGTTTTGCCGATATTCAAGCTGAGGCTGAGCGCACTTCGGACGGCCGGGCCGAATTGACGTTTCGCATGCGCGCGAACTTTTTTGTAGGGGAGATTTACGTGACCGGGGAACCGAATCCTCCGGCTGCCAACCAGGTGGTCAACGCTTCCAAGCTCCAGTTAGGGGAATTATTTACGCAGGAGAAAATGGACGGTGCATTGACCAGCATCAAACAATTGATGGAGCAGAACGGCTACTACCAGTCCCACATCAGCGACGAGCAGCAGCCCCAGGTCGCGACCCAGCAGATGAACGTGGTGTTCCACATCGCGGCCGGACCCCATGCCCGAGTGGGACGCATTACCGTGGCGGGCCCTGCGGGATTTTCCCCGGTGCAGATTCAGGAAGCCGCCAAGATGCGCACCGCGGACTACGTTACCGTACAACGTGTCAGCCGGGCGCTCGACCGGTTGCGAAAAAAGTATCAAAAGCAAGATCGTCTCTTGTCCCAAGTCGCGATCTCCAGCCGGACCTACCGCCCGGAAACTAATACGGTGGATTACGCCTTCGACATCCAGCCGGGACCTAGAGTTAAGATCACGGTCGAGGGCTTCAAGATCAGCCGTAGTCAACTTAGAAAGAGCGTCCCCGTCTACGAAGAGAACGCTCTTGACGATGACCTGCTGAACGAGGGCCGGCGGAATTTGCTCAATTACATGCAAGGCCTGGGCTACTTCGATGCCAAGGTCACGCTGCAAAAGAACCCGGCATCTGCCGGTGAAATGCGGGTCACGTATGACATTGACGCAGGCGAGCGCCACAAGCTGTTGAAGCTGACGATTACCGGCAACAAGGCATTCAGCGAAGAGCAGATTCGATCGCGGATGCAGATTCAGCAGGCCGGCCGCTTTCTGGCGCACGGCCGTTACAGCCAGTCGCTGCTCACTGCGGACGTTCGCAACCTCACCTCCAACCCGTATCTCGCCAACGGTTTTCTGGAAGTCAAGATCACGCCCAAGGTGGAGGACAACTATCAAGGCAAACAGAACGACCTGGCCATCACACTGCAAATCGATGAGGGTCCGCAGACCATGGTGGGAACCCTGGAACTCGCCGGCAACGAAACGAAAATGGCCAGCCCGTTCCCCGAGCTTAACATCTCTCCGGGACAGGCTTTTGGCTACTCGAAGATCAATGAGGACCGCGAAATCGTGTTGAACTATTACTTCAACAACGGGTTTCCCAATGCCACGTTCGAGGTTTCGGCCAAGCCTTCGCCCAGCAATCCGTTACTTATGGATGTTGTCTACACCATCCACGAAGGCGACCAGGTCATCGTCGACCAGGTGTATACCGCCGGACTGAATCACACGCGGCCTTTTGTCGTGCAACGTGAAATCCAGATCAAGCCGGGCGATCCGCTGAGCCAGATCGACATGCTGAACACACAGAAGCGGCTCTATGACCTCGGCATATTCAGCCAGGTGGATACAGCGGTGCAGAATCCGGAGAGCACCGAGCGCGAGAAGAATGTGCTGGTAAACGTGCAGGAGGCCAAACGCTACACCTTCAACTATGGCATGGGACTGGAATTCCAGACGGGGCAACCGAGCTCGAACACGAATCAGCCTCTGGGAGAGACCGGCGTCAGCCCGCGGGTCTCGTTCGGCGTGACCCGGCTCAACTTCCGCGGCCGGAATCACACGGTGACGCTCAAGGCCAACGTCGGAGGCTTGCAGCAACGTGGCCTGATCAGCTATGAGGCTCCGCGCTGGTTCAACAATCCCAACTGGCGGCTTACGCTCACTGCTTTTTACGACAACACCGTCGACGTCACCACGTTCACCTCGCAGCGATTAGAAGGGTCGGTCCAGGCGGAGCAGATAATCAACAAGACCAGCCTCATGACGTACCGTCTTACGTACCGGCGGGTGCGTGCGAGTGACATCCAGAACACGGTCAGCCCTGACCAGATTCCATTGCTCTCGCAGCCCACCCGGGTTGCGATTCCGAACTTCAGTTACATCCGGAACAAGCGCGACAACGATCTCGAAACCACAAAAGGAAACTACACCACTGTTGACGGCGGTGTAGCGGACAGCCACTTTGGCTCGGAGACCGATTTCGGACGGCTGCTGGTCCAGAATTCGACTTACTATTCCATTGGCAGGAAACGGAATTCAGATCAAAAATTTGTTCTGGCGCGCTCTACCCGCATCGGGATTGAAGCTCCGTTCGGCAATACATTCATGCCCCAGCCAGGAGCACAATGCAATGAGCCGCAGCCGGGCCAGCCGGCGTGCCTTCCGCTAGCCGAGCGTTTTTTTGCCGGAGGTGGGAATTCACTTCGCGGATTCGGACTGAACCAGGCTGGTCCGCGCGATCCCGTGACCGGGTTTCCCCTGGGCGGCACGGCACTATTTATCAACAGCATCGAGCTCCGCATGCCTCCGCCGACTCTGCCTTTCTTCCAGAACAACATCAGTTTTGTGATCTTCCACGATGCCGGAAATGTCTTCACCAACGGACACGACCTTACCCGCAGCCTGCTGCGCTGGTCGCAGAGAAATCCGCAGGTTTGCCTGCAGCAGGCGACCGCGGAGCAGTGCGACTACAATTACATTTCGCATGCGATCGGTATCGGGGTGCGCTATAAGACGCCGGTCGGGCCGGTGCGCTTCGATTTCGGATACAATTTGAATCCGCCCGCGTTCCCGGGCCAGACGGTAGTCAATGACCAGACCGTCTTCGACCCGAAGCACGCGAGCCATTTCAACGTCTTTTTCAGCATTGGGCAGACTTTCTGATGGGACTTAAATTCTTCAAGTTGGTGGGCGCGTTAGTATTTCTGGCGGCGACGTTCACAGCCGGCGCAGAGGTAATTGACCGCGTCGTTGCCACTGTGAATGGTCACATTATTCTCTTGAGCGATTGGGAAGATTCGCTGCGCTACGAAGCTTTCAGCAGCGGACGGCCGCTAGATCGTATGACGGCGGACGACCGCAAGTCGGCGCTTGATCACCTGATTGATCAGGAACTGCTGCGCGAACAACTCAAAGATTCGGATGTCCTGCACCCGTCTTCCGAAGAAGTAGCCCAGCGTGTGGTGGAGATTCGCAAGCAGTTTCCGGAAGTCGAAACCGAGCTGGGCTGGCGGAGACTCCTCGACAGCTACCGGCTGAGCGAGGAAAATCTCAAGAACCGGGTGGCGGCGGAGCTCGACCTCATGCGACTGGTGGACGCGCGGCTGCGGCCTTCGGTCACGGTGGATTCCAAGAGCATCGAAAGCTACTACAGCGAAGAGCTGTTGCCGCAACTCCGCCAATCGGGCGGACAGAATGTTCCCCTGGCGGATGTCACAGCGAAAATCAAGGAACTGCTAACCCAGAAGAAAATCAGCCAACTGCTGACCGCCTGGCTGCAAGACCTGCGGGCGGGAAGCGAGATTCGCGCCGAGGCACTGGCGGCCGGGTCCCGAGGCCGTAGCCAATGACTGAGACCGGCGCGAAGCCGGGGCGGCGCCGGATCTGGAAATATCTGTTGTTGCTGGTGCTGGCGGGCGGAGTGGCGCTGGCCGGCATCGGATGGTACAGCACTACCGACTCCTTCCGCACCCTGGTGCGCCAGCGTTTGATCGCTACCCTCGAACGAATGACGGGCGGGCGAGTCGAACTGGGCAGCATCCACGTCGTTCCATTCCACTTTCAGTTGGAAGTCCGCAATCTGACCATTCATGGCCGGGAGCAGGCGGGAGAAGTTCCGTATGCCCACGTGGACAGTCTGATGGCGCAAATCAAGATCCTGTCTCTGGCGCGTACCGAGCTGGGACTTAACTACGTAGTGCTCGATCATCCTGTTATCCACATCATTCTTTATTCCGACGGCACGACCAACCAGCCGGAGCCGATCGCGAAGCAGGTGTCACAAGAACGGCCGGTGGAGCGGCTGTTTGCGCTCTCCATCAGCCGTCTTGAAGTGCGCCGCGGCGAGTTGATCTGGGGTGACCAGAGGATGCCGCTCGATTTTGCGGTGCGGGACGTTTCGGCTGACATGAGCTACTCGCTCTTTCGCAGCCGCTATGAAGGCAATCTTCTGCTGGGGAAAGCCGATACCGCTTTCAGCGGTTACCGCCCCATTGCCTGGACCGCTGAAGCGCACTTCAGCCTGGGGCAGAGCCAGATCCTCTTGCGTTCTTTGAAGGCGACTTCGGGGCGGTCGCACCTGCAGGCCAAGGGCACCCTGGCGGATTTCAGCCACCCCAAGGTGGACGCGGACTATGACATCAGTCTTGATCTGGCTGAGGCGGCTGCGATCGCAAGGCGCCCGGAGATTCAGCGCGGCGCCATCCAATTGACGGGCCACGGTGCGTGGGCGGGACAGGATTTTTCGACGATCGGCAAGGCCATCTTGTCGAATCTCGACTGGAAGAACGCGCCCATCGGAATACACAATGCAGGCTTGAGCGCGCAATACAACCTCACTCCGAAGCGGTTGGCGCTTTCGCAAATCGAAGGCCGCGTGCTGGGGGGAAGCGTCGCGGGTGACGCTGTGGTGGCGAACTGGCTGAACCCTCAGCCTACGAGCAAGAACTCGAAGGAAAGAAGACCGGAGGCGCAGACCGGAATCGTGCGCCTTCGGTTCAAGGATTTATCGGCGGCGGAGATTGCGGCTGCATTGTCCACACCCTCGCGTCCGTTTCAACGAATCAAACCTGCTGGACTGGCCAGCGGAAGCGTGGAGGCCAGTTGGAGGGACGCGATCCGCAATACGGAAGCCCGGTTCATAGGCGATGTTGTGCCGCCGCCTCGGTCAGCGAACGCGCAATTTCCGCTGACGGCCCATGCCCGGGGCATATACCGGCCCGATCCCGGCGAGCTGGAGCTAGCGGAGCTCACCGCCTCCACGCGCGCAACCCAAGTTCACGCTTCCGGCACACTCTCAACCAGCGCAGCGCTCAAAGTTGCCGTCACAACCACCGATCTTGGCGAATGGCAGCCGGTTTTTGAGGCAGCGGGATATGCCGGACAGATCCCGGTTAAGCTGAAAGGGCACGCCTCATTTAACGGCACCGCCACGGGAAAACTTTCCCAGATCGCCATTGCCGGACATTTGCAGTCACAGGATTTCGAGACGCTGATTCCAGCAACATCGCACACCCCCGAGAAGACACTCAACTGGAACGCGCTCCAAGCGGACATGCAGCTGTCACCTTCAGTTTTCGCCGTGCGCAACGGCACTCTGAACCGCGATCCGGACTCGGTGCGGTTTGATTTCCACGTCCAACTCAACCAGCGGCAGTTCAGCGATACCAGCCCGGTACGGGCGCACCTGGATACCGAGAATGCGGATATGCAGGGCATCCTTGCCCTGGCAGGGTACTCGTACCCGATCACCGGGACGGTGGACCTGCACCTGCAAGTGGCGGGAACGCGAGCGGCCCCGCAGGGGCAGGGCCACGTCGTGTTCCGCAATGGCAGTATTTACGGCGAACCGGTTGAGCACTTCAGTTCGGACCTGATTTTCAGTGGAGAGGAAGCTGAACTCCAGAACATTCAGCTGACGCATTACGAATCGAAGGTCACTGGCGGCGCCACCTACAACGAGTCCAATCATGCTTTTCGTTTCAACCTCGCGGGAGACAATTTTGACCTGACCCGCATATCCGTGCTGCAGAGTGGCCGCATCGCCGTCACCGGCAGAGCGGACTTCACCGCGAATGGCTCCGGCACACTGGAACAGCCAACGCTCAACGCAGCCATTCATCTCCACGACCTTACCTTCGACCAGGAGCGCGCCGGCGAATTCACCATTAACGCCGTCTCCCAGGGAGCAGAGCTGCGAATTACCGGGCAATCCCAGTTCGAACAGGCGGACGTCAAGGTGGATGGCAACGTTCATCTGCGCGAGGATTGGCCGGCGGATGTTTACTTCCGCTTCCATCAGTTCGAGCTGGATTCAATCTTCAAAACTTACATGCGCGGAGCTGTGACCGGACATTCCCGGGCTGATGGCGAAGTGCATATGGTGGGCCCATTACGGCGGCCGCGCGAACTGCAGTTCACCGCCAACCTCGACAATCTGGATGCCGACGTCGAGGACGTAAAGATCAAGAACCAGGGGCCGATCCGTTTTTCCGTCGCCAACCAGACTTTGCAAATTGACCAGTTCCATCTGGTGGGCCAGGACACCGACATTTCTGCAAACGGCAAGGTGCATTTGACTGGTGACCGCGAACTGGATTTGCGGGCGCAGGGCCGCGTCAACCTGAAACTGATTGAAAGTTTCAATCCGGATTTCACATCTTCGGGCGTGGTCTCGGTAGATCTATCGGTGGCGGGCCCATTCGCCAAGCCGGTCATGCAGGGCAGAGTACAGGTGGCCAGCGGCGCCATAGCCTATATCGATCTGCCCAGCGCGCTGAGCGACATCAATGGTTCGCTGGTGTTCAATCAGGACCGGCTGCAGATTGAGAGCCTCACAGCGCACACAGGCGGCGGCCTGGTCACGTTTGGCGGATACGCGACTGCCTACAACGGCAAGTTCAACTTCGATCTTTCAGTGCGCGGGCAGGATGTGCGCCTGCGCTATCCGCCCGGCGTCAGCGCCATGGCCAACGCCGATCTGCATTTTGTGGGCAGCTCTTCCGCCTCGACGTTGAACGGAGAAATCATCGTCACCAAGCTGGCTATGACGCCGGGCTTCGATTTCGGTGGGTACCTCGACCGCTCCCAGAGCTCTGCCGTGACGCCGACCAACCGGCTTCTGAACCGGATTCGGCTCGATGTTCATATTGCCACCACGCCCGAATTGCAGATGCAGACGGCCAGCGTGCGGCTTTCCGGCGACGCCGATTTGCATCTCCGCGGCACTGCCGCGAAGCCCGCCATCCTGGGACGCGCCGACGTCATCGAGGGCGAAGTGCAATTCAACGGCACCAAGTATCGCCTGGAGCGTGGCGACATTACGTTTATCAACCCGGTGACCACAACGCCGGTGCTTGATCTGCAGGCCACCACCCGGGTGCAGGATTACGACATTACGCTCAACCTGAACGGGCCGATTGACCGCCCCAGCGTGACTTATCGTTCGGAACCGCCGCTGCCCACCTCCGACATCATCGGACTGTTGGCGTTTGGGCAAACGTCGGAGGAATCGGCGCAGTTGAATCAGTCCCAGTCGGCGTTCAACTCCGAGACGTCGAATGCCATCCTGAGCGCGGCCCTCAACGCGACGGTCAGCAACCGGGTGCAGAAACTTTTCGGTGTGAGCCGGATCAAGATTGATCCCCAGGGCTTCACCACGGAAACCTCGTCGACTCAGAGCGGCCCTGCGGTCACGATCGAGCAGCAGGTGAAAAATAACCTGACGCTTACTTACACCACCAACGTCGCCGGGGCGTCGCAGCAGTACATCCAGGTGGAGTACAACATCACGCGTAGCATTTCGATCGTCGCTTTGCGGGACCAGAATGGTGTTGTCAGCTTCGATGTGCGAGTGCGGCAGAGGAAGAAATAGGCTGGCTTGGTGTGCGATTGTGTGGTTGTTTGTGGCCGCGGGCGACTCGCCCGCGAGCTCCGGGCCTGGACTGACATCTCTCGTCTCGCAGGTGTTCATCCTGCCCGTCGCCTTCCTGTATTTGATCACCTTCTCTTGTGCTACTGCTGGCAGTGCGCGGGCGAGTCGCCCGCGACCACACAGGTCGACCACATTCCAGGCACTGGGAGTATTCTGGAGCGGCGTTGGTTGCCGAACTCCATCCCGACCGTTTTGCTGTCGAACGCCAGCACATGGTGGAGGCCCAACTCCGTGCCCGGGGCATCCGCGACCAGCGACTTCTGAATGCGATGGCGAGCGTACCGCGGCATGAGTTCGTGGATGCGCGCTATCGCGGTCAGGCTTACGAAGATCATCCCCTCCCCATCGACGCGGGGCAGACCATTTCGCAGCCCTACATCGTCGCCCTCATGTTGGAGCTTCTACAGCTGGACTCCACATCGAGAGTACTGGAGATCGGGACTGGTTCGGGATATCAGGCTGCGGTGTTGAGCAAACTTGCCGGGCAGGTTTACACCGTGGAACGTCACCCGGAGTTGGCGCGGCAAGCGGCCGACACGGTGTCGCGGCTCGGGTTGAGCAATGTCAGCGTGGTAACAGGCGACGGGAGCATGGGCCTGGCGGAACATGCTCCATTCGACGCCATTGTGGTTGCGGCTGCGGCCGCGCAGATTCCTCCTGCGCTGTTTGAACAGTTGCGTGAGGGCGGGCGCATGATCATCCCTGTGGGTCCGCCGGAGGCGCAGGAGCTGCAATTTGTGCGCAAGCAGGCGGGGAAAGCGGTGATTAGTCTGCGGGAAGGGTGCCGGTTTGTGCCTCTGATCAGTGGGTGAACTCGACGCGCAGGCGAGTTCAAAATCAACTTCAAGGTCAAAGACGGCGGGCGAGGGCGCCCGCCCCACATGGGTTGTGCTTTACAATTCTTTTGTGGCACTGCTTCGCAATCTGCGCCTTACTTTGGAGATGATCAAGTGGGAGCACTCCATTTTTGCGCTCCCTTTCGCTTTGTGCGGAGCCATGCTGGCGGCGAACGGACTGCCCGGGGGGCAGCAGTTGCTGTGGATCGTTGTCGCCATGGTCTCGGCACGCTCCGCGGCCATGGCCTTCAACCGGTTGGCCGACGCGTCGATTGATGCTGCCAACCCGCGCACCCAAACCCGCGCCTTGCCGGCGGGGACGCTGACCCCTGGGTTCGTCGCAGCCTTCGTGGTTGTCTCCTGCTCGATCTTCGTCTTGGCGGCTTCCCGGCTGACGCACCTGGCGCTGCTGCTTTCTCCGGTGGCGCTGGCCGTGGTTTTGCTCTACTCCTACACCAAGCGCTTCACTCGCTGGTCGCACCTGGTCTTGGGTCTGGCGCTGGGGATTGCGCCATCCGCAGCCTGGATCGCGGTGCGCGGATCGTTTGATCCCCGTATTCTTCTGCTTACCGCGGCGGTTACGTTCTGGGTGGGCGGCTTTGACGTACTGTATGCCTGTCAGGACTACGAATTCGACCGGCAGGCGGGGCTGCATTCTGTTCCTCGATATTTTGGCATCGGGCGCGCGCTCTGGATCGCGCGTTTGTTCCACGTGCTTATGCTGGTCTTGCTGATGGGGCTAGTGGCGGCCTTTGGGCTGGGCAAGCTGGCGATCGTTGGCGTGATCGTGGTGGCAGTGCTTCTGGCCTATGAGCACTCGCTTGGTTTCTCCTCGCGATCTTTCCAAGTTGAATGCCGCGTTTTTCACGATGAATGGGGTGATTTCGGTTGTGTTTCTTATCTTTATTGCTGGCGATTTGTTGCTGAGGAAGTAGCCGATCCGACAGGCGGCGAATGGGCAATTTATCCGCGCGGCAGCGGCGGGCGGACGCCGGCGCTACTGTCGAGCTCCCGGATGCGAAAAGATACTCCCTTGGCGGACCGCGACTGTTCCTTCCGCCGCGGCCTGCGTTATCATCAATGGTGATGTCTACGATGCATTCATTCCAGACTGACGACGCCCGCCTCGAACCGGTTCACCGCAAGGTTGTTTCCGGCGAGCGACTGAACGCAGATGACGCCCTCGCCCTCTACCGCACCGGCGACATTCTGGCTGTGGGCTGGATGGCGAACTACGTCCGCGAACGCATGCATGGCGACAAGACGTATTTCAACGTCAACCGCCATCTGAATCCAACCAATGTTTGCGTCGCCGCCTGCCGCCTGTGCGCCTTTGGACGCAAGAAAGATACGCCGGGCGCGTACACCATGGCGCTGGAAGAGGCGTTTGAAACCGCTGCCAGCGGTTATACCGAGGCGGTAACGGAGTTCCACATCGTCGGTGGATTGCATCCCGATCTTCCGTTTCAATATTTTCTCGACTTGATTTCCGGGCTGAAGCAGCGCTTTCCGCAAGTCCATCTGAAGGCCTTTACCATGGTCGAGGTGGCGTATCTCTCGAAGCGGGCCAAACTTTCTATCCGCGAAACGCTAGAGCAGTTAAAAGCCGCCGGCGTGGATTCGTTGCCCGGCGGCGGCGCCGAGATTTTTGCCGACCGGGTGCGCCATATTATCTGTGACCACAAGATTGACGGCGATCAGTGGCTGGATACGGCGAAGCTGGCACATCAGATCGGGCTGAAGTCGAATGCCACGATGCTGTACGGCCACGTCGAAAACGATGAAGACCGGGTCGACCATCTGCTCAAACTCCGCGGGCTCCAAGATGAAACGCATGGCTTCCAGACTTTTATTCCGCTGGCGTTCCATCCTGACAACACGCCGTTGCAGCATTTGCCCAAGACCAGTGGGATGCTCGATATCAAGCAGATCGCGGTGAGCCGGCTGGTGCTCGACAACTTCCCCCACATCAAGGCCTACTGGCAGATGATGACTCCTAAGATCGCGCAGATTGCGTTGCGCTTTGGAGCTGACGATATTGACGGTACGGTCATCGAGGAAAAGATCTATCACGACGCCGGCGCCACCACTCCGCAAGGCATGCGCCGGCAAGACCTGGTTCGTCTCATTCGAGAGGCGGGAAGGGAACCGGTGGAGCGCGATACCTTGTACCGTCCGGTTACGCGCACGGAGACGTCCGTCACGGTTGCGGTGTAGGTAATACGGGGATCACTACCCTTTCAAGAAGTCTTCGATGGACATTTCCACATCGCGCAGGACAGCTCGAAAAAGGCCGGGTCCGATTGTTTCGCTCGAATGCAAAGGCACGACAGTGGTTCTGCCGTCCGGGTGTTTGAGAACGGCATGACTGCCGCGAGTTAGAGCCACTTGAAAGCCTACCGTTCAAGAGTTCGTACTATTTCCTTGCCCTTGAGGCGGGGAAGGCGGGTCATAGAGAAATCTGTTGGATGCCAACCAGTTCCAGCGAACGCTTTTGATCGTCGTCGCCACCCAGGCACACCTCGATAGCCTCACGAACCCGTTTCATCAGCGTATCTAGAGTTTTCGCCTGCGTGTGGCATCCCCGCAGAGTCGGCACGGTCGCGACGTAATAGCCTTCTTCGTCGCGTTCGATGACCACCGTGAATTTTCTGCCTTGTTTCATTACTCTCACCACCCGCAATATTAACACGCTAACAAATCCGCCTAAGTTGACTTTTGACGCGTTGACTCTGACTGCCCCGGGTGTAGAATCCGATTAGTAAGGACGACAAAGCTTCACGGGACCCGCTACCCGTGCTCTGAGGCTTGGCATGAATGTCCACATCAGCTATAAGCTGCGCAAGACACCCGATCTCGAAAAGGAAATCCATCACCTGGTCGAAAAACTGCGCAAGAGGCTGCAGGTTTTTCGCCCCGAACTGCTGCACCTGAAGGGCGTGGTGGAGCAGAGCTCTCCGCGCGAGGGCACGACCGTGTCGCTGAACCTGCGGCTGCCTTCGGGCCAGTTGGCGGCCCAGCGCTCGGCGCAAACTCCGGTGGTGGCAATCAAGAATGCTTTCGACGACCTGTTGCAGCAGACCACCCGCCATAAAGATCTGCTGCGCAGTTCTCACAAATGGACGCGACGCCGCTCGAACAAGTCTCGACCGCAGGCACAGGTCCCGTTCGAGCAAACCCTGGCGTCCCTTCAGCCATCTACCGTCTCAGCCGAGGACATACGCTGCTACGTGAATGTGAATCTCTCGCGCCTGGAGCGGTTCGTCGAGCGCGAGCTGTATTTTCGCGAAGCTGCGGAACAGATGGTCCCCGATTCCATCACCAAGGACGAAGTGATTGACGAGGTGATTGCCGGGGCCCTGGGCGATGGCGGAGACAAGCCTGACAAGATGGCCCTGGAGTCGTGGTTGTACCGCCTGGCAATCCACGCCATCGGCGACCTGCTGGCCCGCAGCTCGGACAATGTGTTGTCGGTCCATCTTGAAGACTCGGCGCGGATGCCGAATGTGCGGGCGAGCGACGAGCCCGAACTCCAGTTCCATCAGCCCGATGAAACGCTCACCAAGGAAAGCGTGATTGCCGACCGGCGCGTGGCTACGCCGGAGGATATCGCCTCTTCCGACGAGATGGACATGCTGGTGCAGTCCGCTCTCGCAGCCGCCAAGCCGCGAGACCGCGAAGTATTTATTCTGCACACCATGGAAGGATTCTCGGTGGCGGAGATCGCGGCCATCACCGATCGCAGGCCGGAGTCAATCAATGCCTCGATCCTCGCGGCCCGGGAACACTTGCGGCGGTCGCCGCCCATCGGGAGTCGCTTTCAAAGCAGAATGCTCCGGAACACCGGGACAGACTGATTACTGCGGCAGCCATCCCTGCGGCAGGCAGTCTGTCTCACCCATTTCCGCACAACCAGGAGAGTGTAATGATCACCCGCGAAGATATCCGGGAGCTGGCGGAGTTTCAAGGCGACGGAGCGGATCGCGCGATTAGTTTCTATTTTCAGCCGGTGCCGCCCAGCAACAGATCGCATCGCGATCAGGCGATTCTGGTAAAGGACCTGGTTCACCAGGCCCTGCGCGAGGCGGAGAAGAGCGGCCGGAACGGGAACGCCCGGACTGACCTGCAAAAGATCCTCGACCTGGCGGGAGAGTGGCAGGGAAGCCGCACCCGGGCCAAGGCCGTGTTTGCCTGCGGCAGCAAAAGCATCTGGCACGAGTTCGACCTTCCGCCCCAGTTGGCGAAGACTCAACTGTTCGTCAACCGCCGTTTTCATTTGAAGGAACTTGCGGTGCTGCTGGGCGGACAACCGCGTTTGTGGGTCGCCTTTGTGGATCGTCACCGGGCCCGCTTCTTCGATCTGCATCTCGACGAAGTCAAGGAGCAGGAGGCGCTTTTCCGGCCTCTTCCCCGCCGCGGCCGCGGCGACGGATTTGCCGGTTACGACGCCGGCCACGCCGAACGCAGCGTAAATGATGAAGTGCTGCATCATTTCAAAAGCGTGGCGGAATTGCTCAAACTAGCCCTCGAACGAGGGGCATTCGACCGGCTCGTTATCGGATGTCAGGACACCCACTGGCACGACTTTGAAGCCCAGCTTCATCCTTACGTCAAGAGCCGGCTGCTGGGGAGCTTCACGGCTGAAGTGGGCAGTGCCACCGAAAAGCAAGTGCGCGAACAAGGCGAGCGCATGGTGCGCGAATCGCTGGCTCAGCATCGGCACCGGCAAATGAAAGAAGTCCTCGACCAGGCGCGAAGCAACGGGCGCGGGGTGACCGGCCTGCGCCGGGTGTTGCGCTCTCTCGAAATGGGGGAAGTACAGGTATTGCTGATGGCGGAGAATTATTCAGCGCACGCGGTGGAATGCACCAGCTGCGGTCATCTTGATGCCCACATGGTGCAGTATTGTCCGGTCTGCGGACGGAGTACGCAGGAGTTGGAAGATGTGTGCGATGCCATTGTCCCGGCGGCCATCCGGCACGATGTGGAACTCGTGTATGTGAAGGACGAACCGGAGTTCGACCGCGTCGGAAGCATCGCCGCCCTTTTGCGCTTTCGCGCCGACCAGAAAAAAGGTGGAATAGCGGTGGCTTCGTAGGGCGAGGTCTTGTCAGATTCCGTACAGAAAGTCTTGGCCACGGATTTACACGGATCTTCACGGATCAGATCAGGGAAAAGGAATCCGTGAAGATCCGTGAAATCCGTGGCCTGCTTTTTGTCTGTGTGGGCGTGCTATCCTTTCCGGTTTCCTGGAACCTTCCCGATCTGTGGAGGATCACAAATGGCTTTTTCTCGCCGTGCCTTTCTCACGACTGCTGTGGTAGGAGCCGCCTCTCTGGGCTTGGAAGGCGAAGAGCGGAGGAAGCCTGACTCTAGTAAAGCGGATGCCGCAGGGTTAGCGGGCAAGCGCCCGATTATTGTCTGCGCCGGGAACGGATACGACTATCTCGACGATGCCTTCGCATTCCTGAAAAATGGCGGCGACACGCTCGATGCAGCGCTGAAGGTTGTGAAAGGCCCCGAAGATGATCCCAACGAGGACAGCGTCGGATTGGGTGGGCTGCCCAATGAAGAAGGGGTGGTGGAACTCGATTCCTGCTGCATGCACGGTCCTACGCGACGGGCCGGATCGGTCGGAGGCGTGCGGAACATCAAGAATGTCTCGCTGGTGGCCCAGGCTGTGATGGAGCACACCGGGCACGTGATGTTGGTGGGAGAAGGGGCGGAGCGATTTGCCGTTGCTCGGGGCTTTCCGCGCGAAAACTTGCTCACCGAGCATTCCCGCAAAATCTGGTTGCTGTGGAAGGAGACTCATTCCGACTGGTGGGGGCCGGGATTGGCCAGCCCAGAATGGCACAAGCGATTGCCGGCGTCGCCCCATGCCGACGATTTCCAGCGCCGGATCGAGCGTATGAAGCAGGTGGCAGCTGACATCGGGATCGAGCCTGAGCAGCGCATGGTCGCAATCTGCAAGGTTTTGTTTCCACCCACCGGCACCATCCATTGTTCGGCGCTGAACGACAAGGGCGAGATCTCCGGCACCACCACCACCAGCGGCCTGGCCTGGAAGTTGCCCGGGCGCTGCGGCGATTCGCCTGTCATTGGGGCTGGGTGTTACACCGATCAGGATGTGGGCTCGGCGGGAGCCACCGGCAGCGGAGAGGAAAATATCAAGGTCGCGGGGGCACACACTATCGTGGAAAATATGCGCCACGGGATGTCTCCGCTTGACGCCGGCATGGACGCGCTGAAACGAATTGTGCGCAACTACAACGGCGACATGAACCGCCTCCGCTTTGTCGACATGACGTATTACGTGCTGCGCAAAGACGGCGCGTACGCCGGAGTGTCGCTTTGGGAAGGCTACGAACCGGGTAAACCGCACCAGATTGCGGTGCACGACGGGACGAAGCGGTCGGAGAAAACTGTCAACCTGTTCTCGGGGGTTTCGCAGGAATGGCCGCCGGTGCTGGCGTAGGCCCAGAGTGGGTATTTCGACCTGAGTCAGGAGAACACGTCCACTCCAGCCTGTCGAGCGGCCGAGAGCAGCCTTCGGTCTAGCGTGGCTAGGGGCAGCCGCGCGCGGCGAGCCGTGTCGAGGTAGACCGCGTCGTATGCCGAGAGCTGAAAATCACGGGCCGTGGCAAGAACTTGTCTCATGGGGACAAACTCGGTCCCACTTTCGATGACCTGGGAAAGTAACTGCTCGAGGGTGGCTATGCCGGCCGAAGAGTTGGCCGGGGTCAAGACACCGCGTCGCTCGGCGACTGCGAACCCGTTGGCCATTTCAAGGTGCCAAAGTCCGGGGACCACGGCCCGGGCGTCGCGCACGAGGGACTTTCTTACCCGGACCGCGTAGGAAGCCACCGGATTGTCTACAAACCAGGCCAACGCTACAGAGGCATCGAGGACGAAGCGGATCAACGGCGGCCCTCTTCGATCATGTTCTTCGCGCTTAGGCCGCGATGCGGTTTAGCACTTTTCCGAATCCGTTCGATCTTCTCGAAAACCACTTCTACGTCCACTTCCGCAGCCGCCGGAACAATGAGGGCAGCCAACTTCCCGCGGCGAGTGATACCAATACGTTCGCCTTCACCCGCCCGTTCCACGAGTTCTGAAAGCTTCTGCTTCGCTTCAAACAAGCCGACCGTACGCATAGGAGCTCCCTTACCATCTAGATCAATCATCTAGATGATATATGAAAGCGCACGGTCATTACAATCGTCGAACGGGAGACTCTACACGAACCTCACCTTCACATCCGGTCCCTTCTCCAGGTGGATGCTGTCGATGAAACGCACTTTTCCCGTGCGCAAGGTCAGGATTACTGAGGATGTCCGGGTACCTTCTCCGAAGAAGCGCACTCCTTTCATGAGCGATCCGTCGGTGACCCCGGTGGCGGCGAAGATGAGTTGCTTGCCCGGTGCCAGGTCTTCGGCTTCGTAGACTTTGTTCTTCTCTTTGATTCCCATGCGCGCGATGCGCTCTTCGAGCTCGGGCTTGTCAATCACCAGGCGTCCCTGCATGTAGCCGTTCAGGCAGCGGATGGCGGCGGCGGTGATCACACCTTCCGGGGCGCCGCCTGAGCCCATGACCGCGTGTACGCCCGTCCCGATGACGGCGGCTGCGATTCCGGCAGACAGGTCGCCATCGCCGATCAACCTGATCCGGGCGCCGGCCTTGCGAATGTCAGCAATCAGCTTCTCGTGCCGCGGCCGGTCGAGCACGATGACCACGAGGTCCTCGACGTCGCGGCCCATACGCTTGGCAATATTCTTCAGATTGTCGATGACCGGGGCATCGAGATCGACGGCGCCTTTGCAGGAAGGGCCGACCACGATCTTTTCCATGTAGCAGTCGGGAGCATTCAGCAGCCCGCCGCTTTCGGAAGCGGCCAGCACGGTGATGGCGCCCGGCGCTCCGGTTGCACACAGGTTCGTGCCTTCCAGGGGATCGACGGCGATATCAACTTCTGGAACTTCGGTGCCGTCGGGAAACTCGGCGCCGACTTTCTCACCGATGTAGAGCATCGGCGCCTCGTCGCGTTCGCCCTCGCCAATTACGATGGTGCCGCGCATGGGAATTGAGTCCATGGTTTTGCGCATGGCCTCGGTTGCTACCTGGTCGGACAGCTTGCGTTCTCCCTGGCCCATGGTATGAGCCGAGGCGATAGCGGCAGTCTCCACCACACGAAGAAATCTTGATGCCAGGTCACTTTCGATATTGCGGCCGAAGGTCCTTGCCTTGGCTTCTGATTTGATCACGGCTGTCATGAGTGCCCCCTGAGCGATAAGAGTTGTACGACGACTTTGACTTTGCTTTTAATTTGTTGCAATCCCCACCTTCTCGAAATTGCAGAGTCAGAATCAAGATCAAAAGCGGCGGACAAGAGTGTCCGCCCCACACGCGCCTAGAACGCGTCAATTCCGGTGACGCTCTGGCCGATGATCAGGGTGTGAATGTCGTGAGTGCCCTCGTAGGTCTTCACTGACTCCAGGTTTGCCATGTGGCGGAAGATGGGGTACTCGTCGGCGATACCGTTGGCGCCCAGTATGTCGCGGGCCATGCGGGCGCATTCCAGAGCCATCCAGACATTGTTTCGTTTGGACATCGAAATGTGTTGCGGTTCGGCTTTGTCTTTATCTTTCAGGCGGCCGACTTGCAACGCCAGCAGCTGGGCTTTGGTGATTTCAGAAATCATCCAGGTAAGTTTTTCTTGCACCAACTGGTGCGAGGCGATGGGCCGATCGTGGAACTGCTTGCGGAACAATGAATACTGCAAAGCACAGTCGTAACATGCCATGGCGGCTCCGATTGCTCCCCAGCCGATCCCGTAGCGGGCCTGGCTTAAGCACATGAGTGGAGACTTCAAGCCTCCGGTTTTGGGCAGCAGATTCGATTCCGGGATGCGCACGTCCTGCAGCGAGAGACTCGAGGTGACGGAAGCGCGCAGCGACCATTTGCCGTGAACATCTTCGGCGCGGAAGCCGGGGCGATCAGTCTCGACCAGAAATCCGCGGATCTTGTTGTCTTCGTCTTCCACTTTGGCCCAGATAATTGCGACGTCGGCGATGGACCCCGATGTGATCCACATCTTCTCGCCGTTCAGGACATATTCCTTGCCTGTCTTTCTGGCGCGCGTTCGCATGCCGCCGGGGTTGGAACCAAAATCTGGTTCGGTCAGGCCGAAGCAGCCGATCTTTTCACCCGTCTGCATCACCGGGAGCCAGGCCTGTTTCTGCTCTTCACTTCCGAAGGCGTAGATGGGATACATGGCCAGCGATGAGTGCACGCTGACAAACGAGCGAACGCCGCTGTCACCCCGTTCCAGTTCCTGCATAACCAGACCGTATTCGACATTCGACATCCCGGCGCAGCCGTAGCCTTTGAGGCTGGCGCCATAGAGGCCCAGGTCGGCCATGGGCCTGACCAGTTCCTTGGGGAATCGGCCGGCGCGGTTGCACTCTTCGATGATGGGGATGAGGTTGTCCTCGATAAACTTGCGGGTGGTGTCGCGGACCAGGCGCTCGTCGTCCGTGAGCAAGGAGTCGAATTCGAGGAAATCAACTCCCCGGAACTTGATGGCCATCAGCTTCTCGTTTCTGTTTCTTCGCCGCGCTCTTTGCTGCGTTTTTCGCCGCGAACGGGGGCAGGCACTACGGCAGTGGAAACTCTTGAAGGTAACAAAGGGGGGAAGGGCAGTCAAACTGCTCTGAGCAGTCGCGCACCCTATCCTCCTGGCGATGTTGAAGTGCATCAGCCAGAGTAGGGAAGCGAACTGGTGTGACAGGCTCCGCAAAGCCGGACCCGATGGCCACGGTCACCGGGGTGGAAAATGAGCGGTCGAAGGTTTCAACTGTAGTCGTGAGTGTTGCCGCATTTTGGGCAAGTAAATTCAGCGCGACCTTCACTCGTTTTCCGGGGCTCAAACTCCGCCATTTGTTCGGCGTTGTGCTCAGCCATTTCTTCGAGGAAGGCTTCGAAAGCGTGGCCGCAAGTCTTACATGAAAGATTGGCGCCCTTTCGCCCACTGGCCGGAGCATCGTTCTGTTTCTGCTCGCGATTTGATGCCGTGATGGTCATTGCGCTGCCTTGAGAGCTAAGACGGTAACTCCGGTGGTCTACGTCCTGCTATAAGGAGACGTTGACCGCAATGGCAACGCCCGGATGCTGACGGTTGTACATATAGTATCCGTCATTGACGTAATCCACATACACATCGTCGGTCCTGTACCAAACCGGAGACCAGGTTTCCGGGCACGGATCAACTACTCCAAACCAGAAGCCTCCGAACTGGAAACGCGGGGAACCTTCGACCACTACGACAGGGACGTCGTGGACCCGAAACCAGTGTCCACGGCCAAAATACGCACGGAAGCGATCGTCAGGAATGCGGTATCCGTGGTAGCCGCCACGTTCGTGCCAGGAGCGATGCTCACGGCGCCAATCATGTGCACGTTGACGTTGCCAGATGTCTTGCCGCATATAGTGGGGCGCCGGCTCGGACCTTCTCACCTCGTGCAGTTGCCCATTACCATGCCCGCCATGCTCGAATCTCTGGTCTGCTTCATGCTCGTGGTATTCGTGCCGCTGTTCGCTTCTGCGCGTATCACCTCTGCCGTGCGAGGGAACCTGGCGTCCGTGGTCCTGTTGGTGACCGTTGCCTCCGTGCTGGTGATCGTCGCGATCTCTTTCTCCGCGCTTGGCGTTGGCGAGCATTGTTGTTCCCATCACCAAAGCGAGCATTGACGCGCCTAGAGCGACCCCTGATTTCATGGTTAGCACTCCCCGTAATCCTCCGAATCTAGACGATTTCTTTACCCACATCCCAGATTACGGAAGACACACTCCTCCAGGGGGAACTCTTCACTATTCGGGTCCGTGAACAGGCGACCACACCGGGTGAGCTTGCCCAGGGAAACAAGAAGCGCCGCAGGAGAGGTACCCCTTGTGCCGCTTTGCAGGATCAGATTGCAAGGGTTTGCTATTTCCCGAAGACCTTTGACGCGGCCTCTGCGACCGTTTTGAAAAGCGCAAGCATTCTACGCTCACGGCCATCATGCAATAGTCCAACGGTTGAGATTGTCGTGGGTTGTCAGTTCGGGAACGGGCGCTTCTTCGACCGACGTCCGCACCAACTCAGTCCCAATTTGGACCCTACTTCGAATTCCGGCAATCAACCGTGGCGCGGTGAGGACAGTTTTGACAAACTTTTTGCAAGTTGCGGACACGCTTGTGGCAGCGGGGCATCTAAGCTTTCAGTAGCCGATCTCCGGACTGGTAGGTTCGGGGGCATCTTGCCAGGCAGGCGCGAATGGCGGTGCGCGAAGGTTGACCGACCACGCGGCGTCCCCGCGCAGTTCGTCATAACTCCCTGGACGAGCGGGACGCTCGCGCCGACATTTGGCGCGCCGCTTAAGTAAGTTGCACTGCGGCTCGAAGACGGGCACAATACAGCGGTTTATGGGACTGGCGACTTGAAGACGCACAAGGCACCAATACGGCGGGCGGTACTCTGCGGTGTTATCTGCTTAGGAACCTTGCTTGGCTCCGGGCTCGCGGCGGATGTGCCGGCGCCGCGGCCCTCTCTCGATCAGGGATTTCGTCTGCTTTACAACCTTGATTTCGATCAGGGGCATCAGGTGTTTCTTTCCTGGCAGCGCGAGCATCCTCAGGACCCGGTCGGACCCACCGCCGAGGCGGCGGGAATCCTTTTCTCGGAATTTCACCGGCTCGGCGTTCTGGAGGGCCAGTTTTACGAGAATGACAAGAAATTTTTGAACCGCGACCAGAAGGAACCGGACGCGGGCGTGCGGGACCGCTTCAATGCGGCGCTGTCCCGCGCCCAAGACCTCGCGAGCGCTCGCCTCGCAGCCAACGCCAAAGACCGCGATGCGCTGTTTGCCATGACGCTTTCGTCCGGACTACAGGCCGACTATGCGGCGATGATTGAGAAGAAGAATATGTCGTCCTTGCATTACACCCGGGAGGCCAATGACTGGGCGGACCAACTGCTGGCGGTGGATCCGAAATGCTACGACGCCCGGGTGGCTACGGGCTTCAGCAAGTACATTATTGGCAGCATGGCGGCGCCGGTACGGTGGTTCTTGCGGATGGGTGGGGTCTCGGGTGACAAGAAGCAGGGAATCGTGGAGTTACAGATGACCGCCGACCATGGCCAGTATCTGGGTCCTTTTGCGCGGATATTGCTGGCCATCGCGTATGTTCGCGACAAGAACAATGTCCGGGCGCGGGAGTTGCTCGCGAGTCTGCGTGACGAGTTTCCCAAGAATACTTTGTTCACGAACGAGATAGCCCGGCTCGATGCGGCGCACTGATGCTGTCATCCTGAGCGGGCTGGTTCACTGGAAATTCACCACTTTGTAACAATCCTGTAACATTCGCGGCGTAGAACTGCCCCAGCAATAAATAAGGAGGAACCATCGCGTGATTCGCCGCATTGCGCTCTTGTGTGTTGTTCTGGCAGTGCCCGCTTTCGGTCAGACGACCGTGAATGGGGCAGGCGCTACCTTCCCTAATCCGATGTACCAGAAGTGGTTCAGCGAATACCACAAGGCCCATCCGGATATTCAGTTCAACTACCAATCCATCGGCAGCGGCGGCGGCATTCGTCAGGTGCTGGCACAGACCGTGGATTTCGGCGCCAGCGATGGTCCGATGACGGACGAGCAACTCTCCCAGGCTAAGGTCAAGATCCTGCACATCCCGACGGTCATGGGGGCGGTGGTTCCGGCCTACAACGTTCCCGGCGTTAGTACTGAACTGAAGTTTACCCCAGAGGCTCTGGCTGGAATCTTTCTGGGCAAGATCACAACCTGGAATGATCCTGCGATCGCCAAGGCGAACCCCGGTGTCAGTCTGCCCAATCAGACCATCATCGTCGTCCATCGCTCGGATGGCAGCGGAACAACTTACATCTTCACCGACTACCTTTCCAAAGTGAGTTCGGAGTGGGCGAATGGCCCGGGGAAGGGGACTTCCGTGAAGTGGCCTGTCGGCCTGGGCGGCAAGGGCAACGAAGGTGTCGCCGGAATGATTCGACAGATGCAGGGTGGGATCGGCTACATCGAACTCATCTACGCGGTACAAAACAAGATTGACTACGGCCTGGTGAAGAACGCTTCCGGAGGCTTCGTGAAGGCCTCGCTGGAAAGCGTGACCGCCGCTGCGGCGTCGGTTAAGAGCATGCCTGCGGATTTCCGCGTATCCATCACCAACGCTCCGGGCAAGGACGCCTACCCCATCTCCAGCTTTACCTGGCTCCTGATTCCGGAAAAGTCCAAGGAAGCGGCCAAGGGCAAAATCCTTGCCGATTTCCTTAACTGGATGGTTGACGACGGCCAGAAAATGACCGCCGAGCTGACCTACGCGCCCTTGCCGGGTAATGTCGCGGAAAAGGTGAAAGGCGCCATCAAGTCAGTGCAGTAGCGGCATCTCCTGCCTGGCAACAACGATGCAATCAGGGACGGGTCCTCAAGCCCGTCCCTTAGTCGTTACAGTCTTTGCTGAGATTCATCGCAGGTGTCCGGCGTCCCGTCCATCTGTCTACTGTTCTATACTGACTTTGATGAAGCGCATCCTGCCGAGTGCGGCCCTGCTGGTACTTCTGTTATCTTCTTCCCATCTTTACGCTGCGGAAAAGCAATATGAAGCTGGCCGGATCGTTACGGTGGAGAAGAAATTCCACGAACGGGTGTTGTATTACCTGGTAAATACGCCAATCACCCAGGATGATCCGTACTACGAAATCACATTGCAATTGGGAGATCTGTCGCTGTTGACGGAGTTCACGCCGCGGCACGCTGCCGACGATTTGCCTGACGGATGGACAGGAAACGCCAAGGTGCAGATCAAAATTGCGGACAAGCATCATGTGTGGGTAAAACGGGACGGCGGAATGGAGCTGCAATTGTTGCTGGTGAAGCGCCTGCCCGCGACCGCAACGGCAGCGGATCCTGAACCCGCACCGGTCAAGAAGTAAGTCAAAGCGATTGCCTCGGCTTCCAGCGGTATCTGCCAAGGGTCCCTGGTTTCTGTCAGTATGTTTCTGCTGAATCATGACTCGCCTTGCGTTGGACAATCCGGCCTACTACATTAACCGGGAAGCTTCCTGGCTGGCCTTCAACCGCCGCGTCCTCGAAGAAGCGCAGGATGAAACTAATCCGCTGCTCGAGCGGCTGAAATTTCTTGCCATCTCGGCCAGCAATCTGGATGAGTTCTTTGAAGTGCGCGTGGCGGGGTTGGTGCAGCAGATTGAAGATGGCTACACCGAAGCGGGACCCGACGGTCTCACGCTGGTGGAGGAGCGCGATGTCGTCTCCCGTGAGACCCACGAGTTCGTGGATGACCAATATCGCTGCTGGAACGACAAGCTGCGGCCGGCGCTTTCCGAGCATGGGATCCGCGTTCTGGGCCTCCACGAGCTGGATTCACGAGCCCGCGCCTTCATTGAAGAGTACTGCGAGAAGGAGCTCGACCTGCTGCTTACGCCGGTCACGGTGGACCCGGCGCATCCCTTTCCGCGAGTCATCAACAAAGCGTTGTGCGTGGCGTTCCTGCTGCGCCGGCGGCGGCGTTCGGCGCTGACGTACACCGGCGTGGTCACAGTGCCTCGCGCCTTGCCGCGTCTAGTCCGGCTACCCTCGGAGGGGACTGACGATTTCATCTTTCTTGCCGACCTGGTAGCCTTCCACGCCTCACGGATGTATCACGGCTACGACATTGTTTCTTCGGCGGCGTTTCGTGTTACCCGCAACAGCAATCTGTACCTGGCGGAGGAGGAATCGCGTAACCTGCTGGAATCGGTGCGCACCGAGCTGCACAATCGCCGCAAGGGCGATGCAGTGCGGCTGGAGATTGAGGCGGACGCTGATCCGGAAATCATCGAACGTCTGCGGACCAACTTCGAGCTGGAGCTCTGGCAGGTCTTTTCTGTCAACGGGCCGGTGAATCTCTCGCGGTTGTTCAATATTTACGAGCAGACAGGTCACCCGGAAATCAAATTCAAACCGTTTTCTCCTCGCGAGCTCCGGCTGACCGCGAAGTCGCACGACCTGTTCGAGGAACTGCGGCGCCACGATGTTCTCTTACACCATCCCTTTGACTCCTACGATGCGGTAGTCTCATTCATTGAATCTGCGGCCCAGGACTCGCGGGTACTTTCGATCAAGCAGACCCTTTATCGGACTAACGAGCATTCGCTGATTGTTCCCGCCTTGATTTCGGCGGCGGAAAAGAAGGAAGTGACCGCGGTTGTAGAGCTGAAAGCGCGCTTCGACGAAGATACCAACATTCGCTGGGCCCGCGATCTTGAAGATGCCGGAGTGCAGGTCTTCCACGGCCTGGTCGGATTGAAGACGCATTGCAAGCTCTCACTGCTGGTGCGCCACGACTCCGATGGCGTGACTCGCCGCTACGCTCACCTGGGGACGGGGAACTACAACGCGAACACGGCGCGGATTTACACTGACTTGAGCTTGCTCACAGCCGACCCCGAGATCACGGCAGCGGTGCACGACGTTTTCAGTTTTCTCACGGCATACGCCGAGCATCCCAACTACGAACCCTTGCTGGTCGCGCCGCTTGACCTGGCGGAGCGGTGCCTGGGGTTGATCGAACGCGAGGCCGAGCATGCGCGCCACGGGCGCCCGTCCCGCATTATCGCCAAGATGAACGCCTTGCTCGACAAGAACATCATCATGGCCTTGTACCGTGCGTCCCAGGCGGGAGTCGAAATTGACCTGATCGTCCGGGGAATGTGCGCGCTTCGACCGGGCGTGCGCGGGGTGAGCGACCGCATTCGGGTGCACAGTATCGTCGGCCGATTTCTCGAACACAGCCGCATTTTCCATTTCTGCAATGGCGGTCAGGAAGAGGTTTATCTTGCCAGCGCAGACTGGATGCCGCGCAATCTTTACGAACGCGTCGAAGTTATGTTTCCGCTGAAGGATGCGTTGGCCCGCGAGCGTGTGCGGCATGAAATTCTGGATGCCTACCTGGTGGACAATGTGAAGTCCCGCGTGCTGCTGAAGGACGGCGTCTACGTGCGCAACTGGCAGGCGGAGGGAAAGCGCAAGCCCCCCGCCGGAGCTTTGGCTTTCAATGCGCAGGACTTTCTGCAAGGCCTGGCGGAAGGCAAACAGGCGGTGGAAGCCATGCCCGTCCCCGGGCCTCGCAAGGCGCGGCGAGTGGTAATGAGGTAATCCGAAATGATTCTCTATTTCCTGCGTCACGCCAGTGCCGGTGTACCGGTCAGCAATCCCAAGAAAGACGAAAAACGCGCGCTCGACGAAACCGGAATTGAGCAGTGCGGTTACGTTGGTCGTGCGCTGGCTGCGCTAGACGCGCAGGTGGACATTATTATTTCGAGTCCGTTGAAGCGTGCGGCGCAGACGGCTTCGCTGGTAGGCAACGAAATGGGTCACGAGGGCAAGCTACAGTTGGAAGACGCGTTGCGGCCCACGGCTACGTTCGCAGATTTCCGCAAGATGCTCGACAAGTACGCCAGGCACGACGCCATCATGGTGGTAGGCCACAACCCGAGCTTGAGTGAATTTCTGGGCCGGGCCATCAGTGAAGGTGGTTGCGAAGCGGCGATTGACCTCAAGAAAGGCGCGGTGGCGCGGGCGGAAATGAATCGCAATGCCGGGTCGCTGACCTGGTGCCTCACGCCCAAGATTCTCCGAACCCTCTATGCTGCCGCGGCCGAAAGCTCGCGACCGAAAACTTCACGGAAGTAGTCTTTCTCTTTCTCGACAGCCCACAATTCCAGGTCCACGGTGGCGCGGGGCTTGGCCCGCAAGGTCAGCTTGATTTCGCCCCGGCTCGGCCGCACCCGGGCGCCGCGCACCGCGCCGCTGCGCCCAAGATTAAGGGCGCGCGCCAGCCGCAGCAGAAGTGACGCTTTGCGCACGAATTCCCGATCGGCCGGCGGCAGGATTTTCATAAACGTGTCTCCCGGTGAGGGTCGTGACTTGCCGAGGTAGCGTGCCGTGGCCGCAATGATTCGCCTTTGCTCCGGAGTGTAACCCAGGATTTCCGAATGGGCGATGATGTAATAGGCGTGGCGGTGTCTCCCGTTGCGATTGACGTAGTCGCCGACCTCGTAAAGCATCGCTGCCGCCGAGATCCATTCCTCATATTCGGGGGGCAAATGGTGCAGCGACTTCAAAGTCTTGAACAAGTACATCGCGAAGTGCCGGACTTGCAGGGCATGGTTCAGGTCCACGCGGTAGTGGGCGACAGCGGCCAGGATGGAGTCCCAGCGCTCCGATTCGATGTGCTTGCCGGATCGGGTGCTGCGATCATATTCGGCGGCCATTTGCGCCAGCAGTCCGTCCCGCAATCCAAGCGGAGAATAGCGGAAGCCGGGCAATTGACAGCGTTCGAGAAGTTCGGCATAGACCACCGCTCCGGCGACCACAATTTCAGCGCGCCGCGGGCCGACTCCGGAAAGCTTTTTACGCTCAGCCATGGGCAGCCGCGCCAGCATCTTGGCAATGGGCCGCATCTGGGTGCGCGAGACTGCGGTGGCGCGCGCCCCTTTTGTCTTGTACAAACCGTGACAGACCGCGGCCAGGGAAGCAGCCGTACCCGAGGTGGCGATCACGATTTTCGGCCGCGACCTGGCTATGCGGTCGGCAATCCGCCCGATTTCTCTCTCCACAAAGCCGCGAAGACGCCGCAGTTCCGCCTTGCGGGGAGGATCGTGCGTCAGGAACTCATTGGTAAGCCGTACCGCGCCCAGCGGCAGACTCACCGTGTCACGGATGTGACCCTTGCCGGAAATAGTCAGCTCACAACTGCCGCCGCCCAGGTCGACCATGAGGGTGTTGGCGGCACTCATACGCAGACTCGAGACCAGGCCCAGGTGGATCAGCCGCGCCTCTTCCAGTCCGGAGATGATTTCGACTTTCCACCCCGTAGCCGAGCGCACCCACTCGAGAAAGGCACGCGAGTTCCGCGCGTCGCGCAAAGCGCTGGTAGCCACCACGCGAACCGTTTCGGCGCCTTCCTGCTGCACCGCGCGATGGAAGCGCCGCAGCGCCTTGACGGTATCGTCGATGGCGTCGGGCGAGAGGAATCCGTTGCGGAAAACGCTGTCGCCCAGGCGTGTGACCTGGCGGTCTTCATGAATTTCAATCAGGCGCCGGCCCGAAAGGCGAGAGATTTTCAGGCGGACGGAGTTCGATCCGATATCGACTGCGGCTAGAGTCGGCATGTGCGGGAAATAGTGTAACGCTTGGGCTGGGGATGTGGGAGGAGATGGTTAGCGCGGGGTTTTGAATGGATCCAAGACCTGTACCCCGAGCTGCTTGAAGTCTCTTTCGTTCCGGGTGGCGACGGTCAAGCGGTGAATACGGGCGGTCGCGGCGATCATAACGTCTTCGAGGAGGCGCTCCGCCTTGCCTTCCATGAGACGCGCCCATTCGCGGAAACAGCGTGCGTCCATGGGTAAGACCTGGAAAGACTCTGCCAGCTGGTCGACCCAGAGCTCGATCTCGGCCGCCTTTGCGGAGTTCTGGCGGCGGGTGAGTTCGACTCCGGTCTGCAGTTCCCCGATGGTTACCGCCGAGAGAAAGATCTGGTCCTCCTGCAGTCCCTTTATCCAGGAGAGCACCGCGCCGTGGGGTTTGGGCTTCCGCAACTCCGATACTACGTTGGTGTGGAGCAGGTAGCGGTTCAACTGAATTCCACGGGTGGGCGTCGCCGGACCTTGCGACGAGATGGCACCAAGTCTTCAAAATGCGGGCCATGGTCGAGTAGAAGAGATTTCAGGCTTGGGCGAGATGACTCTTGAAGACGGCGCCATTCGTTGATCGGAACTAGTACCGCAGCCGCAATCCCTCGCCGGGTTACAACCTGGGGGCCGTCCTTGAGAGTGCGATTCAGCAATTCGCTAAATCGGGCCTTCGCGTCCTGTACTTGCCAGTTCCCCATTTTTCGGTTCCTCTTTTCCAATGATATGACTAGTCATATGACTAGTCAATACTAGATGATCGCGTCGGATGGCATGTCCGCGCGCGGGGTCCTTCGCAAGCTCGGGATGACTCGTCATAGAAGCGGAACGGTTTGTGCCCCAACGGGTTTGCTATGCTACGCGGATGCCGCGGGCCTTCCTCATCGATACCGACGTAGCCTCCGACGACGCCGTCGCCCTCATCATGGCCCTGCGTGCTCCTGATGTGAACGTAGTCGCGATCACGACCGTGGCGGGGAATGTCGAAGTCGAACAGGCGACTCGCAACGCCCTCTACACAGTCGAACTCTGTGGAGCCAGCATTCCGGTCTTTGCCGGCGCCGAAAAGCCGCTGCAGCGCGTCCATCAGAATGCGACCTGGTTTCATGGCCGCGACGGGTTAGGAGATCACGGCTATCCCGAGCCCCACCGGAAGGCAGAGAAGCGGCACGCTGTCGACGCGATGATTGACGCCATCGAGGCCAATCCTGGGCTCGTGGTGGTCACGCTTGGGCCGCTCACCAATCTTGGGTTAGCTCTGACGCGCAAACCCGCCCTTGCAGCCCAGGTGGGGCGTTGTGTGCTGATGGGGGGCGCGCCTTGTTGTGAAGGAAACGTGACCCCGGCGGCGGAGTACAACATCTGGGTCGATCCCGAGGCCGCGCGGATCGTGATGCTCAGCGGTCTTCCTGTAGAGCTGGTCGGCTGGCAAACCTGCCGGGGGGGCGCCGTCTTGGACGAGGCCGACATTGCGCGCGTCCTGGGATTCAACAACCCGGTGGCGCGATTTGCTATCGAGTGCAACAGCCGGGCGCGCGAAGCCTATAAGGAGCAGACGGGAGAGGACGGCATCTCGCTGCCGGACCCGGTAGCGATGAGCGTTGCGCTCGATCTGACGATTGGAGATCAGTGGAGCGAGCACTATGTGGATGTAGAGACCCGTAGCGCATTGACACGCGGGATGACGGTTGTGGATCGTCTCAATGTGGCGGCGGATGAGCGCAATCAAGCGGTCTGGGCTGATGTGCTGCGGAAGGGAAGTAAGGCGAAAATTTGCTGGACGATTGATAACCGGCGTTGGAAGGAAGCATTGTTTGCGGCGTTACGCTAACTCCCGTGCCATCTTGAGCGCAGCCAGAGCTTTCGCTTGCGAACGCGCTGGCGGAGTCGAAGGACACCTGCCCTGGATACAGGCTGATCAGTGAGTTGAAACCAGAATGCCGGCGTTCGTTGAGATAGTAGGGCTCCTTCGACTGCGCGGCTGCTTCGCGAAGCGAAGCAGCCACTCCGCTCAGGATGACAGGTTGGTCAAGGTCACAGCATGCCCCCGGTCTTGATTTCGAGGATGGCCAGTGCCATCTCCAGCTTGTTGACTGCCTGCCCTATTTCAGGATGCTCACCGAGTTTGTCCTGGAGGACCTTCAGCAGGCGGTGAGCTCCGGCGACATGTTCTACTGCCTTTTGCGAATCGGAGCCCGGTTTCTGGTCTTGTGTTTCCATGTCACCTACCTCTGTTCGTATTTTAGTCCCTGCACCGACATTGGCGCATCTGGCGGGCAATCCGCTTGTCACGTGCGACTCAGATCGAGGTATCGAATGCCGAGGCGACTCGAGAACCGGTAGCCATCATTGCTTTGATATTCTCCACCGACTGAATCCCTCCACGCGCGCCGGCTGCCGTACAGTTTAGCGCTGCGGCGGCGCAGGCGAAGTCCAGTTGACGGGGCAGCGGCCAGTCCTGCAGAAGCCCATAGATAAATCCGGCGTGGAAGATGTCGCCGGCGCCGGTGGTGTCCAACGTTTTCACCTGGAATGCAGGAGCGTAGTGGAAGCGTGAGCCGTCCCAGGCCAGGACACCCTCATGGCCCAGAGTTGCGGCGGTGAGCCGGCAGCAGTATCCGGTGCGTACCGCGGGCAGGGACTGGCGCAAGTCCTGCTCGTCCGTCAGGCGCCCCGGAATGTCGCGGCTGGTGATGAGGTAGTCGATCTTCTCCAACAGTGTTTCTACATCTGGATAGATGTCGTCTAAGTCGGCGATCACGGGGACGCCGGCATCGCGGGCCCAACCTGCCGCCAGGGCTGCGGCGGCGGTATCGTGGCCATCAACGTGAAGAGCTCGGGCATTGACAATCCATTCGCGCTGGAGCTCTTCGGGCTGCAGGGTCAATCCGTTATCACGCTTCCAGAGAACGGTACGCTCTCCGGCGTCGTCGACCAGGATGACTGCCTGCTGGCTGGCGCATCCTGGGGCCGTGACGAGATGGGTTTCGACGCCGAGGCGGTCGAACTCGGCGCGATGAATGGCAGCGGCGCTGTCGTCGCCAATCTTGCCGACATAACGAGTCCGCAAGCCCCATTGCTGACAGGCAGCGACGGCGGTAGCGACCTGTCCGCCGGGCAGGATATCGGCGGAGCGAAACTCGACTTTGGATCCCAGAGCGGGATAGTGCGGAAGACGAATCAGGGTGTCGGTGGCATTCAGTCCGACTCCGACCAGGTCAACTTTGGGGTATGGTTTCACGATGGTTCAGTTGAAGCGAGTGGTCCGCCAGAGTGTAGTACCGCAGGCCAGGAGCAGAGCCACGGTGGCGGCGATCAAGAGCGCCGCTGGCCCCCAATGGAAAGACAGGCGTGGGGCGCGCGCCAGCGTGGCAAAAAAGATGAAGATGCCGGTGGCGGCCGCGACCAGAATCCAGTCCCACAGCGTCCGCGGCGGTCTGACTTCTCCTGCCATCTGCATTCCCTGCATACGCGCTTCGACGTAGTCCTCCGCGATGTTGTAGCGCCGGGATTCGCGTTGAGAGGCTTCCTGCCACTGCGCCTGCTCCTTACCGGCTGCAGACGAAAAAGCGATGGCTCCCACTCCCAACATCATCAGTAGGGAGCCGCCTACGACTTGCATGTAGGTGGAAGCGCCGCTGCCGTGCAACTCGCCGAAAACAAAGATACCCCACAGCAATCCCCAGAGCTGGTTGGAATTGGATAGCGGAATGCCGCGGCTGATGCCGACGTACTTGGCGGCGTACTGCTGAAAGACATCGCCGATCACCCAGATGAAGCCGCCCAGCATGAGCCAGAACAATACTTCCCGGGCGCTCCGTAGTTCATGCAAGAGCGGGGCCAAGCCGAGATATCCGATAGCGAGAGCGGACATCATTCCCAGCTCTCCGAAGGTGAAGAACGTGACAAAGGAGAGCGGGATTCATCCCGGACAAGTAAGCCTTGCGATACGGGATATACATTGTTCCCCACAGGATTCCGGCACCCAGCGCCGCCCAGACACCGCGCATGGAATGCGCCGCGGGCGCCTGCGCAGCCGAGGCCTTGGCCAGCAAGGCTGCACCCACACACATGACCAGTGCGCCGCCCAGCACGCCAGTCCAGCGGCGCCAGCCCGCCTGCCGCAATTCATTGAAGAAAATGAAACCCCAAAGTATGCCGAGGAGGCTGTTTGAATTCCAGAGAGGGAAGGCAATGCTCAAGCCGATATCGCGGATGGCGAAGATTGTCATGGTGTTGGCTACGGCCCAGAGGCATCCAGCGAGCAGGGCCCAGATGATGAGGTGAGGTGCGCGGCGAAGGTCGGCGCGGACGGATGATGTGCCCAAGATCAAAGCCGGTACGCTCCAGCGCGCCAGAAAAACTCCAGTTACCATGATCAGGGAGATCACGATCGGGGAGACGCCGACAGAGACAAGTTTTGTCGGAGCCTCGGCGGCGCCGAGCCAGGCACCCGCGGTGAACCCGGAAAGGATGCCCAGAACTTGGAGCTTCCGCGGACGCGACTGCACAAGCGCAGCAGCTCCATTCGCGGGCGTCACGGCAGATGGCATGGTCTGTGCACCTTAGTGAATGGATTCCAAGAGAAGCAGGCCACCGATCAGAACCGCAACTGGGACCCAGAAGTGCACGTCGGTCAGGACGCTGTTTAACCAGTTGCGCCGCGGTTCGCGATTGTCGATTGGTTGCATGTTCCTCTAAGCCAGCCGTGTAATGAGCCGTACGATTATAGCGGGTGCTCCCCGGTCACAGGCACGCGAGAGAGAATTGGCTAGCGGTGGTTGCGCAAGGCAACCCACCCTTGTCATTCCGATTGTCATTCCGACGCCGGCTCTATCGGCGAGGAATCTGCTGGGCTGCCGGCGGCGAAACAGCAGATTCCTCGCGCGACAAGGCCGCGCTTCGGAATGACAAATCTCTGGGGATCTAAAGCTCCGCTGGCATTTGGGGCGGCCAGAAGACGGTCGAGCTGCGCTCGACTGGGCAGATGAGGACATCTGCCCTACATGGTTTGTGGTGGTTCGCGCTTAGGCGTTTTTAGATAGGCAATCATGAACAGAGTGCCGAGCAGCAAGTCGACGCAGCCGAACAACAGGTCAGACGAGCGCATTCGACCTTGCGCGACAAGAATTACGACGGCGATGCCGTAGCTGAATTTTTCGTATACGGAAGCAATCATCAGCGCGCGATAGCGTGCCGGGTCGGTGGCGATGATGAAAAATGCGAACTGCCAAGCGAGGGCTGCTCCGACAAATCCATAAAAGAATGCCGGGTGGGTGATGGGCGGGGGATCCTTCTGGCCGATCAGGTCGAAAATGAAGTAGAGAGGAGTGAGGATCAGTACTCCCCAGATACCTGCAATCCAAAAGACAATCTTGGCAAATTTCATGGCTCCTCCAGCTTTTTGCGGCGGGTCTTGCAATTGAAACAAGTACCTCAGTGGCTGAAGCCGCCTCAGAGAATTCCGCCTTATTGCAGCGTTGAAGCGCTGCTCCACCCTCCTCCCATTTGCCGAAAGCACCGGTTCGGCAGCAGCGCGACACCGCTACTCGTAGCGCAGCGCTTCAATCGGGTCCAGGCGAGAGGCGCGGAAGGCGGGCACCATCCCGCTTATCAGCCCCACGGCGGCGAGGATTAGGGTGGCCGCGATCAACGTTCCCGGGGCAATGATAAGGCGGATGTCGCCAGCCTCGCCATTTTTGGCGAAGGCACTGTACAGCGTCAAGCGGCCCACGGAAAGCGCGACTGCGTAGGCCAGGACGATCCCAAGCACTCCGCCGATGAAGGTGATGGTCAGGGCTTCGGCGAGGAATTGCATCAGAATGTATCGCCGGCGGGCGCCCAGCGCCTTCTGCACCCCGATCTCGCGGGTACGCTGGGTCACCGAAACCAGCATGATGTTCATCAAGCCAACGCCGCCGATGCCCAGCGTGAGCGTACCGATGAAGCCCAGCAGGATTTTCAAGCCGATCGTAATGATTTCGAACTGGTGCACCTGAGTCATTAAATTAAACACCAGCACGGCCTGGGTGTCGCTCTGGTTAAATTTCTTCTCCACCGCCATCAGAGTGCGCACGGTCTGTTCCAGCTTTTCGTACTCAGGAGTCGCGTAGTTGAACCAGATGGAGTCGAGGTACCGCGTGTCTTTCAGATCACCCATGGTGGTGAACGGGACATACAGGGTCCGGTTGATGTCGCTGTTTCCTTCCTGCATCTTTGGGCTGGCGACACCGATGACTTCGAAACTGAGACCGTCAATGCGAATGTGTTCTTCCAGAGCATTACGTCCAGAAAAGAGTTTTTCCTTGGCCTCGGACCCGATGACCACTACCCGGGAGCGCTGCATCTCGTCTTCGGCATTGTAGAAACGTCCCTGCCCCACGGTGAGCGAGCGGACGGACAGCACATTCGGATAGTTGCCGGTTGCGGTGAAGGTGAAAGTCCTGGTCTCGTACTGCGTGCTCACCTGCTTGCTGGCCTCGGGCGTGATCTGAGAAATCTGGGGAAGATTCGTGTTCAGCATGTCCACATCTTCCAGGGTGAATCGTATGGCCCTTCCCGCCTTCTGGCCACCCGCCTCGGTGGAGGTGCGACCCGGTACGACGATCACCAGTTTGGTGCCGAAGTTGGCGAAAATGTTGGCACAGGCCTGGCCAAAGCCGTTACCCCAGGCCAGCAGCATAACAACGGTCGCGATGCCCCAGGCCATGCCGAGCATGGTGAGCGCAGTGCGGCGGCGATTGTGCCGCATGGCCTCGTAGGCTTCCTGAAGCAGATCACGGAACATAAGATCATTGAGTAATTTTGTAATCGGGTAATTGGGTAATTTCTCAACCCAGAATCCGTCGTTTTCAATTACAAAATTACCCGATTACCAAATTACAAAATCTATTCTTACTCCTGCCGGAGCGCTTCCACCGGTTGCAGCATGGCCGCCTTGCGTGCGGGATAAAGACCGGCAATGACACCCGCCAGGGCCAGGCTGCCGATCGCCAGCATGGCTGACATGGGCACCAGCTTCGGAGGATCGAATCCGCCCACGCCCTCGATGTTGCCCAGCATAGCCATCAGGATGGCGGCCAGAGCCATCCCGATCAGTCCACTGCCCAGGGTCAGGATCAGTCCTTCCAGGAAGAACTGGAGCAGGATGCTGTGCTTGGTGGCGCCCAGGGCCTTGCGAAGTCCGATCTCGCGAGTGCGCTCGCTCACCGTAACCAGCATGATGTTGATCACGCCGATCGCGCCCAGGGCAAGGGTCACCATGCCCACCGTCCCCAGAAACATGTTCATGGCGTCGAAGATCGTCCCTATCATCTTGGACTCCTGGATCGTGTCCCAGCCGTCAAAGGCGTTCTGGTCTCTCCAGTCAAAAGCATGATTACGGGCCACGATCTTGTGGACGTCTTCCTCGGCCAGCAGGTGCTCATCGGTCACACGCGGCTGATAGTTCACGTAAGAAATCGAATTCTCGTGATTCTCTCCCTTGATTGGGAAGTACGTGGCCATCACCTGGAAGGGGATGTAGCTGCGAACATTCAGCCAGGTATCGTTGCCGTGGCCGATGTGTCCGAGGACGCCGACCACTTCGAATCTGATTCCGTTCAGCAGGACGATCGCACCCACAGCCGGGCGTCCAGGAAAGAGATTCTTGTTCAACTGGTCTCCGAGGACGATCACGTTGCGCTTTTGCGATTCGTCCAGGGGGTTCAACCAGCGTCCCAGCTTGATGGGAAGATAGCTGATCTCATTCAACTGGGGCTCTGTGCCCAGGATCTCTCCATTTGCATTAGCGTATTCGCTGACCGCCCGAACATCATCGCGCGAGATGATGGGGGAGGCTCTGCGGATGTGGACTCCTTTACTGATATCCAGATAGTCCCGATAGGTGAGGAGATAGGAGCGGGCTGAGTTCATGCTGCCCGCCATGGCGGGCGCGCGCCCGGGAAAGATGAACATGATGTCTTTGCCGAACTCGGCCAGTTGGCGCTTGTTGCCCGATCGGAAGCCTTCGCCCAGGCCAACCAGCAGGAGCAGAGATCCCACGCCCCAAGCGATACCGAACATGGTCAGGCAGGAGCGCAGTTTATGCGCCCAAAGCGTGCGGAAGATCTGCGCGAAGATGTCCAGCAGCATGCGCATAAGCTGGGACATTGTACCGTTCAACGGGACGTTCTTTGCGCACTTTGCGAGTTCCCTCAGCGTCCTTTGTGGTAAGGCCGTCAACCCGCAAAGCTCGCAAAGGGCGCCAAGAAAGACGGAACTTAGTCGAACTGGATCAGCACAATTTCAGGAGTCGTGCCCAGGCGCAGGGGCGGGCCCCAGGTACCGGCTCCGTAAGAAACATAGACGAGGAGATTGCCCAAACGTTGCAGTCCATAGACGAACTTTCCATAGACCCGGGAGGTAATCCAGGTAAAAGGGAAGAACTGTCCGCCGTGAGTGTGGCCGGAGAGCTGCAGCGAGAAGCCTTCTTCTTCGGCGATCTGCAGCCGGTCGGGAGCGTGCGTAAGCAGGATGCTGGCACGGTCGCGATCCACGTCGGCCTGCCGCAACACGGAGCGGAAGTGGTCGTCATTGGTCGAATCCCGGTAGTGGACGCCGACAATCTGCAGGCCATCTACCGTTACTTTTTCATTGTTGAGGACGCGTACCCCCGAGTGCTCGACCGCGTTGAGGTACTTTGAGGAATCGGTAAACTCTTCGTGATTTCCCAGAACAAAAAATGCCCCCAGCGGAGCGGCGAGCTCCGCCCACGGCTGGGCAAGCTCACGAACCCGCGCGACCGTTCCGTCATACATGTCGCCCGCAATGAAAACGATGTCTGGGCGCAAACCTGTGAGCGTGGTGACGATGCGTCGCAGGAATCGAGAGCCACGCACGTGACCGAGATGGGTATCGGTCACCAGGGCGGCTACGCGTCCGCGCCACGATTCGGGCAGGTTCGGCAGCTTGACGCTGACCCGCCTGACGCGGGTCCAGGCGGCGTTGACGATGCCATACAAGCTGGCCAGCAGGGCCATGCCGAAGAGCACCGCCACCAGCTCTCGTGTGTTGGGATGGAACCCGAAAAGGCGGGCTCCGCCGTAAATTGCCCAGCACAAGCACGCCGCGAGGAAGCAGAAGCTTAAAGTCCCAAGCCAGACAGCGGAAATGGTGTACAGGACGCGCACTAACATGTGCGAAGAGCGCCAAGCCAGAAGCGATGCCAGCACAAAGCTGACCGACAGCAGGGCCAGGGTTATTTCCAGGCCGGAAATTCGGGAAGGATCAGGCGCTGCCCAGAAAAAAGTCCAGGTTCTATACAAGAACCAGTGCGCCAGAAATAACACGGTTTGGATGATTGCGACGAAGACGGCGATTCGAGACCTCAAAGTTTTGTGTTTTCTCCAATTACTTTAGATGAGGCTGGCTGGCAATTGGATTTGCCAACTTCGGAGGGGCTGTTCCCCCAGGCTGCTCAGAGTCATCCTGAGCGCAGACAGCCCATTCGCGCGCGAATGGGCTGGCGGAGTCGAAGGGCACGGTCCTGGCGGTTCGCTTTCAACCCCTGGCTTCCGACTGCCGTAAAGCTTATAGGGGTCCGCTCATAGGGGTCCTTCGACTGCGTGGCTCCTTCGCGTAGCGAAGCAGCGCCTCCGCTCAGAGTCTGTGACTTTTTTGATGTCGTCAAAAATCGAGGTTGCAAACAAAATAGTTACGACGACAAACTGATCATAAATTCAAAAAAGTTACAAACTCTCAGGATGACAAACTTGGCTCAGGCAACTGCAGACACCGTGGAACCTTGGCGCGAGGGCTCGCGGCTGGGCGCCATTACCGAAACTGGTTTCTTGCCGGCTAGCGCGGTGCGGGTTTCGGTGAGAGTGTTTACCGCTTGGCGGAACTTTGCCCGGGTGATGTTGCGCAGTGCGGACACCAGCGCTGAATCCTGGACCCCGCCGAATAGTTTTTCTGCCCTGTTCGCCAGCTGTACCCAGTCATGCCAGTCGCCAATCACGTCCTGCATATGGTTGAGCAATGCGATCAACCGGGTGGCTTCAGCATCCTTGCCCGCCAGTTCCGCGACGTAACGCGCCCGCTTGCCGACGATCCTGAACTGGTGCAGGGTTTTTTCCGTGATCGCACCCTGATCGACTTCCAGTTCATTCAGCTTTTGCCGGGCTCGGCTTAACGGGTCAGCGTTCTTCGGAATCTCGAGGGTGGCGGTGGTGCGCTTCAGGCGCTTGCGCACTTCGGCCACCGTTTTCTTGTCCAACGACTTTGCCAGCTTCTTTTCCCGCCGGGCACGTTCCTCAGCCAGAGTGCGCATGAGCTGCGATTTGCGCCCCGGCTCCTGCGGAATCTTCAGACTGCGCAAAGCCAAGCTCTGGACATCTACGTCTCGCACGCGTCCTGCCTTCTTGCGCAGTCGGCCCAGGAGCTTCAGCAGCTTCTTGTCATTGCCCGTGCGATTCACGGCCAAATCCGCAACCAACACTTCCACTCTGCGGCTGGAGGTACGGAATTTATGGACGTTCTCGGGAGCGAGTTTTCCGGCGAGCTTCGGCATCTGCCGGGCTAGTTTGCGGAAAGTAGCGCGAGTATATTCGGGATGTAGCGGCATACGGTGAAGAACCATGGCTCCCAAAACGCGGTTAACTGCGACGGCTGGGAATTCATTCAGATTCGCTGGAACCAGATTTCCGGATCCCTGACAGAAGCTTCCCTGAGGCAAGACTAAACCGTTATTTTAACACTGCTGTAACACGATCATGCTACCTTGCCCGGAATGGCTAATCGAGCTCTAGGGGCGCCTCGACTGACCGGACCACAACCTGTTTCGGGACAAGCAGTTACGACGGAGACGGGAGACCGTGTGCAGTCGCTGATTACGGCCGGGGACAGCCGCCGCGCTGACGCCGCGTTTTTCTACGCCATGGTCGCCTGCGGCCTTTCGGTCCTCGCAATTGTCTTTCTGATTGTGTACGAGTTGATTACGAAGTCGAGCCTCTCCTGGCACGCCTTCGGCCTGAAATTCTTTTTCCGCAGCGAGTGGGACCCGGTCAACGACCAATATGGGGCCCTGCCTTTTGTATACGGCACGATCGTTTCTTCAATTCTGGCGTTGCTCATTGCAGTCCCGCTGGCCATCGGAGTCGCAGTCTACATCACCGAGATGTCGCCGCGTTGGCTGCGGGGGGCTCTCGCCTTTACCACCGAGTTACTGGCTGCGATCCCTAGCGTGATTTACGGATTGTGGGCGATTTTCGTCCTGGTGCCCTTGCTCCGCCAATATCTGCAGCCCTGGCTGGCAAAGTACTTCGGCTGGACCACTCTGTTTGAGGGGCCGCCTTACGGCATCGGCATGCTGGCGGCGGGAATTATTCTCGCGATCATGGTGGTGCCCATCATCTCCTCCATTACGCGCGAGGTCATGACCGCGGTTCCGCAGCAGCAGCGGGAAGCGGTGCTGGCGCTGGGAGCCACGCGGTGGGAAATGATCCGCACGGGGGTATTGCGCAACGCGCGCGCCGGCATCATGGGCGGCGTGATTCTTGGCCTGGGCCGGGCGCTGGGTGAAACCATGGCGGTCACTATGGTGATTGGAAACCGCCCGGAGATTGCAAAGTCCCTGTTCGCTCCCGGCTACACCATGGCCAGCGTGATCGCCAACGAGTTCAGCGAAGCTACCGGAGACCTTTACCTCAGCGCGCTGGTCGAAGTGGGCTTGGCGCTCTTTATTGTGACGATCATCGTCAACATCGTGGCACAGTTCCTGGTATGGACGGTAACGCGCGGTACGCCTGCGAGGGGCAATGCCTAATACAGCAGCAAAAATGATGCTCCCCGCTGATTTTGCTGATGCCCCCATCAGCATCGTGCGGCGCAGCCTCAACGCCCTGGTCACGCTGGCGGCTGTCGGGGCAGTGCTCCTGGTACTGCTTCCCCTGGCTGCGGTATTTGGCTATCTGATCTACAAAGGGATTGGTTCGATCAACCTGGCGTTCCTGACCCAGATACCCAAACCCCCGGGTGAAGTCGGCGGAGGCATGGCCAATGCCATCGCCGGATCCGTCTACATTCTGTTGATTGCCAGCGTCTTCGGCGTTCCGCTCGGAATCGGCGCGGGAATTTATCTCTCCGAATACGGTCGCGGCACTCGCTTCGGAAACCTGATCCGGTTCACCGCAGATGTGCTGAACGGCGTCCCCTCGATCATCGTGGGCATTGTGGCGTACGGCTTAGTGGTGCTCAGCCAGGGACACTTTTCGGCTTTGGCGGGTGGGGTTGCCCTCGCCATCATGATGGTGCCTACGATTACTCGGACGACCGAAGAGATGCTGCTGCTGGTGCCGCAAATCGTGCGCGAAGCAGCTTACGGCCTGGGCGTTTCACGCTGGCGCACCACGCTTTCGATCACGCTTCGCACCGCGACGTCGGGCGTCATCACGGGCGTGATGCTGGCGTTTGCCCGGGTGGCGGGAGAGACGGCGCCTCTGCTGTTCACGGCGTTCGGCAACCAGTACTGGAACTGGAAGATGAACCAGCCCACGGCGGCCTTGTCCCTGCAGATTTTCACTTACGCAATTTCGCCCTTCGATGAGTGGCATAAGCAGGCGTGGGCGGGGGCCCTGATCCTGATTATTCTGATTGTCGCTTCGGTCGGCGCTGTGCGACTTGTGGCCAGCCGCGGTATGCTCAAGGGAGCGAACTGAAACTATGGGCGTCGGAATCCAAGTCGACAAGCTAAACGCCTGGTTCGGCAAGACCCAGGCCCTGTACGACATCAACATGACCGTGGCGGCGAACCACGCCACGGCGGTGATTGGTCCCTCGGGATGTGGTAAGTCCACCTTCGTGCGCTGTCTGAACCGCATGCACGAGACCATTCCAGAAGCCCGGGCGGCGGGTCGGGTGCGCATCGGCGAAATGGATGTCTACAACGGGACCTCGGCGGTGCAGATTCGCCGCCGCATCGGCATGGTCTTCCAGAAGGCCAATCCGTTTCCGACGATGTCTATTTATGACAACGTGGCCGCCGGGTTAACCCTGAACGGCTTTCACGATCACAAGCGTCTGGACGAAATCGTCGAGCGTTCGTTGGCCCTCTCCGCACTCTGGGACGAGGTCAAGGACACGATGAAAAAGAAGTCGGGCGCCAGCCTCTCCGGAGGCCAGCAGCAGCGTCTCTGCATCGCCCGCGCCATCGCTGTCGAACCCCAAGTGCTGCTCATGGACGAGCCCTGCTCGGCCCTCGACCCGATTTCTACCGGTAAGATCGAAGAGCTCATCTTCCAGTTGAAGGAACGATTTACCATCGTCATCGTGACCCACAACATGCAGCAGGCGTCGCGCGTGGCGGAATTTACCGGGTTTTTTCTCCTCGGCAAACTGATAGAGTTTGATAAGACCGAAAAGATTTTCACGACCCCGTCAGATAAGCGGACGGAAGACTACATCACAGGCAGGTTTGGATAATGGCGCGCACCCGTTTTCTGCAGGGACTGGACGATCTCCGGGCACGTCTGCTCCGTATGGGCGGACTGGCCGAGCAGGCCGTGGACCGTGCCTGCCAGGCATATATCGAGCGCGACCTTACGCGCTGTCGCATGGTGCTCGAAGGCGAAACCCAAATCAACATCGCCGAGCGCGAAATTGACGAACTGGCCTTCGACCTTCTCGCCATGCAGCAACCTATGGCCGTTGACCTGCGCTTCATTCTCGCGGTCACCAAGATCAACGCCGACCTGGAGCGAGTCGGCGACCAGGCAGTCAACATCGCCGAGCGTGTGATGGATATGGTGGATCTGCCCAAGGCCGATCTCCCCGTGGACATCCCTCGCATGGCAGCGGCCGTTTCCGCTATGGTCCGGCGCGCTTTGGAATCCTTCATCGAAGGCAAGGCTGAACTGGCCCAGGCTGTTCTCGAGATGGACAACGTGGTTGATCGCATGAAGGACGAAGCCTTCATTGTGCTGGTCAAGTCCATGAACGAACATCCGGAGACCACGCGCCAGGCGCTGGACGCGTTGCTGGTGGCCCGCAATCTGGAACGCGTAGCCGACCACGCCACGAATATCGCGGAAGATGTCATCTTCTGGGTGCGCGGGGCGGATGTCCGGCACAATGTTACGTCGGAACATCCTGAGCATCAGGAAGTTACCGATACCCATTAAAGTATTTATTTTTGGTCTTCGGAGCCACCGATTGGCAGGGTTTGCGCATTGCGCGCACCCCTCCAGTACGCCAAACTTTTCCTGCGGAACTAGCCGGCCTCATCTTTTCTTTTGCCCGCGGCGATGCTACAAGTTCTTCAGACTTCCCCGGAGGAATCTTGAGGCGTCTGCCCGGTACATTCTTTCTGTTTGCCATTTTTCTGTCTTCACTCTCCGCCCAGGATTCAGCCAAACGGCGGCAGATTCCGCTTCCCACCAGCAAGGTCCTGAGCACACCTTCGCCAGGCCGGATTGGTGCGGTGAACAGCTTTCCCGCGAAGATTGCACTGAGCCCGGACGGCCGCTATGCGGCGCTGCTGAACGATGGCTACGGCACGCAGCAGACGCAGGCGCATCAGTCGATCACGATTCTGGATCTCGCCACCAACCAGTTGAACGATTTCCCCGATGCCCGCCTCTCGGACACCGCTCACCAAACCTACTTCCTCGGTCTGGCCTTCGGCTCCGACGGCAAACATCTCTACGCCTCGATGGGGTCAATCACCGATCCCATAGGCACGAAACCCGGAAATACCGGCAATGGTATCGCGATCTACAAATTTGAAAATGGCAAGGTGACCCCGGAAGGCTTTCTGAAAATTGCGCCGCAGAAAATTGCTGCCGGCAAGAAGGTCGCCTTCGGAGTGCGCAAGACAGTGGCGGGAACCGCGATTCCGTATCCGGCCGGTCTGGTGGTCATTTCCGGCAAGGGTGGCGACAGGTTGTTGGTCGCGAACAATCTTTCCGACAACGTCGTGCTGCTCGACTCCGGTGACGGGCACGTACTGCAGCAGTTTGACTTGAGCACGCGCGAAATGATTCCGTCGTCGTTTCCCTATACCGTGGTCGCTACCCGCGACGGCCGCCGCGCCTGGTGCAGTCTGTGGAACTCCTCTCGTGTGGCCGAACTCGATCTGGAGAAGGGAACGGTCACGCGCTGGATCTCGCTGCTGGAGCCGAAAGATCCGATTGCGCCCGGGTCTCACCCCACCGACCTTCTGCTCAGCCCGGACGAGAAGTGGCTCTACGTGGCTTTGTCGAATGCAGATGCGGTTGCAACGATTGACACGGTGTCAGAACAAGTGATCCATCTTTCCTCCACCAACCTTCCAGGACAGGAGCACGCCGGGACTTATCCCAGCGCCCTGGCGCAGTCGTCCGACGGAACTCGGCTGTTCGTGGCGGATGCCTCGTTGAATGCGGTTGCAGTATTTGACACCACGACACTGATAAGGCCTGGGATCACTTTCCCCCTGCCGCAAGAGGCTCTGGGCTTCATTCCTACCGACTGGTATCCCAGCGCCCTTGCCGCGCAGGGAGACGACTTGCTGATCGCCACCGCCAAGGGAGAAAGCAGTGGTCCGAACAGCGGCGTCAGCCAGCTTAAGAGCGAGCGCCGGCATCGCGAGCATCCCTACATCGCCACGTTGATGTACGGATCGCTCTCCCGTTTGAATTTTCGCAACGCGGAGAAACGCTTGCCGGAATTGACGCTGCGGGTCAAAGAAAGCAACCTCTTCAATTCCGATCCCGGCAAGATCAACTTCAAGAGTGGCTCAAACCCGATTCGCCACGTGATTTACATCCTGAAGGAGAATCGCACTTACGACCAGGTCTTCGGCGACCTGAAGGTTGGCGACAGGAAAGTTGGTAATGGCGATCCCTCGCTCACTCTTTACGGCCAGGATGTCACACCTAACCAACACAAACTGGCCCTGCAGTTCGGGGTGCTGGATAATTTTTATGACAGCGGCGAAGTTTCCGGCGATGGCCATGATTGGTCGAACGCCGCTATCACCACCGACTATAACGAGAAAACCTGGCAAATAACTTATCGCGGCAAAGAACACATTTACGACTACCAGGGCACGGTCGCCGATGAGTTCCCCCTGGAGCAGGGCGAATCTGATATCGACGACCCCGGCACCGGCTATCTTTGGGACAATCTCGCCGGCCACGGTTTGACTTATCGCGATTACGGCGAGTACATCGCCGGCGTGTGGTGCAAGGCAGCCAAGCAGTCCCTGGGCTCACCGAAAGCAGGTACGTCTTCTCCGTACAGCGCGGAGTGCGAGCGCGCGGTTGTCCGTAAAGGCGAGCCGCTGCCACCGGATGTCGGACAACCCCACGGTTCCGCGAGCCCGTGGCCGTGGGCCGTTCCGTTGTTGAAGCGCATGAAGCCGACCAAGGCGGCTTTACGTGATCACTACCATCCGCTCTTTCCTGACTTCAATACTTCCTATCCCGACCAACTGCGCGCCGATATTTTCCTCAATGAGTTTGACGATTTCGTTCGGGCTCGCAAGGAAGGCAAGGGCACCGAGCTTCCTGCATTCGTGCTTCTCTATCTGCCAGACGATCACACTAACGGCACCGTGCCCGGCAAGCCGCGCCCCGCGGCATCGGTCGCGGACAATGATCTCGCAGTCGGGCGCGTGGTCGACGCGGTTTCGCATAGTCCTTACTGGGATGACACGGCCATTTTCGTGATCGAAGATGATGCCCAGGATGGCGCCGACCACGTCGATGCGCACCGCTCGATCGCCCTCGAAATCAGCAAATATTCGCCAGGCTCGCCGCCGCAACCTTTTGTGGACAGCCGCTTCTACACCACGGTCAACATGATGCACACCATGGAGACGCTGCTAGGCCTGCCTCCAATGAACCAGAACGATGCCTATGCGCCGGTGATGGCGCCGCTGTTTTCCGGGCCGGGCGATCAGCCGCCGTTCACGGCGGACTGGAGCAATCGGGACAATGGACTGATTTATCAGACCAACCCGGTCAAGGGTCAGGGTGCGGCCGAGTCGGCCGAGATGAATTTCTCGCGGCCGGATGCGATCAATACCGCGCTGCTCAACCTGGTTCTCTGGCGTGACCGCAAGGGAGATACGCCCATGCCGGCGCCGAAGCATACGGTCTTTCCACAGAAGAGAACTGCCGACAGGGATTGAGATGATGGGAACTGAGATGTCTGCGGGAGGACGGGTCTTCGACCCGTCCGGCCGGAGCGGAGCTCGGCCCGGACAGCCGAGGGCGGCTGTCCCCACGTGGATATTGCCGGCTTCCCAAAAACCTAGACGAGCTGCGCTCGTCCTGGACGGGTCGGAGACCCGTCCCTACACGGGCATTGCTGACTCCCCTACACGGACATTTCTACTTTGCAGCAGCATTACCGGCATCTACGTCTGCGAACGAGAATGCCAGCGACACATCCGGATGCTCCTTGCCGGAAACTTCTACGTAGGGATACACGAAATAGTTGAGCGGAGGGCCTTCCTGGGCCGGGCTCAGGCGCAGATCGCGACCCATGCTGAACTGCACCCGGTTGACGTCGTGGGCCCCGAAGAAATAGTCGCGTTTTTCCTGGTGCTTCCACGCCTCCGAGATGTCCACTGGAACCCAGCCGTGTTGCGGTTCGAAGAAATCAGACCAACAGTGATAACCGGCAACCTCCGCCGAGTGTTTGTCCGGCGGCAGGGGAAATCCAATTTCGAAGCGCGCGGGAATGCCCTGGGAACGAGCCATGGCGATGAACAGGGAATGAAAATCTGTGCAGTTACCCTTTTTGGCGTCGCAGGCGTAGAGGACATCGCCATGCCCCCAGCCCGTGCCGGTCTTGTCGTAACGCATGGTAGTAAAAACGTAGTCGTAGATTGAGCGAGCTTTTTCTAACGGGGTAGTTTCACCCGCGGTCACTCTAGCCGCGAGTTCCGCGGGCAGTCCGGTGATCGGCACCAGCTTGTCGGGTTTCAGATACTCCTTGCGATCACGATCCTTGAGCTCCACTTCGGCCAGACGCGGTCTCGCAATACCAAGAGTCAGACGCTCATGGCGTATGACGTCGTAAACGACTTCGAAGTGCAGCTCGGCAGCCTGCGCTTTCGAGCTCTCGGCGTAATAGATCTCGTTGCCGAATCTCGACTCGCGAGTTTTTTTCAATTTCAAGTCGCCGTTCGCCGAAATTACTTTCACTTCCTGAAACTCGTCTGAGTGCGCGGCTGGAAACCAGACTCGAACCCGGTCTCCGGCGGGCACATTTTTGACTGTGAAACCGTAGTGGAATGTGAAGTGGCGCGTGTTCTGCGCCGAGGCCAGTGAAACCGTAGTCAGCAATAGCGACAGCCAAAGCGTCCGCAGCATGTGGGATCCTTTCGATTATTGGTGCGGTTCAAGTAGCATCGGCGCCCCGCCAATCTACCTGCTAAAAAATTGATGAGAAACGACACACGGGCGTTTTAGGAGGAACGGCGTCAGGTAAAGCCTTGCCGTCGGGGTCGCATGGCAGGCGTTTATTCTAGAACAAACGACGTCGGTCGCGCCGCCGCGCGAGCGAGGGCGCTCGCACCTACATTGGCGGCTCTCGGGTAGAATCTTTGGGTGACACCTGCGATTGAATGCCGTGACTTGCGCAAGACCTACGATGGCAAGGTTGAAGCCGTCCGCGGGCTGAATCTGGAAATCCAGGCAGGCGAGTGCTTCGGCCTGCTCGGGCCCAACGGAGCAGGGAAGACCACCACCATCGAAATCCTGGAAGGTCTGCTCGCGCCGACCTCGGGGCAGGTCACGATTCTGGGACATACCTGGAAGGACAACGCGCGCGAGTTGCGTGAGGTGATGGGCATCTCGCTGCAGGAAACCCGGCTCTCGGAAAAATTGACCGTCCTCGAGACGGTCAGGCTGTTTTCTGGTTTCTATCGCCGACCCCGTGCCCCGCTCGAAGTGCTCGAGCAAATGCAATTGACTGAGAAAGCCGATGCCTGGGTGGGAAAGCTCTCGGGCGGCCAACGCCAACGGCTGGCCGTGGCAACCGCGCTGGTGGGCAATCCCAAGATTCTTTTTCTGGACGAGCCCACAACCGGGCTTGATCCGCAAAGCCGCCGCCAGCTCTGGGACACGATTCGCGGCTTCCAGGAAGCTGGAGGCACGGTGCTGCTCACGACTCACTACATGGACGAAGCCGAACGGCTGTGCGATCGTCTGGCTATCGTCGATCATGGACAGGTGATTGCCGAAGGCCCGCCGGCGGATTTGATCGAGCGCCTGGGCGGCCACCACATGGTGGAATTCCAGGTGAGTGGCAACTCTAACGGCGACTCAGCTGACGTCTGGCGGGCGCTTCCGGGAGTCGAGTCCGTACGGCAGGACAACGGTTTCGTCTGTCTGAATGTGCACGAGCCCCACCTGACCATCCCGGCGCTGCTGGTCGCGGTCGAGAAAGAGGGACAGCATCTTTTGCACCTGACCACGCGCCAGGCGAGCCTGGAAGATGTGTTCGTTCGCCTCACAGGCCGCCATTTGAGGGAAGAGTGAAAATCACCACTATCTACGTGGGGCGGGTGCCCCCACCCGCCCTGGTCGAGCGCAGCTCGACAATTCTGCGAAAAACCTGGAGGCAGAATGATGATCGTCGCACTGCGAACTCCAGCGGAGCGCCTGTTGACGGCGGCGAAAAATTCTGTCGAGCGGCGCTCGACTGGGCGGGTGGGGCACCCGCCCCTACGTGGGCATTGCTGGGATTTGAGGATGAATGGAGGGACGCATTGATGATTGTTGCGCAACAGACTCCAACCGAGTCCCCCCGCCTTCTCCGGCCTGGCGCCGCGTCACAATGGACGCTGGACTGGCTTCCGACATTTGTTGATGGCGCGCTTGCTGGAACTCAAGAGCGAGCCGGAAGTCATTTTCTGGGTCTTCGGATTTCCGCTGCTTCTCGCTCTCGGCCTGGGAATTGCCTTCCGCAACAAGCCGGCTGAGGTTACGCCGGTTGCCATTGTTGCCGGTCCCGGCGCAGATCAGACGGTCAGCTTGCTGCAGCGTTCTCCACGGGGTTCCTCGATTCGCGCAACTGTAGTGACAGAAGCGGAAGCATTGCAGGGATTCCGGCTGGGAAAATACGACTTGGTGATCGTGCCGGACGGCCAGGACAACTTTCAGTATCGCTATGATCCCGCCCGCCCGGAGAGTGTGCTGTCGCGGGCAGAGGTGGACGACGCTCTGCAAAGCGGAGCGGGACGAAAGGATCCGCTGCCGACCTCGGCGGTCGCCTCCACGGAACCCGGATCGCGCTATATCGACTTCCTGATTCCGGGCTTGCTGGGAATGAACCTGATGAACTCCGGCATGTGGGGCATTGGGTTCGCGCTGGTGGATATGCGGCAGCGCAAATTGCTTAAGCGTTTTGTCGGCACCCCCATGCGGCGCAGTGATTTTTTGCTGGCTTTGACCGCCAGCCGCCTGGTTCTCATGCTGGTTGAAATCGTCCTGCTGCTTGGCCTGGGTGTGCTGGCTTTTCACATGCAAGTTCTGGGTTCGCTGTTCACAATCGTGCTGCTCAATACGGTTGGGGCCGTATCGTTCGCGGGTCTGGGACTACTCACCGCCAGCCGGGCACAAAAGATTGAAAGCGTCAGCGGACTGATGAACCTAGTGATGATGCCGATGTGGATTTTTTCCGGGGTATTCTTCTCATCAGAGCGCTTTCCCGCGATGTTGCAACCCGCTATAAAACTGCTTCCGCTGACCGCACTGAATGACGCTTTGCGCGCCACCATTTTGCAGGGCGCGTCGCTGGGGGCCCAGTCAGGACGGATCCTGGTGCTGCTGGCGTGGGGAGGCATCTCCTTTGTGCTTGCCCTGCGCTGGTTTCGCTGGACATAAAGCGCGACATAGACCCGACCATGCCAGCAGTTTCAGCCCAGAGCACTTGTAAACGCTTGCATTTCCACCTATTTCCCGGCACACCTGAGACTCTTCCATGTTAATATCGAAATCAGTACACAAAGAAAACTTGGGACTCGTTATAAGCGCCGCAGTCAGGCTCTGAACGCGGGTTAGCCAGCAAGCACAAGGGTCGGGGTTACACTTCTCGCGGACCTCGCCAACCCTCAATCGCGGGATTTGTAATTCACGTTTCGGCTCTCTGGCCAGTAGTTCTTCCGCCACCTCGCGTCGGGTATCGCTTTCGTCGTTGTTGCTTGCTGCATTCAGGAGCCGGCATGAAAGTACTCGAGCGGCAGATCACTTACGCGCCTTTTCTGGAGCGGTTGCGTGCCGCTCCGGCCCGCGTCCTCTTGCTCGACTACGATGGGACGCTGGCGCCATTTTGTGTCGATCGCACTCTGGCATTTCCTTATCCCGAAGTCCCGCCATTAATTGTTCGCATCATGAGGAAGGGCACTCGCGTGGTGTTGATCAGCGGGCGTCCGGTGCGGGAAATACTATTGCTCAGCGGAATCTGTCCCCAGCCGGAAGTGTGGGGAAGCCACGGGCTGGAGCGGCTCAAAGCCGATGGCCGCTATGAAGTCAGTTCGGTGCCGGCCCACAAGGATTATTTGCTGGCAGCTGAGGCCATCCTGCGGGATGCCGGGCTCGAGAGCCAGATGGAGGTCAAGCCGGGCGGAGTCGCGGTGCACTGGCGGGGTCTGGATCCGGCCAAAGCAGAGAGGATAGCTAGGGAGGTTTCGCGGCTTTGGCGGCCTCTGCTGGAACGGGCTCCATTGCGCTTGCTTGAATTTGACGGCGGCCTCGAAATTCGGGTGGCCGGTCCAGGCAAAGGGGACGCGGTTAACGCCATCTTAAGGGAATCGTTGCCTGGGACAGCTGTCGCCTATCTGGGCGACGACCAGACGGATGAAGATGCATTTCACGCGCTTAAGGGCAACGGGCTGACGGCGTTAGTTCGCACTCAGTCACGGCCAACCGCAGCCGATATCTGGCTGCAACCACCTCACGAGCTGCTCCAGTTTCTGGAGGAGTGGCTTCGCGCTTCAGGAGGTTAGGGATGAACGAAATCAAGGGACGCGTGATCAACGTATCCAACCGGCTGCCCGTTCTTATCCGGAAACATGCGGGCGGCGCGCGATTGGAACGGAGTTCCGGAGGACTGGCCACGGCCCTCGAAGCAGGTTGGCGCGACCGGCCCGGAGTCTGGATCGGCTGGGCAGGCGCGACTCCGGACGAGCCCATTGAACCGTTGCTGGTCCGGGCGGCGCATCGCCGCTCGTACACTCTCCGGTCGGTTGCACTGACCGAAGAAGACGTCGCAAAGTTTTATTCCGGCTTCGCCAATGAAATCATCTGGCCGCTGTTTCACGACATGCCTTCGCGCTGCAATTTTGATCCCGAATATTGGGCGACCTATCAGAACGTGAATCGCAAGTTTGCCGCAGTGATCGCGGAAACCGCACAGGCAGACGATCTTGTCTGGGTCCACGACTACCACCTCATGTTGACGGCGGCGTCAGTGCGGGAAATGGGAACGCGCGCGCGTATGGGATTCTTCCTGCACATCCCTTTTCCATCTCCTGATGTATTTGAGAAGCTTCCCTGGAAGAAGCCGATTCTGGAGTCGTTGCTGGAATTCGACGTGATCGGGTTTCAGGGCGATCGCGACCGCTCAAATTTCGTGAGCTGTCTCGAACGCCTGCTCCCCGGGGTTGCCGTCGAGGGCGGCGTCCCGCATCTGCTGGTCGGTCTCGGAGAACGGCGATCGGTAGTCGGCACGTTTCCGATTGGCATTGATTTTGACGCCTTTGAGCGTGACGCGCAGCGTCCGGCGATCGCAGCCCATGCGGCCGAAATCAGAAAACGTGTCGCCGATGATGTACTGGTCCTGGGCGTAGACCGGCTGGACTACACCAAGGGGATTCCGGAGCGGCTCAAATCGTTCCGGTTGCTGCTGCGCCGCTTTCCCGAGATGCGTGGCCACATCACGCTGGTGCAGGTAGTTGTTCCCAGCCGCGAGGAAATTCCCAACTACAAGCACCTGCGTCGGGAAGTGGAACTGCTGGTTAGCCAGATCAATGGCGAGTATACCGAGCCGGGATGGGTGCCCGTCCACTACATCCACCGCAATCTGGGACGGGAGGAACTGCTGGCCTACTACCGTGCGGCCGACATCGGCCTGGTCACGCCGCTCAAGGACGGTATGAATCTGGTCGCCAAAGAATTCTGCGCCGCGCAGATTGACGAGCGGGGCGTTTTGATCGTCAGCGAGTTCGCGGGCGCGGGATCGGAGTTGCGCAGCGGGGCCATCATCGTCAACCCCAATGATTTCGCCGAAGTAGCCCAGGCCTTGTACGACGCCGCCCACATGACGGCCGATGAAAAGCGCAGCCGCATGCGGCTACTGCGCCAGATCGTGAAAGACCATAACGTGCACCGCTGGATCCGTTCATTCCTGGAGGCCATCCCTTCAGCCGATCAGGTAAGAGGGGGTTCGGGCAGCGATTCTTGGCCGGAGCCCACCGGAGCGACTGTCGGATCAACCTTCGCATCACCTTTTGGATCCGCGGTTCGGGTGGATCAAAAGATGCCAGGCGTGGCGCTGTTGGCCTCAGCCGTCGCGCCCGGCCGGCGGTCACGATACGCAATGAAAGAATCCAAAATTCGGCTCATAGGGACGGCCGCAGGCGAGGACTAGAGGTTTTCGCTTGAGAAGTGGTGTGAACGTCTTTTTCGCGTGGAGGGCACTTTCCAATCAGTAGAACTTCAAGACTTCCTTCTTCAGATGGCACACCTGGTCCAGGGCCGTCTCGATCTCCTGCCATTCAGCAAAATCCTTGGAACTCAGCGTCAGCATGTCGCGCCGAGTCAGGATTGAGGCCTCGGCGACCTCGACGCGCTTGAAAAGAGCTTTGTGGTCAGTTTCCTTGATGGCGGATTCGTACTCGAGCCGCCATTGCGGACAGCCGCGCTCTGCAACCGGAGAGGGAAACTGATATACCATCGTGCGTCTCCTGACCCGCTAAGGATTTCGATAACTGCCATCCTAAGAACAGAAGCTCAAAGCGTCTGCCCGGTGGCGTACACTCGCATGGCGCCGGCTTTGAAGGCTTCTGCGGAGGACGGGCGTCACCGCCCGTCATGCACGGGTCTCTGCACGACGGGCGGGACGCCCGTCCTCCACCGCGACGGTTTGATTTGGCTGACGCGAACCAATAGAATGACGTGATTTTGCGGGGCCGAGCGCGGACAAAGCTATCGTCCGTCAAGGCAAGACTTCGGAGGCCTATGAAAGCACTGACCAGGAAACTGCCACTGACTGCGATTCTGTCGCTAACCGCCTGTCTAGTTGTCATCGCCATGCTGGCTGCGAGCCCGGCGGCCGGTGCGGACAATGCAGCCGGTGCAGCCGTCTATAAATCGAAGTGCGTGACCTGCCACGGGGCAGATGGTGGCGGCACCGCGGTGGGAAAGAGCCTGAAGGTAGCCGATCTGCGCTCGGCAGAGGTCCAGAGCAGATCAGACGCTGAACTCACCCAGGTCATTTCCGACGGAAAAGACAATATGCCCGGATTCAAGGGCACGATCACGGATGACGAAATCCATGCCGTTCTGGCCCATGTTCGCACTTTTGGGGCAAAAGGAGATCCCGCTCCCAAGAAGAAATAAGGCAACCCACCCGCGCTGGGCTGGTTCTCGATCGTGCCGCTCTCACCGCGGCCCGACCGGCCCGAGACTCAATCCCGTTCGCTATATACTCTGGCCTTAAGACCGACTTCAGGAGCTCCCATGAAACGAAGCCTTCTGGTTGCGGGCATGTGCGCGGGTCTATGCGCGGGCCTGGGGATGATTGCCCCCGGCCGGGCGGTCGCGCAGGATTCGTCGAAGATCATTGCGATGGAGAATTTGTGGAACCGGGCCGAACTGAACAATGATGCAGCGGCTGTACAGTTACTGCTCGCCGATGATTTCGTCATGACCGTGGCCGAGGGCACGCTCTACAACAAGGCGCAGATGGTCGCTTCGGTGGCGGACAAGACCTACCGACCTCTGGCGCTGCAATCCAGCGACATGGTGGTCCACTACTACGGAAACACCGCCGTGTTGACCGGCGCCTACTACGAAAAGGGAATTGATAAGGGTAAAGCGTGGGAGCGCCGCGGCCGTTTCACCGATACCTGGATGAACCTGAATGGAAGATGGCAGTGCATCGCCAGCCACTTCAGCGTCAAACCAAAGTGAATCTTTGCCCTTGTGGTCGCGGGCGACTCACCCGCGAGGTTTTGATCCTCGCATGAAAATAAGAAGGTCATGATCAAATCCGCCCCATATTGGATCGACAAACTAAGCCTGATCGCCCATCCCGAAGGCGGCTACTACCGCGAGACTTACCGTGCCGGGCTTTCCATCGCGAGGGAAGCTTTGCCGCCGCAGTTCACGGGTCCGCGGCTGGTCTCGACGGCAATCTATTTCCTGCTGGACGGAGAAAACTTTTCCGCTTTCCATCGCCTGCGTTCGGATGAGCTCTGGCATTTCTATTCCGGCAGCCCGATCACCGTGTATGTAATCGAGCCTGACGGCAGCTACTCGGAAATTCATTTGGGCGGCGATCCCGACGCGGGTGAGGTCTTGCAGGCAGTCGTCAAGGCGGGATGCTGGTTCGCTTCCCAGGTTCGCGATCCCAAGTCGTTCGCACTGGCTGGCTGTACCGTCGCGCCGGGGTTTGATTTCGATGACTTTGAGTTGGGGAAGCGGGCGGAACTGGTCAGGCTGTATCCGCAGCATCGAACGCTGATCGAATCGTTGACTCGAGACTGAAGCTACCGTCGCTAAGCGTTCGCGCGGCGCTACCTTCTCCTGCACCTTTCAAGAGTGGCCCCTCCAAGCTTTGCTTGGGCGGGATTTTCATCGTGCAAAGCACAGAATACTCTTCTCTGAGTGAAGCTGTCCGCGCCACAAAAACCCCCGCCCAAGCGGAGCTTGGACGGGGCACCCTCGAGTGATTCATGGCTGCGCGCTCACGCTCTGGCGTGTGGATGACGGGCGGGACGCCCGTCCTCCATCCATCTATTCGGGCCAGATTTCCGCGGCAGTGCCGGACAGAATCTGCTGCCGGATTTCTTCGCGCAGGGGCAGGGCCAGGAAATCGTCGAGATTTTTCTTGATGTCCGGAACACCCGGGCCGGGCCAGTCGGTGCCGAACAGAGTCTTGGTTGCGATCTCGTCCAGCCGCGGGAAGTATTTGAGCAAGGTCTTCGGCGGAATGCCGCTGATGTCCAGATAGACGTTGGGGTGCCGCCGCAAGAGGAAGAATGCAGTGTCCATCCAGAGTGGGCGGCCGCCGTGGGCCAGAAGTATCTTCAGCTTGGGAAAATCCACGGCGACGTCATCAATGTAAATCGGGTCGCCGTACTTGTTGCGCGCGCCGTGAAAGACTGACGTGCCGGTATGGAACATCACGGGAACGCCGTTGGCCTCCGCCGCCCGATAGATAATTTCCAGCTCCTTCACCCCATGAAGATAGTCGTTGGGAAACAGCAACTGGTGGGGTGGGTGGATTTTTATCATGCGAATCTTCAGCCGCAGAATCTGCTCGACGTCCACCATGATGTTGGGCGAGTGGCGGGGATGAAGTCCGCCACAGGAAATAAGGCGGCGGGGGTCCGCTTTGGCGTAGTCGGCCACCCACTGGTTGACTTCCGGACCGAAACCGATCACTTCCGGCGCGACATAATTAATCAGGACGGCGCGCCCAATTCCCGGCCGCATCCAGATACTTCAGGAACGCCCTGGGCGACTCACAGACCTCGACGATCTGGTCATAGTTCGGTCGCTTGTTTTTTATGAGCGCCAGCGCCTCCGGCCTGAACATCTCCAGCGGCTGAATGTGGATGTGACAGTCTGTGATCATGGGGATCGCAACAATGCGGAAGGCGAGTTAGAACCTTATCCAACGCAGGTTGTGTTTTGCAACTCAAAAACTTCGTGCGCGGCCGACTGGGCCGACACTTTCGTGCACCACACAGGGTCACTCCCAAGGTTCCGTAACGTTGACTTTCCTCGGGGCTCTGGCACAATTCGCGTAAGCCTAGAAAACAGGTCTCGATTGGAAAGGGAATCCCCGTGGACATGCTGAAACGTCTGGTTGCCGGAGCACTCTGCCTTTTGCTGTCTCCACTGCCTGCCCTTTGTGCACCGCCGGCTGCAGGACAACGCGCAGGGCAGATCAATGCTTTGATTCCTGCCGCCACGAAAAACGACCAAGCTGCCAAAGCCAAGGACGAACTTGACTGGAACGACCTGCTGAAGACTGCCGCAAGCGGGCGCGTGCGGGCGGGCCTGGATGACGGATCGATCCTCAGCGTCGGCTCGAACAGTGAGCTTCGGGTGTTGCAGCATGATGCCGCCTCTCAGCAGACTTCGTTGGAAATGAATGCCGGCCGCCTGCGCAGCAAGGTCGTGAAGATCACGCAGCCCAACGGCAAGTTTGAAGTCCACACACCCAACGCCGTAATCGGCGTGATCGGCACGGATTTCTATGTCGAGTACGGCAACAATAAGACCACGGTTATTTGCTACACCGGCGTTGTGACGGTCACGCCCCTGGGCGGCGCGCACGCCGGTAACAATGCTTCCAACGCCGGCAATCCCGTGACTCTGACGGCCGGTCAGATGGTTGAAATCACGACCGAGGTGCCACCGGCTGGCTACCAGTCGCAGCCGACGCCAGGCGATATGCAGCGCGCGAGCATGGAGTCCACCGATGTTTCGAATCTGGCTGCGCCTGCGACAGCTGGGTTGACCAGTTCCTGGCACTGGGTAGCGCTGCTGGGCGTTTTCGCCGGAGCGGCTGTAGGCCTGACCTATGCCGTGGATCGTGGAACGACGACTGGAAAGCCACGACCTCCGCAATCCGGGTGCCCGGTGGGAGTGCCGCCGTCGCAGTGCAATCAATAATGTTAAGCGTCGTGAACTTTCACCCGACCAGGCCGGGATGATACCGCAAGCCAAACGGAGATGGTCGGCTGGACTGGGTCGAGTCACGGCCCGCCAGGTGGACCTGGCCCTGGCTGTGCTGGTGACGTTCGCGGGCCTCCTGCTTTTTGCCTTCTCTGGTATTGGCGGCAATCGCCGCGCCGGGTTTTTATTTCTTCAGAACGTCGAGCTTCGTACTCTGGATCTGCGTTTCGCCCTTCGCGGTGTGCGGCCGCACGATGATCGCATCGTGATTGTCGGCATTGATGAGCGAACCCTTCAGAAGCTCGGATCATTTCCCCTGCCGCGAAAGTCATACGCCCGGCTGGTCCAAAGCCTGTCCAACGCAGGTGCTCGTGTAATCGCCTTCGACGCCACTTTCCCCACGCCCGAGAGCAACTCGGGCCTGGAGGCGTTGCGAAAACTCCAGGCGGAAGTCGGGCCTGGGACGCCGCCATCCTTCCTGAAACGGATTCGAGAGCTCGAGGCTGCCAGCGATCAGGACGCCATCTTCGCGGCTGCCCTGAAGCAATCGGGCAACGTCGTGCTCGGACATTTGTTTCTCGACGAGCAGCGCGCCCGGTCATCCGATCCCAAGATGGCGGAGGAATATTTCAATGTGGCCTGGGCCAAGGCATTTCCCCAGGTGCTCAAGGTCAAGTCAAAAGAAGGCGCTGACTTCGACATGGGCAAAGCATGGATCGAGAACGGCGGCACAGTCGCCGCCGGAGCCGAGGCCAACATCGCAAAGCTGGCGGAAGCCGCATCGTCTTATGGATTCATTGACATCAATCCTGATCCCGATGGCACGCTGCGCCACGCGCTCCTCATCATGCGTTACCGGGACCAGGATTTCTTTCCCTCGCTCGCTCTGCAATCGGTGCGGGAGTACGAAAAGATTCCCGACCAGGAAATAGCCGCCTACATTGCCGAGACCGGCCTGGAGCGCCTGCAGTTCGGCAAGCATCTGCTGCACCCTTCGCGCGACGGGACCGCCATCATCAACTACACCGGGCCCTACCGGACGTATCAGCAATACTCCATGGTGGACGTTATTGACGGCACGGTTCCGCCGGACGCGCTCAAGGACAAGATCGTCCTGGTCGGCGCCACCGCCATGGCCATCGGCGACCTGCGCAATACGCCCTTCCAGAGTGGAAGCGCCAGCTATATGGGCGTCGAGGTCCACGCCAATATCATTGACAACCTTCTGCACGACAGTGAGCGCGGACGCACGTTTCTCTCTCGCGGAATCCAGGAAGATCTTATTGATGCCGGCTTCATCCTGCTGTTTGGACTTGTGTTCGGCACCTGGTTCGCACGCATCAAGCCACTCTATTCAACCCTCTCGTTGGTACTTACCCTGGCCGTATTTGGATGGTTTGTCTATTTCAGTTTTGTCTCGATGGGCAGATGGCTCAGCTTTATGATTCCCGCGGGCACGCTGGTGGCGAACTACGCCGTGATCACAAGCTTCCGCATGATCTTTGAGGAGCGCGAAAAGAGGAAGATCCGCAAGACCTTCTCGCAGTACTTGTCGCCCGGCGTCATCGCGCTTATCGAGAAAGATCCGCAGAAATATATACGCCCCGGCGGCGAGACCAAGGAATTGACGGTCATGTTCAGCGACATTCGCGGCTTCACCAGCCTCTCGGAGGGGATGACCGCCGACGAACTGGTTCGCTTGCTCAACGAATACCTGGGAGAAATGACGGACATTATTTTCAAGAACCTGGGCACTCTCGACAAATACATCGGGGATGCCATTATGGCGTTTTGGGGATCACCATATCCGCAGAGCGACCATGCCTTGCGCGCCTGCTCCTGTGCGATCGAGATGATACAGGGCCTGGAGAAGCTCAACCTAAGATGGCAGGCAGAAGGCCGGAAGGAAATCGCCATCGGGATCGGTCTGAACACTGGACCAGTGAACGTTGGAAATATGGGATCGCCCAAGCGCTTGGCCTGGACGGTAATGGGAGACAACGTCAATCTAGCTTCGCGCCTGGAGGGGATGACCAAGCAATATCGCTCCCGCATCGTCATCAGCGAAGGAACATATAAGCAGGTAGCAGAACATTTTGTCTGCCGCGAACTGGATCGGATCCGGGTGAAGGGCAAACATCAGCCGGTTGTGGTTTACGAATTAATGGATGTTGCGTCGGCGCGGCCGAAGTACCAGACGCTGATTACGCGCTTCGAAAGCGCAATGGAGGCGTATCACGCGCAGGACTGGCGTGATGCAGCGGGTAGGTTCGGAGAACTTCTGGGATCGTATCCGGAGGATGGGCCCACACAAATCTTCCTGCAGCGCGCGTTGGAATTTATGGAAACCGCGCCGGAAGCCGACTGGGATGGCGTTTACGTGATGAAGAGTAAGTAACCGAAGAGCCCGTGGAGCGTGGAGCAGCGGATCAGACATCGCCGCCGGGATCCCGGGCCGTCTACCGCATCACTGCTGCCCAAACTTTGGCTACCTGGCAGACACCGTAACCGTTCCGGCCATGTCCTTGCCGCCCGGGGCGCCGTGGAAACCACAGAAATACCGGTACACGCCGGGCCTATCGAAGCGTCGCTCGAACTTGCCGCCGCTGACCAGCGGGGTTGACTCGAAAGATCCGTCGTCGGCTTTTATCGTGTGGCGTCCTCTTTCATCGACCCACTCCACAACCGTGCCCGGCGGCACCGTGACCTGGGCGGGTTCAAAGCTGAAGTTCTTGACGGTCACTGTAACTTTGTTCTCCGCGGCGCTGGATGGTCGCCCGTCAGGCTGGTTTTCAGGAACGCGGACATACCAGACGTAGTAGGTCCCGCATCCGAGCAGGAAGGCCAGCCACCACAAAGCCAGCGTCGCACGCATCCACGGCTTGTAGTTGGAAAACCGCAGCCACCCCGGCAGAAGGCTGGTTCCCGCCACCGCCAGGACATACAGGCCGAGCCACTGGGCAGCAAAACCCAGGGCGGCGTGAGCGCTTGCCATCCCGTAGTAGCTGTCATGGAACGACAAGCTGATATTTGGGACGACCTGGCGGCGGTATGAAGGAAGCATGATGGTCACGATCAGTACAATATTCAGTAGCACCAGAGCGGCCTGCAGGCGGCCATGCGCGCGAAAGCGCTTCTGCCGCGCCAGCAACATCCCCAGGGAAAGTCCCAGCACCATGAAAAACTGGAGCGCCAGATTTGCCGCTGCGGGCCTCATCGCGATTGTGGACAACGGGTGACTCGGCATCGTGGCCCGCGTCAGGCAAGCGGGCAAGAAACCGGACCGGGACGCCCAAGTAATCAGGTCTTGAGCGCCCCATGCCGGCAACCAGGGAATAGCCCCGCTCGCTATTTTTCCACGATGTCTTTCTTCATGGGACCGAGCACACCGAGTAGTGTGTTCTTGTCCGCAGTCGCAACATGGAACTTGTCGAGCGCGCCCGCCAGATCCTCTACCAGGGCATTGAAGTCTGCCTCGGTAATCCCCATACCGGCATGAGCGGTCTTCATATCCTTGCCGGTATATTTACAGGGGCCACCGCTGGCTTCACAGATCTGATCGACCAGCTTGCCCTTGAAGGCAGCCAGACGGGCCGGATCCGCAGCCGTGTCTTTGAAAAAGCCATTAATGCGAGTGTCCGCAGCCACCCGTCCCACGAACTCGTCCACTACGGCCACGATCGCCGCCTTGCCACCCAGGCGGTCGTAGAGTGTTTTTTCCTTGGCGAAGCTCACAGTCGAAATCGAGGCGAGCATGAGGGTTGAAATCAGCACTTGCTTAACCAGTCGACGCATAGTTTCTTCTCCTCGAGCAAATTTGCATTCTGGGTTTTTCGTAGTCCTTCAGATCAGGGGCCCCGAGGTTACCACCCAGCGGCCATATCGTTATGTACGGTCTGGATCGCACGCTGGATTGAAGCTTCTCGAACAAAGATTTCGGCATAATACATGAGTTTCGTTGTGTTCCCAGGAATTTTAGAATGTAGCTCTGAAGCCCCGAGCGGGTCGATAAACAGCACCGAGTGAACCAGAGCGCCTAACTGGCAGCGAGCGAACATCGCTAACTCAAGAGTGCGGATGGAAGAAAAATGAAGAAGTCTGGGAAAGAGAAATCTGGGGACAGACGGGTCGCTCCCCCGTTTCCTCTGACGGGCAGACAAGGCAATATCGTGGCCGCTACCACCCCCCCTCAAGATCATAGGGGTCCTTCGACCCCGCCGGCCCATTCGCGAGCGAATGGGCTGGCTGCGCTCAGGATGATATTGGCCGGATTACTGGTCGAAGTTCCGCCAGTGCCGTCCATCGCGCTCGAGCAATTCTTCGGCGTCTTTCGGGCCCCAGCTGCCGGCGGCATAGTTGGGGAAATTGCGCGGCGGCAGGGCCTTCCAAAGATCCAGCATCGGACTGACCACGCTCCATCCGGCCTCGACCATGTCGGCCCGCTGAAATAGGGTGGCGTCGCCCACCATGCAGTCGTGCAGCAGGCGCTCGTAGCCGGTGGTGGATTCCTTGCCGAAGTAATCGGAGTATTCGAAATCCATATCTACCGTGCCCAGGCGCATCACGGGGCCGGGGGTCTTGGCGGCGAAACGCAGCGCGATGCCTTCCTCCGGCTGAATGTGCAGGACCAGTTGGTTCGGCATGAGCTTTTCCACTCCGGTATCGCGGAAGAGCACGAACGGGGCGCGCCGGAACTGGATGACAATATATGTGGCACGCGAGGCCATGCGTTTCCCTGTGCGCAGATAAAAGGGGACACCCGCCCAGCGCCAGTTGTCCACTTGCAGCTTCACGGCGACAAAAGTTTCGGTCCGCGAATCGGGCGGCACGCCCGGCTCGTTGCGATAGGCCGGAACATGCTGGCCCGCCATTTCGCCCTCGCCGTATTGTCCGCGCACGGTGCGGGTCAACACATCTTCAGAACTCAGGGGCTGGATGGCGTGCAGTATCTTGGCCTGCTCGTCACGCACCGCGTCCGCCTGGAAGGAAATGGGCGGCTCCATCGCGGTCAGGCTGATGAGTTGCATGATGTGGTTGGGCACCATGTCGCGCAAGGCTCCGGCGGTATCGTAGTAACCTCCGCGCTGTTCAACCCCCACGGTTTCGCCCACGGAGATTTGCACGTGATCAATGTAGCGCCGGTTCCAGATCGGCTCGAAAATTCCATTGGCAAAGCGAAAAGCCAGAATGTTTTGGACCGTTTCTTTGCCCAGATAGTGGTCGATGCGGTAAATCTGCTTCTCGCTCGCGACCTTGAGAAGCTGCTGGTTCAGGGTCTTCGCCGAATCCAGATCGCGGCCAAACGGCTTTTCGATAATCACCCGGCGCCACTGGTGATTCTCTTCCGTCATCAAACCGATTGCGGCAAGGTGCTGCACGATAGGACCGAAGAAGTCGGGCGCGGTAGCGAGGTAATAAAAATAATTGCCGTGGGTGGCGTGGTCCTTATCAATTTTCTGGAGCAGGTCTTTCAACTGCTGGTACGTGCTATCGTCTCCGAATTCGCCGGTCAGATAGTAGACGTGGCGCTGGAACCATTCTTGCAGGTCGGCATCGATCGCTTCGCCGGAGAATTCCTTCAGGTCCTGCGCCAGCTTGGCGCGAAATTCGTCAGTGGACATCTGGTTCCGCGCGACGCCGATCATGGCAAACTCTCGCGACAGAAGATGGTGTTTAGCCAAGTTATAAAGCGCCGGGATCAACTTGCGGCGGGTAAGATCGCCGGCGGCGCCGAAAATAATCATTGCGCACGGATCGCCACAACGCCCGATCCGCTCAGGTTCTGCTGAGGTAGCTGGCTGGGACATGTTTTATTTTCCTCGACGGAGAAGTTTACCAAGAGCCTGTAAAAAGTTGGTCCGAGCCGGTTGATTCGGTCCTGAATATGACACGCGTGCCGGGCAATAGTCCCAGGATTAGCGTGCCTCACGGTGAGGCCGACGCGCACAGAGTCCGTAGTTCTACCACATCCGCCTCCGGGGGCACATTGCCGGGTACCTTAGCGGCTGAAGCCGCACCGGAGGCGGTCTTCTACGGAGATAAATCGTAGCGCCGGCGTCCCGCCGGCCCGGTGGGCGGGCAACGCCCGCCAGTGTTTTGCGGCGAAGAAGCTTTTCAACAACGCAGGGCGAGACGCCCTCCGGACAGCCGGCGGGACGCCGCCGCTACCTTTTTAGCGCGGTACCGGAAGGCGGCCTTCCATGTAGCGCAAAAAGCTTGCCTTGAGCGAAGTCGAATGGGCGCTGCTCCACCCAAAATCAACATAGCAAGGCTATATTATCGTGCTCGAAGAAAGCCTGCGACGGGCATGTGAGGAGGAAACTCGTGAAGGTCCCCGCGGAGGAACACTTTCCCAGATTCACTCTCGATGATAACGAGCAGGTGTGCTGGATCGCCACCTACGTCGCTGCCGGGCGCTCGCAGGAGATCGGCTTACTTGCGGGGCAGCCCCAGTCCTGGTTCCTTGCTTTCGCGCGCAATTTGAAGGGCGATGCCACGGAGTCGATAAACAACATCTTCTCCGTCCTTCAGCACGTTCTGATGGCCCAGCGGAAGACCGACTTCCTGAGAACCCAGCTTGAACCAGCCTTCAGCGTCTTTACTCGCGCCAATGCGATCGCTCTGGCCAAGGCGGCACAGGGCGGGGAGCTGGGGTTTATGGCGACGTGGAACGGGATCTTCAGCGCAGGATGGGAGGAGCGCGTTCCGGAACCAATCCTCGTTACCTGCAGTGGCGGTCCGGGCAATTCCCCGGCCACTGCAGTTACGATCCGGGCGCCCGACCTGGCCATCGCCATCCATGCGGAGTACTGGTTTTTGTTTCACTGCTACGGCCGCGATTGGAAATTGGGCCGGGAGCGGCGAAGCACTCCGGCCGCGGATGGGCGGGTCTTCGACCAACTTGAATTGATTTTCCCCGATCAGGCGGCGGAGTGGACTTATTTTGATATAACCGCCCTGGTCACGCCTTCCTCCAACGCGGTGTGAATCGAGAGTCACGGAGGTCTTTGCATGGTTGTGCCGAATCTCGGCGAGCTCTGTGGTTAAAGACTTTAATCTCAGCCAGGCAGGATAAAATCTCAAACCCCAAAGTCAGGCCAGGATACAGCCAGGAACGCAAAAGAAGACAGGAGTGAGATCAGGCCATCGCCGGTCAATCGGCGAACTTGACATTTCCGTAGACGGAGATAAGATTCCCCTTACTTTGAGGGGTTTGGCGTCCTGCCATTTAAGCGCGGACTTTCTGCACAGCATCCGGAAACGTATCACCAGTATTGGAACCAGGAGGTTGCGAAGGTTGAAGGGTAACGGAGCCTGTCGGCGCTCCATCGAACACTCAACTGAATGGACGCCGCCGAATTATTTCGAGGCGCGCGTGGGCCAAAGGATATAGACGGCGTAAACGGATATGTGAGATTTTATCCCGCTATTCTCGGCGGACCCCTGATGAAAAAAATATTGCCGGAGAAGGGCGCTTTCGCTGCGAGCCGGTGCAACCGGCAGAGGTTGTCGCGCACTTCAATTCTTGCCGCGATTCTTCTGCTTCTCGGTCTGTCATCCTTATCTTCCGCACAGCAGGGGCGTCGCATACCCGGACAAAGACCTCTGCAGACGGCCGCTGTTGCCGGAACGATTCGAGATCAGGACGGACGTCCCGTGCCGGGAGTGGTTGTCGAGTTTCGTAGTCGTGCCAGCCAAAAGAAGTTTTCCGCAATCGCCAGCTCGGAGGGTATTTACCGGCTTAATAGTGTCCCAGCGGGAGATTATGACGTCACGGTAGCCGGAACCGGATTTGCCCCTTCGTCGACGAATCTAAGCCTGAAGTCGGCACAATTGCAGGTTCTGGATCTGCAGTTGCAATCAGCGTCCTCCGCACCTGCCATGACCAAGGGACCATCGGGACTCCCCGGGCCGGCGGGCACGGCAGCACCGCCGCCAGAGGAGGAAGCAGGGTTATATCCGGGGCTGCGAAGGCCTGAGCCGGAAGTGACGCTGGTCCCAATCGAAGTGGAGGTGGTGCCGGCGGAATCCGACAACTTCGCCGTTGAACCGGATCGTTGGGAAGTCGAAATGCCGAAATGGCAGCGCTACGGGAAGAAGGGAGAGTTTCCGTACTCTAAATCGCATTGGTATGATCCCTTCAATCGCAACCACCTCAAGGGCGACTACCCGATCTTTGGGCAGCGCTGGTTTTTCAACTTCACCGGAACGAGCCTGACGGGTTTCGACGCGCGCCGGCTTCCGACCCCCAGCAACGTTGCCTCGGAACGGCCCGGCAGTCGCGACTTTTTCGGACGCGGACAGCAATCGTTCGTGAATCAGACGTTTCGGCTCTCGTTCGATCTCTTTCGCGGTGACACCTCGTTTCGTCCGGTTGATTTCCGGTTACATTTCACTCCTGCGTTCAACGTTAACTTCCTGCAAACGCAAGAGCGAGGCATCGTCAACGTCGATGTACGAGCAGGCACGAATCGTTTTGACTCTCACGTGGGCGTGCAGGAGGCCTTTGTCGAGGCCAAGATTCATGACTTAAGTCCCAACTTCGACTTTGTCTCGGTGCGGGCAGGTATTCAGGGTTTCACCAGCGATTTTCGTGGCTTCATCTTTTCCGATGAACAGCCCGGGGTTCGGATTTTCGGCAATCTGCGGTCGAACCGGATCAGTTACAACCTGGCCTATTTTTATATGCTGGAGAAGGACACCAACAGCGGTTTGAATACCTTCGATCAGCGGCACCAGCAGGTTGAAGTGGCCAACGTCTATGTGCAGGATTTCCTGGCTAAGGGATACACCACCGAATTCAGCTTCCACTCCAATTTCGATCAAGGCGACATCCATTACGACAAGAACGGTTTCCTGGTGCGTCCGGCACCCATTGGCGGCGTCGTGGCGCTGAACGGCATACCGAAACCGCACAACATCCGGTCCTATTATTTGGGCTGGACGGGAAACGGGCATATTCGCCGCCTGAATATCAACCATGCTTTCTATCAGGCCCTGGGCAACGATAACTTCAATCCGATCGCGAACCGCCCGGTGGACATCAACGCTCAGATGGGCGCGCTGGAACTGTCCGTGGATAAGGACTGGCTTCGCTTTCGAGTCTCCGCGTTCTTGGCCTCCGGAGATCAGGAAAAAACAGTTGGACTGGCTCGCAAGTCCGGGACCGCTCGAGGATTTGATTCCATCGTTGACGACACCCAATTCGCGGGCGGGCCCTTCAGCTTCTTCGATAGCGAAGGGATTCGCCTGACGGGTACGGGCGTGGCGCTGGTGACGCCGTTCAGCCTGTTGCCCTCGCTGCGATCGAGCAAGGAAGAGGGCCAATCCAACTTCGTCAACCCTGGAATACGGGTCTACAATGCTGGCATCGATGCTGACGTGACCCCGAAACTTCGCGGATTTCTGAACGCAAGCTATCTTCAGTTCGATCGCACGGAGCCGCTCGCTTATCTTCTTTTCCAGTCGCCGGTGCAGCGCGGCATCGGCACGGATTTCGGAATCGGCGTATCCTATCGGCCTCCTTTAACCGAGAACATCGTTTTGACGACGGGTGTGTCTGCCCTGGTGCCGGACAGCGGTTTGCGCAATATTTACGACTCCAGGGTGTTAGTTTCTGCTTTTGCGAATCTGCGGGTGCAGTTCTGATGGTCTTGCCAAAGGGGCATGAATGCGACTGAGTGGCCGGCGCTTTCTGGTTGGGGTTCTCGTCTCCCTGGCGGCGCTGTCTTTTTACGGCGCGGTCAAGGCAAGCTCGCCGGAAATGCCGGCGAAGCAGGATAGCGGCGCCCAGACGGAAACTCCGATGCCCGCAGCGGATGATCAGGGCCAGGGGCTTCGCATCCGCCAATCGCAAGACGATGTCGATGCCAAGTCAGCCGGCTGCCAGAGCTGCCACACGGCCACTGACAGCGCGTCCATGCATAAATCTCCCGCGGTTCGCATCGGATGTACCGATTGCCACGGCGGGGATGCGACCGTCAGCGTAGCGTCCGGCACTTCTCCTCAGTCCTCCGAGTATCAAGGCGCCAAGCAGCGTGCGCATCCAAAGCCCAGAGTGTTGCAGAGCGGAAATAGCGCAAATCCAGTCCGCTCGTATACCGACTGGCTCAAGGAAGATCCGGATTACATACGGTTTGTGAATCCCGGTGATTTACGCATAGCCTCCACGACCTGCGGCACTTCCGGATGCCACGCTCCCGAAGTGCAAAAGGTACGAACCAGCATGATGACCCACGGCGCCATGCTGTGGGGCGCGGCGCTATACAACAACGGCGCGTTTCCCATGAAGACGCCTCATTTTGGGGAAAGCTATTCCAAAGACGGTCTGCCGCAGCGCCTGATCACGTTTCCGCCGCCGACCCCCGAGGAAACCCGGCTCAAGGGGGTCCTGCCATTTCTGGAACCAATTCAGCGCTGGGAGATCTCGCAGCCGGGCAATGTGCTGCGGATTTTTGAGCGGGGAGGAGAAAAGAAACCCGAACTCGGGATACCCCAACTGGAGGAGCGGCCCGGCCGGCCGGACGTAAAACTGGGCGAGCGAGGATTTGGAACCCTGAACCGCACCGATCCCGTCTTTCTGGGATTGCAGAAGACCAGATTGCTGGATCCGCTGCTCCATTTACCCGGAACCAATGACGAACCGGGCGACTATCGCAACAGCGGATGTACCGCCTGCCACGTGGTGTATGCCAACGACAACTCACCCGAACACTCCGGCTCGTATTCACAGTTCGGTCATTCGGGATTTACCTCCACGGTCGATCCCACCATCCCGAAGAATGAATCAGGACATCCCATCATTCATCAGTTCACCCGCTCCATCCCGTCGAGCCAGTGCATGGTCTGCCATATGCACCCGGGCACGAACATGGTGACCACCTATTTCGGATACACCTGGTGGGACAATGAAATGGATGGGGAACAGATGTATCCCGCCAAGCAGCACAATCCCAGCCCGGCGGAGCAGCAGCACATACAGCTGCGAAATCCCGAGCGGGCGGCCCAACGCGGCTTGTGGTCGGACCTCAGCTTCCTGGACAAGGTCGGCAGTCCGGAGTTCGCCAAAACCCTGAAGCACACGCAATTCGCCGACTTCCACAGCCATGGTTGGATCTTCCGGGCAGTCTACAAAAAAGATCGCCACGGCGATCTGCTGGACGAGAACAACAAGATAGTCCCTCCCGACGATCCGGATAAATTCGCCAAGGCGGTGCACCTTAAGGACATTCACCTGGAAAAGGGCATGCATTGCGTTGACTGTCACTTCACCCAGGACAGCCACGGCAACGGGAAGCTCTATGGCGAAACTCGTAATGCCATCGAGATCGACTGCGTGGACTGCCACGGCAAAGTCAATGCCCGCGCTACCCTGATTACTTCCGGCCCGGCATCGCCGAAAGGTGGTACCAACCTTAAACTGATGCGCACGCCGTGGGGACAACGCCAGTTCGAATGGAGAGAGGGCCGGCTATTCCAGCGCTCCACGGTCGAACAGAACAAGGAGTGGGAGATTATCCAGATCCTCGATTCTGTGACTCCCGGCAATCCCAACTACAACGAGAAGGCAAGGCTGGCCAAGACGATCCAGATGGATGGCAAGACGTGGGGGCAAGGCGGCGACAGCACCGCTCTCGCGCACGACAACAGTAAGATGACGTGCTACAGTTGCCACTCCGCCTGGTTGCCGACATGCTTTGGTTGTCATCTCCAGATGACAGCAAACCAAAAGATGCCCATGTTGCACAACGAAGGGCTGACGACGAAGAACTATACCTCTTACAACTTCCAGATCCTGCGCGACGACATGTACATGCTGGGAGTGGATGGGACGGTTACCGGCAACCGTATCGCGCCGGTGCGTTCCGCGTGTGCCGTGCTGGTGAGTTCGCAGAACCCCGACCGCGGCTGGGGATATTACCAGCAGCAGACCGTCTCGGCCGAAGGCTTCAGCGGTCAGTCATTCAGTCCGTTTGTGCCGCACACGGTACGTACCAAGGAAACGCGTGGCTGCGCCGATTGCCACGTCTCCTCCAAAGGAGATAACAACGCGTGGCTGGCCCAGGTGCTGTTGCAGGGGGCCGGGTTCATGAACTTTGAGGGCCGCTATATATACGTCGCTAGCGGGAACAAGGGGTATGACGCGGTCGCCGTGGCAGAGCATGAGGAACCTCCCACGATTCTGGGTAGCGACTTCCAGAAGATTGTCTATCCTGCCGATTACGAGCGTTTTGTCAAAAAGGGGAGTCGCCTGGCCCCGAGCTATGGCCACCGCGGAAACGTCCTCGATCTGCAAGTTCGCGGCGAATATCTCTACGCGGCGATGGGGGAAGGCGGCGTTCGGGTCTTCGACGTCGCTAACATTGATAATAAGGATATCTCGGAGCGGATGATCACGGCCCCGGTTTCACCGCTGGGGCAGAAGTTTTACGTCAAGACAAAGTACGCCCAGGCCATTGCCTCTCCGAGTACGCTGGCAGTCGATCCTGTCCGAATCCGGTGGCCGGAGAACGAAGAGCAGCCGATCCATCTCATGTACGGCTTCCTCTATGTGGCGGACAAAATGGAAGGCCTGGTGATTGTCGGCAATCCGGACCCGAACACGAAGACGCCGGGAGTGGCTACGCTGCTCGATGGCGATCCCAAGAATAACTTCCTTAAGCGGGCGCTGGCCTTCAATCCCGACGGCGCATTGACCGGCGCTCGCCGCATTGCTTTCGTCGGCACCTTTGCTTATGTGCTTTGCGACAGGGGGCTGGTGGTTGTGGACCTCGACAATCCGCTCGCGCCTAAGATCACGGCGCAAATCGGGACTCCGGCGCTGGATGATGCTCGCGGCATCGCGGTCCAATTCCGCTACGCTTTCGTCGTGGACCGGATTGGCTTGAAGGTCCTTAACATTACCCATCCCGCCTCGCCGGTCCTGGTCGAGAACGCTCAGTTGCCGCTCGAGGATGCGCGCAATATTTATCTCGCAAGAACATACGCGTATGTTGCCGCCGGCAGGCAGGGAGTGGCTATCGTCAACGTGGAACAGCCGGAGAAGCCGGTGTTGGACCAGGTCTTTAACGCATCAGGCAAACTGAACGACACCAACGATGTGAAGTTGGGGATGGTAAGTTCAAGCCTGTTCGCTTTCGTCGCGGACGGCAAGAATGGGCTGCAGGTTGTCCAGCTATTCTCTCCCCAGGCAACTCCGCAATTCGGCGGCTTCAGCCCGCGCCCCGTCCCCAAGCTGATCGCGAGCTACCGCACGTCCGGGCCGGCGCTTGCTGTTTCGCGGGGCATCGATCGTGACCGGGCAGTAGATGAAACGGGCAACCAGCTAGCAGTCTTCGGCCGGCGCGGGTCGCGGCCGCTGAATCGCAAAGAAATGCAGGGACTCTATCTCCGGGACGGAGACCTCTACACCGTCACTGACGATCCACCGGGCCCGCCTGTCGATGGTGCGCAGAAAAAGCCTGCGGTGGCTGAGTCGAAACCGCAGTAATAGTTTCGTAGCTTCCAGCGGTCTGGTCTATGGTTTCTGACCTATGGCTTCTGACCTAGGGCTGTTGTCCAGGGTTGGACGTCTTAGGCAGCGCCATTTCCATGATGCCGGTGATCCGGCGTTCCTTGCGCCAATCGTGATAGCTATGGCACTCGAAGCAGCGGCCCTCAGCGGCCAGCTGGGACGCCCCTCCCTGCTTGTGGCACTGGCGGCACAGCGCAATGCCCGGGATGTTGATGTCGGCGGTCTGGCGGCTGTTTGGAATCTGTGAATGGCAGGAGAGGCAAGCCAGCATCCGGTGCGCTTCGTGATCAAATTCCGAACGCGGAAGCCATCGAGGCGGAATGATGGCCTTGACCGACTGAGGAAGACCCGCGCCGTCGTGTTCCGTCGAGGCGTGGCATCGCTTGCAATTCTTGCTCCACAGCAGCTCTTCCGCTGCCTGGGTACGAAGCTGCACCCATTCGGCGGGAGAGCTCGCGAGTTGCGTTGGTTCGGTCCGGGTGGGGCGCAGCGCTTCAGGCGCAAACAAAAGATCCTCGCCCGCGCTAATCTCCTGCGCGGGTGAACGGACAGCTTCGGGATGCGCCTGAATATAGTCCCGGTATTTGTTCATAATGAAGGCGTGGACAACTTGCGGCTGATCGTGCGGTGCGGGCTGCGCTATCAGCTTGTCGTATTGCAGGGTATGGCACGCGGCGCACTGATTCACATATCGAATGCGGGTCATGTAGGCGCCTGCCCCGGCGGCGATGGATCGGCGCTTTCTCTGCTGGATATCCGCTACGCCAACATCAACGGGTTGTTGCGAAGCCGGCTGGACTTCCGCGACCGAAAAGCGCCACGGCTGCTGTAAGTTGGTGGGGCGATGACAGTCATCGCACACCATCTGGACCGGTCCTCCACTCGGTCTTCGTACGGTTGCCTGAAGATGGGCGAAGTGATTCAAGTTGACGGTTCCCGGGTCCGGACGCCGGTCGCGCAACGCGGCGAACTCCGGATGACGGCTGTCGAAGTTGCTCACATGCGGATCGATCGGCGGAGCACCCTGTTTGATTTGCAGGTCAGCGTGGCACTGGGTGCAACCGATGTCCGCGGTTTCCGCCAGCCGCGCTCGCCCCGAGTGTTCAACATGGCAAGAGCTGCAGGCGGGAGTGAAGGTCTGCCATTGCGTGTGTACCGGAGCATCGTGACAGCCCAGGCAGGCGGTGTCGGGCACGTGAGCGCGGAAGTTGCTGCCGCGCACGTGGCAGACCTGGCAATTCTTGGTCAGGACGGCGTGAGCCGAAGAAAGAGACCCCTGGCTGTACATGTTTTCACTGCCGGACGACCGCGAGACTACAACCCAGGTGATGGCGATGACGGGCAAGGCCACGGAAAGCCAGAGACGCCACTTGCGGAATAGATCGCGATGGGTGAAGTACTGCAGGTCAATGCGTTTCGCCAGCGCTTTCGTGGTGCGAACGCGGGGCATGCTTTAGAACCTCAAGGCCACGACGGCATGGATTGCACCCAGAACGAGCAACGCGTAAGACGCAGGAATGTGTACCAGGAGCCAGCCATGAAGAAAGTGGTGCAGGCGGCGCTGGCGCTCTAACTGCCGCTTTTCTTCGCAGATATTTTCCAGATCATCGAATTTGGGCCACAGGGTTTGAGGAACCAAAACCCTCAGCTGCTGGAACAGGGGAGCGGCTTCCGCCGGATTGGCCAGGGCATGTTTCTCGCTATGCCGGGACATCAGGAAGGGCTTGAGTTGCGTTTCGAAGAATGTGGTTACCATCCCGCTGGCGCGTTCGTCCGCGACTGGCGCCGCTGCCTGGCCGGCCTTGCCTCCCCCGCTGGCGACGGGCGCCAATTTCTCTTCCTCTTCTTCCGCCTGTATCATCTCCTGCTCAAGCGCCGCGCCTACATCCGCCGTGATCAACCCCGCTTCCTGCACCAGTTGTTCGAGGACCCGGTCGATCTGCTCGTAGATCGTCTCCATGGGCACGCGTTGGGTCATGACTTGTGGTATGAAATGCTGCAAAATCGCGCCGAAGATGCCGCTTAGAAAGACCACGACGAAAAGTGCCATCAGGATTCGGGTGAGCGGTCCTCCACCCATCCGAAAGCCCGCATGCAGAAGAATAAATGGAAAACTCAGAAATCCGATCCAAAGATGGCCCCGCATCCAAAAAGTACCGCGGCCCACGCGCCAGGTAGGGAACTTCTTGCGTGCGCCCAACAGTCCGGCAAAAAGCATCATGGCCGAGCCGATGCTGCCATAGATCAGGCCAACCGGACTGCCCCCGCTGGTACCCGTGACCGTGGTGAGCGCATACGGGACATAGAGCAAGCCAGCCAGCGCCAACGCGAGCAACGATCCAATAAACCAAACGCGATGGCTCCGGTCGATGATCACGGCTAACGTCTTCCTTTGCCAACCGGCTCTGCCAAGTCGGCAAAGAACTCACGAGGATTTACCCGATGGGCCGCGTCATGCGGGCATGCGTAAACACAGTTGGGTTCATCGTGATCCGGACAGAGGTTGCAAGCCGTGGCCTTGGTGCGGACCTGGGCGATTTTTCGGCCGGGACTTGCGGGATCGTCGGCCTGCACCTCGAAGGGATGCATATTGATATTTCCATAGGGACAGTTGCTGGCGCACAAGCCGCAACCGATGCACCAGTCCTCAATTGTGATTTCGAGGCTGTTCCGCCGGCGGATCGACCCGACCGGGCAGCCCACCATGCACAAGGGGTCTTTGCACTGCCGGCATGAGGTAGCCACGAGGTAGTGGTCCAGCCGCAAGCCATCGCGGATCAGACGGCTGACGCCGTCGTGCGCATCCGCGCAAGCCCGCACGCACTGGTCGCATCGCGTACATCGGTCGAGATCAAGCACCAGCAGACTTTGTGCTTCCATCAGTCCCTGGGCCAGGAACGAGTCCACGGGCACATTTTGAATCTGCTGAAAGCGCTGGCGATTTTCGGCGATGCGGTCGCGGGCCACGGCCTCAAGACCGGCGCGAACCTCAGGAAAGCGCTGCAGCATGAGATTGAAATCCTCGAGCCGGATGCGCACCGCCTCCACGTGGTCCAGCGCGGTGCAGGTGGCAGTGCGAACCCCGCCACCCAGCAGCGAGAGTTCGCCGAAAAAACCGCCCCGCCCGATATACGCCAGAATCAGGTCTCCACCGGGATGGGACTCCGTGACTTTGATGAAGCCGATTCGCACCAGGAAGAAACTGTGGGCCGCCTCTCCCTGACGGCAAATCACCTGTCCGGGAGAGTAGGTTCGCAGTTCCACGCGATCTCGCAGATAAGCAATAAATTCCGGCGTGACCGTAGAGAACATGGGAATGCCACGGAGGTGGGATTCCAAAGCGCGCTTACGATAGCCTTGTTCAACCCGGGCCCGGAACGCTTTGTTCCGCCGCATGATGTCCAGCACGTTCCGCAGCATTTCGAGCGCCGTACAGTCGGTCTTGGCCCGCACTGTGGCAGAGCGCGGATAATAGTTCATGCAGGTCATTTCGCCGAACAGGTCACCGGCCTGGAGCTCACCCACAGGATTGTCGTAAGCCAGGTCGATCGGCGCATCAATCGGAATGAAGTCCGGCCTGCGATCCTTCCGCGACCGCTGCTGGGTGCTGAGCGCAAGCACGGACTTCAGCTTGCCAAAGAAGTCCTTTTTCCCACGGGTCTGAACCTGGGCCATGGGCGAAGAAATATAGACCTCGGCCTTCCCCTCAAGAATATAGAAGGCGGTCGAGCCGTAGTCGCCTTCCTTGCAAATGATCTCGCCCGCCTTGTAGCTACGCTTTCGGATCGCGTTGCTGTTCAGGTTCAGGAAGGTGCCGGAGACCCCGCGGAACACTTCGATGTGTTGTAATTCCTTGAGGGAGACCGAGTCTCCGCCCAACTTTGTATCGATGACCTTTTTGTTGGTCAGCGCCCCGGTGGGGCACGAAACCATGCACTCCCCGCAGCTCACGCAGCTGGAATTTCCCATGGGCAGGTTGTCATCGAAGGCGATGCCTGCCTGATATCCCTTGCCGCGCCGCGCCAGCACGAAATTGTGCTGAATTTCGCTGCATCCCCGCACACAGCGATCACAGAGAATGCACGCCTCGTGATCTACCGCGATGGAAACGGAGGAATCATCGTGTCCGCGCGGAGTCGCGCGCGGGGCAAATGGTGAAGTCTTTATCCCCGCCTCTGAAGCCAGCCGCTCCAGTTCACAATCGTTCGAGAGTTTCTGTCGGGCGCAAGGCGAGGGATGGTCGGCCATCAGCAACTCTAGAAGGGTACGGCGAACGCTCTTGACGTCGTCAGTCGCCGTTTTCACCTGCATCCCGGGTTCGATCGCCCGCACACAGGAGGCGGCGAACACCCGTTGGCCGATATCCACCACGCACATGCGACATACGCCCACCGGCTTCTCGTTTTGCTGGTGGCACAGCGTGGGGATGGTAATGCCGCACTTCTGGGCCGCCTCGAAGATCGTGGTCGTCGTGCCTCTTTCCTGCCCAATTACGACCGGCTTTCCGTCGATGGTGAGCTGGATTTCCTGCTCGGGGATGAAGGTCGTTGAAAAGTCTTGTTCTTTCATCTGATGATCGTCCCCTGACCCTCGAAGCATACGCCGCCCGGGCAGCGCTTGGCCTTCAGATGCTGATCGATTACCGCAGGAAAATGTTTTATCACCGACTCCAGCGGAGCATGGACGATCTGCCCCAGGCCGCAGATTGATGTCAGGCGCATGGCCTTGAACAATTCCTGGATTAGCTGCATGTCGGTGCTGGCTGAGTTGCCCTGAGTCCAACGGGTCAGCAGATCCACCAGCTTTTGCGAACCCATACGGCAGGGAACGCACTTTCCGCACGATTCATTGCGATAAAAACGAGTGGCATTCAATGCCATGTCGAGCATGCAACGTCCCTCGGCGCAAACGACGATTGCGCCCGAGCCCACCATGGAACCCGCTGCAGCCATCGCGTTGAAGTCAAGCGGCAAGTCCACCTGCGAAGCCGGAAGGTAGCCTGACGAGGGCCCGGACGGGGCAAATCCCAACAAAGGTTTGCCGTTGGTAATGCCCTCAGCATACTTGTAGATAAGATCGCGGTAGGACGTGCCCATTGGCACTTCAAAAACTCCTGGACGCACTACGTCTCCGCTGATGCCTACGAATTTCAAACCGGCAACATTGTTGATGCCCTGCTTCTTATACCAGTCCACACCGTTGACCAGAATCGTCGTGGCCAAGGTGAAGGTTTCAACATTGTTGATGGCGGTGGGGGCGTTCCAGAGCCCGTTTGTCCCGGGAAACGGAGGTTTGTTGCGAGGTTCCCCGCGCTTGCCCTCCAGGGCCTCCAGGAGCGCACTCTCCTCGCCGCAAATGTATCCACCCGGGCTGACAAAAATCTCAAGATCGAACACCAGATCGGATCCCATTACACTTGACCCGAGCACGCGCTCACGATAGCAGCGTTGGATTTCTTCCTGAAGCGCCTCGCGCGGTTCTTCATACTCGTGTCTTATGTAAATGATCCCTTTGGTCGCGCCAGTGACCAAACCTGCCACAATCATGCCTTCGATCACCAGATGCGGGAGATTCTCCATGATGAAGCGGTCTTTTATCGTGCCCGGCTCGCTCTCATCGGCGTTGCATACGATGTACTTTTGCGTACCGGCTGCGTTGCGGACGATCTCCCACTTGGTGCCGGTAGGGAAGCCTGCGCCTCCCATTCCGCGAAGGCCGCTGGCTTTGAGCATTTCCAGAACCGCCTTGAAGTCGCGCCCTTCGACGAAGCGGCGCACTGCCTTGTAGGTGCTCGCGCCGCTGTACGGATCGGTGGTCAGGCGCTGCCGATGATGATGCTCTTGATGCGCACTCGGCAAAGGCTTGCCTTCGGTGGTGGCGCGTACCAGGTCGAGTATCTGATGAGGGCTGCCTCCTGAATAGATATGATCGTTGATCGACAGGGCTGGAGCCGTGTCGCAGCGCCCGAGACAAGAGACATCGCGAATCGTGATCGCGTCCTGACCCTGGCCGGCGAAAGCCTGGTCGAGAGACTTCCGCACCTGAGTTGCGCCCCGCAAATGGCAGGACATGTCGGCACAGACGCGCACGTCGACTTTGGGCGGAGGCTTGAGGTAGAAGTGCGGGTAAAAGCTGGCGACTGCGTGGATTTGACTGACGGGTATTTTCAGTTTCCGCGACAACTGATGCAGTTGATCGGTGGGCAAATATCCGAACGAAGCCTGGATGGCCCTAAGTTCGTCAAACACGCAGATCTCCTGGCGTTCGCGGTGCCTGAGCCTTCATTGGAAAATGGAGAGTTACCATACCAAATCGACTGGCGTTTGTCCACAGAAACAGGCTTGCAAGAGCCTAACGCAGAGAAGGCGGATCGATCGGGAATGAAACCTGCAAACGTCTTGAAATCCTGCAGACTGAAAGGTATCTTCTACGCGACACCTGTGGCGCGCCACGGTCATCGGTTGACTACGTGCGGATTCTGTCGCACAGAGATCTCGGAGTACCCCTTAGTGGCTAAAATTGTCGACGCCGTGGAAAAACCGGAGATCTGGTGTAGAGTGTTTCTCCGTCGGTTTGCCGTGGGACAATGCTGCTGGCCAGCAACGCCGGAGGGTTATCGCCATGCGAGCGAAATCGTTTCTGCTGTCCTTAATTCTTGGCTGCCTGTCAGCCCTGAACCTGTCGTCGAGGGCTCAGGTCAAACCTCGCGAAAATGCGCAACCGCAGCAGCCGCAAACCAAGCCAACGCCGGGTGAAGCCGGCAAGTACAGCGGCCCCGGCTCCTGCGCGTCGAGCAATTGCCATGGCGGAGTGCAGCCCAAGGGATTGGTCCGCATCGCCCAGAACGAATACAGCATCTGGGCGGCTCAAGATAAGCATTCGCGTGCCTATACCGTTCTTTCGAATCCCACCTCGATTCGGATAGGCAAGATTCTTGGCCTGGAGCAAGCCCCCAATAAATCTGACAAGTGTCTGGTCTGCCATGCTCTAAACGTGCGGTCCGACCAGCGCGCGCAAACCTTTCAGTCCATCGACGATGGCGTGAGTTGTGAAAGTTGCCACGGTCCGGCGGTGGGGTGGCTGGGTCAGCACACGCTCAAGAACTGGTCTCACGAACAGTCGCTTAATCTGGGCATGTACGATACCCGGGACTTGGCCAAACGGACCGCCCGATGTCTGACCTGCCATCTGGGAACGCCGGAAAAAGAGGTTGACCACATCATGATTGCCGCTGGTCATCCTGATCTCACCTTTGAGCTCGAATCGTTCAGTTCGGTTATGCCGCGTCACTGGAGACCCGCGCAGGGCGCAAATCCCTGGTTGAGTGTTCAGGAGCTAGCCATTGGGCAGGCTGTGCAACTGCGGGAAGCGCTGCATCGACTCGATCGCCGGGCTTCGGGTCCGAACTGGCCCGAATATTCCGAGTACGAGTGTTTTGCGTGTCATCACAGCCTTACCAAGCCCGAAGCCAGCTGGCGTCAGGCCCAGGGTTATGACGGCCGGCTCCCCGGGGCTCCCGTCTGGAACCCGGCAAGATACGCCGTCTTCCGGCATATTGCGGAAGCGGTCGACCCGTCTACGGCGAAGCAACTGGTTGCCGCGTTGGACAAGATCGAGGCGCTATCGGGAAAGCCGGGCGTCGGAGATCAGGTCGCCGCCCAGGCAAAAAGCGCGGCGGAACTGGCGGACAGGATTGCGCAAAGGGTGCAGGCTCAACCTTACGATCAGGCGCTCACGGTGCGGCTGCTCCAATCCATCGCGGGTGATGCGGATGCGATTTCGGCGCAGGGGGAACGTTCCGCCGAACAGGCTGCCATGGCGCTGGATTCGCTCTCACTGGCGTATTCCAGAAACGAAAAGGTCGCCAACCAGCAGGAACTGCGAGCCGCCATTGACAATCTATTCCAGCAGCTCCAAAGTCCGTCTGCCTATAACGCGCCGCGGTTTGCCACCCAGATGCAAAAAGTCGGCACGCTCTTGCCGCGCACCCAGGCGTTGTCTCTGACAGATGTACAGTGAGATTGGTAAATTGCGGGTCAATCTCCCGGCTTGGTAAGTTGCCGAGTCGCACTCCGGTACAAACGTCCGGGGTCCCCGATGGGCATCAACAAATTACTGGGTTGGGTTGCGTGGGAACTTGAGGTAGGGGAGCCGCACTCCACGAATCAGGACCTGGTCCGCACGGATGTTCGCGGGCGGTTCAAAGCCCTTAGCTCCACCCGCCGTGACGAAGTCATCCTGTTCCACTCCATCGCCACTCACTCCGAGTCCTCCTATGAGCTGGCCATTGCGGTAGAGTCCCTCACTGCCCGGGAAGAAGACGATGCCGTTCTGATTCGCATTCACGGGTTGCGATCCCTGGGTGCAGGGATGGGCAACGTCGTTGACATAAAGCGGGAAGAACGGGCCGGGCTGCGAGGCATCGATGCCCGACGGGAACAATGGCTGGGCGCCAAAACTGATGGTCCGGTTGGTCACGGCCGTTCCAACAGGCACTCCAGGCAGATCCAGGGGGCTGACGGCACCGCTATTGAAGTAGATCATGTTGCGCGCTTTGGCCACAGCCACGTCAATGCTGAAAACGGTCGCATCCGGCATGCGATTCAAAGCCAGCAGGCTCCCATCCAGGTCGACGACGGCGATTACCATTCGGGCGCGTTGTCCGAGCGGCAGGCGAATGACGGCACGCGTCTGGTTGGCGGTGGCTACTGCCTGATCGACAATTGTCTGGACCTCGGCTGCGGTAAGACCGCCAATGGGCCCGGCGTGCGCAGCCACAAGATCGCCCTCGGGAACCGGACCTGTACTCGCCATCGGGCCCAGAACGTAGGCACCGTCGGCTGTGCCGGGGGAAGTCCCTGCCGGTTGAGTCGTTTGAGCGACGAACGGAAGGGCGATGCCGTCGATGAGCACTGCTCCGGGTGGAGGAACTGTTAGTAAAAGCGGTGGACCGCCGGCAGCGGTAAAAGCGGCAAACTCCGCCGCATCGGACCTGGCCGCAACGACACCAATGCCACCCACGGCCTCGCCAGCCGCAAACAGAGGGACACCGCCAGGATTCACTGTGGTGGGATCACTATCGAGGGTATCCGCTTTGCCGGTAATGATTCCGAGCCCAGTGGTGGTGCTATCGATCGAACGGGCGGGGGGCACAGCCTTGCCCGGCGCAAAAGTGACGTTGAAGCCACATCCGCGATTGGTGTTCTCAATCCCGTAAAGGGCCGCGCTCGCAGTATTCGATACTCCTGGAGGAAAATGAATGCCGCTGATGAACCGTACGGTGCGCGAGGAGAGGGGAGCCTGGTTATTGGTAAAGAAGGCAGCAGTGCGGGCCAGTCCCACTGCGAGTTCGTCGGCGCTCACCACCGTCCCAAAATTCCCAACTCCCGTTGTCGGTGCACCCGCTTTGTGATAAATGGCCAGAATGTTACCCGGGCGGTCGACCACCGCTATGACCATCGGATCGGACACAGATGCGGCCGCAGCTTTAACCGCAGTATCCACCGCGCTCATACTTAAGGAGGCAATCTGGGTCGTGGTCTGGGCTTGTGGAACCGCTCCGATTCCGCCACAGCCTGGGCTCGCCATCAGCGCGATGACTACCAGAGCGGCGTTCAACAATCTTGCTGTTAGGGTCACGTCGTCCTTTCAGACTACCTAACTGGGGAGCAGGGAAGTAGCGACCTGGACGCTGCAAACCGGCCTATCTGCACGAAACCACGTTCAGCCCGTGGCCGGGCGGAGCTATATTGCCAGAAACCTTGACAAGATAACAGCCTATTTTGCTTAAGAGAAGAGGCAGAGGCTTTCCGCAAGCCCTGGACTTTTCTCTTTCGCAAGTTCGATTCCTTGCAATTGACATGCCAGCCTCTTTTTGCAACCATGGCAGTCAATTCGAAGGGCTTTTCCCTGTGGGCTCTCAGCCTGCTGGCCATCCCAGGTTTTGCCGGCGAGAGGGAGGAGTTGACTTCTTGACGGGAATAATTCGACAGGTTCCCTCGGAGCATGCGTCTGACCCCGCGCATCCGGGCCGGAAACTGCCTCCTACCTCTGTTATCTACCGAAATGCTTGCTCCTTGCTCGGACGGGTGCCCACCCGGTGAATAAGCTCGGCAAATACGAGTTGATTCAGGAGTTGGGCCGTGGCGCGATGGGAATTGTTTACCGCGCCCGCGATCCCATTATCAATCGGCTGGTAGCGCTCAAGACCATCACCAAGGGCGTGGCCGAAGATCCCAATATGCTGCAGCGATTCTACCGCGAGGCACAGTCCGCGGGAGGCTTGCAACATCCCAATATCGTTACGATTTATGACATGGGTGAAGAAGGGGGCACACCCTACATTGCGATGGAACTGGTGGAGGGTGAAAGCCTGGAACAACTGATCGGCAGCCGGCCCGATCTGCCTCTTTCCTTGAAACTTACGTACGCCATCCAGGCCTGTCGCGCTTTCGACTACGCCCACAAACGCGGAATTATTCACCGCGACATCAAGCCCGCCAACGTGATGCTCAGCAAGGACGGCGTCGTCAAGGTGGTGGACTTCGGCATTGCGCGGGTGGTGAAAACTTCCAAGACCCAGACCGGAATGCTCATCGGGACGTTCGCCTACATGGCGCCTGAGCAATATCACGGCGAGCACGCGGACGAGCGTTCCGACCTCTGGTCGTTCGGAGTCTTGCTTTACGAACTGGTCTCCTATCAAAGGCCATTCCGGGGAGATGCGCCCGCAATCCTGATGCATGGCATTTGCGATCAGGAATTTGAACCGCTGTGCGCGGCATGTCCCGAAAGCCCCCCCGAACTGGGAGCAGTTCTATCCAGGGTTTTGCAAAAGTCTCCCATCGACCGGCACCAGAGCATGGAAGATCTGCTGCTGGAACTGGATCCGATCTGCAAGAGCCTTCAATCCGCGACCGTGGCCAAGCTGGTCGAGCACGGTCACGAATTGGTCCGGCAAGGAGACTTTCCCCAGGCTCGAGACATCCTTCGGCAGGCGCTGCAGGTTGAATCGACCAACACTCAAGCCCGAAGTTTGTTGGACAAGGTCAACACCGAGCTCAGGCGCATCCTGATCCGTCCGAAGGCGCAGGAGATGGTAGAGAAGGGTCGCGCCCTCCTCGAACAGGGACGAATTCAAGAGGCGAGAGCGGAATCGGAAAGTGCGCTCCGTCTGGACCCCAGCTTTGAGCCCGCCCAGGAACTGCAGCAACTGGTGCAGCGAGAGTCGGATCGCTCCCAACTGGTCTCGCAATACCTGGAAGCTTCCAAACTTCGGCTGGCAGAGGGCTTGCCCGAGGAGGCCGAGTCTCTTCTCGACAAAGTTGCGGAGATCGAACCCTCCAACAAGTTAGCCTCGGCCTTGCGGCAACAGGTAGTAAAGGAAAAAGCGCAACGCGACCGTCGCATTCGTTTTCTGGACACGATGCGCCAGGCACGCAGTCTGTGGACGCTGCAAAAATATTCGGACTGCATTCTGCTTCTGAGCGATTTGCAGGAAGAGTTTCCGGGCGAGGAAGAAATTCTCCGGCTGCTCGAAACCGCGCGCGATGAGCAGGCCGAGCAGGGGCGGCGGCAAAGCCTGGAAAAGGCACGCAGCCTGCTGGCTGCCGGCCGGCATCAGGAATCCATTGCTTTGCTCCTAGAGATCCAGAAACAGTTTCCCGCCGACAACGAAATCGCGGTCCTCTTGGATGAGGTCCACGCAGACCAGGCGAGTCAGCGCAGGCTCCAGGGTCTCGGAGAGGCTCGGAGGTTGCTCGCCGGCCGTCGCTGCGACGAGTGCTTCACCCTGCTGACCCGGCTGCAACAGGAGTTCCCGGGGGAAACCGAGATCGCGAAGCTGCTGGAAGCGGCCCGCGAGGCAGAGCTAAATCAGCGCCGGCAACAACACGTCGCGAAGGCCCGCAAGCTTCTGGCTGCGCGCCGCTACGAAGAATGCAATCTGGTATTGGCGGACTTGAAGAAGCGGTTTCCCCAGGATCAGGAAATTGCCGATTTGATCAGCGCCGTTCGCGAAGAGCAGTCCGAAGAGCGTAAGGCCCACAGCCTGGCTGAGGCTCGCAATCTGGTGGCCGCAAGCCACTACGAACAAGCTATCGTGCTGCTGGCAAAAGTACAGCAGGAGCATCCCGAGGATGACGAAGTCGCCCGCCTGATTGCCACCGTGCGCTCCGATCAGGCGGAGCAGCGCAAGCTGCAAGTCCTGACTTCCGCCCGGAGTCTGCTGGCGCAACGCCGATACAAGGAATGCATTGAGCTGGTCGCCGATCTGCGCAAAAGCTTTCCCGCTGAAGATGAAATCAAGAAATTGCTCGACACAGCGATTCGGGATCAAGCCGAGCAGCAACGGCAGGAAAAACTCGCCGAGGCCCGGGGCTTTTTGGCCGCTGGCCGATTGGCAGACGCACAGGCCTTGCTGGATACGCTTCGCGCCGCCGACCCCAAAAACCAGTCGGTGCTGAAACTGCTGGCGCTGGTTCAGGGCGAACAGGAAAAGCAAGGCAAAGCGGAACGGCTGCGGCAGGAGTGGACGGTCCTCAAGGGACTGGTGGACGGGAAAAAATATGCGGAGGTGATCGAGCGGGCGGAAAAGCTCAGGAAGGACTTTCCGAATGACGTGGACCTGGCGCGACTCGTCGAGTTTGCCCGCACCCAACAGAGCCAGGTGGAACGGGAATCGCTTTTGGGCAAGGCATGCGAGCGGGTCAAATCCCATCTCGCGGCGAATCGTTTTCAAGATGCGGTGCAAGCGGCCCAACAGGCTTTGAAGACTTTCCCGGGCAACAAGGACCTGTTGCTGCTTCAGCAGGAAGCCGAGTTGCAGGAGCGGAAATTTCAAACTCGCAAAGCCATTGAGCAGCGGATTCGCGACATCAAGGTCAGGATCAACCGCGAGAAATTCAGTGAAGCGATCGAACTCGCGAAACAAACACTCGTCACTCTCGGTCCCGATACGGCGGTTACCCAGCTATTGAGTTCGGCGGAAGTGGAATTCAAGGCGCGGGAGAATAAGAGGAAGCAGGAGAAGCAGCTTGAGACGATTCGGACATTGGTCGACGACGGAAAACTCCCCGAGGCCACGCAGGCGCTGCAAACCGCGCTGGAGACCAATGTCCTGGACTCTTTCGACCCTCGGGTTGGGCGTATCTCGGATGACATCAAGAGCGCCGGCGATCGCTCGAGCGCACCGTCCCGGCCAGGGCCAGAACCGCCACCCCAGGGACCAGGAATCTCGAAAGAGTACGCGTGGCAGATGGGACCGCCGGTTCTCCCGGATGTAGCCGAACCTAACACCCAGACCCAGATGTCTTCAGCCACTCAGACGTCGTTCCAGCCACCCGTTTTCTCTGGGCCGCCGGCGGCGCCGCCCGCGCCACCGCCGCCCGCACCGCCTGTGGTTCCGGTCATTATACCGGTCGTTGAAGTTCCAGCTGCGCCTAAGGCCGAACCCCTGAAGCCGAGCGTTTCGCAACCCAGCGCTCCGCAACCCAGCCCTTTGCAACCCAGAGCCGCGAAACCAGCAGTTCCGGACCAGCCTCCCACCCGTTCTGTCAAACCCCCTGTCATTGCCAAGCCCGCTCAGCCGCCCCGAACCCGTACTATCGCGCCTGCGCCTTCCCGAATTTCGCAGCAAATTTTCTCTCCACCTGCGGTGGAGCGTCGACCGCAAGTTGTAGAGGTTCCGTATTGGAAGCGGCCGACAGTCGTGGCCATGGCGGCCATTTTGCTGATTATGATCTGGGGTGGGGTGCATCTGGCCAACAAGGGAGGAGGAGGTGTGGTGGTCCGCACGCCCAACCGGACGCCAGCTGGGCCGCCCCGGGTGGATCCTCTTGAATTGCGTCAGCGGGAGGCCTTAGCGGCGGCCGACAAGAGTCGTGCCGCAGGCGACCTGGCGGGAGCATCGCGAGCCGTCCAGGATGCGAGTTTGCTGAATGGACCCCTGTCCAACGAAATAAGGAAGAAGCAGGATGCAATTCAGGCGGAGATGAAAGATGAAAACCTGCGGCAAGTCCGTCAACAGGAAGAGCAGCTATGGCAACAGGCGTTAAGTAACGTCGATCGGGGACGCTTCGACCCGGCACGCACCGTTCTCGAAAAGATTGTGAAACTGCCGCAAGGACAAGGACTGAAAAGGGAAGACGCCCAGAAATACCTTACCCAGATCATTCCGCAGCGCCAGCATGAGGAAGAATTGCTGGCCAAGGCCAATCTGGACTTGCGGAAAAAGGATCGCGGCAGCCTGAATGACGCGTTAGGCGTACTCGGACAGATAATCCAGGGCGGTGGGCCAAGAAAGCCGGAAGCCGAACGACTGCGGCAGAATGCACAAGACGCGTTAAACACGCTGGACAAGCAACAGCGTGATCAGAAAATCGTGAGCCTTCAGGAAGGCGCCCGCCAGCTGATCAAGCAGGGGGATCTTTCATCAGCTCGCGCGAAAGCCGACGAAATCAAACAGGCAGGCGGTGATACCTCGGAGCTTTCAGCTGAAATTGAGCGAGCCGCCGCTGCCCAGAAAAGTGCGACGCAATACGAAGCGAGTTACCAACAAGCTGTACAGAAATACCAGCAGGTTCCCGGGGATGACAAGAATGGCCTGCAAGGGGCTCTCGCAGCCTTTCAGTCGATCGCCCAGAGTGGAGGATCTCGCGCCGCCCAGGCGAATCAGTACATCAACGAGATCAATACCAAACTCACGTCCTTGCGAGCGAACGAAGCCGCTAAGGCTTCGGCTGCATTGAATAAGCCAGTGGCGCCGCCCCCGTCCGTAACGAAACCGGACCTGCCCTCGGCAAAGGCTGTGGATGAAGCCGCGGTGCGCGACGTGATCAAGCGCTATGCTCAGGCATACCAGCAGAGGGACGCGGATGCGGTGCTTCAGATCTGGCCTAACATAGGAAATGCGAGATATCGCAAGCTCAAGAGCACTTTCGAACAGCTGGCGGACCTGGATTTCCAGGTAGACATTAGCGATGTTCAAGTCAGTTCCAGCGGTGACCAGGCCACTGTGAACGGTTCTTTGACTCAGACCTCAACGGTGAAAAAGGGGGACAAAGGAAAGCCTCGCAAAGACCCTGTAGCGTTTGACCTGGCTAGGTCGAACGGGAAATGGGTCGTGACCGGCGTCCGATGAAGCAAATCGTCCGACACCGGACTAAGTCTTCCACCAAACAAAATTCATGAATTGCGCGTCGAGACGAAGGGCCTTGGTCGATGAAAACCCTTGTCGTGACGTCGGTTCGACGCTTGACAATACGACTCACTCGGGTAGAATTGCACCTCATTTACGACATGTTCCGGAAGTTATCCCCCGAACCACTCCGGTCCAGACCTCGATCGCGAATCATTCTCACGGAGATCAAGATGTTCAAGCGAATTGCGCTCGGCATAATTGTTGGAATTCTTAGCACAAGCGCCCTGGCTCAGGGTCCCTGTGCATCGCAAAGCGGGAAACTCGCCTGCGTGATACCACAAGAATACGGGGTCAACGTGTTTGATTTTACCAACGTGCTTCGCCCCGTGGGAGACCATCCCGAGCACTACAATTCCGGTTCGGGCGACATTCAGTCACGACTGGCGCCCTTGACTAGGATCATCGGACGCCAGGCCAACCTGTTGCCTCTGGCTTCGCCTTCGTCGGGTGTGCTTCTAACGTTTGATTCATCCCTCAAGACCCAAGTCATAACTACGGACAGTTTGGGCCCCATCCTTGGGGAGCGGGCTGAGACGGTGGGTCGCCATCGGCTGTTCCTGGGGTTCAGCTACCAGTTTTTTGATTTTGACAGAATAGACGGCGTCAATCTGCGTAACATCCCGGCTGTTCTTGTACACCAAGACGACTCCGACGACAATTTTCCAAAAGTCTGCTCTGCTGCGACAACCTCAACGGCGAACGTCAACGGCTGCGCGTTTGTGCGTGACGCGGTGAAGACCGACAATTCAATCGATTTGAAGGCCAGCCAGTACACTGCCTATGTGACTTTCGGACTCACCTCGCGGATTGACGTCTCGCTGGTCATTCCCTTCGAAAACGTTCGCTTGGGTTTGCGGTCCAACGACACGATCGTTCTTGGTACCGACGGGAATTACCCGGTTGTAGCCGGCACGCAGGACGCGCTGGCCAATAGTGCTCCTCGCTTCGACCACCTGTTTAGGGACTGCCCAAATTATCCCGGCGCCACATCGGCGGCGGCGCTGAATCCCAGATGTCTGAACCATTCGTTTCCCGATCCAGGGCTTACCGGCGGCGGCAGCAACGCTAACAACTCGGCTACGGGAATTGCCGACCTGGTGGCGCGGGTGAAATGGAATGCGTGGCATGGCGAAAGAGCTAACTTTGCCGCGGGAGTAGACGTGCGTTTCCCCAGCGGAGATGCCCTGAACTTTCTGGGTTCGGGGTCCTACGGTGCGAAGCCGTTCGCGGTCTTTTCTTACCGCGCCAGGATCTCTCCGCATGTCTTGGTGGGTTACGAATGGAACAGCGATTCCATTACAGCCGGAGATTTGGTCGCCAATACCAAGGGCAGCGTGCCCAATGATTTCGTTTATTCTGCCGGCGCCGATGCCTGGGTGACGAAATGGCTGACTGGGTCTTTCGACATCATAGGCCAGCGATTCTTTGACACCTCAACCCTGGCCGTTACACCGCAGACCTTTCTTGCGCCCTGCGGCACCTGCGCGTTTACCCCGCCGGCTCGACCCAGTCCGGACACGGTGACCTATGACAGCGTCTCCGAAAGGAACCAATCCTACAACATTACGAACGCCTCGATGGGTATCAAGCTGCGCCCGTTCCCCAAAGTTTCGAAGCTGGTCATTACGGCCAACGTGCTGGTCCGACTGGACGAGGGTGGTTTGCACTCCAAGCCTGCGCCGCTGGTCGGTCTGGGCTATACATTTTAATGCCGGTTGAGCCTGCGCCCCGCTGCGGGAGGGCGCAGGTGAATTTGTGTCACCGCGGCCAACCATGGTGCACATCGAATAAATTAAGATTTCCCTTGGCCCTGCAAGGGAGATTATGATCCCCTCCGATGCGCATTTTCTGCACTTACCACGGCAAACACAAGACTTCTGAAATCTCCGAGCGGGACTTTGCCTTTGGCCGGGCAGAGGATAAGTTCCCCATTGGCCTTGACCTGACGCCTGACGCGAGAGTATCCCGCATGCACGGCCGAATCTGGTTTGAAGACGAGGCCTGGTGGATCGAAGATCGCAACAGCTCGCGCGGCACCCGCCTGAACCATGCCGACATCAAGGGGAAGGGCAAACAAAAACTTCAACTGCACGATGTCTTGGAAGTTGGGGACACAACGCTGGAGATTCAGTCCCTGGAAGTTGGGTCGGTCGGCGGGCAAACCAGCTTCCTTGAGGAAGGTACCGCGTTGATCCCCAGCGAGGAAAGCGTCACGTCAGCAGTTGCCATCGCGCAAGACATTGATGCCACCGATCTTGGGGTCGCACCGCTGGTTGCCGAGGGCGAAATGGCGCGCCAGCTCAAGGCGATTTGTGATCTCCCGATTGAGTTTTGCGGCAAAACCAAGCTGGAAACCCTTCTGCCAGTCATTGTCGAGCGACTCGTCGAAATCATTCCGAAGAGCGCGAGCTGGGCGGTGGTGCTCCGCGATCCCGAAACTGACGCGCTGTTACTTAAGTCGCACAACTCCGTACGCGAACCCAGCTTAAGCGAAACGCTCGCCCGACGTGCCATGACCGAGCGTAAGGCATTCATCTGGAAAAAGAACGCGGCGGGCAATGTGAACATGACCATCGTGCAAAGACAGATCGATGTGGGTATGTATGCTCCCCTGATTTGGCAGGAAAAGGCGCTGGGAGTGATCTGCAGTGGCACGGTAAAAGAGGAAACAAGTTTCACGGAGACCGACCTGCACTTGCTAGTTGTAGTAGCGCAGTACGCCGCCATGGCGGTCGCCAACCACCAATTACAAACCATGCTCCGGCAGGAAACAACCGCGAAGGCCAATCTGCTGCGGCAGTTCTCTCCCAAGGTGGCCGAAAGGCTGCTTTCCCACAAAGGTCGTCTTCGGTTGGGTGGCGAACGCGGAGAAGTGACGGTCCTGAACGCGGATATTCGCGGCTTTACTAATTCGGCGCGCGAAATGGATGCCGATGATGTGGTGCGGATGTTGAATGACTATTTCGCGGTGGCGGTGCCGGTGATCTTTGCGCACCGTGGAACCGTTGACAAATATATCGGAGACGCAATTCTCGCAGTGTTCGGCAGTCCGGAGAACGATCCCAATCACTACCAAAATGCGGTCCTCGCCGCGGTTGCGATGCAAGCCGCGGTGGCGAAGCTGAACGAAGTGCGCCGGCAACAAAACGAGCCTTGCCGTGAATTTGGCATTGGAATCCACTGCGGGGAAGTCGTGCATGGATTCGTAGGCACTTTGGATCGGATGGAATTTACAATCATCGGGGATGCGGTGAATCGGACCGCACGCTACGGTGCCGCGGCAGCTGGCGGTGAAATCCTGATCAGCGGCGAGGTGTATGAGAGGGTATGGAGACTGGTCGATAGCGAGCGGATTACCATTAAGACTAAACACGAAGGCGACTTCTTCGCCTACAGGGTCAAGTCCGTGAAGGAATGCCCACCGCCTAACAAGTAGGAAGTTACTTGTGGCCAGCAACTCGTTAGGGCGGACAGTCTCTCAGGGCGGCGCCGCTGGTGAAAAATCTGTTGAAACCGACCTCGCTCAGGGCAGGCTTTTAGCTCTTAGATGAGAGGCCGCCTTCCGGTGCGGCGGTAGAAAGTAGCGCCGGCGTCCCGCCGGCTGTCCGGAGGGCGTCTCGCCCTCCGTGATTGAAAGCTTCTTCGCCGCAAAAACGCTGGCGGGCGTTGCCCGCCCATCGGGCCGGCGGGACGCCGGCGCTACGCACTTTCAAACTGGCCTACTACTGTTGGATCAATAGCCTTGACCTCCAGGAATCCAGCGGCGCATAATTCTTAGCTCCCGGCTGCGATCTGGCTCAGCAAACAGAAGCCAGCAGTTAAAAACGGAGTTTTCACATGAGCGGCGAGACCAACGAGCGAATCGGCGATTACGAGATTCTTAGCGAGTTGGGCTGCGGCGGCATGGGCAGGGTCTGGCGAGTGCGGAACGTTATCTCCGACCGCATCGAAGCCATGAAAGTCCTGCTCCCCGACCTGGCGGGACGGCAGGAGCTGGCTGCCCGTTTCCTGCGCGAGATCAAGCTCATGGCCAGCCTCGACCATCCCAATATTGCTGCGCTTCGAACCGCGTTCACCGCAAACAACCAACTGTACATGGTGATGGAGTTCGTCGAAGGCCAGACCATGGCCGAACATCTGGAAAATGGGCCTATCTCAGTGCCCGACGCGTTGAATTATACCGGCCAGGTGCTGAAGGCAGTCAGCTACGCCCACCACCAACACATCATTCACCGCGACATCAAGCCCCCCAACATGATGCTGACTCCTCAGGGCACGATCAAGTTGATGGATTTTGGCATTGCCCGTGCCGGCGATGAGCGCAGTTTGACCAGGACCGGTACCACCTTGGGCTCGTTGAACTATATGTCGCCCGAACAAGTGAAGGGCGAGGCTACGGACGGGCGCTCCGACTTGTATTCAGTCGGCGTGTGCCTGTACGAATTCGTAACCGGTCAGCGGCCGTTCACGTCCACCAGCGGCTATTCCCTCATGGCCGCACAGATCAAAGAGATACCCAAGCCGCCTCTCGAACTCAATCCCGCACTACCTTTGGCGCTGAACGAAATTATTCTCATGGCAATTGCCAAAGAGCCAGCGAAACGCTTCCAGACTGCGGATGCCTTCAACAGTGCCTTGAGCAACTTACGGGTAACCTCTTTACCCCCACTCACCGCACCGCCGGACGCTCCGGGGACGGCCACCTCGGAAAACTCCATAGTAACAGCTGATGTTTTGCCGAACGCACCTACCCTTGCCGCGGGCAGCCAGGATTCTGCCCCGGTAGCGGCGCAGAAAGATGCAAGGGTCGCCGCTCAGGAAACTACGCCGGCCGCCTTCCCGCGAGCTCACCAGCCGAACCGCCATCGTGGCGTATACATAACGATGGGGGCACTGATCGTCCTCGCCGTTTTGGTCATCGCTGGACTTTACGTTCCCCGTAGCCACAAGGCGCAAGCCGACACGCCCGAACTCGCCCCAAGCACATCGGTCACCCCGAATCCAGAGAAACTCCCCCCAAACGGCGCTCATTCCAACCAACCGGTCCCTTCCGCGGCTGCCGGCACGGTGAGATCAGATTCAACGCAACCACCCGCGCTCCCGACGGCGACCACGGCCTCCGTGGAGAACTCGAATCCGCCACCGTCGCAGGCTCCCCTTGCGGCTGCTCGTGAAACGAAACAATCGCACCCGGCGCAAGCGGATTCGTCCGCTGTTAAACCAACTCGTCCCAACCCTAAGAAGCTCACTGCCCAGAACGATGGCGCTGCGGGCGAGGCGGCCGCGCTACCGCGGATTGATGAAGGCCCGGCGTCGCCAGCCGCTCCCAGCGATTCAGCCCAGCTGGACGAGTTGGAGCGAGCGGCTGACCAGCTCTCCAACCGCGCGGAGGCGGTGAACAGCAGCCTGGATCATTTGCGGCAGCAGCAGAATTCAGCCGGCTTCGGCCTTCGTGGCGACATGGTCGCCCGCCAGGCCAGCATGAAAGCAAATTTGTCCCGGGCGGAAGAGGCGATCCAGCACGGAGATTTAGCGAGAACTAAGAAATACCTAGATCTGGCCGGAAGGGATGTCGAAGTCCTGGAGCGCTTCCTCGGGAACTAGCCCGCACCGATGACTGCAATGTGAGCGGGTTTGGGGTTGCTGCAGACAGGCAATTTGATCTCAAAGCGAGCAATAATTTTTGTTGAATAAACGTTTCCTATGGCATTTGCGAGGGGCATGTATGATTCTCCCCCGATGCGTATCGCCGTAGTTATTACGGTAGACACAAGATTTCTACAGTCTCCGAGCGAGAATTTATCTTTGGACGTGTCGAGGATAAATTCCACATCGGCCTGGCGTTGACGCCGACGCGAAAGCAACGGCAGCTTAATTCCGGCTTGCCTTCGTTTCTGTCCCCAATGTCCAAACGCTACTCGCAAATGAGGAGTTCAAAATGCAACTAGGAATGATTGGTCTGGGAAGAATGGGTGCGAACATGGTGCGACGCCTGATTAGAGGCGGTCACCAGTGCGTAGTTTTCGACCGCAGTCCAGAGGTGGTCCAGGGCCTCGTCAAGGATCAGGCTACGGGATCTTCGTCGCTGGCTGATTTCGTCTCCAAGCTGACTCAGCCGAGAGCGCTTTGGCTAATGGTTCCGGCGGCGTTTGTGGACTCCACGCTGGCGGAGCTCACCCCTCTTCTGGCTAAAGATGACGTCGTGATCGACGGCGGAAACTCTTATTACATTGACGACATAAGGCGGGCGAAGGAGCTCGCAAAGAAGGGCATCCACTACGTTGACGTCGGGAACCAGCGGAGGCGTCTGGGGATTGGAGCGCGGGTACTGTCTCATGATTGGGGGATCAACGGCCGCAGTGGACCGCCTCGATCCGATCTTCCGCACGCTCGCGCCGGGAAAAGGCAACGCCGACCCGACGCCGGGCCGCACCCCGGGCAAGGGCACTGCGGAAAATGGATATCTGCATTGCGGTGAAGCCGGCGGCGGACACTTCGTAAAAATGGTCCACAACGGCATCGAGTATGGACTGATGGCCGCCTACGCGGAGGGGTTCAATATTCTCTCGCACGCCAACGTTGGCAAGAAAGTCTCGTACGGCAGATGCGGAGACAACTCCGCTGCGCGACCCCGAGCACTATCAATATGATTTCAATCTGGCGGACGTCGCCGAAGTCTGGCGTCGCGGCAGTGTAGTCGCATCGTGGCTGCTGGATCTGACAGCCAGTGCGCTGGCTAAGCAAGCCGACCTCGCCAATTTCTCGGGTAGCGTGTCGGACTCCGGAGAAGGTCGCTGGACCATCCTGGCCGCTATCGACGAAGGCGCTCCCTCACCCGTGCTTAGCGCCGCGCTCTACGACCGCTTCACTTCGCGTGGTGAAGGTAATTTCGCCCACAAACTGCTTTCGGCCATGCGCTTCGAGTTTGGCGGCCATGCCGAGCGCAAAAAGGGATAAGCGGCATGGAGCCCAAAAGGGAGATCCTGGTCATAGACGTCGGCGGCACCCACGTGAAGCTTCTGGTTACCGGTCAGAAAGTGAAGCGCGAGTTCGCATCGGGTCCGAAGATGGGGCCTGTAGACATGGCACGCCAGGTCAAAGACTCAGTGAAGGATTGGGACTACGATGTGATCTCAATGGGCTATCCCGGGCCCGTGGTACATGGCCGGCCTCTCCGCGAGCCGCACAATCTGGCGGCCGGGTGGGTACGCTTCGACTACAAAAAGGCTTTCGACCGCGAGATCAAGATCATCAACGATGCGGCCATGCAGGCCCTGGGAAGCTATAAAAAAGGACGGATGCTTTTCCTGGGTCTGGGCACTGGCCTGGGTTCCGCGATGATTGTTGAGGGTCGGCTCGAACCGATGGAACTGGGTCATTTGCCCTATCGAAAGGGCAAGACCTACGAAGACTACCTCGGCCTTCGCGGTCTGGTGCGACTGGGTAAGAAAAAGTGGCAGCATCACGTGCTCAAAGTCGTGGACGAATTTCGCGAGGCGTTAGTCGCTGATGAGGTTGTGCTGGGAGGCGGAAACTCCAAGAGGCTGACGAAACTGCCGCTGAATACGCGGCTGGGCGACAATGAAAATGCCTTCGTCGGTGGCTTCCGGATGTGGGACCCAAAAACTGGAATCGGGATCTGAGAGCTGCTCTATCCCACTAATAAGGCAGGCTTGCGATGTCCAAAGCGGTTGTATTCCTCTTCGATGTGGACAACACTCTGCTGGACAATGATCGGGTCTCTGCCGACCTCAAGCATTTTCTGACCAACCAGGTAGGACAGGAACGCCAGCGCCGGTATTGGGCCCTGTTCGAAGAGTTACGGACGGAACTGGGATACGCCGATTACCTGGGCGCGCTGCAGCGCTACCGCACAGAAAATCCGCGAGACCCGAATCTGCTGGCTGTATCGGAATTCCTGGTCGAATATTATTTCGCCAATCGGCTGTTTCCCAATTCACTGGACGTGCTGGACCACGTTTCGCAGTGGGGCCAGCCGGCAATTCTTTCGGACGGCGACGTGGTCTTCCAGCCGCGCAAGATTCGGCGATCGGGATTGTTTGATGGGGTCAAAGGAAACGTTCTGATCTATGTCCACAAAGAGCACGAA
>CAVRZO010000016.1:0-134582 GCA_963725615.1 Terriglobia bacterium | reverse complement strand
CCTGGCAGAGCGTGGGTGGATGGACGCATCACAGATTGCCGGCCTGCCCCGCGAAGCTGGCGCAGTCGAGTATGAGGAAGTCTTTCAGCGCAAACTCCCAATGATCGTCGGAGCTGCCCGGAATTTTCTTCAGAACGCGCGGGGCAACGCCCGCAATCGCTTTGAAAGTTTCTGCGAGGGGAATACCTGGTGGCTGGAAGACTTTGTTCTCTTCGATGCGCTGCGTGAACGCTACGACAGGAAATGCTGGAAGGAGTGGCCGGCCGCCCTGGCCCGGCGCGAAGCTTCGGCGCTGGCAACGGCCCGCAAGGAACTGGTTGCTGAGGTTGATCTCCGGCGCGTGATTCAGTTCTTCTTCTACGAGCAGTGGCATGCCCTGCGTCGCTACTGCGCGCAACGGTCCATCCGGTTGGTGGGGGACATCGCCATTTTCGTGGCCTACGACAGCGCCGACGTGTGGGCACATCGCGACCTCTTCCGCCTGCGCAAGGACAATCTCGAGCCCGACGCCGTTTCCGGTGTCCCGCCTGACGCCTTCAGCGCCACGGGCCAGCGCTGGGGCACTCCTCTCTATGACTGGGCGGCGATCAAGGCACACGGCTACGACTGGTGGATTGACCGCTTGCGCTGGGGCGCCGAGACTTGCGACTACATCCGCCTCGATCACTTTCGCGGCTTCGAACAATTCTGGGAGATTCCTGCGGGTGAGCCGACCGCGGTAAAAGGCCGCTGGGTGGACGGTCCCAAAGACGAGTTGTTCAACAAGCTTCGTGACACCCTGGGCGGGCTGCCTTTTTTCGCGGAAGATCTGGGCCATATCACGCCTGATGTGCACGCACTACGCGAGCGTCACCAGATTCCTGGGCTGGCGGTGCTGCAATTTGGTTTCTCCGACGCCGGTGCCCATGTTTATCTGCCGCACCGTCTCACGCCGGATCGCGTCGTGTATACCGGCACTCACGATAACGACACCACGCTGGGCTGGTGGAAATCCGGCGTGTCGGAGAGCGAGCGGCGGGCCATTCAGGCCTATGTTGGGCCGTGTGAAGACGGTATCCACTGGGCTTTTATTCGTTTGGCGCAGGAGTCGGTTGCCAGCCTGGCGGTGGTCCCGTTGCAGGATGTGTTGGGACTGGGCAGCGAAGGCCGCCTGAACACTCCCAGTGTCACGGACGGGAATTTTCGGTGGCGTTATCAGCGGGGATCGTTGACCCGTGCGCTGGCGCAGAAACTAGCTGCCCTTGCCGAAGTGACGGATCGCGTGCCTCCGCCCATGCCGGTGCCGCGCGATGAGGACTTTGCCGCGTGAATCGTTCCCGTTGGGTTTGAGGTATTCTTTCGAACGGCGTCTCGTACTTTCGCAGCAAAGCTGAGAACTGAGAACCTGGAACTGAGAGCTGGTGGTCTCAATTCATGATTAAAGCTGTAAGAGGAACCCGCGATCTTCTTCCGCCAGAGACGGCGTTGTGGAACTTCGTAGAGGCCGCGGTGCGTGACGTTTTCCGCGCCTACAACTTTCACGAGATACGCACGCCGATTTTCGAGTCGACCGAACTCTTCGCTCGAGGTGTAGGCGAAGAAACCGACGTGGTTGCCAAGGAGATGTACACCTGGGAAGACCGTGGACGGGCGCAAAGCGAGAAGGGCCAATCACTCACCCTTCGCCCGGAAAATACCGCCAGCGTTGTGCGCGCTTACATCGAACACAAACTCTGGGACCGCGGACTGAACAAGCTCTACTACATCGGCCCGCAGTTTCGGCGGGAGCGTCCGCAGAAAGGACGATATCGCCAGTTTTATCAGATCGGCGCGGAGGTCATCGGGCCTGCCAGTGCGGGCAGCGAGTCTCCGGCGCGCGATGCCGAAGTTTTGGAGTTGCTGGCAACACTGCTCGACCGTCTCGGCATTCGAGACTGGGCTCTGCAACTGAATTCGGTCGGTTGCATCAACGATCGTGCGGCGTACAACGAAGCTCTGCGTAAGGCGCTTGAGCCCGTGGTTTCAGGCATGTGCGAGGATTGCCAGCGCCGCGCCGTCACCAATCCGCTGCGAGTGTTTGATTGCAAAGTTCCCGCGGACCAGCCGATCATCGAGAAGTTGCCGCGCATCAGCCAGTTTCTTGACGAGGGGTGCCGCAAGCATTTCGAACAGGTGCAGAAGATCCTGAAAGAGGTCGGCGTGCCCTTCACACTCAACGATCGGCTGGTGCGGGGGCTCGATTACTACACGCGTACGGCGTTTGAGTTCACCCACGGTGCTTTGGGGTCGCAGAATGCGATCCTCGGAGGCGGGCGCTACGATGGGCTTTCGGAGTCGCTCGGCGGTCCCAGCGCGCCGGGAATCGGTTTTGCGATTGGCGAGGACCGCCTCGTCCTCGCGTTGCAGGAATCGGCCGAGGCGGTACAGGTCAAGCCGGATGTTTATATCGCGCCTCTGGGCGAGGGTATGGATGGCGAAGCCGCCCGCCTGGCTCGGGAGTTGCGCCGTCACGATCTGGTGGTCGAATTGGGGGACGAGAGTTTTCGTCTCAAGAAATCGCTCGAAATCGCGAGCAAGATGGGCGTTCGATTTGCCTTGATCGTGGGCGAAAACGAAGTCAAATCAGGTTCGTTCGCGCTCAAGAATCTGGAAACCGGCGAGCAGGTTTCCGTCCCGCGCGCCGAACTGGCGGGTAAGATTCAAGCGCGGTAGCGTACGTCTTGCTTATACGGAGGAATATGAGAGCTCCAGGTTTCATTATCGGCCTGCTCTGCTTGTCTGTGGTTGGGTTCGCGCAAGGATCAGGGAATTCGTCCAAGCCGCTTGGTCCGCTGGAGCAGACGCTGATTGCCAATACCAAAGCGGTTCCCGAGGCTCAGAAGGGCAAGAATGTAGACTTCCTGAAGCGTACTTTGACCAATGACTTCGTCTTCGTCGGCAGCGAAGGCCGGCTCCACGACAAGGAAGAATTTGTGGAAAGCGCGCGCGATGGCGAGCTGAAAGATTTCTACACCTACAATCTGCGAGTTTTGCCGGTCAACGATGAGGTCGCAGTGGTGACCTACGACTGCATCATTCACATGCCCGAGGGCGATGCCCCCGGCATGGCGCCGCGCTATCAGCATATTTCCGATCTTTGGGTTAAGCAAGATGACCAGTGGCGGCTCAAGTTTCAGCAGGCCACGGCGGCGCGGCCGATTGACTGAGTATTCGACTTGAAAACTGGTTTCGGGCTCCTGCCGCACGAGCCGGACGCTCGCGCCTACATTTATACTATGTGATTCAGCTAACGACTCCATTCTTCACTGAAGGGCACAACTTGCTCGATTTTCTTGGCGATCTACGACGTACCCATATGTGCGGCGCCCTGCGTCCGGCTGATTCCGGCAAGAAGGCTGTACTCATGGGCTGGGTAAACCGGCGGCGCGACCTGGGCAACCTGATCTTTATTGATATTCGCGACCGCAGCGGCGTCACCCAGGTGGTGTTCAACAAAGAACGCGATCCGGCGGCTCACCAGAAAGCGGAGGCCCTGCGTAACGAATACGTCATAGCCGTCGTGGGCACGGCCAAGCAGCGGGTTCCCGACACGGTGAACAAGAACATTGCCACCGGCGAGGTAGAACTGATCGCAGAAGAGTTGCGCATTCTCAACGAAGCGAAGCAGCCGCCCTTCCTGCCCAGCGACACCGTGCTGGCCAACGAGGAAATGCGGCTCAAGTATCGCTATATCGATCTGCGCCGGGACGCCATGCAGTACAACATCGAGCTGCGGCACAAGGTCGCGCTCGCCATTCGCGATTATCTTTCGGCGCAGGGATTTTTCGAGATTGAAACTCCGTTCATGACTCGTTCGACGCCGGAAGGTGCGCGCGACTATCTCGTGCCCAGCCGGGTGCAGCCCGGGAGTTTCTATGCTTTGCCGCAGTCGCCGCAACTGTTCAAGCAGATTCTGATGATCTCGGGGTTCGACAAGTATTTTCAGATTGTGCGCTGCTTTCGCGACGAAGACCTGCGCGCCGACCGCCAGCCGGAGTTTACCCAGATCGATCTGGAGATGTCATATCCCCAGCCGGAGCGGGTGTGGGAGGTGGTCGAAGGCTTTCTCACGGCAGCCTTCAAAGCTGCGGGACACGAAATCAAGACGCCATTTCCGCGCGTGAGTTACGACCAGGCCATGCGTCTCTATGGTAGCGACAAGCCAGACATGCGGCTGCCGGCGATGGTGGACCTGCGCGGAGCGTTCACGCCCGGGGAACAGGAAAAATTTGCTTCGGCATTCAAGGTCAGCCAGGATTTTACTTCGCTGCTCATCCGGATTCCGAAAGCGGGGGACATCTCCGGCACCGAGCGGCGAACCATTGGAACCTATGGAGCGTTCGCGCACGCCCAGGGGACGTCATACGTGAGTCTGATGACCGACCCCAATCGTTTTGCCCGGGACTATCCCAACTCCCTCGAACCAATTCTCAAGGCCGCGAGTGTCGAGCCGGGAGATTTGTGGTTACTGGTGGTGCGCAAGGCAGAGTCCAAGCAAAGTGCGAACCAGTTCTTCCAGACTTGCGGCCAGCTGCGGCTTGATCTCGCCCAAAAATACGCGGCCAAGCATGGCGCGTTTGCCAAGACCGGCGATCCGGCGAAAGACTACCGCTTCCTTTGGGTCACCGATTTCCCCATGTTCGAGTGGGACCGGGAGTCGGGCAGATGGAACGCGGCTCATCACCCCTTTACGTCGCTGCACGACGAGGACATGGCAAAGCTCGAGACGAGCTACGACACGACGGGCGATCCCCAGTCCCCGCTGGGAGAAATCCGGGCGCTGGCTTACGACGTGGTGCTCAACGGCACTGAACTCGGCTCGGGCTCGATCCGTATTCATCGTCAGGACATTCAGAGCAAGATATTCCGTGCTCTGGGGATGACGGAAGAAGAGGCGCGCTCGCGCTTCGGATTCTTTCTGGAGGCGCTGGAATATGGCACGCCTCCGCACGGCGGAATTGCGCTCGGACTCGATCGCATCGTGATGATCCTGGCCGGCGCGGATAGTCTGCGCGAAGTAATTCCATTTCCCAAGACGGCTCGTGCCGTGGATCTGATGGTGGATGCGCCCACGCCGGTGAGCGAGGCACAGTTGAAGGAACTGGGGATACAGGTGAAGAAGTAGAGGTACCTCAGGGGGTGAAGCCCGTCGAGAGCAGCCTTAAATACTGGCTTGAAGCCTGCTACACCCACGTGGCGAGAGAAGGGTGGAGCAGGGCTTCAGCCCTGCATTCGAGCCAAACTAGGCGGCAGGCTTTAGCCACTGAGGTACTTCATCAAGGTTGAGGATCGCGGAACTGTACGGGAACTCCTCAGGAATCGGAACCAGGCCGCGCCGCACCGGGTTCATGTGGATGTAGTGGCGGAACCGGGAATATTCTTCTCCATCTCTTACTCTGTGATCATAGAAGCTGGTCTGCCAGATTTCTCCCAGAAAGCCTAATTCTTTCTTGGCCCGGAAGGAGAATCCTCCTTTGATGAACTGGACGGCTCTTTCCAGAGTCACCGGAGAAAAGGGGCGTCAGAAGAGCATGAAAGTGATGGGGCATCACTACAAATTCATGCAGGTGATATTTGCCCTGCTTCTGATAGTGGAATAGGACGTCCATGAACAATTCGGCCATCCGCTCGGATTGAAGCAGGCCTTGTTTTTCCCAAGTTGAGGCGGTGATGAAATAGGTCCCGTCGCCGGTGGTTCCATGGTATGGGATCGTCATGAAGTACCTCAGGGGCTGAAGCCCTTCGGATTTCCGCCTTAAATGCAGGCCTGAAGGACTGCTCCACCCACCAAGTAGGCTTCATCCACCGAGCACAATACTGCGGGGCTCGAAGCTTCACCACAGAAAATCCCTTAGCATCAGATTATGTTGTCCTGTCTTGAAACTGGAGACGGCGGTTTGAGCGACCGATAGCTGCTAGCTGCCAGCGCTTATAGGCGCTTGATGATAAACGCGGTCTTGTCGTCAATGCGATCGTCTTCCGTAATCTCCTGCAAGTGATGGTCCTGCATGACTGCGAATTGCAGGATCGCGTTACAGATTTCTCTGGCCGGCTCATTCTTGCGTTCGCGAATCACCAGTTCAATCTGCTGGCGGTCCTGCTCGTCGCTGCCGTCGTAGACCCCGTCGGTGTAGAGGAAGAGCAGGTCTCCCGGGCTCATGAGGGTGATCTCCGCTACGTCCGACGAGTTAATCTGCCGGGCCCTGAGCGCCATCGAAAGATACTTGTTCCGGTCGGGATGGTCCTCGGGAATCTCCAGTCCCAGCGCCAGGAACTGCACCATGCGGGCGTCATCGATCTGCATGAACTTGTCGAATTCGGCGGAGAACACCAGCGGGGGCGGATGGCCGAAATTTACGAAGCGAAAACTTCCGCCCGGACGTATTTCGCCGTACAGCATGGTGGCGATTTCGCGCGAGTTGTCATTGGGATCGCGTCCCAGAGCGTTCCGTGCCGTGACCGATTGCGCCAGCCTGAGATTGATCTTCTCGAAAAACCCCGGAGTGGTCTTTCCGCTGTGATCGAGTTCGGAAAGCATGAGTGAGTGAAAGGTGTCGTGTACAGTTGAGGCGATCTTCGCCGAGATAATTCCGTGACCCTGCGCATCCACCAGAAGCACTCCAGCCGTGGTGTACAGTTCATGCAGGTCTTCGGCGATTCTCACCTGTTCAGAACTCTTCGCTCTTCTGTACTCGGCAGCCACGGAGGGCTTGTAGTCCGGCCGGGTCTTCAGCCACTGTACATGCGTATCCACCGAGTTTCGCGGAGTCTGGCCTTGGGGAAAAGGTTCGAGGTAGTCCTGGGACAGCTTGAGAGCGCGTGCGATGCGAGCGTCAATGTTGTAACGCTGCTGAAAGTTGATGTACTCAAAAAGATCGCCGCCCACCGTGCTGGCGGGGATGGAGTTGCCGTACATATCGATCCCGTCCAAATGCGGGATCGCGCCCTCCACCGGCATCAGCCGCTTGCGGAGGTACTCGTCGATGCTGGGTTCTACATGCTGCGTTGCCATGGATCGCATCCTCTGCTGCCGTTAGTTTGTCGTCCGCACTCCGGAGCCGGCTGGCACAATTGGAAGTATACGAAAGTCGGCATTACCGATCGTGCACCGAATCGGGTGGGTATCTTCAGTCAGGTCTTATTTTCCCGCAACTTATATCTCTGCAGTTTCCCGGTGGCGGTTTTTGGCAGGTCATCCACGAATTCTACCCAGCGCGGGCGCTTGAAGATGGGCAGGCGGCTGATGACAAACTCTTGGAGTTCGCGAGCCAGATCGGGCGTGGACGTCGTGCCATTCCTCAAAACCACGTACGCGGCCGGCTTCAGCAGCTGGTCGTTGTCCTCGCGGCCGACTACCGCGGCTTCCTGGACAGCAGGGTGCTCGATCAGTACGCTCTCGATTTCGATAGGGCTGACCCAGGCGCCGCTGCATTTGAGCATGTCGTCGGAGCGGCCGGCGTACCAGAAATATCCCTCGGCATCCTGATAGTACTTGTCGCCGGTGCGAATCCAGTGGCCTTCGATCGTGTTTTTGGATTTCTCGTGCTGGTTCCAGTAGTGGGAGCAGGTGGAATCGGATTTGACCAGCAGGTTGCCGATCTCACCCGGCTTCGTCGGTTGGTCGCTCTCGTCCACAATCCTGGCTTCGTAGCCGGGGATGATCTGGCCGCTGGAGCCGGGACGCACTGCGCCGGGGCGGTTCGCGATGAACATGTGCAGGACTTCGGTGGAGCCGATGGCGTCGAGAATTTCCACGTTGAAGCGTTGCTTGAAGCGGTGGAAGAGGGCGGCAGGGAGGGCTTCACCGGCGGAGATGCCGTAGCGGACTGAGGAGAGGTCGAAGTCTGGCGCGCTCTGCGCGCCCGGAGAGCCGGGGGCGGCTGTCCCCACGTGGTCTTTGCCGGGTTCATAAGTCAACAGCGCCGCGTAGTTCGATGGGACAGAAAAAAACAACGTAGGGCGGTGGCGTTCGATGATTTCGAATACGTGCTGCGGCTTGGGCGGTCCCGGCCACAGGATGCTGGTGCCACCGACCGCCAGGGGAAAATAGAGGGCATTGCCCAGTCCGTAGGCGAAGAACAGTTTGGCCACGCTGAAGCAGCGATCGTCTTCGGTCATGCCGAGGATGCCCTTGGCATATCGTTCGACGCAGACCACCATGTCATGCTGCAAGTGGACGCAAGCTTTGGGCGGGCCGGTTGAACCGGATGAATAGAGCCAGAACGCGACATCGTCTTTGCTGGTGGCTTCGGGCTCGAGCTGGGAAGAATTCTGCGCGACCAGTTCTGCGAAAGGCAGGGTACCTGCGGTCGGCGCGGCACCCGCCACGATCACGTGCTGCAAATAGCGTAGCTGCCCGCTGCGGCTAGCCTGGATCTGCGGGTAAAGCGATTCGCTGACCACGGCCACCCGCGCTCGCGAGTTGTTCAGAATGTAGTGGTAGTCGGCAGGTTTCAGCAGGGTATTGACCGGGACGGGAACGGCCCCGATCTTGATGGCCCCGAAGAAGCTGAAGGCGAACTCGGGGCCGTCGAGCAGGAGCAGGAGAACGCGTTCCTCAATTCGCACGCCGAGCCGCCGCAACCCGTTTCCGAAGCAGTTTACTTTCTCTGCCAGTTGACGATAGGTGACGCGGGCCTCTCCCGCCTCGATGGCAACTTTTTCTCCCCGGCCTTCGTCAAGATGTCGATCGATGAAATAGGTGGCGGTGTTGAATGGGTCGGGAAGGAGGATGGACGCGCCCGAACTCATTTGGAAGTGGCGCGCTTGCGAAAACTGCGCAGGATGATCACGCCGCTGACGCCAAAGCTGGCGACCGCCCCCAAAGCCAGGGCTTCAGTGATTTGCTGAGCGCTGTGAACCAGGTCGGCGAAGAATGCGGCCAGGGCAAAAAGAATGCCCAGGACATTCAGCCAGGCGGGCGAGCTCGAAGAGTGCGCCTGGTCTCGATTCTGCAAGCGGAGTTGCAGCAGGACGGCGGCCAATCCGACCGCGCCCATCACCACCACCGCCAGGGGGCTGAAGAATGCTCCGCGGTTGGTGAACAGCACGACTATGGCCAGGGCCCCGCACAGCAGCCCGGAGGCTATCACTGTCCAACGGCGCGAGCGGGAATCGAGCATGTTCAAGGTCACCTCGGGCGTGAAAATCCATTGTAGACACAGTGGGTCTCGAAACAAACACGATTTCCCGCCGTCCGTAGCCTGAAAGCCAATTATCTTGATCCGGGCATTGCGAGGAGGGTAGTGGCTCAGTTTTAACTTTCACGCGGCTGTCATCCTGAGGAAGCGGGGCCCTTCGCGTTGCGAAGGGCTCCCGACGAAGGACCCATGCATTTCCGGAAGATAGCAGCGTCCAAACCGCTGCCAGGCGAGTGAAGCTTGGCCGGAAATGCACAGGTCCTTCGCTTGCTTTCGTCCCGCTTCGTGGGACGAAAGACTGCGCTCAGGATGACGGCCTTGTGGTGGGGCGATGATCGGTGGGTGCATGTTCCGAACCGAGGCATTACTTGAAAAGTGCCCCCTCTGTTGCACCGTAATGAGCTACAATCCCCGATGGTGTGGGTAATAGTTGGCCGGTTGGATATACGAACTCGGCTATTATTTGGTTTAGCGGGACGCCCTGCTCTTGCCCCGTCCTGGGGCGGTACCTCGACGTACGCCTATCTGAAAATTCGCAACTGAGGAGGGAATCATGGCAACCGTATTATCAAGCGTTCACAGGGACGACAAGGTTACAAGCTACATCTCCAAGAACCGCAAGATGCTGATTAACGGACAATGGGTCGAAGCCGCCTCGGGCAAGACATTCCCCACCTACAACCCAGCCACGGGCGAAATTCTGGCCCGCGTCGCCGAGGGAGATCGCGAGGACATTGACCGCGCCGTCAAGGCGGCTCGATCCGCGTTCGAGACCGGTCCCTGGTCAAAGATGACGCCCTCCGAGCGCGGACGCTTGATCTGGAAGCTGGGAGATTTGCTGGAGCAAAACCTGGAAGAGTTTGCCGAACTCGAAATGCTCGACAACGGAAAGCCCCTGAAGGTCGCGCGGGTGGCGGACGTCCCGCTGGCCGTGGACCTGTTCCGCTATATGGCGGGCTGGGCGACCAAGATTGAAGGCAATACCATCCCGATTGGCGGGAAGTTTCTGGCCTACACCTTGCGCCAGCCGGTCGGAGTCGTCGGTCAGATCATCCCGTGGAATTTCCCCTTGCTGATGGCCGCCTGGAAGCTGGGACCCGCCCTGGCAACGGGATGCACCGTGGTACTCAAACCGGCGGAGCAGACGCCGCTCACGTGTTTGCGTCTGGGCGAACTGGTTCAGGAAGCGGGAATTCCAGACGGAGTCGTGAACATCGTCCCGGGCTATGGTGAAACCGCGGGGGCTGCCCTGGCGTCGCATCCTGACGTCGACAAGGTGGCTTTCACCGGTTCCACGGAAGTCGGCAAACTGATTCTTCAGGCCGCCGCCGGGAACCTCAAGAAAGTGTCACTCGAACTGGGCGGCAAATCTCCCAACGTTGTATTCGGCGACGGCGACCTCAAGTCAGCCATTGCCGGTTCCGCCAACGCCATCTTCTTTAATCACGGACAGTGTTGCTGCGCCGGATCTCGCCTCTACGTCGAGAAAAGCATCTTCGACCAGGTGGTCGAAGGCGTGTCGGCAAAGGCGGAGAAGATCAACGTCGGTCCCGGGTGGGACGACTCCAGCGATATGGGGCCTCTGGTTTCCGAGGAGCAACTCAACCGCGTTTGTGGCTTCCTGGAATCCGGGCGCTCCGAAGGCGCGAAGGCGGTGGTTGGAGGCGGTCGGCATGGCGACAAGGGATACTTCGTCAAGCCAACCGTGCTGGTCGATACCAACGAAAATATGAAAGTCGTGCGAGAGGAAATCTTCGGCCCGGTGGTGTCCGCAATTCCGTTCACCGATTACGACGACGTCCTCAGGCGAGCCAACGACACGGTGTACGGACTGGCGGCGGGCATTTGGACGCAAGATGTCGCGAAAGCGCATCGCCTGGCTTCGCAAATGCGGGCCGGCACGGTGTGGATCAACTGCTACAACGTATTCGACGCCGCGTTGCCCTTTGGCGGGTACAAGCAATCGGGCTGGGGGCGTGAAATGGGCCACGATGTTCTAGAGCTGTACACCGAAGTAAAGTCGGTCTGCACTGCGCTGTAGTCTTTCCAAATGGAAGTCCATCAGAAGGGAAGCTTCGGCTTTCCTTCTTTTCTTTACAGACCAGAGAGGGTGCCCCGTCCAAGCTACGCTGGGGCGGGGGTTTTGTTAAGGGACTGTTCAGGGGCATCAGGGGCAGACGAAAATCCCCGCCCAAGCGTAGCTTGGACGGGCCACCCTCGTTGTCCCCACGTGGTTTGTGGTGACCTTATCTCGACGGCTTCGTCTATTCCGGATGAAAACGGTTCGCGGTTGTCTGCTCGCCACACTCCTTCTCAGTCTGACTGCGCTGGGACAGGATGCCGCTACGTTTCGCGGGAACCTGGCCCACACCGGCGTATATAACGCCACCGGTGTCCCCAGGTTCAGCCAGCTCAAATGGAAATTCCACACCGATGGCCAGGTGATCTCGTCGCCTGCAGTGGCGAACGGGATGGCTTTTTTCGGGACCACGGACGGAAACCTATACGCCGTTGATCTCGAATCGGGCACGCAGAAATGGAAGCTCTTCACTGGGGTGCGGGTGACGTCTTCGCCTGCTGTGGAAAATGGAGTCGTGTATTTCGGAAGCTATAGCGGCAGGTTCTACGCCGTTGACGCGCCCAGCGGGAAGCTGAAATGGAAATTTCAGACTGAGGGTGAAAAGCGGTTCGAGGCAAAACATCTGCACGGGTCTGAGCCCGCCGCGGAGACCATGCCCGATCCCTTCGACTTCTACTTATCCTCCCCGGCATTGTGGGGCGGGGCAGTGTATTTCGGAAGCGGTGATGGCAACGTGTACGCCCTGGACGCCGCCACCGGAACGCTGAAATGGAAATTTAAGACCGGCGATGTCGTCCACGCGTCTCCGGCGATCTCCGGCGGAACCTTGTTCATCGGAAGCTGGGACAGCTACTTCTACGCCCTCGATGCCGCCAGCGGAAAGGAAAAGTGGCGCTTCAAGACCGGGGAAGATCACAACATTTACAACCAGGTCGGCATTCAATCTTCCGCCGCGGTCATGGACGGGGTGGTGTACTTCGGCTGCCGCGACTCGAACTTCTACGCGCTCGACGCCCGCACCGGAGAGAAAAAATGGGCCTTCAACAACAAGGGTTCGTGGGTCATTACGTCGCCTGCGGTGCATGATGGCAAGGTGTACTTCGCCACATCAGACACGGCGACGGTCTATGCTCTCGACGCCGAAGCAGGAACTCCCGTTTTCTCGCTGAAGTTCGGCAACTGGCCGCTGTTTTCTTCTCCGGCGATTGCCAGCGGCATGCTCTACATCGGATCGCACCAGGGAAAGCTGATCGCCATCGATCTCGCCAGCCAGAAACCGGCGTGGACATTTGAAACAGACGCTTCCCGGCAGAACGGTCCGGCACTCACCAAGCCGGATGGAACTCCCAATTACGAAGCTGCCTTCGCAGACAATTTCTACGAGAGCATGGTGATCGGAGTCAGCAGGATGATGAGCGTGGGCGCTATGCTGTCATCACCGGTGGTGGTGAATAACGTGATCTACGTGGGCAGCACAGATGGCTTCCTGTACGCGCTTATGTAGGTGGTAAACGAATCTGAAGGGTGCCCCGTCCAAACTCGGCTTGGGTGAGTTTTTTAATGGTCTCTGAACAGTCCCCCAACGAAAACCCCCGCCCAAGCTGAGCTTGGACGGGGCACCCTCGAAAGCTTATTGGTATCACTGATGCTATAGGTTGCGTAGCGTGGGAAGGTTATAGTGTGCCCATTGGGTTGCTATTCATCGAATGAGAAACCTGTGGCTCATTTTGCTCCTGTGCGTTGTAGGCTGTTCGGCCAAGAAGAAGCCGGTCGCTACGCCTCCGCCTCCTCCGCCTGCGGCCGCCGCGCCCGCCCCAGTTCGCAGCCAGATGCCGCCGCCAACCGCGGAGGTCATCGAGCACTGTGTAATAACCAAGCAGGAGAACGCGAACACGGTCTCGTGCCGCTGTGAGCCAGTTACTACTCGGATCGATTCCAAGACCGGACACACTGTCATCGTGTGCAAGAAGATGCCGCAGACCAGATGATGGCTGAAGACTTCGTCTTTGTGCCGCTCCACATCAATTTCTAGACCCTGACTGAACGCGGCTGGCTGCGATTTCATGCTCTCGCCCCCGCCCCCGCTACCCATTCCGCTTGCCGGGAACCGCCGTGACTCAACGCGTACAGGACCAGTTCCACGCGGCTCGAGATACCCAGTTTGTCGAAAATCCGGAACAGATATTTCTTGATGGTGTGCTCGCTGAGGCAGAGTTCGTGCGCCACCTCGCGATTGCTCAAGCCGTCGGCTACCAGGGCGACCACCTGTTCTTCGCGTGGAGTCAGCAACCGCATCCCGCGTGAGTTCACCATGTGCAACGAAGGTACCTGGCTTACCGCCTCGATCAGGTATTGCATCTGTTCGCTGTTGGCCCACACCTGTCCCTGATGCACGCTCTGGGTGCACTTGCACTGCATCCGAAAGGGATACTGCGAGAAACAAAACAAGCCGCGGGCGCCGGAGCGGAAAGCGTTGACCACGATGTCGCGATCATAAGTGTCGAGCACAATAATCTTGGCTACTTCGGGATGAGCGAGGTGCAATCGGCGCACGATGGTCATGTCCGACCAACCGTCTCTGGGGTTGTCGGCATTAAGGATGGCGACCTGGATCGGCAAAGAGCTGGTCATCTGCAAAATGATGTCCGGATCAAGCACACATGCAGTGACCAGGAATTCCGGACGCCGGCGAAGCGCGCTGACCAGTAGCTGGCATTGCATCTGATTGGAGTCAGCGACCAACACTCCGATCGAAGTCGAGGTTTCAGCGGGTGTTGTTTCCACAAATCCTTTCCGCGTGCACTCGCATCCTCGAGTCCAATCCAGTGCGAGTAGGTGAGAGCCTACGAAATTGGCGGACACATTTCTGTGACATCTCAACATCGCAAATGGTTAGATAACCTGTGGATCACCAAGGCCCAATTCGGGAAGGACCGGTCAGCAAGGCCGGCGTTCGGTCCTTAACTGCAGACGATGGTTATACATAGACCCGACACGGCCGTACGGTGCCTGTCTTACGACCACGGCAGAAAAGTACGTCAGTCTACTTTCGCGGGTACTTCCAAAGTAGATGGCATCTTACTGGCTGGCCCGAGGGCGTCTCGCCCTCGGCGCAGTGGGCGAGACGCCCACCGGACAGCCGCCGCGACGGCGGCGCTACTTTTTCAAGAGGTCTACCTTTGTGGACACCACTTCCCAAGTCTTGCCGCTCTTTGCCCGCTGAGATAATTTGCCAAGAACAGAGTTGCCGCGAGAGAGCTGGCGGCAAACAAGAGAGACAAAATGAAACAAATTCTGATCTGCGCGGTGATCTGTGGCTGGTTTGCCGCGCAGTCAGGTTCGGTGGCGGCCGTCGCTCAGGAGCAGAAGGAAGCGACAAACCCCGGCCAGGGGGCGGCGGAGGCCACGAAATCCGGAATAGCGGACGGTGCATCGAGTCCAAACGAGATGGGGAACCGCCGTCCGCTCTACCGGCTAAGGAAGAGCGACATGATCGAGATCAAGTTTAATTTTGCCTCCGAGTTCGACCAGACGCTCAGCGTCCAGCCCGACGGCTTTATCACGCTCCGAGGACTGGATGAACTATATGCGGAGGGCCTCACAGTCGCCGAACTGCGCAGCGCAATCCGGCTGGCGTATGCGACGACCCTGCACGATCCGGAGGTCACGATCGCGCTCAAGGACTTCGAGAAACCTTATTTCATCGCCACCGGATCAGTGGCTCGTCCGGGAAAGTACGAGTTGCGCGGCGACGCTACCGTGACCGAGGGCGTAGCTTTGGCCGGAGGATTCACCGAGCAGGCCAAGCACTCCGAAGTGGTCTTATTCCGGCGAATTTCCGAGGAGCGGACTGAGGCCCGTGTCCTGAATGTTAAACAAATGCTGAACTCGCGGAACCTGGCTGAGGATTTCCATCTGCGGGCGGGAGATTTGTTGTACGTCCCGCAAAACAGGATTTCGAAGATCCGGCGCTATTTGCCGACTTCCAGCCTCCGCACATACGTGAACCCAACCCAATTTTAAAGAAGAGGCGCGGACCGCAACTGCTTTCGAAGACCGAATGGCAACACCTCCCGGGCTTACCGTGCCCTCAAGCGGATCCAGCCGCTGCCCGATACCAAGAACAAGTTGACAGAACGTCACCGGAACGGGAGAACTCCGTATGGGAGAAGAACTCACGATCATTCGCAAGCCTGCACCGGTGACCTCTCCAACCCTCCGCGACCTTTTGGCTGTGCTGTTCCGGCAGCGCCGCTTGGTCCTTCTATCCTTTATAGCAATCTTTCTTGCTGCCCTTGGCTATGGCGTGTTCGCACCCTCGTACCAGGCACACATGAATGTGCTGGTGCGCCGAGGCCGCGTAGACCCTCTGGTTACACCAGCGCCGACGCCGTCACCCATGTTTCAGCGGGACGAAATCACCGAGGAAGAGTTGAATTCGCAAGTAGAACTGCTCCGGGACGCTGAAATTCTGCGCACTGTAGTGCAGTCTTCTGGAGTGGCCGGCGGCCCCTGGTACGAACGCTTTCTCGGTGGTAGCGAAGAAGTCCGGCTGGCTCGATCGGTCCGGCGGCTAGCGCGGCGGCTGAGGGTCGAGGCAATACGCAAGACTAATCTGATCCAGGTCGTGTACTCGGCATCGGATCCCGCGCACGCGGCGGCGGTGCTTCATGCGCTGGCGCACGCCTATCTCGAGAGACAGCAACGGGTGAGGCGTCCTTCGGGAGAGTACGAATTTTTCGAACAGCAGGTGGCGCAATCCCGCCGTGGCTTGCTGGACGCGGAATTTCGGCTCATGGATTTCAGCAGCGATCAGGGGGTTGTGTCGGCGGCTCAGGAGCGCGACATGGTATTGCAGGTTGAGTTAGGAACCCTCGAAGCCCACGGGCAGGCGGCACGGGTCCAGGTGGCGGAGTATCGGGAAGTCGCGCAGCGGCTCGGCGGGAACGCCCTCCAGCAGGGGGACTTGCTGGGGGAGATGAAAGCAGCCGAGCAGAAATATCTGCTGTACGTCAACAAGCGTGAAGAGGCGAGGATCGAGAACGGGCTGGATCAGGGAGGAATTCTGAACGTCACCATCGCCGAGGAGCCGCGAGTGCCTGCGGTGCACGGGCGGCTTGGGTCTTCGGCTTGATCGGAGTACTGCTGGGAGGAATTTTGAGCACAAGCCTGGCGTTCGCTGCCGACTACCTGAACCCGGGTTTCCGGACTCCGGATGAAGCACTTTGTTCCCGCCATCGACTTCAAGGTCTCCAGATCGGGCCCCATAGGCAAGACCAGGCGTGCGGCCCACGTGATCTACTCGCACCAGGCACGGCAAAAATTGCGCGAGATGGTCAAGGCCTTTCGCCCCGATATCGCCCACGTGCGCAACATCTACTATCACCTCTCTCCCTCGATCCTGTGGGAACTGAAAGCGCAAGGCGTTCCCGTGGTCTACCACCTGAACGATTTCAAATTGCTCTGCCCCAGCTACAACATGGTGGCGCGGGGACGCTCCTGTGAGCGTTGCCACGGGGGGAAGTTCTGGCACGTGTTAACGGAAGGCTGCTATGCCGGGCCGCCCGGCGCAACGTTGGTGCTGGCGGCGGAGGCATATCTCCACAAATGGCTGCGAAGTTATGAGACTTGCGTAACCCGTTTCCTCGTACCCAGCCGCTTCGTGAAGGAAAAACTGGTGGAGAACCGATGGGACGCCGACAAAATCAGCGTGCTTCCGCATTTCCAGAACCTGCCATTGCAGGTCGTCCCTCAGCCGCTGCCGGACGCTCCCATCCTTTACTTTGGGCGGCTTTCTCCGGAAAAAGGTCTGACTGATCTCTTACGTGCCATGCAACAGCTTCCCGCCGTCTGTCTGCAAATTGCGGGCGAAGGGCCGCAGCGAGCCGAACTCGAAGGGCTGGCCCGAGATTTGGATCTGACCAACGTCGAATTTGTCGGCCGGGTCGCGGGACCTCAGCTCGACCGGCTGATTTCGTCATCGCGCTTTACGGTGTTACCTTCCCGCGCTTACGAAACGCTGGGCAAGACCATCCTCGAATCCTACGCCTGAGGGCGCCCAGTCGTGGCGTCAGATTTGGGTTCGAGAAGGGAATTGGTGCATGAAGGTGAAACTGGCGTGTTGTTCCGGGCAGGCGATGTAGGCCAGCTGGCAAGGGCGATCTCGTTTCTGGTCGAACGACCCCAGCTGGCCGCGGAAATGGGCGCCGCCGGTAGAACACTGGTGGCCAACCGCTACACGGCGGAGAACCACTACGCCGCACTCACGAGTCTCTACGAGGAATTGGCGCTGAAGGCAAAGAAAGGCAATGGCCACGAGACCAGTTCGGTCGCGAAACCGGCGCTGCGCATCGCCTTCATCGGTGGCCGCGGAGTGATCTCTAAGTACAGCGGAATTGAAACCTACTACGAAGAAATCGGAAAGCGGCTGGCCGAGATGGGACACGACGTCACCGTGTACTGCCGAACCTACTTCAGCCCCGCGCAGCCGGCCCACAACGGAATGCGCCTGGTCCGGTTGCCCACCATTCGCTCCAAACATCTCGAGACCCTGGTGCACACATGTCTGAGCACTGTCCATGCGCTTTTCGGCGATTCTGACATCGTGCACTATCACTGCCTGGGGCCGGCGCTTTTCTCATTCCTGCCGCGCTGGTTCGGGAAGACGACCGTCGTCACCGTGCAAGGGCTGGATTGGCAACGGCGAAAATGGGGTCGGATTGCATCCGCCATTCTCCGACTCGGGGAGCAGGCATCCGTCAAACTGCCCGACTTGACCATGGTGGTGTCGCGGACGCTGCAGGACTATTACCGCTCGCGCTATGCGACCGAGACGGCGTATGTACCGAACGGCACCACGCTGCGGCAGCGACGTACGGCCGTGCGGCTGCACGAATGGGGTCTCGAACCCGGTGCGTACATCCTGTTTCTCGGGCGTTTCTCTCTGGAGAAAAACTGCGACCTGCTGGTCCGGGCCTATGAGCAGATGGATACACCGGTAAAACTTGTGCTCGCCGGCGGGTCGAGTTATTCGGAGGCGTACGGCAAGAGGCTGCGCCGGCAGGAGAGCCACAAGATCCGAATTCTGGGCTGGGTGTCCGGCGAGGCTTTGGACGAACTACTCACGAATGCCATGCTGTTCGTGTTGCCGTCCGATTTGGAGGGCCTTTCCCTGGCTTTGCTCGATGCCATGGGAGCGGGTGTTTGCGTGCTGGCCAGCGATATTCCCGAGAATCGGGAAGTGGGGGACGGATCGGGATTCACCTTCCGGCACGGCGATCGGGATGACCTGGAACGGATGCTGCGGCTGCTGATTGCCGAGCCCGAAATCAGGAAAGCTGCCGCCAACAAGGCCCGGGAGCGCGTGTGGGAACACTATTTGTGGGGCCGCGTGGCGCGAGAGATTGAAGGCAGTTATCTGGCGTTGGCTGCGGGAAGTGCTTCTAAGCCTGCCGCGCCAGCACAGGCAATAGGCTATCACCCTCGGGCTGCGTAAGGACAAGCAGCAATTGGCAATTAGCAATTGGCATTTGGCTAATTGCTAATTGCTGCTGGCCCCCGGTTCGTGGTCACGCCCCGACAATCAACCTGGGAAAACCACCTTCTGTCGTTTCTTTATTACAATCAGAGCGGCGTCGCCGAATGACCAAGATTCAACCCGGCCCGGCCTGCTCATATGGAAAAAACGATTCTGGTGACCGGAGGGGCAGGATTCATCGGCTCCAACTTCATCCTGCAATGGATGGAGGAGGAGAAGACTCCGGTGGTCAACCTCGACAAGCTCACGTATGCCGGCAATCCGGGCAACCTGGTTCGGGTCGCTGCTGATCCGCGGTATTGCTTCGTCCAGGGAGATGTGTGCGATCGCGAACTGCTGCGTGGATTGTTCAAGCAGCATAAGCCGCGAGCCATCGTCCATTTTGCGGCCGAGAGTCACGTGGACCGTTCAATCCATGGCCCGGACGATTTCATCCGCACCAACGTTTCTGGGACATTTAGTCTGCTGGAAGAAGCGCGGGCCTATTGCGCGGAGCTGTCGGAAGCAGATCGTAAATCGTTTCGGTTACTTCACGTATCTACCGACGAAGTGTATGGGTCGCTTGGGCCGAATGATCCGCCGTTTTGCGAGACCACGGCGTACGCACCGAACAGTCCTTATTCAGCGTCGAAGGCGGCGGCGGACCACCTGGTGCGCGCCTATCACCACACCTATGGGCTTCCGACTTTGACGACCAACTGCTCCAATAACTACGGTCCCTACCAGTTCCCGGAAAAACTGATCCCACTCGTGATCCTGAATGCCCGAGCGGGCAAGCCATTGCCGGTATATGGAGACGGACAGAATGTGCGCGACTGGCTGTTCGTCGAAGATCACTGCGATGCAGTGCGCCGGGTCCTTGCCCAGGGCCGGGTCGGGGAGACCTACAACATCGGCGGAGGCGGCGAAAAGCGAAACCTGGAAATCGTGGAAGCCATCTGCGCCATCCTGGACCAGTCGTGTCCTGGCGATCCTGTTGTGCCTCATCAAAAATTGATTGCTTTTGTACAGGACCGCCCCGGCCACGACCGCCGTTATGCCATTGACGCGCGCAAGATCGAGCGTGAATTTGGATGGAAGCCGCGTGAAAGTTTTGCGAGTGGCATACGCAAGACCATCCAATGGTATCTGCAAAATGAGGACTGGGTAAAAGAAGTCACTAGCGGCAGCTACCGAAAGTGGATCGCCACCCAGTACTCATAACTTGCCGGCTGGCCTCGGCGAGACAGAGAACAAAACATGCGAGTCACTATCTTCGGCGCCACCGGTTTACTGGGCAAGGCGCTGATGCGTGAATGGAAAGAAGATGAGGTGACAGGTTTTGGCTCCGTGGATGGAGATATCCGGGACGCGGAACAGGTGCTGCATCTGGTCCGGGGTAGCCGGCCCGACTGGATTGTGCTGGCAGCGGCCTACACCGATGTTGACGGTTGCGAGACCAATCGCGACCTCGCCTTCAATGTGAACTTTCGCGGAGCTGTCAACGTGGCGCAAGCGGCGAAGCAGCACGGCGCCCGCCTGCTTTTTCTCAGCACCGACTATGTCTTTGATGGCACGAAGACAACGCCCTATGCTACCGGCGATCCCCGCTCGCCCCGCAGTGTCTACGGTCAGTCGAAAGCCGAAGCCGAAGTACACTTGGGCCAGATTCTTCCCGAATGCTGCATAGCGCGGACTTCGTGGCTGTTCGGCGTCGGCGGGAAATGTTTCCCCGACACAATTATGAAAATAGCCGCCAATCGTTCCCAGCTGGAAGTAGTGGGTGATCAGCGTGGCTCTCCCACCTACTCTGTGGATCTGGCCCGCGCTTTGATTCGACTTTGCCGCCGGGAGGCGAGCGGCGTGGTGCACGTCACCAACTGCGGTGAGTGCTCCTGGTACGAATTTGCGCGCGAAATCATCGCCTGTGCCGGACTGGACACAGTCGTGCGCGAAACCACCAGCGACAAGTTCATACGCCCGGCAGAACGTCCGAAGTATTCCGTGCTCTCGCCAGAAAGCCTGGAGAAGCGCGGCATCGAGATGCCCACTTGGCAAGACGCGCTGGGAAGATACCTGGCGGAGAGAGCTTGACCAGGATATTGCCTCAGACCACGTAGGGACAGATGTCCTCATCTGTCCGGTCGAGCGCCGCTCGACCACTCTGCCACAACCAACATTGCGGAGCTTCGCTCCGCCGGACAGATGAGGACATCTGTCCCTACGTGGCCTGGGCTGACTTACAGTTGGTCCCGCAGAGCGGTTCGCATCGTCTCCTGGTGTCGCAGGTCCAGCTTGGTGCCGGCACACGTCACATGGAACACGTCGGTTGCGGTCTGACCTTGGGTGTCGATAATCGCAACCTCGATATTGCAGCCGAGTTCCGCCAGGGTGGAACTGATGTCGTAAAGCAGCCCGGGACGGTCCTGGGCGATGATCTCGATCAAGGTGCTGTGCTGCGAACAATCGTTGTCAATCTGCACGCTGGGCTCGACGGCCACCTTCGGACTCTGCAACCCCGGCTTGAATTTCGTCTCCATGAGTTCCACAACATCGATCTCACCCGATACGGCTTCAGCGAGTTTCCGCTTCAGCCGGTCTATTTCGGAAGGATTGAGCTCCAGTGTCCGGAAGCGGTCCGAAAAACGGAGTGTGTCGAGCACCACGCCCGCCTTGTTGGAAAATGCCTCCGCCTTCAGGATATTCATTCCCCAGGATGAAAGCGTTCCCACCACGTGGGAAAACAAGCCCGGACAATCCAGGGTCAAGAGAACCAATTCGAAGTAGCCATCACGCCGATGTATGTCGATCTGCGGTTCGTCATCTCTCTGCTTGAGACGATCGTACATGCGGCAGTGGGTCACAATCTCGTCCGATGAGTGCATCAGCAAATAACGTTTGGGAAAACCTTCCAGGAACGAAGTAATGTGTTTCGCGTCCGGCTCGCCCGCTGCAGCCACAACTTCCTTGATTCGTTTACTGTTGGAAACACTTTGGGTGAGGCGCTGGTCGTCCACGCTCCGGCTTAGATGGTTGAACGCGGCCGCGTAGAACTGCCAGAGCAGTTCAGCTTTCCATGGCGTCAGCGCTTCCGGGTTGACCGATTTGATGTCGGTGTAGGTAAACAGCGTGAGCATCTTCAGCCGTTCCGTCGTGCCGACACATTCCGTGAACTCGGCCACCACCTTGGGATCGAAGATGTCCTGACGCATGGTGGTTGATGACATCCGCAAATGGTTCGCAATCAGAAAAATCACAGTCTCGCGGTCGGCGGCTTCGAGACGAAGCCGGTCGAGGACGCTGGCTGAAGCCTGCAGGCTTCCGGTCACGTGGTTATCATCGGGCATACCTTTGCCGACATCGTGAAGCAAGAGAGCCAAGAAGAGCAGGTCGGGACGTTCGAGCCCGTCCAGGATGTCGCGGAAGCGCCGTTCCAGCTCGCTGTCAGGCGTTCGCAGCGCGTGGATGTTTTCGATGGCGACCAGCGAATGCTCGTCCACAGTGTAGCGGTGGTAATAATCGCGAATGACAAGCGAATCCACAGCCTGGAATTCGGGAAACAGCAGCACCAGCACCCCCAGCCGGTGCATGGCGCGCAGAGCGGCTCCGGCATGAGGCGATACCAGGATTCGCCTGAAGTACGACCACACCTCGGGAGAATCCTGTGCCCACTGTCGAAGTTTGGGGAGCGACGCTTCGACGCAGCGTTCGGTTTCCGAAGTCAACTTCAGTCCGTGACGGCCTACGAACTCGAAAAGGCCAAGCAGGACGGACGGATCCTGCACAGAAGAAAGCTGGCGCAGAAAGACCCGGCCCTCGACCACGGAAAAGTCAGCATTGGATAGGCGCGACTTGCGATTTTCAAACAGGCGGTACAGACCGGATCGCGATGGCGGCACTTCATCGAATAGGACCGTAAGTCTGTAAATTGACCGGACGTGCCGGAAATAAGTTCGCATCCAGACAGCGGCCGCGACCGGTGCTCCATCCGGCAGTCCGATTCCTGCCGCAGCCGCTTCGGACTGCAATTCATAGGTCAGCTGATTCAGGTCCCGGCCTTGCCGATAGTGCAGGAAGCAGCGCACCGCGGAAAGAAAATCCAGGGCCGCGGTACATTCCGCGCGAAACGCCTCAGGCAGCAGACTCTCGGGTGCCGGCCAGATACCTGTCTTCTCCAGCTGTGAAATCAGGCTGAGCCAGCATGCCACCTGGTAGTCCCGCAAGCCGCCAGGAGAGTCCTTGATGTTGGGCTCCAGGTGAAAGATGGTGTGACCGTACTTGTTGTGCCGCGCAGAAGTCAGATCGATCAGCCGCTGCTGCAACTCCAGGGCTTCACGGCCGACCATTTTCGGAATCACCTGTGAGTGAAGCTGTTCAAACAGCGCTCGCGTCGCCGCAGATGATAGCGGCAATCCAGCAGGGAAATGTTGAATTCGAGATTGTCGCGGTGCAGCTTGCCGCACTCCGCCAGGGAGCGGGTCGTGGGGCTGACGCGAAGGTGTAAGTCCCAGAGCGCCTGTGAAATTTGCGGAATGACCCGCTTCTCCGCATCTTGGCTCAGGGCCGATTCGTGCAGGAAAAGTACGTCTACATCGGAACAGGGAAATAGCGAGCGCCGGCCGTAACCGCCCAGCGCAGCGACGCAGATCCTGTCAGGCGAGCCTGGGGAAAACTGATTCCACAACTCGCTAATAAATGAGATCGGTCAAATTCGAGCGCTCGCGGATTGCGGCTCTGTCCGTTGTGCGACCGCTCGAATTGCTCCCGTATCTTTTCCGACTTGGCCTGATATGCGTCCTGCGATATCGAGCTATTAGCCAGCACAGGCATGAGACTCCGGTAGCCCAAAGTGGTGGCCCGTTAGAGTGCCGCCACTCCGCGCTCCTGATTTCGAATCCGGATCACTTCGTCGACTTTCGAAACGAAAATTTTACCGTCTCCTATCTTGCCCGTCGAAGCTGTTTTTACGATAGCGTCAATCACCTGGTTGACAAGGTTATCAGGCAGGACGAGTTCGATTTTGATTTTGGGCAAAAGATCCACGCTATATTCCCGGCCGCGATAAGTTTCTGTGTGGCCCTTTTGCCTCCCATGACCGCGCACATCGAATATGGTCATGCCCTCCACGCCGAGCTCAGTCAAGGCCTCTTTTACCGCTTCAAATCTGGACGGCTGAATAATCGCTTCAAGTTTCGTCATTGTGTTTATCCTCGTACGGCAGATTCTCGTCCTAACCCTTTCTAAGTTTTCCAGTCGTTAAAACCATTTACTACCGCAAGCTCAAGGAAAGTCTACATAGAGATTTCGACGGCTGCAGTTTCCGAAACCGAAGCCTGCAAGTGCTCTCTTGGAAAGGCATAGCGCAACAGCGCCGGCGTGATCAAGGTCGTAATCAAGACGAGTACTACGGTTTGCGAATAAATGTCCCGTGTGACCAGGCCCGCCGCAAAACCAAGGCTCGCCGTAATCAGTCCGACCTCTCCACGGGGAATCATTCCGATGCCTACAATGAAAGCGTCGCGCCTGCCGAATCCGGCAAAGCTGGCGCCAACGCCACAACCCACAATCTTCCCCACAACCGCGATCACCAGCAGGAGATTGAAAAATACCAGATGTCCTCCCGCCTGCCACGCGTTCACATCAAGCCCGATCGAGACCAGGAATATCGGCCCAAAAAAAGAGTTGGTCATGGCTCGCAGTTCTTCAATCACGCGCTCGTGAGATGGCGTGGAAGCGACGAAGAGTCCGGCGAGGTATGCACCTGTGATCGCCGCCATCTTTCCCAACGATTCAGCCATGAAGGCCATTAAAAACGCAATCGACAGCGCCGCCGCGACCTCCATGTGGTGGCCGTGCATGCGGGCCGCCTGTCTCATCAACCAGCGTGTCAGAAATGGCCCGGCGGTAAACATCACCACCAGACACACCGTCATATAGGTTACCGGCATCACGAGTGCGCTCCACCTGCCCGCATCGCCGGCTCCCGAATGTGCGCTCACTGCGATCACTAGCGAGAGCACAATCAGTCCCATCACGTCATCAATCACCGCGGCGCCCAGGATCGTGGAACCGGCTTTGGATCGAATCTGACTCAAATTCATCAGCGTCTGCGCGGTGATGGTCACGCTGGTGGCTGTAAGTATCGTGCCGATGAACAGCGCCTGCTGCCAATTGAAACCGACCCATCGAGAGAGCAAGTAGCCGCCCGCCATGGGCAGAATCACTCCGCCGGAAGCCGCCCAGAAAGCTGGTTTCAGCGCCCGCTTGGCCATCTGGATGTCGGTCTCCAGGCCAGCCACGAACATGAGCACTACGACGCCGAGCTGTGCCAGCACCTTGAATACGCCGGCTACCGAGGCACCGCTCTCGCCGGTAGTTGCCAGCCACTGCATATGCCAAATGTTGAGCGCGCTGGGACCCAGGATCACGCCTGCCAGTAGTTCTCCCAGCACCGCGGGCAACCCAAGGCGAGACGCCAGAGAGCCGGCAGTCTTTGCTGCTGCAATCAGCAGAGCAATGAACAACAGAATTTGGAGCGAAGTGCTCATCGGCCTCTGCGAAGCCGGTCGGGCCCTGGCTGACTACTGGACGCCGACCGCAGCGTCGAAATCGCGATGGCCAGCGCGCAACCAGCGATCACCGGAAAGACTGGAGCATGCCCCAAGACCACGAGGAAAAGCCCGATGGTCACAGCCCACGACCAAGCCAGCCGCTGCTTCTTAATGCTTTCGAAAAGCGTGTCCATCATTTGCATTTGCCGCCCCCTGAAGCTTACCAGCGAACGTGTACCAGGACTGCCACAATTGCCGCCGCCAGCCCGCCGCCAACAAGAAAGAGTCCCGGCTTGCTGAACGGCGTGTTGAACCATGGCCGCGCAATCCCATTTCGTTCGCGAGCCCGCTCTTCCTTGAGCAACTGGGCCAACATTTTGCGTTGTTCCAGGGTGCTCACACAGCGCAATGCCTGCTCTGAAGCAGCATAGCCTCTCTGCGGTATGCGCAACTTGAAATTGAGCTGCGCCAGCGTGTAATGGGCCGCAAAACTATCCGGCTGGAGCCGGGTTGCAAGTTCGAGATGATCAATCGCCGGATAGATTTTGTTGCTCAACGCATTGGCGAGGCCCAGAAAGACATGCGCCTCTACAAACGAAGGGGAAATTTCGGTGCACCGGGAGAGCGCAACCAGCGCTGCTCCCGCGTCACCGGTTTGAAGCCGTTCCACACCCTCCTGGAAGCACTCAAGCGCTTCCGGGGCGACGCCAAGCATCGGCGGACATTGCCAGGTCAGGGAATGTCCGCCCAACTCACCGTTGATGGGAAAGGCGTTTGTCATTATGCGGTCTCCCGTGCAACCTGCAAGCCAGCTTTATATTCGCTCGCCGCCGCACCGCTGTGGGAAGTGTCTGGCTTCAGTACGAACTCGGGATAGCACAGAGCTCCCATTTCTGGGATGTCCAGGCCCTCGAGTTCATCCGCCGCCGCAGATCGCTGTCCGACGATGAAGTGAATCGCCATGTTCGCGGTATACGACAGGGAGAAAACAAAGCCCAACAAGGTTGCCACTCCGATCAACTGAGCCACCAGTTGCGTAGGATCCCCGTAAAACAGTCCCTTGACGCCGTTGGTGCCATCGGCAAACAGGCCGACCGAGATGACCCCCCAAATTCCGTTGGCGCCGTGAACCGAGATGGCGCCGACAGGATCATCCACGCGTAGAACGCGGTCAATGAATTCGACGCTGACGCAGACCAGTAAGCCGGCGACGAAGCCGATGATCGTTGCCCCAAGCGTGTTGACGTAACCGCTGGGAGCCGTGATCGCTACCAAACCTGCCAACAGGCCGTTGCCTGCCATGGAAGCGTCGGGCTTACCGTACTTGATCCACATGTAAAGGACTGCGCCAAACGAGCCAGTACATCCTGCCAGCATGGTGTCGACGGCGATGGTACCGATACGCAAGGCGCCGGAAGCGCCCAGCGTGCTGCCGGGGTTAAATCCGAACCACCCGAAGGCCAGGATGAAACAGCCAGTCAGAACAATCACCATGTCGTGTCCCGGCATGGCATTAGACGAACCATCGCGGTTGTACTTGCCAATGCGAGGACCGACGATGAGAGATAGAGCAAGCGCCGTGATGCCACCCACCGCGTGCACGACACCGGAACCAGCGAAGTCGGCGTAGCCAGCGCCCAATCCGTAATTGGCTCCGAGCTTAGAGAGCCATCCGCCGCCCCAAGCCCAGTTAGCGAACATGGGATAAGTGATTGCGCCCAGGAAAACGGATGAGACGCAGAAAGCGACATACTTCCAGCGCTCGGCCGCGGCCCCCGTCACGATGGTCAGCGCAGTGTCCATGAAGACCATCTGGAACAGGAAAAGAACCATGACGCCAACGTCATAGGTTGCACCAGAGAGGAAGAAGCCCTTGGTGCCCCACAGGCCCCAGTCGTGTCCGAGCAGGTGAATGGTGAACTCATGGTTAAGAGGATTGACGCCACCCAGCATTGAAGTGCCGGCAGCGCCGCCCATCTGTATCGCGTATCCGCAGACCCAGTAGGCGAAAAGCCCGAAAGCGTAAACCATGAAATTCATCATCATGGTGTGGTTGGCATTCTTGGCCCGGCACAGTCCGGTTTCAACAATGGCGAAACCGGCCTGCATGAACATGACCAGAAAGCCCGTCACCAGCGTCCAGGTAAAGTTGATAGCGATCCGGTTCTGTCCCGCCTGGTTCACCAGATCAACCAGCGTGAGAGGTTTGGCCGGATCGGCGTGAACCACGTCGTTCGCGGTTCCGGTCTTGGTGCCACTGGGGTCACCAGCGGCTAGATCGTCGGCGGAAGGTCCGCTGACGTTAAGAGGTGCATCGACTGCGATAGGTGGGGGTGCAGGTGCAGCGGCAGGAGCACTGGGCGCAGTGGTTTGACCCTGGGCCCAGGCCGGTAGACCACATACGAGCAGCGCTGCGATCGCCGCCCACAAACATGGTTTCAACCATGTGCAACATTTCATTGCATATCTCCTAGTGAGGTTGAACGCGGGCTTAACCCTCACCGCGTCTCCAATCTTAAGAATCCATTCAGCCTGAACTGATTGCCGGCTTGTCACTGTTTCCAGACTGCTTGCTTTTGGTGAGACTTGTTCACGAGACTGAGAATCGCGAACAGCGTGATGCCGATTCCCAGGATGCATAGGAACATCCTCGCCCCGGTGGACGAGGTCATGTTGAGCGCGACAACCGGAAGCAACCATCCAAAAAGCGCCAGTAAGACTCCAACGAGCTTCATTTGTTTCCCTCTTTCGTTGAGACTAAGTCGATCTATGTGAGCTATACAGCTTTGATCTTGTAGAAGCCGGCTGCAGAGACCAACAGCAACCCTGCTCCCACGATGGCGAAGACCACGCCCAGGCCGCCACCGCCGTGCAAACCCGCCACGAAGGATGTGAAGCCGGCCAAAGTGGTTCCCAAATATATTCCTTGCTTTGAATTCGCGCCCATTGCTTTGCTCCTTACCTCGAGTATTTGAACGGGGGCAAGCTTAGAGCCCCGTCCTTTGTGTTTGTTAGAAGTAAAAGCCAAATCTGCCTCCTACAAAAACCTGTTCGCCTTTTTCGAGTGCACGATTGGTGCGGGCACGGCTTGGGCGCTGGAACCAGGGGTGGTTTGAGTTGAACCCAAGCCGTTAGCCCACATAACAGCGGCATCACTGCCGCTGGGTAGAAATCGTTCTTCCTGTAAGTACGCGGACACCAGCCGAAGCTGCAGTTTCTTCAAGTTGATGGCCTCCTGACTACTTGGCATCGGCGCTGCTAAATGCGTACACCATGCCGAGGGTCACGGTGTTCTGCGAATCCCTGAACAAACCAGTCCGGTACGGGAAAACATCCTGGTCCGACATGTCGCGGCGGAATTCCAGCCGGGCCATGATCTTGCTCGCCATCATGCGCTGGAGAGTCAGCGTAAATTCGCCCACGTTCTGCGCCGTGCCGGTCGAGAACCCGTTGTGGTCCTTGAACCATTCGCCGCGAGTGGCAATCGCCCAGGTGGCGTTGGGAGCGTACTTGATGTATCCGGCAATACCGGTCCACCACACTGCCGAGGATGGGAATCCGGGACCCAATAGCGCGACTCGGTCATGGCCGTAGTCGTAGTTCGCCATCAGCGAGAGCTTTGCATTAGGGCTGTAAGTCACGATAGTGTCGCTGAGGTGCCTGAAGTCAGAGTTGTTATTACCCTGTTCCGGCCCTACAAGATAGTTTTCAATCAGGGTGAACTTGCTGCTGGGAGTCCATGCGGCGGTGAAGCCGGTAGTCTTGCCGCTGTTGTTGTCTACGCTGTTGTTCCAGCCGTTCATCAGGTAGCCGGTCAGCGCAAACTTGCTGTTGAAGGCATACTTGCCGCTCATGCCAAAGTGAAAGTAAGGAATGGCCCAGGAAAACAGAAGTCCCCGGGAGTAATTCCAGTTGTCCTTGGTCTCGATGACTTCCGCGCCGGCCGGGGTCACGAACTTCCCGACATTGATCTGCAAACCCTTGCCCACGGGCGCTAGATACTCCAAATACCCTTCCTTCAGATATTGATCGAAGTTGGTAATGGTCGATGGCGGTCCACCGAGCGGAGTGCCCGGCAGGAGAGGCGAAGCACCCTCACCAGCGTTCACCAGGTTCATGGCCTGTCCGAAGCCGAGAGCGACGTGATATCCGACCCGACCGGTGTCGGTGCTCACAGGTTTGTCCGCCACCAGTTCAAGCATGTTCAAAGCGAACTGGCTGGAATTGACGTCGAAGTTGCGAAGGGCGGTGGTGCGCTGTGCAGGCTGGTTCGAGTTATAGCCGTAGTAAACATCCACAAACCCGCTCAACGTGGTTGGCCCCAGCAACCCAGCCAGTCCGGTGGGCGCGGGAGCGGCCGGCGGCGCGGCGGCGGGAAGTGCGGCTGCGGCGGCCGCAGGGACCGGCGCGGCTGCAGCCGCTGCTTTCTGTGCCTCCATCTGACTCTTGAGATCTGCCAGTTGTTTTTCCAAAGAATCGATACGGGTGGAAAGATCAGTCGCAGGCTCGGTTTGAGCCAGAGCGCGATTCCCAACGCCGCACACAAATCCGAGACTCACGGCCAAAACCAAAACCCTCCAACGGAAGGCACAATTCATCTGGATGACTCTCTTTCTCCCCTAGTCACGTTTTCGTTGCGCACCTAGGTGCACACCCCGGTCACCAGCGTGGTGCACAGTACCGCCCTGCGCCTGTTAGAGTCCAATGCATAATTCTTTTTGCGCCTATCACAAATACTTTTAAAAACATTAATTTATGGAAGAGATAAGAGAAATTTATTGGGTGCTCGTGTGGCGCGGGCGCCCTCGCCCGCGACTGCGGGCAGTGAAATTGAAAGGCGCCAGTCAACCCAAGACCCGAAGTCAAAAGTCAAGAGCCGCGGGCGAGGGCGCCCCGCGCCACACGGTGCTAGCTGAGCAGCTCCCGCATATCCAGTGTACCGTGGTACACTGGTACCATGCAATGCGACGCAAGGATCCTGGTGGAGCGGGTGCAGACCGGGGTTCGCCTTGAGAAGCGCCTGCTCAAAGTGCTCAAGGCGTTCGCCGAGTACCACGACTTGACTCTGGGCGACCTGCTGGAGGGAATTGTCTTGCATGCCTTCGACGGCAAGACGCCGTTTACCCCGGCGTCTCTTGGCCAGATCAAGGATCTGAAAAAGTTCTATGGCTTGGAATTAGATTCGAAGGCTAGCCATCGCCTGAAGGAAGATGAGAACACACGCCGGCGACCCCGATGACAGACGAAGAACTGATCGAGCAATTCGAGGACGGTACGCTTCCGAATGAGTGCTTTCACCATCGCGAGCACGTTCGAGTCGCGTTCCTATACCTGACCAGGTACCCGGTTCTTGAAGCCCTCCAGGCATTCTCCAAAACCCTGCGACGATTTGCCGAGGCCCGCGGGAAGCCCCAGCTTTACCACGAGACTCTTACCTGGGCTTACGTCTTTCTTATCCGGGAACGTATGGCGAGGACCGGAAAGAACCAAAGCTGGGACGAGTTCGCCCGCGGCAATCCCGACCTGTTGCTATGGAAGGACGGTATCCTGACCCGATACTATCGCGCTGAAACACTCACCTCCGATCTGGCGCGGGCGGTCTTTGTCCTCCCCGACCCTCGGACCTAAATCTGGCATCTGGCGACGGCTGATGGGCAAAAACGCGCCCCGGGACCCGGACGGTCCCAGTTGAAATCGAGCAAAAATAGGGAGGATAATCCGATGCATTCCGGCATTGTTCGAACCGCCTTAACCAATACGCTACCCTTGGAACATGATTACCGTGAACCGCGCGAGGTCAGGCCGGATGCGAAAGCGCAGGAGGGGGCCGTAAACTGCGAAGAACACTTCGCACGCCTTCAGGCCTTGATCGTCGGCAATTTCAAACGGCTGCTGCATCAGATCTGACGACAGGAGAAGCTTCCATGACGCAGGAAGAGATACGGCTGGCGGAATCAGAAGCGCGCAAGAAGCATTGGAAGCGCTGGGGGCCTTATCTCAGCGAGCGCGCCTGGGGTACGGTCCGCGAAGATTACAGCCCGTACGGAAATGCATGGGAGAGCCTGCCGCACGACCACGCCCGCTCGCGTGCGTATCGCTGGAATGAAGATGGCCTGGCCGGAATCAGCGACCGCCAGCAGACCGTCTGTTTTGCCCTGGCCCTGTGGAACGAGCGCGATCCCATCCTCAAAGAGCGGCTATTCGGTCTGACCGGGAATGAAGGAAATCACGGCGAGGACGTAAAGGAATACTACTTCTATCTCGACAGCACTCCGACACATTCCTACATGAAGTATCTCTACAAGTATCCGCAGTCAGCATTTCCTTACGCAGACCTGGTGGATGAAAACCGGCGGCGTGGCAAGGGCCAGCCGGAATACGAACTCATGGACACAGGCGTGTTCAACGAAGACCGTTACTTCGATGTATTCGTGGAATACGCCAAGGTGGATGTAGAAGACATCCTGATCAGGATTACGGTTGCAAACCGCGGCCCCGAAACGGCCGACCTCCACCTGTTGCCCACCATCTGGTTCCGGAATACCTGGTCATGGGGCGAGGGAAATGCCGAGCCCAGGCTTAAGCGGGCAAGTGATTCGCCGGACCCGGTCATTGTTTTGGATCATCCAGACTCCGGCCGGCGCTGGTTGCATTGTGAAGGTTCGCCAGAATTGCTCTTTACCGGGAATGACACCAATGCCTGGCGCTTGTTTGGAGTCGAGAATCGAACTCCCTATGTTAAAGACGGCATCAACAACTACATCGTGCACGGAGCCAAAGAAGCCGTAAATCCTGAGCACTTCGGTACCAAAGCATCCACGCATTACAAACTTGACGTCGGGGCTGGTGAAACCGTTGTCGTGCGATTGCGCCTGACCAAAACTGATCTGCAAGAAAATAATGCATTCGACGGCTTCGATCAGACCTTTGCGTCGCGTCTCAGTGAGGCTGACGAATTTTACGCCAACATCATCCCGCACGACCTTACGCCGGACGCGAAAAATGTCATGCGCCAGGGCTTTGGCGGCATGCTGTGGTCCAAGCAGTTCTATCACTATGTGGTGAAGCAGTGGCTCGAAGGCGATTCCGGTAATCCGCCTCCGCCTCCGGAGCGCCGCAACGGTCGCAATCACGAGTGGCCGCATCTCTACAACGCCGACGTCATCTCCATGCCCGACAAGTGGGAGTATCCGTGGTACGCGGCATGGGACCTGGCATTTCACTGCATTCCGCTGGCTCTGGTGGACTCGGATTTTGCCAAGGAGCAGCTCGTCCTCATGCTGCGTGAGTGGTACATGCACCCCAACGGACAGATCCCTGCCTACGAGTGGGCATTCGGCGATGTGAATCCTCCCGTGCACGCCTGGGCCACATGGCGCGTGTACAAGATTGACAAAAAACGCAAGGGGAAAGGTGATCGCGAATTTCTGCAGCGTGTCTTCCACAAGCTCATGTTGAATTTCACCTGGTGGGTGAACCGCAAGGACGCCGCCGGCATGAACATCTTTCAAGGCGGATTTCTGGGACTGGACAACATCGGCGTGTTCGATCGCAGCGCGCCCCTTCCCACCGGAGGTTATCTCGAGCAATCCGACGGGACTAGTTGGATGGCCATGTACACGCTCAACCTGGCGGCCATCTCCCTCGAACTGGCACAAGAAGATCCAGCCTATGAAGATGTGGCCAGCAAATTCTGGGAGCACTTCATCTATATCGCCCGCGCCATGAGCGATCGCGGCCACGATGGCGTGGGATTGTGGAACGAGGAAGACGGGTTCTTCTACGACGTTCTGCGTCTGCCCGACGGTTCAAAATTGCCGATGAAGATTCGCTCCATGGTGGGCCTGATTCCTCTCTTCGCGGTCGAAACCCTGGAGCCGGAGATGCTCGACCGCCATCCCGGTTTTAAACGAAGGCTGGAGTGGTTCGTAGAGAACCGCCCCGATCTCACCGAGAACATAGCCTGCATGATGACCGAGGGCAAAGGCGCCCGCCGGCTGCTGTCCATCGCCGATCCCGATCAGCTTCGCGACATTCTCAAATACATGCTGGATGAACGGGAGTTTCTTTCCCCGTACGGTATCCGGGCGTTGTCGCAGTATCACCGCGACCATCCCTATACGCTCAACCTAAACGACATGGAACATCGGGTGGACTACGAGCCGGGAGAATCCACAACCGGCCTGTTCGGAGGAAACTCTAACTGGCGCGGCCCCATCTGGTTCCCGACTAACTTTCTGTTGGTGGAGTCGCTGCAGAAGTTTCACCATTACCTCGGAGATGACTTCAAGGTGGAGTTCCCGACCGGGTCAGGAAATATGATGACCTTGTGGGCGGTAGCCGGCGAGCTGTCGCGCCGCATGACCAATCTATTCCTGCGCGACGAGAAAGGACGCCGTCCGGTCTTCGGCAATATCGAGAAATTCCAAACCGATCCGCATTGGCGCGATCTGGTCCTCTTTCACGAGTACTTCCACGGTGACTCCGGCGCAGGGGTCGGCGCCAGCCATCAGACCGGCTGGACCGGAGTCGTGACGAAGTTGATGCAGCAGAGCGGGGAATCGCGCACCCGTAAAAAGCCCAAGTCCCAACCGTCGCGGGTCGCGGCTGCGGATTGAATTTCGAGCCGGCTCACCTACGTGGCGGAGCTGTGAAGCAGCACAGTCCACGTAGGGGCAGGTGTCCCACCTGCCCGGCGGAGCGCAGCTCCGCGAGTTTTGGCGAGCCATGCTCGCCCGCCCGGACGAGGCGTCCGGGCCTACGTGAATCGGGGAGTATTCATGATTGAATTCAACCAAGAAACCTGCGGCAATCTGGATGCGGCCCTGCGCCGCGAATGGCTGGAGACCAATGGCCTGGGCGGCTTTGCCTCCTCCACCATCACCGGTCTGAACACCCGCCGCTATCATGGCCTGCTGGTCGCAGCCATCAAGCCGCCGGTCGGCCGGGAAGTGCTGCTGTCGAAGCTGGAAGAGACGCTTTTGATTGATGGCCAGCCGTTTGACCTCTCCTGTAACCGATATCCGGGCGTTGTCCATCCCCAGGGCTTTCGTTATCTCACGAACTTCCGTCTCGATCCGTTTCCCATCTCTACTTATGAAATCGAAGGCATTACGATCGAGAAGACGGTTTTCATGGTTTACGGCGAAAACACTACTGTCGTGCAGTATGAACTCAAAAGCACGAAGCAACCGCCCCACAGCTTGCATCTTGCGATCCGGCCGTTAATCGCGTTCCGCGACTATCACAGCACGACCCACGCCAATGGCGGGCTGAATGCCGCGGTGGAGCAGGCGCCGGAACTGGCCGCCGTCACGCCTTACCCCGGGCTGCCCACTTTATATCTGGCCCACAACGCGATTGAATTGCAAAAGACCGGCGACTGGTACAGGAATTTTGAATACGATATCGAGCGTGAACGTGGCTTAGATTTCACCGAAGACCTTTTCAATCACTTCGTCCTGCGCTTCGATCTGCTTTCGAACCACCAGGCATCGATCATCGCGTCCATCGAACACCGCGATGTCGCGAGAGCGGACCAGTTTCGTCAAGCCGAGATCAAGCGCCGTCAGATTGCGGCGCAGACCTCTCCCTTCAAAGACGAGTTTGCCCAGGCCCTGACTTCGGCGAGCGAGCAGTACATCGTGGCCCGGGGCGACAAGAAGACCATTATCGCCGGCTATCACTGGTTCAGCGATTGGGGACGCGACACCATGATTTCTCTGCCCGGCCTGACGCTACCGACCGGAAGGCACAACGTTGCCCGCAGCATCCTGAGCACATTCGCCCGGCACGTGGACCAGGGCATGCTTCCCAACCGTTTCCCGGATGCGGGCGAGACCCCGGAATACAACACGGTTGATGCCACACTCTGGTTCTTCGAGGCCGCGCGAGCCTACCTTGCCTATACCGGAGACGATGAGTTTGTCCGCACCGAACTCTATCCCGTCTTCACCGACATTATTTCCTGGCATGCCCGCGGCACGCGATATGAAATCAAAGTTGATCCCAGCGGACTGTTGACCTCCGGTGAACCCGGAGTCCAGCTCACCTGGATGGACGCCAAAGTCGGCGACTGGGTTGTGACCCCGCGCCGGGGCAAACCGGTAGAGATTCAGGCGCTCTGGTACAACGCGCTTTGCATCATGGACGAATTTGCCCGCAGATTTGGAGACGATGCCGCCCAAAAGCGCTATCGCAACATGGCGGCAATGGCGACCTGGGCGTTTAACCGGCTATTCTGGAACGAGAAGGACAGTTGTCTGTATGACGTGGTCAACGGCGGGCCGCCGGACGCTTCCATCCGCCCCAATCAGATTTTTGCTGTCAGCCTGCCCTACACCATGCTGTCTCCAGACCGCTCCCGAAGCGTGGTCGAGAAAGTTCGCGAACATCTACTCACGCCGTACGGTCTGCGTACTCTTGCGCCCAGCGATCCACAGTATCGTGGGCGCTATCAGGGCGGGCCGGTTGAACGCGATGGTGCCTACCACCAAGGAACAGTCTGGCCGTGGCTGATCGGCCCATTCATCACCGCGTATGTGAAAGTGAACGGAGCGAGCGAAGCCGCGCGCAAACAGGCGTCCGAATGGCTGATGCCCTTGAAAAACCATCTCTCCGATGCCGCGCTGGGCCACATCTCGGAAATTTTCGATGGTGATGCCCCGCAGCGTCCGGCTGGATGTGTTGCGCAGGCCTGGAGTGTAGGAGAAGCGCTGCGAGCCTACGTTGAAGACGTAAAGGGAATTCGTCCAACGCCGCCGGTCGAGGGCCGCGAAGCAAAGGACAAAGTTCGTCCCGCGGCTCAAACCATCGGAACGCCTTGAAAAAAGTGGAGGACGGGCGTCCCGCCCGTCTCACTCCTGATCCGCCCGTGTCCCCATCAAGAGCCGCGGGCGAGGGCGCCCGCACCGCACAACAAGTAATCAGAGTTTCAGACCTCGCTGCCGTAGACCGGAATTACTGCTCCGTTAACATCTTTGCCTGCGTCGCTGACCAGCCACGTGATCAAGCTCGCAACTGCCGCCGGTCGAACCCATTTGGAGAAGTCTGAGTTCGGCATTGCCTTTCGGTTGGCCGGCGTGTCCATCGTTCCAGGCAGAAGCACACTGGCGGTAATTCCCGCATCCTTGTTTTCCTGCGCTACTGTCCTGATAAGCGAAACCATGGCGGCTTTGGAAGCGCTATAAGCGCCGACGCCGGCTCCTCGGTCCACGGCGGCGCGACTGCCGATCGCAACGATGCGTCCATTTCCCGTCTTGCGCATGACCGGGATCGCTGCACGCAAAATATAAAATGTGGTGTACAAGTTCATGTCGAACATGCGCTGGAAAGTTGCATCGTCGATCTCGGCGAGAGACTGGCCCCCGGCGAACCCACCCACCGTGTGAACCAGAATGTCCAGCCTGCCGAAGCGGGAGACCACGCTGTCCACCGCAATTTTTGCGCCGGCCGCCGTTGAAATTTCTGCCGGCAACGCAGTAAAGTTCGGGCTGTTGAATTCTGATTGCTCAATTTTCCGCGACAAGCCTACAACCATGGCACCGGCATCGAGCAGTGCCTGCGTAACGCAGGTGCCCAGGCCTCCATTGGCCCCGGTAACGAGTGCGATCTTGCCTTTCATCGAACCTCCTGTGTTTGCTGTTTGATTCATCTCCCGTCAAAAATAACGGAGAACCTAGAGCTGGCACGAGAAAAAAGATCCTTACTTTATTCCAGATCTTCCGGTCTCGTCGCACATTCATCCCGTCCAGTAGCGGCCGCGCGGTTTGACAAAATCTGTCAACCGATTGATTCAGAGCGTCATTTGACTAGATAAAATCGCTGATCGTGACCGGGGATCACCTCTAAATTCCTGATTCTTCGAGCCCATTTCTTTTGCAGTCTAGTCTCGTAGTGGCACTTGAAATGCGGCTGCCAGTCGGGCGACGGGCAGGTCATTCCACCGCATCGGGGGCTTCCTTGGGAAAAGGGAATCGGCGACACAGACGCATCAAAATGGTTTTGCCGGTGCGGATATCGGGGAAGGACTCGGCCAACAAACCCATCAATGAACTGGCCCACACTCTGGACATAACCCCCAACGGCGCCCGGCTCGGCGCGATTCGCCATGTATTGAAGACCGGCGACAAGCTGACCCTGCAATACCGGCAACGCCGAATCCAGTTTCGCGTGGTCTGGGTGAAGCCGATGGAAGGAAGCAGCGAGTATCAGGTCGGTTTGGAAGGACTCGGTACCGTCGGGGAAAACTGGGGGCTTGAGCTTCCCGAGTCAAACCTGGCGGATGAATACCAGTCCACCACAAGTTCCTAGTTCGTCAGCCATCCCATCAAACTGTAACCTATGCCGCTGCGCCGTAAAGCTGGCGCAACGACTTGACGTTAGTTGCCGGCTTTTCGTGGAGCAGGAGCTCCGTGGCCTGCACCCGCCGGTCGGCATGAAACCAGCGTTGCACCACGCCATCGTGCAGGAAGTTGGCCAGAGCGATCAGACTCATGCCCTGGTGGTGGGCCATCCAGCAGCGCACCAGTTCATGGCGATGGCGCCAGGAGCGGCGTCCCGAAGTCGTGCTGTAGTCGGCGGACTCGTAGAACCCGTACGGGCCTAACCATTCCTCGCCTTCCATCCGGCGCAGATTGCGCAACGCCGCGGCAGGATCAACGTGCAGCGCCAGGAATGTGGAATACGGCGAAATAACCAGACAGCCGGGTTCGCCCTGGTGGAGAGAAATATCAGGCAGTCCGAACGCCTGGTACTGGTAGTTCCCAGCGTCATCGCGCTTGGCGTACGCCGATTCCGAGATTCCCCACGGCACGCTCTTCTCAGCACCATAAATCTGTTGCAGGCGAACCGCTGCGATACGCGAATTGTCCAGCAGCGTGTTGGGATAAGTTCGCATCCACAGCACCGGCATCAGGTACTCGAACATGGTCCCGGTCCAGGAGAGCAGAATGGGAAGTCCGTGCTCGCGGCTGTGCGATCTGCCCAGGAGAAACCACACGTCCTGCGGGATGTCCTCCTTGGCAATGGCGGCGAATACGGCGATGCGCGCCTCCGAAGCCAGCAAATCGTAACAGGCGGACGCATGCTTCCCCGATTCCACCTCGAAACCGAGTGACAGCAACTTGCGCCGCGGGTCGAGCAGAAATCGGAAGTCCATCTCGTCCGCGAACTTCCCGGCTGTGTCCACGATTTGTTTGAGATCTTCGATCAGCGCGAGTGCCCGCGAACGTGCTTCCGGCAGCATGGCTTGCAGGCGTTGATACAGGGCCTTGCGGTCGCCGGAGCCGTTGGCATGGTCAAGCGCAAATTGCAGGCGCTCCGATAGTTGATCCACGACTTCCGGCAGGCGCTGGATGGTCATGCTCTGGGAATCGAATTTGAAGTTCAGCGTGGCGTCTTTCCAGAGCGGGACAAACTCCGGCAGCATCCAAGGAACATACACCTGTACCGCTTTTCTAAGATTTCTGACTCGGGAAAGCGACTCGGTGGCGAACCAGTGCACGTCCGATTCGTATTTTGGATTCTTCCTCTCCGGGTCGCTCTCCAGCAATCCTTCTTCAGAGGGCGCCAGCAATCGTTGCAGCCAGCTTTTCTTGCTGATCTGTTCCAGAAAAGTTCGAAAGCGTTTTTGGGGAAACGCATCCCCGTCAACCAGAATCCGGAGATGATCGGCCAGGCCTTCCGCGAGCTGTTTCTCCAGCAACGGACGCTGCAAAAGATCCAGGCAGCCTTGCTGTAATGTCCAGAGCGACGCCACCAGGTTGCCGCTATCCACGGAGGAAACAAACTGGGGCCGCAGCGGTTCGAGAGTGCGCGTGTCGTACCAGTTGAGCAGGTGGCCGTGGGACCGCGCAAGTTTTGCGGTAGTTGCCAGAGTACGAAGCGTCTGCTCGGCGAATTCAGGAACGGTCAGAAAGCCAAACTCACAGGCCACCTGGCGAGCGTTCAAAAGAAAACCCAGGTTGGTTGGAGACATGCGTCCCGCGACCGCTGCAGGTTCTTCCTGCACATTATCCGGGATCAGCCAGTGGTGCTCTTCCGTGCTGAACTCAGCGAAGTACCGCCAGGTGCGGAGCGCGGTTCCGCTAAGAAACAACTCGTCTTTCTCAGGCGTTTCGCTCCTTAATGCCCGCGACGGCAGATTGAGCCACATCGAAATCCACTTACTGCAGGCCCAGAGCAGCAGAATGGGCAGCGCGGAAAAGAAAGCGCGGCGTCCGGTGAAGAATACCAACGCGCCCAAAGCCAGGGCCAGCGCGGGCATCCAATCGAGATAGATATCTACCGGCGTCCGCTTGCGGACGCTCAATTCGCTTTCCGCCGCCGTCTCCCATTCCAGAAGCCGCCGCCGGGTTACCAGCCGCCGGACCAGAGTTCGCACCACCGCATCGAGCGAGAGCAACATCTGGTGGGGCAGGAAGGACAACGTGAAAAACATGTTGGCATTGGCGCTCAGCAGGGCGGTGCGAGCGTCCTTGACGACCTGGGATTTGTGCTCAACCGCGGCCCGTACCAGGTTGAACAAAAACTGGAACCAGGCCGGCACAAACAAAATGCCAAGTGTGGCCAGCGTCCAATACAGCGGGTTTCCCGGCAGTATCAACCAGCCGAAGACCAGCAGCAAGAAGGTTGCCGGCTCCACCAGGCTGCGGCGCAGATTGTCCAGAATCTTCCACTGCGAAACCAGCGAAATGGGATTCGGCACCTTGCGCCCCGACTCATCCGGCACGCTCGACAACAGCCAGCCCGTGATCTGCCAGTCTCCGCGCAGCCACCGGTGTTTGCGCCGGTTGTAGGCGTTGTAGTGCGACGGGTAATCTTCGATGATCTCGATATCGCTGGCCAACCCGGCGCGCGCATACGCGCCTTCGATCAGGTCATGACTGAGCAGAGCATTGCGGGGAAAGCGCCGGTCCAGTACGCGGTGCACCGTATCCACTTCATAGATGCCCTTGCCCGCGAAGATTCCTTCCCCATACAAATCCTGATACACGTCGGAAATTGCGCGCGTGTAAATATCAAAACCAGTCTCTCCCGAATAGAGGCTGGCTAGCCGGGAACGCGAGGCGCTCTGGACGCTCACGCCCACACGCGGCTGCAGGATGCCGTAGCCGGCGACTACGATATTTTTCTCCGGGTCTGGATCAATGATCGCCTGGTTCAAGGGATGTGCCATCGCCCCGATCATGCGATCGGCCGAGCCACGAGGCAATTCCGTGTCCGAGTCCAGCGTGATCACGAAACGGATCTGCGGCAAGATGGACAGGTCGCCCACTTTGACCGGGAAGCTGTCGTGTTCACTCCGCAGCAGTTTGTTCAGGTCCATCAGCTTGCCGCGTTTGCGCTCCCAACCCATCCACACTCGTTCCCGCGGGTTGTAAACCCGGTGACGATGGAAGAAAAAGAACGATCCCGAGGCCTGGCTGGCGTACTTTTCATTGAGTTCGCCCACCAGTTGCGCGCAATAATCGATCAGCGGATCAGCCTCAGACGCGGGCACCGGGGAATCCGGCAGGTCGGTGAGCAATGCGAAATGAATGTTGGGATCGTGATTGCCCAGGAATCGCACTTCCAGGTCTTCCACCAGGCGCCGAACCTGTTCCTGGTTAAACAGCATGCTGGGAATGGCCACCAGCGTGGCGCAGTTGTCCGGGACTCCCTCCGAAAAATCCAGCTTAGGTAGAATCTGCGGTTCCAGCATCGAAGTGATGAGGTAATTCACCAGCTGGATGGCGCTCTGCGAAGCCGGCAGAAGCAACATCGCCATGGAAAGGAAGATCAGAGCGGGGGAGGTGTAGGTGTTGGTTAAGAGCAGCACGATCGCCGACATGATGGCGAGCGTGAGGATTTCGGTTCCCGGCAAATAGAACTCGTTGGGATGACGTCGCAAGAAGGATGCGATCCGCTGGCCCATCGGAGGCCGGAAGCCTGTTCGCTCGGCAAGAGCGGTGGAGCCTTCGGCGAGCAGGTAGTATCCGATATGCCCACGGCGGGCTGCCAGGCGCGGGCTGGCGTGGGTCTCCTGGTACGCGGAGCGGGCCAGCGCCAGCGCAGCGGCCGCGACGTCCGCCTCGGTCAAATCGGAGTGTTCGGCGAAGTTCGCGACTTCGGTGCGGTAAAGATCTCTGCTCTCAAAATCCATGCGAGCGTAGGCGCCGGCTGGGTCCTGGCGCAGAACGCGATCAAACAGGACCATCGGTTCGAGAACGCTCTTCCAGGAAATGTGGCCAATATCGCGAAGGCTTCGTACACAAACTCCCGCCCCGTAGGAACCGGCGGGGTCCTCCGCCACTTTCGATCCGCGGGCGGCGATCTCTTCCAACAGGACCAGCTTCAGCGCTGGAACCAACGCCCACAGCTCGATCATCTTCAAGACGGTGTTCTGCTGAAAAGCTTGCACGTACGCGACCAGGGTGTTCTCACTGAAATCGTAACCGCTGGTCGCGAGAAATCCCGCGGCCAGAGCCACCACCCGGGGAGTCACGGCGCCGTCCGGCGTGCGGACGTGAGGAAGTTTGTGGACCAGCTTGAAACCTTCCTTCGTGCTCCGGAGCTCAGCATGCACAAGGCGGAGGTTGTCGTTCAGCCAGCGATAGTCGTCTCCCACCGCATTCTTGGGCGGTGGCCCATTAAAATGCCGCAGAACTGGCCTGATGGCGCGGCTGAGGGCGCGATACCGTTCGGAGAAGAATTGTGACGAGCGCGTGCCGGGCAGCCAAACCAGTCTTCGCCCCAGGTCAGCAGCCGCCAAACTCAAAGCCTCCAGGTTGGGCCCAACTTCTTTCGAGGGCTCAGGCTGACGCTCGGCTTCTGCGTTCAGCATCTCGATATGGGTATCTGGCGGCATGGCTTCTGAATACTATGACTGATGTCTACCGGTAACTAGCGGCTTGCAGTTCGAACATTTCCTTGTATCGCCCGCCCAGGCGAGCCAATTGGTCGTGGCTTCCTTCTTCCGCGATCTTTCCGTTTGCCAGAACTACGATGCGGTCGGCCATGCGCACGGTGGAAAAGCGGTGCGAAATAAAGAGCGCCATTTTTCCCGCCGTGAGTTCGGCGAAGCGCTGGAAAACCTCAAACTCGCTGCGCGCATCGAGTGCCGCGGTAGGCTCGTCCAAAATCAGCAGCTGCGCATCCCGCAAGTAAGCGCGCGCCAGCGCAACTTTCTGCCACTCGCCGCCGGAAAGATCGACACCGCTTTCGAAGCGCCGCCCCAGCATCTGATCGTAACCGCCGATCTTCGCGATGACCGCATCTGCCAGGCTCTTACGGGCCGCCGCTTCGAGCATCGCGAGATCGTCGATTTCCTCGATCCGTCCCACTGCGATGTTCTCGCGCGCCGTCATCTCGTAGCGCATAAAGTCTTGAAAGATAACGCCAATCTCACGATACAAGTCTTCCAGACGATACTCTTTCAGGTCAACGCCGTCGAGCAGCACCTGGCCCTCGGTGGGATCGTAAAGCCGCGTGATCAGCTTAACGATGGTCGTCTTGCCTTCACCATTCTCGCCGATCAGCGCAACCCGTTCCCCGGGACGAAGGTGGAAGTTCAGGCCATCGAGCACCAGCCGCGAACTTCCCGGATAGCGGAACGACACGTTGCGGAATTCAAAGCCTCGGACAATCGGCCGCGGCGCGGGCAGCGCGTCGGGCTTCGACTGGATGGTCGGCTGCATATCAAAAAAGGCCAGCAGGTCGGTCAGGAAAAGCGCCTGGTCCGCGATACCGGAGACGGTGGAGAAAATCTGCTGGATGTTGCTGCTGGCCTGCAGGATTGCGCCCGACAGCAGGTACCACAATCCCAGGCTGTACGCGCCGGTGACCGTCCGCCAGATCACAAACACATAGGCGGAGTAGTAGCCCATGAAGGCGACCACCGACAGAAAAGCGCCGGCAATCAATTTCCGCCGAGAGAGCGCCACGTTCTCTTCGTAGATCCCGTCGGACAGTCTGGTGAAGCGCTGGGTCAGAAACTTGCTGAGCCCAAATAGTTTGAGTTCCTTCGCGGCTTCCTTGCTACCCCCGAGCTGGCGTAGATAGTCCAACTGGCGCCGGATCGGCGTCTGCCGGAAATTCTTGGCGTATCCCAGAAAAGCGAAATGGCTTTCGCCCAGGAACGCGGGAAGCACTCCCGCAATCAGCAACAACATCAGCCAAGGCGAATAGACGACGATTGTGACCGACAGCGTGATCGTCGTAATCACCAGCTGAATCAGCCGCCCGATCTGCTGAATCATGCCCAGGCGGTCGGTTGCTTGCACCCGCGCCCGCTCCAGCCGGTCGTAGAACACAGGGTCTTCGTAGGCGATAAGGTCCAGCTCCGCCGCGTGCTTCATCACCTGGATGCTTACGTGGCGCGTGTATTTGTCCGCGAGCAGCGAGTCCGAGTAATCAATCGCGCGCGCCAGCACGCCGCCGAGCACCGCAAGCCCGAATTCGCTCGCCACCAGCCACCACAATCTGGGGGATATCGGTTGCTGGGAAACTTTGGCGTGTACGATGGCGTCAACGATTAGCTTGGGAATCCAAAGCAAAGCCAGTGGCAATAACGAGGCGAACAAGCGAGAGACGAGCCCGAAAATTACCACCCCGGGCCCGGATTGCCACACGATCTTGAGCACCGGCGGGGTGTTGCGGAGCGCCGTCAGGCGCTCTTGCCAGCTGCTCAGGAAACTCTGCTGCTCCGCCATGCATGAATCCTAACTAAGTTCCGAGGTTTCTAGAAGCTATACCGACAAATCATAGAAGATAAGCGCCCGCGGAGCCTATGCGGTCTGGGAGCGATTGGCGTGAGATGTAGATGCCTCGGAGGCTCGTAAGGTTTTTCGGCTCATAGAGTTATGCCGGTGGTGTGGGGCGCACACTCTTGTCCGCCGCTCTTGACTTGGACGTTAGCAGCCCATCATCAGGGTGCAACGACACGGGCACAAAAGCCTTAAAGCAACTAAAAAGTCAACGTCAGAGGCGGCGGACAAGAGTGTCCGCCCCCAACTACCTGATGGCGATCACGGCGAGGCCGTCGGGCGGAAGCGTCACACTAAGCTCGCTGCCCTTTAGCTCCTGAATTTCCGGCGCGCCAATCTCCACCGCGTCACGCAGCTTCTGCAGTTGCGCCTGCGTCGGATACACGGGCGATCCCATTTTTTCGTAAGCCGGATGCGGGTCACCATGCTCCCGGTCAACTCGCGAAATCGACGCTTGCCGCTTGCCGCCAACATTCTTGAGTCTCAGGACAACCGACTTGGCAGCGCCGGTTTCACCGGGAGGAATGAGATTCCACACCGCGACGACTAGCGAACCATCCTGGGTGCGAGTCACCAGAGCAGAATCGGAATCGAGAGCGAGGCGCTCATGACCAAGCGTGTGGAGAATTTTGAAAGCCCCGAACGCAGGCTTCGGAATTCCTCCGGCGGCAATCAGTCCGTAGCCGCCATAGAAAGGCTTTTTCACCACGCCCTGCTCTTCAAAAACGTCGGAGAAGGCCCAGTACGACATCTCGTCCACCAACCCGTCGCACTGCCGGATCGTGTCGGCCATCCACGGGCCCATATATATGGAGTCGGTGATCTCCGGCTCGTTCTTATAACTCGCGTTAAACTCGCTCCAGATCAACGGCAGGCTGGGAAGAGCCGAGGCCTTGATCTGATCATGCACCTTCTTTACTGACCGGCACACCATGCGATCGCGCGGAATATTTTCGTTGGTGCCGAACACATCCTGTGCGCCGTCGTTTCCGTAAACGTGGGTGGATACAAAATCAACCGGGATGTGCTTCTCGACACAATGTTGGATGAAAGCATCGGCCCAGGCAGCTTGCGCTGTGGCGGGGCCGCCCACGCGGAAGCGTGAGTTCACTCGCTTCACCGCCACGACTGCGTGATCGTAAAGCTCCCAATAGGTGGATTGTTTGGGCTCACCGACCCAGAAATCAATATTGGGTTCGTTCCAGACTTCGAAGTACCACTTCGCAACTTCATCCGCACCGTAGCGGTCCGAGAGATGCTTCGTAAACTGGTAGATCAGTTCCTCCCATTTGGCCCAGTCTTTAGGAGGCGCGACATTTTGCTTGTACCAGAAAGCATGGGGCGCATCTCTGGAGGCAAGTTTCTTCGGCATGAAACTTAATTCCACAAACGGACGCACGCCGTTCTGCAAGAGCCCGTCGTACACTTGGTCAACATAGGAAAAGTTGTAAACCGGCTGGCTGGCGCTGTCCTCGTCGTACACGCCCATTTCGTCGTGGAAGATAGCGTGAAAGCGGATGTATTCCACATCCGTTATTTGTCTTACCCGGCGCAGGTCCTGGCGATAGCTTTCACGCATACTCAGGACGGCCCGACCCGATCCAAACATATGCTCCCAGAAATGAGGGAACGGATGTGCCGGCGCGGCCGCGTCAATTACCAGGAATTCCGGTTGGCTGGCGGCGGACTGGGCAACCGCCGCTGGAAAGAACACCAACGTCGACGACAGAACTAAAGCAGGCAGATTACGGTGACACCAGATCACGAGTTGCTCCTTCTTTCTTTATAGTCTCCGCTGGTCTAACTTTCCGGCGCCACATTCGGGCCAGCAAGAAATCCGCCATCCAGGACCAGGCTTTGACCGGTCATGAACCCGGCGGCGCTGGAACACATCCACAATACCGCCTCCGCCACCTCGAGCGGTTCGCCAAACCGACCCAGCGGGTAAAACCCGAGCACCTTCTTTCGGATGTCGGGTTCTCCAAACAGCCGGTCGGCCATAGGTGTCTCGATCGCCGCCGGACAAACCGCGTTAACTCTTATTTTGCTTCTTGCGACCTCAAGGGCTGCCGCCTTGGTCAGCCCCAGCACGCCATGTTTGCTGGCCGCGTAGGTCGCCGATCCGTAGCTGCCGATGAAACCTGAAATTGAAGCGTTGTTGACAATCGCGCCCCCGCGGCCCTGCTTCAGCATTTGTTGAAGTTCATATTTCAGGCTCAGCCAGGTGCCTTTGAGATTGATATCAATCGTCTGGTCCCAGTCTTCCTCCGACTGCTCCACAATGGGAACCCATTTTCCCTCCGTGCCAGCATTGTTGAAAGCGTAGTCCAATCCGCCAAAGGCCTCGACGGTTTTTTCGACCACGGCTTTCACCTCGGATGCCTCCGAAACGTCCGTCTGAACGAAAATGCCTTCACCGCCAGCGCTGTGGATCAAGTCAACAGTTTCCTTTCCGTCGTTGACGCGCCGTCCGGCGACTACGACTCGGGCGCCTCTCTCGCCGAAAAGCACCGCCGTCTCGCGGCCGATGCCTGAGGTTCCGCCCGTCACCAGCGCTACCTTGCCTTCACACTCCGCCATCGTGATCATCGTCTCCGGTCCAGAGTTGGGTTCGGATGAGCGTTCGACTCTTTGCTCACCGTCTCACTACGACTGATTTTGAAACGTCCCTGGGTTCCGGGAGAGATTCTACATGCAAGGGGATTCGACGGGGCCGTGCATCGACAAAAAGCGGATGCAATTTGATTTGGGCGGCGACGGTAAGACGTGGCGAACTCAGCCAACCGCTTCAGTGGAACGCGGAAACTGGTTCTTCATGATGTGCTCGTCCAGCGCCTGATTGAGTTGTTGGATCAACTCCATCAGCTTACTAGGGTCCTTTTCATCACGCGCCGCCTCGGCCAGTTGTCTCCAATCATGACAGTTCATTTCAGTCATGCGTGTCCTCCTGGAAGATTTGAGCAATCGGGATTACTGCAGTTGGTTTGCCAAAGTGCATGGCATGTATTTTCTGTGGGTTACGGAAACAAAAAGACCTACTCATCGTTGAATCGCGCAAATCGTACCTACCCGCTTTTCTGTAGCCGTTCGCTTTGCAACGCGAACCGACCCTATGCGAATCGCGGGTTGTATCCATCCCATAGAGAAATTCGATTGGACTCAGTTTGGACCCACCGTCTAAGGTTCCCCGTTAGGAGAACCCGAACGGGTGTGCAGCAGGCGAGGGGAGCCCATTCGTAAACTATGCGCTTCATGCCCCAGCAGTTACACTAAGAAGCTGGCAAACACGCTATAAAATCCTGACTTGAATTCCAACGACGAGATTATCCAGAACATGAGCCAACCCGCTGCCGCGCATGATGAAAATTACGTCCTGACCCTTGAGGAAATCGGCAATCTGGCCGCCGATGGTGGCAAGTCGGCCGAGACTCTGATGAACATGGTCGCTTTGATCGCGAAGCGGTTTCAAACCGACGTCTGTTCCGCTTACTTGCTGGAGCCGGACCGCGCCAACCTGGTGCTGGCCGCAACCCTGGGGCTTCGCCCCCAATGCATCGGTACTCTCCGCATGGGTATTCACGAAGGTCTCGCCGGTCTGGTCGCCGAGCGAGTGGGTCCGGTTGCGGTGGAGCAGGTGAAGAACCATCCTCGCTTCAAGTACTTCAGTGAAGCCGGCGAAGAACCTTACCAGTCATTCCTCGGCGTTCCTCTTATTGATCGCGGCGTTCTGCAGGGAGTTCTGGTAGTCCAGACGATCGCGCCCCGGGTCTTCCGCGAGGATGAAGTGCGAATGCTGAGTGAGGCTGCGGCCCAGGTTGGTTCGGTGGTAAGCGAAGCGCGAACGCTCGACCGCTTTATCGCGCCCGCCCAGGAGCGGCTGTGGGCGCTGGCCCGAAACCTGTGGTGGTGTTGGGACCACGACACCAGCAGTTTGTTCCGTGACCTCGACCCAGGACGCTGGCGACAACTCAATCACAATCCTGTCGCCCTGCTTTCGGAGATTCCGCTGGCCGTGATCGAGAGCCGTGCCCGTGAACTGGTGCTGCACAGCCGGATCAACTATGCCTATCGCCGCCAGCGCGAGTATCTCGATGCGGACCGGACCTGGGGAGCCCGGCACGCCGGCATTCTGCGGCCTCGTCCGGTGGCCTACTTCTCCGCCGAATTCGGTTTACACGTTTCCATTCCGGAGTATTCCGGCGGACTGGGCGTGCTGGCTGGCGATCACGTGAAAAGCGCGTCGGACTTGGGCATTCCGCTGGTGGCTGTGGGGTTGTTCTACGGCCAGGGATATTTCCGGCAACGGCTCGACCGGACCGGTTGGCAGCAAGAAGAATATATCCAGACCGATGTCAATACACTGCCCATGGAAGCTGCGATCGGACCGAACGGCGAGCCCGTTACCGTCCAGGTAGAAACTCGCGGCGGAATCATCCGGGCGAAAGTCTGGCGCATGAAGGTCGGGCGCTGCGATCTGCTGTTGATCGACTCCAACATTGAAGGCAACCATCCCGAGGACCGTGAGCTTACCTCACGTTTATATGGAGGAGACTCGCGCATCCGGATCCGTCAGGAACTGCTGCTTGGCATTGGAGGCTTCCGTGCCCTCAAAGCCATGGGCATCACGCCCGGCGTCCTCCATCTGAATGAAGGTCACAGCGGGTTCGCTGTTCTGGAAGCCATTCGTGACCGGATGCAGAGCGAGGGCATCGCCTTCGATCATGCCGTCCGCCGTGTTTCCCGCGGGACGGTTTTCACTACTCACACCCCGGTGCCCGCCGGCCACGACCGGTTCTACGCCGACTTGATGGAGGAGCATCTGGGGCCGATGCGCGAAGCGCTGGGCATCTCCCAGGACAAGTTGATGGAGTTGGGACGGGAGAATCCCGGGAATCAGAACGAAGAGTTCTGCATGACCGTCCTCGGTTTGAAACTCGCCCGCCGAGCCAATGCAGTCTCCGCTTTGCATGGAGAAGTTTCCCGGCATATGTGGACCGGCCTCTATCCCGGCAAGCCCGAAGATGAAGTTCCCATCGGGCACATCACCAACGGCGTGCATGTCCCTTCCTGGCTGGCGCCGCAAATGTTCCGCCTATACGACCGCCATCTGGGCACGGGCTGGCAGGAAAACAACGCCGACCCGGCGATCTGGGAAGGCATTGAGGACGTGGACGACGCCGAACTCTGGGAAACTCACCTCCACCTGAAGTCACGGCTGCTGGATTTCGTGCGCCACCGGGTGGTCGAGCAAGCGGAGCGCCGCGACGAGTCTTCCGAAATGCTGGCGCGGCTGGGCAGGGTCCTGAGCCCCGATTCGCTGACCATCGGATTTGCCCGCCGCTTCGCTACTTACAAGCGGGCCGACCTGATTCTGGCCGACATCGAAAAACTCACATCCATGGTGAACGATCCCAAACGGCCCGTGCAGTTCATTTTTGCCGGCAAGGCGCATCCCCGCGACGAACCCGGCAAGAAAGTTCTGCAGCAGATCGCCAAGCTCATGCGCCACATGGAGTTTGCCGACAAATTTGTCTTCGTCGAAGACTACGACATCAACGTGGGCCGGCATTTCGTGCAGGGAGTGGATGTCTGGCTGAACAATCCCCGCCGGCCGCTTGAAGCCTCAGGCACCAGTGGTCAGAAAGTGGTTTTAAACGGCGGTCTCAACCTGTCGGTTCTCGACGGCTGGTGGGCCGAGGCCTTTGACGGTCTGAATGGATTCGCCATCGGAAGCGGCAGAACTCATTCCGACATGAGCATTCACGATAATCGCGATGGAGAAGATCTGTATCGCGTCCTGCGCGAAGAAGTGATCCCGCTCTACTATGACCGAGACCGCGACGGTCTGCCTCGCGGCTGGATCAAGCGCATGAAGCGCACCATCCGGACGCTGGGCTGGCGTTTCAACGCCAATCGCATGGTGATGGATTACGTCACGAAATGTTACGTGCCCGCGGCTGGAGGCATGTCCAGCGATCTCAGCAAGAAACTATGATCGCGGAGCGTGCGATTCGGCGGGAAGGACACGAGTTCACTCGTGCCGCTACGTTGCAGAACAGTTCGCCCTTTCGCGCCTGAGGCGGGCTCTTAGCACGGCAACAACGGTGGAATCTTCCCGGGCGACTAACCGATCCTTCAATCAGCGGCGAATACTTCGGTAGAATTTCTCCGATCCGCGCGCGGCAGAGTTGCCACGACCTGAGTGCCGTGGCTGTCCGAATCCATTTCCAGCCGTCCCCCGAGTTCGTGGATACGCTCACGCATCCCGGCCAACCCCACCCCGCCGTGGGCTTTGTTGCGACGAAAGCGGTCCAGAACGTCTGCCGGAATACCCCTGCCGTAGTCTCTCACCCGCAGCACCACTGTGCTCTCTGAGAGTCTCAAGTAGACATCCGCCCGCTTGCTCATCGAATGACGATGAACATTGGTCAGACTCTCCTGCAGAACGCGGAACAAAGCCAGCTCGAGGGAACTGGGCAGGCGGCCGAGATCTTCGGACATGTCGAGAGCGGTCTGAATGCCGCTGCGTTTGGCGAAACCCTCCACATACCACCTTGCCGCGGATGCAAAACCGGTCTCGTCCAACAACGGCGGATGCAATAGATGCGAGATGGTACGGGTCTCGATCATGGCCTGATCGAGAAGCTTCAGACATTCCGCAATCAGCGCATTTTCCGGCAGCGACTTGTCCAGCATGGCCAGGTTCATTTTCGCGCCCACCAGGTATTGCCCCAGACTATCGTGAAGTTCGCGTGAGAATTTCCGGCGCTCCTGGTCCTGCAGTTCCAGCAAACGTACGCTGAGAGTGCGCAATGACGCCTCGGCCTGCTCTCTCGCTTTCAACTCCGCGTTGAGCATCCGGTGATGCAGGAACAACAGGGCAAGGGCCACCACAAAGGCCGCACACAATATGTATGCAGTGATGCGAAAGAGCCGCTCTGATTGCCCCCGGCGCTGGTCCAGAAGTTCTTGTTCCCGGTCCTGCATTTTCTGCAACAGCGAATCGGCTTCCGCGGACACATCGATGATCTGCTGCCGCAGTGGCCCCTGCTCCTGAACGTCAGCCGCCCTGTCGCGCTTCAACTGGACCGACCGGTTCAACAGATCTAACCGGCGGTTGGTAATGCTGGCCAGGCTCTTGCCCAGCTCCACTTGCTCGGGATTATCAGACGTGAGGTCTTGGATCAACTTCAATTTTCCGGGAATCTCGCCCGCCGCCGCTTGATATTCCTCGAAAAAGGATTCATTGCCGCTATCGACATAGCGGGTGCGGGCGCGTCCGGCCCGATTACTGATATTGTTGACCTCGGCCAAAGCGGATTGAACGTCGCGGGTGTGACTGACCCAGCGCTGAGCGGTGCGGAGGCGGACCGCGGCGAAGTAGGCGGCCAGTCCACAAAGAACGAGCAGAATGACAGCCGCGCCAAATGCGAGTTGGGTTCGCGTCCGTTGTGACACTCGCTGGTTCACAGGTCCTTGCCTTCGATGTTCTGAGCGCAGGAAAAACTCTGATTCAACGGAAGTGATGCCGTGATGGTATGTCGTGATTTACGCGCAGAAGAATTTTATACTAGTACGACGGGAGACCCCCCGGCTTTGCCGGGGAGGCGGCAAGAGTTTGACGGCTCCCGCAGTATGTCTCCAGATTCAAACGCCCCGGCCACCAGCGTTGTGGCCTAAGCTTGTGATTTTGACTTTGGGTCGCGGCAAGGTCCCTTTGAGGGGCCCGCGACCGTAAAGCCTCCGGCTCTGCCGGAGGATACTTACTTCAAGAAGAATGAAAGGGGGAGCGTTGAACGGAAGGCGCGGCGCCTCCTTACCCTTGGCTGCGGTTCGAGCCAGCGCGGAAATCCTGAGCGTCGGTGAGGCACTCTAGAAATGGCGGAAGCGTATGCGAGTCGAACGATTCAGCTCTGCGCAGAATGTGGACGTTACAGAAAACACAAACGCACGATCCGCTCGAAGCCGCTACAAACGTGGGTATCTAAGACAGATTTGGCACAGGTTTTCCGCGAAGCTCGGACTCGAACACCGCGGCAGTCGTGTGCCCATACTTTTCACCAGTCCTCGCGCGGTGTTGATTAACTCCGTCCGCACCGACACCAATGCGTCCCGGGCTCGCAACACCACCAGATCCTGGCGCACTTCCCGACTGCGATGCCGAATCGGGTACAACGACTGCGGATCCACCCGCCCCAAGCGGGCCAACTTGTTGGCATCGATGCGATCGCTCTTCCGCTTACGACGCTTCGACCCTCCCATCAACCGCGGGTTGGCCACCAGCACCTCGTGTCCCCACTCGGTCATCACGTCCTGTACCCATGCCGAGTGAGTTCCTACTTCGATCACTACCCGCGCCACTGTCCATGCCTGGAAGAACTCCCTTATATCTTCCTGCGTTGTCCGCAACTGTCCTTCGGCCAGCGTTTCTCCCTCCAAACCAAGAATGCAGTACTGACTCCAGCGGTCCCCCAGATTCACTCCCACCGTCAGACGATCTCGATTGGGGCCCACCGTGTTCCCCCTGCGATTTTCTTTTGCGCTCGTCGACACCGCCGGCGCATCCAGCTTTCCCCTCAACCTTTCCAGGACTTCCGCGAGTACTTCTTTCGCATCTCGCTGCCCCGGACCTCGCGCTTTCGCTCTGCTTCAAGCTTGGTTCACTCCGCTGCGAAGACTTGCTATGCTTCTTCAAGGTCGATCTCCTTTTTCATGTGATTGCACGTTGAGTGCGTTGATCACCGCTAGCTTAACGCCATCCGTGATCGGGGATCGACCTTCTCATCCCATCTGATTGAGAGGGGTTGCCTGCGGCCTCCCGTACAAGGCGATAATGATATGCATGAGTGTCTTTAAGAAGCTGGCTTTAATGGCTGCACTGATATCTTTCTTGGCGTTGGCTCTCGCGCAGACCAGTATCGACACCATCGGTCCGATCACTTCGGCACTGCGAGAACGGGAATTTGACAAAGCTCTCCAACTGCTCCATACGGCGCTATTGAAGTCTCCGCAAAGCGCGCAATTGTGGACATTGCAGGGGATCGCATATTCGGGCATAGAGCGCGAGAAGGAAGCGTTAGCTTCTTTTCGTAATGCACTTAAGATCTCTCCGGACTATCTTCCCGCGCTGGAAGGCGCGGCCCAGCTGGAATATAAGGCGGGTAGCGCCGCAGCGATTCCGCTCTTACAACATGTGGTGAAGTTGCGCCCCGATGATCCGACCAGCCATGCCATGCTGGCGGTTTTGTATGGCAGAGGTGGCGATTGCACGTCCGCCATACAACATTTCGAACTAAGCGGTTCGCTGTTGGAATCTCAACCCGGTGCAGTGCAGCAGTACGGCGCGTGCCTGGTGAGACTGAAGCAGTCGGATAAAGCGATCCCTGTCTTTGAGCGGCTCCTGGCGCTGGACTCAGCCAATCATGACACGCGCCACCATCTGGCAACTGTCCAACTGATGGCCAAGCGCCCCAAAGATGCGATCGAAACGCTGGCTCCACTGCTGCAAGAAAAGGATCCGGATTCGAAAACGCTGCAGCTGGCCGCATCAGCCTGCGAAGCTGGTGGCGACACGCCGCAAGCCGTCGCTTTGCTGCGTCAGGCGATTGTTTCGGATCCTCGCAATGTTGCACTCTACCTCGACTTCGCCACTATTTCGATGGATCACCAATCCTTTCCAGCCGGCATAGCCATGATCAACAGCGGGCTGAACTTGCAGCCCAATGCGGCCGAGTTGTATTTAGCTCGCGGTGTTCTCTATGTGCAAATGGCGCAATACGATCAGGCCGAAGCCGATTTTGACAAGGCCAATGCTCTCGACCCCGGACAAGCAATCGGCTCCGCGGCTCTGGGACTGGAAGCAGTGCAGAAGAGCTCGCCCGATGAAGCACTGGCCACGGTTCGGTCGAAGCTCACCAAGAAACCAAATGATGCGTACCTGCTATTTCTCCAGGCCGAGATTCTCAACCAAAAAGGAGCGGACGCAGGGAGTGCGGAATTTCAAACCGCCTTGGGCTCGGCGAAGAAAGCAGTTTCCTTGCAGCCTGGCCTCCTAGCTGCGCATGATCTGCTGGCGAAACTCTACCTGCAAGCAGGGCAAAACCGGGAGGCGATCGAGGAAAGCCGGAAGGCTTTGAGTATAGATCCGAAGGACCAGACCGCTGTGTATCACCTAGTTCAAGCGCTTCGAAAGACCGGTGACAAAACAGAACTCCCAGAGTTACTCCAGCGCTTGGCCGAGCTTCGCCGCGAAGCCACCAAACAGGAAGAACAGCGCAACCGATACAAGCTGATCGAAGGGAATGCGCCTCAAAACCGAGAGTGAACCTTTACTCCTTCTTTCGACGTGGCGATAATGAAAGACCATGAGCCGGAAGAAGCAATCCGAGGGCGCGAGCAGGTAATGACCCTCACCCGCCGTGCTTTTGTACAGCTTTCCCTCGGCTCCGTCCTTGCTGGGACCGCGGGACGGCTGCTTGCGCAAGGTGTCGCCACTCATACCGCGAAACCCATAAAAAGACCCGCTCCTTCCGGGCTGCCATTCAATGCGCACTTTGTAGATGTCGCAGCCGCGGCGGGATTCAACGCGCCCACGATCTACGGAGGTGTGGAAAGCAAGAAATACATTTTGGAAGCCACCGGCTGTGGCTGCGCTTTCCTCGATTACGACAACGATGGCTGGATGGATATTTTTCTGCTCACCGGGACCCGTCTGGACGGCGCCCCTCCTGATACCAGTAACCGCCTGTACAAGAACAACCGCGACGGCACCTTTACCGACGTTACGGAGAAAGCCGGATTGCGGGCGGTAGACTGGGCTTCTGCGGTGTGTGTCGGCGATTACAACAACGACGGATTCGACGATATCTTCTGCACTTGCTTTGGGCAGAATCGTCTTTATCGAAACAATGGTGACGGAACGTTTAGCGATGTGACCAAGGCCGCCGGCCTTTGGAATCAGCAGCCGCGCTGGGGTGCTGGGTGCAGTTTTCTTGATTACAACCGTGACGGCCATCTCGATCTGTTCGTTTCCAACTATGTGCGTTTCTCTTTTGAACACGCTCCCGTGCCAGGGGAGAACAGCAATTGCAACTGGAAAGGTATTCCCGTGGAATGCGGACCGCGTGGGCTGCCCACGGGGAGACATTCCCTGTACCGCAACAATGGTGACGGAACATTCACGGATGTGACCCAGCAGGCGGGTATTGCGAGCGCAACCGAAAGCTACGGAATGACGGTGGTGGCGGCTGATTTGGACGAAGACGGCTGGCCTGACATCTACGTCGCTTGCGACTCCACTCCGAGTCTGCTGTTCATGAATAATCATAACGGGACTTTTCGGGAAGAGGGAGTGGTCCGAGGTGTGGCTCTCAACAATGATGGAGCGGAACAGGCGGGCATGGGTGTGGGCTTGGGTGATTACGATCTTGACGGGCATCTCGACATCTTTAAGACCCACTTTGCCGATGACGCCAATGGTCTCTTCCACAACGACGGTGAGGGGAATTTCGACGATGTCACCCTTTCCTCACGTGTCGGCGTGGAGACCCGCTATGTCTGCTGGGGCGCTGGCATAGTTGACCTCGACAACGATGGTTACCCGGATCTTTTTATGGTTACGGGGAATGTCTACCCTGAGGTGGAACGGAAGCTGCCGCAATATGCGAACAAGACCCCGCGAGCGGTGTTTCGCAACCTGGGCAACGGGACCTTCGAAGAACTCGGCCCGGAGACGGGTCCCGGTGTTGCAGAGGCCCACTGCAGTCGGGGGTGCGCGTTCGGCGATTTCGACAATGATGGTGATGTGGATATTCTGATCGTCAATCTCAACGAACCCCCGTCCCTGTTGCGCAATGACTCGAGCGGCAAGCAGAACTGGATAAAGGTCAAGCTGCAAGGAGTCAAGTCAAACCGTAGTGCGATCGGCGCTCGAGTATTGGTCCGCTATGGCGGCAAGGTCCAGGCCCAGGCTGTGCTGAGCCAGTCGAGTTTCTATTCGTGCAACGATCCCCGACTGCACTTCGGCCTGGGTTCATTGGCCAAGGCGGACATCGAGGTTTTTTGGCCCAACGGTTTGCGCGAAAAATTTAGCCAATTGGCCGCCAACCAACTGGTGACATTCAAAGAGGGTGTGGGGCAGATCCCCAGCCGGGGCTGGGCAAAGACCTAAAGAAGGGAACAAAGCACCCGTCTCTTGCCACGAGTATTTCTGCTAACATCTCGATCCCATTGCGGAGAACCGATCGGTCAAGGGGGTAAACGATTACGTAGCGATCATTCCTGCGCTGCGCCGCGGTTTCACCAGGCAGACTAGGGCTCCGTCCCAAGACGCGCTGTGCGGGGTACGAGTTCGTTGTGTCAGAGGGCACTCGGCCAACACGGATAACCAGTGCCCCCAGGCGCTTCATCACATCGAATCAGCCGCTCGCAGATCGCCAGCAGAAATTTCTTGACAGTGTCTTGCGCTTGAAGATATAAGTCTTTTCCATTAGACAGGTAAACGTTTTCTGCATGAGAAAACGTTTACTAACGACCTTAGTAGTCGTGGAGGAAGTCATGGTATCCAAGTCGCACGTCTCCTTCGGCATCGGTTTGATCGTCGCCACTGTCCTGATCTTCTGCTCCCCTGCGTCGGCGCAATTCACTGCCAACATTCAGGGCTTCGTCCAGGATCCGAGTGGGGCGGGCGTCTCCGGCGCCAAAGTCGACCTCGTGAACACTGCGACTCACGTCACCGCGACTACGACCGCCGACAGTTCGGGAAACTACCGATTTAGCAGCCTGGCGCCGGGTTCCTACAGTGTTACGGCCGAGGCTTCGGGATTCGCCAAGTCCCAGGTCGATGTGACTTTGCTGACCGAACAGACTTTGAATGTGCCCGTCACCCTGAGGGTTGGATCGATATCCGAGGCAGTGAACGTTACCGCGGAAGCTCCGGTGGTGGACACCTCGGACAGCCGCACTCAGCTGACACTCGAGAATCAGGCCGTGGCTCAACTCCCGGTTGTCGGCCGCAATCTGGTCACGTTGGTGACGCTGGCGCCCGGGGTCTCCGGATTGGGAACCAGCGCGACCGGCAGCCCCGGATCAGGCGTAGATAACTTCTCCACCGAAGAGCAGGTGGATGCCAGCGCCAATGGTCAAGGTCAGAACAACAATCAGTACGTGGTGGATGGTCTTGACGTGACCAGCGGAATTCGCCAGGGCGTGTTGAATCTGACCCCCCAGCCGGACGCGATCCAGGAAACCAGCGTCCAGGTCAACACCTTTTCGAGCGAGTACAGCCGCGCTGCCGGACTGCAAACTATTTTTACCACCAGATCTGGCACCGACAAGTACCACGGTTCCGCGTCGGACTTTTTCAACTACCAGGGGATGTTTGCGCGGCAGCACTTCTCCGGCCCCTACCTGCCCTTCCATTCCAACAACATGAGCTTCACTTTTGGGGGCCCGGTGATTCCTGGCAATCACCATCTGTTTGGATACTTCGCAGTCGAACCGTTGCGCTCTTCGCAGAGCACAAACGGATCGGTGACCTTCGCAGATCCCCAGTTTTCGGCCTTTGCGCAAACGAATTTTCCGAACACGGTGGGCACGCATCTGCTCAACACGTACCTGCCCGCCAATGTGTCGGGCGTGAGCGTCTCGCAAACCGCGCAACAGATTTTCGGTAGTGGCGCCGGTGGATGCGGCACGACAGCAGGGCAGAACGGAGTACCTTGCGACCTGCCCATGATTGATTCCGGGTCGTTCGGCGCTACTCAAATACGAAACGGCACGCAATATTTTGCCCGCCTGGACACAGTCTTCAAAAGGGACCGAGTCTACGCCAGCATGTTCAGGACGCTGCTGACCAGCGGTGCGGCCTCGGCCATGCCGCAATTCTCCGCCTTAAACCCCACCTGGCAAATTGCGGGGCAATTGAACTGGACGCACACGTTTTCTTCGACGACATTGAACGACGCCTCCGTCGGCATCAGCCGGGTAGAGGGTCTTCTGGGCAGCGGAGCCAAGGATTACACCGTCCCCTCCGTATCTGTAAACGGCATCAATGTGGATTCAGGCCAGGCCTTCGGCGTGGGTTTCGCGCAGGGAGACTTCATCCAGCATAACTATCACTGGCGCGACGTTCTCACTCACGTTCGGGGAGCGCATACCCTGAAGTTCGGTTACGAAGGCTGGTACGGCGACGACGTCGAGCCCTTCCAGGGACCGTGGTCGCAGCCAAAATTTGCTTTCGACAATCTATTGAAGTTGGCTCAGGACGCCCCGACCAACGAGAACGGGATCATGTACGACCCCGCCACTGGTACGCAAAAACTGTGGAACTGGGATGCAGCGTCCAGGACCTTTGGACTTTTTGTGCAGGACACTTGGAAGGTCAGGAGAAACCTGACACTGACCATGGGCTTGCGCTATGACGACAGCGGCAACCCCTGGTCGAAGAGTGACACAACCGTATTCGGAAACTTCTACCTGGGGACCGGCACGACCATCCAGCAACAAATTGCGAACGGCTTCGCCAAGCCCACGCACAACGCGTTACTGCACTCGGTCAACAACCTGTTCAGCCCTCGCATCGGCGTTGCCTGGGACCCGACCGGGAACGGCGACTGGGCGGTGCGCGGCGGATTCGGCATCTACAACAACTGGCTGACCCAGGCCAACGTCCAGGAAGAATTCCGGGGCAGCCCCCCGGGACTGGTTCTTCCGACCTTCTTCGCGGGCGGAACAGCGACCGCGGACGCCCCGATCTTTGTTCTTGGGAACAGCAGCAAGCCGCCCTTTGGATTTACCTTTCCGACCTTTCAGGGTGGTCTTAACGCGCAAGGCGGCGTGCCCGGCACTGGTTTCGCGATCGGCGGCATCAACCCACTGTTAAAATCGCCGAAATCGAATATATGGTCGGCCACCGTGGAGCGGAGACTTGGGAACAATTTTTCCGCCAGCGTAGGCTATTCCGGGTCCCATTCCTACAATATCGTCGATAACGGCAATGCCAACGGTATTGTCAGCTACGGCGTCGACATCAACAATTTTGCCGGCGATCTGATCCAGAACGAGAGCAAGGTTCCGACCCGGCTCAATCCCAGCTTTGGTGCCATTACGTACAGCGACAACACCCGCTACGCCAATTACAACGGCGTATTTTTTGATGTTCGAGGACGCTTCGCACGCGGCTTTGTGGATGCTTCCTACACCCGCTCCAAGTCGCAGGACGATGCTCAGGCGTACCCCGACCCGTTAAATCCTTCGCAGTTCTACGGGCCGTCCCTGCAAGATGCACCGAACCGCTTCTCGCTCAGCTTCAACTATGAACTGAAGGGACTGAATGGTGGAAAGGGAGCAACCGGTCTCGTGACCGGTGGATGGGGAATCAGCGGTACGAGCATCTTCCAGTCCGGGTACCCCTTCACGGTGGACAATAATGCGTCCTACCAGCCGATCTGCGCAGACACTTCGCCGACTGCCGCTCCTTGTCCATCGGCGCTGAATCATGCCGTGGGCTACGCTCCGGGAAGCGGAGACTACAATGCCGACGGTGTCAACTCCATCAACGGCATTGGGCTCGACTATCCGGATGCCGGCAACTACAGCCAGAAAAATACGCGTGCTGCGTTTCTCAATGGGACCTTCTCTCCGGGACAATTCACCGCTCCCGCTTTCGGTTCTGAGGGCAATGAGAAGGTGGGCAGGTTCCGCGGGCCGAACTTTGCCGAAACCGACATCAACTTCTACAAGAACACTCGTATTACCGAGCGGGTCAACTTCCAATTCCGGTTTGAGGTCTTCAATCTCTTCAACCGGGCCAACCTGTCGAATGTTGACACCCATTTGCTGGATGGGAACTTCGGCCGAGCGACGGCAGCGCGCATACCCAGATACTGGCAACTGGGAGGCAAGATTTCGTTCTGATTCCCCGGATAGCAGAACTAGAACAGCCGGCCCGCTTCAATTGAAGCGGGCCGAATTTTTGTGAGTCGAGAAAACGGCGGCAACGCTCTTCGATGGGTTCCGTCCGCTGTGCTAACGTCTTCTCCGAGGTATTTGCAAGCACTTCTCGACATGAGGATCAAGAGGCAGTCCTGGAAAAGACTGAAGCAACGATGACGACACTTCAGCCGCTCCGAAACCGTTGCCTCATTCTTGCGGCCGTCCTCCTGACGGGCTTCGCATTTGCCCAGAATGCCGATGACCGCATCGGCCAAATCGCCGCGGCGTTACAGAGCAAGGAATTTGCCAAGGCGCTCGAGCTGCTTCGGCCTGCTCTGCAAGCGTCCCCGGGTAACGCCCAGTTGTGGACCATGCAAGGCCTTGCGTATGCGGGACAAGTACAGAAGAAAGAAGCCCTGACTTCGTTTCGGAGTGCCCTGAAGATTTCTCCGGACTATCTGCCCGCGCTGCACGGCGCGATCCAGATTGAATTCGAGAACGGCAGCCCTGCGGCGATTCCGCTTCTACAGCGGGTCCTACGCTCCCACCCTGGTGATTCGACCAGTCATGCCATGCTGGCGGTGCTGGAGTACCAGCGGGGGAACTGTGCAGCCGCAGCCGGTCATTTTGAAAAGGCCGGGACACTGCTTGATTCCCAACTCGATGCGCTGCATGCCTATGCCACCTGCCTGGTGAAGCTCAAACAGCCCGGCCGAGCGGCCAAGGTTTTCCAGCGCGCTCTGGTTCTCAACCCGTATGATCGCAGGGAGCGACGCCTGCTGGCCTCGGTTCAACTCATGGCCCAACAGCCCCAGGACGCTTTGGCCACGCTGGACCCCTTGCTACAGAACAACGGCAACAACGCGGATGCGGAGACCCTGGAACTGGCCGCCAACGCTTATGAAGCCATCAAGGACACACCTCAGGCGGTCAGCCTGCTTCGCCAGGCCATTCTGCTGGACCCGGGGAACGTCAATCTCTATCTGGACTTTGCCAATCTCTCTTTCGCGCACGATTCGGCTCAGGTCGGCGTCAACGTGGTGAGCGACGGCATCGCCATGCAACCGAAAGCGGCGCCGCTCTATTTTGCCCGAGGCGTTCTCTACGTCCAGTTAGCGGACTACGAAAAGGGGCAGGCTGATTTTGAGAAGGCTTACCAACTCGATCCCAGCCAGTCGCTCAGTGCGGCTGCGCAGGGACTAGCCGCGGCGCAGGAGAATGACCTCGATCGCGCGCTGACAAAGATTCAGGCGTCACTGGCACGAAAGCCGAACGATGCTATCCTGCTCTACCTGCAAGCCGACATTCTGGCTCAGAAAGGCTCGGACCCGGGCTCGCCTGAATTTCAGAAGGCGATGCGCTCGGCCAAGCAAGCCGTCGCTTTAGAGCCGAACCTCGGAGCCGCCCGGGGAGTGCTCGCGACTCTCGATTTACAAGCGGGACAATATAAGGAGGCGATTCAGGAGTGCAGAGGAGCGTTGCTAAGCGATCCCAACGACCGAACGGCAATTTACCACCTGATTCAGGCGTTGCGGAAGACCGGCAACAACGCAGAAATTCCTGACCTGTTGAAACGGCTTGCTCTGCTTCGCCAGCAGGCTGCCAAAGAGACGAGTCAGCGTTACCAGTACAAACTGGTCGAGGATGACACGCCTTCCAGCCCCCCGGTCCAGCCGTAAACGCTCGAGCTTACGGGTTCGTTGGTCTTTGTTCGTTGCTCTTTTGCCCTAGCCCTTCAGCGGAACATACGTGCTGTAGGTTTCGTCCTTGATGCTCATGAAAGGGCGCATGGAGACCGTCTTCCCGTCTTTCGAAGTAGCGATCGAGTCTCCCGATGTGTTGTTTGCCAGCCGTGCACGAAGTAGTTCGGCCTTGTCGAATCCAGGTTGGACATCCGCAACAGCGAACAGAACCAACGGCCCGCGCACCAAGGCCACCAGGGTTGGATGGTTGGCATCCACAGCTTCGAGGCGCAATGGCATCGGCAATTCAAGTTCTACACGATCTCCATCTTTCCAGGTGCGCCGGATAGCGGCAAAGGTCCCGGGCTGTACTGGCTGGGAAACCCGATTGCCATTCACGGAAAGGACCGCATCCGACGTGGTCCAACCCGGAATTCGGACGTAAACCGCGTAGTCTGCGGGACGGGTGCCCGCTACATTGATCTGGACTTTGTTGTCGAGCGGATATTTTGTTTGCTGGGTCAATCCGTATTTGCCTCCACCGTCCGTCCAGTTGACTGCGGATGGAGTAAACAGGTTCACATAAACACCATCGCTCGAGCGCAAATACGTGCTGATGTGATAGTCGGCGGCAAGCTGGGGGAAGGTCCCCGAGCAGCACGGCCATTTGTCTTTGTAATAGACCTTCTTCCCGGTGTTGTTGTAGTCCGCGTAGTAAAAAGAAGTGCCGTCAGCCTGTATCGGAAAAGCGCCGAGAATCGTGTTGTAAAGTACGCGCTCCATGCTGTCTCCGAAGTGGGCGTCCTTGGTTACGCGCAACAGATACCGCGTGATCTTGAAATGTCCGTAGGCGCCGCAGGGAGTTTCAAAACTGGCGTGAGTGGAGGCCAGGCTATCGCCCAGTTGGCCGGTTCCGGGTTCTCCGAAACTTTCATTTGGGCCCCATCCGCCAGTCGCAAAGCTCTGTGTGGTCTCCAGCATGTTGAAACCATTTTTGGCGGCGCGCAGATGCATTTCGCTGCCCAGAGTGATGTAAGCCTGCATGGCGGAACTGAATGCGTTCACGTGGCTGTAGGCGTGTTCGAAGGGAAGGACGTTGTTGCCCTGTGACAGGGGGCCAAAGTAGGTATCGTCCTCCAAGTAGCGATTCGCCATATCCCGGTAGAACGTCTTGCCGCTGCGTTGGTAGGCGAGAAAAAGATTTTCGGGGAGAGTGTACGACTCGTCCCAGGTGTACGGCGTGTTCTTGTGGGGGCGAGAGCGTTGCTCGGCCCGAGAAAGCGCTTTCTCAGGCAGGTAAGCAACGACGGAGCGAGTCAGCTTTTCGTGAACATCCATCGCCATGGGATCGCGGGCAAACTCGTGAGCGTCAATGAGTCCGCACGAAAGCTTGTCGTAGGTGTAGGCGGGCAGGCGATAGTCCACAAAAAACTTGGCTTTGGGGTCGAGCGTCTCGGCATAGCCTTTGACCAGGCGATTCACCTTGGCTCGCGTTGCATCGGAGCCGGTAACCGCACAAGCGCGCGCCAAGCCGGAAACATACTGTCCGAAACTGTGACCGGCAATGAACCCGGTAAAGTCTCCTCGCGTCAAATCGAAGCCGGTAAGGTCATACCAGCCTCCCATGTCCTCGCCCGGAGCCGGCAGGCCCGCAACCTGACGGAAGACCTTCAGCATCCGGTCGTCGTCCAGATTCAGGAAGCGGGCATGGTTTTCGTCAAACTGCTGCTTCATGGGGCCATCGAGCAATTGCACGTCGGCGTAGGCAAATGTGGCCAGAGGCGTGGTAACCGCCACCAGGCTCTTTTCCGCCGCTGTCGCCGGAGCGGGCAGCGACCATGCAGCACAAGTCGCGGCAGTTGTGGCCGCGGCGGTTTTGAGGAACGTCCTTCGGTCTACTGTTTTGGTCATGCCCCTTTTCTCCTCTTAGCAAACGTTTACTTTTCTGCTAGATTTAACTCCGCCTCATGCTCCGTTGTCAACGCCGTAATCGCGGAAATATTTGAGTCCGCGGGGATCACGGCAGCAGTACGAAACGCAGGGTCTTGGAAAAGTGTCGTCGAGCTGGTACCAGAGTTGTAAGTTATCATCCCGTCCGGGATAACGTTTACGTCAACGTTTAGGGCCCAGCATCGCAGCGTTTGCCTGGATCAATAATTCGTACAGAACCTGGGTGGGGGATCTCGACGGTGGATCAGATCAAGTCATGAACCATCGCTGGAATCGTCGGGAAGTCTTGAAACGATTAGCCGCCACTTCGGCGGCCTTCGCCCTGCCCGTAAGAGCCGCGGCCAACCCGTTTCAGCGCATCGCTGGTCAGGATGATGATATTGAAATCCAAGTCGCTTCCATCAGTGAGCACACGCTGCGACTGAGCATTCTTCCGGCCAAGAGCAGCCACGCAAGCTCCATCCCTTTTAATGGCTCCCTGGTTAGAACAGCCTGGGATCCTCCGATCGCAAAGCTGCACGGCGAGTCTCATGCGCAAACAATCAAACTCGGCAGCTTGACGCTGAAGTTCTCTCCAAACCCCATCGCTTTCACCATTGCAACGACAAGCGGCGAAATCGTCCAAACGCTTACATGGGACCGGGAGTCCGGCGCAGTCGGCTTTACACCTGGGAGTTCGCCGTTGTTGGGGCTCGGGGAGGGTGGGCCACAATACGACCGCCGCGGTTCCATCGATTCGATGATTCCTGGCCAGGGTGGATACAAGCTCGCCACCCACGGAGGCCGAGTGCCAATTCCCTGGATCATCGGCACCTCCGGATGGGCAATGTTTTTTAACCAGCCATTCGGCACCTTCGACCTCACGGGCACCTCAGGCAAATTCCTACCGTTAAGCCGAGACGCTGCTCTGCCCCTAGACATCTTCTGCACCGTAGCCAGAGAGCCCGCAACCATTATGGCCGAATACGCCGGTCTGACCGGACATCCCGAAATGCCTCCCCTATGGAGTTTCGGTTATCAGCAGTCGCACCGCACCCTGGCCAGCCGGGAGGAAATACTCGGTGAAGCAAGAATGTTCCGTGAAAAGAGATTGCCGTGCGACGCATTGATCTATCTGGGCACAGGCTTTTGCCCGTCGGGCTGGAACACGGCGAATGGCTCGTTCGTATGGAATTCCCGCGTGTTCCCCGATCCCAATGAAATGATCGAGGAGCTACATAAGGATCATTTTCGGGTGGCGCTGCACGCCGTGATTCTGTCGGACAAACTCAGTGGGACGGTTCAGGATCCATGTGAGCTCTCACAATTCGACGAAGAGAAGGCGAGCTGCCACTGGGACGCGCACCGCAAAGACTTCGCCATGGGCGTGGATGGCTGGTGGCCCGACGAAGGCGACCCACTCGACATTACGTCACGCCTGGTTCGCAACCGAATGTATTGGGAAGGCCCGCAGATTGATCGGCCGAATGAACGTCCCTACGCCCTGCATCGCAATGGCTATGCCGGCATGCAGCGCTATGCTTCATTTCTCTGGTCTGGAGATGTTTTCTCCACTTGGGAAACGTTGAAGACCCAGGTTCCGATTGGGATCAACACCTCGCTGACCGGCATTCCTTATTGGGGAACTGATATTGGGGGTTTTGTGCCCACTAAGGAATTCACAGCAGAGTTGTATTTGCGCTGGTTCCAGTTCGGAGCATTTTGCACTCTCTTCCGCAGCCACGGTCGTGCCTGGAAGCTGCGCCTGCCCTGGGGCTGGAACACAGGCGACCCCGGCCCGGCCGAGATCAACAACTACGGCGGAGCCGCGATTCCTGATCCTAGCCAGCTGCACGATGCGAGAGTCGAACCGATCTGCCGAAAATATTTGGAACTCCGCTACCGCCTGCTGCCCTATCTCTACAGTGCCGTCAAAGAGTGCTGCGCGACCGGCATGCCGATCATGCGCGCTTTGTGGCTGCACTACCCCGACGATCCCAGGGCTGTGGCATGTGGAGACGAATACTTTTTCGGGAAGAATCTGTTGGTTGCGCCTGTAGTAGAAAAAGGCGCGGCCACGCGCCAGATCTACCTGCCGAAGGGCAGCTGGTACGATTTTTGGACCAATGAACTCATTGAGGGAGGCCGTGAAATCAGGCGTAACGTCGCCCTTGAGATCATCCCTCTGTATGTGCGCGCCGGATCAATTTTGCCCGTAGGCCCGGTCAAGCAGTACACATCGGAATCAGTCGATCAGCCTCTCGCTGTTTTGATTTATTCCGGCGCTGACAGTTCGTTCTTGCTCTACGAAGATGACGGCATTTCCTTCAACCACGGCAAAGGGGAGTGGATGGGCATTCAAATGGCGTGGGATGACGCCCAGCACTCTTTGGCTCTGGAACTCGCACCCGGCTCCCGCATGCTGACGCCTGTGCCTAGGAAGATAGAAATAAGACTAAGACAAGAAACACGGTCTGTGAGGTTCGATGGCAGTCCGATCAAGATGTCGTTCTGACGCAACTTCTTGATTCGCTGCCGGCGCCATAGCCAACTTTTCCCGACTTGAGACAATGAAGCGACATATCGTTGCGTCCATCCGGTTCGGGATATACTTTCGGGCCGACCTCCAGGGAGGCCAAAGGCGACATGGAGACAACCAAGCGAGCCTGGGTTGCGGCCACCCTCGACACCAAGAGCGACGAAGCCAACTACGTATGCGCTCTGCTTGAAGCTGCCGGGGTACCCGTAGCCTTGGCAGATCTCTCCACGTCGGGCAGTTCGGTCCCGGCAGCGACTCGGATACATTTTTCGCCAGAAGACATCGCGGCGTTCCACCCCCAATCCCGGAGCGCGGTATTCACCGGCGACCGGGGAACTGCAATTGCTGCCATGAGCGATGCGTTTGAGCGTTTCGTCAAGAGTCGTGATGACATCGGCGGCATGCTAGGCCTGGGCGGGTCCGGTGGCACAGCCTTGATCACGCGTGCCATGCGAGCCCTGCCCTCCGGTGTGCCCAAGCTGATGGTTTCGACGATGGCCTCGGGCAATGTTTCGGCGTACGTCGGTGCTTGTGATATCACGATGGCTTATTCGGTGACTGACATGACGGGCCTGAACCGGATCTCCCGCCGCGTGTTGGGCAATGCAGCACACGCGGTCGCGGGAATGATGCTGCACTCTGTCCCGGAGGCAAGTGCGGAGCGCCCCGCTATTGGGCTCACCATGTTCGGCGTGACTACGGCCTGCGTTCAGCAGATCTCTCGTCTGCTCACTGACCGCTTCGACTGCATCGTCTTTCACGCCACCGGCACCGGCGGCCAGTCAATGGAAAAGTTGCTGGAAGATGGCTATCTTGGCGGCGTACTCGACATAACCACTACCGAGGTTTGTGATCACTTATTCGGCGGCGTGCTAGCCTGCACCGACGACCGCTTTGGTGCTGTGGCTCGCAGGCAGACTCCTTATGTTGGTTCCTGCGGGGCTCTCGACATGGTGAACTTCGGGGCGCCAGAGACCGTGCCCGAACGTTATCGGGGACGGAAGTTTTACCGGCACAACCCGCAGATCACGCTGATGCGAACTACGGTCGAGGAAAACGTCCGCCAGGCTCGGTGGATCACCGAGCGGCTCAATCAGTGCGAGGGGGAAGTGAGGTTTCTGTTGCCCACAGGCGGCGTTTCGGCGCTGGATGCGCCTGGACAACCCTTCTGGGATCCAGCTGCGGATGCAGCCTTGTTCGAGACGCTGACCGCCGAACTGAAGCAGACGCCCCGGCGGAAATTGCGGCAAATTCCATATCACATTAACGATCTTCAGTTCGCGCAGGCGGCAGTCGAAGAATTCCTGGCGATTGCCCAGACGAACACCGCCTTAAGGAAATAATGCATGCCACACTTTGCGCGTGAGGAATTGCTGGCGAAGTATCGGGAAATGATTCGCCGCCGCCAGCCGATTATCGGCGGCGGAGCTGGGACGGGGTTGTCGGCCAAATGCGAAGAAGCTGGGGGCATTGACCTGATTGTTATCTATAACTCTGGCCGCTACCGCATGGCAGGCCGGGGTTCGTTGTCTGGACTGTTGGCTTACGGCAATGCCAACGACATCGTGATGGAAATGGCGAAGGAAGTCTTGCCAGTAGTCAAGAAAACGCCCGTGCTCGCGGGGGTAAATGGCACCGACCCTTTTTGCCAGTTCGACAACTTCCTCGACGGCATCGCCGCTGTCGGCTTTTCTGGCGTGCAAAACTTTCCCACCGTCGGACTGATCGACGGAGTCTTCCGCCAGAATCTGGAAGAAACAGGAATGAGCTACGCGCAGGAGGTTGAGATGATCCGCCTGGCCCGCGAAAAGGACCTCCTGACGACTCCCTATGTTTTCGACTCGTCGCAAGCGGCCACCATGGTCAAGGCCGGCGCGGACATTCTCGTCGCCCACATGGGCCTCACCACTGGCGGTGCGATCGGCGCAGAAACCGCACTGGACCTCGAAGCCTGTGCCGGCCGGATCGATGCCATCGCCGAAGCCGCGCTCGACATACGCTCCGATATCATTGTGCTTTGCCACGGAGGCCCGATCGCTGAGCCCGCTGACGCCGCACTCGTGCTCAGCAAGACTCGCCATTGTCATGGCTTCTACGGCGCAAGTTCCATGGAGCGTCTCCCCACCGAAAAGGCCATCACGAAGCAAACCCAGGATTTCAAGCGAATCACCTTTTAGCAGCGGAGGGAAAATGCCGAACACGGTTTACATAAGCGCGGTGATCGATGCCCCGGTTGAAGATGTATGGAAGATCATGCGTGACTACAACGGTATGCCTTCCTATCATCCCGGAATCAAACACAGCCTGATCGAAGATGGCCGGCCGAGCGATCAGGTCGGCTGCGTGCGTCGTCTCACCCTGGCGGAGGGTTTTGTGCGGGAAGTTCTGCTCTGCATGGACGACCGGAATTACATATTCACCTACGAAATAGTTGAGGGCACACTGCCGGTTCGTGGCTACGTCGCGGGCGTCCGCCTGCATCGCGTTACCCAGGGCAACCGCACATTCGCGGAGTGGTGGGCCGATTTCGAAGTAGTGGGAGCCGGCCGTGATGCCGTGGTTGCACAGATCGGAAACAACGTCTTCGCCGCCGGCTTTAGCGCGGTCGCAGCGAAACTGGCTGGAAAGCATTCCTAGTGCGATAAGCGACAATCGATTCGATCATTCCGTTATGATCGTGCTGACCAGCTACTCGTCCTCGGCCTTCATGGCTGACTTGAAGCCCCGGATACCCTCAGGGCCTAACACACTAAAAAGCACATTTACAACAAAGAACAGATATCTACAGCCTAAAACTTGGCGGAAGCGTGTGCGAGTCGAACGCACCGGCGACGGGGTGACCCGCCGCCCGCTGGTTTTGAAGACCATGGCAGTCACCGGACTGCATGCGCTTCCATATTATCGATAGTTTACGGTAATACACTTTTGTGCTACTGCATGACAACGGCACAATGACAATCTATCCATGCAGAACTGGGGCAACTTGGGCAGAATTCAAAAGGGTACATCTATGAAGCGTCAGGAGCATTCTACGTTCGCCATTGGGCGACTGAGATTCTAGACGGTCATCCGAAACGAGTCCAACGCTCCTAACGGCTTTCCTTCAACGACGACAAACACTAAGCTCTAAATGCAAAGGCCTGACGCTGCTGCAGGACAAACTTATGGTCACGGCCAGCTCTCAGAATCCGAGTCGCGTAGTCAAGAAGACATCGCAATAGCTGATTTTGGGAGCGCACTTACCTGCCTTTTGTCGAGAGCAATCCGCCAGCAATTCACCTGCTCGTCGTTCGGCCCAAAGCCTGATCTCGACGCCTTGTTCCGGAGTCGAAATCGCCCCGCTTACCGGGCGTAGCCGCGGACAGCTTTGCTTTGTCGCGGAGTTGCTTTCACTTCATAGACCTGGTGGGCAGGGGAATGTCGCCCTTCGGGCGCAGCCCGAGATTCCGTTGAAGTGATATTGTCATATGTTATGAGTTATTTGACGACGATAGAACTGTACAGCGACCTGCAATCGATCTATCCAAAATGATGACTCATTTCCTGCAAGACATTCTCCGCCAGCCAAACGAATTGAGGAGCACCATTGAGTTTTTGTGCGGGGCAGGCCGACGCCGGTTGGATGAAGCGACAGCCGCAATCCGCCGTGCTCGCCATGTTTACCTGACGGGAATTGGAAGCAGTTGGCATGCCGCTTTGACTGCGGAACCTCTGTTTTCGCTGGGCGGTTGTCCGGTGTACATGCGGGACGCGGCCGAGCTGCTGCAATTTGCTACTTTCCCGCCGGATGCGGTCCTCATCGTAATTTCACGGAGCGGCCGAAGCGTGGAGATCGTGAATCTCCTGGTAAAGGCCCGCGAAAGCGGCGTGACCGTCATTGCCGTAACGAATGTCGAAGATGGCACGCTGGCGCGAGAGGCGCAAATCCCGCTGGTGATCCCCACCAAACTGGATCATGGGATCTCGGTCAACACCTACATCACGCTGGCCGCGGGGGTGGGAGCGCTGGCCGCTGCCACGGTGGGTTCGTTTGACAACCGTTTAGCGCAGTCGTTGTCGCAAGCGCTCGTGGAAACCGAGCGCGCCCTGGTGGGTTGGCAGCAACGGATCGCGGACACCGCCTGGCTTGTACCCAACGGGACTTATTATTTTCTCGCGCGCGGCTCTGGTTTGGGTAGTTGCAATGAGGCGCGGTTGATGTGGGAGGAAGGCGTGAAGTCGCCGGCGACTGCCATGGGTACCGGTAGTTTCAGACACGGGCCGCAGGAAGTGGTCGCTAAGGAAATGCGGTTCGGCTTGTGGATCGATGGCCAGCGCATGCGCGAACCAGATCTTGCCGTCGCCCGCGATCTGAGACGCCTGGGCGCTTCAGTCATGTTAATTGGCCAACAGGTTTCTGAAAACGCTGCCGACCTGGTGTTCGGACTTCCGGAAGTGCCTGCAGATTGGCAATTCCTGATTGACATTATCCCAGCGCAACTGGCAGCGGAAAGGTTGTCGCGACTCTCCGGAGTCGATTGTGACTCCTTTAAGCTCTGCCACTACATTGTCGAGGATGACTCCGGACTTCTCAGCGGCTGAAGAAATGGCTTGCCGTTGAATGTCTGAGAAGTTCAAACGATGTAGCAGCAGGCACGTTCGGGAGAAGGCATGATCGCAGCGGTTGATATTGGAGGCACGAAAGTGGCCGTTGGCGTAGTGGACAGCCATGGCAACGTGTTGTCCTCCGAGGAATCTCCCACTGGATATGACTGCGAATACGCACGCGGACTCGACGCCATCGTGAGCATGCTAGAGGGTGTGGCGCGGAATACAGGAGCCAAACTTTCCGGCGTGGGTATTGGTTCCACCGGGCCGGTCGATCCGTTTACCGGAGTCTTTGGCGAGCTTGATTTTCTTCCGAAATGGCGTGGCCAGAGCTTGGTGAAGGATTTGGCGCGAATCTTCAACGTGACGGTTGCGTTGGAGAACGATGCAGACGCGGGTGCGCTCGGAGAGGCGGGATGGGGCGCAGGCAAAAACAAGTCGCGTCTGATTTATATAACCGTCGGCACCGGCATTGGCGGTGGAATCATCTTGGACGGAAAACTCTACCGCGGTGTGGAAGGCGCTCATCCCGAAATCGGCCATCAGGTGATTGACCCATCGGGCCCGCTCTGCACCTGCGGTTTTCGGGGATGCTGGGAGTCGCTGGCGGCGGGTCCTGCAATGGCGGCTTGGCTCGAAAGCACGGCGCCCCCGGCCTATCCGCATCGTGTGGGGCTGACTGCTAAACGCATCTGTCAACTGGCGGTCGAAGGCGATGAGGTAGCCCGCTCGGCAGTAAACCGTGAAGCCATTTATCTCGGGCTTGGCCTCGCCAATTTGATCAATCTGTTCACTCCGGACGCGATCGTGCTGAGCGGCAGCATCATGAAAAGCGCGGATCTTTTTCTTCCCGGCATTCGCGAGACCATCCACCAGGGTTGCCGCTTCGTTCCGTTTGAGAAGACCGAGTTGCTGCTGGCCTCGCTCGGAGCAGACGCGAACCTGATCGGGGCGGCAATGGTCTGGCATCATCGGTTCGGAAAAGTCACGGAGCGTACGTCCTAGCCGGAACAAACGGCACGAATCAATCCATTCGAGATCTCAGCCTTGGGTAGTCCCCAGCCAGCAAAAAGCAGCTGGAAAGACAGAGCAAGAAGCAAAGATAGAACCGAGTTCGCATAGTTCGACCAGGGCTACTTCTTAGCCGGGACGCGCACCCCGCCGATCCAGACCGATTCAATGGCGCGGGTATTCTTAATGTCGTCGAGCGGGTTCGCGGTTAAGACCAGAAAGTCCGCCAGCTTTCCTTTTTCCAGCGTGCCGACCTCTTTGCTGATGTTGATCGCTTTGGCCGCTCCGCTGGTGGCGGAAACCAGCGCCTGCATCGGCGTAAGACCAGCCTTGGTTTCATATTCCAGTTCAAGATGCTCGAAGTACCCCTGGAAACGGCCGGGCCCGCCGCCGCTGTCGGTGCCCATGGCGATGTTGATGCCCGCATCTGACACTGTTTTCAAGTTGCGCATGGCGACCGGCATGTGCTCCTTGTACCACTGCGCTGCGGGATCGGTCTTCATCGTGTCCTGCCGCTTGGGGTCCCGCATTTGCGTTATTTCTGCCGGGTCGGCTTCCTTCAGGAAGAACGGATCGCTGAAGAATGATGGCGTTTCCGAATAAGTGAAGACCGCCAGCTCGCGGGTAAGAGTAGGCGAGTAAGAAACGTTGCGCTTCTTCATCAGCGCAATAAATTCCTCATCTACCTGTTGATCGCGAACGCTGTGAGCGATGTAGTCGACCCCGGCTCGCAGCGCGCCTTTGGCGTCATCCAAAAAAACAATATGTGCTGCCGTGCGGAAGCCATTCTTGTGGGCTTCGTCAATCACGGCACCATATACTTCGGGACTCATCTTCTGGCGCGCGCCGCGGAAGTCGTCGATGCGCACCTTTATGATGTCGGGCTTGTTGCGAATCAGTTCATCAACGCTCTTTCGCGCCTGTTCCGGAGTCGTGACGGCGACGGCCCCGGGAATGGCCGAAGAATCTTGTATCGGACCGGCGATATACAATCGCGGTGCGGTTCCAGAAGCAGCCTTGGCGCAAAATTCCCGCAAAGCAAATTCCTTGTCGCCGCCCAGGCTCAGGATGGTGGTGATGCCATCGCGCAGGTAGACCCCGAGTCGGTCTTCGCTATTGAGATGGCCGTGCGCGTTGATCAGGCCGGGGATAATTGTCTTTCCCATGGCATCAATGCGCTCCGCTCCGGCCGGGATCTTGACTCGTTTTCCTACCGCCTCGATGTGTCCATTCCGAATCACAAGAGTCGCGTTTTCGATCGCCGGCTTGCCGGTGCCATCGATGATGCGTGCTCCAACCCAGGCTTGTACGCTGTTCGGGACGGGGGCGTTGCCGGGACCGGGCTGGGCTGCGGAAAGGTTGAACGCCGTAATAATAATAATAATAAGGAGGACGCCGGCGAGGGCGGCGATGCGCAAGGAGATTTTTCTTGTGGAAGGCATGCATCCTCGACAAATAATATTATAAGACTATAAAGCTGTTTGACGCGTTGTGAACCTTTGTCTTGAGATCGCGATGAAATTAGCCTGTCTGTTGGTTGTGCTTCTCGCTTCTGCCACCTGGCTCCACGCCGCCGATCCTGAAGGTTTTGGTCTTTGGAAAGGCGCCGCGATCAAGAATGACGAAGCCACGCTTATTGTTGGCGGAACCATGGTTGAACCGAAAACGGTCAAGCCGCACGAAGTCCGAGGTTCGTCGATTGATGGAGGCGAGACGAAACCGTTGGGCCCGGGGGACATAGTGCATATTCCAGCCAATATACCTCACCAGATGAAAATCAGATCGGGCACGAAGTTCACGTATACAGTCATCAAAGTGGATTCCAACTAGACAGAGAAGAACACCGCAGATGAGCGGCAGCACAAACCTGCTCACTGTATCTGGCCAAGCTGCATTGTTTTGGGGCGAAGAAAATAAGAGTCTTGAAACTTAGGTTGACTCTTCGCTCTTGGCCGAAGAAGATGCCATGTTCACCGGCAGCGGCGCGACTGCCGCATCCGGGGCCTGCAGACTGTGAGCGTTCCGTTCCGCAGCCTGAAGATGGACACGCATGGCATGGCGCGCTTTTTCCGGATTGTTTTCACGGATCGCCCGATAGATCGCCCAATGTTGACGTAGACCCGCTTCGGGCACTCCCGGCATTTCGTTGGTGCGCCGGCTCACTTCGATCAGTGGCTCGGAAATCGCCTGCAGGACCATAATGGCGAGAGGATTTCTTGTGGCCTCGGCTACTGCTTTGTGAAACCGAATGTTGGCTTTGCCGGTGGCCTCGTGGAAAAGCAACTCGGCGTGCGCGGTGCTTCGGTCCATGCGCAGCGCGGCTTCCTGCTCCGCCAGCACTTGCCGCATTGCTGACCAATCAGCCTCGGTGGATTTTTCCGCGGCCAAGGCTACCAGTCCCAGCTCCAGAACTTTACGAAACTCGATCAGGGAATCCGCCTGTTGCATAAAGGCAGACGTAGAAAGGTACTCGGCATTGATCAGGGCGATGGGAGAAGGTTCGAGAACAACTGCGCCGATCTTGGGGCGGACGCTGATGAGCTGAAGAGACTCGAGAGACTTGATGGCCTCCCGCACGCAGGTCCTGCTCACGGCAAGTTCTTCGGTTAGCTGCTTTTCGGTCGGCAGCCTCTCGCCAGGCTTTACCTGCCCCTTGCGGATCAGGTCGAGAATGTAAGTGATTACCTGAGCGGTAATCGTCTGTCTGCGAATCAGGCAATACCTCCAGAGCTACTTGCGGTCCGAGGATTCTTCCTGTGCATACTATAGCACCATTGAATCTCTTTCCGGGTTGGGAAACCGGCAAGGGAGTGCCCGCTAAGTGATTGTTTTTGCCTGACTCAGGCGGCGGTTTTCATGGCGAGGACGGCGTCGAGAGGACTTCCCGTGACTCGGCCCTGTACATCGCGGAAGGAGTAGCGCCATTCACTCATGAACATGTCGATTCTTCTGTCCTGCGAATCTCTGTCAGCCTGATACCGAACATCTCCGGGACCGTCGAAGCTGTTTCCACCCGAGCTCGGTGTGGTTACGGGAGGTTTCGCAACCACCTGCGCGGACATCGGCAACGAGGCGACACCGAAGAGAGAGAGAGGCAAGCGAGACTGCCGCACAGCGGTTTCATTCCGTGGGTTCCGTTCATTCAGTTTCCTCGATTCGCTGCATGAATATCGCTTAAGCGGCGTTATCTTACCGTGCCATAGCAAGTGCAAGCCCATCGGCGCCAGGTCCCGCGTCAATAATGGTCTTTACTTTCCAGTCGGAAAGACTGATGATCGCGACCTTTCCACTCTGATCGCAGGAGACGTAGGCCACCTTGTTGTCGGGAGACACCAATACTTCTTGCGGCCTGGTCGGAAGGTCGATGGTGTGTGCGACTGTCATGGTGCTGAGATCAATCACTCCCACCTGATGGATCAGCGGCAGAGCGATGACCAGCCATCGGCCGTCCGGTGTGGGCGCCGATCCGTATCCCAAACCAGGAAGCGGAACCCACCTCTTGATCTTGTTCGTGGCGGTGTCGATTACGGCCAGCTGAGGCTTGGTTACGTCGGAGGTGAAAGCCAGCTTGTCATCGACCGAAAGCGAGATACGTTGAATTTGTGAAGAGACCGGAATAATCGTGATCGTCTTTCGCGCCTCAAGATCGAGAACGGATACGCTACCCGGTCCTACATTTGCCGTGTAGGCGCGCCGTCCATCGCGCGTGATGGCAAACATGTGGGACTGCTCTTGGCCGGTCGGAATCGAGCCGATAATTTTCAACGTGGCGGGATCGATAATCGTGATCGAACGATTGAGCTCAGTGGAAACATAAAGCAGGCCGTTTTTCGGACCGATCACCGGCAGGTGAGGACGCACGCCTGTGCCGAAATCGATATTGCCCACGACTTTCCGCGCCGCCAAATCGATGACCACAAGATTGGTGCCGTCAGTGCCCGGCTGTCCGACCCCGGAGTTTCCATAGATCGGCACATAGGCGAGTTTTCCGTCGGGCGACGTCGTGACTTCGTGCCCGGTTACGCCACCCTCGGGTATCTCCGCCACTTGCTTCCCGGCGACAGGATCGATAAGGCCCAAACTGCTGTTGCCCTTATTGGCCACCAATACCAGTCCACCGGATTGAGCCCATAGGGAGTAGGAGGGCAGTGCTACGAGCGACAGCACTATGAAGAGGTGCAAGAGTCGCATATCAAAAGCTCCGTTCTTAGACACGCCATCTTAAGCCAGGCCATCAACGCGAGCCAGGCCATCAACGCGTACGAGTAAATCTGAGAGGCAATTATAATATCATATTTATTAAACGCGACGACTCTTTTAGTAGCTAGCTTCTCTAGTACTCCCCGGTCACGACGTTCAGCAGGGGCTCTTCCGGGTGCAGACCGGGTTTCGACCGCCTGGCCTATGGATCCATGGCCCACGATCAGCACAGTGGAATCGGCCACATCATTGTGATTCCATTGATAGCGTTTTTCGTCCCGCTTGAGGGCGGAGGCGTCTGCGCCGTTGCCAGACATAGCAAGGCCAAGATCAGTGTGCCTACATTCAGAGAGAGAAGCGCTGCGCGTTTCATGAATGCGGTCTCCTTTTCCTACTCTTTAGCTACTTCCGGGGTTCGTGCGGATGGTAGCGAGCGAAATAGAGAAATTTGACCTGAGAGTCTTCGTTTTGATTGATATTGGTGTGAGGTGTCTTGTTATCGGGAATGTGGTAGAACGCCATTCCCGGAGTCTGCCGCCGCAATTGATTGCTCACGAACGCCAGACTGGTGCCATCCAGGGCGGTCCAGACTTCCTCGATGTCGTCATGATCCACGATGTGGGGCTTACCGATGGTAAGAGGATCGAGGGTCACGGTCAGAACGGTCTGCAGAGTCCCGAGACCATCCTGGGTGACGAAGAGCGTCTTTACGATGTGAGCCCAAAGACCGTTGCTCGATGTGATGGGAAGCTTGTTTTCGTCCCTGACCAACATGGTCGAGTTCGGCCGAAAACCGGGAGGCGTTGGTTCATTGATCACATACATCGCCAGGGGCTCGTCGCCGGTATTTTTTAATGTAAACTCCAGATTCGCCGGCATCAAAACCGCGATGTTCTTGTACAGTTCGACGGTTTCTCCTCCAGCAGTCGCGGAGCCGCGGCCGGACTCAACAAAGTAGATTTCCTGCTGTCCATCCAGACGCGTTGCCTTGGTAGTAGCACGCGGGGCGAGAGTGGCGTAAGTGTGAGAGTTGAGATAACGGAGGACAGCGCCTTTTTTCTGCGGGTTCTGAGGATCGCCGCGAGTGAAAATGTCGCGTTCCTGAAGGGAACCGAGGGCGGTGCGCGGGGTCGAGGAGTGCCAATCGTCGAAGTACAGATCGATGCGGTCACCAGTGGCTTGCGCCAAAGCGAGCGGCGAGAGCAGGGCGCACAAACCCAATGATGCGAGAATCTTGCTCATCATCAGACCATTCTCCTGGACACTAATTGGAACTTCTCTGGCAAACTAAATAAGTTAGTATTATACCTATATATGATAATTAAGCTAGTGGACAGAAGCGAGCTAGACACTCGAGGGACACATAGGAGATCCACACCATGAAACTGATTCGATTTGGCGAGCCGGGCAAGGAAAAGCCGGGCGCGCTTCTGAACGATGGCAGTCGCATCGACGCGTCCGGTCTGGGCTCGGACTACAACGAGGCGTTTTTCGCAGACAGCGGTTTGCGGGAACTTGCTTCCTGGGTGCGGAAGAACGCTTCATCTGCGCCTCGCGTAGCCTCATCGGTCCGTTTGGGGCCTCCGGTTTGCCGGCCCAGCAAAATCGTCTGCATCGGACTTAACTATCGCGATCACGCGGCCGAAACCAAGGCGGAGACGCCGAAGGAGCCGGTCATCTTCTTTAAGGCGACCACTTCTCTGGTGGGGCCGAATGATGCCTTGGTAAGACCGCTGAACTCCACCAAAGTGGACTGGGAGGTTGAACTGGCGGTCGTGATTGGGAAGAAGGCTTCGTATGTTTCCAAAGAGAAAGCTTGGGAGCACGTTGCAGGTTACGCTCTGCACAACGACTATTCAGAGCGAAGTTTTCAGTTGGAACACGGCGGACAATGGGTAAAGGGAAAAAGTGCGGACACGTTTGCTCCGTTAGGGCCGTTCCTCGCTACCCGGGACGAGATTCCAAATGTGGGCAATCTCAAAATGTGGCTAAAAGTGAATGGCAATCTCCGGCAGAACGGTTCCACGTCGAACATGATTTTTGATGTGGCAACGCTGGTTTCCTACGTCAGCCAGTTCATGACGCTACTTCCCGGAGATGTGATCAGCACCGGAACGCCCGCGGGAGTTGGCTTGGGCATGAAACCGCCAACCTATCTGAATGCCGGTGATGTCGTAGAGCTGGGAATCGAGAGTCTAGGGGAATCGCGGCAAGTCGTTCAGGAATACAAGTAGCCCGTATTTGCGCTCCCTGCATCGTGGCTTGCTTGCGATCACATGGATCCACCGCGATTCCCAGACCAGATCCGCGATTGTGATCCATTCCGGAGAAATATGACGACTGCTTCCAGCCATGTCCGCTGGTTTCTCATCTTCTGGCTGTTCATGTTAAGTGCGGTTGCCTTTCTGGATCGAGTGAACATTTCGATTGCCGGAAGCTCTCTCGCCGCCGCCTACCATCTGAGCAATGTTCAACTGGGATGGGTCTTCAGCGCCTTCCTCGCCGGCTATGCTCTTTTCCAGACACCCGGTGGAAGACTGGTTGACCGCCTGGGTCCGCGTCGAGTGCTGGCGGCGGGAGTGATCTGGTGGGGTATCTTCACCGCGCTGACCGCTGCGGTTCCATCGGGCATACGCGGCGCGCTGTTCTTGTTCGTCTCCATACGCTTCTTGTTGGGAGCCGGTGAGGCGGTGGTTTATCCGGCCTCGAATCAATTTGTGGCGCGCTGGATCCCAACCCAGGAACGGGGAATAGCGAACGGCTGGATTTTCGCCGGAGTGGGCGCCGGCGCAGGCCTCTCACCTCCGCTGATTACATACGTCATGCTGCACTACGGTTGGAGAGCGTCTTTCTGGTTGTGCGCCGTCGTTGGGCTGGTGGCTGGCCTGGTCTGGTTCATCGCCGCCAGGGATACTCCCGAAGAACACTCTTCAGTCTCGCCCGCGGAACTCGCATTCATCCGCTCCGGGCTCGCCGCCGAGAACGTTCGGCGGGACCGGAAGCTGATCCCTTGGGGAACAGTTCTTAAAAGCAAGGACGTGCTGGCGATCTCTCTCAGCTACTTTTCCTTTGGCTATGCGGCCTGGATATTCTTCAGTTGGTTCTACATCTACCTGGCACAGGTTAGAGGCCTGAACCTGAAGGCCAGTGCGTTCTACGCCATGCTGCCATTTCTGGCGATGGCGGCCTGCTGTCCTTTGGGAGGAACGATCAGCGACCGGCTTACACGCATCCATGGTCCGCGGGTAGGACGTTGTTATCTCGCGGCGGTTGTCATCGCCCTCGCAGCTGTGTTTCTGGTGCTGGGCGCCGAGGTCCAAAGCGCGCGGCTGGCCAGCGTCGTGTTAGCGGGAGGAGCAGGAGCTTTGTACCTGGCACAGAGCTCATTCTGGTCGGTGACTGCGGATATCGCCGGTTCGTCTTCGGGGTCGGTTTCGGGCTTCATGAATATGGGAGCGCAAATCGGAGGCATGGTGACCGCTTCGCTTACTCCGGCGATCGCGAGTCACTTCGGCTGGACGGCTTCATTCCTGGTGGCGGCGGCTTTGTGCCTGGTGGGTGCAGCGGCCTGGCTGTTCGTCGATCCGACGCGAATACTTCAGGCAGCCCCAGCACAACTACGCTAGCCCATCCGCTTCCGAAACAATTCTTAATTTTCGATGTTAAGAAAAAAACAGCCACGGATTCACGCGGATTTTCACGGATCTGAACCTTAAGGAAACTCTGAAAGCAGATCGGTGTTCATCCGTGAGAATCCGTGGCCGGTTCATTTTGCCTTACTTCGGTTGAGGCACGATGCGCAGATACGGTTTGGGCGACTTCCAGCCGCCGGGATACTTCTGCTGCGCTTCATCGTCCGAGACTGCCGGCAGGATGATGACATCATCGCCCTGCTTCCAGTTCACCGGCGTCGCAACTTTATGCCTGGCCGTCAGCTGCATGGAATCGAGGACACGCAGAACCTCGTCGAAGTTGCGGCCAGTGCTCATGGGATAGCTGAGCTGCAGTTTGATCTTCTTATCCGGCCCCACCACGAATACCGTGCGCACGGTGGCGTTGTCCGCCGCGGTGCGGCCCTCCGAGGTGTTCCCGCTGCTCGCCGGCAGCATGCCGTAGAGCTTGGCGATCTTGAGCTCGGGGTCGCCGATCATCGGATAGTTCACTTTATGTCCCTGCGTTTCCTCGATGTCCGCCGCCCACTTGCCATGGCTGCTCACCGGGTCAACGCTCAGTCCGATAATCTTCGTGTTGCGCTTGGCGAACTCGGGTTGGAGTCCGGCCATGTAACCGAGTTCGGTGGTGCACACCGGAGTAAAGTCCTTGGGATGTGAAAACAGGATTGCCCAGCCGTCGCCGATCCATTCGTGAAAGTGGATGGTGCCTTGGGTGGTTTCGGCGGTAAAGTCCGGGGCTACGTCATTAATGCGAGGGATGCTGGTGGTTTCAGTCAGGGTGTCGGTGCTCATGTTTGCTCTCCTCAGTCGCTGATTTGGTCAATCCCGAAAGCCCGGGATTTTGATCGGTGCCCGCCGAGGCTTTCATAAACGGGTAAGAATCAAGGCAAAAAGAAACCCACCCGCGTTCGGCCGGGTGGGTGTCGGAAACCTTGCTGCGCTACCCACACCCCGGCGTCCGAGTACAACAACAGAGGACGGCCAGCGTGGAGCGCTTTCGCATACGAAAGATAGGATACGCGGCCCCGGAAATTCAGTCAAACCTCCAGCCGTAAGCGCCACGAACTACGTGGGGACAGCCGCCCCCGGCTCTCCGGCGGAGCGCAGCTCCGCTACTTGGTGTCGGCAAAACCTCGTCGAACTGCGCTCGACTGGACAGCCGGGGCGGCTATCCCCACGTGGTTCGTACCAACTGTTTCTGCTGTTATGAAATCTCACGCGCCCCAGAATTTTGAAACTGACGGCGAGTGGTTCGACGCTACAATAAATTGTCATGCCCCCCGAAACTCGCCACTTTCCCTTCATGCAACTCGATGTCTTCACCTCGCGCCCGTTCGAAGGCAATTCCCTGGCGGTGTTCCCCGATGCACGCGGGCTCGACGACCAAATCATGCAAACTCTGGCTCGCGAAATGAATCTTTCCGAGACCACTTTCGTCTTGCCGCGTGATCCGGTTACCGAGCGGGAGCGCGGAATCAGGGTCCGCATCTTCACGGTGCAGGAAGAATTACCTTTTGCCGGACATCCCACGCTGGGCACCGCGTTTGCGTTGCGCGGTTCGACGGGCGCTGGCGAAGTGGCTCTCGAATTGAACGTGGGCCGGGTGCCAGTCCGCTTCGAAGAGAAACCAGGCCAGCCCGTGTTTGGCGAAATGACCCAGGTCGAGCCGAAATTCGGCCTGATCCACGATCGCGAGACAGTGGTGCGCGCCACCAGCCTGCGCGACGGCGACATCGATCCTTCGCTGCCCATTCAAACCGTTTCGACCGGATTGCCTTTCACCATTGTTCCTTTGCGCGGGCTCGACGTCATCCACCGGTTGCAAGTGAATCTTGCCCGTGCCAGCGAGTACTTACAGCAATCGGGTGGGGGTACGGCCTTTTATTTCGTGACCCGCGAGACCGTCGATCCCGCCGCCCGGCTGCACGCCCGCATGCTGTTCTACGGCGGCGAAGATCCGGCTACGGGCTCCGCCGCGGGCGGTGCCACTGCCTGGATGGTGGCGCATGGTGTGGCCCAACCCGACGAGCACGTGCTGATCGAGCAAGGTGTCGAAATGCTTCGGCCGAGCCGGATCTTTGTGCGGGCTTCGCGCCGTGATAACAAAGTGGTCAACGTGCGCGTGGGAGGAAATGCTGTGGAAGTCCTGCGCGGAGAAGTTTCTTTCTGAGCCGACAGCCCTGATTGCCGCGAAAAAATACGGTGTGCACAAGCGCGAAATTTTTTCAATGGGGCTAATTGACCATTAGCATCGGCGGCACTTTACAGCCGACTCTTCTGCCGTTAGCATTTTGTCTCGCTCTCAGTTCTCCACATCAACCAACAAGTCAGTGAAACTCTGGCTGCCTTCATCAGGTTCAGGCTGCCATCTCGGAAGCAGGGCTAAGGCCGGAATGAAGCCGAAACGAACCATCCTTTGTGTCGACGATAACGAACAGTCTCTCTCCATCCGCAAGGTCATGTTGGAAACTCGCGGCTATCGTGTGATCGCCTGCAGCAGCGGCGAAGAAGCTCTCGAGCGCTTCAAGAAGGGCGGAGTGGATCTGGTGCTCACCGATCTGATCATGCCCGGCGTAGATGGGAGCAAGCTGATCGATGCCATCAAGACGATCTCGCCGCAAACTCCGGCGATTCTGTTCTCCGGGAAAGTAAGAATTTACGATCGCGATACGCGCGCCGATCTCTTCCTGCCGAAAGGTATGTACGCGCCGGTGGAATTGCTCGAGCGAATCCGTTTGCTGCTGGTGCGCAAACGCGGCCCCCATCGCGCCCAGTCCAAGGCCCAGGCCGCGGGACATGTCGGCGCTGCCTGAGGCGCGGCCCTCATCAAAGCTTTCCATAATCCAGATTGGAGTCATCCTGAGCTTGCGAAGAGCCTGCCCTTGAGCGAAGTCGAAGGGATCTGGCGCGCAGCGGAAATGCACCTTCGCGGCGATTGTGACGATGCGTGCGAGATCCTCCAGGATGACGCCGTTGGAGTGGATTTGTCCGAGCCGAGCCACTCCCCCTGTAAACCGAACGCAGTCCTGCACAACGTAGGCTTCGTGTAATATCAATCAGTTGGATGCCTGCCTTCATCGAAGCCGTTGAACTGCGCAAGACCTACCGCGTGGGCAAAATTGATGTCCCCGCCCTACGAGGTATCTCTTTTGGTGTGCAAAAGGGAGAGTTTGTCAGCGTCGTAGGCCCTTCCGGTAGCGGCAAATCTACACTTTTCTATCTGCTCGGCGGCCTGACTCGCGCTGACTCCGGCCACGTTGTCATTGATGGTGACGACTTCGCGCAATTGTCCGACGCCGAACGCACCCGGCTGCGCAAGCGCAAGATCGGATTCGTCTTCCAGAAATTCAACCTGCTCCCCACCCTGGATGCGCAATCCAACATTGACGTAGCGCTCGATATCGCCGGCACGAACGGTACCTACGATGCCGCCTACTTTAAGAAGATTGTGGGACTGTTAGGACTGGACAAGCGCCTGCGTCATCGGCCCTCCGAACTCTCCGGCGGTGAACAGCAACGCGTGGCTCTGGCCCGGGCCTTGATCAACAAGCCGGCGATTGTTTTGGCCGACGAGCCGACCGGCAATTTGGACTCCAAGAATTCCGATATCGTTTTGGCCATGCTGCGGCATTCCAACCAGGAACTGGGACAGACCGTGCTCATGATTACCCACAATCCGGAAGCCGCCGCCTATGGCGATCGAATTATTCACATGCGCGACGGTGAAATCGTCGCTCCGGAAAAGGACCCGCAGTGGACCGGTCACGCAACCTAAGTTCAGGGTCCGAGCAGGCGAGCGCCTCGCGATAAGCCATCATCGTGAACACTTTTGAACTCATCTACGACTGGAACCAGATGGACGCCGCCAAACTGCGTCCATCAGGACCAGTACTGCTGAACGATGAGACCCTGCGGGATGGCCTGCAGTCGCCTTCGGTGCGCGATCCCTCGATTGGGGAGAAAATCCAGATCCTGCATTTGATGGAAGCGCTGGGCATCAACTCGCTCGACCTCGGGCTGCCGGGAGCGGGACCGCGTGCGCTGGCAGACTGCGAAGCGCTGGCCCACGAAATTGTCCGGCACAAGATGAAGATTCGTGCCAACTGTGCAGCACGAACTCACGAACACGACATCCGGCCGATTGCCGACATCGTGCAGCGCACTGGGCTGAACATCCAGGCCGCGACTTTTATTGGCTCCAGCCCGATTCGGCGCTACACCGAAGGCTGGACCGATGACTTCCTGCTCGAGACCACGGAGAAAGCAGTGAAGTACACAGTGTCGCTGGGCCTCGATTCGATGTATGTGACCGAGGACACGAGCCGGTGCGATCCGGAAATGGTCAAGCGCCTGTATTCCACCGCGATCAGTTGCGGAGCACGAGCCATCGTAATCTGCGATACCGCGGGACACGCGACGCCGATGGGTGCGTTCGCTCTGATACGCTTTGTGCTCGAAGAAGTAGTGAAGCCATCGGGAGAAAAGATTCGTGTGGACTGGCACGGGCACTGCGACCGCGGCCTCGCGATCGCCAACTCCATGGCGGCGCTGATGGCGGGCGCGGAGTGCGTGCACGCGTGCGCGCTGGGAATTGGCGAACGTGTGGGCAATACGCAGATGGATCAGATGCTGGTGAATCTGAAACTCATGGCCATTCCTCCCTGGGCCGAGCAGGACCTGACCAAGCTGAAAGAATATTGTCAGGCGGTGTCAAAGGCCACGGGCGTGCCCATCCCCGCGAACTATCCGGTGGTAGGGGAAGACGCGTTCCGCACTGCGACCGGAGTGCACGCGGCGGCCGTCATCAAGGCCTATAAGAAGAAAGATATCGAACTGGCGAACGCCGTGTACTCCGGCGTTCCCTCGCAGATGTTTGGCCTCGAGCAGATCATTGATATTGGCCCCATGAGCGGGAAGTCGAATGTGCTGTTCTGGCTGGAACGCCACGGCGTCCCGGCGACCGATGAAGTCGTGGAGAGAATCTATAAGCGCGCCAAAGCCTCGAACCACACCCTCACCGAAACAGAAATCCGCGACTGCCTGTAGAAGATGGAGGACGGGCGTCCCGCCCGTCCTGGAGCGCTCCGAACGATTCAGGTCAAGATCTTTACCGCAAAGGTCGTCAAGAACTCCGCAAAGAACGCAAAGAAATTTCCTGCGTTGAAAGGGGCGGAAGAGGAAGTAACCACCGGCAAGGCGTTGTAAGATGGCAAATTCAGCCGTCAGTCGTCAGTCTTCGGTCGTCAGCCGAAACCGTCAATCGCCGCTGTCGCAGGAAGGCTAATGACTAACGACTGAGGACTGACGACCGACGACTGCTTTCCCCATGCCTCGATCGCAAGCCGACGTATCGGATCTTTTTCCTGGCGTCCAGCAGGAAGTTGCACACCTCTGTTCGTTGACCGAGATTCGCTCCGCCTTTACCTGGTTTCGCGCGCAGGAACCGCAGTTCGCGCAGTGGCAGTTGGAGCTAGCGCGTATTGCTGCGCCTCCGTTTGGCGAAAGCGCAAGGGGTAAGTGGCTGGCGGACAAGTTTTGCGAGCTCGGACTGGAAGCCGTTCATACCGACGAGGTGGGCAACGTTTTCGGCACGCATGCGGGATATGGGCATGGACATGTCTCGCTCAGCGCTCACCTGGACACTGTCTTTCCCGCAGGCACGCCGCTGAATATCCGGCAACAGGGAAGCCGGTTGTATGGCCCCGGCGTTTCGGACAATGGCGCCGGGGTAACCGCCATGCTGGCTATGGTGGCGGCATTGCGCGCATTGGGTATCCGGCATGCCTTGCCTCTGCTGTTTATTGGCAACGTCGGCGAAGAAGGTGAAGGCGACCTGCGCGGCATGCGCCACATTTTTTCCCAGCCACGCTGGAAGGACCAGATCCACTTCAGTCTGGTGCTCGACGGCGCGGGCGCGGACACCATCGTGGCCGAGGCGCTGGGCAGCCGCCGTTTCGAGGTGATTGTGCGCGGCCCGGGCGGACACTCCTGGAGCGATTTCGGCGCACCCAATCCTATCGTAGTGCTGTCGCGCGCCGTGCAGGCCTTCGCGCAGACTCCGGTGCCGGCGTCACCCAAGACCACTTTCAACGTCGGAGTCATTCGCGGCGGGACTTCGGTGAATTCGATTCCGGAATCGGCCAGCATGCGGGTGGACATTCGTTCTACCTCGATGGCGGAAATGGAGCGCCTGGAGCGTGCTCTGCGGCAGGCGATTGATCAGGCTGTGGAGCAGGAAACGCGGGCCCCGGAAACCGCTACGGCGTCGCGGCGGCGGCCTTTTGGAGTGAGCTCTGAAGTGGTTGTAATCGGGAATCGTCCCGCGGGCGAACTGTATCCGAATGCCCGCATCCTGCAGGTGATTCGCGCCGTGGACGCGCAACTAGGCAACGCGGCGCAAGTGCAACGCGCTTCCACGGACGCCAACATTCCGCTGTCGCTCGGACTCGAGGCTATTGCCATCGGAGGCGGCGGAACCGGGGGCGGGGCGCACACTTTGCAGGAATGGTTTGACTGCAGCGGACGCGAGCTTGGCCTCAAGCGCATTCTGCTGACTCTGATCGGTCTCGCCGGAGTGGCGTTATGAAGTTATCCGCCAATGTTTTCCTCATGGCAGTGACTGTGACCACGATGACTGCGACGGCTGCGGCGCAGCGCCTGCCTTCTCAACCCAGGGCCGACGTGATTTTTCTAAATGCAAACATTTACACCGGCGTGGACACATCCTCGTTTCATGCCATCCAGCGCGCGGAAGCCATGGCCGTGCACGATGGACGGGTTGAAGCCGTGGGCCGGAACGACGAGATCGTGAAGCTGAAAGGACCGGCGACTGAAGTGACCGACCTGGGCGGGCATTTCGTAATGCCCGGATTCAATGACGCCCATGTGCATCTGGCCAACGCTGGTTTCCAGCGGCTCACTGTCGATTTGGCGGGAGTGAAGTCCCTGACTGAGTTTCGCGAGCGAATTCAAGCGCGTGTTCAAAACGCCGCGCCCAACGAATGGATTGTAGGCGGGGGTTGGGACCAGACATTGTGGCCTGTGAAAGAACTCCCCAGCCGCTGGGACATTGATGAAGTAACCAAGGACCATCCCGTGTTCCTGGAACGCGTGGACGGGCACATCGCGGTGGCCAACACGCGCGCCTTGCAACTGGCAGGGATCACGGTTGCCAGCAAAGATCCGGCAGGAGGCAAAATTGATCGTGATACGACAGGTCAGGCCACCGGCATCATCCGCGAAACCGCGCGCCAGGCGGTAACCGCGGTCATTCCCAAACCAAATCACGACCGGCGCCGCCAGGCTATCGAAGCCGCTCTACAGGAACTGGCCCGTAGCGGCATCACTTCCGTGCAGGACAACTCCGATTATCAGGACTCGAAGCTCTCCTGGGATGATTTTCAGATGCTTGAAGAAATTGAACGCGAGGGCAAGCTCACCGTCCGAGTCAGCGAGTGGCTGCTTTTCAATGACCCCGTGCCGTTATTGCTTGAACATCGCGCCTCGCATCCCCAGTCGGACAACATGCTGCACACCGGGATGCTCAAGGGCTTCATGGACGGATCGCTGGGCTCGCGCACCGCCGCGCTCCTCGAACCCTACGCGGATGACCCGACCAATTCCGGACTGCCCCAGTACGACCAGGACGAACTAGTAAAGATGACGAAGGAACGAGTGAACGCAGGATTCCAGATCGGCTTCCACGCCATCGGCGACAAAGGTGTCCAAACGGCCTTAAACGCCTTTGCCGCCGCTACCTCAGACCGTGTGGCCACCCCAGACCGTGTGGGGACGGGTCTCCGACCCGTCCAGGCCGAGCACAGCTCGGCAGCGCCTTCGCCTGCATCTGCCCCAGACCTCCGCTTTCGTATCGAACACGCGCAAGTCACGAACTTCCAGCAGATAGCAAAGTTCAAAGAGTTGAAGGTCATCGCCTCCATGCAACCCAATCACCTGCTCACCGACATGAATTGGGCCGAAGCCCGGCTGGGACCGAAGCGGGCGGCCTACTCCTATGCCTGGGCGTCATTTCAGAAGAAGGGCGTCACGCTGGCCTTCGGGACTGACTATCCGGTCGAACCCGTAGCTCCCTTCCGCGGTCTCTACGCCGCCGTGACCCGCAAGAGCGAAGATGGCAAGAAGGAATACTATCCCGAGCAGAAACTAAAGATCGAACAGGCCATCGCCGCCTACACCACCGGTTCGGCATTCGCCGAGTTCGCAGAAAAAGATAAGGGAACGCTGGCTCCCGGCATGCTGGCCGATCTCGTAGTGTTGGATACGGACATTACGTCCGTGCCGCCGGAAAAAATTCTCGGGACCAAGGTGCTGCGGACGGTGGTCGGCGGCAAGACGGTCTACGAAGCCAAGTAGAGAATCCATCCCGAACCACGTGGGGACAGCCGCCCTCGGCTGTCCCCACGCAGTCCTTGCCGGGCCAACTCTTTCTCGTCTGCTACTCTAGGCGCGTGTCCCGCTCGTTCAAAGCTCACATTCTTCTGGTCCTCATCACTCTCATCTGGGGCTCGAATTTTGTCGTCATCAAGAACGCGCTGGCGGACATCTCTCCGCTGTTTTTTAACGCTGTCCGCATGAGCCTGGCGGCGGTGGTGCTGGCGTTGGTTTTCTACCGCGAGCTTGGACGTCTCACCGCCAGTTCCCTCCGCTCCGGATTGCTGGTTGGCTTCTTCCTCTTTATAGGCAATGAACTGCAGACTGAAGGTCTGAAATACACGACGCCATCAAAATCGGCTTTCCTGACCGGAGTCTCGGTTGTACTGGTTCCGATACTTCTGGCTCTGTTCTGGAAGCGCAGTCTCAATCGCTGGACCTCCGTCGGCGTGGTGCTGGCGTTTGTCGGGTTGTACCTTCTGACCATACCGGCATCGGCCGGGGGCGGCCTCAATCTGCGGAGCACGAATGAAGGCGACCTGCTCACTCTCGGCGCGGCTGTAGTGTTTGCTTTCCACATCATCTTTATTGAGCACGCTACCCGGACCCAGGGCTGGCAGCAGATCACGGTAGTGCAGGTTGCCGTGACCGCGCTTTTGATGATTCTGACGTTTCCGCTAGCGGAGAAGGCTTACGTTGTCTGGTCTGCGCGGGTGCTCTGGGGAATCGGGATTACCGGCTTTCTGAGCCTGGCGCTGGCCTTCGCCATCCAGGCGTGGGCGCAGCCATTCACTCCGGCCACGCATACCGCGCTGATCTTTACTCTGGAGCCGGTGTTTGCCTGGCTCACCTCGTTCATTTTTCTGGGAGAACGTCTAGGCACCCGCGCGGGAATAGGGGCGGGGTGCATTCTGGCAGGCCTCCTGATCTCGGAAGAGAAGGCGAGCGCCGAGTCGATGGCCGTCTCTCCAGACCATGCGGCCGTTCCAAGTCAGCACGGCTAGCTACAACTGGATGCGTAGGGGCGGGTGTCCCCACCCGCCCAGCGGAGCGAAGCTCCGCAGTTTTGGTAGCTATCGGGAATTCGACGGCGAGCTTCGCTCGCCCGCCCGGACGAGGGCGTCCGGGCCTACGTGGCTGGTGCCACGGGCTGGTGCCGCAACACTTTTCCGGCCGTCTGCGTCTAACCCAGTAGGCTGGTGACCGCTGTTGGCGGGCGGGTATAATCAACTTTGCAGGTCATCATCGGAGGAAGTCATTATGCATCAGCGCGCAAGCGCTCTTTGGGTACGCTTGAAGGCAAACCGCCTGGCGTACGGCGTTTCTATCTTGGTCACGTTGGCCATGGGAATCCTGATCGGGACCGTGATCTCCTCGGGAGTAAAGGGCCAGGACAAGAAATCATCCTCCGATGTGGCCCCTTTGACCGTGCCTTCGCCCCAGGTGCTCTCCAACCAGTTCTCGCAGATTGCCAAGCAACTGGAGCCCAGCGTGGTCAACATCAACACTGAATCCACGATCAAGACTCCTCGCCGCCGCCGCGGCGCTCCCAGCGGAGACGATGACGCAAATCCGTTTGACGACTTCTTCGACCGCTTCTTCGGCGGTCAGGGTGGGCAGGGAGGCCAGGGTGGTCCGGGCGGCGGTGCGATCCGCGAGCGTTCCCTGGGTTCGGGCGTAATTGTGGATCCCAAAGGTTACATCGTTACTAACCGGCACGTGGTGGAGAAGGCCGACCGGATTCGGGTGAAGCTGCAGGATGATCCGCCGGGAATGCTGCGCGACGCCAAAGTAGTTGGATCGGACCAGGAAACCGACCTGGCCGTAATCAAGATTGAAAGTGACAAGCCGCTACCCGTAGCAAAACTGGGCAATTCTGACAGCATGCAAGTTGGCGACTGGGTGCTTGCCGTGGGCAGTCCATTTGGATTGCAGGAGACCGTGACCGCCGGCATTGTCTCGGCCAAGGGCCGCAATATTGTGCCCCAGCGCCAGTTCCAGTCATTCATCCAGACTGATGCTGCCATCAATCCGGGCAACTCCGGAGGTCCGCTGGTCAATATGACGGGCGAGGTGATCGGCATCAATACCGCGATTCTTACCGACACCAACGCCTACGCCGGCGTGGGATTTGCCTTGCCCTCGAATACCGTGGCGCAGGTTTACAACCAGCTGGTCGGTCCCGACCACCGCGTCTCGCGCGGTTCGATCGGAATCATGTTCAACGCGCTGGACAACCCTGCCATCGCGAGAGTATATGGGACTGGCTCGGGCGTTACCATTTCAGACGTGACCCCGGGCAGCCCGGCCGAGCAGGCCGGCCTGAAAGTAGGCGACACCATTGTTGCTGTAGACGGCAAGTCGGTGAAAAACGGCGATGAATTGGTCTCCGACATTGCCGCCCGCAAGCCGGGCTCGAAACTCGCAGTCGGATTCATTCGCGACGGCAAGAAGCAGGAAGTTACTGCCACCGTGGCCGACCGGGCGAAGCTGTTTGCCGCCCGCCTGGGCGACGAAGATGAGGGCGGCCCGGAGAGCGGACCCAAAGAAAGCAAACTTGGCGTAAGCGTCCAGACCCTGACTCAGGAGATGGCGGACCGCCTGGATGTTCCTGCCGCCAGGGGCGTTATTGTGAAGGATGTGAAGACCGGATCGTTTGCCGAGGATGTCGGGTTGAGCCGGGGCGACATCATCCTCGAGATCAACAAGCATCCGGTGGACAACGAAGACCAGTTTACCCGCGTCTCCGCCACATTGAAGAGCGGACAGGATGTCGTATTCCTGGTACGCCAGCGGGGCGTCGGCCGCGACGGTGGAACCATCTTTCTGGCCGGTACACTTCCGTAACCCGGGCCTGGCACAAAGAGGGCTGGCACTGGAGGCGGGGATGGTTTACCCTGCCTGCTCGATCAGGAATGGCTGGTAACCGAGCAGAGGGTTACTCCGGACCACGACTTTGAAACTCAGAAGCTCCATTTCGACGACCTGTTTGAGCGCAGGATGCGTTGTGCTCCTGGCTTGCGGTGCGGTTTCAGCGCAGACCAAAAGCCAGTCGCCAACTCCGGATCCCACAACCAGCTCCTCGGCGAAATTGCAGAATGTGTCGGCGCACTCGACTTCCCGCAAGACCAAGAAATCTCGCAAGAGCGCAAAGTCGCACCGCGGGCAGCAGAAGATAGATCCATCACGCGCCCGCGAAATTCAGGAAGCGCTGATTCGCGAACACTATCTCGACGGCACCGCCTCTGGAACCTGGGACGCAAAATCGCAGGCCGCGATGCAGCGTTATCAGGCGGACCATGGCTGGCAAAGCAAGTCAGTCCCTGATTCCCGGGCCTTGATCAAGATGGGACTGGGCCCCGACCACGAGCATTTGCTGAATCCGGAAAGCGCCATGACGTCACAACCGGAGCAATCCCACGGCTCGTCGATGATGGGCCAAAGCCCGGCCATGGTGACCCCGCCGCAGAGGTAAAACGGACGTCGGACCTTAGACCTCAGCTAAATCCCAAATCTTAGAACCACAGAAAGGCCGAGGTCTGACGTCCGAGGTCCGCCGCCCATTAGCGGCCGCTCTTCTTCATCACTGGATTGGGAAAATACGGCAGGGGTTTGTCACTGATGATGGCGCGCGGATTATCATCCACCAGCGCCCGGGCCACTTCATCGCCGCAGAGTCTGGCCACCTTTTCTCTCGCCGCGGACAGCAATGGGACCCGATGCTTGGTGTCATGCGCGTCGGTAGCTAACACGTGCACCGCGTCTCGTTCGAGCAGCCATTCGGCCGCGCGCACAACTTTCTGGCCCCACATCCCGGTCACCGCCGAAGCCGTCACCTGGACCGCACAACCCTGATCCACCCACTCGAGGACCCGCTCCTGGGTCTGCTGCAGGATGGCATTGCGTTCGGGATGAGTGATGACTGGCGTGATACCTACATCCGCCATCCGGGTGAAGCACTCGTTGATTTGTGACGGGATGCTGTAGTTGCTCAGCTCCACCAGCAGGTAGTGGCTGCCTTCGATGGTGTAACGCTCCGGCGAAATCAGAACGTCCTTCAGGTTGTCGTAAGAAAGATGGAAATCGCAGCCCAGGGTCAACCGCGGTTTCTCGCCCACCAGGGTCTTTAGATATTCGAGATTATTGGCCAGATCATGCCGGTTGTAATGGAAGCGTTCGTTGGCGTGGGGAGTGGCCACGATGTGCTCGATGCCGTCCGCCGCCGCCATGCGACACATTTCCAGCGACGTCTCCCATGACGTAGGACCGTCGTCTACCTTAGGCAGAATATGGCAATGGATGTCGATCACGTGAACGTCCGCGGGGAGAGGCTGTGTCGTGATTTAAGCAGATTTTAAGGGAAAGACCAAGGGAATGGCTGGTGTCCCATCATGCTTTCCAAACTTTCGTCATCAGGGTAACCAGGGACCAGCTCTCAGCCGTCAGCTATCAGCTATCAGTGAAATCGAAATGCCTGACAGCGGAGAGCTGAGAGCTGACAGCTGATAGCTCTCAGCATAAAACCTATTTGCCCATGGTCAGGACGACACGGAAGCGGGCCCGTCCGCTGATCATCTGGTCCCAGGCTTCCGCAACTTTCTCCAGCGGATAGCGTTCGATCATGGGGCGAACTCCGCGCAGCAAACTGAACTGCAATGTGTCCTCGGAATCCTTGGCCGTGCCCGAGGGCCAGCCGCGAACCGACCGGCGGGCAAAAATGAGTTGCGGGGGAGTGATGGTGAGAGGATCGAAGGTGGCGCCAACGACGAGCAGCTTCCCGTCTGGACCCAATCCATCCACCAGGGCTGACATCGCTTTCGAGTCTGGGGCGGTAGCGAGAATCACGGCGGCGCCGCCCAGGGCCTGCAACGCTGCGGCCGGTGAACCGGCGTCGGTATCAATGTAGTGGTGCGCGCCGAGTTTCCTGGCCAGCGGCTCTTTGTCCGCGCCACGGCCGATCGCGACGGTGCGGAAACCCATCTGGCGTGCGAACTGAATGCCCAGATGACCCAGGCCGCCGATGCCCTGCACCGCGACCAGGTCGCCCGCCCAGGCCCCGGCATGACGCATCGAATTGAAAACTGTAATCCCGGCGCACAGCAGCGGCGCGGCTTCATCGGCCGCAAGATCATCGGGCATGGCCGCGACCGCTTCGGCGGGGATCACGACATACTCTGCGTAGCCGCCATCGTAACTGAGGCCAGTAATCTTCTCGAACTTGCAGAGAATGAAATGGCCCCGGCGGCAAGGGTCGCAGGTAAAGCAATGTCCGCCGTGCCAGCCGACGCCGACCCGCTGTCCGGGCTTCCATTGTGTGACGTCCGCTCCGACTGCGTCGATGCGCCCGGCAATCTCATGGCCGGGGACGCGCGGATATTGCAAACCGGGGAAGCCGGTCTCCTTTACGAGGAAGTCACTGTGACAAACGCCGCACGCTTCAACCTTGATTCGAACCTGGGCGCGGCCAGGCTCCGGAATCGGGCGCTCCACGATTTCAAAATTGCCACCAGGCTTGCTGACTTGGGCGACTTTCATAGCTTTGATCCTCAGGAATGCGGGGTAATGAGATGAGTTGAGAAGCAGGTTCTTCGGCTACAAACCTATAGATGGGAGTGCCGGCGGCGAAGATGCAGAAATCCTTTTCATTCTTACCCGAGGGTGCCCCGTCCTCGTCTCTCCGCTTTTTGGAGAGACAGGGCGGGGAAGTTGGCACCGACCCGTCCCGCTCCCGCACGAGCGCGGACGCTCGCTACATTTCTTATTTGTATCTTTCCGCGATGAATTCGCCAATTGACTGATAGGCCTTGGCCAGAGTCGCCTCGTCGGGCAGAAACACAATCCGAAAATGGCGGGTGCCGGCCTTCTGCCCAAAGCCGGATCCGTGCACCACGAGAACGTGCTTGGCCCGGCACAATTCCTTGACGAAAACATCGTCGCCTTCCTTAATGTCAATCCGAGGAAAGGCGTAGAAAGCACCGCGCGGGGACACACAGCTCAGGCGCGGCGTCGAATTGCACCACTTTACGGTAAGATCACGCCGCGCGCGAAGCTTGTTGCGGACTTCCACGAGGTGGTCCTGAGGTCCGTCCAGAGCGGGCTTGATGGCGTACTGTTCGGGATGGTTGGCGCACAGGCGCGCCCGTAGCAGACGATGAATGCCTTCCACGTAAGGCTTAACGGCAGCGGCATCGCCGCTGACCACTCCCCACCCGATGCGCCAGCCGGGAGCCAGATAATTCTTCGATAGCCCGCCGAAAGTCACAACCGGAACGTCCGGAGCGATGGCCGCGATCGACAAGTGTTGGTGTTTTTCGTCCTCGTCCAAAATCAGTTTGTCGTAGATCTCGTCCGCCAAGATAACCAGGTTGTTACGCCGCGCCAACTCGGCCAATTGTTCCAGCATGCGGCGGGAGCACATGGCACCGGTAGGATTGTTGGGATTGATCAAGACAATAGCGCGAGTGCGCGAATTGATCTTGTGCTGGATGTCAATCAGGTCAGGCTGCCAGCCGTCGTCTTCGTTCAGGTTGTAGGGTGTGACCGCAATTCCAAGTTTGCACAGCACCGCCGAATAGAGCGGATAATCCGGGCTGGGCGTCAGAATATGTTCGCCGGGATTGACCAGAGCGGTAAGGGCAATGTCCACCGCTTCGCTGGCGCCCGAAGTCACGAATACATCCTGGTTGGTGGAAATACCCTTGCGCGTGGCTTCGCCGCGAATCGCTTCCAGAGCCTCAGGGATACCGGGCGACGGGGCGTAGCCGTTCTTGCCGTCCCGCATCGCCTTGTAGACAGCCTCGATCAGATGCGGCGGAGTCTTGAAATCAAAAATATTGGGATCGCCGACGTTGAGCGCCAGAACCTTGTGGCCTTGCTTGGTGACCTCGTCAGCCACCGACGCCAGATCGCGGATGGCGTAGCGGACGTTGTCGAGCCGCTGCGCGGCTGCGACTTCGCGGATTTGCGTACTGGGCATGGGACTCCGTTAAAGCAAAGCTTCTAACCGCAAAGGCCGCAAAGAACTGCCGCAAAGGAATTGATTAGGGGCTTTGCGGCCAACGACCAAGGACTAACGACCAACGACTGATAGTTGACGACTGATGACCGACGACTGGTCTAATCTACGCGGTCAATCTGCGCTTTCTGCAACCGGTCGGAGTAATCCACGTACACTGCCTTCCACTCAGTGTAGAAATCAATCGCGCCCATACCGCCTTCGCGGTGTCCGTTGCCTGTGGCCTTCACGCCGCCGAAGGGCAAATGTACTTCAGCGCCGATAGTCGGCGCGTTGATGTAGGTGATCCCGGCATGCAGATCGCGCATGGCGGTAAACGCCTTGTTCACGTCCTTGGTATAGAGCGCGGAGGACAATCCGTACTCGATGCCATTAGCGATCGCAATTGCGTCCTCCAGATCCTCGCACGGGATGATGGACACGACCGGTCCGAAAATTTCTTCCTGGGCGATGCGCATCTTGGGATCAACATCGACGAAGACCGTCGGCTCCATGAAGAAGCCGTACTGATATTCGCCCTGGTCGAGGCGGTTGCCGCCGCATTTCAACTTCGCGCCTTCGGACTTGCCGATTTCCACGTAGTCGAGGTCGGTCTTGAGCTGGGCTGTGTTGATGGCCGGGCCCATTTCGGTGTTCTCGTCCAGGCCGTTACCGACTTTCAACCGCTTGGCGCGATCCACGTAGCGCTCCACGAACTCCGCATAGACCCCCTTTTGCACGATGATGCGGCTGGTGGCAGTGCAGCGCTGCCCGGTAGTTCCGAAGCCGCCCCACAGACCGCCTTCGATGGCGAGATCAAGGTTAGCGTCGTCCAGCACGATCATGGGATTCTTGCCGCCCAACTCCAGCGAGCAATGTTTGAAGCTTTTAGCCGCGGTGGTTCCGACGATGCGCCCGACCGCGGTGGAACCAGTCAGCGAGATGGCGCGGACTTCGGGATGCTCCATCAGCGGCCCACCCACTGCTGGACCGAATCCGCTGACGATGTTGATCACACCCTTGGGCACGCCTGCGTCAGACAGCGTGCGCACCAGGTTGTAAGTCGAAAGTGGCGTGTCCTGCGCCGGCTTGATCACGCAGGTGTTGCCGCACACGATGGCGGGCAGCAATTTCCACGACGGAATCGCCATGGGGAAATTCCACGGCGTGATCATGCCGCAGACACCGATGGGTGTCCGCACCGCCATGGCGAACTTGTTGGGCAACTCCGACGGCGTGGTCGGCCCGAACATGCGGCGGCCTTCACCCGCAAAGTAGTAGGCCGTGTCGATGGCTTCCTGGGTGTCGCCGCGAGTCTCTTTGAGTATCTTGCCCATCTCGCGGGTCATGTCGCGGGAGTATTCCTCTTTGCGCTCCAGCAGCATTTCGGCGGCGCGAAAGACGATCTCGGCGCGGCGGGGAGCCGGCACCAGCCGCCACTTGGCAAAGGCGTTGCGGGCGGCTTCCACCGCGGCGTCCACGTCCGCTTTCGCGGATTTCTGAAAGATGCCGACTACGTCGCGCGTGTCGGCGGGGTTGCGATTTTCAAAGGTCTCTCCGGTCGAGGATTCCACCCACTCGCCGTCAATGAAGTTCTTGTAAACCTTGGGTGCAGTGCTGCTGCCGAGCATGGCTGGGCTGGTCAAAGTGTCGGTTGCCATAAGTCTCCTGAGGTGCAGGGAAGAATGCCGTGAACCTCTATGCTACAGGTGGGGTTGAGGGTGCGGCAAGCGGTGGTCGACGATGGTCCTCTCGCCCAAATCGAAGGACGTCATGCTGAGCTTGCCAAGCATCTTGCGCGCAGTGGATATGCACGCAGGTTCGGCAATTGGCCGCTCCGCGCGAGATCCTTCGGGACTGAAGTCCCTCAGGATGACGCCGTTGTAGGCACCGGATGGAACACGAAGTTGCTGCCGCCGCCCTCCCTTGACAAGGGTCGGACCAGAGTACAGAATCGCGAACCTCCCCAGGCCCGGCATGCTTCCGAGGTTCGGGGGAACTATTGAGCTGGTCATAACGTACTGAGTCGAGGACGCCATGACCGGCGTCCCCAGGAGCGAATCTTCGTGGAATTGCAGATCCAGAATTTATCCAAGGTCTATAAGAACGGTGTGCGGGCGCTGGACAATGTCTCTCTCACGATTCCCGTGGGCATGTATGGATTGCTTGGCCCCAACGGCGCCGGAAAGTCCACATTGATGCGCACCATTGCTACCCTGCAGGAGCCCGACAGCGGTGAGATCCATCTAGGCACCCTGAACGTGCTGCGGCAGAAGCAGGAACTGCGCCAGACGCTGGGCTATCTTCCACAGGAGTTTGGCGTGTACCCGCGCACCTCGGCCCAGGAAATGCTCAATCATCTCGCGCTGCTGAAAGGCATCACCGACGCCAATCAGCGCAAGGACACGGTAGAAGCGCTGCTAAACCGCACCAATCTTTACGAGCATCGCAAGAAAGCGCTCTCCGGATTTTCTGGCGGCATGCGGCAGCGCTTCGGGATTGCGCAGGCGCTACTGGGCAACCCGCGCCTGCTGATTGTGGATGAGCCGACGGCCGGCCTCGATCCGGGAGAACGCAACCGCTTTTACAGCCTGCTCTCCGAGATCGGAGAGGACGTCATCGTGATCCTCTCCACGCATATCGTGGAGGACGTGATGGAGTTGTGCACCAACATGGCCATCATTCACCAGGGCAAGGTGCTTTTTGCCGGCTCTCCCGGTGAAGCCGTCAAGTCGCTCGAGGGACGCATCTGGCAAAAATCGGTTGCCAAGTCCCAGGTCAAAGATCATGAACAGCGTTATCGCGTCATCTCCAGCAAACTGATCGCGGGCAAGCCGCTCATCCACATCTACTCCGCCGAGAATCCCGGCGACGGCTTCACGCCGGTGAGCGCGGACCTGGAAGACGTATTCTTCAGCCGCATTTCCGGGATCGCGTGAGGCCAGCCATGTTCCAACAGTTCTTCACCTTCGAGGTCCGGTTCTGGCTGCGCTCCTGGATGCTTTGGGTATTTTTCCTGATTGTCACGCTGATGTTTTTTGGGGCGGCCAGCAGCGACCACATCACCGTCGGCAGTTCACTGAAAAATACTTACCGCAACGCTCCCTGGGTGGTGGAAAACTTCTACGCGATTTGTAGCCTGCTGACGCTGCTGATGACCACGGCGTTCGTGAACTCAGCCGCTTCGCGTGATTTTGCTCACAATACTCATCAGATCCTGTTCAGCACGCCCATCCGCAAACTGGATTACCTGGCCGGACGCTTTCTGGGTTCCGCACTGGTGGCGATGATTCCCCTGCTAGGCGTGTCGGTCGGCATTCTGGCCGCGAAGTACATGCCTTGGGTGGACGCGGAGCGCTGGGGGCCGGTGGTGTGGGCGGCCCACTGGAAGGCGATTCTGGTGTTTGCTGTCCCCAACACGCTGTTCATCGCGGCGGTCATCTTCGCCATCGCAGTGCTGACCCGGAGCACGGTCGTTTCTTTTCTAGGCAGCCTGGGGCTGCTCGCGGGATACGGGATTTCGCGGGTGCTCACCAGCGACCTGAAAAACCAGAAACTGGCGGCGCTGATCGATCCCTTCGGCATCGATCCGTTTCTATACGCAACCAGATACTGGACGGTGGCTGAAAAGAACACGTTGTCCATCGGCTACTCCGGATACATGCTGTGGAACCGGCTGATCTGGCTGGGGGTCGGGGCCCTGATCTTTGCTTTCGCTTACTGGCGATTCAGCTTCGCAGAAAGGAGTCCAAGAAAAAAGAAGGTTAAAGCTCAGGAGATCGCTTCGATCACCAGCATGGCGATTCCCGTGGCGGCCAGGAATTTCGGCGCGGGCGCTGAGTGGTTGCAATTCTGGGGCACGGTGAAAATCGAATTCAGGCGGCTGGTGAAGACGACGTCGTTCATCGTGATCACAGCCTTCGCCTTGCTGAACTGCGTGCCGGCGCTGATCCTCAGCAACACCGAAGGTTTTGGAAACACCTTCCTGCCGGTCACGTACCGTTTGCTTGAGGTAATTGCCGGGACCCTCTACCTGTTTCTGATCGCGATGATCACGTACTTCGCCGGCGTTCTGGCGTGGGAGGAGCGGGACAGCGGCACCGACGAAGTGCACGATGCGCTTCCCAATCCAGAATGGCCCACCTACCTGGCCAAACTCACGGCCCTGATGAGCAGCATTGCGATCATTCTGGCCGTGGTGATGTGCGCGGCATTGTTGGTGCAGTTCTTTCACGGATATCACCGCTACCAGATCGGCCTCTACATTGCGAACCTGTTTGGCATGGACCTGCTCGGGTTCTTTTTTCTGGCCATTCTGGCGTTTTTTATTCACGTCATCTCGCCGAACAAATACGTCGGCTACTTCGGATACATCGCCTTCCTTATCCTGACCACGTTTGTCTGGTCACCGTTGCACATCGCGACGTATCTGGTCCAGTTCGGCCAGGCCCAGACCATGACTTACTCGGATTTCTACGGATACGCTCCGTTCATCGAGAGTTGGGCCTGGTTCATGCTCTATTGGACGGCGTTTTGCGTTTTCCTGGCCGCGGCCAGCATTCTGTTGTGGCAGCGCGGACGCGAAACCAGTTGGCGCAGCCGGATCAGGAATGCCCGGTTGCGATTCGTCGGAGCTGTACGCTTCGTAACTGTCGCGGCTGCGATCGCCTTTGTCGCCACGGGCGCCTGGATTTTCTACAACACGAAGGTCCTCAATACCGTCCGAAGTGAAAACGATGCCGACCGCCTGCTGGCGGACTACGAGAAGACCTACAAGAAGTTCGAAAAGCAGCCCGAGCCGCGGATCACGGACGTGAAGTACGCCATTGACCTGTATCCCGAATCGCGAAATATGACCATGCGGGGCCAGCAGACCATCGTGAACCAGACCTCGAAGCCACTGACCGAAATCCATTTCACGTTGGACAAGGAGTACCAGACCACGATTGATATCCCCGGTGCGAAGCTCTCCCAAGACGACCCGCGTTTGCGCTACCAGGTCTACTCGCTGACCACGCCGATGCAACCCGGCGAGTCGCGCGTGATGCAGTTCACCATGAAGACCGTGCTGCAGGGCTTTGAGAACTCGCTCACCAACCACGCCGTGTTGTCGAACGGTACCTTTATTCATAGCCGCATCGTCCCTCAGATCGGTTACCAGGCCGGCAACGAATTGGACGACAAGAACAAACGCAAGCGCTTCGGACTCAAGGAAAAAGATTTGATGCCGGTGCTCGAGCAGAACTGCGACGCCGACTGCCGCGACAGCTACATCAGCAATAACTCTGACTGGGTAAACGTCGAAACCGTGATCAGCACCTCGCCCGACCAGATCGCGATTGCCCCGGGCTCGTTAGACCGGGAGTGGACGGAAAATGGCCGCCGCTACTTCCATTACAAACTGGACCATTCCGGGCTGAACTACTACTCATTCCTGTCGGCGCGCTACGAGGTTGCCCACGCCGAGTGGAACGGCATCAAGATCGAAGTCTATTACCTGAAAGAGCAGCCCTGGAATGTCCCCAAGATGTTGAACTCGGTTCAAAAGTCTTTCGACTACTACACGAAAAACTTCGGCCCATATCCGCAGAAAGAAGCGCGCATCATTGAATTCCCGCGACTGGAGCGCTTCGCCGAGGCCTTCCCCGGGACCATGCCGTACTCGGAGTCCATCGGCTTCATCGCCAACATCGATAAGCCGGATGACATCGACATGGTCTTCTACGTAGTCGCGCATGAGATGGGGCATCAATGGTGGGGTCATCAGGTGGTGGGAGCAAACATGCAGGGCGCGACGTCGCTGGTCGAAACCCTGGCCCAGTACTCGGCGCTGATGACCATGGAAAAAGAATATGGCCGCGACACCATGCGCAAGTTCCTGGAGTACGAGATGGACAGCTACCTGCGTTCGCGCGGCGCCGAACTGCTGAAAGAGCGTCCGTTGTTGCGGGTGGAGGCGTCCCAGGGATACATCCACTATCGCAAAGGCAGCGTGGTGATGTACTACCTGCGGGAGATGATTGGCGAGGAAGCGGTAAACCGGGCGCTGCGCAAGGTGCTGAACAAATATGGATACCAGCCGCCTCCGTATCCCACGTCGTACGTGTTGGTGGACGCGCTGCGCGAGGAAACTCCTCCGCAATTGCGGTACCTGCTGCAGGACCTGTTTTATGACATCACGTTATTTTCCAACCGCGCAGTAACCGCGACCGCGCACAAAGGACCGGACGGCAAATACCAGGTCACGATTGAAACGGAAGCGCGCAAATTCAAAGCCGACGAAAAAGGTAACGAGACTGAAGTCCCAGTCGACGACTGGATCGAGGTGGGTGCACTGGCCGCTCCCGAGAAGGGCAAGCGTTTTGGCAAAGTCCTGCACCGTGAACGGGTGCACATGACCAGCGGCAAAGCCAGCTACAGTTTCACGACCGATGAACTCCCGGCGAAGGCTGGAATCGATCCTCTACTGTTGCTGATCGACCGCGTCCCCGATGACAACCTGGCCGAGGTCACCGTCCAACCTTAGAGCAGAGAAGCAAAGTGATGATCAGAGACATGACGGGCAAAGTCGTCGTCATCACGGGCGCGACTTCCGGCATCGGGCAAGCAGCCGCTGAGGACCTTGCCAGGATGGGCGCGCGGATCATCCAGATAGCGCGAGATCGTGCACGCGGCGAAGAGGCCATGAAGCGACTGCGCGATCTCGCCCCGGGCGTTGCTCACAGCATCCACTTCGCGGATCTCTCGCTGATCAGCCAGATGAAACAGGTTGCGTTGGATATCGCCAAGGCGGAACCGCGCATCGATGTCCTGGTCAACAATGCGGGCGCCATGTTCGGCACCCGGCAACTGACCCCAGATGGCTTGGAGCGCACCTTCGCTTTAAATCACATGGCCTACTTCGTTGTGACCCATGGCTTGCGCGAGCGGCTCGCGGCCTCGGCGCCGGCCCGGGTCATAAGTACAGCTTCGGACGCGCACGCGGCAGCCACGCTCGATTTCGGTGACCTGCAGTCGGCTGAGGCCTATCGCTGGAATCTTCTGGAATGGATGCGCTTCGGAGGACCTGGTTACAAAGTCTACGGCCGCTCGAAGCTGTGCAACATCCTTTTCACGCGCGAGCTCGCGCGGCGGCTCGCAGGGACGGGAGTGACCGCCAACTGCTTGCATCCCGGTTTTGTCGCGACTCGTTTTGGCGATCAGACCGGAGGACTGACCTCTTTTAGTATCGGCGTCGCCAAGCGCTTTGCGCTGTCTCCGCAGGCGGGCGGGGAAACGTTGACGTACCTGGCATCTTCACCCGAAGTAGCGGGGATAACAGGCCAATACTTTCACCAATGCGCTCCCGCAATTCCCAGCCAGGATGCGCAAGACGATACCGCGGCTCAGTGCCTGTGGGAAGAGAGCGTGCGATTGGCGCAGTGGTAGGGCTGACCGGTCGTCGTGTACCTCGGGAGCTGCCATTTTTCCAGAGGAATAAGGAATTCGAGCTGAAACCGGATAAACCGGGTTTCGCCGAGGGGCGGGTCTCTTGGGGCCGACGCGACACCCGCCTCGGCAATATTCCTCTCCTTTCGCCTTCGCGCCGTTCGCTGCGGACCGGTCGTCATCGGATCGATAGAGAGTGACAAGACACCCGCCCAAGCGGAGCTTGGACGGGGCACCCCTTCTCCGCACCGCAGGACATGACCGCCAGGGATGCGACCCAAGGTAATCAACCATGCCCTGCCAGTAATGCTTGTGATACTCTCGCAAATACCCCATATTCTTAGGGTTTGACTGGTGTCCGGTGGCCTTGTGTCTTCGAGTAACAAACCTGGAATCCATGTAGCGTGGAAGACCGTCACCTACCGCAGCGTGGCTTTGGCGGTGCTTTTCGCGGTGATTGTGCTCTTTGTGGGCATGAATTTCGCCTTCCCGCAGTTCACGCAAAAGGAGATGAAGTCGGTCAGCAACTTCGGTGCCAGCTTGCTGGAGGCGATCGCGGGAGCGGGAGGGAAGGTCAAATCCGGCTCGGTCAGTTCGCAGCAGGCCCACATTACGGCCCTCGATGGCACGGTCCGGGTCAAGAAGGCCAGCAGCAACAGCTGGGTGACCGCTGACTACAACGTACCGCTGGAGAAGGGCGATGTAGTGCAGACCGGATCGGAAGGCATGGCCAAGATCGTCTTCAGCGACGGCACCAACTACACGGTGAAGCAGGATTCGCTGATCGTGATTGAAGAAAACTCGGCCAATGACCAGCAGCAGACGAACGTGTCGGTAGCGGTAAGCACGGGCACGGTGGATCTCACGACCGCAACTTACGTGCAGGGGTCGAAGTCCCAGGTCATTGTGGCCGGGGCGACCGCCTCGCTGGCGCCAGACAGCGCGGCCATGGTGCATAACGATCCCAAAGGTGACCGGCACGAGATCCTGTTGAAGAAAGGTTCGGGAGAAATCACCCGCAACGGCGAGGTCGTGCACCTGGCGGACTGGGAGAAAGTGGCTTTCCAGTCGCAGTCGCCGCGCATGGCCAAGGTGAAGGAAATCGGGCCGCCGACGCCGATTTCGCCGGCCAACATGATGCCGATTTTTGCCTCTGGCGCGTCCAAGCCGGTGGAGTTTTCCTGGACCCCCATGAGCAACGCGGTAGGATACCGGCTGCGTATATCGCATAATCCGTATTTTTCTTCGACCATTGTGGACCGCCGGGTCACGACGGCCGATGTGATCGTGTCCGGGCTGGGGGAAGGCGCGTATTACTGGCTGGTCCAGTCCTACGACGCCGATGACAAGGAGTCGGTCGAAAGCCAAAAGAACCGATTCACCATCATTCCCAAGGGCCAGAACACGACCGCGATCGATCTGGAATTGGATCCCTTTATGCAGCACGGCCATGTGATTGAATTGACCGGTAAGACCGAGGTGGGGGCGCGGGTGATGGTCAACGGCAGGGAAGTGCCGGTGGTCGGCGCCGATGGCAGCTTTCACTACTTTATGCCACCCCTTCCGCCAGGCGAGAGCCTGGTCACGATTACGGCGCAGAATGCCAAGGGCGGGGTGAACACAGTGCAGAAAAAGATCGTGATCCAGTGAGCCAGGACTGCCTCGGCGACGAATTCCTGAGGTACTGGGACTTTGGTTTGACGGCAAAACGGGGTTCTTCCCATAGAATTATGGACACGGCCCCCCATCCGCGCAGAAGCAACCGGGTACGCCCGGCAATGACAGCGGTTCGAGAGAGCTAAATCGCGTATGTCATCTAATGGATTCCATTCTTCGACGCGCCTGCACAATCTGAGATCGCTGTTCAGCATATTTTCCAGCGACCTTGCCATCGACCTGGGGACAGCCAACACGTTGGTGTACGCGCGGGGCAAGGGCATCGTGGTCAACGAGCCCTCCATCGTGGCCATCAACAAGAACACGGGCGAAGTTGAAGCCGTGGGCAAGGAAGCCAAAGAGATGCTGGGCCGTACGCCCGGCAACATCGTGGCCATCAAGCCTATGAAGGACGGCGTAATCGCCGACTTCAAAGTCACCGAGAAGATGCTCAACTATTTCATCCAGAAGGCGCACAACCGCAAGATGCTGGTGCATCCCCGGATTGTGATCGGCGTGCCTTCAGAAATTACCCAGGTGGAAAAGCGCGCGGTCATGGACTCCGCCTATCGCGCCAAAGCCAGCGAAGTGTACCTGGTGGAGCAGGCCATGGTGGCGGCCATCGGCGCCGGGCTTCCGATCACCGAGCCCAGCGGCAACATGGTCGTCGATATCGGCGGCGGCACTACTGACATCGCAGTAATTTCTCTGAGCGGCATCGTTTATTCCCGTTCCGTGCGCATGGCTGGCAACCAGATGGACGAAGCGGTGATGAACTATCTCAAGCGCAAGTACAACCTGCTGGTGGGAGAACGAACCGCCGAGCAGATCAAGATGGAGATTGGATCGGCGTATCCGCTGGAAAAGCCGTTGACCATGGAAATCAAGGGCCGCAACCTGATCGAAGGCGTGCCAAAGACCATCACCGTGGACGACAGTGAGATCCGCGAGGCCCTGAGCGAGTGCGTTTCGACCATCATGAACGCGATTCGCGTGGCCCTCGAACGCACACCCCCCGAGCTTTCCGCCGACATCAGCGACCGCGGCATTGTGCTGACCGGCGGCGGGGCGCTGCTGAAGAATCTCGACAAGCGTATCCGCGAGGAAACCGGGTTGCCGGTTTCGATCGCTGACGATCCGCTGTGCAGCGTGGTGCTGGGCACGGGCAAGATGCTCAGCGACTTCAAACTGCTGCGGAAAATTTCGATCGAATAGTTGTGAATCAGTTTCCAGTTTCCGGTTTCTAGTTTTCCGTGTGTTCAATGGAGGACGGGCGTCCTCGCCCCTCCCGCGCCAGTCGCCGCAACCATCCATGGTGCCGCCGGTGTCGTGAGACCAGAAACCAGAAACCACTGAAACCTGAAACTGTAATTCCATGGAAAATCTGATGAGCCGCTACCGCAATGTCAGCATCCTGGTGGCGATCCTGTTCGTACAGGTGTTGGGTCTGGCGGTCCAGGTCAAACGGCGTTCCGGCGCCGACGAATCTACCCGAATCATCCGCTTGTGGACGGTCAGTGCCGTCACTCCTCTCGAGAAAGCCCTGGTCTGGTGCCAGAACGGTGTGGGCAATCTCTGGAGCAATTACATCTACCTGCGCGGGGTACGGCAGGAAAATCGTGATCTGAAATTTGAGATCGAGCGCCTCCGCCTGGACCAGGTGCGTCTCTCCGAAGACGCCGCGCAGGCGCGCCGTCTGCAAGCCTTGCTGGGTTTCAAGGAACAGTACATCGCGAAAACCGTGGCGGCGCAGGTCATCGGTTCCAGTGGCAGCGAGCAGTCGCGGGCGATCTATATCGATAAGGGCACCTCGGCCGGGGTGGAGAAGGACATGGCGGTGATTACGGCCGATGGCCTGGTCGGCAGAGTGTTACGGGCATACGGGTCCTCAGCACAGGTGCTGCTGATCAACGACCAGAGCAGTGGAGTGGGCGTCATCCTGGACAAGTCGCGCCTGCAAGGAGTGATCAAAGGCACCGCGGCCGGTGAAGTGATTCTGGAAAAAGTGATGACCGACGAGCAGGTGTCCCCCGGTGACCTGATCGTGACCAGCGGAGGCGACCAGATCTTCCCCAAGGGCATTACCGTCGGCACGGTCATGAAGGTCTCCCCCGGCGCTGATCTTTTTCTCAATATCCGGGTCAAACCTACAGCCAGCCTGAGCCGACTGGAAGAAGTTCTGGTCATCACAAAGAAAGAGGATCGTGCGCCGAACGTGGCCGAGACCAATTCAGTGCGCGCGGTGGACATTCTGACCCAGCGTCTGCCTTCGGTCCCGGACAAGCCGGCGGCGGACCCAAGCCCGGCGGCAACCGCAATCCCGGCGAAGCCGGCGACAGCACAGAAGCCAGCTTCCGCGGCAAAGAAGGCGTCATCGGAAACGGCGAAGCCGGCTGCGACTTCCGCGCCTTCACAGCCTGCCGCATCGGAAACTGGGACCTCGGAGGATAAACCGCACTAGCGTGCCTATCACCTACACATCTCAGGACCAGGTAGAGGTTTACCGGTTCAGCGCGCCCGTGGCGATCGCCATTCCGCTGGCTGCGCTATTTCTGCAGGCCTTTCTCCCCCTGCGGATCCATTTCTTTTCGCTCTTCGACCTGCCGTTGCTGGTGGTGATCTTCTTCGCCGTGGCGCGGCGAAGCCCGGTAGCCGGCCTATTGACCGGCTCCCTGATCGGCCTGTTGCAGGACTCGCTCACGCATCAGCCCATCGGAATCTATGGCATCGCGAAAACGGTCGTCGGATTTGGTGCCTCGTCGCTGGGTGCAAAGCTGGACGTGGACAACGTGGGCGCACGCTTCCTGGTAACCCTGTTTTTCTACGCTGTTCACGAAGTCGTTTATTTCACGGTAGCCCGGGGCCTGGTAAAGCTGACCCTGCAATGGAGTTGGGGACACGAAATCGGGGGCGCCCTGCTCAACGCCGCCACGGCGGCGATACTGTTTACTTTGCTGGACCGGTTTAAGCAGAGAGCGTAGGGCAGTCGTCGGTCCTCAGTCTCCAGCGAAAAGCGAAGACCCGCCCGGCCCAGTAGACGCGCGAGAGTCCAACCGTCTATGGCCTTGGGTTACCCGCGTCACCAATCTTTTGTCGGCATGCCCGGATTACAATGAACTTAACCTCGACTTAGTCTGAGAAACGGCAGCCCCAACCGCCGACTTTGGCGCGATGGAATGGCTGACGACCGACGACTGAAGACCGACGACTATTCCCATGTTTGGCCGCGACGAAAAAGTATCGAGTTCCCGCCTGACTGCGGTGCAATACATCATCCTCGTCGTTTTTCTGGTGCTGGCCTACGGGCTTGTGGCGGCTGCAGGTGGTGCAGAGCGAGTTCTACGCGGCGCTGGCGGAGAAAAACAAGACTCGCGAAGTCCCGATTCTGGCCCCCCGGGGCAAGATCCTCGACCGCGAGGGCCGGACTATCGTGGACAACTATCCCTCCTTCACGGCTTTGCTGCTGCGCGACTCCACCCGCGATCTTTCCGGCGACGCGGACCTGATCGCACAAGGGCTGCACCTTGATCCCAAGGAAGTTCGGGACCGCCTGAAGAAATTCGCCGGGACCGCGCAGTACCAGCCCATCTATCTCAAGGAAGACATCACTCCCGATGAGCTGGCCTTTCATCGAGTCTCACCGCAACGAATTGCCCGAGCTGGATACCATCATGGCGCATCGCCGGCTGTATCCGCGCAACGGCTTTATGGCGCATCTGGTGGGCTACGTGGGCGAAGTCAGCGAACAGATGCTGAACCAGGCGCGCTGGGAGCTGTACAACCCGGGCGACGTCGTGGGCAAGTCGGGCGTGGAACTGCAGTACAACCAGGTCCTAATGGGGAAGAACGGCTCGCGGCAGGTCTTGGTCAACAGCAAAGGGAAGAGAAGTCGGAGAGCTGGACCAGAAGCCGGCCGTGCCCGGGCATAACCTCAAGCTGACCCTGGACATTGATCTGCAGATTGCCGCCGAAGAAGCCATGGGAGACAAGAACGGGGCCATGATCGCGATGGATCCGCACACCGGAGAAATCCTCGCCATGGTGAGCCGGCCGACATTTGACCCCAATGATTTCGCGGTTCGCATCTCACGCGCCGAGTGGAACAAACTGGTCACCGATCCCGACAAGCCGCTGCTGAACAAAGCCATTCAGGCGCAACTTGCGCCCGGTTCGACCTTCAAGATCCTCATGTCGGTCGCAGGCTGGCAGGAAGGTATCGCGCAGACGCTGAATGTGCACTGCAATGGCGGCGCCACGTTTTATGGCCGGCGGTTCGGCTGCTGGGTGAAGACCGGACACGGCGCCGTCGATCTTACAAGAGCGATCTACCAATCCTGTGACGTCTTCTTTTACACGCTGGCGGAAAAGCTGGGCATCGACCGCATTTCGAAATACGCCACCGCCATGGGATTAGGCCAGAAGACCGGCATTGATCTGCCGGAAGAAGCCACCGGCGTTATGCCGTCGGAGGAATGGAAAATTCGCAACTTCAAACAAAAGTGGTATGCGGGCGAAACCATTTCAGTCGGCATCGGACAGGGCGCGGTGGCGACCACGCCAGTACAACTCATGCGTGCGATTTCCGCTATCTCAATGGATGGCCGCATGGTCGTACCGCATGTCGCCAGCCCGACTGGCCTGCCTCCCGAGTACCTTGAGACCCATCACTACACGGACGTGACCAATATTCCAATTAATCCGGACGGGTTCAACCTCATTACGGATGCGATGGCGCGGGTGCTTCTGCCGGAAGGCACCGCGCCCTCTGCGCACGTCCCGGGAGTCGATATCGCGGGAAAGACGGGATCGGCGCAGATCGTCTCGCTGGCGGTTCGGGCGCTGCACCAGAACAATGAAGCGCTCAATCAAAATGGCTGGTTTGTAGGATTCACGCCCCGGCGCAATCCCGACATTATCGTAGCGGTGCTCTTCGAAGGCGGCGAACACGGAAAGCTGGCCGCGCGCCTGGCAACGCAAGTGATCAAAGCGTACGTGGACAAACAACGCCGGCAACCTACGAAGGTTGCGAGCGGCTCCGGCAAGGTAGACGTAGGGGCGGTATGGAACGGAGATTCAGGCGCGGACGATGACCTTCACGGCGGCCATTTCGATCTAGACGTACCGAAGAATCGTTTGCCGCTGGCGGTCGCAGCCCCGGGGTTACAGTAGCGCCTAGCACCAGAGGGTGCCCCGTCCAAGCTCCGCTTGGGCGGGGGTTTTGTGACCACCCGAAGCGGAGGAGACTGGTTAGCGCACAGTGCCAAAGCAGTTGGTAGAAGGGTGTTCAAGGGTGAGTTTGACGTCCGCTAAAACCCCCGCCCAAGCGGAGCTTGGACGGGGCACCCTCGCACTCGGGGGAAGCCGGCGCGACCCGGCGAAGTTTGGGCAGGAAATCACACTAGTAAACGTCTGAGAGAACGAACCAGTGACTGACGACCGAAGACTGACGACTGACTAGAACCCATGTCCCGCTATATCTCATTTCGCGATTTTGACTGGCTCCTCTTCACCTTTGTCTTGGTGATCTGCGGGCTTGGGGTGATGGAAATTCACAGCGCCACCCTGCACACCAAGTTCGCCGGGGCTCATATCCGGCAGATTTATTGGATCCTAGGCGGCATTGCCGGCATGTTTCTGGTCAGCTTGGTGAACTACCAGAAGCTGCTTGACCGGGTCCACTGGCTGTACATAGCAGCCATCGTTTCCCTGATGAGCGTGATGCTGTTCGGGCAACGGTATCTGGGCGCACGGCGCTGGATCAAAATGCCCGGAGGAGCGCACTTTCAGCCATCGGAGTGGGTGAAGCTGATCCTGATTCTCGCGGTGGCCAAGTACTTCGCCGATCTGCACCAGCGGGAACTCTCGTGGCCGGATTTCATGAAGGCCGGCGCGATCGTGCTGGTGCCCATGCTTATGGTGCTCAGACAGCCTGATCTGGGCACCAGTCTTACTTACCTTCCAATTGCGGTCATTGGGCTGTTTCTGGGCGGAGTACGCTTCAAGCAGGCCGCCATTGTGACCATCGCCGCGGCCCTGCTTCTGCCGCTGGCGTGGCATGCTTTGAAGCCCTACCAGCGCGATCGTCTTACCAGCTTCATGCACCCGGAGGCCGACAGCCAGGGCTCTGGATATCAGGTCAACCAGTCTCTTATCGCCGTCGGTTCGGGCGGCATCTGGGGGAATTCGGAGGGTTCCCAAACCCATTTAGCGTTTTTACCCGTCCCACAAACGGACTTTATCTTCGCCGCCTTCGCCGAGGAACATGGTTTTGTAGGTGCCCTGGCGGTAATGCTGTTATACTTCATAGTGCTGATGCGATTGACCCAGAACGCGCAAACGGCGCCCGACCGCGCTGGCACGTTCGTAGTAATGGGTGTGGTGGCGGTGCTTAGCTTCCATATCCTGGTCAATGTCGGTATGGTGGTTGGCTTTATGCCGGTCACCGGAATACCCCTGCCGCTGATGAGTTATGGCGGGTCTTCTGTCCTGTTTATGTTTCTGGCGTTGGGCATCGTAATGAATGTCCGCATGCGCCGTTTCGTGAACTGACGCAGGATGAAGAATGGCAGGGGGTTAGCCGCGCTTGCCATCCGCGCGGAAACAAGATTAATTACGATCGCCCTCGCGTAAAGAGGGCACACGCCGGCTAGAAAAGCAGTTAAGCCGGGCAGGATCAGGCAAAGGCGCTGCCAGGCCGGTAACGGCCCCCTCAGAGTTGAGAGAGCGGTCACAAACTTGGCGAAGCGCCAAAGCGATAAGTGCAAAAGATTCCTAAGCTTACGCAACGGATTCGGTCACGGAGAGAACTCCGGGGCCCGGGCTGTCCCTTGTCCAAGGCAGCTATCGCAGCGCTTGATCCTCCCAGACTTTTCCTGCCTTCCATCCGGTGATCCCGCGGCCGCCTGACGGCCCGGGACCGGAGTTCGCATGACTAGAGAACTATTTGTCTCTTCCACGCCTCACGAAACCAAAGTGGGGCTGGTCGAAGACGACCTACTCGCTGAAATCTACCTAGAACGCGAGAACGAATATACCCTGGCAGGTTCCATTTACAAGGGACGCGTCACTCGCGTCCTTCCCGGAATGCAATCGGCTTTTGTTGACATTGGCCTGGAGCGCGACGCGTTCCTTTATGTCTCCGACTTTCATGGAGTTGGAGGATTCCGAAGACCTCGACGAGGTTCCCACCAACCGGCCAGCGCCCGAGCGTTTCCAGCAGCAACCTCAATCTGAAGCGCATAACGGTGAAGCCCTTGCCGCACCTGTGACCGAAGCATCACCGCCGCAAGAACACCTGGAAGACGGAACCGAGAATCGTGAGGCGCCGGCGCCCGGCGAGTCTCGCGACAATCGCGGAGGTTTTCGCGGACGGCGCCGCCGCCGTGGACGCCGCGGTGAACGCATGCCGGAATCGAAGTTCGCCAGCCCGGCAACAGAAGCGCCGCACGAGGCTCCACGGGCTGAGCGTCCGGAACGCACTGCACGCCCTGAATTTTCAGAGCGAGGCGGACGATCAGAGCGGCCCCTGCGGACGGAGCGGCCTGAGCGTTCTGAGTACGGCCCGCCGCCGGGATACCAGCCCATCATTTTGCCGGGAGAGTCGATCTCCAAATATTCCCGAATGGCGACCTCGCCGGCGACGTTCCGCCCAGCGCCCGCCATCGAACGGTCCGCCCCTGCGGCTCAAGAACTGCCGGCGCGGCCGATCGCGGAAGTTTTTGCCGACGATGAACCTATCTTTGCGGAAGCCTCTGCTTCGTCTCCTGTGCTTGCGCCTGAAGCGCAGCCTCAGGTTTACGAAGAGCCTTCGCCCGTGTATCACCAGTCGCCGAGTGAAGATACTTCCAGCGCCAGGGAACGCGAACAACAACGCCTTCACCAGATGAATGTGGCAGCGGTTTTTGGCGGCGAAGCCGCGGAAGAAGACGATGACGAAACTGCTGACGAGTCAGATGACAAGCGGGTAGTGGCGGCCGAGCAGCGAGCGCCTGCTGCGGCTGCCGGAACGGTCGAAGAAGAAGAGATCGAAGAGGAAGAAGCCGACCTGGCCCACTACGTTGAAGAACTTGAGGAAGATGCTGCCTTCGAAGAACTCGAAGAGGAGACCCACGCCGCCGGAGAGCATAAGCACGAACACGAGCAACCGGCGCAGGAGATCGCGGCTTCCGCGGAGCCTTCATCGGTGGATGCGGTGCCTTTTTCCGGGGAACCGATTTCCACCGAAGAAGTAGACATAGCAGCAGCGGATGAAGTGGACGAAGAAGCGGAAGAAGAAGCCGAGCTCGATGAAGCGCAGGCCGAAGCGGAGGCGGCACTGGCTGCCGAAGCCGGTGGCACAGGATTGACGGAGGCTCGCGCTGAAGTTCGCGCGCCGGCTGGCACCGCGGGCTACACCCAGCGCGCCCCGCGTCCGGGATACGATCGCCGGCCCCAGCGCGGCGGCCGCCGTGGCAGTGGTGGTGGACGCCGCTCGCGCAGCAACCAGCAGCAGAATATGCCGCTGATCACTGACCTGCTCAAGGAAGGTCAGGAAATCCTGGTCCAGATTGCCAAAGAGCCGATCGGCAAGAAAGGCGCACGCATCACCAGTCACATAGCGCTGCCCGGCCGCTTTCTGGTGTACATGCCAACGGTGAATCACACGGGCGTGTCGCGCAAGATTGCTTCCGAAGAAGAGCGCCAGCGGCTGAAGCGCATCATTCAGAGCGAACGCGAAAATGGCCACGGCGGATTTATCGTCCGTACTGCGGCGATGAATGCCGCGGAAGAAGATCTTCGCGCCGACATCCGCTTCCTCAAGGGATTGTGGGCTGAGATCAAGTCACGCGCCGATGCCGGCAAGGGGCCAACCCTGATTTATCACGATCTCAACGTGGTCGAGCGGGTGTTGCGCGATCAGGTCACCTCCGACTTTTCCGCCATCTGGGTGGACAGTGACGAGGAGTACGAACGCATCCTGCGCTTCGCCAACCGCTTCCAGCCCGCGCTGGTCAAGCGGGTGAAGCTCTACACCAAGGAAACGCCGCTCTACGAGCAGTTCGGCCTGAGTGAGGAGATCAACAAGGCGCTCAAGTCGAAGGTCTGGCTGAAGAGTGGCGGCTACATCGTCATCAACCAGACCGAGGCGCTGGTCGCGATTGACGTTAACACCGGCAAATACGTGGGCAAGACGACACGTCTCGAAGACACCATCGTCAAGACCAACGTGGACGCGATCAAGGAGATCGTGCGCCAGATCAGGCTGCGCGATCTGGGCGGCATCATCATAATCGACTTCATCGACATGGATGAACGCCGCAATCGCCAGAAAGTCATGCAGGCCCTGGAAGAGGCGTTGCGCAGCGATCGGGCGCCCTCGAAAGTTCTGCAGTTTAACGACTTCGGGCTGGTAGCGATCACGCGCAAACGAGTGAAACAGTCGCTCGAGCGGACGATCGGTTCGCCGTGTCCGTACTGTCAGTCCACCGGCTTCGTGAAATCGGTGACTACGGTGTGCAACGAAATCTATCTCGAGATGCGCAAGATCGCGAAACACCTGGAGCACGCCGACGTAATGCTGCGGGTGAATCCCGATGTTGCCAAGGTACTCAAAGCCAACAACGGACGCGCGCTGATTGAGATGGAAGAGATGACTAAGAAGACGGTGATCGTGAAGAGCGATCCAGCGCTGCATCAGGAGCAGTTTGATATCAATTGAAAGCAGCTTCTAGCTTCTCGCTAAGCTAGTCCCTCAACCAAGAATGGAGAACGGGCGTCCTCGCCCGTTTTTCTTTTGCACCCGATTGTCAAGAGGGAAGCGGCATTGCACAATGAATCCCACACACGGGAGAAATTGTGAAGAAACTCAAGCGGGCTGTTTTCGTAGTTGGTGCGTCCTGTTTCCTTCTCATACTGGTCATCGCTCCTGCCTCCGCGCAAACACCCGCGCGCCTGAAAACCCGCAACGTAGTCCTGATCGTCAGCGATGGACTGCGCTGGCAGGAAATCTTCACCGGAGCCGACCCAACGCTCATGAACAACGAACAAGGCGGCATCTGGGCCGACCCCAGCGAACTCAAGCGCAGGTTCTGGCGCGAAAGTATTGAAGAACGGCGCAAGGCGCTCTTTCCCTTCCTGTGGAACGTGATTGCAAAGCAGGGACAGATCTTCGGCAATCAAACCAAGGGCAGCGTGGCCCGCGTGACCAACGGTATGGCATTTTCCTATCCCGGCTACAACGAGATGCTGACCGGATATCCCGATCCCAAAATCGATCGCAACGAGTTCGGACCCAATCCCAACGTCACAGTGTTTGAATGGTTGAACCGCATGCCGGAGTTCCGCGACAAAGTTGCGGTCTACGGCACGTGGAACGTGTTTCAGGACATCTTCAACGAAAAGCGCAGCGGCCTGGTGATGCAAAGCGGATGGAATTTGCCGGAGAGAGGGCAGCTGACTCCGCGCCAGGAACTGATCAACCAACTCTACCGCACCACCACTCCTCTCGATAACGAAGACACCTACAATTCATTCATCCAGGTTCCGCTGCTCGACTACGTGAAGACGGGGCATCCGCGGGTGCTCTTCGTGGGCTACGGCGAGACCGACAACTGGGCGCACCAGGGCCGCTACGATCTGGTGCTGGAGAGCGCTCACGGCTTCGATTATTTTGTGCAGCAGCTCTGGGAAACCATGCAGGCGATGCCCGCGTATCGCAACCAGACCACTTTCATCCTGACCACCGATCACGGACGAGGGAGCGGCCTGGTCGAGTGGAAAGAGCACGGAGTGGACGAAAAAGGCTCCGAAAACATATGGATCGCGGTCATGGGTCCCGACACTCCCGATCGAGGTGAACGCGAAAATGTCGGCCCCGTCACCCAGTCGCAGCTGGCCGCTACGGTAGCAGCATTGTTAGGCAAGGACTACCCTCGCGATGTGCCAGGGGCAGCCAAGCCGCTTCCAGATCTGCGCTAGGAAGTTCCGACTGACGATCGGACATCCTGTAGTGCCTTTTTGGCAGAGATCGACCCATGTTGGATCGCGGCGCCCGGAATGGGACGCGAAGCACATTAATCGACGACCGGGCAACTTAGAAGCCCGATTTTCGATCAAAATGGTGCGACTCGATTCAACAGGAGGGAAGCTTGAAACTACTAGGACTGAAAGGGCTCGCAGTAACAGCAGTTATGACGATGACCCTGGGCACGGTGATAGTTGCCGTACCACCGGCATATGCCGATTCGCCAAACGCGAAGTGTCAGCGTGAAATCGAACGCAGGGAAGCAAAACTTGACCAGGCGATTCGCAAGCACGGCGAGCGCAGCCACCAGGCGGATCAGCGGCGCCGTGATTTGAATGCCGAACGCGAACGCTGCTGGAATGCTTATCACGGATGGTGGAACGGCCATGACCGCCAGTGGCACACGGATCGCGACTGGGACCGCGACCATGATCGTGACGATCATCACTAGAGGCTGTGGTGATTCGGTAAGGTGTTTGATCGGCTCCGGTTAGTCCGGGGCCTTTCGAGCGAGGCGAGTGATGCCTCAATTCTTTTGCCGCTGCCGGTATTCGGCGTCAAAGACTGATTCCCAGGTCTTGCCCTGATCGCGTGAAATTTCATCTGGTGCACTCGTACTCCGGCAATGGAGTATGGAGTAAGGGTGTTCCGGTCTGAACGAAGCCAGAAAAAACAGGCAGGAGCGCCGCAGCTTCCCGGAATCGCATGCCATCTCCTGTGACAAAATCACAGACCAGCGAGGTGGCAGAATGTTACCGCCGCGGCTAGCTCTTGCCGCGTCCGGCGATCATGAGCCCGGCCCCGACCACCAGCAGCACAGCACTAATCGCAGGCGCGACCTTTTCGCTGCTATGGGTTTGAACCCCAATGTTGACGTCGCCCGCCTTGATGCCATGATTTTCGGAGTGGGGAATCGCCACGAAAAACGACAGGATCCCCAGGACAACAACCGCAAGCCCCACCAAGAATAGTGCCTTCATTGAAGCCTCCAGACGGCAGATTGGGTGCGTGGACCCGAGCGTCCATCGGCGGTTTCAGATGCGGATGGAGGCGGACGGGTTGTCTCACCCCTTGCTATCGGCAAAGTCTCGGGCAAACTCCACCAGGCTGCGGAGAGCGATTCCAGAGGGGCCCTTGGCGATCCAGGGCTTCTGCTCTTCGGTCCATGCGGTGCCGGCGATATCGAGGTGCAGCCAAGGGGTGTCTTCGGCGAACTCTTTGAGGAACATGGCTGCCGTGATGGCGCCACCCCAGCGTCCGCCTGAATTCACGATGTCAGCGATACTGGAGCGGATGATTTCCTTGTATTCATCGTCGAGAGGCATGCGCCACATCTTCTCGCCCGCCTTGTCGAGGGCCTGGCTGAAACGGTTGTACAGGGCGTCATCGTTGGCGAATATGCCGGCGTTGATGGACCCGAGCGCGACCACGACCGCGCCAGTGAGCGTGGCGGCGTCAATCAGATGAGTGCAGCCGAGTTGGCGAGCATAGAAGAGGCCGTCCGCCAAAACCAGCCGGCCTTCGGCGTCGGTGTTGATGATCTCGATTGACTTGCCGGACATGGCAATTTGCACGTCGCCAGGCTTCTGGGCCTTGCCCGACGGCATATTTTCCGTGGCCAAAATGATGGCCGTGATTTTCAGCTTGGGCTTCAGCAAAGCAATGGCGCGCATGGCCCCGATCATGGTGGCCCCACCCGCCATGTCATACTTCATCTTTTCCATGCCGTCGCTGGGTTTGATGGAAATGCCGCCGGTGTCAAAGGTGATGCCTTTGCCGATCAACCCCAGGACAGGTTTTTCAGGAGCGCCCGCGGGTTCGTACCGCAGAACGATCAGCGTGGGTGGTTCGTCCGAGCCCTGGGCAACGCTCCAGAAGGCTCCCATCTTGAGTTCCTTGATTTTGTCCGCGCCGTAAACCTCACACTTCAAGCCGACTTCCGCAGCCATCTTTTTTGCGCGGTCGGCGAGGATGGTCGGAGTCATGCGGTTGGAGGGCTCGTTGACCAGATCGCGCGTAAAATTCTGCGATTCACCTACGATGCGGGCCTCATCCAAGGCCGTCTGCAGCTTGGCTTGATCGCCGCGAGCGACCACGGTAAGCCCGTCGATCTGCTCGTCCTTGCGATCGCTCTTGTAATAGTCGGGATCGAAGTTGCCCACAAACGCGCCTTCGACAATCGCCTTCAGCGAGTCTTCCATCTTCAACCCGGCTTCCGGTGCCAGGAAGGCGAAGCTACGCAAGCCCTTCGATTTGAGCGTGCGCACGGCAGCGCCAGCGAGGCGACGCAGGTCGAACGCGGAAAAACGCTTGGCTTTGCCGCCGCCGAGGAGCAACAGACGCTTGGCTTTCAGTTTCGCCGGCCGATGCAGCAGCGTTGTTTCGAAAGGTTTGCCGGTAACTTCCCCGCCGGCGATCACATCAGCGGCTGCGTCTTTGACGGCGGCGTCCGAGGTTTCAATAGAAAGTTGCGGCGTGTCTTTTTCCGGTCGATCTTTGTCAGCGTGATTCTTTTCCGCTTTGTCGAGCACGATCGCGACCAGACATTCGGTTTCTACTTCGGCAGGATTGGAGAGCGACAGAATAGTTTTCATGTTTGTGTATGGTTCCAGTATCGTCGGCGGGAAGGGAATTGCGCAAGAGGCCGCGGGTGTTTCGGCTCCCGCCACCGGCGTCATCCTGAGGGACCTTGGTCCCGAAGGATCTTGCGCGCATCGGCACGATCGACCGGAGATCCTGATGCGCTGCGCGCCAGATAATTCGCAAGCTCAGCATGACGTCCGTGACCGGGCGACAGTTCAGCCCGCACTCCCTGGAAATCAGAGTACAACGATCGTGATTCCCCGGTTCCGCCTGCCCAGATCGTGATCTTGCTTCAGTTCGGGGCGCTAATAAGGGCCCATGCCTGCTCATCCGATTTGGCCCAGTCCTCGCCGAAGATGCAGGCGCGAATCTCGCCGCGACCAGCCATCTGGGTTAAGCGTCTTTGCGCCGCCACGCGAATTTCGCCGCCAGCACCAGTTGATCCGTGACCGTGGAACAGTTTTTACAACTCCGCACCCCGCCTGACGGGCGCGGGCCAGCTCGCGGTCGAGCTGCTGCAAAGCTTCAGAGACCGTTGGCATCCCGGCTTTCAGGTTGACGGTTTTGATGGTATGGCCTCAGCTGACTAAGGTACCTCAGCGGCTGAAGCCGCCGCCAGAATTGACGCGGTACTGCAGCGCTAAAGCTGCTCCACCCTTGTCGGCGCCCCGGTCAGTGCCGTTCTTGCCCCGTCTGTTGACCGGGCCTCTGATTGTGGGGGCGCGTCCACAATGTGTGTCGCAACCCACAGCTTGCGAGCCTCCGGCCTTCCATAACCCGCGCCAGATCAGCGCCTTCGGGGATGGCTGCTCTCGTGCGATCTCATCTGCGGGCAGTGACCCTTGGAGGAAAATATGACGCAACTCAATTTGTCCAGGCAGTCAAACAATACGCAGCAGAAACCGGCTGCAGAACACGAAGATGAATCCATCAAGAACCAAACCGTGGGGGCGTTGGGAGCGCTCGCGATGTTCGCCGCCGTGATCGTGATCGGCAGCTGCTCTCGAAGCAGCAAGCCCGTAGCAGTGCAGCAACCCGTGCAACCCACAGCGCCAGTCTCGGCGCCGGCTCCCGCAGTTCCAACTCCGGCTCCGGCCCCCGCTCCAGTCGTAGCGAAGGCCAAAAAGCATCGGGCGGCGACTCTTTCTTATGTCAACCGCGAGTACGGACTCTCATTCAACTTCCCGCGAAACTACCAGCTGACGACCGGCTCAACCACCGAGTTGACCAGAAAGACCGGTAGTGAAACGCAGGTTGCTTCCATGACTACCGAGCCCTTGCCGATGAATTTTGGCCATCCCGGCGGAGTCGCACTGGCAACCGTCGAGATGCCCGGCAACTCATATCCCGGTACCGACTTCAAGTCTGGCTTCCTGAACGTCAGCGTTAATCCCGGCATAACCTCTAACGCCTGCGCCCAATTTGTAGTTCCCGAGTCGAGCACAGGAACGGACACTTCAACTCCGGTCGAGCAAGTGAAGTTTGGCGCCACTGAGTTCCATGAGGTTGAAAACAAGGGCGGCGCGATGACCAAACAGGCAGACGCAAAGTACTATCACGCCTTCAACAACGGGGCTTGCTACGAATTTGCGCTGGGAATCGCCACTAACGATGACGGCAAGCTGGAAGAAACTACATCGGTGAACCGCCAGGCAGTGTTTGCCCGGCTGGAAAAGATTCTAGCCACGGTAAGACTTCAGCCAGTCGTGCTGCCGGAAATCCAGACTCCGGTTCCAGCGGTAGCCGCAACCACCCCGGCTGACTCGTCAAGTCCGTCAGAACATCAGGCGGCCGCGCCAAACTTCTAGCCGGTTGGCGGATCCGCGATGGAACTACCTGGACTGCCGGCGCTCGACGGCGGTCCAGGTTTTTGACTTCCCGGCGGCTGATAGTAAGTCCTGAATCCGGCCCGCTGCATGCCGCGAGCCGCCTCTGAATTTTTCATGAAAGTCTCCCAGACAAAGCCGGTCCGGGCATTTTCCGCCATGAGCATAGTGATTCCGGTATCGATGGCTACTACGTCGTTGTCGTACCAGTTTTTCAGCGGGTTGAAGGCATTCACGAATCCATAGGTGCACCACGCTGCCGGATAACGATTTTTGATGTTGCGCAGAACGCGCATGGTCGGTTGGGGAAGAAACGGAATTGAGCCACCGGCCGCGCTGGGAACCACAGTGCCGTCAATGGGACCCATGGCGGGAGGCCCGCCCCAAACCACATAACCGGTTTCGGAATCCGAAGCGGTGATGCCCCACAAATCATCGCTGTAGTCGGGAAACTGTTTTCCCAGTTCGAGGCAGAAGCGGCGATGCACATCCGTGGCGATCGCCGAGTTCTGAAAGTAGTCCGCGTAGCGGTCACGCTTGCCGCGGAAGTCGAACCAGGCCTGCGAATACTGATGTACAAACAGCGGCGCGAACGAGCCGATGTAGCGCAGACCGTCATACTCAAATATATTTCGCTTCCACGCGTCCCAGGTCTCCGGCTTGAGGGGATGCGAAGACGAGCCCATGCCCAGCAGATACATCATCATCAGCTCGCTGTAGTAATCCCATCGGTAGGGCAAGAAGCCGGCTTCGGGCAGCCATCCGTGAGGCAGCAGAGTCGTGTCTTCAGAAAGCCAGGTCCAGTCCACGCGATCGAAAATTGCGCGAGCCAGATCGCGAATTTCCGAATTTTCGAAATGCTGCCGGCAGCACAGGAGGCCGCAGAGCAGAATCGCAGTGTCCACCGAAGAGATTTCCGAGTCCCACAGCCGCTCGCCGGTGTTGACGTTGGCGAAGTGATAGAAAAATCCGCGGTGGTGGGGCAGGGTCTTCCAAAGAAAACGCAAACAGTTCTGAACGCGCGCGCGGGCCTCGTTCAGTGAAATGAAGCCGCGCTTCTCTCCAATGCAGATCGCCGAGAGCCCGAAGCCGGTGGCGGCGATGCTGGCGACTACCGAATTGTCGGTGGTTGCTTTGCGCGCATTGCAGCGGTCCTTGACCAGCCCGGTCTGGGGATTGGCCTGCTCCCAGAAGTAGCAAAGCGTGGTTCTTTCCAGATCGTCGAGAAACTGGTCGTCGTCCGGCGAAAGATAAGTCCTGGCCGGCGGGGGCGCGGGTCGGGCGTGCTGCTCGGGCGAGGGCGACAGGAAAGAGGCGAATCCCAGTTCCGCGCACGCCGGCAGGCAAATTCCCAGGCTGGCCATCTGTCTGAGAAATTCCCGGCGGGAGCGCGCTATGGGGCCAAACTTCCTCTCATCCACCTGACAAATTTAAACGATCCTGCCCTGAGGAACGACGCCCGAGCGCAAACGATGGTAACAGGAATGGTTACACCGCCTGAGACTAAAGACCTTGACGAAAGACAGTGTGAGACTAAAAATCGGGGCAGGAAGCGGGCGTCGTAGAATATCCCCAAGGTGGCAGGATGACGGGAAAGCGAAGGCTGATCATGTGGACGGCGACCCTGGTCGCCGGGGGATTGATCGCACTGGTGCTCGTGCTGACCCGTCCGCACACCCGGCCCCTGACGTTAAGCGGCGCAGTGGTCAAGCAGGATCCAGATCCCACCAAGGAACTGCCGCTGGCCGATGTTGAAATCACCGCACTCTACCGTGGCGCGATGATCGGCGGGGGCAAGTCGGATGCCTCGGGCGCGTACACCGTCCAGTTGCGCAACCGTCTCTGGATCGGCCGCCCAGTCACGCTCCAACTTCGGCATCCGGATTACCAGCCGCTGGACCTGAAAGAGTACGTCGGCGATAAGCTCTACGTGGCCCGGATGGTGCCCCTCCCGCAGCAGGGCAACCCCGCAAATCGTCCCCCGATCGTGGTGTCGAACGTCCTGGCCCGGTATTCCATCAAGACCACCAACACGGCCAATGTGGGCAGCGCGGTTAAGGCCTTTGAAGTTGCCAACATCGGTAACGTGCCTTGCCGCAAACAGCCTCCCTGCTCGCCCGATGGAAAATGGAAGGCGGCGATGGGCTCGGCGTCGCTCGATGCCGGAGAAGGAAACGAATTTCGCAATGCCCGCACGTCGTGCATCGCGGGACCGTGTCCCTTCACCAAGATCGAAGCGGAAGATTTCTTGCAGGGCGGCCGCGAGGTAAAAGTATCGGCCCGGAACTGGTCGGATACGGCCACCTTTCTATTGGAAGCCGAAGTATTTCGGCCCATGGTCAGCGACATGGTCCGGACATCCCATCCCGTGATCTTCGGCCAGGCGCTGAACTTTACCGTGCCCGGTTCGGCGGAAGGGGTCAGCATTCTCGCCGAGATCAACGGCGACACTATCACTTTCCCCTTCGGACCGAATCTTTACTTAAGCTGGGCGGATTGCAATGCGCGCGTGAATAGGGATCAGACGAAAGTGTATCGCTGTGAACTTAAACCCGGGTATAAGTTCCCGTAATCCCTCATTCTTTCTTCGGTCCTGTAATGTCTTGGACCAGATCGCCCGAATCAATTTGACCGTGGTATACGGGAAGCAAGCGGCTGCCGAGCACGCGCTGGAAATGAGTGAAGTATGAGGGCAGGCCCTCACCATCGGCGTCTCCTGTCGTTTGCAGTTGGAAATGCAGATGCGGCATCAGCGAACTGCCACTGGCTCCGATAGCCGCGATCGGCTGGCCGAGTTTCACCCGGTCGCCGGCCTTCACTTTGGCACTTGCTTGCTTGATATGCCCGTAAAGCGCGAACTCACCGTTGCCGTGATCAACGACAATGTAATTACCGTAGTCGGCTAGTTTGTTTGCCTTGAACTTGGCCTCGTCAACTTCGCGGTTGTCCAGGCCATCGTCGACTGCTGCCACAACTTTGCCGGCCCCCGCTGCATAGATCGCCTGGCCGAAACCAAACCAACTCGAATTCTGGTCGGAGTCTCTCCTCTGCATGTCGCCGGCTGGGTTGACCAAGACGAAGTCATAGCCATAACGATCAGGATTCGAGTTCGTCCCGCTCTCCTGCGAATGTGGCGTCATGTAATCGAAGCGGCGATGGTGGGCGTAGTAATCGTGACCGTCCCAGATAATTACCCTCCCCTTTACAGGTAGCCGTAGCGACGTTTGGCCGGGGTAAGGCTTGGGCTTCACTTCGACCTGGATAGAAACTTCGTGCTGTGGGCTCTCGGAACGCCAGGAGAACTGGTAAACCAACCGGGTCAGATCGATCTCCGGGCTAAAACTGAAGAGCGGGTTGAAGATCAAAATGCGCTTGCCTGGTGCCGCTTCCCGTTGGTTGAGAGTTTCGATGCTCGGGCTGTTGCCATTGTCGTTCACGAACTTCCTGATTTCGAGCCTGCCAGCGGCGTCATAAGCTGATACTTCGACCTGATGCAGGACCCACTTTTCTGCGGACGCGTTCTCCACCACGAAATCGCAATTGACCAATTGTGCGTCGCGGCTGGTTTCGATGTAAGCAGGGTTCGGACGCACAGTGATGTGCAGTGGCGATTCCTGAGCTCGCGCCAGCGCGGACAGGACTACAGCGAAATAGAGCCGCCATTTCATGGTGAGAAATATAGCGTGATGGAAGATTGTCTACCAGAGAGTTCGGAGGGGATCGAAGGTATCTATCGGACGCCTTGGCCATCACCGGCGAAGAAAGCGTGCTCCTGAGGAAGGCGACACAGGCTACGCGAAGCCCCTTGGAAGAGGCTAACGCCCTTTGCGCGAACGGTTGACAGCTTCTCTCGCCTCTTTGTCGGCGGTGCGGCGGCGTTCGGTTTCGCGTTTGTCCCATAGCTGCTTGCCTTTGGCCAGGGCGAGTTCAACCTTTACTCTACCGTTCTTGAAGTACATCCGGGTGGGAATGAGCGTGAGGCCTTTCTGCTGGGTCTTTCCGATGAGCTTGCGAATTTCTTCCTTGTGGACCAGCAGTTTGCGGGTGCGCAGGGGCGCGTGGTTGAAAATGTTGCCGTGGTCGTACGGCCCGATGTGGCAGTTGAGCAGCCAGAGTTCGCCGTCCTTCAGCAGGCCGTAAGAGTCTTTCAGATTGGCTTGCCCCGCGCGGACTGATTTGACCTCGGTCCCGGTCAGGGCCACACCGGTCTCAAATTTCTCCAACAGAAAGTAGTTGTGGGAGGCGACCCGGTTGACTGCGGCATCGCGCTGCCCGGCGGCAGTGGGGTCGCGACGGGGGTTCTTCTCCGGACTTGGCTTGGTCTGATGTGAGGTTGCGCGCGCCATCGGTAACTAGCTTATCTCATACGCGGCCACGTGGGGACAGCCGCCCTCGGCCGTCCGGTCGAGCGCAGCGCGACACGGTTTTTCCTGAGCTACGAGCAGCGGAGCTTCGCTTGCGTCTGCCCGAGATTCTGCATCCCAACACATGGGGGTTGCGATCCGAATTGCAAGGAAAGCTCTTCCGAAATGGTTTTTGGCGGTAACGCCGTTGGGACTAGTCCCAATGAGTAACTGCTACCAGACCAGTAACTTCCACGGCTGAGGGCCGATGCTATAATCAGCCAGCTTACTTCTAAAATCTGCGCATTTTCAGCGGCCTGGCCCGGGGTTTTCGGCCGATCCCCGAGGGAAGACTGCCTGCGAGGGACCAGTGAAGACACGCCTGATTCGCCCGGCAGCAATCACATTGCTCGTCCTGGCGGTGAACTTGCCGATCGCCGCCGATAGCGCCAAGTCGTTATACAACAAAGGCAAGGACGCGGAAGCTCGCCAGAACTACGAAGCAGCGTTCGATTTCTACAAGCAAGCCTACGAGCAAAAGCCCAAGGATTTAGCCTACCGCGCCTCCTACCAGCGGACCCGGTTCCTGGCTGGCGCATCGCATGTCCATCGCGGCCAACTTTTGAGGGAGGCAGGCAAACTGCAGGAAGCCCTGGCCGAGTTCCAGAAAGCGGCTGAGATTGATTCCGCAAGTTTCATTGCGCAACAGGAAATCCGGCGCACCCAGAAATTGATTCTTGACGCCGGCAGCGCGCCTGCGCCGACCAGCATGGATCGGCCGCCGACCGGCCTGCAAAAGCGAGTGCAGGAAGCCCAGGGGCCGGTCGATCTGGCCGCTATCTCGAATGTCCCCATCACCCTGAAGCTCACCGAAGATACCAAGGTCATTTACGAAACCGTCGGCAAGCTGGCGGGGATTAATGTGTTGTTCGACCCGGATTACACTTCGCGGCGGGTCAAGATCGAGTTGAACGGAGTCACGCTGCAGGAAGCCCTAGAAATTATCGCGCTGGAATCGAAGACGTTCTGGCGGCCGGTGACGCCGAATACAATTTTCGTCGCCTCCGACAATCCGGCCAAGCGCAAAGAGGTGGAACAGAGTGTCATCAAGACATTCTACCTGGCGAACCTGTCGCAGCCGACGGAGTTGCAGGATGTGGTCAACGCGCTGCGGCAAATCCTGGAAATTTCCCGCATCCAGCCTTTGCCCTCGCAGGGCGCGCTGGTGGTGCGCGGAACCCCTGACCAGATTGCGCTGGCGGAAAAATTAGTAGGCGATCTGGACAAGGCGCGTCCGGAAGTGATCGTGGAAGTGGCCATCATGCAGGTTAGCCGCGACAAGACGCGGAACCTGGGCATCAGCCCGCCCACCAGCGCCACGGTTGCCTTGCAGAATAACCTCAACACGACCACAAGCACCGGCACCGGCACCTCGACGACCGGCACCAGCACTTCGGGGACCGCGAACCAGGTCAACCTGAACCGGCTGGGGAACCTGAACGCGACCGACTTTACGGTCACGATTCCGCCCGCCACGGCCACCGCGTTGTTCAGTGACAGCAGCACCAAGATCATTCAGAATCCGCAGATCCGCGCGGTGGACGGACAGAAAGCTTCGCTGAAGATCGGCGACAGGATTCCGATCGCGACCGGATCATTTCAGCCCGGCATCGGCGGCGTGGGCATCAATCCTCTCGTCAACACACAATTTCAATACACCGACGTCGGCGTGAACATCGACATTACGCCCAAGGTGCATGCCGGGCGCGAAGTCACGTTGAAGATCCTGATGGATATTTCCTCGGTGACCGGGCAGTCGAACATTGGCGGCATCAGCCAGCCCGTGATTGGCCAGCGCAAGATCGAACATGAAATCCGTCTGAAGGAAGGCGAAGTAAATATCCTGGGTGGCATTTTGGAGGACCAGGACATCAAGTCCCTGAGCGGCATTCCGGGACTGGCGCAGATTCCGATTCTCAAGTACTTCTTCGCACAGAGCAACGTCGAGCACAAGGAGAACGAGATCGTATTTGCCCTGATCCCGCACATTATCCGCTCGCGGGATGTTACCGACCTGAACGAGCGGGCTCTGGAAGTGGGTACCGCGTCGGCTATCGAGTTGCGTCGGGCCAGCCAGTCGCCGCCTCCGGTGCCGGCGAACGAGGCAGCCCCAGCGGCCGCGCAGGCTCCGATGCCGGTGCCCCCGGCGCAACCCGCACCGCAGACCGCTGCAGGCGCCGCGAGTTTCGTGTTCGATCCGGCCAGCATGACGCAGGCGCAGGGCTCTACTTTCGCGATCAATGTATTGATGCGGGGGGCGCAGAACATATATTCCGTGCCTTTGCAGGTGAGCTACGATCCCAAGGTTCTGCAGGTGGTAAACGTTTCGAACGGAGGCCTGCTTTCGCAGGATGGCCAGCCGGTAGCGCTGGTGCATCGCGACGACGATACCACCGGCGCGCTGCAGATCACCGCGACCCGGCCACCGGGAGCCACCGGCGTTTCGGGGCAGGGCACCGTAGTGACTTTAACCTTCCTGGCTAAGGGGAGCGGACAATCCACCCTGGCCATCTCAAAAGGCGGAGCGCGAGATCCAGCCATGCAGGCCGTGGCAGTAGCCGGGGCCGTGGCCACCGTCACGGTGCAGTAACGGCTTAAAGTCCAGTTCGTTTTCGACGATAATGTCTGATGAAGTTTGCTGCCTTGAAACCCGCCTCCACACGCGGCCCACTCGGGTTCACGCTCATTGAACTGATCGTGGCCACCGCCATCCTGGTGATCCTGACCGGGCTGGCCGTGCCGCTGGCGCGGGTGGCTATCAAGCGCGAGAAAGAACGCGAGCTGCGAAGCGCTCTCTGGGAGTTGCGCGATGCCATCGATCGTTACAAAGACGCCGCCGATCGCAACGCATTCCAGATCAAGGTGGGTACCGAAGGATATCCGCCTGACCTCGATACGCTGGTGAAGGGTGTGGACGTGGGCGGCAAGAAAGTCCGCTTCCTGCGCCGGATTCCGCAGGACCCCATGACCGGCACTACGGAATGGGGTCTGCGCTCCATGCAAGACGATCCCGACTCGGATTCCTGGGGCGGACAGAACGTATTTGACGTATTCACCAAGTCACAGAGCACCGGGCTCGACGGCACGGAATACAAGACCTGGTAATGACGAAACCAACAAAAAGGCGGGAGCGCGGCTTTACCCTGATCGAGCTGATGATCGTCATCAGCATGATTCTGATCCTGGTGTCGATTTCAATTCCGGCCTACAACCAATCCATCCTGCGGGCCAAGGAGTCGGTGCTGAGGCAGGACCTTTTCCAATTGCGCTCGCTTATTTCGCAATACACGCTGGATAAGCAGAAAGCGCCGCAGTCGCTCGACGACCTGGTGCAGGCAGGCTACATCAAGCAAATTCCGATGGATCCGATGACCGGCAGCAACAGCACCTGGACGGTCGATCAGGAAGACACGGTGATGTCGGTAGACCAGCAGGAGCCCGGCATCAGCGACGTGCACAGCGGAGCGGCCCAGACCTCGAGCGACGGGACGGCCTACAGCACCTGGTAGTTTGTGTGTTGTGTATGTGGTTGTGTGGTCGGGCGACTCGCCCGCGGCTTTTGACTCGCCGCGCCGCACCACACAAACCAACCCACACGGTATTTGAACACTTCCCGCCCAGGCACTAACATCTAACCATGCCGGTTGAAACCGAAATCACTCCCTCAACCTACATCCCCATCCGCGCGCCACGCGGCACCCAGATCTCATGCAAAGGCTGGCAGCAGGAAGCCGCCATGCGCATGCTGATGAATAACCTTGACGAGGAAGTTGCGGAGCGGCCGAAGGATCTGGTGGTCTACGGTGGCACCGGACGGGCAGCTCGCAGCTGGGAGGCGTATCACGCGATTGTGGCGTCGCTGAAGAATCTTGAAAATGACGAGACCCTGCTGGTCCAGTCCGGCAAACCGGTGGGCGTGTTCAAGACCCACGACTATGCGCCGCGAGTGTTGATCGCGAATTCCAACCTGGTCGGGCACTGGTCCAATTGGGACAAGTTCAACGAACTGGAGCGCGCCGGCCTGATGATGTATGGGCAAATGACCGCAGGTTCGTGGATCTATATCGGTTCGCAGGGAATTGTGCAGGGAACGTTCGAGACGTTCTCGGCGGCGGGAGAAAAACATTTTGGCGGCGATCTCGCCGGCCGGCTGATCGTCAGTGGCGGCATGGGCGGCATGGGTGGCGCCCAACCGCTGGCTGCAACCATGACCGGTGCGGCTTTCCTGGGGATTGACGTCGACGCCGAGCGCATCAAGAAGAGACTGAAGACGGGCTACTGCGACTTCATGGTCACAACTCTCGACGAAGCGTTGCGCATCCTGAAAAACGCAGTGCGCAAAAAAGAAAATGTTTCGGTCGGGCTGGTGGGGAATTGCGCCGACATTATTCCCGAACTGGCCGAGCGCGGCGTGCTGCCTGACATCCTGACGGACCAGACCTCGGCGCACGATCCGCTGAATGGCTACGTTCCGAACGGAATGACGTTGCCGGAAGCGCTGGAACTTCGGCAGCGCGATCCGCAGGTCTACCAGGAGCGGTCGCTGGATGCCATGGCCCGTCACGTCGAAGGCATGCTGCGGCTGCAGAAAATGGGCGCGGTGACTTTTGACTATGGAAATAATATCCGGACCTTCGCCTTTCAACGCGGAGTGAAAAACGCATACGACTTTCCCGGTTTTGTTCCAGCCTACATCCGGCCGCTTTTCTGTGAGGGCCGCGGACCGTTCCGTTGGGTCGCGTTGTCGGGCGATCCCTCTGACATTGCCGTCACCGATGACCTGGTCCTGCAGATGTTTCCAGAGAACAAGATTCTCCGCCGCTGGATTGACCTGGCGCGCAAGCGCATCAAGTTTCAAGGCCTGCCGGCGCGCATCTGCTGGCTGGGATACGGCGAGCGCGCGCAATTCGGCCTGGCCATGAATGATCTGGTGAAGCAGGGAAAAATCAAGGCGCCGATTGTGATCGGCCGCGACCATCTCGATTGTGGATCGGTTGCATCCCCATTCCGCGAAACCGAAAGCATGAAAGATGGCAGCGACGCGGTAGCCGATTGGCCGCTGCTCAACGCTCTGCTTAACACCGCGGCGGGAGCGTCCTGGGTTTCAATCCACAATGGCGGCGGTGTAGGCATTGGCTACTCCCTACACGCCGGCCAAGTCACGGTAGCCGACGGCACTGAGATGATGGCCAGGCGCATCGAGCGGGTGCTGACCACCGACCCAGGCATGGGTGTGATCCGCCACGTGGACGCAGGCTACGAAGAGGCAAAAGACTTTGCGAAAAAAACCGGCGTGAAAGTGCCAATGGCGAAGTAAGGCCCGGCACAAACCATGCAGGACGGCGACGGGCCGCGTAGGGACGGGCACAGACCGTATAGGGAAGGGTCTCCGACCCGTCCAGGCCGAGCAAGGCTCGGCAAGCATTTGCCGTAAGCACACGAGGATAGGCCCCAAGTAAAACCCTGCCGAGGTGCGCTCGGCCCGGACGGGTCAGAGACCCGTCCTCACACAGTCGCTGCTAAACTAACGGTCGAGTGAGACCTCCAACTAAGAACGAGAACCTAGACCGCGCACTCCTTCTGATCAACATCAGCCAACTGCTGACCTTGCGATCTGGAACCTCCGGCCCTCGCCGCGGCCCCGACTTGGCAGAACTCGGCATCATCAAGGATGGCGCGGTCCTTTGCTCAGGTGGGAAGATTGTCTTCGCCTGCAAAACCAAAGACGCGCTGCGCGATCCCTGGCTGAAAAAAAATCACAAGAAAATGGTTGAGATCGATTGCGCGGGACAAGTTGTCCTCCCCGGATTCGTGGACTCGCACACTCATCCCGTGTTCGTCACGCCCAGGCTGGCGGATTTTGAGAAGCGCATCGCCGGCGGTACTTACGAACAGATTGCAGAAGCAGGCGGCGGGATTCGTTCGAGTGTCGAGAGCGTGCGTAAGGCCGGCAAGAAACTTCTGGTCGAGAAAGTGCTGGACGCGCTGCACCAGATGGCCGAGCAGGGCACAACCACGGTCGAAGCCAAGTCGGGATACGGACTCACGGTCGACTCCGAGATCAGATCTCTCGAGGCCATCCGCAGCGCAGCCGCCAAATGGCCGGGGACGGTGATCGCGACCCTGCTGGGCGCGCATGTTGTCCCCGAAGAATTCCACGGACGATCGCAAGAATATGTGCAGGTCGTCTGTGAAAAGATGATCCCGCTCGCGGCCGAACGCAAACTGGCACAGTTTGTGGACGTATTCACCGACCGCGGAGCCTTTAGCGCACAAGACACCGAAAGAATCTTTGACGCTGCCAAAAAACATGGCCTGGGAGTGCGGGCTCACGTCTGTCAGCTGAGCGAAACTGAGTTACGTCCGCTGTTGCGTTTCAACGTCGCGTCCCTCGATCACCTGGATCACGTCAGCGACGAGGACATACGGCAACTCGCCAAGGCCGAAACGGTTGCAACGCTGGTACCGGGGGCAAATTACTTTCTGGGCCTGGAAAAATTTCCTCCCGCCCGCAAATTGATCGATGGCTGTGCGGCGGTAGCGCTGGCCACGGATTACAATCCGGGCTCGTCCCCGACCGCCAGCATGCCGTTCGTGCTGTCGCTGGCATGCACCCATCTGAAGATGTCGCCCGCCGAGGCCATTGCTGCGGCTACAGTGAACGGAGCCTGGGCGTTGCGGATGCAGCAGCGAAAGGGATCTATCGAAGCGGGGAAGGACGCGGATCTTGCTGTGTTCGACGTAGAAGACTATCGCGAAATTGCCTACTGGGTGGCGTCGAACCGCTGCGCATTTTCCGTTCTCAACGGCGCCGTGGCTGCATCCCGGACGCAATAGCGCCGGAGAAAAAAACGGTAGCCTAGCTAGCTACTTTCCGGTGCAAAATAGCGCTTCTGGAGGACGTTGATTCGTGCTCAAGAAGCTCTGTGCCGATTCGGCTCGATCGAGTTTCATCGTCTGCCTTCGCCATTCGATCGTGGCTCGGACTCAGGCGGGTTGCGGCGCGAGCCAGCGTCCCAGGTTGATGAGATTGTCGGCGATGATGCCGAGTCCGACCCAGCGCCTCATGCCATCACTGCCGCGATAACGACTGCGGGTGAGTCCGTGGCGCCGCTTCAGCACGCTGATGCGTCCTTCGCATCCGGTGCGCCATTTCTGTCCTTGCTTGAACCAGCGTTGCTTTTCCAGTTTGCGCCGCGCCGCACTCCGTGTGCTCCGGTTCGGCACCGAAACATGTTTCACTCCCAAGGCCTGCACCCCTTCTTCTTGTACCTGGGAGTAGAAACCGGCGTCGGCGGCAACCAGTTGCGGCACGCGTCCTAACTTCCTGCGCTGTGTTTCCACCGCCGACTGCAACAGATGACGGTCACTCGGTCGCTCCTCGAACACCTCGTAATGCGTGACGATCTGGTTTTCCGCTTCCTGCACCTGCACCAACTTGCCGAACTCATTCGGTTTTCCCGCCTTCCCCTTGCGAATGATTTCCGTGTGCGGTTCGAACAGGCTGACCAGCTTGCCCGGCAACTGGGTGACCCCTCGGAAGACCCGCGCCTTGGTTTGCCGGACCACCCGGCGCACTCGTTCCACCATCGTTTCCAGCCGCTCACATAACTCGCGCGCTCCACTTCGGCGGCGCGTCGGCAGGCCCGCAACTTCTCGCAATACCCTTCGCGTATCTCCCAGGATCTGGCGGGTTAGGCGCAGCAACTGCCCGTACTCGCGCTGCCGCCGCAACTCCCCTTCTTCTCCTTTATGACGCAAGGCATGCGCGATGGCGATCACCCGCTTCTGCACACTGCGTTTCCGGTCGCGCACTTTCCGTTTCAGCCCGCCCACCTTGCCCTCGATCTTCTTCATCATCCGCGTCAGCACCCGCGCCCCATCGTCCAACAGAGCCGCTGTCGGTCGGGTAGTGGATATTGCTCTCCACCACCGTCGTATCCACCCGCATCTTCCGCCCACGGATCACCCCTCGTTGCCGTGCCAGCGCCACGATCCGATCATGCAACTCGCGCACCGTGTCCGCGCCGATCGCTTGTCCCATGCGGACCAGCGTTTTCGCGTCCGGCACCTTCTCCGTCCCGATCCGGCAGAAACTGCGATACACCACATTGGCCCGCACTTCCCGCTCCAACGTTTCATAACTCCAGTTGCGCACATGCTTCAGCAGCAGCATGCGCAACGCCACCTCGGCCGGCGTTTGCCTCCGTCCCAGTGTCCGGCTCTGCTCATGCCGTTCCCCTTGTGCTTCGTACACCACATCCACCAAGACTTCGTCTTCTAACAACTCATCCACGACCCGCATCCACGGTTCCCACAGTTCAGCGACTTCCTCGGCGAACAAACCCTCCCACAAACTCGGCTGTTGATGCCGCATTTGGATCACGTGCTTTCCTCCTGGCTTGAAATCCACGGAAAGCCACTTTGTAGCACGCACCGGAGAATCTGAAACCGCAAAATCACTGCTCAACCGTGATTACTTTTGCACCGCGAAGTAGCTAGATGGCGACCGCGCGAGCGAAGCAACGCGGCGACCCAGTAAGCGGCCGCCATTGAGTGAACTGAACTCCGTTGCTATAATCTTCCCTGTTCCACACGCTTCCAGAGTCTGACTGCCCGAATTGACGGACAACTCCATTCAGGCGCTGGCCTGCCAGACGAGGCGCACCGCGCCAGCAGACAAGCTGTGAGCCAGAACGTGGCCAGGTAGCTCAGGTGGTAGAGCGCAGCCCTGAAAAGGCTGGCGTCGGCGGTTCAACTCCGTCCCTGGCCACCATTTTAACTATACTGTGTTATCAATGACATCCATGCCTGTGGATTTTCGTGTGCTGCGGGTGTACTATCTTTCCATGTCCGTCGCTCATTCAATCCAGCAAAATCAACCGGAGTCGTTGTGACCATTACACTCTACCGCCGCCACAAGCAAGCCTGCGAACACAAGGACGATCCGCAGTACAAGAGATGCCATTGCAGCGTCTGGTTTCAGAAGAATCAGGACGGCAAGCAGAAACGCTGGTCATCGAAGGAGACGACTTGGGAAGGTGCAACCCGACTCGCCAATCATCTCATGAAGCAGGATGAAGATGCCCGATATGGCCGGACAACTGGGGCCGCTCCGGCGAAGAGCGTCAAAGAGGCGATTGATATCTTCCTCGATGCGAAGCGGAGCGAAAATTTGTCCCCGGACACGGTTTACCGTCACGAGCAGATTGCTGGACTCCTGCTCGACTTCTGTAATCGTCAGGGTGTCCTGTTCATCAAAGATTTGACACTTGCTCACCTGACGACGTGGCAGAGCGACTGGTCGGTCAAAGCCCCACAGGCCCGCCGCAGCAGGCAGGAGAAGGTCAAGAACTTCCTCAAATATTGCATGGCCTCGGGAATGATCTCGACGAATCCGGCCACTGGCTGGAAAGGCGTCAAGGTCAAGATGAGCGATCAGAATGTCCGGGCATTCAGCCAGCCGGAATACGAGAAGATTATATCGAGTGTAGACGAGACGACGATGACGCCTGTCAACAAGGCCCGCATCAAGGCTCTGATGCAATTGCAACGCTGGAGCGGGCTGAGTCTGGTCGATGCGGTCTGCTTGTCGAAAGATGAATTGAAGCGGGAAGGGAAAGGCGAGTTCCGGGTTGTGACGGATCGGCAGAAGACGGGGACGCTAATCAACAACGTCATACCAGCGTGGCTGGGTGAGGAATTGATCCGAGTGAAGAACGGCAACCCTCAATTTGTCTTCTGGTCTGGATCGACGACGCCTGAAGACGCGCCGTCATATTTCCAGAAACTCTACGGAAGAGTCTTCAAGAAGGCAGGGATAGATGGCAGTTCGCACGACTTCCGGCACACGTACGCAGTCGAATCTCCTGAAGTCCGGCGTCGATATCAGGACGGTGAGCAAGGCTCTCGGCCACAGCAGCGTGACGATCACGGAGCGATTTTATTCGCGCTGGTGCACTGGGCAGCAAGCGAATCTGGATGACACGCTGCGGGCGGCACTGGGTGTTTAGGCTACGCCATTAAGGCGGCCCGCCGGATGACCCCTTCATTGTTGCCACAAGATTCCGCAGATGCGAATCAATATTATCTCTCCCCGAGGTTGGCCAAAAAACGTTGAGGTGTCCGCCTTCGCAGTCGCTGATGCCTTCATTGCTTATCGTAAACGGCTGTACCCTCTGCAGGCTTCGCTTGCGAATAATCGGTGTAGCGCACGGTGGTGATTTTGCCGTCCTTCGAGACGACTATCGTGGCATCAGTTGCAACTTTTCCGCCTTTCTTGGTTTTGCCTTTTAGCGTATTTGCGTTTATACGCTGGTATGACACCGAATCTGAGAACGGGTCTCCAGTGACGGGATAATCTTTGCCGTCGAACTTGGCTTCGTAGCTGATCTTGAGCGGCAAAAAAAAGTTCACTCTGGGGAATTCTTCAGTGCTGTCCGAGTCGCACGCTGTCGCCGAGAGCTGTGTTTGGTTAGGCAGGGTTGGGTAAACCGGAGCGGCGGTTCGCCATTGACCCTCCCCGAACTTTCCCGTAACATTCCCGCCAGTGTCCACGCCCTCCCAACCCGTGGGGCAGACGGTTTCTCATTACCGCATACTTCGCAAGATCGGCGGTGGGGGCATGGGCGTGATGTACAGGCAGAAGACCTGAAGCTCGGTCGCCACGTCGCTTTGAAGTTCCTTCCCGACG
>CAVRZO010000015.1:0-139333 GCA_963725615.1 Terriglobia bacterium | reverse complement strand
TGCGGCCGCCGATCGGACGTGTGATCGCGCCGCCACCCACGGGAACCTGGCAGAGGTTCTGGGTGCCGTCATCATCGGCGATGAAATAGATGAATTTGCCGTCGGGTGAGAAGCGCGGCTCGCTGGAGACCCGGTCGAAGTTCAGCGTGAGCACTCTTGCCTCGCCGCCCGCAGCGGGAGAGACCGCAACGTGGCTGGTGGCGTAGACGAGGAGCTTGGGTTCGAGCTGCGTCACATAGGCGATCCACTTCCCGTCAGGCGACCAGGCCGGGGAATCGTCGGATCCGGGATTCGTCGTGACCTGCGTCAGGTGCGCGCCCTTGTCGGTGTTGTCGGCAGCTACGACCCAGATGTTGGAGTCGTAGTTGCGGTCGGCGTCGGGAGTTGAGCGATTGCTGCTGAAGGCGAGATACTTGCCGTCGGGCGACCAGGCCGGGTGCTTATCATCGAAGTCGCCGGAGGTGACCTGGGTCAGCGTCTTGCCTGCGAGATCGAAGACATAAAAATGGGTGCGAGCGCGCCCAGGTAGCCAATTTCATCTTCCTTGTACAGGTAGCGGTCAATTACCCACGGACGTTGAGCTTTGGGATTCTTGTCCTTTATCTCCTTGCCTTCACTTTCTTCTTTAGTCCTTTCCTCAGCTGCCTCCAGGTCCTCCGGCGACGGATCTTGCAGCACCAGGACAATGTGTTTGCCATCGGGCGACCAGGCGAAATCTTTAACGTCCTGAGCGGTCTTGACCAGCGGCTGGGCCTCTCCACCGAGGCGGTTCAACGACCAGACGTACGTCCTGCCCTCATTGCGCTTCGAAAGAAACGCGAGATACCTTCCGTCCGGGCTCCAGCGCGGATGCTCCGATGAAGTTTCCTTGGAGGTCATGGCCACGGCTTCCCCGCCCCACGTCGCCACCATCCAGACGCGCGTCTTGTCCTCATCGTCTTTCAACGATGAAGTCTTGACCGTGTAAGCGACCCACTGGCCATCGGCACTGATCTGCGGGTCATCAACCTCCCGCACTTGAAAATAATCGTCCACGGTAATGGGCCGGGAAATTGCGGGCGACGCTTGCGCGCCAGAAATTGTTGGGGAGAAAAACAAAGTGAATAGAAGCGCGAGAGGCAAAACCAGTGGCCGAAGCTTCATCCCTGTGACCCTTGGACACAAAAAATGTGATTTGAAAAAAACTGTCGGAGTGTAGCACAGAAAGATTGATGTAGGCGCGAGCGCGCTCGCTCGTGCGGGCGCAAGCACGAACCGCGTAGGGAGAGATGTCCTCATCTGTCCGGCGGAGCGAAGCTCCGCTATTTTCTATTTCCGCCCAAAAAATGTCGAGCTTCGCTCGACCGGGCAGATGAGGACATCTGCCCCTACGTGGTTCGGGATGTACCGTGCCGCTGTTGGCGAGTCGCTCACGCGATCACCGGAGCGTTGCTGACCCCGGCAGTGCCAAAGACCCGACGATAGCGATCGATTTCGGAAGGCGGACCCAAGGCCTTAGAGTAGTTATCGGAGAGCTTGACCGCGGGCCGCCCGTCAACTCGCTCAACTTGCAGACCAGGCTGACAGGATCGAAGCCGCTCGTCGCCGGCCGGATCGCAGTCGCGGAAGTCATTGGTGAGCATACGTACCCCAGCCGGAGCTGAAACGTGATCCGGCGTCCCGGCGTCCATTTTTCCGCGTTCGACGAAGTCGGCCACGCTGTGCGAATCAGTTGGAGTCGGAACCGTTCGAAGTGCACGCCGCCAAAATACGCGTGCAAAGCAAGGATGGAATCGACATCGAGTCCGTCTGAAGCGATGAGCCGTTTGGTGCGTGGATCACGGCCGCGTTGGCGTAACCACGCGATGTATTCATCGCCCGCCAGAAAAGGATCCTTGCTGTCGATGCGCTGTCCCGTCCAATTTGCCACCCAGTCTGGCGCGTTCTGAAGAAACTGCGTGGTGCCAAAAGTATCGGGTAGCATGATCAGAAGCTCGCCCTGGTAGGTCTCTGCCACAGTTCGAGCACGCGGTACTGGGATGTTCCAGTTCCTCATCCGGTCTGCCAGCGCGGCCATGCGCCATCGGCAATTCATGCGCGTTTGTTCCAATCGCTTCCAGATCGTGCGTGTAAGCCATATACGTGTTCGAACTGCCGACGAAATTTTCCCCGAGCACGTCGCTCATTGCCTTGACTACATATTCCTGCCAGAGAAAGCTATGACGTCGGCGGGTGCCGAAGTCGCTCACGGTGAGGCCGGGGACTCCGCGGAGTCGGGCCATCTTTTCCCACAGCGTGTTTTGGCCCTTGCGTACAGGATGTCGAGTTCGAGCTCGGTCAGCTTCTTCAGGCTGGCGCGCGTTTTCAATTCGTCGATGGCCGAGAGGGAATAAAGTTCCCACATCGTGGTCTCGGTCCACAGGCCTTCGAAGCGAAGATCAAGATCTGGCCGTCCGTGGATCGAAAGCTCGAAATCCGACAAGTCGAAATTCGTGTTCGAGCCATTGCAGAAATGCCGGCTCAAAGATCCCGCGTTGCCCGTAGAAGGTGTTGCCGCAGCCAAATCAATTCCGACTTATCGGAAGCGCAGTTTACGGTGGCTTCGAGCTGCGCCGCGGAGCTCGCGCACATCGACGATGTCGCCGAGGGGCACCTCGTGCGATCGATTGAATCAGTGTGAACGTGCGCGCGGGTCTTTGGGAAAGTGCTTCCAGATGAACTGGAGCATCAGGAGCTTGTAGAAATCGGTATCGAGCAGGGAGCGCGTGACGGGATCCAGTTCCCAGTTGTGGTCATGTGCCCGCTCGGCGAAGTTGACGATCATCAGTCAATATCCCCTGGTGGAACCTGGGCGTCCGCGGCCAGACGGGCGGGACGGCCCGTCCTCCATCAAAAACCTCAATGCGGTTGCGCGTGTTGCAAATCGTCGGCCGCCTTGTTGATGCCGGCGGCGACGCTCTCGATCACCTGCGCTACCTGAGGGATCTGGGCGTCGGCTTCTTTCCACTTCTTCGCGTCCATATATTCACGTACAGCGGCGATCGGCTTCGCTCCGTAACCCGTGTAGGCGCCGGGCGCGTAAATCTGGTTCTTGAACCAGGGACGCTCCGGCAATCCCTTCTCATTCAGGAACAGACGCGAGATCTTGAGCAAGTCGGAATTCACCTGTTGCAGCGACTGCTCAGAAAGGGCCGGCGAACCCTTGGCATGCCAATCCGACAGCGCTTTTGAATAGCGGTCTGAACTCTTCTTGAGCAGCTCAATCGCGTTCTTCATGGGAGAAAAATTCATGTAGGGTGGCACGGTCTCGACCGGAGGCGGCACGGATGGCTTGCGGGGATCCGCGATCGCGTTAAAGACGCCTTCCTGCAATTCCAGATTGCGTTCGGTAAATTCGTCCTGCTTGTCCTTGAGCAACTTCTCCAGCTCCGCCTCGTATTTCGCGATGGCCTCGGCCTGGGGAGAGTAATCCAAGGGGATCAGGTCTGCACCGGCCAGGCGCAAGGCACGCCGTGCCTGCGGTTTGTGCCAATGCGCGCCCGTAGGAGAAATCCGTGTCGGCGAAGTGCGTGTACCAGTAGAAATCGTCGTAGATCGAATGATACTGGTCGCCATCGTCCTCGTCGCCGAACTCAACACTCAGAGTCGAGATGCCGGCAAAGTCCTGGAAAGCAGTGTAGTCCGATCCGTCCCCCACGGCTTTGACCACCAGGTCGCTGCGCTTGCGAAGGTCTTTGCGCTCCTCCGCGTCTTTGGCTTTGGCAATGCTTGACAGATGCGAGCGTAGAAAGACTGACGTGGTCGAGCTTCAGGGTCCTGAATATCGCGAGCGACTCCGCTTATGAAGGTCTGTAAGTCCTGGGTCCCGCCCGGAAAGAAAAATCCTCTCTCATTTCCGTCGGAATTGACGTATGCAACCGCGTGCGCTTTCAGCTCGTCCAAATGATCTTCCACCCACTCGACCGATCCCAGCAGACCGGGCTCTTCACCATCCCACGCGCAGTAGATGATGGTGCGCTTGGGAGTCCATCCCTGGCGATGAAGTTCGCCCAGCATGCGCGCTTCCTCCAGCATAGCCGCCTGGCCGGAGATCGGATCGTCCGCGCCGTTTACCCACGCGTCGTGATGATTCCCGGCGAGGCACCCACTGCTGGCCCCCATCCGTACCGCGCAATGTGCCAATAACATCGTAGATCGGTTTGATGTCCCAGTTCGACGCAACTTTGAGATGCACCTGCGCCGGCCCCGGACCGATGCTGACACGAATGGCCAGCGCGCCACGCCAACCATCGGGAGCGACCGGTCCCTTCAAAGCCGAGAGCAACGGCAGCGCATCGGCGTAGGAAATCGGCAGCACTGGAATTCGTGTGATCGTCTTCGCTTCTTTAATTGAGAGGCGCTTGGCGGCCGCGGTCGCAGCCACGCCAGGGGTCAGCGGATCGCCAGGATAGTCGGTGTCCATAACGCTGCCGCGTTGCACTCCCTCTCGCGGCCGCCAGCCTCCGGAAGGATAGTCGTCACCCTTGTAATATCCGTCGCCCTTCGGGTCTGAATAGATGATGCACCCGATCGCTCCGTGTTCAGCGGCGACCTTAGGCTTGATGCCGCGCCAGCCGTCTCCGTAACGGGAGATGACGATTGCGCCTTTGACCGAAATTCCCAGGCGGTCGAGTTGGTCATAATCTTCGCGATTGCCGAAGTTCACGTACACCAGCGCGGCCGTGACGTCTCCATCGATCGAATAGGCATTGTAAGTAGGGAGTTGCTCATCGGTCTGACCGCTGGTGGGATCGACCGGCAACACCGGTTCCTGCATCTTGGCCTGAAAACTGGTCGGTTGCAGCATTTCAACCAGGCGAACTTTCGGAGTGGGAAATAACACATTGTAGGTTTCGATCTTGGCGTCGAGCTCCCACTCCTTGAATTTGGACAGGATCCATTCGGCGTTGTCTTTGTCGTACGGCGATCCAACATGATGAGGACGCGCGCTCAAGCGGAGCATATTCTCGCGAATACTCTCCGGCGAAATACCGTTCTGAAATTTCTTCTCCCAATCGGCCTCAGGCGGCGCGCTTTGTGCACTGTATCCTGTGATCGGCGACGGCGTTGGTACAACTGTGGCCTGTCCAAACCCGGGCTGGGCCGAAATCAACTGACTTACGGCGAGCAGTGAACCGCATATCCACCGAAGTGTCATGAATCCCCTCTGGTTGAAATGGTAATGGAAACAACGGAGGAAAGTGCCTTCCGACGCATGGTCCGGACATGAGAGATTCGCAGGTTGGATCGCCTCCGCATTCGCGCTATGGATTCTAACGGATTCAGCTGGACAGGGAAATTCGGGATCCGGTAAGCGACAAAGTGCTGATGCGCGACGACACGCTCCTCGGCGAAGCAATCGTGATCACCGTCACCGACATCTCTTCCATGCGCAGTACAAGGGCACCGAACCTGTAAAGGTCCGCAATCTGGTCAAGAGCATCCCGAAAACAACCGTAGGCAACGCCGCGAGTGCAGTCATCTGGTCACCTCGAATCGGGTCACACCCAGAGTCGGGTATCTTGACGCAATCTGGCGATGTCCCGGGTCGGCGCGCTCCCGAAGTAGCGGCTGTATTCTCGGCTGAACTGCGACGCGCTCAGATAGCCCACGTGCTGACTCGCGGTACCCGCATCCATCATCGTGGACAACATGAGACGTCTCGCCTCCTGGAGGCGCAGCACCTTTTGATAGTGCAGTGGGCTCGATCGACGTGACCGACTTGAAGTGCTCGTGGAAAGAAGAAACACTCATGTGCACCATCTCGGCCAAGTCTTCGACTTTCATGGGTTGAGAGAAATTAGCGCGCAGCCAGGAGATGGCCTTGGCAACTCGGTCCACGCTGGACTCTGCAAAGCCCATTTCAGCAACGCGAACGCCAATGGGGCTGCGTAGCAGACGGATCAGAATCTCATCCATCACAAGTGGGGCGAGCAGTTCAACGTCTCCTGGCTGGCCCAGACACTCAATCAATCTCGTCGCGGCGTTGACGATGCTCGCGTCAACCGGAGTGATGTAAACAGCGCTTCTCTCCTGAGCGGGGGGCAGGCCGTGGGGAAACACCTTCAAGACCAGCTCGGCAATCTTCCGCGGGTCGAGATCCAGCCTTAGAGAGAGGTAAGGTTCGGAATGGCTGGCGCGCGTGACTTGGGCAGCGACTGGCAGAGCAACGGAGAACACGATCATGCGCGACGCGTCGTACTCATACACCTCGTCTCCTACGATGACTGGTCTTCGCTCCTTGCGGGACGATGCACAACGAGGACACGCGGAGCGCATGCACACACTCCTTGTTGACTCGTGAAAAGCGGCTGGCGTGCAAACCAGGAATGCGCAGGTCGAAACTGCCGTCGTGTGGGGCGTAGGCGGCAATGAGGCGGGCCAGCTTGGCGGTGTCTGGTTTACCTGGATCCGCTTTGTTACCTGCCTGCCGCAGCGGTACTACATTGCCGGCGACCTTCACGCCTTCGCGAATTTCCCTTTTGTGAATCATGATCGTGCTCATTGCATCTGAGCGAAAACGGCAACGTCGAACTTTGAATAGTACTTCTTCACATCGCCGGCTCCATACTTGGAGCGGAACTTCTCAACCACAGACGAAACTTCGGTTTTGTCCGTAATAGGAACGGCTTGAAATTTGGAGTCTGAGTCACGCGCGTCGATCCGAATGGACGGGTCTTTGAGCACGTTCTTATACCACTGTGTATCCGAGCCCCGCACCGGCAGGAGGTAAACCTTGTCATTCTCCAACACGAACCAGACCGGCTGTGAGATGGTCCGTCCTGACTTTCTGCCGGTCACGCTGAGGTCAATTTCACGATAACGGGAGAGGCGGTCTTTCATAGCATTGTTCGGCGCTGGCATGTGCACTCCTTGTCCCTAGAGTTCCTGGTGAGTAGGCCGGAACAGGATCGCGTTGATGTCTACCTCTTCTGGCCGGCCCATTGCATAGGCAACCGCCTGTGCGAACGATTCGGCTGGAATCGCAGTGACCACGATTTTGCGATGTCATTGCTCACGAGAGTATCGATCCTCCATACAAGCTTCGTTGCGCCACGATTGCGCGCGATCTTGCCATGTCCTCACTGAAATACCTCTCTGGCGATTGCGATGGCACTTACAGCGTTAGGCCACCCTGAGTAGAAGGCCAGATGCGTAATTACCTCGACCACTTCATCCTTGGTTACGCCATTCTCCCGCGCCCGTTGCAGGTGATGTCGCAGCTGTTCCGGACGATTTAAAGCAATTAGGGCGGCAACGGTGATGAGACTGCGATCTCGCTTCGAGAGCCCCGGCCGCTCCCAGACATCGCCGAACAGCACGTTGTCTGTTAATTCAGCCAGCTTGGGATCGAAGTCACCGAACAGTTTCTGCGCTGCAGAAGGCTCTTTAGTACTGCCCATAACTCCTCCCGATGTGGTCTGAGAATTCCTGTACTGTTCGTCGCTCACCTTTTCCATCCATTCGACGGTCTTGCCATTGAGACTTTCCTGAATCCCGATGTGGGTCATGCTCGTGCTCGGGGTAGCTCCATGCCAATGCTTGACGTTCGGCGGAATCCAAACCACATCACCCTCCCGAATTTCCGCAACTTGACCGCCCCATTGCTGAACCCAACCCCTGCCAGACGTGACGATCAAAGTTTGACCCAGAGGATGGCTGTGCCATGCTGTGCGAGCCCCAGGTTCGAATGTAACGCGGCCGCCGGCCGTGTGCGAGGGCAGGTTGTTCCTAAAGGTAAGATCAATGCGCGCGGAACCGGTGAAGTGCTCCGCTGGTCCCTCAGCAGAAGGCTGCGAGACGCCTCGCACTACTTGGATCATCTGCGAGCTTTGCATGGACCCAGCTTCGGGGGCGGCAGGGGCTGGTGGGCTTCCCGCTTGAGCGAAGCTGGCCTGCGAAGCGAATGATAAAGAAAACGCGGTGACCATTGCGACGAGCAGGTTCATCTCGTCCTCCCGATTCAGCGCTTCATGGCTAAAACATAAGCAATTTTCTGAACGCTTTCAATCCAAACGCGGTTGTTCAGCGGCCCACCAATTTCTGCAGCTCTTCGGGATACCGGGCGCCTTGAAGCGGGATTTTCGCGGCAGCCGCTTCCAGTTGCCGAAGATCGTCGGGCGAGAGTTCTACGCTCACTGCTCCGAGGTTCTCTTCCAGCCGATGTAGCTTCGTCGTACCCGGAATGGGGACGATCCAGGGCTTCTGCGCAAGCAGCCAGGCAAGCGCGATCTGAGCTGGCGTCGCCTTCTTCTGCTGGGCGAAGCTGCCGATCAGATCCACGACGCCCTGATTTGCCTTTCGGTTCTCGGGCGTGAAGCGAGGGACAATGTTGCGAAAATCGCTCTTATCGAACTGCGTATCTCCACTGATCTTGCCCGTGAGAAAGCCCTTGCCCAGGGGACTAAATGGCACAAGGCCGATCCCGAGTTCTTCCAACGTCGGAATCACCTCCGCTTCAGGCTCCCTCCACCAAAGTGAATATTCACTCTGCAGCGCGGTGACCGGCTGAACTTTGTGCGCACGACGAATGGTCTGGATTCCCGCCTCCGAAAGACCAAAATGCCTCACCTTGCCTTGAGCAATGAGGTCCTTGACCGCGCCCGCCACATCCTCGATCGGAACGTCTGGATCGACGCGGTGCTGATAGAGAAGGTCGATCACATCCGTTCGGAGACGTTTCAAAGCACTCTCCACGTATTCGCGGATATGCGCTGGCTTGCTATTCAAACCTGAAATCTTATCTTCCGCGCCGAAAGTGAAGCCGAACTTGGTGGCAATGACCGCCTGTGGGCGTAGCGGATAGAGTGCTTCGCCGACAACCTCTTCGTTGATGTAGGGTCCGTATGCCTCCGCGGTGTCGAAAAACGTAACGCCACGTTCAAAGGCGGCCCGGATCAACGAAATTGCCTGCTGCTTCTCGGTGGCTGGCCCGTACCCAAAGCTCAGCCCCATGCAGCCCAGCCCAATGGCTGATACTTCCAGATTGCTTTTCCCAAGTTTGCGTTTTTGCATGGTTTCTCATCCTTTGCACAAGGCTATGCGTCCAATGACTTGCGGAGAGCAGCCTAGGAATGTTCCCAAGCGACTCTCCAGTGTTCATCCGGGTTCGACGACTTCACGATGAGCTGTTTGCCGGAAAATTCAAATACGCGTGTCAGGTCTTTGCCGACAAGGGTCCGAACCAGTGCGCCTTCAACGTGAAAGGTGAAGTGGTGAGCGCGTTCGTCAATGTCATATGTGCCAAAGGAGGCCTCGTAGCCGCCCTGCGCATATTGCACCGGCGCAGCGTTGGTCGCTGCTTGCGAGTTGGCCTGCGGGTTTCGATACATCACCTGGACCGACATGTGGCCGTCGCGCGTGTAGACCAGCAGCCCGGTACAGTCAGCCCTGTGAATTCTTCCGTCTGCCCCTTCCTCTTCGAGCCATGCCAGACGCCACACCCCGATAAACCGGTCTTGGGCGCTTTCATTGCGACCGCGATCCTGGCTGCTGGACAGCGTCGTGGTCGTCGCACCGAGGAGCAAAGACACTACGCAGAGCGAAAGTATTTTTTTCATGTTCGGCTCTTGGTCACTCGTGTTTCCGTCTTGGTCGGGTCTTTCTCGTCGACTAAACGTGTTTGTGAAACGACCGACACGGCTCAGTTCGACGCCTTGTTCATCCAGACGCGCCACGTGACCGGCCCGGCTTCGTCATTCGTCATGGGGCGGCCCGTTAACTTGAGGACCAGCTTGATCTGACCGTGATGGTAGCCCTCGTGCCAGACCATGTGTTGAAGAAAGAGGATTGGGTGGTCGTAGTGAAGGTCCATGTCGCGGCCTGCCTCCACCCTGCCCTTTACCGCTTCCCGCACCGCCTCGGCACTGTCGTTCAGCATGGCCGCGATGCGCTCGCGGTCGCGCTCGGCCCTCCACTCTGCCTTGGGCAGGTCTCTCGCGAACTCGGGGGCGTCCTCGGAGACGAACACAAGCCTTACATAGTGGATGTGCATGAACAGCTCCGCAACGGATGGGCTGTTGTCCATTGGCCTCGCCTCCAGTCCGCCTTCCGGGAGGGCGCGAAGCAGGTTGACCAGGATGGTGTTGTTCCGCTCCCATGAGTCCAGCAGAGCTTCAAGCAGGCGTTTGTCTGGTGCGTCCAACATATCCACCCGTTGGCTGATGCGAAAATTGCCACGAATTCTACATGAGCCTGCCGCTCAGCGGCCGGTCATTCGCTCAATGGCTTCCGGGTACCTGGCCCCTTGCACCGTGATCTTTGAGGCGGCGCTCTCAATCTCACGGAGATCTTCGGAAGAAAGTTCGACCGCGACCGCTCCGAGCCGAGGGCCGAAACTTCCAAGTTGTTGCTTCCAAGTTTGCGATTCTGCATAGTTTCTCCTTCGCGGCTCTTGTGCAGCCAGTGAATCAATCGTTTGATCACCCAACAAGGTCGCGTCGCCACCCTGCGCGATGTTGAGCGCCTGCCATGCCAATGAAAGTGCGAATCCGGCAGGTCCGCCGATACGAAAGTGTAGATTGCGGAATCTTCGGTAGTTTGCCTATTTCGCTAAAGTTCTTGCCAGATTCTCCGAGGCTCCATCGATGTCGCGTTGCCCGCACGATCTTGAATCTCGTGCAAAGTACCAGGGAAGGACGTCAAAGCGACCGTAATTTGCTGTTCTTCTGGCACAAAGGTGCACAGAGGGGGACTCGGTAACGGCTTGCACTTGCACAGGAGAGAGAAAAGCTCTGGTGCCGGGAGGGGGAGTCGAACCCCCAAGGGCCGAAGCCCGGCGGATTTTGAGTCCGCTGCGTCTGCCAGTTCCGCCATCCCGGCTTAGGTCGTAACCTGAAGAGAAATCAAGCTTAATTGATGCTTTCTGGCTTTGCAACTTGCCCGACAAGGGTGTCACCGTGACCAGAAACGTGACCGTTTTCGGTCACTTCAGCGCCGCCTCTTCGTTTGGGAATCCGCCGCGAGTTTTGATGATCTTGCGCAGCGACCGGTTCAGCGATTCCACGCTGTTGGTGGTGTAGATCGCGCGGCGGATGTCCGGCGGGTAATTGAAAAATGGCGTGATGCGCGCCCAGTTCCGCCGCCACACCTGGCTCACACTGGGGTAGGCTTTCCATTTGCCTTCCAGTTCCTGGAGGTGCTGCTCAGCCTCAGCCGCGGTGGCTGCGCGATAGATCGACTGCAGATCCGCTGCCACCGGCTTGCGTGCTTTCCAGGGCACGTAGTTCAGCGAAGCCCGCACCAGATGCACGATGCAGAGCTGCACTTCGGTCCGCGGATATACCGCCTCGATCGCTTCCGGAAATCCCTTCAGCCCATCCACGCAGGCAATGAAAATATCCTTCACCCCGCGATTCTGTAACTCCGTGAGCACTTGCAGCCAGAACTTTGCTCCTTCTTGCCCCGCCACCCACAGACCCAGCACTTCCTTCTCGCCCTCCAGGTTCACCCCCAGCACCACATAGATCGCCTTGTTCTGGACGTGGCCTCCATCGCGCACCTTCACCATCAGCGCGTCCAGATACACGATGGGATAGAGCTCTTCCAGCGGCCGCCCTTGCCACTGCTTCACTTCCTCGATCACCGCATCGGTCACGTTGGAAATCAGCGTCGGCGAGACTTCGATGTTGTACATCTCTTCCAGGTGGCCCTGGATCTCCCGCGTCGTCATCCCCCGCGCGTACATCGAGATGATCTTGTCATCAAAGCCCGTCCAGTGCGTCTGGCCCTTGGCCACAATCTTGGGATCGAACGTCGCCTTGCGGTCGCGCGGAGTTTCCAACTCCAGCTCGCCGAACTCACCCTTCAACGTCTTCGGGCTTTTCCCGTTGCGGGTGTTGCCCCGGTGGTGGCCCGCCGGATCGTGCTTCTCATAGCCCAGATGATCGGTCATCTCGGCGGCCAAGGCTCGCTCCAGTATGGCTTTGGTCAGTTCCTTGAGCAAACCGTTCTCCCCGATGATATCCTCGGGCTTCTTGTAGTTGGTCAGCAGTTGGTCGATTAACTTCGGGTCGATGGTCATGGGTCTCCTATTCTCAACTTTCCCATGACCGTTTACACAGTTCTATTTACACCTTCGTTCACTACGATGTCGGCGTCGGAATTTGTGTCTGCCATTATTTCTTCTGCTTCTTCGTGCTTCTATGAGTTCCTGCGCTACGGCGTCAGCTTCTTTGGCGATCTTAGGCAGACTCGCGTAGCGGGCTCGTCCTGTTTTGGTTTTCTCGTAAACCCTTTTCGCATCTCGTAGTTTTTCCAATGGGTATAGGCTAGCGTTTTGGTTCGGTTTTTTCCATTTCTTCCCACCGGTAAAATAATGCGAGCCCGAACAACGAAGTCGGTTGCTCCCTTTTGGGAGCGCCCAGAAGCACAGGCACGGAAGGGGACTTGGTGAGAGTCGCGACCTTCAACATTAACAACATCAATAAGCGGCTCGATAACCTCCTGGCTTGGTTAGCGAAAGCTGAACCGGACGTGGTGAGTCTCCAAGAGCTCAAGGCAGAGCAGGAAGCCTTTCCCGTGAATGCCCTTCGGACTCTCGGTTACGAGGCGGTCTGGCAAGGGGAGCGCTCCTGGAACGGCGTGGCCATTCTCGCGCGAAACCACGTTCCCGTGCTGACCTGTACAAGCTTGCCGGGAAATCCTGAAGATCATCGAGCTCGCTACATTGAAGCGGCTGTTCAGGGAGTCCTGATCACTTCCATCTACCTCCCCAATGGGAACCCGCAGCCCGGACCGAAATTCAATTACAAGCTGGCCTGGTTGGAGCGCCTCATTGCCCACGCCGCCGAACTCATGGCGAGTGGAGCCCCCGTGGTTTTGGCCGGTGACTACAACGTCGTGCCGACAGCGCAGGACATCTATCCGACTCGATCGTTGGATAACAACGCGTTAGTCCAACCCGAGAGCCGACAGGCCTTTGCGCGTTCGCTGGCTCAAGGCTGGACTGACGCCATGCGGAAGCTACATCCGGACCGACCGCTCTGGACCCTCTGGGATTACAAATTTGAACGGTGGCAGAAGGACAAAGGCATGCGACTCGATCACTTTCTGCTCTCGCCGAATTTGTCGGTCCTGCTCGTGGACGGCGGTGTAGACCGATGGGCGCGTGGGCAGGAAAACGCGAGCGACCACGCTCCAACATGGATCATGCTCGATCTCTAGACCATGCAACAACCACATGGGAACCACGGGACGGTCGATGATTGAAATCGATTTCTCTAATCCGTGAAGGATGCCGCAGCAATTTCTGCATCGCACCGGCCGCGTCCCAAGCGGGTTGACCGGCCCCGTCGTAAACGATCTCAGCCTCTTTCGGCGATACGACCCGGAGCAACAACGAGGCGAACGCAACATGCGTACATTGCGATGCTTTTCCCCGCGGTTAGCTTTATCTGAACGTCCCCATTCGCGTCGAACGCGTCGTGTCCTGGCTTGGACATCGGGTAGAAAGTCAGGCCCAAAGCTTCTGCAGCAATCACTTCTCCGATGGAGCCGACCAAGTGGCCGTCGGGCGTAAACTTTCTGCCCGGATAAAGGGCCTCAAGCTCAGCGGCAGCCTTATAAATCCGGGCGACGGGCTCAGGCAAAGGAACGCGCCTTGTCATGCCCAAACATTATCATCATCATCAGGTCTGGCATTCTTGCCGAACTGCTTCTGCGCTGCAGCAATTTGCTCAGGCCGCCTTAAGCGAAAGCGCGACACCTTGCTCCCATTGCTGGAGCATGCGATTGCCTATCTCAATGAATTCCGCGTGCGCTTTAATGTAGGCGTGCAGTTCCTTTGAGGTGTCCGCAATCGCAGCTTCTATGCGTTCGAGTATCTGCCGGACGCGGGCAGGAGTGGCTCCCATCCGCGTCTCGCCCAGTCGCTGCAATTCCTTCGCGCTCGCCCATTTCGTCGTGCCGTTCAGGGTCAGCGCCATGCTGTCCTTCGGCAGATAGACGGAGGTGGTCACAAGATCATAGACGGGTGCGAGCCTCGCTTCGCCCTGAACATCGTCATAAACAATCCCGAAGTTCTTCAGATGCGCGTCGCCATTGCGAAGCGCGCAATTCAGGGCAATCAGGACGAACAGCTTTTCCATGTCCTCGCCCACATGCGTCGAGTTTGCAAACTGCCCGAATCGCTTCATGACCGAGGTCTCGTAGCTGCCGCGATATTTTTCGTCGGTCCTGCGGCCGTTCAGCACGCAGAAATCCTCAAATCCGCGATAGGTCCCGTCCATGCGCAGATCGAAACGGTCGATGACCAGCGCCATGCCGTCCTCGGCCAGGCGGTAAGGGGGCACGTCGAGTCCGTATTTGCGCGCCACGGTGAGGCAGAAATACTCGTTGGCCGCCAGTTGCGGATATTCGTTGGGCTCCCACAGCTTCACGATGTGGGTCGCGCCTTTGTAGCTTTGCGAGAGGCGGTGTCCCGTATGCTCCATCTCGGCGAAAGCTTTTTCGTCGCGCACCAGGATTTTGGGCTGCACGCCGCTGATCCCGGAGAACGACGCGAATTTCTCCAGCAGATAGCGGAACAGGTCGCCGCCGCGTCTGCGTTCGAGAATCTCGTCCACCGACTGGAAGGGCACGTCCTCGTGCAGGTGTTCCTTGTCGCCGGTGTAGCGGATGCGGCCGACCTGCGAGCGGCCGACAATGGACAGCAGGTCGAATTCGTCGAAGGTGCCGGTGGCTTTCGCAAAGGCAAGGCGGAGCCGCTCCCGCAGGACGCCTTCGGGCAGGTTCATCTCGAAAACCGGAAGCAGGCCGAAGGGCACGCTCCACGACTCAAGCCTCAACGGCATCGTCACCGAGACCGCGCGCGTGGGCGGAGCGCCGGGAAGGTAAGCAAACGTGCTGCCGCGCTCGCCGTGACGATCGAGTAGTCCCGCCTCAGCGGCGTCGGTCCAGACTTTGATCATCCCGTCCCTCTTCCATGAGTTCTTCCAGCGTCGGCCGGCCCGCGCTTGCCTCCTGGAGCTTCAGCTCCAGCCCCAGCGCGGTGAGAATATTTGTGATCTTGGAATATCCGAGTTCGCCCAGCCGTCCGTTCTCCAGGGCGTCGAGCGTGGAGAGTCCGACCCTGGCTTTTTTGGCAAGCATGGGCTGCGTCAGGCCGAGCGTTTTGCGCTTGGTGGCGATCTGCTCACCTAATAAGGACAGGGGCAACATTCGCCTAATATACAAGGTTTTATGCTCGTTAACAACAAAATAACCTTATATACTGTGTGCCACGGATTACCGCAGAGAGGGCCGAAGTGGGCCAGAAGGCAAGTACATTAATTCTCTATATCTTCCCGGCTGGTGTCGTACCGGAGACGGCTCCATTTCAGAGTCACCGAAACTGTGTAGTTATGGATCGCCAGTCTTCCCAAGTACTTAAGCTTCAAAAATCCGCTACGTCTGCCGTCACGCCATTATCTTGTTTATTTACTTATACTTAAGAGATGAGTAGCATCCGTTTTGAGTCCGCTGCGTCTGCCAGTTCCGCCATCCCGGCTAGGATGGGAAGTGCTTGAGACTAAAGCTTAATTCGCTGGGTCGGTTTTGTCATCCGCGCCTTCTTTGGTGCCGACTATGGCTGTTCTATGGTTGTTCTCGGCTTGGACGATCTCGCGTTGGTGCTCTTCGATTTTGGTCGTCGCCGTCTTGAGAACTTCCATATCCACGATGTTATATCGACGGTAGACGCTGTCGGTCTTGTGACCGCTGATGAGCATCCCAACCTTCTCTGGAATTCCCTTTCTCGACATGTTGCGAATGCCCGTTCGGCGCAGGTCGTGAAACTTCAGCCCAATGTACTTTGCTTTCTTCTTCGATTCGCACGTTGTGCATCTACGCGCTTCGGAGACGTTCGAGCCGCAATCTCGACATTCAAACCGACCTAGCCCTGCGCGAACGCACGCATTCCACCATGCCTGTCTGAAATCCTTAATTCGGCTTCCATCATCGTGTGTGAACACAAAATCGTCAGACTTCTTGCCAGCAACACAGCGAACGAGGCATTGAAAAACCCTCCGTGCCAATATCTCTGAGACACTTCCAGTAGTCGTAATTAATGAGCAGGGCGAGGAAGAGAAGAATAAGGATGAACAGGAATTCTCTTGGTGTTCTCTCAGGGGCCGGGGCTGGCGCGGAACGAAGCGGAGGCGAGCGTAGCGAGCCGCAGCGCAGTGGAGCGCCAGTCCCGGCCGAAGCCCTGCCGGCCGCCTCGCATCCGGACCCCGAAGTCGTGGCCCGACCCCAGCGGCGTAGCTACACCGCGGAATACAAAGTGCGCATCCTGCGCGAAGCGGAGGCGGCTGCCGCCATCCGCGGCGGCATCGGCGCGCTTCTCCGTCGCGAAGGTCTGTACTCCTCGCTGCTGGTGAATTGGCGACGAGAACGAGCTCAGGGGATTCGGGAGGCCTTGACTCCACAGAAACGCGGGCCCAAGTCCAAGCGCCATCCCCTGGCCGACGAAATGGAAAAGCTGCAGCGGAAGAATGCGCGCCTCAACGAAGAGCTGCGCAAGGCCCATATCATCATCGACGTCCAAAAAAAAGTGGCCGCGCTGTTGGGTCATCCGCTTCCGGACGAAGATCTGGAGAAGGAGTCTTGATGGCCGCCGTCACCGAACTCGCTACCGCAGTCGGCACCCGCGCCGCTTGTCTTGCCCTGTGGGTACCTCGCGGCTCCTACTACCGGGATCGACGTTCTGGTCCCTCCCGGATTCGGACCGCTCCGCGGCCAAGTTCGGTACGCGCCTTGGCGGCGGCGGAACGCGAAACCATCCTGGCGTATCTCCACCACGAACGCTTTCAGGATCGCTCGCCCGCCGCCGTCTATGCCACCTTGCTCGATGAAGGGCAGTATCACTGCTCCATCCGCACCATGTACCGCCTGCTGGCAGCTCAGGGAGAATCCCGCGAACGCCGCGACCATCTGACCCATCCCCCCTATCGCAAGCCCGAGCTGCTGGCCACGGCTCCCAATCAACTTTGGAGTTGGGACATCACCAAACTTTTAGGTCCGGCGAAATGGACGTACTTCTACCTCTACGTGATTCTCGATGTGTTCAGTCGCTACGTCACCGGCTGGATGGTTGCCATGCGCGAAAGTGCCGAACTGGCGAAGCGGCTCATCCAGGACAGTTGCACCAAACAACGCATCCTCCCCGGTCAGCTCACCCTGCATGCCGATCGCGGCACCTCGATGAGCTCCAAGCCGGTTGCTTTCCTCCTGGCCGACTTGGGAGTGACCAAGACCCATAGCCGTCCTCACGTTTCCGATGACAACCCGTACTCGGAGAGTCAGTTCCGCACCATGAAATATCGTCCCGAGTTTCCCGACCGCTTCGGCTGCATTCAGGACAGTCGCGCTTTCGCGCAAGGATTTTTTCGTTGGTACAACGAAGAACATTACCACTCGGGCTTGGCATTGCTCACGCCGGCCATGGTGCACTACCAGCAAACCGGCCCCATCTTGCAACAGCGTCAACAAGTGCTCGATGTCGCCTATCAACTTCACCCCGAGCGCTTCGTGCGCCAAGCTCCAAAACAACCTGCGCTTCCGACGGAGGTCTGGATCAACAAACCGCTCAACTTAGAAATTAAACCTCAGTAAATTCCGGGATCATGTGTCTCAAAGTTGTTGACACGCGCCGGGCTGGCGGTCCCTCAGCGACAGACGCCGAACTCGCGAACCGTGGTTCGCGAGTCCCAAAGAACACGGCAGCCTTAGTCTCGGCGATAGAGAAGATCGAGAGCGTACAGTACCAAGCTCCCGACTACAAAGACGCTAAGGAACTGAGAGCGGCGTTCGAGGAAGCCGACAATGACGTCAAAGGCAAAGCCAAAACCGCAAGCGACAATCAGGCAGATGTGATCATCGCATTGGCTAAGGTACGAGCCATCCTTTCCCAGCGCGGCAAGGAAAAGATGCGGCGAGAGGCGGGCGTTAAGGTCACATGGACTAGGTACTACGACTGGTTCCAGAAGGAATTCAACTTCGAACGCACCCTCCGAGCCGTCCAGTACAAGATCGCAGAGCTCTCGGGCAAAGCGAAAGCGCAACTGTGCTGAGTGTCAGAGGACGGCTGGTCACTCGACGTCGTGCTCGAAGCACAAAGAGCCGACACCTCCCCATCTCACACCCCTAGAAGCAAAGCTCCTCGACGCAGCATCCAGTGCCCACGGGATCGTAAAAGCAGTCAGGCAGGGAGGAAACCTAGACGAGGCGATAGCCGAGTTCGAGCAGAACGCTCCGACGCCAGAAAAGCTCACCGAATATGCCGAGCGCCGAGTCAAGCCTTCGCTTGCCGATCCAGACCCTCCGCCCATCAAACGATCCGGCGACGGACTGGACTATCGCAGCATGCTGGTCCATCTCTTGGATCAGGTCGAGAAGCTGGGACCGCGACTGCCTATCGAGTTGCATGTGAAGTGCAAACAATTCCGCACGAGCATTGGTCTGCCGCCCAACGTGGTGTCAGACCCCAACTGGAACAGCAAAGAAGAGGAAGAAGACTTGCCTCGCGAGTCGGAGGAGTGGAACAGCGTCGGGCGTTGGGAAGGAACGACTGGGGAGAGCACCGATCTGTCGGAACCAGACGGAGTCGAGTATTAGGAAGAAGAAGCCGAAACGCCGTTCATGGCGTTCGTTGGGGATGACCTCCTCGGCGCAGCAAAAACTCTGAAAGTGAGTAATAGATAGAAAGAAGTAAGCCCTGACCAGCAATGGCAGGGTCAGTAGCCGCAGAATGCGGGTAGGAGAATCAACATGCAGGGGGTAAACATCGCAAAAGCATCGGCAGCACGCGAGAAGTTGTTGGAAGCCATTCAGGAGCTAACCGAATCGGGTGAGATTATTTGGCTCCCTCGAATCCCGGGGTACGAAGGAACGAAGTTCTTCACTTATATCCACTTGGTGACGGACGCCTTGGGCTATGTAGCGTTCGGCTTCGGTGCTACAGCGGACACCAAACTCGAATTCGATACGAGCAAAGCAGCGGACAATCGCCAAGGATGATCTGGCAGGCTTCGCGACGAGCCTTACCTGAGAGTAGTTCCACTTTGACTACGCGAGGGTGGAACGCTGGAATCCTCGTTATGTCCATGCCAAATTCCCACACCGTTTCCAATGGCGCATTTATGACGACTTCTTGTTTGGAGCGGAATGGCGGGTTCATGTTCTTTCCGCTAAGGATTTTCGCACAGTAAACGCTCATGTAGCCTTGCGAAGGATCAGCAAGTAGAGGAAAAGCAGCAAAGCCAATCCACTGAGCACGCTCCTCACGGCGTGCAGCCTGCCCCATCGTGTGAGCAGACGCTCCGCTTCGGCTGAGCGCCGATCCAATGTGGGGCTCAGCAGCCGCTTGTTGGTTGGCAGGATCACGATCAATGTGAACGGGATGACTGATCCCAAGAGCACCCCGCCTACAAGCCATGAGAATGTCGCTCCGGAGAGCCAAGCTGCGATGGAGGACAGGAGACCGAAGGCTGCGCAAGTCGCCTGCATGACTGTGGCTCGACGATAACTTGGTGCAAATTCAGTAGCAGCTATTTCCACTCCGCACTGCATCCTCGCCGGATGTTCGACAAGGTTGATGTAGACGGAGGCTCCTGTGAACAGGCTGCACGACAGGACCGCAACGAATTCGGCAATCTGGCGCAACATTCGATCCTTGCTTTATTTCGTAGCTTTCTAGCACCAGAGTCAAGACACGCGCAGACTCTTGAGCGAGGCGCGAGCCGCTCCTCGACTGATGTCAGGCACGATGACCAATTCAAGAACGGTGACATCGGAAAGTTCAACGTGATAATCCTCGACCTCGTGTGTGGTGTCAGGAGGACTGAAATTCCACTGCTGGCGCACAATTTCTCGAAATGAGCGACCGCCATCCGCAGACCATCGCAAGACAAACTCTTGGGTACGCGCTATGTCGGTTTCCTCGAAAACGAGCGAGATGCGTCTGAGCTTTTGCGGCTGATCGAAGAGTAGCCGGATCGTTTGAGTTCCCGTGTTAGCTGCACGCCAACCTCGCGTTTCTCCTGACACCAGCGCAGAGTCGATTTCGTAATCCTTCTCTTCCGATGTGACCTCAACCGAGGCGGCACGGTCGAGGTCTAGCCAGCCTTCGTCACGAGGTCGGGTACCGAGCGGAGTTGGCGTGAAAACGCGCTTACGCATACCCGATAGTCTACCCCCGGCGTCTGCATGATATTCGCCGCTCAATGCGTTTCGGGCGAAATGGCGCGGCGTACTATTGAGCCATGAGCAGAATACGTCCAGAATATCTCGACGCACACCTCTATGATCCTGTCCGCTTTCGAGAAGAACCAGACGAGGAGGAAGACGAAGAAGAAGAGGAAAAGAAAGACGAAGGTGACAGCGAAGATGAGGAGAATGATGATAACGATGACGGCTACTCCGAGTGAACGTTCCCTCTTTTGTGTCAATGGATGAAGGATGAAGCGCGAACATTTCATCAAGGTTGTTGAGGAGTCGCTAGACTCGCTGCCCGAAGAATTTCGCAGCCGCATCCAGAATGTTGCCATTCTCGTAGAGGATTTTCCGCCGAAACAGTCCCGATCCCAGCCGGGTGTGCAAAGGCAATTGCTGCTAGGCATCTTTCACGGAGTGCCAGCCACCAAGAAGAGCGTCTTTGACTTACCAGCAGGTCCAGCCCACATCGTGCTTTATCAAAAGAATATCGAAGCGGTCTGCTCGAGCGAGGCAGAAGTCCGCCACCAAATCCGCCAGACGCTCATTCACGAACTGGGGCACTACTTCGGGATGACGGAGGAGCAACTAAAGGATGTGTAGCAGCAATGGCATCGGAGATGGATCACGCTCACCGATCAGCCACCCCGATTCGTCCTTTGCCAGTCTATGCGCCACCGCCCGCCAGCCATCGGCACCCAGACGAGCTTCTTCAGCGGCGTCCCCCCCGCGTAGTGATAGAGCACGCCCGCCCTTTCGTAGAAGCCCCGCGTGTGCCACGAGTCAGCAAAGCCGAACTTCTTGAAGTCGAGATGGTGGGAGAACTCGTGGCACAGGGTGCTCAGAAATGTCCCGAAGGACGTGACTTCCTTTCGCACTGCCGTCCGCATCCAGACGCGGATCAGCATCGAGTCGGGGGAGTAGTCGCCGAAGAGTTCGAACGTCCCACGCTCACGGGTGCGTAGAGGTCTCGCCGCGAGTACCCGGACGCCACAGGTTGTGACTCCATGGAACTTTGAAGCGGTGGTGAGAAACTCGGTGCAGGCGCTCCGGACATCTCGAATCTTGTCCGACTTCATTGCAGATTCGAGACGCACGGCAATCTCCTGCAAATGTCCGTCCGATGGCAGATCGAGAGTCTTGATCCGGTCACTCTCAAGAAATCCCGCCCGGTTCGCCTTGCGCGGAGGAGCGTCGGTGAGCATAGGTTATCTTTAACCGAACGGAGTTCAATTACAAAATGAAGCATCGTATTGTCCACACGCTTCAGAAGTACCTGCTGAACCCGCCGATCAAGCTCGTGCTCGCGGTGGGTGTGCCGTCGCCCGGATATGCATTGCTCGAAACGAAAGGACGGAAGACGGGGAAGCCACGTCGCACTCCAATCGGTGACGGACGTATCGGAAACCAGTTCTGGCTAGTAGCAGAGCACGGGATGAGACGCCCATTCCAAGTAGCAAGGAATGACGCGGAGCTATGCGTGATCAGTTTGAAACGAAGTTCTTGAGAGGGAGGGTACCATGTGGCGAGAACGGGCGCTGAAGGTTGTGTTGGTTGTGGTGGGATTGTTGTTTACGGCGGGAGTTGTTCCCCTGACGCGCCTGGAGTGGACGGCGCGGGAGAAGCGCCCATGAACTAACCATCGACGCGGGTAGGAAACAAACTCGAAAATCGTGACTGCTTGTCTCCGACGGCGGCCGACGCATTAGTGTGCACCGCCATCGCCCGCCAGCCTTCCTGGCTCTTTCAAAACCGGCCAGACTGGCTCCCTGCGCCGCCTGCCGGACTAACTCGTCGCGCGCCGGTTTGATGACCTCCGCCGCTTCTTCGACGATCTCCCATTGTGTCGCCGCCGGCAACGGTATCCCCAGATGCCGTTCCAGTTGTTCCAATCGATAAAACGGCGTGCCGCTGCCATACTTGAGTTGTGCGATCATCGCGGCCGCGGTCTCGTCGTACTTCTCTGGCCCTACTCCTTCCGGTTCTGGCGCCGTAAAGATCTGCCCGCAGGCTCCGCAGCGCAGTCGTTCCAGCGAATAGACCGTGGCCGCCAGCGGCGCCTGCCCGATGATCCGCACCAATAGCTTGGGCTCTTTCTGCTCGTAGACATTGCCTCTCCCGCACTCCGGGCAGCGATCGCCATGTTTCAGCTTGGGGTGAGAGACCTGCACTTGGCGGAGGACGCCTGCAGGGAATTGAACCAAAGCGATTGCAGGTTTCCTCGGTGATAACTCCTAAAGGCTAGAACGATCCTTCGACATAATGATGTAGTAGCCGACTACGATCAAACATTTAGCAAGCTATGCTTGTGATTGTTAGCGTCCGCCGCCTGAACAACGACCGAATCGAGACTGGAGTAGCAAGGCCCAACCCGACTCGAATCCTAGCCCAATTACTTTTCGATAATGTTGAGACTTTGTATGATGGGTTTGTTCGGGGCGCGTGAGTCGACGGAATCTTTAACAGCTTGAACTAGCCTCAAGAGAAACGACGGACACTTTTCGTAGGCGTGGGTAAAGAGTGAACGAAGCACCTCAATCTGATCGTCGTCTGGCATTGAACGGTTACTCCGATCATTGGATGTTGCATGTATCAACTGCGTTGCCATGCGCCATTCCACCGTATCTGACGAAGATCGGCACGAGAACACGTCTATGTGCTCCAGCGTACAGTGTTCACCCGATTGCACAATCGTCTAAAGAGCATAGATTTGTCTCACCTTGAAATCTGGCCTATGTGAAATCAGTTCTCATTGTCGACGACAGCCCGCTGATACGCCGCCTCTTGAGGGCGGCATTGACCGAATCGGAATGGATCATTTGCGAGGAGGCGGAAAATGGCCGCGAGGGGATTGTGAAGGCCCAGGAACTCCGTCCCGACATCATCATCCTCGATCTCGCCATGCCCGAAATGAACGGGCTTCAGGCTGCCCGCGTGCTCAAGCGAATCATGCCCACGACACCGCTCTTAATGTTCACTTCGCACCTTGTCCCCAACCTTGAAGAGGAAGCAGCTTCGGCTGGCATCCGAAGGGTGGTCTCTAAATCAGAAGGGGCTCCTGCCGTTATGAGCGCAATTCGTAGTCTCTTAGCCGCGTAGAGAAATCTTGTCAAGTTCACACCGCGCTCCTGCGGAGCGCCGCAGGTCGGATCAAGACACTAGGTTCGATCACTGTCTTGAGGGCTCTGACTGATGTTCGTGGGGTTTCGCTTTTCGTCTAGAAGGCGAACAATTTCGTTAGTCAACGAGATCAATCGATTCGGATCGGGTTCCTTCGCCGCAAGTTCGCAGAGTTCCATCCACCTCTCTACATTTTTCTCCATGCTCTCCCCTTACTGTTGCCCGTCAGTTCTTGAGAGTCCGAGCTTGCGCCTCTGCAATTCTGCGTTTAGCTGTGCCAACTTCTTCGGGTCGTTGACGATCGTGATGCGTGGAAGAAGTTCCTTCCAGAAAATCTGTCGCGGGGTCAAACGACGGCACATTTGCTTTCTTGCGTGTGTCCTTGGTTCCATTCCTGGAGCCTACCCCAACCACTAAAAAAAGGTGGGAATACTGAAGCCGATCCTGCGTCCTACAGGCAGGCATGTCACAAAGAAACTAGAGAAGAAGAGTGGGCAAGCGTACGCTATCGTACACTAAAATATAGTTGTCATATAATTAACGTTCTACTATCATGTCTCTAAAAGGAGGCTAAATGATGGCAAGAAATTCGAAAGCCGATAACAATCCGCCCGATTTGAAGTATCGGCAAGTCAAGATTGATGGACTCGACAAGACCCGACGCGGGAAGCACTACGATCTCGTTCTCGGGATTCTTCAACAGCTAAGAACTTTGGCGCCTGGTTCAGCCATGGAAATTCCGCTTGCTGATGTGGGTGGGATTGGACTGGCCAACCTTCGCTCCGCTGTTCATCGCGCGTCAACCTCGCATGGACTTGAGATTGAGACTCTGGCGGACGAAAAGAATTTCTACGTGTGGAGAAAGAAGGTCGAGAAAGAAGGAAACAAATAGCGGAGGCTTGCATTCAGCATGCACTCAAAAGGAGGTTCATGATGACTGCGATATACCAATGGCATGAGGCTTACAAAGCGGCCCTTCTTGAAACAGATTGGTCGAAAATGCCAGAGCGCATTCAGGCTGCGGAGGCTGCATTAAGCCAAAGGAAGCGCGAGCTTGCGCTGGATCATGGTGGTACCCCAGAAGAAAATCAAGCGATCGCGGATGCTATGAGGGGGATGGCGGTCTTGCGCGACGATGCAGCTAGAAGTGCCCGCGTCGACGGCAAGCCCCGTATCGTTCATCAGGCTTATCTCGGTACCGCCGAGAAACTCGCCGAGATGGTCCGCGATCGTACCGCCCCCGTCCCCCTGGCCGCCACCACCCGCGAGTTTGGCTTGCCCGCCGCCCTCTGGGCTCGCCGCTCAGCAAACCGGCGTCTGGGACTTGCTGCAATCGCTCTGGCCCACGCCACGCTCCGGACCCTCGCCCGCTCACTACCTGTTGCTGGCGGCCATCCACCGCATCTGCCAGCCCGGCCCCAAAACCGAAGTTCCCGCTTGGTATCGCTCCTCCATCCTGGCGACGCTCTGGGAGTTTCCCCCCGAACGCTTTACTTCGCAAGCTTTCTGGGACGCCTTTGAACAAATCTTGCCGGAAGGACACGAGGCGCTCTCCCCGGCCGACGATCCCCTGGAGCAAGCTCAGTTGCGTTTGCTGGGACTGTGGAAAGAGAAACAACCGGTGAGTCGTCGTCTGCTGGCCTACGACACCACCAACTTCTACACCTACATCGCCAGCAGCAACGGCCGGAATCAACTGGCCCAGCGGGGACACAACAAGCAGGGCCGCCATAACCTGCGGCAAGTCGGTCTGAGCTACGTGCTCGATGGCGAGCATGGCTTGAGCCTCTGTCATCACGTGTATCCCGGCAACGTGGCCGACGTGGAAGAGTTTTCCACGGTGTTGACGCGCATCACGCGCATGCTGGATCAAAATCAGATCGCGCGCGAGACGGTAACGCTGGTGTTGGATAAAGGTTCGGCGGCGCTGGCCAACACGGTGGCCTTGGAGGAAGCGGGCGTGGGATGGATCTCGGCCTTACCGTGGAATCAAGCGCCGGCGGAGTTGCGCAGTCGAGCCACGGAAGAACTACCCGCCTGCAGCAGTGCCCAACCCGGAGTGCGCGCGGTCGCCGAAAAGACTCTGGTCCATGGACGCGAGTATCTGTGCGTGGTGAAATACTCGGCTTCCTTTGCCGGCGAGCAACTGCACAGTCTGACGACCAGCCTCAGCCGAGTATTGCAGTCGCTCCGCCGTTTGACCATGGAACTGAAGAAACCGAAAGCGCGCTGGAAGCAGGAGCAGATTGAGCGCAAGATACGACGCTGGTTGTCGGCTCCGTTCTTGGCCGAGCTCGTTCGCTATCAACTGCAAGAGCAGCGACGGTGGCTGGCATTTGCAGTTTGACTTCGACTCCGCGGCCCTCCCGCAGCTACTCAATCAGCGTCTGGGGCGCACTGTGCTGCTCACCAACCGCATGGACTGGAGCGCGGAACAAGTCGTGGCCGGCTACGGCGGTCAACAATCCATCGAGCGCGTATTCCGCGGCTTGAAAGATGGCGAGTGGTTGGGCTGGGATCCCATGTATCACTGGACCGACCGCAAGATTCGCATCCACGCCTTCTACTGCATGTTGGGCATCTCACTGTTGCAGTATGTGCACCAGCAGGCCAAAACCGCCTGGGCGGATCTGTCGGTCGAGCAACTGCTCGAGGAACTGGAGCAGATCCAACGTGGTCTGAAAAGCCACGGCAGACCGCATGAAACATTTCATCAGATGGAATCCTGGAACTAGGGAATTCCCTCCGATGGACGTGCCACTCCACAAATTGCGTTCACTCGGATTTCGTTTGTAAGCGCGCGTGACATGGATGCCTGGGTATTCCTCCCGTGATCAACTACAAACCTGACTTTTCGGCAGAAGACCGCACATCTCCGTGCTGATCTCGTGCATGCGCTCGTAACTCACTGCGAGATAATGCAACGATCCCAGAGAGAATGCTGATCAATTTTGAACACTGCGTAGATTATGGGCTGGGTTGTTGCGGACACTGCAACTACCACGTAGGGACTTCGTGCAGGAAGCCCGTTCAATCCGTTTCCTACCCATCTCCGATCACTTTGAAAGTCCACATGACTGTGCGCCAGCGTACCATTTGGCGTACAATTTAGGAGTCTCATCTAGCAAACCTTCCGCCGTACCCATTCTTGGAGACGGTTCCTTTGCGAAAACCTGACAGCTTACGCTGCGCAAAGGAGTTGTTATGGTCAAAACACTTCGTTCGACCGCTTCAGCGGTAAAAGACCCAAGAGTCGATGGCGACGGCCATGCCCTCAAGAACAGACTTTTGCTTCGGCTCCCTCCAAAGGAATGTGACCTTATTTTGTCGAAGCTGACTTTAGTCGATTTGCGACTGCACGACTTGCTTCAGGAAGTTGGACACCCAATACAGTACGGTTATTTTCCCAATACAGCGATGGGCTCGGTTCTCAACGTCATGGCTGACGGTAAGAGTGTAGAAGTCGGGCTCGTCGGCAAGGAGGGCTTCATCGGATTGCCTCTCTTGGCTGGACTTCGTAGCAGCGCCAGCCGTGTCGTCACCCAAGCTCAGGGGACGGCTTATATAGACGCCGACGACATGCGAAAATCTGCTCGCAGTTGTCCACAATTGATTGCTGGCTTGATGCGCTACGCGCAGGAATCAAACATGGAGGTCACACAGATTGCCGCATGCAACCGTCTCCATGAAGTTGATGAACGATTGGCGCGATGGCTTTTGATGAGTCAAGACCGAATCGATTCAGATATCTTGCCACTAACTCAAGAGTTTCTTGCGCAAATGCTGGGAACTCGACGTGCAAGCGTGTCGGTAGCCGCAGAAATCTTGCAACGAGCTGGCCTAATTCACTACAACCGAGGTCACGTCTCGATTGTCAATCGAAAAGGACTCGAAGAAGCGTGCTGTGAGTGCTATAAGGTTATTCAGCAGCAGTTAAGCCGTTGGGAAGAAGAATCTGGAGAGCGTTAGGATCTTTTCTTTGCTCTCACCTTGGCCCAACGTCGTCCCTGGGCAGCCGCTATCTTGGCCCGACTCTTTGCCGACATCTTCCGCCGTTTTCGGCTCGGCTGCCCATTGCTATACACACCAGCGAACGCCGCGAGTGCCGCGTTCAACGAACCCGTTTTCTTCACAGGATTCTTCTATCAGTTCCCAGGGTTTAAGAGGATACAGCCGATCGTAAGGCAGGGAATAATCGCGATGATGCCAGATGAAGAGATTCCATTTGTTGGTCACCCAGAGCATCTCTACCTTGCGGATGTGCATGCTTTCGGTGGCAACAGCGGCGCTCCTGCATTCATCAACCTTGGAGGAATGCACGAGAACAGCATAATGGCGGGTCAGGACTACAGACTCATCGGAATCGTCAACGGAGAAATGTTTGAGGACGAGAATTTCAATTTACAGTTAACCGCTACCATGATTAGAGGGACAGGACAGGCAAATAGCGGAATTTCAACCATGGTTCCTGTGGATGAGCTGAAACAATTGCTTGATGGCCCGCAACTCCAGAGGATGCGGGACGAAGTTGTTGCGCACCCACCAACCCGCACGTTTCCCAACCACCGCTGCGCTTGCTTGCCCAAGGTATGTCTCTGGAATTGAAAGGAAAGAATCGACCTAAGCCGTGCTGGGTCTGGGATGCCCCGACTCTTTTGAGTCCGCTGCGTCTGCCAGTTCCGCCATCCCGGCCTTGCGGAGAAATCAAGCTTAGTTGATGATGTTTGCCTTTGCAACTTCTTGCGGGAAGCCGCTTTGAAGCGATCGAGGTCCGCAATCATCGTTCTCATTTTTGCATTTCCACCCAGTTGCGGGCTGACGGGTAGGGCTGGTCCGAGGAGAAAGCCAACGGCTGGTACCAACAGCAGCTCTGGCTGGAGGGCAGCAATTTTCTTCGGGCTACCGTGATCAACGAACTCGAAATGTGGCAGGCGGACACGTTGGATCCGCAGGAGATCTATCAGGACGGCAAGCCCTACCGGGAGCGGGAAGTCCAGGTGATTCGCAGACTCACCGGCGCGAAATAACGGCTCGTGTGGGGCGGGTGCGTTCACCCGCCGCCTTTGATGTGGACTTGCTGGATTTCCTGAACCAACTTCAAAATCAAATTCAAAGGCGGCGGGCGAGGGCGCCCGCCCCACACCTTACTTAGAGAACTCGTTCGTGGGAGTAACCGGCGGCTGAGAGGGCGGAGAGCAGTTCGGCGATCTGGTCCGGGCCCCGCGTTTCCATTGTGATGTCGATGGCGGTCTCTCCCAGGTTCACTCCGTAGTAGGCGCGATCGTAAGAAGTCTCTACGATGTTCGCGCGGTGGTCGGCGAGAATTCCTGTCAGGCGGTGCAACGCTCCGGGATAGTCGGGGAGATGGACGCGGAGGCGGACCAGGCGTCCGTCCTTTACCAGACCGCGCTCGATGATTCGCGACAGCAGGGTTACGTCCATGTTGCCGCCGCAGACCAGCACCGCAATCTTCTTCCCGGCCATTTCTATCTTGCGATTGATCAAGGCGGCGATGGCGGCTGCGCCGGCCCCCTCGGCCATGGTTTTTTCGCGTTCCAGCAGGAGAAGGACCGCGTTCGCGATTTCTTCTTCATCCACGGTAACGATTTCGTCCACGTATTTCTGTACCAAAGGCAGAGTACGGTCTCCGGCCCGGCGGACAGCGATGCCGTCGGCGATGGTCGCGGCTGGAGGCAGGGTCACCGGTTTGCCCTCCGCCACCGCGGCCTTCATCGAAGGAAGCCGGCTGGTTTGCACACCGACGATCCGGACTTTCGGTTTTGTCTCCTTGATGGCGCAGGCGATGCCACCGATCAAGCCACCGCCGCCGATGGGGACCACAACCGCATCAATTGCGGGATGCTGCTGCAGCATCTCAAGCCCGAGGGTGCCCTGACCCGCGATGACCGCGTCATCGTCGAAAGGATGAACGAAAGTGAGATGTTGCTGCTGGCTGCGCCGGATGGCTTCTTCGCAGGCGTCGTCGTAGTTGGCGCCGACCAGGACGACCTCGGCTCCGTACGATTTCGTGGCGGACACTTTGATCAAGGGAGTCGTCAGCGGCATGCAGATTTGGGCTTTGATCCCGCGGCGGCCGGCGTGATAGGCCAGTCCCTGCGCGTGATTTCCTGCCGAAGCCGCAATCACGCCTTGATCGCGTTCCTGCGCGCTCATGGTTAGCAGTTTGTTCAGCGCGCCGCGCTCCTTGAAGGCGCCGGTTCGCTGCAGATTGTCGAGTTTCAGGTAGATGGAATTGCCGGTCAGCTGCGAAAACGTAGCTGACAGAGTGCACGGCGAAAGATAGATGGATGGGCGAATGCGCTCCAGGGCAGCTTGGACGTCGGTAAGAGTGATCATCAGATTTGGTAGGGGCATTCTACAGGAGAGGGATGGAGGGCGGGCGTCCCGCCCGTCGGGCACAGGCCAGTGTTTGACGGGCGGGACGCCCGTCCTCCAATCAACCCACTTCAGGCTTCTACCGGGGCACCGGTCGCGATCGGCAATTTTGCTCCCTGCCAGGCACCAAATCCGCCGCATACGTTCACTACATTCTTAAAGCCGGCGCGTTGCAGAAGACTACAGGCAATCATGCTGCGATAGCCGCTCTGGCAGTGGACTGCCAAAGGAACGTTGAGATCAACCTCGGGAGGAGAAATCCGGAAGCGATCGAGCGGCCACCATGCGGCTCCGTCAACGTGCCCAGCCATCCACTCCGCTTCGCGGCGGACATCGAGCACATGCATTTGGTTTGCCGAGAGCTGTTGTTGCAGCTCCTGCACACTGACCTCGCGCAGTGTCGAGAGATCGAGTCCTGCCCTTTTCCATCCCGCAATGCCATCTTCCAGGTATCCGCGTTCGGTTTCGATGCCGACCCGGGCCAGGCGGAGGCGAGCTTCAGACAACTGCTCCGGCGTATCGGCGATAAGCACGGGACGCGACGACAAACCGAGAATCGTTCCCGCCCAGGATGCGAATTGTCCCGACAGAGGAATGTTGATGGAGCCGGGTACATGGCCGGCGGCAAACTGATCGCCGGGCCGGATATCGAGCGCCATCCCGCCCTCCTCCAAAATAGCTTTCAGTTCCGCCGGCGAGATTGCCTTGAGCTGTGGCAGGTCGGAGAGCGCAGGAGCACCTCCGCGATTGATCTCGGCGTCCTGCAGGAAATATTCAGGACGCGCCGGCAGATTGCTGGTCAGCTGTCTGACGAACTCTTCCCGGGTTTGTATTTTTAGCGCGTCGTTGGTAAGGCGCTCGGTGCCGATCGTGGACGAACGCTCGGCGCGCATGTTGCGGCCGCAGAGCGAACCGGCGCCATGGGCGGGATACACCAGCACTGCATCCGGCAGCTTCAATAGTTTGTTATGCAGGCTGTCATAGAGCATGCCTGCCAACTGCTCGGGCGGGTGGGTGCGGGAAAGATCGGGGCGGCCCACATCACCGATAAATAGCGTGTCGCCAGTCAATACGGCCCACGGCTTGATCGGCTGCTCGTCATCGGTGACCACGAGGCAGATGCTCTCCAAAGTGTGTCCCGGAGTTTCGAGAACCTTGATTTGAGCTTTGCCGAAGCGCAATTCGAAGCCGTCGTGGACAGCCACGTGCGAAAAGGTGGCGCCGGCCTGAGCGCCAAAATAGATTTTGGCCCCAGTTCGGGCCGCGAGTTCCTTGTGTCCGGAGACGAAGTCGGCGTGCAGGTGAGTTTCAAAAATATGACGGATGTTAAGACCGTGCTCTTCGGCAGCCTTCAGGTAAAGGTCTACGTCGCGCTGGGGATCAACCACGACCGCTTCGCCTTGCGACCCGAGCATGTAAGAGGCATGGGCCAGGCAGCCAAGATAAAATTGTTCGAAGTACATAAACAGCCCCCCTTCGGGCAGGCTCGCAGTCCAAGCGACCGGGCAACCAATCATAACCCCTGGAATCAAAGATCGAGGCATTTACGAGGACAAACTCGGCTGCGCGGAGCGATGGAAACATTTCCACATCGCTTTGGGTTAAGATCGCTGCAACCGGCGACGCAACCTGGAAAATATTGCGCTGCTAGCTAGTTCCTCTCCCGGAGGTCGCACGATGTACCGGCCCTTATCTGGCAGCGCGCCTAATGTCAATTCATGGCTTGACGCGCAGTCCGCGATCCGCGGACTCACGCAGGATTTCGCCACCTCATTCAATACCGGAAACTACGATCAAGCGGCGGCCCTGTTTACATCGGATGGATCTCTGATGCCGCCGCACCGCGAGGCGGCGCAGGGTGCGAAGCCGATCGAGTTGATGCTTCGCAAAATCGCAGAAGCCGGCTACGAGAATCTTCGCCTAGAAACGCTTCGGGTCGAGGAATCGGGCGACATGGCCGTCGAAACTGGCCGCTACACCATTGCAATTTACCAGGTGAACCATACGACCTTGGTCGAGCGAGGCAAATTCGTGCACACCTGGCGCCGGCTCGGGATCTGGCGGATGGCGGCGAACTGCTGGAACAGTGACTTGCCTGTGGCTCGATGAATTTCTCCAAGCTCATCATGGAGTCATCCTGAGCTTGCGAAGGATCTAGCGTGCAGCGGATATACACCCTCACTAGAATTGTGGCAGTAGGTGCAAGATCCTTCAGGACTGAAGTCCTTCAGGATGACAGCGTGTGAAAGTTCAAACTGAACCACTACCAGGATCCCGCTTCGCCTGACATCCTGCCTTGCCTCCGTCTACAATAGCCGGGACGCAATCCACTTCAAAAGATCAGGAGAGTCGCATGCAACGCAAGGCAAACGCAATTTGGAAGGGTGGGCTTAAAGACGGCAAAGGAGTGGTTTCCGCAAGCAGCGGCGTGTTGTCCAACACCCCGTACTCGTTTGCGACGCGCTTTGAGAACACTCCCGGGACTAACCCCGAAGAGCTGATCGCAGCGGCGCACGCCGGATGCTTTTCCATGGCGCTTTCCGGGCAGTTGGGCGCCGCCAATCTCACGGCTTCGAGCATCGAGACGACCGCGACCCTGACCCTGGAAAAGCTCGATTCCGGATGGGCCATCACTACTGTCCACCTCGACGTCGTGGGACGCGTGCCGGGCGCGGACAACGCGGCATTTCAAAAGGCAGCGGAAAATGCCAAGAGCGGATGCCCCGTCTCCAAAGTGCTCAAGGCAAATATCACGATGACGGCAAAGCTGGAAGGGTAAGACCCGTCGTTGGTCGTTGGCAGAGGCCAACGCGCTTAGGTCATGGCCAATGGCCAACGACTAATGACCACGGCTAGCTTTCCGAGTTCAGTATCTTCCTGATCTCACGATTGATGCGGGCGGCGTCGTGTGCGGCAGTGTCAATGGCTTGCGCCCATTTCTTGTTCTTGCCGTCGAGCTTCGCATCCTGCAAGAGATAGGCAGCTTGCAGCACCGTCTCCAGTGAGTTGCTGAGGTCATGGGCGAGGGCGCGGAGTTTAGCCACAACATCGGCGGGCTTGGCAGGATTTTCCATGGCAGTGCGGGGTTTGACAGCCTGCGCTCCCGCTGTAGAATATTACTCGTAGTCCTTTCCTGGAAGGCGGCTCTGAAAAGACGGCCGCATCCCAGTCACTTATTGCCATCGTGGCGGAATTGGCAGACGCGCATGGTTCAGGTCCATGTACTCGCAAGGGTGTGGGGGTTCGAGTCCCTTCGATGGCACCACGGTTCCTGGTTGATATAGGTCCTCTCTAAATGCGGCCTTTGCCGACGCATCATGCCATATTTTCTTATGTCCGAAGATGTTGAGCGTGCTAACCTTGACGGCCGAACGCCCGTGATGGCGTCAGCTACCGACCATGATCAACCATAAAACGATCAATCACAAAACGATTGTGCTTCGCATCCTGCTGCTGACCCTCCTGGTTTCCGCCGTGATGGGGCGAGAGGCAGAGCCGTCAAAACGTGCACGCAAGGTTCGCAAAGAATCATTTGGAAAAACCGGGGACGGGAGGCCGGTCGATCTGTATACCTTAACCAATTTAAAGGGCGTCGAAGTCCGCGCCATGACCTACGGGGGCATTATTGTGTCACTGCGCGTGCCGGACAAGAGCGGCAAGCTGGGCGATATTGTCCTTGGACACGACAAGCTCGATGGATATCTGGTCAACCCTCCCTATTTTGGCGTCATCGTGGGACGCTATGCCAACCGGATTGCCAACGCCACATTCACCCTCGACGGCGTGAAATATACGCTGGCCAAGAATGATGGCCCCAACTCGCTGCACGGCGGGGTGAACGGATTCAACAAGCAGGTCTGGGAAGCCAAGGAGTTCAAGACCGCAAAGGGAGTCGGGGTTGCGTTCAGCTATTTGAGCAAGGACGGTGAGGAAGGTTATCCCGGCAATCTTAAAGTCAAAGTCAGCTATACGCTGACGGAAGAAAACCAGTTGATTGTGGATTACGAGGCGACCACAGACAAGGCCACGCCGCTGAATCTTTCGCAGCACAGTTATTTCAATCTGGCGAGAGAAGGCAGCGGTGACATTCTGGGACATCATCTGATGCTCAACGCCGACCGATTCACCCCGGTGGACAAGACCCTGATCCCCACCGGCGAACTGCGTCCGGTCGAGGGCACGCCGATGGACTTTACCAAGCCTACCGCGATCGGCGCCCGCATCAATGGAGATTACGAACAGTTGATTGTCGGACGCGGATACGATCACAACTGGGTGATAAACCGGAAGGACAATAGCTTGACGCTGGCTGCCCGGGTCCATGAACCCACCAGCGGACGTATTCTGGAAGTCTTCACCACGGAGCCAGGCGTGCAGTTTTATTCCGGCAATTTTCTGGACGGAACGATCACCGGAAAACAGGGGCATGTTTACAAACTGCGTTACGGTCTTTGCCTGGAGACCCAGCATTTTCCAGATTCGCCGAACCATCCGGATTTTCCATCAACGATCTTGAAGCCGGGTCAAACATTCCACTCGCAGACCGTGTTCAAGTTCTCTACCGAATGATGTAGCCTCCGCGGTTTCAATGTCGGCAAGGGTTTCGTTCGTGGACCCTTGGAGGACGGGCGGGACGCCCGGCCTCCAAAAGTACGAAGGCAAACCCTACCCGCTCTTGGGGCGGCATCCACGCCCGTTCCCGTATAATCTTCAGATTCCTTATGGCCGCCCGCCTGGACCAGATCGTAGCTGCCACGCGTCGTCGAGTTGAGGATGCGAAGCGCTCCGCAGACTTGCGTCAACTGGAGCAGCGGGCCGAGCGACATGCTCCGCGTGGCTTCTGGCGCGCGCTGGCCGCCAAGAGCAGTACTGGACCGGCGATCATCGCCGAATTGAAAAAAGCTTCGCCCTCCCGCGGACTGATTCGCGCCGAATTTAATCCCACTACACTGGCGGCGGAATTGGAAATAGCAGGGGCGGCGGCGCTATCCGTTCTTACAGATGAAGAGTTTTTTCAGGGATCACTCGAGAACCTGCAGCGCGCCTCCGCCAGTGTCAAGCTTCCTTGTTTGCAAAAAGACTTCATCGTGGACGAGTTCCAGCTTTTGCAAGCACGAGCGTGTTGCGCCGACGCGATCCTGCTCATCGTGGCCGTGCTTTCGCCAGCGAAATTGATTGCCTTGAGCAAGAAGAGCCGCGCGCTGGGACTTGATGTACTATGCGAGGCCCACAATGAGGAGGAGTTGCATCGCGCGGTGGACGCGGGTTCCGATCTGATTGGTGTCAACAATCGCGATTTGCGAACTTTTAGAGTGAATGTAAACACCGCTCTCCGGCTGGCAGAACTGATTCCCCAGAATGTGATTTCCGTGGCGGAGAGTGGAATCGACAACGGTGCGGACATCGCCCGGCTACGCGCCGCCGGATATAAGGCATTCCTGATCGGAGAGTCCCTGATGAAGGCAGCGTCACCCAGAGAAGCCTTGAAGTCTCTGTTGTCCGACGCGGACCGCGAGGCATCTGCACCCAGCACGAAAGACTGAACGCTGATTAATCTGGGAACTCCCAACTGACAATCGAGAACTGGGGTTCATGACCTGGATCAAGATTTGCGGGACTACGAATCTGGAAGACGCGTTGACCGCCGTGAACGCGGGTGCGGATGCGTTGGGATTCGTGTTCTACGAAGAGAGTCCGCGGAAGATTGATGTGGAATCAGCGCGGGAGATCGTCAAGAAACTGCCGCCAAAGATTGAAAAGGTCGGGGTCTTTGTAGACGAGCCGGTTGCAAAGATTTTGAATACTGTCGCACAGGCTGGTCTTACCGCCGCGCAGTTGCATGGCGCTGAGTCCCGCAAGCCAGAGTTCATACAAGCGTTGAAAATCGGTCGGGACCTGAAACTCTTCCTGGTTCTGCCTGCTGCCGGAATCGGCGGTGAGTCCAACATAAATGGAGAGTCCGGCATAAGCGCAGTTTTCTTTGACTCAGGGACGCCTCAACTGCCGGGTGGAACGGGCAGAACATTTGATTGGAAGACGGCCGCATCCGGGATTCGAGCGATCAGCGAAAAGGTAAAGGTGGTCGTCGCCGGAGGCTTGAATTCGAGCAACGTCGGGGATGCAATCCGTATACTGAAGCCCTGGGGAGTGGATGTGGCTTCTGGAGTTGAAGCCAGGCCCGGGAAAAAAGATCCACAGAAAGTTCGCGCCTTTATCGACGCGGTCCGAAAACTGGAAAAGAAAAACTGAAATGGCAACGGCAAAGGTCCAACCCCGCCCTATGACACGAATTGGCCGCTCAAGGCCGCTCTCGGTTGTTCCCTCGGCTCCGGGACGTTTCGGCATCTACGGCGGGCGCTATGTTCCCGAAACTCTGATGGCGGCCCTGGACGAACTGGAGCGGCATTACGAGAAGGCAAAAAAGGATCGCGGCTTTCAGCGCCGGCTGGACATCCTGTTGCGAACCTATGCCGGGCGTCCTACTCCTCTGTTCTTCGCGCAGCGCCTGACGAAACAACTGGGTGGCGCGAAAATTTATCTCAAGCGCGAGGACCTGCTGCACACTGGGGCGCACAAGATCAACAACTGCCTGGGACAAGCCCTGCTGGTCGAGCGCATGGGTAAGCATCGTGTCATCGCCGAGACTGGAGCAGGACAGCATGGTGTAGCCACCGCGACCGTATGCGCCCTGCTGGGCTTTGAATGTGTCGTGTACATGGGAACGGAAGATATGCGGAGGCAGGAGCTGAATGTTTTCCGCATGCGGTTGCTGGGCGCGGAAGTTCGCGGCGTGGATTCCGGCTCGCGCACATTGAAAGACGCGATCAACGAAGCCATGCGCGACTGGGTGACCAATGTGCGCACCACACACTACCTGTTGGGGAGCGTACTCGGTGCACATCCTTATCCGACCATGGTGCGTGATTTTCATAAAGTCACCGGACGCGAGGCCCGCGCGCAGATTCTCAAGGCGGAAGGCAAGCTTCCCAAAACCATCATCGCGTGCGTCGGCGGCGGATCGAATTCCATTGGCATCTTTCACGAGTTTATTAAGGACAAGAAAGTGCAACTCGTGGGTGTAGAGGCGGGGGGGCGCGGCGGACATCTGGGTGAACATGCCGCGCGCTTCAGTGGCGGCTCCCCCGGGGTTCTGCAAGGAACTTATTCGTATGTGCTACAGGATGATGCCGGACAGATTGCGGCTACTCACTCGGTCTCGGCCGGTCTTGACTATCCTTCGATAGGCCCGGAACATGCCTGGCTCAAGGACACAGGCCGCGCCGAGTACGTTTCTGCGTCGGACAAGGAAGCGCTCGAGGCCTGCACCGTGCTGGCGCGAACCGAGGGCATCATTCCCGCGCTGGAATCCGCTCACGCAGTGGCCGAGGTTATTAAGCGCGCGCCCCGGATGAAGAAATCAGACGTGGTAATTGTGAATATTTCCGGACGTGGCGACAAAGACATTGGAATATTGCGGGAGAACCTGAAGTTGGATTGAACCGGGCACGGGCCGTGCCCCAGATTCCATGCCACTTTCTTTCAAACATAAGCCATCCCTGGTCGCCTATCTCACCTGTGGCGATCCCGACCTCGCGACCTCGCGTGACATCGCTCTCGCCGCGATTGAAGCCGGGGCGGATGTGATTGAACTCGGAGTTCCGTTCAGCGATCCGGTGGCGGACGGACCGGTAATCCAGCGCGCCAGCGAACGCGCGTTGCGCCACGGGACTTCCCTGCTGCAGGTGCTCGAACTGGCTAAAGAAATCAGGCAGCGTTCGCAGGCGGGACTCATTGTTTTCACTTATCTAAACCCCATCCTGCGCATGGGGATGGCAAGATTCAGCGCCGCGGCCCAGGACGCCTGTGTCGACGGCGCTTTGATCACCGACTTGCCGGTGGAAGAATCGCGCGACTACTTGTCCGAGATGCAAAAAAGAGCGCTGGCGACGGTATTCCTGGCCGCCCCAACGAGCACCGATGCGCGACTGAAGCAGATTGCCCAGGCCTCGACTGGATTCGTGTACGCGGTTTCGCGGACCGGGGTAACTGGGGCCCGGCAACAGATGCCGGAAGATGCGCCCCAGCTGGTTAGCCGCTTGCGTAGGTATACTGACCTGCCGGTTGCAGTCGGCTTCGGCATATCCACCTCGGTGCAGTTTAAGGCGGTTGGAAAATTCGCCGACGCGGCTGTGGTGGGCAGCGCGATTGTCGAGATCATCGAACGCAATCCCGGCAAAGAAGCGGAGAGTGTGGCACAATTTGTAAAGCAGCTTGTAGTCGTCCGTCGTCAGTCGTCAGTCGTCAGCACTCCCACGCCAGTTGGCTAGAGAAACGACGACATCTTCCACAGCAATGGGTGTCCGCTTTCTGGCTGGTTATGGCCCAAATACGACCGGCTGGAGATTCAACGACTGAAGACTGACGACCGACGACTGACGACTGACGACTGGTTCATGGACATTTCCGACTGGCGCACGAAGATCGACGAGCTGGACCGCAAACTGGTGGACCTGTTGAGCCAGCGGGCGCAGGCTGCCCATGAGATCGGTAGATTGAAGCGCGCCGCGGGCATGCCGATCTATGAGCCCGACCGGGAGCGCAAGGTGTTCGAAAACGTGCGAGGCATCAATCCTGGCCCCTTGCCGGACCGCGACTTGCAGCGCATCTTTGAGCGGATCATGGATATCATGCGCGGGATTCAGCAACAGGAGATCGCGCCCGGATCCGGCGCAGACGGTGGACGTGATACGGAATTGGATAATGATGTGAATGATTAGAGGGCAGTCGTCAGTCGTCGGTCTTCAGTCGTCAGCACTTCGATTTTGCTTGGCTGACGACTGAAGACCGACGACTGACGACTACTGACTAACTATGATTGTTGCCATGCAGGAATCAGCGACCGATGAGCAGATCCAGCAGGTGGTAGAACACCTGGTCCGGATGGGCTTCTCCGTTCACCGCACTACCGGCGAGCGCCAGACTGTGCTGGCCGCGGTGGGCGCGCGGGTGGACTTTGACACGCGCAACCTGGAAGTTCTTTCCGGGGTGGAGCATGTCCACCGCATCAGCGCGCCTTACAAGCTGGCGGGGCGGAGCTTTCGTCCGCAGGGGACCGTCGTCGAATTTGCCAATGGGGTGCAAATCGGCGGCGACCAGGTCGTGGTCATGGCCGGGCCATGTTCGGTGGAATCGAAGGAACAGCTGTTCACTGTGGCCGAGCAGGTGGCGAAAGCCGGCGCGCGCGTACTGCGCGGCGGCGCCTTTAAGCCGCGATCGTCTCCTTACTCCTTTCAGGGGATGGGCGAGGAAGGGTTGAAGCTGCTGCGCCAGGCCGGCGATCATTTCAAAATGCTGGTGATCAGCGAGGTCATGGAAATTTCGCAGATTGGGCTCATGCTGCCTTACATTGACATTTTTCAAGTGGGCGCACGCAATATGCAGAATTTCAATCTCCTGCGCGAGTTGGGGAAAGTCAAAAAGCCTGTTCTGCTCAAACGCGGCATCGCCGCCACCTTGGAAGAGCTATTGCTCTCCGCCGAGTACATCATGGCGGGTGGAAACTACGAGGTGATTTTGTGTGAGCGCGGCATTCGCACGTTCGAGACTTACACCCGCAACACGCTCGACGTATCGGCCATTCCGATCATCAAGAAACTCTCGCACCTGCCCATGACGTCCGATCCGTCGCATGGCACCGGGCTGCGCGACAAGGTGCCCCCCATGGCCCGAGCTTCGCTGGCAGCGGGCGCCGACGCCCTGCTGATCGAAGTGCATCATGATCCGGACAAGGCATTTTCCGACGGCGCGCAGTCGCTCTTTCCTGACCAGTTCGCCAAACTGATGGACGAGTTGCGCATGATTGCACCCGCGGTAGGACGCAAGGTGGCCTAACCCCTTTTCACCACGGAGACACAGAGACACGGAGAAATGCTAATCATGCTTTCGCATGCCGGTAGTGTCTTCCCCGTTTTTTCCTCTGTGACTCTGTGCCTCTGTAGTTAAGTCATATGGCAATGCGCCAAATCACCATCATCGGTACGGGTCTCATCGGCGGCTCCTTCGGGCTGGCGTTGAAGAAACGGCGTTTCCCTGGCCGGATCATCGGTTGCGACCGCGCTCCGGTGCTCAAGCAGGCGCGGGACAAGGGGGCGATTGACGAGGGGCACACCGATCCGGTAGGGGCAGTTCGAGGCAGCCAGGTCGTGCTGCTGGCTGCGCCGGTGGGGGCGATCGTCGAACTGATCGGGCGGCTAGGGCCCGCACTGCCGCCGAAGACTCTGCTGACCGATGTCGGCAGCACGAAAGCCGAAGTCCTTTCTCGTGCGATTGCCACGTTCGGCAAGGACGTTGGCCGACGTTACCTCGCTGGGCATCCGATGGCGGGGAAGGAGCAGTCTGGCGTCGAAGCTGCCGACCCTGACTTGTTTCAGGGCGCAGTATGGTTTGTTACGCCAGCTCCGGGGCAGAAAATATTTGAAGGCGCGAGTGGCGAGTTCTTGGAATGGGTGGAGAGTGTCGGCGCGGGCGTGGCCAGCATGGAAGCAGGTGCGCACGACCAACTCTGTGCCTGGATCAGCCACTTGCCGCAAATGATCTCTACCGCTCTGGCGGCAACACTGGTAGATGAGTACGGCGAGGACGCGCCCCTGCTCGAGACCGGAGGCCGCGCCCTGCGCGAGATGACGCGCATCTCGGCCAGCCCGTATTCCATGTGGCGCGACGTCGCGCTTACCAACAAGAAAAACATCGCGCACGCCTTGTTGAAGCTGGAGCAGCGCCTGGCGCATATCCGGGAGAACCTCGATACGCGGGAGTTGGCGCTGGAGTTCGAGCGGGCGCATCACTTGAGAAAAGCCTCACCACAGAGGCACGGAGACACAGAGAAAACCAGGGGCAGCTCTCAGCCATCAGCTATCAGCCGTCAGTCACCAAAGACACGCTGACAGCTGAAAGCTGAGAGCTGACGGCTTCGTTTTCATTTAGAATCCACTCCGATGAATAAAGTCGTAGCCAACCCGGACGAGGCCATCCACGACATCTTCGATGGCGCCACTATCATGATCGGTGGATTCGGATTGTGCGGCATCCCCGAAAATCTGGTTCGCGCCCTGGTCCGCAAGGGAACGAAGAACCTGACCACCATCAGCAACAACGTCGGAGTGGATGGCTTGGGTAATGGCCTGCTGCTGGCGGCGGGCCAGATCATCAAACATATCGGTACTTACGTCGGCGAAAACAAATTGCTCGAGCAACTCATCCTGCAGCGCAAGCTGGAGCTGGACTTGATACCGCAGGGCACTTTCTCAGAACGGATTCGCGCCGGCGGCGCCGGCATCCCGGCATTCTTTACACCTGCCGGAGTAGGCACCGTGGTTGGCGGGAACAAAGAGGTTCGAGAGTTCGACGGACGTCCGTATCTGATGGAGCGCGCCCTGAAAGCCGACTTCGCGTTGGTCAAAGCGTGGAAGGGCGACAAGTGGGGCAATTTGGTGTATCGCAAGACAGCGCGGAATTTTAATCCGATGATGGCAACCGCCGCCAAGGTAACGATTGCAGAAGTTGAGCACCTGGTGGAAGTCGGCGAATTGGAACCCGACCTGATTCACACACCCAGCATTTACGTGAAGCGGATTTTTCAAGGCGAAGTGTATGAGAAGAAAATTGAGCGAAGAACGGTGAGGAAAAAATAGTCGTTGGTCGTTGGCAAAAGCCAACGCCCCGAGGTCTGGGCCGACGACCGACGACTGACGACCGACGACCTGCATTTATGAAAGATGTCGACAAACGCGAGCGCATCGTGAAGCGCATTGCCCGCGAACTGCGCGATGGCTTCTACGTCAATCTGGGCATCGGCATGCCGACCCTTGTGGCCAACCACGTTCCGGCGGGCATGGATGTGATTCTGCAATCCGAGAATGGCATGCTGGGCATTGGCCCCTATCCCATCGAAGGTGAGGAAGATTGCGATCTCATCAACGCCGGCAAGGAAACTGTCAGCGAGATGAAAGGCACGGCGTATTTTTCCAGCGCTGATTCATTCGCCATGATTCGCGGCGGCCACATTGACCTCAGCGTGCTCGGGGCGATGGAGGTGGATGAAGAAGGCAGCCTAGCCAACTGGATGATTCCCGGCAAGATGGTCAAAGGCATGGGCGGCGCGATGGATCTGGTGGCCAGCGCGCGCCGCGTGATTGTCGCCATGGAACACACCACCAAGGATGGTCAACCCAAAATTCTGAAAAAATGCACCCTGCCGCTGACTGGAGTGAAGGTGGTGAATACGATCGTTACTGAAATGGCCGTGATCCAGGTGACGCCCACGGGGCTGGTGCTCGAGGAAGTAGCGCCGGGGTTGACGGCAGATGACGTGCAACAGGTGACCGGGCCAACACTCATTCTTAGTCCGGCTATCAAGGTAATGGAAGACTGAGCTTCATGATGGAGGACGGGCGTCCCGCGCGTCCCACCTAAGCGCGGGCGAGTCGCCCGTGACCACATTGAACATTGAACTATTGAACCAGTGAATTTGGATTAGATCTGCTCAGTTCGTGCCACTTTTCAGCCGCGCTGGCTCGAACTCGTCGCCTTTCTCCCAACCAACGACTTTCGGCGCGCTTGCTGCTTCCCATCCCAGAGCAAACCCGAAGCGAGCCATCACCGCATCGCCGGTAAAATCCATCTCGGGATGGTACTCGTCGCTGGGTTGGTGGTAGTGCTTCTCGGTATATTCGTTGGCCTGCTCCAAACCCCACGCCGCATCGTGGCCCTTGTACTTGACGCCCTCATTGACCGAAAACGCGGGAATTCCCACGCGGGCCAGGCTGAAATGGTCGGAGCGGTAGTAGTGTCCCGCCTCCGGATGCGAATCCGGGCGAATGACCAGCCGGAATTCCTGCGCCAGCGCCTGCACGGTAGGGTAAAAAGTGGTGCGTTCGCTACCGGACACTTCCACTTCTTCAGGCGACCCGAGAGGTGGAATGTCGTCATAGTTCAAATCGAGCGCGATCTTTCCCGCGGGTATCGGAGGATGTTTACCCAGATATTCGGAGCCCAGCAACCCCTGCTCCTCCGCCGTGACCGATGCGAACAGGATGGAACGGCGCGGCCGCTGCGCCGCCGTTCCATAGGCGTGGGCTATTTCCAGAACTACCCCACAGCCACTGGCATTATCATCCGCGCCGTTGTAGATGTTGTCTCCCGGCATGTCGGGGCGAATACCCAGGTGATCGTAGTGGGCGGTGTACATCACCGCTTCGGACTTCAGTTTTGGATCGGATCCCGGCAGCATGGCAATCACATTGTTCGATTCGAACGGCCGAACTTTGCTCACCATGTGCGCCTGCAGTTTCACCGCAAGCGGCACCGGACGGAAGTCGTGCGAACGGGCATCGACCATCAATTTGTCCATGTCCAGGCCCGCCATGGCAGCCAGCGCCTTGGCTGCGTCGAGGTGAATCCAAGAGGCGACTTGCAACTTTGGCGAACCGTCCAGCTTGAGATAAGACTTCTCTCCCGAATCCGAATTGCGCACCACGTCCCAGGGATAGCTGGCCATATCCGTCTTGTGAATCAGAATCGCGCCCACCGCCCCTTTGCGCGCGGCTTGTTCGTATTTGTAAACCCAGCGCCCGTAGTAGGTCAGGGCCTTGCCCTTGAAAAATTGGACATCGTCGGAAGGGGGTTCGTTCACCAACATGAGCAGCACCTTGCCCTTCACGTCAACGCCCTTGTAGTCATCCCACTGGTACTCAGGCGCCTGGATGCCGTAGCCCACGTAAACAATGTCAGCATTCACGTTTGACTCGGGTTGCTGGGTCTCATCGTAGGCGGTGTACTCGGAAAGGAATTTGAGGTCCCAGGGGGAACCCTTCGCTGGGACCAGCGAAAACGTGGTTTCCGGGGCGAGCGTGATGCCGACCATGGGAACCTTCTGCATGTAGGTGCCGTTGTCGCCCGCGGGCTTCAGGCCGTCCAGCGCGAATTGCGTAGCAATGTATTCCGCGGCGATGTCACCGCCACGCTGTCCGGTGCCGCGGCCCTCGAGCAGGTCGTGAGACAGAAAGCGCACATGAGCGCGGATGCGTTCGGCGTCAATCTTTTGAAACGCGGCAATCGCGGCGGGCGGGAAGTGGACCGTTAACGGTCGGGGCGAGTTCTGCGCCAGTACGCCGCAGATAAGGAAGATCAGAGATAGCAAAATCAGGCTCTTGCGCATGCTTCGAGGCTCCAAGTGGGCTTCTGAGAACTTTGTATTGTACGGGATTTGTCGTCCTGAGCGGAGTAGCTGCTTCGCTTCGCGAAAATGCGGACGGGTGCCCCACCCTCGTCGTTCGGTTCTAAGGAACGACAGGGTGGGTGGAGATGATCACGAGAGACTGAGTTTTTTCAGACGACAACAAGAAACCCCGCCCTGTCTCTCCAAAAAACGGAGAGACGAGGACGGGGCACCCGACGAAATGCAGCCCGCGACCGCGGGCTAGTTTTTCGACCCTCAACCGGCGCGGAAATCCGCTATCTGCTCATCCGGGCGGAACAGGGGCTCGATGGCTTCGGACGAGGCTTGGGCAGCGCGCTGGTTGAGTTCTTCCATCTCTTTTCTGATCCAGCCCACGCTGGAGATTTCGATTTCGCCGTCCTGCGCGATCCAGAAGATGCTGGGAACGTTGGTGAGCCCGTAGGCGTTCGACACCGGGTAGGAACTGGTGTCGTCCAGCAAGACCGGAAAGGCTATTCCGTATTCTTTTATGAAAAGCGCAGTGTCCTTCTTCGAGTTCTGCGAAATACCTACGATAGTAACGGCCTTGTTCCCGCGTGCCTGGTAGATCCGTTGCAGAAAAGGAAGAGCGTACTGGCAGGTGGGACACGAGATTTTGAAAAACGTCGCCAGGACGGGTCCTCGCGCGAGCGCTGCGCGCAGCGAGAACGGATTGCCGTCCATTGACGGCAGAGTGAAATCTGGAGCTTGTGTTCCCGGGGTCAAAGCCGCCATCTTGCGTCCTCCGAAAAAACTGGACCTAATCATCGAGCCATGGTCATTCCACTGTTTAGATGATCTGCGCCCGGCGGAGGATCTTTCGTGCCAATCCTGTGAGCGGCAGCTGGGGAAGGCGGGCCTTTGGAACCCATCGTCCCCTGCTTTGGCCCGGTACCGGACCTCGCATCACTCTTACTGTGTAGTCCGTCACCGTGATCGAATGCCGGAGGGTGAGGCTGCCTGAACGAAGTCCGCTCGCCACGGGGATCTCCGGCAACTCCCACATGCCCGGCATCAACGACGCGTGCTTCGGCCGCTGCACCAGAAAAATTGAGCGGTCGCGACGATCGAGCGCATAGCAGATGTCGCGTCGCCGCTGAGGGACGACTTTCCGGTTCGCCTCGAGCATCCCGCGCGTGGCACACAGGCTGAACACCGGACACATGGAGCATCGCGGCTGGCGCGGCAGGCACACGATCGCGCCCAGTTCCATCATGGCCTGGTTGAAGTCGCCTGGACGCTGGCGGCTTAGCAACGCTTCGGCAGCTTGCCAGAGAGGCTCGCCTACCAGCCCTGTTCCGAACACACGTCCCAGCACCCGTTCAACATTTCCGTCCACCACGGCCGCTGGGGCGTCGAATGCGATGCTGGCGATGGCCGCTGCCGTGTAGCGTCCGATTCCGGGCAGAGCGCGCAGTTCCGCGATCTCGCCGGGAAATTTTCCGCCATGCTGTTTGACGATGACTTTCGCCGCAGCGTGCATCATGCGCGCCCGCCGGTAGTATCCCAGGCCACTCCAGGCCGCCAGCACAGACGATTCGCGGGCGGAAGCCAGTTTCTGAACCGTGGGAAAGCGCTTCAGGAAGCGGTGATAGTGCTCCAGCACCGCGGCTACGCGGGTCTGTTGCAACATGATTTCCGAAAGCCATACCCGGTAGGAATCGCGATCACGACGCCAGGGCAGGTCGCGCCGGTTGTGGTCGTACCAAGCCAGCAAACGCTGCCGCCAGCGACGGGTCTGAGGGCCATCGAATTTCAGGCGGCGGTCTGAATTCATTACGGGATCTTCACGACGAAACGCACCAACCAAACGTCCTGATCGGAGACGATGCGTTATTTGCTCTCGGGCCCAAGAACGGAGTGGGCAATTGCCATCCATCCGGCCTTTTCCTTCTGCCAGACCGTCATCATCCGCAACGGTTCAGTCGGCAGGGGCTGGCCGCCAAAGGTGCCGCGCATGGCGACCGTGTAGGTCACGACAAAAGTGTCAGAGTTCATTTCGCCCTGGACGTCGCCGAGGGTGTAGTCGTCCAGTTGCAACTGCTGGAGCTGGGCCAGCGCCGCCGCTTTGTCGAGACGGCCTCCTTGCGGAGAGATCGCCACATAGTTGCTGGCGATGTGGTGCTCCAGTTCGTTCCATCTCTTGGCTTTTACTTCTTTCCAGAAGCTGCGCTCCAGGCCTTCACCGCCGGTCGCGTCGGTCCACTTGCTGCTGCCAGGGTGCTCGCGCCACACAGTACAAGCCTGCAACAGCAGGGCCGCGGCCAGGAGGGTGAAGATCGCGAGACGATTCTTCATGGCAGGATTCTAACAGCAGGCGTCGGTCGTCAGTCTTCAGTCGTCAGCTGACCGAGCCCCCTAACCCCGAATTATTATGCCCGAGGTCTGAGGTCTGAGGTCTGACGACTGAGGACTGACGACTGATTACTTGCTGTGTTCCCCCCTTTGACCGTGGGACGACTGGGGGGAATAATGACCAGACCTGTCATCAGCACGCGACGGGGGGCGCATTTTTGCGCTTGGACAGCTACACTGTCAGCATGAAGGACTTCAACCGCAAGGTAGAGGACGCCTCGGCACGCGTTAACAAATCAGTGGCTGAGGCCGCTGACCGCATGGAGAAGGAGACAGCGGAATTCATTACCTATCTCAACGACGAGGTCGTCCCGGCCGTCCGTCAACACTCCACCAAGGCGTTGCGGGTCGCGGCCGAGAAAATGTCGAAGCTGGCCGACTATCTGGACGAGGTCAAGTCCGAGCGGCGATGACGGGGCGCCCGTCCGCCTACGTTCTGGCGGTAGTCCTGGTTGTAGTCACTCTGAGCGGCTGCGGCGGGAAGAAGCAGGCGCGGGTCAATCCGCCTGCGCCTCCGCCGATGGCGGCACCACCGGCCAGCGCGCCAACACCCATGGCCTCTGCGCCGACACGTGGCGAAGCGACCCCGCCGTCCAAGGCAGACAAAAAACAGGAAAAGGCGGACGAGATCACCCGCGAACTTTCCGTTCCCGAAGGAACAAAGCCTCTCTCCGTCGAAACTGGCAACGCTAGTTGGTACGGGGCCCCGTATCACAATCGCCGCGGTTCGAATGGCGAAATCTATGACATGCATGCGCTGACTGCGGCCCACCGTACTCTTCCCCTGGGATCAACCGTGCGAGTCACGAACCTCAAGACCGGACATTTCACGGTCGTGCGAATCACCGATCGCGGACCCTTCGTGGAAGGGCGAATTGTCGATCTCTCATTAGCCGCGGCGAAGCAGGCTGACATATGGCAGGCAGGCGTGGCCAAGGTCCGGCTGGAGGTGTTGCGCACGCCGGTGCCGTTCGACCACGGTGGAAGATGGGCAGTGCAAATCGGCTCCTTCCCCGACGAAGGCGACGCGCGCTCGATGGCCAGCCGGCTTTCCCGGCGCTACAGGACAGCCAAGGTGCTGAGCTTCGGCAGTCCGGTTGGGGACTGGTGGGTGCGGGTCAGAGTATTGCAGGACGACCGCGCGCGAGCGGAAGAAGTCGCCCGCGACACCAAGGCGGCTGAAGGCAAAGTATTTTTGGTCAGGCTGGATTGAAATAGTCGTCGAGTCGTCCGTCGTCAGCTACCCGCCTTTCGTCTCTCCCTTTAACCCCACATCGATCTAGGCTTAAATGACATCTCTAACCGGTGGGGGTGCATGTCCTGCGGTGTTTTGACCAAAGACGACCGATCAACGACCATTGCCGTTGGAAAGGTGCATATGCGTTGCCGTATTCCTTGCTTGCTGCTGATCTGCCTGATACTTAGTCTGGCTGCCTTTCCTCAGACTCCTACACTCGGCCTTAATGCCCCACAGCTTTACGAGAAGGGAATGAACAGCCGGATGGGCGTGGGCATCAGTCGCAATGATCTCAACGGTCTGGACTACCTTCGCCGCTCGGCTGAATTGGGCTATCCTCCGGCGCAAGTTGCTTTGGGATATTTTCATGACACTGGATCAGTGGTGTCGCAAGATTCCGGGCAAGCAGCCGACTGGTACAAGAAGGCAGCCAAACAGGATGATCGTCTGGCTGAGTGGTTGCTGGGGCGTCTCTACTACAACGGAAACGGAATTCCGCGAGACCTCAATGCGGCCGAGTTATGGCTACAGAAAGCCGCAAACCAGGGGGAATCCCTTTGGACAACAGCTGCTGGGTCTGATCCGGCTGGAAAGAAATGACTATGCGAAAGCGGCGGAGTGGTTCCGCAAAGCTGCGATGCAAGGCTTGCCTCAAGCGCAAGCGCAGCTAGGCGAACTTCTCAAAGATGGCCGAGGAGTAGCCCAGGATCAGTTCGAGGCCTATGTCTGGCTATTGACTAGTTTCGATGCGGGCAACCAGGCTGTTGCCGACGATCTTGCGGCGCTGGAAGGCGCACTGGGCAGCAATCGCGCTGAGGAGGCAAAGAGCAAGGCTCGCGATCTCGAGCCGTCCGTCAGCCGAGCTGTGGTCTCGCGCGGATGCACTGGCTGGGCGGGCGAGTTCGACTTGGTCCCAGCGCCGCCTACCCCGGATATCCAACGATTCTGCCGCTAACACGTGTGGGGCGAGACTCCTGTCCGCCGCTCTTGAAGTTGATTCTGTTTTCAGTGGTCACGAAGGCCTTGGCAGGCTTCGAACAAATACAGCAAGGTCAAGGCGGCGGACAAGAGTGTCCGCCCCACACGAGACTACGGATTCTCGGCCGATTCCTTGTAAGTGCCGAACTTCTTCGCTACCGGTTTCAGCGTGGGATAAAACTGCACGAAGGAATGTTCAACGGCGGCGTGGTCCTCATGGCATTGCCAGCAGGCATTTTTGGGATTGGCTTGTGCTGATTTCGAGGTTTCATCGAAGTTGAAATAGGCCCACTTGTCTGGGAAGCGGGTCTCGTCCTTCACTTCCACGCCATATCCCATGAGATCGGTCTGAAAGTGTCCAACTTTGTTGATCGAGCCTTTGGTTTCGGAGCCTCGCTCCTCGACCATGAAGACCGTTTTGTCCGGCCACTTCCCGCTCTGCAAAAACTTGGCGTAGGCCCACTGCGGCACAAAGACGTTAGTGAACATCTGGTGGTCCATACTTCCCGGGCTATAGCTCATGCCCAGGCCAGAAGACAGAAAGATCCATTCGCGGAAGTTCTTGGGTGGAAGCAACTGATTATTGCCGGTGTACTGCGGCTTGCCCGACTCCGGCTCCGGAGCCGCTGCCTGGATGAGTCCTAGACATACAACAATTGTTAGGCAGAACAGCAGAAGGCGTTTCATCGGCGTTTCTCCGTCAGCAGGCATTTAGACGTGAGGTAGACGCAAAAAGACAGCAGAGAGATTTGGAGTGGCGCCGCCGTCCCAGCGGCTGCCGTGGGGGCGTCCCGCCCGCACCGCGGAGCGCCCCACCGCCGAGGGCGAGACGCCTTCGGGACAGCCGGCAGGAGGCCGGCGCTACGAAATTCCTAGCTTATTTCGGTGCGCTTGCGCAGGAACGCCGGGACGTCGAGGTCTTCCTTCTCGAAGTTGGCGATCATAGCGTCCCGCAGCGTGTCGACGGCCACGCCTTCGGTATGGGAGGCGGCCATCGCACGCGGTGTTGCCTCCTCCATCACGATAGGCGGACGTGGGGGCTCGAGTCGATATTCAGGCTCCGGCTCCTCCGCGAACGAGGAAACGACGTACCCGCTCTGGACCTCCGCCTGCCTTCGCCGAATGTCGGAGTCCTTGAACCCGGTTGCGATCACTGTGATCTTGACCGCGTCCTTGGCCTTTTCGTCGAGCACGGCGCCGAAAATGATGTTGGCATCTTCGTGGGCTGCACCCTGAATGATGCTGCAAGCCTCCTGCACTTCCGCCAACTTGAGCGAAGTGGAACCCGTGATGTTGATGAGAATGCCGCGTGCGCCATCGATTGCGCCCGCTTCGAGCAGCGGAGAGGCAATCGCCTTTTGTGCGGCGTCAACCGCCCGCCGTGCGCCACTGGCTGTGGCCGTACCCATGACGGCATACCCCATGCCTGCCATAATCGCTTTCACGTCGGCGAAGTCGCGATTGATGATGCCCGGTATGGTGATGATGTCGGAAATGCCTTGCACGCCTTGGCGAAGGATGTCATCGGCGACGCGGAATGACTCGAAGAAGCCCGCGTCCTGGGCAACCGCCAGCAACTTTTCGTTGGGGATGACAATGGTGGTGTCGACCGAATCCATCAGCTCAGCGATGCCGCGCTCGGCTTGCTGCATGCGGCGTTTGCCTTCGAAGGCGAATGGCTTCGTGACGACGGCGACGGTGAGCGCTCCCATCTCGCTGGCGAGCGAGGCAATGATGGGTGCGGCTCCGGTTCCCGTGCCGCCCCCGAGACCGGCTGTGACAAATACCATGTCAGCGCCTTCCAGAGCCTCGATGATCTTCTCGGAGTCCTCGAGTGCGGCTTTCCGCCCGACTTCCGGGTTGGCACCGGCGCCCAGACCGTTGGTGAGTTTCACCCCGAGCTGGATCTTCATGGGCGCACGTGACATGCGCAACGCCTGCAGGTCGGTGTTCGCAACCACGAATTCGATTCCTTCCATGCCGGAATCGATCATGCGGTTGACCGCGTTGTTCCCGCCTCCACCTACGCCGATGACCTTGATTTTGGCGTCGTTGCGGGTGTCTTCGTTGAAGCTGATGCGAATGTCGTTATCTTTTTTCATGTACGCCGCCTTCAGTGGATTTTTCTTGCTCTGTTCTGTCTCCCGATCTCCGGATCTCGTCCCATGCTTCGCCAAGTAGCGCCGCCATCCCGGCGGCTGTCGTGGGGGCGTGTCGCCCACACCGCCGAGGGCGAGACGCCCTCGGGACAGCCGGCAGGATGCCGGCGTTACAAATGCCTACGCTCCCTTTCCTACGAACATGGCCTTTAGCTTCGAACTCCAGCGTCCGTTCTGAATTCCACGGGCGATGCGGGCGCGGTGTCCGTAGAAAACCATGCCCAGAACTGTGGCGAACTCCGGCTCGGCCAGCGTGGATGGCATTTTTGCCAACGGCACAGGCCACGCCAGGCGCAGTGGACGATGCAGCACGGACTCCGCGATTTCGAGAATGCCAGGCAATCGGCAGCCGCCGCCCGTCAGCACGATGCCGCCTACGCAGAGCTCGAACATTCCTGCGTGCCGCAAATTGTCACGCAGCATCTCAAACAATTCGCGGGCGCGAGGCTCGAGGATTTCTCCGACCATGCGCTGCGAAATCAGCCGCGACGGACGGTCCCCGACCGAGGGAACCTCGACTTCATTTCCCTCGGGGATCAGCGTCACAATGGCATTGCCGTAGAGCCGCTTGATTTTCTCGGCCTCGGCCACCGGAGTGCAGAGTCCCACCGAGAGATCGCTGGTGAAGTGGTCTCCGCCAATCGGAATCACTCCGGTGTGAGCGACTGCGCCTTCCTGAAAAACGATGATGCTGGTGGATCCGGCGCCCAAGTCGGCGAGACAGACGCCCAGCTCCCGCTCGTCGGCTCGTAACACGGCATCGGCGCAGGCCAGGGGTTCGAACACGGTGTCGTCAACGTGGACCCCTGCGCGATTTACTGCTGTGACCACGTTCTGCAGAGCGCTGGAAGCGACCGTCACCATGTGCACTCGCACTTCGAGCCGGGCGGCCATCATGCCCAGCGGATCGTTGACGCCGGTCTGGTCGTCGAGAATAAATTCTTGCGGCAGCAGGTGCAGTATTTCGCGATCGTCGGGTAGGGGAATGGCGCGAGCCTTGTCCACTGCAGCGCGCAGCTCCTCACGGCCAATTTCACGCGCCCGGGCACCGAAGCTCAGGCCCCCGTGGCTGTTGATGCCGCGGGCGTGTGCGCCGGCCATGCCCAGCAAAGCATGCTCGATCGGAGCTCCCGCCACGTCTTCAGCCTGCTCCACCGCCTTCTGGATCGAACCTATGGCTTTGTCCAGGTCCACAATGACGCCCTTGCGCGAGCCGCGCGATTCCGCTACGCCGTGACCGCGATAGCGCAAACCATTGTCGGTAATTTCCGCGACCAGCGCGCAGGTCTTGGCACTGCCTACGTCGATTGCGGTCAGAAGATGCTCGTGCTGGTTGGCCATTCCTATTGTGTTTCTCCCTTAGCAATTGCCGGGCTTGGCTTCGCCGCCGGCTTGACGGTAGCTACAGATTTAAGCGCCGGCTTGGGCTGCGTCTTAGCGGCTGCAGCGACGCCAGCCTTTGCCTTTGCTCTGCCCTTAGTCGAGCTCCTGGCCCAGCGGACGCGTGGCTTGTGATGACCAGCCTTGGCGGTTTTTACACTTGCGACTGGTTTGGCTGGCGTCGGTTTCGCAGGCGCTGGCCCTGCTGTTTTCACCGCCAGGGTCGGAGATGGCCGGGGAACAGTTGGGATTCGAGTAATCAGCGCGGCTGGCTTCACTCCGGCCGCCATGGCTTTCTTGGCGGCTTCGGCGGAAAGCGGCGGCTGCTTCATCGGTCCTTGCAAATCCGGATTCACGATGATCTGCCGGTCGTAGCGCAAATCCACGGATTCCAGTTTGTCGAATTGCTGCTGCCATTCCTGCAGGTGCGTGACGTAGATCTTGTAGCGCTCGAGGTAGTTGGAAGATCCCAGATGGACGAGCACCTCGCCCGCGTGGTGGTTGGCCATGACTTTCACGTCTTCGGGGTCTGAGAGATCGACTTCACTGAGCTCTTGTGAATAACGCGCGCCGCCGGCGTCGAGTTGGCTGACCACGTCGTTGTAGATTTTCATGCGCGCAGAACGAGTGGACGGCGGCTCGCCACTATTCATACCCACAATCACCGGGAAGGAATATTTCTTTCGTCCCGGCAAGTCCATTAGCGTTCCGGCGGCATCAGTGAGCATGATCTTGGTTCCGACACGCGCGAAAGCGACTGGCGTGCGCTCGTGAATTTCCACCTTCAGCCGGTTGGGGACAAAGCGCATGACGCTGGCGGACTCGACCCACGGAATCTGTTCCAATTGCGTTTTCCGCTGCGCCAGCGGCACGAAAAAAATGTTGCGGCCAATATCTCCGCCCATCACTTCCATGACCTGCGCGCGCGTAACGTTCTGCAGCCCGCTGATGTCGATGTCGTCGCTGGATTCAACCCGGAAGCGCCAGGAGCGTTCGCCATAGTGATAGAGCGCGGCGACCGTCATCCCGCAAATGACCACGACGCCGAGCGCGACAGCAGCCCAGGTCAGGCGAGTAACAGTTTTCTTGGGAAGCGAACCGCGGCGGACGGAGACGCGCTTCTGTACACGCAGGAATGGGGCTTCCTGTTCCACGTCCAAGTCGAGCAGGCGCGCATCTTGCGCTTCTTCGCGCCCTGGCTCGTCGGCCAGTGGGTACAACTCTTCCTGCGAGATGGTGGGGCCGGATTTCCGCGCCATCAACTCAGGTCAGTTGTCGTCAGGGAATCGCTTGAGCAAAAATACTATAACTGCTTTTGAGCAAGAGAGATAGGAAAATTTGGCTGGTTTTGCACAGGCGAACGCAGCTTCACGACTTGCGTAGAGGCAGATGTCCTCATCTGCCCGGCGGAGCAGGGCTCCGCTAGCTTTTGTCTTTCATGCTCGCTAAAACATGGCTCGCCAAAACCAGTCGAGCTGCGCTCGACTGGCAGATAAGGACATCTGCCCCTACGTGGTTTGTGGCGGGTGCTAAAAAGCCTGCGGAACTTCAATGACCAGGTTTCGGGTCGGCCAGACCATCGTGCGCGGGGTGCGTTTCAGCATCCGTACCTGCACTCTCATAGCCTGCAAACGGGCCAACTCAGCCTGATGACGCACTAGGACGCGTTGCACACAGGCCATGTGATTCTCGACCTCGCCCTGGACTCCATCCTGGACGTCATCCTGAAATTCATTCTGAAACGCGGCCTCAAGCTGCGCAGGACGCACGGCGTCACCTTCGCTAGTTCCCCACAGCACGCCCGCTATCTCGGCATAATTCTTTGCCTTCTCGGACGCGTCCGACATCATCGCGATAGAGCGGTCGGCGATGCGGTCACCCCATCCCCGGTGCCCGGTCACGAACCCGGTGGTAGCGGCCATCGCGAGAACTCCCAGCGTCATCCAATACGTTATTTTTTCGGATTCCATGGCATTTCCCTTTGCTCCATTAGACGAGCCAGGGAAAAAGTCGTTATCAGGCCTGGGAGTTTTGTGAGCGGGCGAAGGAGAGCTCAGGGAGCCGAGACGGCTGTCCGGGGTGGAGGTGAAGCCGCCTCGTTCTCTTGCAGTTTGGCCAGGATCATGGGACCCAGCTGAGATACGCTGCCGGCGCCCAGAGTCAAAATCATGTCTCCCGGCTGGGCGGATGCCACCGCGAATGCGATTCCATCGGCAAAGGAGCTGGCGTAGGAGGCCACCTTCCCTTTCTCCTTAATTTTACGAGCCAGAGCTTCGCCGGTGATGCCCTCGATCGGCGCTTCGCTGGCGGCGTAAATGTCGAGGACGGCCAGCGAGTCCGCATCCTGAAACGCGGTGGTGAACTCGTCCATGAGATCGCGGGTACGGGTGTAGCGGTGAGGCTGGAAAATGACGTGGATCTTGCCGAAACCGCACTGCCGCGCCGCCGCCAGGGTGGCGCGAATCTCGGTAGGGTGGTGGCCGTAATCATCGATTACGCTGACGCCCCCGGCCTTGCCTCGCAACTGGAAGCGACGGTCCACGCCGCGAAAATTTTCGAGGGCAGTACGGATGTGGTCGGCACTGATGTCGAGACCAATTCCTACCGCGATGGCTGCGGTCGCATTCAGGACGTTATGCACTCCGGGCACATGCAAACGGAATTCGCCGAGGTCTCCTTGGTGGTAGGTTACACGAAAATGACTGATGGGCTGTCGTTCCGCGGACTCAAACGTCGAATTCCCCAGTTTGATCTGAAAATCTGATCCACGCCGCGTCCCGTAAGTCACGGTGCGTCGCCGAATTTGGGGGAGCAATTTCCGCAAAGGCGCATCGTCATTGCAGACGACAACCACGCCGTAAAAGGGCACATGATCCATGAAGTCGAGGAACGCCTTCTTCACGTCGCGCATGTTGCGGTAACAATCCATATGCTCGCGGTCGATGTTGGTGACGACTGAGAGCACGGGCGAAAGCTTCAGGAACGAGCGGTCGCTCTCGTCGGCCTCTGCGACCATGTACTCTGACTTGCCGATGCGTGCGTTGGAGCCGAGAGCGTCGACGCGCCCGCCGACAACGACTGTCGGATCAAGTCCGCCGGCGGCCAGGACTGCGGCAACCATCGAAGTAGTCGTCGTCTTGCCGTGCATGCCGGCGATCGCGATGCCGTACTTCAGCCGCATCAACTCAGCCAGCATCTCAGCGCGCGGGATTACAGGAATGTGGAGTTTATGGGCTTCGACAACTTCGGGATTCTCTTGCGCGACCGCCGAACTGGTGACCACCACTTCCGCGCCGACGATGTTGTTCGCGGCATGACCTTCAAAGATCGTGGCTCCTAATCCCGCCAGCCGCTGGGTGACGGAGGAACTCTTCAGATCAGAGCCAGAAATCTTGTAGCCAAGGTTAAGCAGCACCTCGGCAATGCCACTCATGCCGATGCCGCCGATGCCCACGAAATGAATACGCTGAATCTTGGCAAACATAAGTCAGGAAAACCGGGCCACGGATTCACACGGATCAACACGGATTTAAAAACGAGAGAAAAAAATCAGATCCGTTTTTATCCGTGTAGATCCGTGGCCGCTTCTTCTTCAGTTCCTGCCAGCCGCGCTACCATTTCTGCGATATCACGAGCCGCGTCAGGATGTGCCAGGCTTCGCGCGGCCGCGCTCATGCGTTGCAGACGTCCGGGATCACCCAACAGAGCGGCGATGGTGTCGGCCAGCCACACTCGCTCCAGCTTTGTTTCTTCTACCACGACGGCCGCTCCGGCGCGCTCCAGCGCCTGGGCATTGACTCGCTGATGATCATCCGCCGCGCGCGGGAAGGGGACAAATACTGCCGGCTTGCCTGCGGCTGTAATTTCTGCGACCGTACTCGCGCCCGAGCGGCACAGCAGCAAGTCGGCACGGGCAAAGACAGCGGGCATGTCCGTGATGAAGGGAGCCACTTCGGCGGACAAGCCGGCCTTCTGGTACGCAGCCTGCGCGTCATTATAGCCGCGCTCTCCGGTCTGATGGATGATGTGGATATTCGGTATCTGCTTCACCAGTTCCGGCAAACACTGAACCATCGCCTGGTTGATGGCGTTCGCCCCTTGGCTTCCGCCGAAGACGAGCAATGTAGGATTCGTATTCGCGGTAGCATGGTCACCAATCTGGAAGAATGCCTCCCGCACCGGCACGCCGGTGACCTCGGCGTTGCGGAAGTATTGCGCGGTCTCCTCGAAATGAACCGCCGCGCCTGAGACCCACCTCGCCACCATGCGATTGGCAAAGCCAGGCACGACGTTAGGTTCGAACGCCAGGGTTCGAGTTCCCTTGAAGATTGCCGCCAGCATGGCTGGGCCGGAGGCGTACCCGCCAACCCCGATCACGATATCGGGAAGAAATTCTGCGAGAATGCGCCGTGAATCCCAGACCGCGCGGGGGAGATCGAAGAGAGTCTTCAGCCGGGTCTTGAGACTGACCTTGTTGAGAGCGCCCACCTGAACGAGGCGCAACGGAAATCCGGCTGCCGGAACCAGCCGGTTCTCGATGCCACGCGCCGTGCCGATGAACAATACCTCCGCGCTGTATCGCTTCTGCAGTTCTTGAGCGATGGCAAGCGCGGGAATCACGTGTCCGCCGGTGCCACCCCCTGCCAGAATTGCACGCATGATCTGACTATAAACCGGAAGCTGCACCAGCAGAGGCCCGAGGGTTGACGCTTAAGGAGCACCAGAATGAGTGGAGGACGGCGTCCTCGCCCGTCGTGCAGATCGCCGAGCGTTGCTCGGCCGGACAGCCGGGGGCGGCTGTCCCCACGTGGTCTATGCTTCAGTCAGTTTGCTTGGTAATGTTCAGCAGGACGCCCACGCAGGCCAGGGTCACAAACAGCGACGATCCTCCGTAAGAGACAAACGGTAGCGGGATTCCCTTAGTCGGCATAATCCCCAACACCACGCTCATATTAATGAAGGCCTGCACCACCACCATGCTGGTGATCCCGACCGCGAGCAGGCGGCCGAACACATCCTGAGTCCGGAACGCCGTGCGCACTCCACGCCACAGGAATATTCCGAAAAGCAGCAACACCACCAGCGACCCCAGCAGGCCCAACTCTTCCGCGGTCACGGCAAAAATAAAATCAGTGTGGGGCTCGGGAAGATAAAAAAGCTTTTGCTTCCCTTCCATAAATCCTAGGCCGGTGATGCCACCGGTACTGACCGCAATAAGAGACTGAATAATGTGAAATCCCTTGCCCTGCGGATCGGAATAAGGATTCAGGAACGCCGTAATGCGGCCCCAGCGCCAAGCAACACGAGCGACCAGAAAATACAGAGGAATCAGGGACAGGCCGAAGCCGTAACCCAGATATCGCAGGTCAAGACCGGCCACGAACAGCATGCAAGCGGTGATCGCGGCGCAGGCGATGGCGGTGCCCAAGTCGGGCTGAAGCACGATCAGGCCCAGAAACATCACGGTGGGCAGAACCGCGGGCAGCAGGGTGTTTCGCACATCATTCATGGAGTTGATGCGATTCTCCAGGAAGAACGCGAGAAACAGGATGACTGCGACCTTGGCCACTTCCGACGGCTGGAATGAGAAGCCACTGAAGTGAATCCAGCGATGCGTGTTGTGGGCTCGGTCGAGAAAAAAGACCGAAATCAGCATCAGCGTGGTGACGCCCAACAACGAAAATACGACCCCGGGATGCTTGTAGCGACGATAGTCAATCTTCATCGCTGCCACCATGGCGACGATTCCGCCAGCGGCCCATCCCACTTGCCGCAACAGGAAGTAGTAGCCGGACCCGTAGCGCTCCTTGGCCATCACCGCGGAAGCGCTGAATACCATCACCAATCCCAGAAATACCAGGATCAGAGTGACGGTAAACAGCCAACTGTCGACGCTTACGCGCTTGGCCATGGGATTTTCATTTCACCACGGAGGCAGGGAGACACGGAGAAGAATGTCGGTGAATTTCTGTGATGGCCTGTAACTATCTTGGTTCCTGCGGAAGAATGCGGACGCAAAGCCCCGCTCCCGCTCACAAGCTCCGAAAAACCAATGTGGGCGCGAGCGCCCCGCTCGCGCCTACATTGGCTAAGGCCGAGCCTCTGCGGCCAGGGCGTGCACTACCTCCTTGAATACTCGTCCCCGGTGCTCATAGTTCTGGAACTGGTCGAAGCTGGCACAGGCTGGTGCCAGCAGCACGACATCTCCCGCCGCAGCGGTCGCGGCGGCCCGTCTCAGCGCTATTTCCAGGGTCTCGGAGTGGTCAAGGTCCACGCCCTTAATCTGCGACTCGATTTTCTCCGCGGCCGCGCCGATCGTGTAGACGCGCTTGACCCGCTGCCGCAGCAGGTCATTGAGCTGTGTGTAGTCGCTGTCTTTGTCCTTGCCTCCGAGAATCAGGTGGACATTTGCCGGGAACGATTCCAGCGCCTTGATGGTCGCATCCACATTGGTCGCCTTCGAGTCGTTGTAGTACTCGACGCCGCGAATGGTGGCCACGTATTCCAGCCGGTGCTCGACCGCCTTGAAGTCGCGAACGGCTTTGTCGATGCGGGCTGCCTCGCAACCCAAGAGAGCGCCCACACACACGGCGGCCAGCACGTTCTCGACATTGTGGCCTCCCTTGAGCGGAATCTCCGAGATCAGCATCATCTCGCGCTGACCTTTTGCATCTCGAAAAAAGATCCGGCCATCGTGAACATACGCGCCCTGATTTATCTGTTTCTTGCGGCTGAACCAGAAGACTTGTGCGCGTGTCCGGCTGTCCAGCCCGGCACAGGTGGGATCGTCTGCATTTAAGACTGCGTAGTCTTCGGGCTTCTGGTTCTCAAAGATGCGCGCCTTCGCGTTGGTGTAAGCCTCGAAAGTGCGATGGCGGTCGAGGTGGTCGGGCGTGATGTTTAGCACGACAGCGACTTTCGGACGAAAGGTCTGTATGGTCTCCAACTGGAAGCTCGACACCTCGAGCACCACTACGGTATCAGGGTTCGCTGATTCGACCAGGGAGATCGCCGGAGTACCGATGTTGCCGCCGACGGCGGTCGAAAAGCCTCCCGCCGCAATAATCTCACCGGCCAGAGTTGTGGTCGTAGTTTTCCCGTTCGAACCCGTAATGGCGACGATGTTCTTTGGTAGATACTGCGAGGCCAGTTCAATCTCACCGATCACGGGCTCGCCCAGCGCGCGGGCCTGCACCAGCGACGGGGAATCTACGGGAACGCCGGGGCTGACCACAATGAGGTCCTGCCCACGGAAGGTGCGTTCACCATGTCCGCCAGTTTCGACCGCTATGCCGTGATCGAGCAGCACGGGAATTTCTTCACCGAGCTGATCTTGCGGCTTGGCATCCGAAACCGTGACCTTTGCGCCTCGGGCCTGCAAGAACAAAGCGGAAGCCACACCGGACTTTCCCAAGCCGACCACGAGAACGCGTTTGTTGGCGAGATCCATAAAGGCAGCTTCTAGCTACTGGCTTCTAGCTACTGGTCTAGAACCTAGCTAGAAGCCAGGAGACTGGAGCTAGCAGCTTTCATCTTAGCTTTAGTGTAGTCAGCGCGAACAGCGCAAACACCAGAGATCCGATCCAGAAGCGCACGATGATTTTTGATTCTGACCAGCCCAGCAGTTCGAAGTGATGATGCAGCGGCGCCATTTTGAAAATGCGCTTTTTTCTCAATTTGTAGGATGCCACTTGAAGAATCACGGACAGCGCTTCGATCACAAAGATGCCGCCGATGAAAGGCAGGAGAAGTTCCTGCTTGATCATTACCGCGACCGTCCCGATGGCGCCGCCCAGAGCCAGAGAGCCGACGTCTCCCATGAAGACCTCGGCCGGGTGGGCGTTGTACCACAGAAATCCTATAGAAGCTCCAACCATGGCTCCGCAAAAAATCGTTAGTTCGCCGGCCAGAGGCATGCGCTGCAGCTCAAGATACGATGCGAAGGTCGCATGGCCGCTCACGTAAGTGAGCACAGCCAGGGCGCCGGCAGCAATGACGGTGCAGCCGATGGCGAGTCCATCCAGACCATCCGTCAGGTTTACTGCGTTGCTTGAACCCACGATCACCAGCACCACAAAGGCCACAAAAGGAAGAAACGCCAGCGGCCACAGCACAGGGTGGCTGATCAGCTTTTCGATCACCAGGTCGGGATGAAACTGCTTGATGAAAGGAACCATCAGCTTGGTCGAATACGCCCCCCGGGTTTGCATGGCGATCAACGCCACAGCGATCAGGATGCTCGCGGCAATCTGCAAGCCCAGCTTGGCTTTTGACGTGAGGCCGAGATTCCTGCGGTTCACAACCTTGATGTAGTCGTCGGTGAATCCAATGGCGGCGAAGGCGCAAGTGGCAAAGACCGCGATCCAGATAAAGAGGTTGCTCAGATCGGCCCACAACAAGGTTGGGACCACGATGGAGATCGCGATCAGCAAACCACCCATGGTTGGGGTGCCGGCCTTTTTCTGATGGGCCTTGGGCCCTTCTTCCCGGATGAACTGGCCGATTTGAAATTCGCGCAGACGGTTGATGACGATGGGGCCGACGATGAGTGCGGTGAAGAGCGCGGTCAGGCTGGCAAACGCTGTACGAAACGTCAAATACCGAAAAATACGGAATGGCGGAAAATAGTGAAACAGCTTCAGGTACAGCAGCCAGTAGAGCAATCAGCCTCCGTTTCAGTCGTCAGTCGTCGGTCGTCAGTCGTCAGAAACTAGCTGTCAGCCGTTTTTGATTTGCTGACGACTGAAGACTGACGACTGACGGCTGCTTCCAAAGCTCGTTCCAACTTCACTCCGCGTGACGCTTTCAGCAGCACCACATCTCCATCGCGGGTTTCGCGGACCAACCACTCGCCTGCTTCTTCGGGCGTCGCTACAAATTCTGCCCTGATTCCCGCCTGCCCGGCGGCCTCGACCATGGGTTGGGCCAGGCCTCGCACCCCGATCAGGATGTCGATCCCCTTCTTTGCGATGTGCTCGCCTGACCGGCGATGCAGTTCTTCGCCCGCCGGACCTAACTCCAGCATCTCGCCTGCGACCACGATCCGGCGCTTTGCGGGCATCGCGGCCAGCGTGTCCACCATCGCATCCAGGGCCGTTGGATTGGAATTGTAACAATCGTTGATGACCGTAATGTTGCCCACTTGGACGACCGCACCTCTTTTGTCTGCGGGAGCGAGGGTCGCCAAAGCTCCCACGGCTTCTGCCAGGCTCAACCCTCGTTCCATTCCGGTGGCGACAGCGGCCAGTGCGTTGTAGATGTTGTGAGTGCCAACCAGGGGCAGGGTCGCGCCTTCTCGGCGGCCGTCGGTCACGACATCGAACAGTGATCCTGCGGCGCCTCGTGATTCGATATTTTCCACGCGGATGTCGGCGGACGGATGACGGCCGTAGCACACGACTTTGCCGTGAAAGTCGCGGCCGAACTGGGAAACATACTCGTCGTCGGCATTGAGGATCGCCGTCCCGCCGGAGGGCAGGGACTCGATCAGTTCATACTTTGCCCGCGCGATTTCGGCCACCGACTTGAAAAACTCCAGGTGAACCGGGGCTACATTAGTGACCACACCAATTTCTGGCTGCGCGATTTGGGCCAACGCGGCAATTTCACCCCGATGCGACATGCCCATCTCGATGACGGCGGCCTCGTGTTCAGGCTCAATCTTCAAGAGCATCAGCGGCAGTCCGAAATGATTGTTGAAGTTGCCTTCCGACTTCAGCACGCGAAAACGGGAAGAGAGCACATGGGCGATTGCTTCCTTCGTGGTGGTCTTGCCAGTGGATCCGGTTACGCCGATCAGCGGTTTTCCCCACGATCGGCGAACGGCGGCGGCGAGGGTTTGCAGAGCGACCAGAGTGTCGGGCACCGCCAGCAGCCCGGTCTTCACGGCATAACGAGCCAACTGGTCCTTGCGGACGACTGCGCCGGCGGCACCCTTCTCGAGCGCCTGCTGGACGAAATCGTGGCCATCCATGCGCTCGCCCTTGACCGCGAAAAATAACTGGCCGGGCTGAATGGTGCGCGAATCAATCGAATAGGCCTGGGCGATGGCTTTGTGATCGAATTCGCCGGTGGCGGAGATAAATTCGGCAATTCTCGAAAGCGGGAGCTTCATGCTCGTTTTCCGGCGGCGGCGTTTGAAGACTTGCAGTCGTATCCGGCATCGCGCAAAATCTTCCCCGCAACTTCCACATCGTCAAATGGGATTGACCCGTTCCGCGTAATTTGCACTTTTTCGTGGCCCTTGCCCGCGATGAGCACAATGTCTCCCGGATTCGCTTCAGCAACGGCCAGCGCAATGGCTGCTCGGCGGTCCGGCTCGGTCTTGTATCTCGTACCCGAGCGTTGCAGCCCCACCATGGCGTCGTTGATGATGGCAAGTGGATCTTCGCTGCGCGGATTGTCCGAGGTCAAGATTACGAAATCGCTGCCCCTTCCCGCAGCTTCACCCATCAGTGGACGCTTGGCCCGGTCCCGATCGCCACCACAGCCAAAAACGGTGATGACCTTGCCCTTGTGTCCCGCCTGCTGTACGAATTCCCGCGCCAGCGCAGTCAGGTTTCGCAGAGCGTCGTCGGTGTGGGCGTAGTCGACTACAACGGTGAATGGCTGTTGGCAGTCTACCCGCTCGAAGCGCCCAGGAACACGGGTTAGAGCCGCTACCCCTTGCGCGATCGCCTCAGCCTCACAGCTCCGCGAGTACGCTGCCCCTGCGGCCGCCAGAATGTTGTACACGTTCACTTTGCCGATCAGCGGAGAAAACAGCGGAATACTCCCCTTCGGCGTGAACAGATCAAATCTGGTTCCGCGCGGCGTGATGGCGATTTTCTCAGCGCGTAAGTCACCCTTGGTCAGTCCGTAAGTCAACACTTCGGAACTACGCTTCCTGCTGACCTTCAGAAGTTTCTGGCCGTATTCGTCGTCAGTGTTGAGCACCGCGGCGCGAGGGGCTTCGGTGCCGCAGCCTTCGAACAATACCTGCTTTGAGGAAAAGTACTCCTCCATGGTGTGATGATAGTCGAGGTGGTCACGCGTGAGGTTGGTAAAGACCGCAACGTCGAACGGGATTCCGTAAACCCGTTGTTGTTCCAGCGCGTGCGAGGAAACTTCCATTACGGTTTCCGTCGCCCCCTGGCCCAGGGCCTGGTTCAGAATCCGGTTCAACTCCAGCGCTTCGGGAGTCGTGTGCGGCGCCGGAAGAGTTTTTCCGGCGACGTGATATTCGATGGTCCCGATCAACGCGCTCTTGCGTCCCGCGGCGGTCAGGATGGATTCGATCAGGAACGCAGTGGTGCTTTTTCCATTCGTACCAGTGATGCCGGTGATAGCGAGGCGCTCGGCGGGCTTCTTATAAAAGTTGGCACTAAGCCGCGCCAGCGCCCGGCGTCCGTGAGGCACTTGCGCCCAGGCAACCTCCGGGCTGGGCTTCTCGGTCGTCGAATCGGTAACGATGGCAACTGCACCCGCAGAGATAGCCTGGTCGATGAATTTGTTTCCATCACTCGATTCACCCTGCATGGCGACAAAGGCATCGCCGGGCTTGACTTGGCGCGAGTCATATTCCAGCCCGCCGATCCCGGGGTTGCCGCTTTGGGAAAGCACTTCCGCGCCGTACAGGAGTTCGAGGAAAGTCATTGATTTGGATTCTAGTGCACTGAGCCGCCGAAACAAGTGCCTTGGTGTTTTACGTAGGGGCAGGTGTCCTCACCTGCCCGGTCGAGCAGAGCTCGACGAAGTTCGACAAACGGGCCCGGCAAAACCTCCGGCGAGCTTCGCTCGCCCGCCCAGACCAGGACGTCTGGGCCTAGGTGGCTTGGGAGAGCGCCCTAACGTCCGAACTTGACTGTCACTTGCGATCCCGACGCAACATGCGAACCCGGCGGAGGCGACTGCTGGCGCGCCAGGCCGCTGCCAACCGCATCCAGATCCAGTCCACTTTCCTGAGCCATTTCGATCGCGGTCCTGACACTCTTGCCCAGGAATGATGGCACCACAATTCCACCTTGCTCGACGTCCAGAACGATCGTGCCGCTGGATGGAAGATGCGCCGGAAGGGTCGCGCCCTGAGGTTTTTCCTCCAGCGTCGCAGTTTGTCTTTGCTCTGGAACAGCAGGAGCGGATGGCTCACCCTGCCGCAAGGCCGCAGGCATCACCACGCTGCCGGCTACCTGGGGCATGGGCTTGGCAGAGGCGATGGCCGGCGGCGGATTCGAATCTGCCGGCATCGCATCCACGGCCTCGAGGCTGTCTCCCAGCCGATCAGGCGATCCCTCTTCAACATCCTGGTCTTTCACTCGCCGCTCAGCCATGAGCACTTGGCGGTTGCTCGGCAGCTCAACGTCGTGGGGTGTGTGCAGATATTCGAGAACCTGCTGCGCAACTCGCTGGAACACGGGCGCGGAAACCTGTCCGCCTTGATGCAGACCGACCGCCGAATCGAGAATGACAGCGACTGAGATGGCCGGGTCATTGACGGGAGCAAATCCGGCGAACGAACCCACGTATTTGGTATGCGAATACGCATGCGTCGCGGGATCCACTTTTTGCGCGGTGCCGGTCTTTCCTGCCGAGCTATAGCCTTCGAGGATTGCCTTTTTCCCGGTGCCGTGCAGGACCACGCCCTGCATCATTTGCTTCATCTGGGCTGCTGTCATGGGAGAGATCACGCGGCGCTGCACTCCGGGATGAAAGGCGACCATCTGCGGAGTTCCCTGCGGTTGGGTGGTTCCGGCGATGATTCGTGGCGCAGTCCAGACACCGTCATTCGCGATGCTGGAAACCATCGCCACCAGTTGCAACGGGGTCACTCCGATTTCCTGGCCCATGGAAATCGCTCCGATAGAAACTTTTGACCAGCGATTCAACGGCTTGGTCAAACCTCGAGTCTCGCCCGGCACTTCGATGCCGGTCTGCTGTCCGAAACCAAAGGCGCGAATGTATTTGTAGAACCTTTCTTCTCCCAGGCGCAACGCGATCTTGATGGCTCCCACATCGCTTGATTCGGCCAGGACGCCGGCTACCGTAAGCAGCCCATGAGGCTTGCTATCGCGAATGCGCATGCCGTTGATGACGATGGATCCCATCTGGCAGTCAAACACTTCGTCAGGACGAGTCAGCTTTTCTTCCAGTGCAGCGGCGATCGTGACCAGCTTGAAGGTTGAACCCGGCTCGTACACGTCGCTGACCGCGTGGTCTTTCAATTTTTGTGGCGTGATGTCGCGGGCCAGGTTGGGATTGAACGTCGGACGATTGGCCAGAGCAAGAATTTCTCCGGTCTTGGGATTCTGTACGACCACCGTGCCTGACTCGGCATGGGTCTGCTGCATCGCAGTTTCTAGCTCGCGCTCCGCGATGTACTGGATCTTTTCATCAATGGTCAGGACGACGTTCTCACCCGGATCCGGCTGCTTCTCCACGCTGCCGAACCACTTGCGGCGGGCGTCCACCGAGATCAGCATGCGGCCGGGCTTGCCTCTTAGCTCGTCGTCGTCCGCGCGTTCAATTCCACTCAGACCTTCGTCATCCATGCCCACATAGCCCAGCACCTGCGCCGCCAGCTCTCGCTTGGGATAGAAGCGCTTGGATTCCTTCTGGAAATAAATGCCGCGCAGGTTCATGGCCCGGATGCGATCGGCGGTTTCGGCATCCGCCTTGCGTGCGACCCAGCAGAAGGTGCGAGCGGACTGGCATTTGGCCAGGAGTTCCCGGGGATCGGCCTTGGTGATGCGCGCGACCAGAGATATGGTTCCCGCCAGGTCGGGAATGTCGGCGGGCACGGCAAATACGGAATCCACGGAGACGGACATCGCCAGCTCACGGCCGGCGCGGTCGTAGATGATTCCGCGTTTGGCTGCGACTTCCGTGGTGCGTTGCTGCTGGCGCTGGGCTCGTCTGCTCGAAATCGCCATAGCGGAAAATTTGCAGATAAACCAGGCGCAGGCAGATGGCTCCCGCCCAGAGCACCAGGATTCCGGCTAGCAGATAGAGTCGTTTATTTGCGCGGTTGCGGGGTGCAGTCGTTGCCAAGGCCCAAGCCCCTTAGACAAACATGGCGGCCCATATGCAGGGAGCCGCCAGTGAACTTTGTAGCGCCGCTACCTTATCGGGCCGGCCGGAGGCCGGCGCTACTCAGGTTCACGCTGGCCATTTCCGGCGTTGCGGCATCCGGTGTAACCGTATCCATATGCAATACCTGGCCAGCCTGCGGGGATTGCAGTCCCAGCTTCCGCGCCAGTGTGTCGATGCGCTCGGGGTCGCGCAGCGAGGCTTCTTCCAGACGCAACGCCCGGTTCATCTCCGCCAGGCCGTCGCGCTGCGCTCGCAGGGTCTCGATCTTGTAGCCGTACTCGATGGCTTTGAAATGCTGCCAGGCAAACGTCATCACCAGCAGAAACAGGCAGCTCAGAGCAACTCCAAATTGTTTCATCTCGCGGCTGCGCTGCGGATTCTCCACTTTGACTAGCCGCGAATTATCGATAGGCTTGGCAAAATAGACTTCCGGAGTCCCAGTCCAGGTACGTTTACGCCGCATGGTTGGAGCTGCGCAGTGTGCCGCCGCCATTTATGCCACCCCGGCCAGGCTGGATTCGAATTGGGCAACTTCCTGTTGCGCAACCGCATACCAGTAGGCGAGCTTCTCTTCCTGAGAGCGCGTGTCCAGCAAGCGCTTGTCGGATCGGATTTCGGTCCGGGCTTCGGTTCGCTCCACCGTGGCAATCAACTGGTCAATCAGTGTTCCCGTGTACATATGGCCTCCGTTTCTACCTTCCCGTCTCTCCGGGACGGCACCGAGAGAAGGTAGAGAGTTGTGTTTCGCCCTTGTTTGTGAGAGGACGATGCCGTCCCGGAAACTTTTATCCCGGCCCATCCATCAAAGGCTGTACCGGGTCCCTGGCTGGTTTTCCAGGGGTAAACTTTTCGAACTTTGTAGCGCCGGCGCTACTTAAATCTTCTCCGCCGCTCGCATCTTCGCGCTGCGTGCCCGCGGATTGCGATCAATCTCTTCTTCCCCGGCGGTCACTGGCTTCTTCGTCAGCAACTTGTAGTGACCCTGCTTCACGCCTTCGCGGAAGGCATCTTTCACGATGCGGTCCTCCAGCGAGTGGAAACTGATGATCACTATCCTTCCGCCCGGTTTCAGCACTTGCGGAGCCGCCTTCAGCAGCTCCCGCAGGTCGTCCAGTTCATGGTTTACGAAGATTCGGAGAGCTTGAAAGGTCCTTGTCGCGGGATGAATCCTTCGTTCTGCCTGATTCATTGGCCGGGCCGCGGCCGATACCACATCTGCAAGTTCCGCAGTTGTACGTATTGGCCGCGACCGGACAATGGCTCTGGCGATTCTCCGCGACCTCCTTTCCTCACCGAATTCGTAAATCAGATTCGCGAGTGTGACCTCGTCCACCTGATTTACCACTTGTTCGGCGGTGGGCCCGGCTTGCGTATTCATTCGCATGTCGAGCGCTCCTTCCGCCTGAAAACTAAAGCCCCGCGATGGCGTGTCCAACTGCAGGCTGCTTACGCCGAGATCCGCCAGCAGTCCGTCGGCTGACGCCGGCTGGAACCGCTCTCCGATCTCCGCGAAGGAACCATGCAGCAGACTCACTTCAGGCCATCCCTCCTCCCCGGAAAGGATGAGCCTGATGCGGGCCTCATCCAGCGCCGCAGGATCTTTATCGAGCCCAATCAAATGTCCCGGTGCGCCGAGGCGTTTTGCGATTTCTAAACTGTGCCCGCCCAGGCCCACCGTAGCGTCGATATACGTCCCGCCACGCTTGATAGCTAAAAAGTCGATCGCTTCTTTTAAAAGAACCGGGACATGGCCACTCTTGCTTCCACCATGCCCACCCCGCTCGGGGGTGTTTGTTAAACCCTCGTCCACTAGATGCCCAGATCGTCGAGCGTCTTCTCATCCTCAGAGGTGAACGACTGCTCCTCAATCTCGGTGCGGTATGCCTCCAGGTTCCGAACTACGAGATGGCTGAGATTGCCGGTCACGGCAACTTCGCCTTTGAGCTGCGCCGCTTCCCGCAACAACTGCGGTAGCAACAGCCGCCCCTGACCGTCCATCTCGACCACTTGCCCGTAGTAGTTCACCCGGTCCAGAAACTTTTTCTTCGTAGGATTGAAGGTGGAGAGCCCGGCCAGCTTCTGCTCGATCCGTTCCCATTCCTCGAAGGGATACACTTGGCCAACCTTGCCATCCAGGCTGGTGATGTAGAATTTCTCGTTGTACTTCTCGTCGATCACCCGCTTGAACTCGGCCGGGACTTTGAGCCGTCCCTTTTCGTCTACGCGAGTTGGGTGATTGCCGCGAAACATGTGTTTTGCCCTTTAGGGCGGGAAATCTTTTGAAAACGAGTGCTGCCACAGCGAGGGAGGTTAAAGCGGCCAACATGCCGGTCATTTCGGGTTCGTTCGGGCTGTTTTTTGGGGTGTCAGCTACAAAATCCACTGGCGCCTCTCAAAGTTCCAACGCTGCCCACGACCACTACCGTCTCGGCCACTTTCTACCACATTTGTCCACATCCTACGCCTAAAGCATTTGTTGTCAATGAGAAAGTTATAGGTCGCTATACGGAAGAATGAGGTCTTTTCGAAAGCGCGAGGGGTTGTGGCTAACTGAAATGGTGACCACAATAAGTAGGGTTTAGAGACTTGGTTCTGCCGCCATTACCTGATTGCTTTCACCTGCTGTCCTCTCTCTGTTCTGTGGAAATTCTGTGGAAAATAAGGGCCAAACTCCCCGGGAAATGAAAAAGCCCGAAGTTTCGGGGCTCGCTCATCCCTCCGAGGCGCCGCTCTACCAGACTATCTTGGCCCCGACTTGGATGTGGCGGGAACCACCTGAGCCGATCACCGGGTTTGACGCGGCGACATCGGGCGTGAATTGCGCCACGCCGAAGGTCCCAGCGGATCCGTCCGACAAATCATGATCGGGGTCGGCGAAATTCGGGTGATTTAGAAGATTAAAAACCTCGCCCCTCAATTGCAGGCTGAAGCGTTCCCCGAATTTGAAGTCCTTGATGACGGAGAAGTCGAGATTGACGAAGCCCGGTCCGTAAACCACGTTCCGGCGCATGTTGCCGAAGGTTCCGGGTGCGGGCGGTGTCACGATGGTTCCTCCCGAGGCGTAGCACCCGCCGAAGATGCTGTCGTCGGGTCCGTTGATCAACTGGTCCGCGCCAGCCTGTCCTCCCAGACGGAAGGCCTGGTCGAAGCATCGCTGAGCGGTCGGGTTCTTTCCGCCGGTCGCATGGAACAACTCGTTGACTGGATCAAACTCGACCGTGTCGAACTGATCGGCGTCGAGAAACGGGATGGGGGTGTCCTTCGACCAGTGGAGATTGGCGGGATCGCCGGTGATATTCCAGTGATCATTGAATTCCCCGGTGCCGCTGATGTCGTTGAAACTGTCGTAAATGAAGAGCGGCGTGCCGCCCTGAGCGGTGAAAATACCGTTGACGTGCCAACCCTCAAGCATCTGCGCGAATCCGTGTTTGGAGGGCAGTTCGTAGGTCGCGGCAAACGTGAACCGGTTGCGAATGTCGGAATCGGAATTTGAGCGCTCGAACGCCGGGTCGTAGCTGTTCTGAATGTTGAATTGACGGTTGCTGCCGGAAGTGTCGATGGCATGCGCCCAGGTATAGCCTGCGACGAAATACAGGCCCTTTGTGCTGTTCTGGCGCAGGGTCACCTGCAACCCGTGATAGATCGAGTCAGCTCCGTTGCCGAGCTGGTAGATGTAGCTCAACGTCGGGAAACGTGTCGAAGAAAGGACGGCCTGTCTGTTCGTCGGGAAGCCCGCCATCAATCACTCCCTGATCGCGGCTGTAGATGTTTTGATTGATATCGCGAATGTTGTAGAGCCGGGTGCCCTTGTTGCCCACGTAAGCAATGGTCAACGCAGCGTTCTTCCACACAGCCTGCTGCACATTCGCATTCCAGTTGATTACGTATGGAGTCGAAAGATTCTTTGACAGACCGAACACCGGGCACGGTGCGTCGCTGGTGCAGGAGAGGTTGCCCGGGGAAAGATCGCCAAACACGGGCGCTCCGCTCTTCCAATTATCGCTCATCGCGTCAGGATCGGGCTCGAGCGTGGCCGCCACGATCGTACCTCCTCCCGGGCCTACCGGAGCTCCGGTGACGCCGGTAGGATTGAGGGAAATTCCGTTGGCATTGGTATTGTTTTGCCCGATAAACACCGAGATGTGGGGGATCTCGTAGATCACGCCTCCGCCTACGCGAAATACCGTGTTTCCGTCGCCGCGCGGATCCCAGGCTATTCCCAGACGTGGACCAACGTTGTTGTAATCGGTGTGGTAGGGCTGGTTGAGTCCCCGGCCGACCTGCACCAAGCCAACCGACGGATCAAAGTCGGAGAGCAGATCGTGTTGTTCGTGAATGGGCAGGCTGACGTCGTAGCGCAGGCCGGCGTCGATCGTCAGCCTGGGAGTGACTCGCCAGTTGTCCTGGATAAAGAACCCGAAGGACTTCTGATCCACAATGCGCCGGCTATTTCCCACGAACACGAAGCTGCCGCTGCGAACATCGCCGGTGGTGAAGCTCTCCAGATCGCTGAACCGGATTTCGCCGGAGCCAAACGTATTCCGCAAATTGTCCGTACTGCCGGTACGAAATTCGCCGCCGAATTTCAGATTGTGTTTCCCTACGACATACGTTGCACTATCGGTAAACTGCAAGGTCTGGTTGGGTGTGGTGTACAGCGGCCACGATTGATTTCCACCCAGAGTGTGCTGAACAAACCCGCCAATACGAATCTCCGGCATACCGAAGTTGGTGGGATCGGTCACGCCCGTATTCAGACCATAGACCTTTGCCGGATCGGAGTTGTGATCGGCCTGCACCACCTGCTGCCAGAACCGGTTGTAGCCAACCCGGAACTGGTTGGTGAGTCGCGCCGTGGGCGTCCAGATCCAGCCTCCACCCACAACCTGCGCCCTGGTTTTCGATTGGGAAAGAAACAGCTTGTTGACGACCGTCGTATCCTCTTCGGTCTGCACGCTGTCTCCGAGGAAGTAGGTTGCGACCAGATTACTCTTGTCGGACAAGTGGTAGTCCAGCTTCAGGATTCCGTTGTCTTCGCGATTGCGATTGTTCAGGTCCAGATTCAGCCCGATGTCCGGTCCAGGATTGAAAGGAAGGAATTTGGCGAGATTTAGGCTGACGGAGCTGCAGTTGGCGTCAGCCGTACATAGAGCAAAGGCATCCGCGATGCTGCTGTCAGGATCGCCGATCGACTTCGAGACGGGAACATCCACCAGTCCCGGATTACCCACGACATCGCGCACCCCTTCATAGTTGCCGAAGATAAAGAGCTTATTCTTTACGATGGGGCCTCCGGCCGAAGCGCCGAACTGGTGAAAGTTCAGGGCAGCAACGGGATCGGGGCCGGGATTGAACCAGTTGCGTGCATCCAAGGCACTATTCCGGTTGAAGTAATATGTCGAACCGTGGAATGAATTGGTGCCGGACTTGATTCCGATGTTGATGATCGCGCCCGGCTTCCAGCCATAGTCGGCTTCGGGGCTGGACTGAACGTTGAACTCCTGAATCGCGTCAATCGGCAAGTGGGTGGCCGGCGTTCCCTCTACGCCTTCTGCATTGATCACGGTAGTTCCGTAGTAGGCATCGTTGTCGTCGAGGCCATCCACGATATAGTTGTTGTCATTCGGGCGATTGCCGTTCGCCGTCATCGACAAGAAGCCGCCTCCTGGTGTGCGCTGAACGCCAGGCTGCAAATCAGCAAGATTCTGGAAATCGCGGCCAAGCAGCGGGAGTTCGTTGATAGCTTTGTTGGAAAAAGTCCCGCCCAGCACGTCATTGGTCGTGTTCACGATTGGCGCTTCTTCCGAAACAGTCACAGTTTCGTTGATAGCACCCGGATCCAATCTGAAATCGACGCGAATGTCTTTGGCCACCTCAAGCTGCAGCCCGGTACGCTGCGCCCGCTTGAAACTGGGGGCTTCCGCGGTCACCGTGTAGGGGCCGGGCTCGAGATTGGGCGCGTTGTAGTCGCCTACCCCGTTAGCGGTCAAGGTGCGTGAGACTCCGGTGGCGGTGTTTGTGACCGTCACCTTCGCCCCGCTAACCACCGCCCCGGAAGAATCGGTCACCGAACCCAGGATTCTTCCCTGGTACGTTTGGGCGGAGACAAGGCTGCTCCAGATCGCGACGAGTGCAACCAGAATCAATCCAGATCGGCAAGACGTCATACGCTTTTCCCCGTTTGAGTTTTCTTTGAAACCGTTCTTGTCGCGCCGGCAAGAGCGGCGGTGGAACCCTGCTCTTAGGTCTTGCGCCGATGGCTAGGTTCGCTCACAGCCCGGATTCGAATTTTCCAGCGTCGACTTGATGCACTACCTGTTCGAGATTGTCCGCGCGGTTATACAGGAAAGAAGTCAGCTTTTGGCGATCTAATACTTTTCGCCCAAAAATTAGCAAGCTACGAGCCGAGTTTGTCAAAGAAGAAAGCGGAAGTCAATTACCAAAATGAAACAATTGTTTCTGGAAACGAATCAATAGACGACATTGTCCGGCCGGGTAGTGCGGATTGCCCCATTCTCAACGGAAATTGTGTAGGCCTCGCCGCCGTCGCCGGTCCACGACCTTAGATCAAAATGCGCGCCAGCGGGGGCCAGGTAGATCGAAATGTTGTGAATGGTCAGGGGCGTATTGGGCCGGCAAACCTCTGGTGCCGACTTCACTCGCAGGAAATAGGCTCCGCGACCGGAGCCAACCACCGTACCTCTGCCATCCGGTTCGACCAGGACCGCAGACTTCTCGTCAATCGCGATTTCACGCGGCACTTTGGACCAACCATCCTGCACCAAGCGCGAGAGAAATCCCAGGGTACGTCCCATGCGATCGCGTTTGGCGAAGTGGCTATCGGTGAGCGTGTTTTCCAAATTTGGAACCTTCAGGAAATCTCGGACCAGCGTCACTCGCTCATGGTAGGGATTGGGCAGCACGTCGGTGGAAGCCAGGTCATTATCGTCGTCTTTGTCTTTCAAACAGCCGTAGGCGAACTCGCCCAAAACGGCGAGTCCGGCGCTGGTCCCGCCGATGGGCTTGCCGTTCGCGATATTTGCGTTGATGGCGTCTTCCACCGGCGTGCCGTGCCAGAAGTTGACGTAGCGGGCCTGGTTGCCGCCGGCAATGAAAACCGCTTCGGCGTGGCGAATGATGTCTGCAACCGCGGGTTCCTGGGCCGCATCTGCGATCGGGAATGATCAGCGTGGCCACCGAGTTCAACTTGCACATGCCGTTGACGTACGGAGTTGTACTCATCGTCTCCGCGCGCGCGCAGGACGAGGAAATCGCCACCATTGGCCTTCTTGCAGAGCCAGCGAAAAGCTTCATCGAGGTCTTCGCCGCCACCCATCATGGCAGTTCCGGCCACCGGAGTCACCGTGCTGTCAGCCTTCTCGCCCAGACGAATGTACTGATAGGAAGATGCCATGGCTGCAGTGGCGAAAAAGAGTATGGTCAAGAGGAGGAACAACATTGTGGAGGCAATTTTTGGAGACATGATTCTTCGGAGATTATGATTTTCTTGAGACTGTCTTCCTGAGAAAAAGAGCCCGGACAATTTAACGCGGGCCCGCCACTGCCGTCTACAGTCGCGTTGCAGCCATTTCGTAGTGGGCTGGAACTTATGACTCACTTGGTTCAGTTCGAACAATGGATTCCAGTACCGCTCGAGCACGTGTTTCTTTTTTTTGCCAATCCCGGCAACCTGCCGCGGATCATGCCGCCGCAAACCGGAACCGAATTGGTTCGGTTGAAACTGGTCCCGCCTGCCGGGATTGTAGCGGAAAGTGCAACCATCACAGACAGCGATCCACTGGCCGGCGCCGGGTCTGAAATTGTCACTTCGTTCCGCCTGGTTCCCTTTCTTCCATTCCGAGCCCAGTGGACTGCCTTGATCACTGAGTTCGAGTGGAACCACCATTTTGCCGATACACAGAAGCGCGGGCCATTTAAGAGCTTTCACCATCGACACGAACTTAGGGAGGAAACGCGGGATCAGGTGAGAGGGACCGTCGTGCGTGACGTAATCGAGTACGACGTGGGATTTGGGTGGCTCGGCGAAACTGGCGCAGAGACTTTTTGTCAGCGGGCAGCTACAACGAACATTTGCGAATACCGACAGCAGGCGCTGGAAAAACTGTTGGGATAATCACGCACCGTGTGGGAACGGGTCTTAGACCCGTCCGGGCCGAGCAGGGCTCGGCTAGCCTCTTGGTCTCGAGATTCACCGCACCGTCCGGATGAGAGCCTGCCGAGCTGCGCTCGGCCTGGACGGGTCGGAGACGGGTCCCTCCACTGCCTGTGATGGAGGCCTTATCTGCTGGGCTCGACTACCACCGCCGTTCCATAGGCCAGCACTTCCGTGACGCCTTGCATCACCTCGGTCGCATCGTAACGGGCGCCGACCACAGCGTTTCCGCCCAGTTCAGCCGAGTGCCGCAGCATCAGGTCGAAAGCCTCGGAGCGGGTCTTCTCGCATAGCTGGGTCAGCAGAGTAATGTTGCCGCCAAGAATAGTTTGCAGACTGGCTCCGATGGTCCCGAAAATCGAACGCGAGCGCACTACAATGCCGCGCACCACTCCCAAGGTGCGCACCACGCGAAAGCCATCGAGTTCGAATTGCGTGGTCACCATGTTGTGGGCAACCATCCGTCCGGGCGCGCCGTAGCCTGTGGACATCGTGTTCATGCTTCCTCCAGGAAGTCAGCTTGCCGCTTCGCAGCTACTATAACGATTCCAGCTCCGCCGTAATCAAGAATTCGTGTTCCCCGGTATCGTACTGGACACGCAGTACATTGGGCTTGCAGCACACCTGGCAGTCCTCAACGTAACACTGGGTGCGTCCGGCGGACTCGTCCACCGTAGTCTGGTTCCACTCGCCGCAGCCCGCACACTGGAATCCAGTTTCCATGAATGCTCATTCTCAATTCTCCAGCGCTGCTTGCCAATGCGAAATCGGAGACCCCTATAATGGCCGTTCCGCATCGATCGGAGGCTTCATGCTTTCAAGACGACACTTTCTGCAGGCGGCCACAGTCACGGCCGGAACCGGCCTGGCAGCATTCACACCTTCGCTCCGCGCTGAAGAACCGTGCGCGCCTCTGCCACCGTCCATCGTCAGTCTGAAGTCGATGAAAGATCTGGCCCGTCCGATCACCAATGATGAACGGGCCGCGCGACAGGAGAAAGCGCGGCAACTCATGACGGCTAACCATCTCGACGCAATCCTTCTGGCGGATGGCACTTCGCTGGATTACTTTGCCGGAGTGCATTGGTGGGGAAGCGAGCGTTTTTTCGCCCTCGTCCTTCCCGCCAAAGGGCGGGCGCTTTGCGTATGCCCGGCGTTTGAAGAAGGCCGGGCCCGCGAACTGCTGGCGAATTCTCCCGAAGGCAAGAATGCCGACGTACGCACCTGGGAGGAAGATCAGAACCCCTACGCAGTGCTCGCGCAAGGACTCGCGGACCTGAAACTTTCCACCGGCACGCTGGGCATGGAAGAAACCGTACGCTTTGTATTCAGTGATGCGATTGCCAAAGCAGCGCCGCGACTGAACATTGTCAGTGCAGCTCCGGTGACTGCCGGCTGCCGCATGATCAAGAGCCAGCACGAACTTGACCTGATGCGGCTGGCGAACCAGGTCACGCTGTCGGCCTATCATGCGGCTTATCAGACGATTCATGAAGGGATGACGAAGCCGGAACTGGAAGAAATGATCACGGCCGCGTACGGAAAACTAGGCTTTCCCGGCGAAGTCGATATAGACATCGGCGAGAATTCCTCATTCCCGCATGGCTCGACCGTTCCGCAAGTGATCCGCGATGGCACGCTGGTGCTGGTGGATGACGGCTGCACTGTTGAGGGATACCAGTCGGACATCACCCGTACGTTCGTCTTCGGCAAACCTTCCGACAAGATGAAGAGAGTGTTTGAGATTGTGCACAGAGCGCAGACTGCCGCTCTGAAAACGGCCCGGCCCGGCGTGGAATGCCAGGCGGTGGACGCAGCGGCGAGGAAAGTCATCAGCGACGCCGGGTACGGCCCAGACTACAAGTCCTTCACACACCGCGTAGGACACGGAATTGGAATGGACGGCCACGAATGGCCCTACCTCGTGCGCGGCAACACCACGTTACTGGCGAGCCGTATGACTTTCAGCGACGAGCCGGGCATCTACATCCCGGGGCAATTCGGTGTGCGCCTCGAGGACGACATGCAGATAACAGAAAACGGTGCAGAGCTATTCACACCGCAAAGTCCATCCCTCGAAGATCCGTTCGGGACAGCATGACTTCATCTCTAACCACTTGTCATCCTGAGCAGAGTGGGAAGTTCACTTCGCAAAGCAGTCCCTCGCTCAGGATGACAATCATGCTTCCGGCACGGGAGGGCATCCCGGGAAGCTGAGCAGGTAGGTATTTCCCACGTAGCCGAGATACTTGATTCCGATCTCGCTGGTGAAGAATCCGTCAGCGGTCATCTCACGCAGGAAGGCGAAGAATTCCACGCCCTGACTCAAACCCGGATCTTTCTCGGCATTCTTGCTGTAGGCGATCAGGTCGAGAATTTCTTTTTCCTGTTCCGGTGAGCAGTCCAGATACGTTTTGCCGTAGCGATCGGTACATTCCGCGTCCAGCCACATCAGGCCGCCGCCAAGCCTGAGTTGGTACTTGGGATTTTCGCTGGTGAGCAGATCGATAAATTCTGGCGCTCCCGCTTCTTTTGCGCCGCCGGATTCGCTGTCAGCAGGAATGATGGCCTGGCAGAGGGACTGAAGGGCTTTGTATTGCTGGGGAGAGAAAAATTTTGGCGCATAAACACCCGCCGCCGTCGCGGCCTTTTCTGTTGCCACCATGTGGTGCGCGTATTCGGCGGCCTGCGCCGGAATTACGCGCAGAACTGAACCGGCCATCGCTCCCATGGTCAGAGTCTTCAGAATATCGCGGCGCGATATGGAGTTGGGTGCCATGTTTCCTACAGACTTCCTTTCTTTGCCTGATCAATCAGATACTCCGACGCGCGCCAGGAAAGTGCCATGATGGTCAGGGTCGGGTTCTTGTCCGGGTTGGTCACAAAAGCTGCGGCATCGGTCACGAACACATTATTTACGTCGTGGGCCTGGCAGTATTTGTTCAGCACCGACGTCTTGGGATTGTTTCCCATGCGTGCCGTGCCGAGTTCGTGAATGATCACTCCACCATCCTCGATCCCGTAGGGATGACGGCCATCGGGTTTCGCTTTACTGATGAAGGTCCCACCCGCCGTTTCCACGATCGAGCGAAAAGTTTCCTGCATGTCCTTCGCCATGTTTATTTCGTTTTCGCTCCACTGCCAATGGAAGCGCAAGACCGGAATGCCAAACTGGTCCACGGTATCGGGATCAATGTCGCAGTAGCTTTTTTCGTTGGGGATCATCTCGCCGCGGCCGGCGAAACCGATGTACGTGCCGTACCGGGTGCGGCAATGCTGCTTGAGCGACGCGCCGTAACCTTCGTGGTCTTTGCAAATCCGGTCGAACTCACCCACGCCGGGCATGCCCCTGCCGCCGCCAAACTCGATGTGGTATCCGCGGAGAAAATCATTCTTCCGGTCGTATCTCCACCACGGCATGTACAAGTGCATCCCGCCTATGCCGTCGTGATTGTGGGGTGGCATTTTTTCCAGTTGCGGAAAATATCCGCCAGCCGAGCTGCCGACGGAATCGGTCAGGTATCGTCCCACCGCACCGGAGGAATTGGCCAGTCCGTCGGGAAATAAGGTAGAGCGTGAATTCAGCAGAAGGCGCGCCGACTCGCACGCGCTCGCCGCCACCATGAAGGCGCGGGCATGCACCCGTTTTTCGGACCGCGTGGCTTTGTCGATGTAAGCGACCGCCTCGGCCTTGCCGTCTTTGCCGATCACGATCTCGCGGGCCATCGCGCCCGTGATCAGGGTGAACCGGCCGGTGGCTTGCGCCGGAGGAATCATCACTTGGCTGGAACTGAAGTTGGAAGCCGTAATGCAGCCGCGGCCGCACTGGGCGCAGTAGTGGCAGGCGGCGCGCCCGTTCAGCGGCTTGGTCAGAATCGCCATCCGCGAAGGCACACAATGAATGTTCAGTTTGTCGCAGGCCTTCTTGATGATGGTTTCTGTGCACCGTGGTGGAGGTGGCGGCAGAAAAATTCCATCGGGGGCGCTGGGAATATTCTCTTTCGTACCGAAAACCCCGATGTAGGACTCTACCTTGTCGTAGTAAGGCGAAACTTCCTCGTAGGTGATGGGCCAGTCGTCGCCCATGCCATCCGTGGAGCGTGACCTGAAATCCACCGGAGCGAAGCGGAGAGCGATGCGTCCCCAGTGATTGGTGCGGCCGCCCACGATGCGGGAGCGGAACCAGTGGAATTGCGATCCCGGCGCCGAGGTGTAGGGTTCGCCTTCGATTTCCCAGGCGCCGTTGGGCGCCATGAACTCGTCACCCAATTCGTGCCTGAACTCGCCGCCGACGCCAACACCGCGATGCGGCAGTTGATAAGGCCAAACGTGCTCTTTGAAATCTTTCTCCGGATTCAGCGGCGGGCCCGCTTCCAGCATCACCACGCTGAGGCCGCCTTCGGTCAGCACTTTCGCGGCCGTGCCGCCCGCCGCGCCCGATCCAATGATGCAGACGTCGTACACCTTGGGTGAACGAACTACTTGTGCCATCAGGTTCTCCGGACCGCTCACTCTTACAAACGCTAGAAGCGCACTTTGGACAGGTATTCGTAACTAGTGGTGATGCTGGCAAACGGATCCTTCGGATGATCATGCTCGACAAAATAGTGCTTGATCCCGGCCTTGTCGGATTGCGCGAAAAGTTTCTTCCACTCGATGATTCCACTACCCACTTCAGTCATCTCATCGAGCGAGTCGCCGAAATTCTGTCCACCGGTAGCGTCTGTTTTTGGAATCTTGGTTAGGTCCTTCACGTGGACCAGCGGGAAGCGACCGGGATAGCGATTGAAATACTTGAACGGGTCTTGCCCGCCCACCATGATCCAGCAAAGGTCCATCTCCATCTTTACCAGCTGGGGATCGCACTCTTCCAGCAGTATGTCGTAAGGAAGTTTTCCGTTGACCGGCGCAAATTCAAACCAGTGATTGTGATAAGCGAATTGAATGCCCGCCTTCTGGCTGGCTTCCCCGGCCCGGTTAAACGCCTCTGCGGCACGCTTCCAGCCGTCGGGCCCTTTGCGGACATCGTCGTCAATGTACGGGTTGACGAGATATTTGTGTCCGACCACGTGGGCCGCGTCCAGCACGCTGGGCCATTTCTCGCCCAGGCTTTTGTACTCCACGTGCGCGGACGGACCGGTAAGCCCGTGGCGATCGAGCATGCCTCGCACTTCCTGCGGAGTGTGGCCGTCGTAGCCGGCAAACTCGACTTCGCGATAGCCGATGGCAGAAACCTTCGCCAGCTTGCCCTCGAAGTCGTCTTTCATCACGCTGCGAATGGTGTAGAGCTGCAGTCCGACCTTGTCGATCTTGTGCTCACCGGCTGCCCACGCCAGGTTGCGGGAGAGCACGGTGGCGGCGGTCATCGTACCCAGAAAAGTTCTTCGGTCCATATTAGATTTCTCCTCGCTTCATTTGACTGACAGCGTAATCGCAGGCCCGCGCGGTGAGTGCCATATAGGTGAGGGACGGGTTGACGCAGGAAGATGAAGTCATGCACGCACCGTCGGTGATGAAAAGATTGTTGGCATCGTGCGCCTGATTATGAGCATTGAGCACCGACGTTTTTGGGTCGCGTCCCATGCGTGCCGTGCCCATTTCGTGAATGGTCAATCCGGGAGCGTTGTCTTCGATGAAAGGCTCTATATCCCTTGCCCCTGCGGCAGAAAGCATTTCCGCCGCCGTGATTGACATATCCTTGAGCAAAGCGACTTCATTCTCGCGCCAGACGCAGCTGATCCTGAGCACGGGAATGCCCCACGCATCCACTTTGGTCTTATCGAGTTCAATGAAATTTTCGCGGTTGGGCAGACACTCGCCGAACCCGGCGAAAGTCATGGTCCACGGTCCGGGGCGGCTGATGGTGTGCTTGAACTCTGCACCAAACCCGCGCATTTCCGTTCCCCGTTCCCACTTCGGACGGCTGGCGCTTCCCTGAAACCCGTATCCCCGAAGGAACAACGGATGCTTTTGCTTTACGTTGCGGAAACGCGGAACGTAAATTCCATTGGGGCGGTTCCCCAGCGAGATGCGGTCTTCATTCCCTGGAATGCGGCCACGGGCGCCACCTCCCATGCAATGGTCCATCACGTTGCGTCCCAGTTCTCCGCTGGAATTGGCCAGCCCATTGGGAAATTCCGTCGTGGAAGAGTTGAGCAGAATGCGGGCCGACTCCAGCGCCGAAGCACACAGGAAGACAACCTTAGCGCGAAACTCCATGGTGTCGCGCGTCTGCCCGTCGATGATCCGCACCCCGGTGATTTTCCTCTTCTTGGCATCGAACATCAGGCTGTGCACGACGCTGTGGGGACGCACGGTAACCTTGCCGGTGCTCAGAGCCGCGGGCAGGGTCGAGTTCAGGCTGCTGAAATAGGAACGCGTGATGCAACCGCGGGCACACGGTCCACATTGGTGGCAAGCGGCACGGCCTTTGTGCGCCTGAGTCAGGATCGCAGTGCGTCCGATGGTCATCAGACGCTCGCCGGGAAAATATTTAGCGACAGCGTCCTTCACCACTACTTCCGCGCAGTTCAATTCCATCGGCGGCAGGAAATGGCCGTCCGGCAGCTGCGGAAGCCCCTCGCGCTGGCCGGAAACGCCGATGAAGTCTTCTACATGGTCATACCAGGAAGCAATATCCTGATAGCGGATCGGCCAATCCACGCCGAGACCCTCGCGTTGATTGGCTTCAAAGTCGAGATCGCTCCAGCGGTACGACTGCCTTCCCCAGATGATCGAACGCCCGCCCACCTGCCGTCCGCGGATCCATAGGAACGGCTTGCCGGGTTCAGTCGTGTAAGGATTTTGCTTGTCGTTGACGAAAAATTTGCTGTTCCACTCGTCCATTCCGGTGCAGGTTTCCTGCACGGGCTGGTTTTCCTGTACCTTCTTGCGGTCGCTCATCCCGCGGAAACGCACTTCCCACTCGGGCACGTGTTCGGCGTAGTCCTGGTCGGGATCAATCGGGCGCCCAGCCTCGAGGACGAGCGTTTGCAGTCCCTTTTCACCCAACTCCTTGGCGGCCCAGCCTCCGGTGACCCCGGAGCCGACGACGATTGCATCATAGGTATTCGTCGCCATGATTTATTTCGTCGCCTCCTCGTCAAAAGGGACGCAACTAGCGTGGCGGGCAGGAATAATTTCGCCATGGAGCTCCTGCTCGAAACCAATCTGCGAAGTGTAGTAACCGATCAGAGTGAGCTGCTTGATCATAAAGAAGAAATTTCGCTCGGGAGGCCGCCTGCGGCTGCTTCCTCTTCGTACCTCCGCTCGGGCCTCGGCCACTTCATCATCCAAAGCTCGAAGAATTTCGGCCTGCAGTTTCTCTCCACAATCAACAAAACTCTTACCGAACAGATCCCGGGTGCGGGTGTCAACCTCGGTCAGACCGGTCAAGAATATGGATTTCTCCTCATCGTCGTACCACTCGGTGAGGATCAGGTCGATGAATTCGTTCACCCGTGCCGCCTTCGCGCCGGGAGTATCGGTCTGCGGAATGATGATCTCGGAGATCGTCGTCACCATCGCATTTTGCTGCGGGTTGAGAGTCCGCAGCACCGGCTGCTCCAAAAGCTGCTCGTGCACAGCCTGGAACATCGAAAATGCTTGTCGTGACAGTAGAGGGAAGGCAGCGGCGGATGCCAGGAGTCGTAAAGCTTCTCGTCTTTGCATGCTTATCCCGGAAATGGCCGGAAAAGGCAGCTTACGCCGGAGCAGGAAGCAAGGTCAACGGTTACCCTGTAGAAATGTGTTGTCCCGGGCCGCGAGCCAAAGTCGCAGGCCCATGGTTTCTCAGCGTAGATGAGATCTAGGGTCCTTCGACTCCGGCAAACGTTTCGCGAAGCGAAATGTTTGCCTCCGCTCAGGATGACAAAACTACTACTTGGTTCCCAGAATTTCGTTCCTCACATTTTTCAGGACATACAGGGCGCGTTCTACTCCCACCTCGCCCGAAAGAATCGGATCTTCATTCTCTACGCTGAAAATTCCCTGGTAGCCGACTTCCATATACGCGAGCATGATTTCTTTCCAAGTGCCGGCGCTGTGACCGTAGCCAACGGCACGGAAGGTCTCGGATGCGCCTGAGAGATCACTCTTATCGAACGCAAAGTTGAGGACGCCGTACCGGTCGACATTGTTCTTGTAGAAGGTCGTGTCTTTCATGTGTGCGTGGAAAATCGCGCCCTGCTTGCCCAGCATGCGGATGACTTCAACCGCGTCGCACTGCTGCCAGAAGAGGTGGCTGAGATCGCAATTGGCCCCGATCTCTTCGCCGACGGCCTCGCGCAGGCGCAGTAGCGTTTTCGGGTTGTACACCACAAAGTTCGGATGCATCTCGAGAGCTATTTTGTGGATTCCGTGATCGCGGGCAAACTTGGCGGCCTGCTTCCAATATGGAATTACTCTTTCTTTCCACTGCCAATCGAGCATTTGGCCGTATTCGGTCGGCCAGCGGTAGGTGATCCAGTTCGGCACGGTCTCCGTGGGACCGCCACCGGGGCAACCGGAGAAACCAACGATCACGCTTACGCCGAGACGCTCGGCCAGCAACACCGTGCGCCGGAAAGTCTCCGCGTCGCGCTCGGCGATCTTTGGATCGGGAGACACAGGGTTGCCGTGGCAGCTCAGCGTCGCTACCTGAATATTGCGGTCTTCGAATTTCTTTTTCCAGGCGCGTGCCTTAGCCGGATCGTCCAACAAGTCCTTGACCGGACAATGAGTGGAATTGGGATAGCCTCCGGTTCCGATCTCCACCGCTTCCACGCCCCACGCGGCAAACTTGTCGAGCATCTCATCTGTAGACAAATCTGGAAACGCGGGGTCGAAGACGCCGATTGGAATCTTGCGCAACGTGCCGGCAGACCCAGGTTGGTCGGCATCCGGCGCAGTGTTACGGGCCAGGGCAGAAGCGGTCTTTGGCGCAGCTACCGCGGCGGCCAACAGGCTGGTGGTGGCAAGAAAATCTCTTCGACTACGGGAGTTAGGTGCGGACTTAGAATCCATGGAGTTTCCCCCGGCAGTGGCTTTGGGTACCGGCCCGCATTATACGCATCCCGCGAAGTAACCATCCACCACGAACCACGTAGGGGCAGATGTCCTCATCTGCCCGGTCGGAGCGAAGCTCCGCGATTCTTCGCGGCCGGCAGGAACTAGTCGAGCTTCGCTCCGCTGGGCAGATGAGGACATCTGCCCCTACGTGGTTCGTGGTGGTTGACAAGAGCTCATGCTTTCCAACATGCTCTTGTGCCCGATGAAAAAACCGCGGAAAGTCGCGCGTCCGATTCCGGTCATGAGCCCGTCGGCGCGCATCAGCCTCCTAAGCCCCAAACGTCAACAGGTCATTCGTCCGGTTTTCGAGCGGCCGCGCGAGTTTGTTCTGCTGAGCGTACGTGCCTTGGCCAAGCGGCTGAGCACCGATCCGGCCACCATGGTCCGAATCGTTCGCGGAATGCAATTTGGCTCCTACCGCGAGTTCCAGCACTACGTGCATGAACTATCCATCGCTTACGCCACCTCGCTCGACGCGATGCAAACCGGTCCGGCGGGAAAGTCCGCGATTTCGACGCAAGTGCGGGCGTCGCTCGACCAGGACGTCAAGAACTTGAACCGCCTGGTACATGGCATTGAGCCGCGGCGCATCGCCGCGCTGGTGCGACGCCTCTACGCCGCCCGGCGGGTTGTCTTGCTCGGCGGCGATCTGGCTGCCAACCTGGTGAAGTTTCTTGAGCACCTGCTCATTATTCTTGGGCTGCCGGTGACCAGCGCCACTTCGCCCGCCGAAGTCGTACATAAAGTCCGTCTGCTCGGGAAGCGCGACCTTGTAATCGCGGTCAGCCATGGCCGCGGCCTGCGGCAGACGGTGGAAGGACTGCGCCAGGCTCGTGCCAACGGCGCCTACTGCGTGGGCATCACGGATACGCTGGTTTCGCCCATCGGGCAATTCGCCCACGAATTTTTTCTGACTTCGATCGCAACTCCGTCATTTGGATCTTCGTATGTCGCCCCCATGGCGCTGTTCAACGTGATTGTCGTCGCCTGCGCCAATCACCGCCGCTCCCGAACTCTCAAGCTGGTCAAGCAACTGGAGCAGGAGGAGCGTCACGGCTTCCGCTGGTACGAATCATGACAAAGTGTTCCCGCTTTTCCCCTTGGGCTCTAATTCTGCTGGGACTGACATTCGCAACGGCCTGGCCCGCGCGGGCCATCGAGCCTCCATCTCCCCCCACGTACGGCGTACGCATGGAGAACGCATGGATTCCGATGAAGGACGGCGTCCGCCTGTCGGTGACGCTCTACATGCCGGACGGCGGTAAAGCCGGCGAGAAGTTCCCGGCGGTGCTCGAATATCATCCCTATCGCAAAGACGACGCGACCGCCAGTCGCGACTATCCGCTTTACTCCTACTTTGTGCGCCGCGGATACGTGTGCGCTCGCGTTGACATTCGGGGTTTCGGCACGAGCGAAGGCGTTCCCACCGACCGCGAGTACTCGGAACAGGAACAACTCGACGGCTTGCAGATCATCACCTGGCTGGCGCATCAGCCGTGGTCCAACGGGAACGTGGGCATGATGGGCATCTCCTGGAGTGGCTTCAACTCCTTGCAGATGGCCATGCGCCATGCTCCCGAACTCAAAGCCATCATCGCGGTGGCCGCCACGGCAGAACTCTTCCACGACGATGTGCACTACATGGACGGCATGGCGCACGTTGATGAGTTCGAGTTGAACATGGACATGGCGCCGGGCATGACCGGCGCTCCCGATTACACGCTCGACGAGAAAGTCCTCGGTCCACGCTTCGACGCTCCGCCGTGGTCGCTGCTCTATCTCAAGCATCAGCACGACGGTCTGTTCTGGCGAAGTCCGGTGCGCCCGTACAGCGAGATCAACATTCCTTGTTTTGTCATTGGAGGTTTGCTCGACGGTTATCGCGACAGCGTCACCGACATGCTGCAACAGACGAAGGCTCCACTGAAGGCGATCGTCGGTCCCTGGAACCACACCTTTCCTCACGACGCGGTTCCCGGCCCCCAAATCGAGTGGCGCAATGAGGCGGTCCGCTGGTGGGACTACTGGCTCAAGGGCCGGGACACCGGCGTGCTGCAGGATCCGAAGCTGGTCATCTATATGCAGCACTGGCATCCTCCGGATCCGAATTTGACCAACGTTCCCGGCGAATGGCGGCGCGAAGACGGATGGCCGCCGCGCGATGTTCGCGAAACGGTTTTCTTCCCCCAACCCGACCATACTTTGGGAAGAACCGCGCCCGATCGGGAGATCCATCAACTGAAGTACATTCCGTCAGTCGGCGTGGAGTCCGGATTCTGGTGGGGCGAGTTGCTGAGCGATCCTCGTCCCGTGGACGCATTCAGCCTCGTCTACGATTCCGCGCCGCTCAAAGATGAGGTTGCCATCCTGGGAAGACCGCACGCCCTGCTGCAAGCCTCGGCCACAGCGCCTTTGGCCGATTGGTTTGCGCGGCTCTCCGATGTGGCTCCCGACGGAACCGTCACACAAATTACCGGCGCAGGCATCAACGGCGCGCAACGCGAATCCATGGCGGAACCGCGGGCCCTCGAACCCGGAAGGTTCTATGCCCTCGACATCACGATGCACCTGACCTCGTGGGTCTTCCCCGCAGGCCATCGCATACGCCTGGCGATTTCGAATGCGTTGTGGCCGATGATCCTGCCGACTCCGTATGCGATGACTACGTCGCTCGAACTCGGAAGCAACGGCTCGCGCTTGGCGTTACCTGTCGTGCCCGTGCACGGCGCCGCGGCACCCGAGTTCCCGCCGCCGCAATCCTCCGAGGAGCGTAAAGACATCACGAGCGTGGGCTATCCCTGGCCCGGGGAGTGGACGCTCGAGCGCGACGAGGCGAATCAGAAAGCCACGGTGCGCTGGAAGGGCAAGGCAGAAACTAACTACCCTTGGGGAAAGGAAACCGACTACGAAAGCCTGGTCTACAGCGTGGACGACGCTCATCCCGAAACCAGTGGAGTCACGGGCGAAGCGGAAAGCATTTTTGCGCTGAAGGGTCGCGAACTCAGATGGCGCGGACATTTATCCGTGACCACCGACCAGAAGAATTTCCACTACAAGTACACGCGCGAGTTGCTGAAAGACGGTCGGTTGGTAAAACAGAAAATTTGGCAAGAGACGATTCCGCGCGACCAACAATGAAACTTTAAGCTCTTGTGATCCCGAGCGCCGTCTCGAGCCGCGCTCGCGCGGCGAGAGCAAGTCGAGAGACCTTGAGTTCTCGCGGAGTGATCAGCTCGTGGGGTCCTTCGACTCCGTACGTGCTTCGCAAAGCGAAGCACGTACTCCGCTCAGGATAACGGGGCGCTACTGCTTGTAAACTTTCCCGTCCTTCATCACGAACTGGACATGCTCCAGCACGCTGATGTCCTGCAGCGGATCACCGGCCACCGCGATCACATCGGCAAACTTGCCCGGCTTGATATCGCCCAGGATATCGGAGTGGCCCAGCAAATCCGCGGCTGAAGTCGTCGCCGACTGGATCGCCTGCATGGGCGTCATTCCATACTTCACCATGAAAGCAAACTGTCTGACACTGCGGTCGTAAGGACAGACGCCAGCGTCCGTCCCGAACGACAACTTCACCCCGGCGTTCACCGCCTTGCGAAAGTTTCGCCGATGAAGCTCTCCCAGTTCCGCATCGTGCTGCAGAAAATCTCTTGGAATTTTCCCGAGCCGGCCCGCCTCCTGGATGCACTCTTCATCGTAGATGTCCATGTCCAGGTAGGTTCCGTGCTGCTTGGCCAGGGCAATACCCTCGTCATCGATCATGGTCGCGTGCTCGATCGAAGCTACGCCCGCGCGGATCGCATTCTTAATGCCTTCGGGAGAATGGGCATGCGCCGCTACGCGTAGCCCAAAGTGACTAGCTTCGTCCACCGCGGCTTGCAACTCTTCCGGAGTAAACTCCTGCGATTTCGGATTGCTGCCATGGGTGAGTACGGCCCCGCTGGAAAGAACCTTAATGTGGTCGGCACCGTCATGCACCAACTGGCGGATCCTCTTGCGCACTTCCCACGGGCTGTCTGCTTGTCCGTAGCGCAGGTCCCAAGGCATCGTGATGTCCGGCGCGAGACCAGTCATGGCGCCGGCGCCACCACTGATGGTCACATACGCTCCAGCCACATACATGCGCGGGCCTTCGATAAAACCGTGGGCGATCGCGTCCCGCATGGCGACATCATTCAACGCGCGATAGACTCCGACGTCGCGTACCGTGGTGAAACCTTCTCGCAGAAAGGTGCGCGCGTTGGGAACGGACTCGAATGCAACCTGCGCCGCCGTCTTCTTCAGTTGCGAGAAGGGGTCACCATCGTCGGTCGGACCATCCGCCAGGTGGGTGTGGCAATCGATCAGGCCGGGTAACACTGTCATCTGCGAAAGATCAATGACTTTGGCGTCAGCCGGAATCGCCAGACCCTTGCCGACCTGCTCAATCTTGTTGTCGCGGATGAGAATGATCTGATCGTTGAGCACACTGCCGGCTTGCGGATCAACCAACCGGCCGGCTTTGATCGCTGTCACCTGGGCAGCCGCGATCGCGGCACACGACAGCCACAACCCCAGCACTAATGCGAGAGTCCGTTTCAAGTGCATCACCTCAGTCTTTGATTGTGTCGCGACCGAATTCCGGGTTTCAGATTGCAGATTCGCAACTAATCCGCGGCCACCGCGGTCGTTCCCAGACCGCTCTTCAAGTCCGCCGCCAGCAGCCGGTGGAACAGATGCTCGCCGGCTTCGCGCCGCACCGACAACCTTCCAGCGCCATACGCACGCGACTTCAGGCCGCGCTGCACCGCTTCGCAGATGCCCAGGTCTTCGTCCTGCACCCGGGCGCCGACCGCCACACTCTGCTCGTTGTACTCGCGCCGGGCGTCGCTGACATCGCCGAAATAGAAATCGAAAATCACGCGGCAATGGTCTACGTCCAGCGGCAGCACCAGGTTCGTGTCCATGTAGCCTTCGTAGCAATTGATCATCAAGTTGGGATATTGCCAGAAGTACCAGGCTCGGTCGCCCTGGCGCGTCGACGAAGTAGCAGCGTCCTCATTCCCCGCCACCATTGGACTCGACTGCAGGCAGTAACGGTCCTCGTTCTCGATGGTGTACTCCTTGTAATCGAGCACCGAGCTTAGGCCTTTGTGAAGATGCGGAACGTGGTATCCGCCGTCGAGGTAGTTGTCCGCGAATACTTTCCAGTTGCAGTGGATGTCGTAGGTGCGGCTGTCGAGGTAGTGCAGCTTGCTCACGCCCAAGGGCGCCACGCGCTTCACCAGTCCGCCGAGAAAGCTGGTGAGCGGAGCAGCCTGCGGATCCAGATTCACAAATACAAATTTCTCCCAGGTTTCCGCCTTCACCGGCACCAGACCGTTCTGCTGACGCTCAAAGTTTTTCACGCCGTCAAATTCCGGCATTCCCTTTAGTGAACCATCAAGCCCGTAGTTCCAGCCGTGGTAAGGACAATGAAGAATGGAAGCCTGTCCGCAAGCCTCGGTGACCACCGCGGCGGCGTGATGGCGGCACACGTTGTAAAATCCGCGCAAAATGCCGTCGTTGCCGCGCACCACCACGATTGGTTCGCCGGCAATGCTTGCCGTGACGAACTGGCCCGGCTTCTCCACCTGCTCCACTCTTCCCACCATTTGCCACGTCTTGCTGAAAACGGTTTGGGCCTCGAGCTCGGCGATTCGCGCGTCCACATACCAGGGCGCGGGGATGGTGGAGGCGTCCGCCAATGCAGCCTTATCGTTGTAGCTCGCGAGGATTTCCGCTACCGACATGTGCCTGTTGTTCATGCTCCGATCGCTCTCTTCAGCACGTCCAGAAATTGGGTGATGCGTGCTTCCTTCTTTTCCTGTGGATCGCCCTGGCGGCGGAACAGACCCGGATCCAATTCTTCCGTGAGCAGCGCATCCTGAAAACGCTCCATCGTCCAATCCAAAATGGAGACCATCATCTCCTGGTCCATTTCACGATGCAGTTCCCCGCGCTGCAATCCGTAACGCACAAACGCCACCGTGCCGTAGGGATCTTCTGCCATGAGAAAGCGGTTGATCTCGCGCTTCAGAGTAAGATCGGTGCCATAATTTCCCAACAACGACACGCGGTAGGGGATCCAATCCTCATGCAGCAAGTGTTCGGTGCTCACCAGCCAGTAACGCAGCACCTCGAAAAAGCCGCGCTCCCGGACATCCGCGGGTGCGTCGAGGTAACGCGGAAACGAACGGACGGCTTTTTTGTAGACCTCGAAAAATAATCCATCCTTGCTGCCGAAGTGCTGAAAGATCGAACCCTTGGCGATGCCGAGCGCGGCCGCAATGTCTCCGACCCGGGCGGCGTGATAGCCCTGCTCGGCAAAATGGCGCATGGCGGCGTCAACGATTCTGGTTCGTTTGCCTTCGGACCGGGGTCGGGGGGGCATGCTGCGGTAACGCGGGGGAGAGACGAGACTGCTTCCAATTCCACTCATATCTGACCTCAAGTCATAAGACTCTACAGAAATGTCGCCCGAATTTCAATTCTATTGGTTAAGAGGATGCGGTAATGTATCTTGCTCTGATAGTTGTGCAATAACCTAGGGTCACAACGTGCCATCGTCCTCGTCTGCAAAAATTTATGACGCGGTCGTAGTCGGCGGCGGCCATAACGGTCTGACGGCAGCCGCCTACCTCGCGCGGGCCGGACTGAGCACCCTAGTGCTCGAGCGCCGCGAGATCGTCGGTGGTTGCTGCGTCACCGAAGAGATCGCTCCCGGATGTCGCGTTTCCACCACTTCTTATATCGCGAGCATGTTGCGGCCGGAAGTGATTTCGGATTTGCGCCTCGCGGAATACGGATTGCGCATGGTCCCCTGCGATCCGGCCATTCAAGTTCCCTTCCCCGATGGACACGTCGTGCCTTGGTGGGCGGACCGCGAGAGGGCAAAAGCAGAATTCAAGAAGATCTCGGCGAGGGACGCGGACACTTTTGTCAAGGTTGACGACCGCCTGAAAAAGCTGGCGCGCTACCTGCAACCGTTTTTCATGGAGCCGCCGCCGGAGATTGATACGCGAAGCATGCGCGGGTGGGGTGACCTGTTTCGCGTCGGGAAGAAGTTCCGCGGCATTTCGAGCGATGAAGTTTCTCAGCTGATTTCTTTCCTGACCGGAAGCCTGGGCGAATTCCTCGACCACAATTACGAGTCGGAAAAAATAAAGACCATGTTCCTGGCCAACAACGTGTACGGCAAGCATGGCGGACCGTATCAGCCGGGCACTGCCATCGGCCTGCTCTTCCATCTGTTGAGCGGCGGCGAGCACGAGCTGCAGGGCTTCTACGGACACGTCATGGGCGGCATGGGCGCAATCACTCAGGCCTTGGCGTCGTCGGGAAGAAAAATGGGAGCGGAGATCCGGACCTCGGCACCGGTTGCGCACATTGACGTCCGCGACGGCCGGGCGCGCGGTGTGGTGCTGGAAGATGGCACCGAGATTCGGGCCCGCATCGTGCTCTCCAACGCCGATCCTAAGCGGACCTTCCTAAAAATGGTGGCGGCATCCGGACTGCCCAACGAGTTTCTGCATTCGATTCGCGGCATCAAGATGGAAGGCCCCTGCGCCAAGGTAAATCTGGTGCTCGATGCCGAGCCTCGTTTCACTGGAACATCTTCGACGGCTACGGCTCTCGAACGCACTTTCTACACGCTCGTCCCTTCTCTTGCATTTGCCGAGCGTTGTTACGACACTGCCAAGTTCGGCGATATTCCCGAAGAGCTCTGGGTGGACTGCGTGGTCTCGTCGAATGCCGATCCATCGCTCGCTCCCGCGGGCAAACACATCCTGACCTGCTTTGTGCAGTACGTTCCCTATCACCTGCGCGAGGGTAACTGGGACGAGAAGCGAGAACTCCTGGGCAATCGCGTGATCCAAAAAATTGCCGAGTACGCACCCAACGTGCCCAATGCGATTGTCGCGCGCCAGGTGCTGACCCCACTCGACCTGGAGCGCACCTACGGATTGACCGAAGGCAACATCTTCCACGGCGATTTGCGCCTGGAGCAGTTGTTCTTCATGCGACCGGTTTCGGGCTGGTCGCAGTACCGCACGCCTGTGGATGGTCTGTATTTATGCGGCGCGGGCACGCATCCCGGCGGCGGCGTCACGGGTGCGCCCGGACACAACGCAGCCCACCAGGTCTTGCGTGACTGGAAGAAAGGAAGATTGAAGGAGGCCGCGGCATGAGCAGGACCCCGAAAACTGAGATCCGAGAACTGACCACTGAAGACTGGCGGCCAACCAGCCGTGTTGCATCTCTCGCGCCGGCGAGTGAATCGCCCAAGGTTTCGTCGAGATGAATCTCGATTCCAAGAACGGCCCCCGGACCGATGCCAGCGCCACCACGGCGGACTTTGTCATCCTCGGCGCCGGTGTGATCGGTGCGTCCATCGCGTTTCACCTCGCGAAGCGGAAGGCTGGGAAAATCGTCGTCATCGACAAAGGCCACGTAGGTCAGGGAGGCAGCGGAAGATCCTCCGCGCTGATCCGCATGCACTACAGCTATCCGCCCGAGGTGCAACTCGCGCTGGTGAGTCTGCACATGTTCGAGAACTGGCGCGACATCGTCGGTGAAGAAGGAGACTTCCGCAAGACCGGATTTGTACGCATCGTTCATCCCGGTGAAGGCGATCGCCTCAAGCAGAATGTGGAGATGCAGCGCAAGCTCGGCGTGAATGTAAAGCTGATTGATCGTGTCGAACTTAACGAATTGGAGCCAGACTGGAAGGTGGACGAAGTCGAACTCGCCGCCTACGAACCCGATTCTGGCTACGGCGACGGAGCCGGGGTGGCCAGTGACTTCCTGACCCGCGCCCGGGACCTCGGAGTGGCTTACCTATCGAAGACGGAGGCGCTGGAGTTTCTGGTGCATGGTGAGCGCGTGTGCGGGGTGAAGACCGATCACAGTGAAATCGCCTCACCAATCGTGATCTCGGCCACCGGGCCGTGGACCCAACCACTATTTCAGCGGATCGGAATCGATCTGCCGATTGAGACCGAATATCACCAGGTCGCTATCCTGAAGAACGCCCCCGGCATGAAGGGCGGCGGTTGCGCCTGCATCGATTCGGTCAGCGCCACTTACTTTCGCTCGGACGCTCATGACAAATTTCTGATTGGAGATTTCTACGGTCAGCGCGGCGCCGACCCGGACAATTTCCCGCAGCGCGCGTCCGACGACGGATTGGAAGAAATCATCGAGCGGGCCAGCCGGCGCGTGCCGACACTGGAGAACGCGGAAGTCATGCGCGGAGTCACCGGAGTGTATGACATGACTCCGGATTCGCGTCCGCTGCTGGGTGAAGTTCCCGGTGTCGCTGGACTGTATGTTTGCGCCGGCTTCTCCGGCATGGGTTTCAAGATTTCCCCGGCGATCGGGTTGGTGATTTCGGAGTTGTTGCTCGACGGGCGCGGCAAGACAGTGGACATCAGCTCGTTTTGTCCCGGCCGCTTTGCCGCGGGCAAGGCCATCAAGGCGGAGTTCGAGTACAAAGATGACTAAACGTAGTGCCGCCGTCCCGGCGCTACACTATTCAAGGAGCACACATGGCGAAGAAAAGAGGCATTCTCGAGCGTCTGAAGGAAGGTCCCGTCCTGGGCGACGGCGGTTACCTGCTGGAACTGGAAAAGCGGGGATGGGTACGCGCGGGTCCGTTCACTCCGGAAGTCGCTCTGCTGCATCCCGACGCTCTGCGCGAGCTGCATGTCGAGTTCCGCGAGGCCGGAGCCGATGTTCTGCAGGCGCTGACCTTCTATGCCAGCCGCGACAAGCTGGCCACGGTCGGTCTCGAGAACAGGCTCGAAGAGTTGAATCGCGCTGCCGTGCGCATCGCGCGAGAGGTTGCGGGCGACCAGTGTCTGGTGGCGGGGAATCTCAGCCTCACCTGGATGTACGAGCCTGACAGTCCGTCAGCAGCCGACCGGGTGCGCAAGACTTTCGACGAGCAACTGGCGGTGCAGGTCGACGAAGGCGTGGACTTCATCATCGGCGAGACTTTTTCCTGGCTGGGCGAAGCCTTGATCGCGGTTGAGCGCGCCAAGAAAACCGGCCTTCCGACGATGGTAACCATCTGCTTCGAAAACAAAGATGAAACCGCAGACGGCAAGTCCGCTGCCGAATCCGCCAAAGCCCTACTGGATGCCGGCGCCGACATTGTCGGCATGAATTGCCTGCGCCCTCCACAGCACACGCTGCCGGCGATGGAAGAGATGCGCCAAGCCGTCTCCGGCTATCTTGCCTGCCAGCCTGTGGCATACCGTACGCCCAAGGACAAGCCGGACTTCACCAGCTTGCCGGAATTTCCGCTGGGGCTCGACCCACTGCAGCTTACTCGAAAGGAAATGGGCGACTACGCGTTACGCGCCCGGGAAATTGGGATCAACTACATTGGTTCCTGCTGCGGCTCGGTCGCCATCCACGTTCGGGAGATGGCGCGAGCGCTGGGCAAGCTTTCGGAAGACGGGCGCATCTGGAAAAAGGGTGGAGAGAAACCGATGTCGGCTTACGAGTACTACGGGCACGATGTGGTGGCGGCAAAGAAGCAATAGACTGCTCTCATCGCGAAAAAATTGGGCCAGCCCTGCGGCTGGCCCGTTCTTTGTTGGGAAAGAGAAGCTCACACACTTACAGGTACAGAAGTAGATCCCGGGATCAACCACTTTGAACGGGCCAGCAGCGGCCGCCCGCTCGAGTTGTCCTCAGGCTAAGGCGATTCTTGCCGGCAGTTGTCACATAATTGTCATTTTTGTGTTAAGTCGAGACGCTGTCTTAATGCCGTTCATAGGCCGGGGTATCCGGCGCCGCCGAGTCGTAATCACGGCCGTACAGGTTCTTGTGCGTGGCGGGCAAATTGGCTTCCGCCAGGCGCAACACGCCGAGCGTAGAACTGGCCTCCGAAACCGTGACCTCGCGTGTCATCGCCTTCAGAGTCTCCGGCAGGGCCGATTCGTACCATACCCGAAGCGTGTACTTGCCGCTGGGAACGTTTGCAATCACCACTTGGCCCCGCGCGTCCGAAATCCCGAAATAAGGTGTGTCCAGCGCAACCACTACGGCGCTCATCTCGGGATGGATATTGCAGAAGATGTATGAGATTCCCGGCTTGTCAAAGTGCACGTCGCGCGTGCTGCCCGCCTCATAAAGGCCGAGATCGAAGCGCTTGCCCTCAAACAGCGAAAACACATTGTGAAAGAACGGATCGTGGTTCGGAAACGCCACCACCGAACCTACCGGCACAATTAACATATGGGGCTCGAAGCTCTTGTTTCGCTGGTCCAATCGCGGCTTTTGTGTCTGCTGATATGCCGCTTTGACCGCGCTAGACGCCGGCACCAGCCAGACTAGGACCTTCCCCGATTCGTGCGATTTCTCGGCCTTGTCGGCGTTCAGCAGCTCGACCCGTGCGGTCAGGGTGACTTCCTGCGCCCAGGCAAAATTGACGGTCAGCAGGGCCACGCAGACCCACCGGCAACCGGACATGCCAAGTTTCCCCATCAAAACAGGATTCCCATCATCAGGTTGAGCTGGTCGGACGTGGGACTTCCCGCATCAATGTCAAACGTTCTGAGGTGCCGGTATTCTCCGGAAAAAAGCAGGTCCGAGCGCGGCCGGTAAATCACATTGATCAGGGAGCTGCGATTCTGCAGCAGGGGAGCGGGGAATCCCGCGCTTACAGGAAACCCTCGCACATCCCCGGCGAATGGGCTGTCCACTCCGAACGCACCGTTGAACTCCAGTTTGCTGGTGGCCGAGTATTTCAGTTGTGACCATCCACCCACCGAATTCAACGCCCGCACCTGACTCGAATCGCTGCTGAAGAGCACGCTCCGTCCCACGGCGCCGCCCAGACCGCCAATTGCGCGCCCGCGATAGAATTCGCCAGTGAGGCTGATACGTTGTGTCAGGGGCAGGCTCCAATCCGTCATCGCAGCCCAGCCGTCAATCCTGTGATCAAACCCCCAGTTCTGGCGGCCGTAGTAGCCGGCCGCTCCCACGGTCAAGGGCATGCCAAAAACATTGCGCGTCCACGCCACGCGGGTTGCGTAGGCCGGTTGACCCGAGCTTTCTCCCGCCTGCGCGAAGGGCTCGAAGGACGCAGGCAGCTCCCCTGTAACGTTGTCCATGACGCCGCCCTGCAGGGTGATGCTTTGCCCTTCTGAAAGATTGAAGCGGCGTTCTATTCGAACCTGCGGGATCCATCCCCAGAGGTTGCCGGCATAGCTGAAAGCGGGCAGGGCCAGCGAAGCGAATGAAGTGGGCGAGAACGGAGAGAAGAAAGCATTGTCCTGTCCCGCGACGATGGAAGTATTTTTCCAATCCAGCCGCATGCTCGCGATCCGCAGCCGAGCCTGACCGAAATTGACTCCGTTAGGAACATGCGGAGATCCACCAGCAAAATCGAGTTGCAGGTTTCCCGAGGTCCTGGCTCCCAAGAGATGCGGCCCAAACACTTCGAGACCAATTTCCGACTGCCGCATGGTGGCGCCAAAGGTTTGTCCGGACACATTCGGAATCTCTGGAATCGCCCAGGTGGGGACGTCCTGCGCATCCAGATATCCACGATTACTGAACAGGTTCAGCAGCACAATACCGGACAGCCGGACCCGATACTTTGATGCCGCCTCCACCTTGGTCTGGTATTGGTCATCCAGCTTGCTGGTGAGCAGTTCGGAAGATTCCTCGAGAGAGGCGACACGTTCTGCCAACGGCGCCGCCGGCGCCGAAGCGGAAGCACTGCTGGCAGGGTTCACTGATCCGGCTTCGGGGGTCGGGCCGCGCGCCTCCAGTTGCTTTCGCAGCTGCTCCGTCTCGGCGCGGTACTGGCCGGCTTCCGAACGCAATTCGACCACGGCATTGCGCAATTCCCGCACTTCGTCCTGAAGCTGGCGGACAGCGTCGGTCATCGCGTCGGTTGGCGGCGCTGCCGGCGTGGCCGTTTGTGTCCAGCTATGGACGCTTCCCGCAACCAGAAGCAATCCCATCGCGCCGAATTTTCTCATCCAGCCAGGCAAGCTATTTTTGTGGTTCACACTTCGCCTCCCCAGAAAATACCAGGAGTTCTTGCCGCGCCGCTCGGGTGAAATCTACGACGCCGACCTCACTGTATGCTTTGGAATGTTACTCCGATTGCGACTGCTCGGTGCGAGCCAGCGGCGCACGCGGTGGTTTGGGTTCTTGGCCAGACTCGGAGGACGAAGTCAGGGGAAGCAGCAGCCGAAAGACCGTGCCCTGGGCCGAGGTTTTTTCCACGATCACGTCCCCGCCATGGTCCTGGATAATTTTTTGCACCACGGTAAGCCCCAGCCCGGTGCCGTTCTCCTTGCCATGGCTGATGAAAGGCTCAAACAGCTGGCCGCGAATCTTCTCCGGGATGCCGCGCCCGTTGTCGCTCACGCGAATCTCGACACCACCTTGAACTTCGTTCATCCCCACATGAATGCGCCCAGCTTCGGGCACAACCGCTTCGCAGGAATTCAACAGCAGGTTGTATAAGACGCGTTCCAGCTTCCTGGGATCAAACCATCCTGAACTGTTGCCCTCATGGCTGATCGTGATTCGCACCGGGTGAAACTCCGGATGCGAACGTATCGCCCCCACCACCCGCTCCACTGAATCCTTGACGTTGCCATAGGTCAGACGCAAGGATTCGCGAGTACGCGAAAATTCCAGCAACGAGTCAATCAGATCCGTCATCTGGTTCACCGCGACTCGAACTTCCTGATACAGCTCCTCCCGCTGGTCGGAAGATAGCCGGCTCTCACACAGGAACTCCGCGTTGGCCACGATAGCCGCGAGTGAGTGACGTAAATCATGCGAGATCGAACTGGCCATGCGCCCGATGGTGGCCAGCCGCTCCGCTTCCAGCAGCTCCTGCTGTGTTTTGCGCAAGCTGTCGCGCATCCGGTTAAAAGCCCCGGTCACCTCGGCGACCTCGTCACCCCCACGAGCGTCCAACGCATAGCCGAAGTCGCCTTTCTCCAGTGCTCGAACCCCCTCAACCAGATTTCCCAACGGCCGGGTGAAGGTGTGTGAGATAAAAAACACCAGCGCGCTCCCACCCAGCACCGCGGCCAATCCCAAAGCCAGCAGAAGACGGTTGAGGCTGTCGAGAAACGCAGTCGCCTGATCGTAGGACTTGAGAACGATCAGTCGTACGGAAGGATTCTTGCCGCCGGAAAGCTCGAGTGATGTAGTGAGGAATCGTTCTTCCCCAAGTTGAGTTTCCTCCGGCCCGGGGTCTTCCGCCGGAGACTGAAGGACGCGCCGCCGGTCCAACTCCGATTCCTGCACCGGAGTCAGAGTGGTCTTCACTACGGCATCGCCGTAATAAAACGCCACCTGGCTGGCCGCGATCCGACCTACCTGCGAGGTCAGACGGTCGTCAATTTCGTAGCCGATCACGAGAAAACCCAGCAGACGATTCTCCTCGGCCGGCCCAAAATATATCGGCCGCAGAAAAACCTCGTAAAGATGCTGTCCGCCAAACCACCAGTGCCCCGAGCTTTCGTCATTGAGGGTGCCCGCCAACGACTGTTGCGCCATCTCACGAGTCAAGCCGGGAGACGCAGTGTGCAGGGCCACGACGCGCCCGGTGCGGTCTGCCAACAGGAAAAGATCGCTGCCGGCCAGCCGCCACAAGCCGCTGGATGCGTCCTGAATAGTGACTTCATGTTGCGTGGTCATCAACGCCCGCAGATTGGGCAGGTCCGCCAGCAGCTCGGCGGAATGAGTGAGAGTAAGTTCGTGTTCCCGCTGGAAGTTCTGGAAAGTGCTGACCGAATTGCGCAGGTCAGCGAAGATTTCCCGCCGCACTTGCTTTTGTACGCTGTGGCGCACCAGTAAAAGGCTGGTGCAAGTGAGTCCTGCGGAAATCAGCAGCATGGAGAGCAGAAACTTGGTGCGCATACGAAGTTTCAGCATGAGCGATCTCCACTGATGTCGGCTGGCCTGGTACCGCGGCGTATATCGAAATCAGGGCACAAACTTGTAGCCCATACCGTGGACCGTCCGGAAGTGCACCGGGTTGGCCGGGTCCTTCTCCAACTTTTGCCGCAGCTTCAGAATATGGTTGTCCACGGTTCGCGTGGAAGGATAATTCTGATATCCCCAGACTTCGTTCAGCAGTTGATCGCGCGAAATCACGCGCTCCGCATTCTGCATCATGAACTTGAGTGTCTTAAATTCCTGGGCTGTGAGCGCGATGGCCTGGCCGTCACGCGTAACTTCCATCCGGGTGAAATCAACGGAGATGCCGTCAAATCCATTGACTTCGGTAGTCGCGGACCGCGAAGTTCGACGCAGCGCCGCCCGCACACGAGCCAATAACTCTCGGGGGCTGAATGGCTTCGTCACATAATCGTCCGCGCCCAACTCCAGCAGCAACACTTTGTCGGAAACGTCACTGGCCGCGCTGAGAACAATTATGGGGAGGGCTGGCGCCTGTTGCTTGATCTCCCGGCAAACGTCGCGGCCGGACATGGCCGGCAGCCTGAGATCAAGCACCACCGCAGCCGGAGTTGCGGCGCGATAAGCCTCCAGCGCCGACCTTCCGTCCGCGCTGATCTCGACCGCAAATCCTTCCGCCTCAAACAACCGCTTGAGCGCCTTCTGCACGGCCCGGTCATCTTCCACCACCAGAATGCGTTCCATCGGCCTCCCGGTATAAGCAACACCAAGGCGCGGCAGCACCTCATCACGCTGAAGGGCTGCACCCCGGCTGGTTTCCAGTCTCATCATACGAGCTCCGCGCCCCAAGACTTGAGCCGGGGACTATCAGTAAAGCTTACTACCACTTATGGTCTGTCTAAGCTCTGCCGCGCAGTGTTGACAATCTTTTTACAACTGGGAGCACCTGATGTGGCCCAAGTTGAAGGGGGCGGAGCGGGTGAAGAGGTGGAACGCATGGATCGGTGGGTTGGAGTGGGTGGAGCAGGGCTTCAGCCCTGCATTTAAAGCCGGAAAACACACTGGCTTTAGCCGCTGAGGTACTTCATCCACCGCAGCCCCGGCATCCATCGTCTGTGCCTCAGCGGCCAAGGCCGCTTCAATGCGGCCCCTTTTATGCAGGCCTGAAGGCCTGCTCCACCCAGGACTCACTCCGCGACAAACAAATTCTCAGCAAAGGGCCATTCCTGGTCAATCCACTGCGTCTTGCAGAAAAAGCCAGCATCTCCGGCGATCTGGGACATTTCCTTAGCCGAATACTTGTGGCTGCTCTCGGTCCAGATCGTTTCCCCTTCAAAAAAAGGAACGCTCAAATTCGCGCGGGGAATGGATACCATCTGCTTTCCCTTGGATCGCAACCGCATTTCCACGCTACGCGCCTCCGGATTGAACAGGGCGACGTGCTCAAACTGCTCCAGAACGAAATCCGCATCGAGCTCGCGATTGATGCGGGCCAGCAGATTCAGGTTGAATGCCGCGGTGACTCCCAGCGGATCGTCATACGCGGCCAACAACTGCGGAATCGGTTTCTCAAGATCGGTGCCCAACAATAACGAATCGCCCGGCTGCAGAATCCGCCGCACTTCCCGCAGGAATTTCGCGGCCGCGGGACGATCGAAGTTTCCGATCGTGCTACCCAGAAACAGGACCAGGAGACTCTGCCCCTCACGGCGTCGGGCCGCTACCTCAAGCAGTCCATCCAGATATTCGCGCTCGAAGCCCACGATACTCATGCAATCAATGTCTCCCAGTTCGCGCTCACACATGGCCAGAGCGGTGGGAGAGATCTCAATCGGAAAGTAAGAAACGTGCTGCCGCCGGCAAAGCGCCTTCAGCAGCCAGCGGGTTTTCTTGCCGCTGCCGCTGCCCAGTTCCGCCACGGCCACCGGCCCCGGGACCTGCTCCACAATCTCGTGGGCGTAGCACCGCAGCAGGCGCTCGTCCGCGCGAGTCAGACCGTATTGCGGCAACACGCTGATAACTTCAAACAATGCCGAGCCGACATCGTCATAAAGATATTTGGAAGGCAGTTCCTTCTGCCCTCGAGTCAGTCCCGCGCGCACTTCCGCCGCAAATTCCAGCGCTGGATCGGCGGTGATGGCGTGCGTCAGCATGAAATGCCCCTTGTGATTCATCTAATTCCTCACGCAGCGGAATCCCGCGTAGACATACTGGTAGTGCGGCTGGAACCAGTTTCGAAAGGACCGGCGCAGCATGCAGGCCGCCGTGCGCGAGCTGCCGCCCTTCATTACGTAGTGTTGACCATCGAAGAAATTGGCCGAATAGCCCGGATAAAACTCGAACGGCTGAAAACCGGGAAACGGCGCGAACTCCGTGGCAGTCCACTCCCATCCGTTGCCCACGAGGTCAGCAATGCCGAACGCGCTCGTGCCTTGTCGAAAAGCACTGACAGGCGTGGGGTCCCAGCTCTCGAAATCAAAGTTGCCGAATCTGCGATCGGGCGCTTCAGCTCCCCAGGGATACGGCCTCTCCGTCCCCTCGCGCGTGCCATACGCTGCACGATGCCACTGCGCTTCCGTAGGCAACGCCTTCCCCGCCCAGCGGGCATACGCGCTGGCTTCGGCGTGACTCACGTATGCGGGCCAATCGAGCGGCAGAGGAACATTCTCGAACATCGTCCGGTATTGCCATTCTCCGTCCAGACGATTCCAAAACACCGGATGTGAAATATCGTGTTGTGTTTTCCACTTCCAATCGGCTTCACGCCACAGGGCTTCGTTCTCATAGCCCCCGGCATTCATGAATTGGAGATACTCGCGGTTGGTAACTTCGTATTGATCGATGGAGAAGGCGGGCACTGCGACGGTGTGTGCTTCGTACTCGTTGTCCCAGCCGAACCGGTTGGTTTGACAGCGCGCCAGACCGAGAGTCGCGTTGCCCGCCGGAATCTCGATCATGCGCGGTTCCACCGGACGCACCACCAACTCAGGGAGACGCGGCTTCCGCACTTTGTGATCGAACGGCAACTGGTGCAGCATGTAAGCCAGCGTTTCCGCATGCATCAGGCGATGTTCGATGGCTACGTTAAGCAGTTGGTTCCGGGAAGCTTCTGCCCATCCCCTGGTCATGCAACGTCGCGGCGGTCAGACCATCATCGAGCGCCTGCCGCACCTGCTTCACGTAATCGCGCACCTGGGCCAGAGACGGCCAGTCCGACGGCTGGTCTGATGGCAATCCGCCATCGACTGGATCGATGCCGAAGGCAAACAGGTTGTCGAATTCCGAATGGAAACTGGTCCGCCCCAGAACACGCTCGCGCAGCAAGTTCCAATCGAACGCCTCCAGGTGCCCGACGTAAAAAACGATCCGGTGTCTTTCTGGAATCGGCCGTTCGTAGAGAAACTCTGGCTTTACGTGATCGAACAACCGGTCAGACTCGGCGCGCGCCTGCTGGAGACGTGCAAGCAGTTCGTGGTGGACCTCAGCTCTGTCCTGTGCGGCGAGCATTGCGACCTCCTGACCGTAGCGACACCAATCCCGTATCGCAGACTACTGAGATGACCGAGCGGCCAGAAAGTTGCTCGTTCTTTAGACGACTACGAAGTTATCTTGCTCGATTCGAAGTATCGATACCTGCGGCGCGGGACAGGCTATTCACAGGACTGGCAGTTTACCCCGAGCGCTATGAAATGACCACCCTATCGGGCGCGAAGAGCGAAAATGGATCTTCTGACACGAGGGATTCATAACATAGCCGCGAAGCGGCGGCAAGAATGTAGCCCAAGGCGCAAGCCCTGGGTCGAAGACGGCGGAAGGTTGATCGCCGACGAGCGAAAGAGCGTCCGCACTCCAGCTTCATCCCTGCCCGGGCGGGTCAGACAGAAACTGACTGGTACTCGACGTAAGCGCCCTTGAAGTCGGTGATCTGGTGGTTCCCCTCAAAGTGCCAAATCCGCGTGGCCACTTCGTCGATCAGGTCTTCGTCGTGCGTACACAGCAGCACCGTCCCCTGATAGCGCTGCAACGCGATGTTAAGCGCGTTGATCGATTCCAGGTCCAGGTGGTTGGTAGGCTCATCGAAGACGAGAACATTGGGTTTCTGCAGCATCAGTTTGCAGAAAATCAGCCGCGCCGCTTCTCCGCCGGAGAGAACTTCGGTCTTCTTGTCGCCATCCTCACGGGGAAACAGCATCTGCCCCAACAAGCCGCGAATCTCTTCGTTGGATGCGCCGGGCTCCCATTGATGCAGCCATTCGAAAGCCGTCATTCCAGGCTGGATCAGGGCTTTGTGGTCCTGGGCAAAATATCCCACCGCAGCCTCGTGACCCCAGATTACTTTTCCGCTGGTGAGAAACGGCCCGTCATATCCGCTGGTCTGGCGCAGTTCAGCTTCCGGAATGGTCGGAGAATTTGCCAACAGGGCATTCAACAGCGTCGTCTTGCCCGCGCCGTTCCGGCCCATCAATGCGATCTTCTCTCCGCGCACGATGCTCGCGGTAAAACTTTGAATTACGTCGGCGGAGTCGTACGACTTGGTCACACCCTCAAGTTCCAGAATGTGCTTGCCGGAAGGCCGCTTCTGCTCGAACTTCAAATAAGGACGCTGAATGTTCGATCGCGCCAGCTCCGTGACTTGCAGGCGCTCCACTTCCTTGCGCCGTGATTGCACCTGGCTGGAACGGGTGCCGGCGGAAAAACGCGCGATGAACTCATTCAGCTGAGAAATTTTCTTCTCCCGCTGCGCATTTTGCGATTCAATCTGCGAGCGGATCTGGGTCTTCGCCACCACCATGTCATCGTAGGTGCCGGTATAGGTGATGATGGTTTGATAATCGATGTCGGCAATGTGCGTACAAACCCGGTTCAGGAAGTGACGGTCGTGCGAAATAACAATCACCACGCCGTCATATTGATTCAGAAATCCCTGCAACCAGTGAATTGAATCCAAATCCAGGTGGTTGGTGGGCTCGTCGAGCAGCAGAGCCTGCGGATGTCCAAACAGCGCCTGGGCCAGCAGCACGCGAACTTTCTGTCCGCCCTGCAGCTCACCCATTTTTCGTTCGTGCAGCGCGTCGGGAATATCCAGGCCTTCGAGCAGAATAGCCGCATCGCTCTCGGCGGTATAGCCGTCTTCCTCGCCAACGACGCCTTCGAGCTCGCCCAGCTTCATGCCGTCCGCGTCGGTCATCTCCGGCTTGGAGTAAATCCTGTCGCGCTCTTCCATCGCCGCCCATAGTCGCTTGTTGCCCATGATGACGGTATCGAGCACTCGATACTTGTCGAAAGCAAACTGGTCCTGGCTCAACACCCCCAGCTTTTTCGGACGTACGACAGTTCCCTTCTGCGGCTCGAGCTCGCCGGTCAGAAGGTTCATGAAAGTGGACTTACCGGCGCCGTTCGGTCCGGTTAGTCCATAGCGCTTCCCCGGCGTGAAGCTAGTGGAGACTTCATCAAACAGAACTTTGGTGCCGTAGCGCATCGACACATTACTTACTGAAATCATGGTATTTACGGGAACTGCGGGAAATTGCCCTAAGGGCGGGGACGCAGCTTCTGCATTAAGAATATCACGAGCACCGTCGGTGACCGCGATTTCCCACGCAGTTGGCCCGCCGAAGTAACGGTACGAGAGGAATAACAAACCAAGGGTGACGGACTAAAGATGACGGACAAGGGTGCTCCATCCTATTCGCGCACTTTGCAAAAAGGTCGGATTGCACGACCCTATCCCGCTTGGGACTTGAATGCTGAAGGGGTTCCGCGCATCAGCCGCACCGCTAACCACGCTCCAACAACGACATCGAACGTCAACAGAAACCAGGCCACCAACCAGGTACTCCCGGGTTTTCAATAAACCAGTGATGGACGAAGTCAAAAACTCCGTGACCTACAACCGCAGACTACGGCAAACCAAAGGCTCCTCTTGAAGCCAACTATGACCAATAGCAGGAATCCACTCGCCACAACGATTTCAACTAACAGTGCCCGCGAAGAACCTCCCATCACAGCAAACAACACATAGTATGAAGCGATCACGATGAGCACAGTGGGATAAAAGGCGCGATCGCGATCCAAGCCAATCACGGTGGCAAAACCAGCCACGGCCACGGACAGTATCAAACCAATCAGATATTCCACTGCACTCCTTGCCTACGGCTTTTCCCATTTCCCCGATTCCGCAGAACGAAAAATGGCTTCGATCACTGCCATATTCTTGATTGCATCCTCGAGCGGCACCGGTACCTCGCCGCCTTCGAGCACGGCCCGGGAAAACGCGTCGCCCTGCAGCGTGTACTGGTCGCACACAGGAAAATCCTCAGCGCTAATGCCACCACCAAATACGTCGCGCCCGTCGTCAACGAAGATCCGGCAAGGCCGATCAGGCGGAGCATTGAACGGAATTTCAATTTCGATACGTCCGTTGGTCCCGAAAAACTGGCTGCGCTGATAAGGCACAAGCTGCATGCTGCAGGTAAAAGTGGATTGCCCCGAGGGAAAATCGAGCATGGCCGAGGTCAGCCGGTCTACCTTCATCTGCGGATCGCGCTCGACCAGTCCCAGCACCCGCGTGGGCTCTTCCCCAAACACGAATCGCGATGTGTTGATGGGATAGCATCCGATGTCCATCACTGCGCCCCCGCCGCAATCAGGAATGTTGCGAATATTCTTGGGATCGGTGTTGAAGTAGCTGAAAAACGCCGTGGCCGCGCGCAACTGGCCAATCCGGCCAGAAGCGACCAACTCGCGGACACGCACCCATTGCGGATGAGTCCGCACCATGAAGGCCTCGCCGATCTTCACTTTGGTCCGGTCCCGCACCGCCAGAAGCTGTCTGGCTTCAGCCACGGTCAAGGCTCAACGGCTTCTCGCAGAGGACATGCTTGCCTGCCTCCGCCGCTTTGATTGACCAGGGAACGTGCAGCTGGTTCGGAAGCGGATTGTAAATCGCATCAATCTGCGGGTCGGCCAGCAGTTCTTCGTAAGATCCATAGGCCCTGGCGATGTCGAGCGAACGAGCCGCCTCCTCGGCCCGGCGCAAGTCGCGCGAGGCGATCGCCGCGACCTCACAGAACTTGCCCTTTTGCATTCCCGGAATGACTTTCTTCACTCCGATTTTGGCGGTGCTCAGAATCCCCCAGCGAACTTTGTTTGCCATATGCGGAACATCATAGCCGCAAATCCCCGTCCGCAAAATGAATGCATCCGAGCCGGCGTCCTCCTGCGCCCTTTGCGAGGTATCCGGCACGGCCCAAAGGGTTCTGGGCTGAACTCCAAAACAGTTGGATTAAGATAATCTGACGCGCGCTGAGTTATCCTTATCCGGTGCCGCTTCAAGCCCCATCCCGCGACCCGCAACTGATTCAGATAGTGAACTCCGCGCTGGCCGATGCTTTCCAAAAGAGCAGCAAATGGCTGGCCTGCAAGCCGGGTTGCTCGCAGTGTTGCGTGGGAGTATTTGCCATCAATCAACTGGACGCGATCCGGCTGAGAAAGGGACTGGCAGACCTCGAGCAGGAAGATCCGCAGCGCGCCGGGCGCATTAGAGATCGGGTCAACGCCACCGTGGCGCGACTATCTCCCGATTTTCCCGGCGATCCCGCCACCGGATTGTTGAGCACCGACGACTCCGACGAAGCCTGCAAACAGTGGGACGAGTGGGCCAATGACGTACCCTGCCCGGTCCTCGACCCTGAAAAGGGGACTTGCGAGCTTTATGAATCTCGTCCGGTCATCTGTCGCACTTTCGGCCCCGCGATGACCGTAGACGATGATCTGGGACATTGTGAGCTGTGCTTCGTAGGCGCATCGGAAGAAGAAGTGGTCGCCCATGAGATGCATCCTGATCCCGATCATCTCGAAGAAGCCCTGGTGAAAGAGCTCGAAGAAGCTACAGGCGCCAAGGGAGAGACGATCATCGCTTTCGCGCTGGCCAGAGGCTGAGAAGAAAGCAACTGGCATTAGCTTAATCCAATATCTTCGGGCAGGTGCCCCGTCCAAGCTCCGCTGGGGCGGGGATTTTCGCCGCCGGCGTATCGTCACATTGGTGAACCAAGAACCCTGACGCGTCTGATTGGCCAAATACTAATTGCCAATTGCTAATTGCTCCCCCTCATCCCTTCTTCTTTTCCAGCTCACTCCATCGCGCATAAAGCTCATCCACACTATTCTGGGCTTCTTCCATCTCCGCGTGCGCAGCCAGAAGACGTGGACCATCGCTGGCAATCGCCGGGTCTTCCAGTTGGACGCGTTTGGCTTGCAGCACCTGTTCGGCTTCGGCGACGCGCTCCTCAATCGTCGCGTATTCGCGCGCCTCCAAATAGGAGAGCTTGTTTTTCGTCGGCAACGCCCCTTCAAGAATCGCAGCCCGAGGAGTCAGTCGCGCCGCATTCCTGGCCGACTGGTTGCTTTCAGCCTGCCACACCTCCCATTGCGAGTAGTCGGCGAAGCTGTCCGCTCCGCCTCGTCCATTCAGGCCCAGCACAATGGTGGACACGCGATCAAGCATGTAGCGATCGTGCGTCACCAGCACCAGTGAGCCGCGAAACTCGATCAGACTCTCCTCCAGGATCTCGAGCGTGGGGATGTCAAGGTCGTTAGTGGGCTCATCCAGCAGGAGCACGTCGGCTGGCTGCAGCATGAGTTGAGCGATCAACACTCGAGCCCGTTCGCCTCCGGAAAGCCGTTCCACGGGCTGATTGAGCTGTTCGCCGGTAAACAGAAAACGCGCCGCCCATGACGCGACATGGATGACGCGATCCTGGTAGATCACCGAATCCCCTTCTGGGGCCAGTGCGCGGCGCAAGGTTACATTCGTATCGAGCTCGCGAGTCTGGTCGAAGTAGACGATCCGCAACCACTCGGCGCGACGAATTTCTCCCCCGGATGCGGTCAACTCTCCGCGCAACAGTCGCAGCAACGTGGTCTTGCCGCTACCATTCGGCCCGACCAGCCCTACTCGCATCCCGGCGGTCAGCACGAAATTGAGTTTTTCGAACAGCGTTCGCTGCTCGATCTGATAAGACACTTCTTCCAGTTCGATGAGCCGCTTGGTTTTTCGATCGCTTGCCGAGAAGTCGATCTGCGCTGTTGCGATGCGGGTCCGTGCATTCAGGTCCGCGAGGTCTCCCATCAACTCATTGGCCTTCCCGATGCGCGCCTTCGACTTCCTGGTGCGAGCTTTGGCGCCACGGCGGAGCCACTCAATCTCGTTATGGACAAGGTTTTCCAGCGCTTCCTGTCGCTTCGATTGCGCGTGCAGAAATTCTTCTTTCTTCTCGAGGAAGGTGCTGTAGCTTCCCCGCACCCGAAGAATTCCGTCGGGATAGACCCGGCTCAGCTCCGCCATGTCGGTGGCGATATTTTCCAGAAAATAGCGGTCGTGACTGACGATCACGCTGGCGAATGATGCCTGCGCCAACAACTCTTCGAGCCATTCGATTCCCGCCAGGTCAAGGTGGTTCGTAGGTTCATCGAGCAACAGAATCTCCGGCGCCTGTACTAACGCCTCGACAATCGCCAGGCGCTTCTGCCATCCCCCGGATAGCGCCGCCGCTTCCACCTTGAGGTCTTCGAGTCCGGCGCGGCCAAGAGTTTCGGCAAAGCGAGTTCCGCGCTCCGTGGAGTGGACGTTGCCCCGCTCCATGGCGTCTTCAACCACTGACCGCACGGTTGCGCCCGACTTGAATTTGGAATCCTGCTCCACGTAGCTGACCCGGAGCCGCTTGCGGAAGGTGACTTCCCCGCTGTCCGGATCTTCGTCGCCGGCCAAAATTCGCAGCAGCGTGGACTTACCGGAACCGTTCGGGCCGATGAGCCCGATGCGGTCGCCCTCCGTGACGGTGAAGGACACGTTCTGAAAGAGCGGGTTGGCTCCAAAGGCTTTAGAAATTCCCTGTACGTTAATAATTGGCGGCAACGGCGGGCGGTCTCCCAAGTATCTCTATTGAGGTTATCAGGAATTTCGGCAACCACGAACCACGCGAGGACAGCCGCCCTCGGCTGTCCCCATGTGGTCCGTGCTACTTCACAAAGGTGAGTCCGTGAGGGACCGCATGCGGGAAAACGTAGGCGTACAGCATCACGATAACTCCGACGATGGCACCGAGCGCAACTGAGTGCCACACCACAAAACGGAAAATGACGCCTTCATTGCCCACCTGGTTGGTCGCCGCGGTCGCAATCGTGATGGATTGCGCGTCCACCATTTTACCCATCACGCCGCCCGCGCTGTTGGCGGCGCACATCAGCACGGGATCGATGCCGAGTTGCTGTGACGTAATCCGCTGCAAACTGCCAAACAGCGCATTGGACGAGGTGTCGCTCCCCGTCAGCGCCACTCCGAGCCAGCCCAGAAATGTGCCGAAAAATGGATAAGCCCAGCCGGTGCGGGTGAACGCCAGGCCCAGCACGGCATCCAGCCCGGAATAACGGGTGACGTATCCCAACCCCAGCATAAACGAGATCGCAATAATCGCCAGACGCATGCGAAACAGTGTGTGCCAGAAAACTTTTCCCATCCGGGCAGGAGACAAACCCAGCAGCAGTCCGGAAATAATGGCCGCAAGTAGGCAGCCTGTGCCCGTCGCAGACAACCAGTTGAGATCGTAGCGCGCAGCTTCGGGAGTCGGCTTGGCCACCACCGGAGCGGCACGATAGACCGCGTTGTGCAGGTAAGGCACATCCCAGCCCGGCGGGCCGGGCCGCACCGTGCCATCCGGCATTACGACCTTGAACGCCGGAGTCGTGGCCCGGTTCAAAGCTAGTTTGACCGGTGGCAGCCCCCAGACCAGAACGACCGCCGACAAAACCCCAAAGGGCATCCAGGCTTTTAGAACTTTTCCCAACGGATAAGCGCGGACCTCCAGGTTCTTGTCGAAATCTTCCGCGGCCCACTCGCCTCCAAACGAGTCAGCAACTTCTTCGGTGGGCGATGCCGGTGGATTCTTTCTTCCGTCATAGTCGAAGCGCCAAATCTTCCTCGGCTTCCAGAACTTGAGGAAGGCAATCGCGGCCAGGATCGAAACCACTCCGCCCATGATGTCCACCAGGCTGCTGTCCACGTAGTTCGACCAGAAGAACTGGGTGAGGGCGAAGGAGACGCCGACAACTAAGATCGCAGGGAACACTTCAAAGGTCTCGCTCCAGCTCACCATGGTGCGGACCAGCCAGAACGGCACGATCACCGCAGTGAAGGGCAGGATACGCCCGATGGTTGCGCTCAAGTCTGATTCCGGCAGGCCGCATGCGGCGGCCAGGGTGTGGATGGGAATCCCGATACTGCCCCAGGCCACCGGCGCGGTGTTGGCGATCAAGTTCAGCGCGGCCGCTTGAAACGGCCGGAAGCCAAGCCCAATCATTAGAGCGCCCGCGATGGCGACGGGTGCGCCGAATCCGGCTGCGCCTTCGATGAAAGCGCCGAAACAAAACGCCACCAGCAACACCTGCAGGCGGCGGTCGGCCGTGATTCCGGCAACCGATTCCTTCATGATTTCGAACTGGCCGGTCTCGACCGAAATGTCGTAGAGAAAAACTGCAGCCAATACGATCCAGGCAATCTTCAGCAAACCAAAAGCTACGCCGTAACCAAAACTCGCGACTGCCAAGACCACCGGCATCTTGAAAAATATGACGGCGACCATCGCCGCGGTCGTCGCGCCAGAGATGGCGCACCAGTGCGGCTTGAGCTTCAGCCCAACCAGCAATCCAAACAACACCAGGATTGGTAGAGTCGCAACCAGCGTGGAGAGCCACCAGCGGCCGAAAGGGTCATAGACCTGGGTCCAATGCACCATGCGTCCTCTTCACAAGTAGTGGCTTCCTTCGTGTACTTTCGCGGACAGCGCCGGCGCTACCGCCAACTGGCGGGCACATCCACGTACGAGCGGTCTAGCTGTGCAACCGATGTACACCCCAGCAGTTTGAGGGTGCGCTCGACATCAGCGCGCAGGATTTCGAGCGCTCTGGTCACGCCCGCTTCGCCTGCCGCAGCAAGACCGTAGGCATAGGCGCGCCCGCACAGAACAGCTTTCGCACCCAGGCAGATAGCCTTAACGATATCGGAACCACGACGAATGCCGCCGTCCATCAGAACCTCGACCTGCCCGTTCACTGCCTTGACCACTTCGGGCAGAGCCCGCAACGACGCGGAAACACCGTCGAGCTGGCGTCCACCATGATTCGAGACGACCACCGCCGCCGCGCCTGCGTCCACGGCTCGGCGGGCGTCGTCGCCGGTAAGCAGTCCCTTGATGACAATCGGTCCGGGCCAATGTTTACGCATCCAGCCCAGGTCGTCCCAGGTCACCGCCGACCGGGCGAGCGCGGCCGCGACGTCAACCAGTTCCATCGGCCCTTTCCCCGGGATCACTACATTCGGCAGCTTCGACAAACCGCCGTCGAGCAGATAACTGACAATCCACCCCGGGCGCGCCAGCATTTGCGGCAGAAACGGAATCTTCGACACTACGCTCCCGCCCATCAGTTCTTTCATGCCATTGCGGAAGTCACGCTCGCGCATTCCAGCGACGGGCGTGTCGATCGTAACTACCAGGGCAGCGCAGCCGGCCACGCGAGCGCGCTCGATCACGGCTTCCGAAGCCTCGCGGCCTCCCATCAAATACAACTGAAAGCACACCGGGCCGGTCGAAGCCGCCTTGACGTCTTCCACCCGATGTCCGGAAATGGTGGAAAGAATGTATGCGGTGCCAGCGGCTCCGGCAGCGCGCGCCGCGCCCGCCTCGCCGTCAGGATGCATAAGCCGGCTATAGCCTACTGGCGCCAGAATGGCAGGGAATGAAATGTCGAAACCCAGCACGCGCGTCTGCAAATCGCAATTGGGCACGGGGACCGCGTAGCGCGGCCGGAAGGTGACGTCATCGAACACCCGGCAGTTCTCCCGCAGCGTGACCTCACCATCGGCGCCGCCATCGAGATAATCAAACACCGGGCGAGGCAGTCGCAGACGAGCCAGGGGCCGGAAGTCTCCAATACTGACGACATGCGGAGATGCCACTGCGCGTGCCGCCCTACTCATCGGCGATTCCTAGCAGGAGAACCAGTTCGCTCCATGCGTCCCTCGAACTGCGGTCGGATTTACGAACACGCGATTATACCGGAGCCCCCGCCACAGAGAATGGAGGACAGGCGTCTACGCCCGTAATGCAGAGACCCATGCCCGACGGGCGAGACGCCCGTCTTCCATTCATTTGCGCGCGTAGGAGGCGAGACAGAAGCTGTACTATGACTAGAATTTCAATCTTCAGCGCGCAACTAACGGGATGGGCCCAACCAGGCTCGTCTGAAATGGTGATCGCAATGTCCAGGTTCTTCAGGGCTCTTTGTCTCTGTGTAGCCGCCGTTTTCGTGGCTGTCCTTCAGTCCTCGGCTCAAACTCCAATCGGACCGCCAGTCAAATACGCAACTGAGTATGACTGGTCGGTGCACCCGGCTGAGGGACTGGGTCAGCCGGGCGTTAAGACGGTCAATCTCGTGGCCTGTCCCCCGGGTGTAAAGGGAAACGAGCCAGAATATTGGATCCTTATCAACGGGTCGGAGCCGGCTAAAGTTACGGGCGGGACCTGCGCCGGAGACGGCCGCCCCGGCACGCTGCAGTTTGTGAGCCACGGCGCGCACGCCGCAGGAGAAACTATTTCGAGCGCATCCGGGGGGCTGCAGGAGGCCCTCATTGCGGCTCGCTATGTGCCCACCAATCCCATCGGCACTTCGCAATCTGGCATGGTCGTTGTTCCGCCCAGGGAACTGAAGGCCTTCGCCCGGGTCTCGATTCGTTCTTCCAACCTCACCGTGGATTTCTCCGGATCCATTCTCGAGTGCTGGATGAACGATACCTGCATTTTCGTCGGCGACCCTACGAATGCCAACGCCTTTCTGGACATCACGTTGATCAATCCGCGCGGGCGTCCCACGGTGATGAACGGGCAAAAGCCGTTCATCGAAGTGAACGCGCAGAAGACACGGCTGATTAACGTGTCGACGCGAATCAATTCGGGAGGCGGGACATTCGGCAGCTATGTGCAAGTAGACGACGATGAGGCCTTCCTGCTGGATGGACTGGACACGGCCCTGGGCGGCGGAGCGGGCAATTACGGAGTGCGGTGCGACGCGACGGTATGCAATCCGGTGATTTACGCGCCGGGACCTTTTGGCACATTCCCCGGCGTGGGGTGGCTGAAAAATCTGAACATTTCCCTGCAATGCGGAGGCAACGGAATCGACTGGCAGGCCGGTAACACGCTGCGGATTTCGGACAGTGTCATTCAGGGCTTCGCGCAATACGGTGTCCGGGCGGGCACGAAGCGGGGCGGGTATGGCGGCTTTGAGCTGTCCAACGTGTACGAGGAAGTCGGCAACTGCAAAAATCCCCTGGGCAAGATTGGGCAAGCCGGCGTGATCGCGCAAGGCGGCAGTGTGAAGATTCATGGCGGAGAAGCTCCGACCGGATGGGTTCCGCGCTTCGCTTCTACAGGAAATACCGACTACCGCTACTACGTTGTTGCCCGGCACGCCACGTTCGGAGCATCCAACCCGCTCTACGCCGGCCGAGCGCTGACGAATGGAGTGGGAAGCATCGTCGTAACCACAGCCGATATCACCGGTGCCGCCAGTTTCGACCTGCTTCGTGTTACGGCGATTGCTGGGCAGCGCGATCAGGGACCCTATGGCGCGGGAAACTACGCGGTGCTGACAAACGTTTCGCGCGGCTCGGTGTGTTCAAAGGGCGTGTGCACGTTCACCGACACCCAGACGGCGCCGCAGTCCTACACGGTGGCGGTTCCAACATATTTTCCGCTCCTCGATTTCTGGCCGGGAAATCTGGTGCTGGGCTCAAATGGGGATTCCGGCAGTGTTTTGGCGGGCGCCCGCGCCTGGATGGACAATGCTCCCGGCAACGTCGTGGCCGTGCAGGGATCAACCGCGCCCGCTCTGATCGCCGCGAATTGCGATTCGCTGGGAGGATGGACCCCGTTGTGGCTGAGTTGCTATTCAGCCATGGCTCCGACGTCTTTTTCTCAGCAGGGAGCCTTTCTGCTGGCAGTGAAACCCAATTCGGATGGCGGGCAGTGGACGAACCTCAAAGGCCGGATGAATTTCTCGACGCTGGGGACCGGGCCCGGACACATCATCACGCTGTCCGACTCCAGTTTCCAGAAGACCATCTCCACGGCAAACAACCGGCCGACGAATGATGCCAACGACGCCTTCATCGGATATGACCAGGGGGACGGCAACCCGGCGCGTATCGGGATCAGCTTCGGTGCCCCCCAATCAATCTCCAACTACATCGGCAATGTAGGGGATGGAAAGAAATGGCTGGAGCGGCTTACCTCGACGCTCAAGATGTTTGCCGTCCCCGTCTCGATTCCATCGTTCGCACCGGCCCACGCCTCCGATCCCTGCATCGCGGGCACGGAAACCTGGGACACCAACTTTATTTACGTCTGCGTAGCCAAGAACACCTGGAAGCGCACCCCACTCGCGTCCTGGTAAACCTTGTCAGCTAAACGCCAGCCGTGGCCGCTTGCGCCTTGGCCGCTGCAAAACCGGAGCCGTTCACTTTCATTAACAGGTCAGAAATGACCTGGTGATCCGCCGGTTTGGAAAAGTAGTAGCCTTGGGCGAAGCTGCAATCCAACGCTTTGAGTTGGTTCACATGCTCTTCCGTTTCAGCGCCCTCCGCCACGGTGGTTAAGCCCAGGGTCTGGGCCAGCATGATGATGACCTGGACAATTTTGTGGCTCTCCACGTCGCTGTCCATATGAGAGATGAAGGCGCGATCGATCTTCAGCGAGTCCACGGGGAACTGCTGCAGGCGGCTGAGCGACGAATATCCCGTGCCGAAATCGTCCACGCTCAGACGCACTCCCAGAGACTTGAGCTCGGAGAGCACGGAAGCCGCTTTTTCCGGATCGCTCATGGCAATGGTTTCCGTAATTTCCAATTGCAGATTGTTGGGGTCGAGCCCGGTCTGCTTCAAGGTCTCGGCAATCCCCTTCGCCAGGTTGGGACTGGCAAATTCCTTCGAAGTGATGTTGACGCTCATGGTGAGCGGCGGCTCGGCAGGAAATTGCGCATGCCACGAGCGCAGCTGTTCGCAAGCCTCGCGCAGCAGTACCCGGTTCATCGGAATAATCAGGCCGGTCTCATCCGCGACCGCAATGAACGCTGCTGGCGCCAGCAGGCGCTCTCCGTGTTGCCAGCGGGTCAGGGCTTCGAAACCGGTAATCCTGCCCGTCTTTAAGGAAACGATCGGCTGGTAGTGAGTTCTGAATTCGCCCAGCTCCAGGCCTTTGCGCAGTTCCGTCTCCAACTCCAGACGCCGCACCGCGCCCTCATGCATGGCGGTGTCGAAAACTTCGCAGCGTGCCTTCCCTGCCCGCTTGGCGCGGTACATGGCGATGCTCGCGTCGCGCAGCAGGTCTTCAGCGTGGTCGCAAGACGGTGTGCTCAATGCAATTCCCACGCTTGCGTTCACCACAATTTCGTATCCCTGCACGGTGAAGGGGACAGCCAGCTTGGCCTGCAGCCGCTCCGCGACCCGAATGGCGTCGCTGGGGTTTCGGATATCTTCCAGAAGAATCGTGTATTCATCGCCGCCTAGCCGGGCCAACGTGTCGTCCCTTGATGGCCCCAGGTGCGGTCGCGCGATCGTATCCACTTCGCGGAGCGACGCAGTCAACCTCTGAGCGATTTGGATCAGGACTTCATCGCCGATTTTGTGTCCCAGGCTGTCGTTGAAAACCTTGAACTCATCAATATCAATAAACAGGACAGCGAATTTGTAATCGGTGTGGCGCTTGGAGAGCACCAGGGCACGCTGCAGCCGGTCGAGGAAAAGGGCGCGGTTGGGAAGATTAGTAAGGCCGTCGTGGAAGGCGTTGTGGGCCAGCAACTCTTCCGCGCGTTTGCGTTCGCTGATGTCGCGGTTCACGATCACCAGCTTTTCGGTTTCCCCTTTCGCGTTCCGGATCGCGCTGGCCGTTGATTCCAGGATGCGCCAGGAACCATCCTTGTGGCGTATTCGATATTCCAGCCTTTCTCCATGGCCGGTGGAGCGGGCCTTGTGCGCCGCTTCCAATACGCGCTGCCGATCGTCGGGATGGATCTGGTCAATCGATGAAGTGGTCTTCAATTCTTCGGCTGAGTATCCCAGGACGTTGTGGTAGGACGGGCTGTTGTAAATCCTCTTGCCGGTGCCGTCTACCACCGCGATCATGTCCGCCGCGTTCTCGGTGATCAGTTGGAAAAGCTGGTCTCGCTCAGCGAGCCGGCGTCGCATGCGCTGCAATTGCAGGTGCTGATAGAGGGTGTAAATGTCGAACAACATGACCACAAATGCCAGGCCGCGGACCCATTCCTTCAGGTCGGTCCAATACGTGCCCTCAGTTTGCGGGTGTAACTGGAAGTAGGTTAAGGAGACGATTCCGAAGGTCAGGACGAGGGTGACGACGACGGCCAGCCCCCACAGCCACCACTCGCGCCCCTCGATCTGCCACCTCTGGATCGGGGCCGCTACCGGCTCATTCTCGCTAACGACGGAAAATTCTTTCGACGCCATGCCGGTCTCTACTCTCGTCTCAGAGAAGATTCTAGACCGGTAAAATTTCAGCGAAAGTTACCGAAGTTTAGAAACTCGGCCGCATAATCAGCCATCAGCGGGCCGGCACCACGGGCAAAATCAGTGCCGAAGGATGCTCGGCATCGTGATAGACCGTGTTCGTCGCCGAAACATAGTTCCGGGCGAACGCAGGATCTTCCCCTGTGTTCAGGTTCCGGTCGAAACGGGGGAAATTGCTGCTGGAAATCTCCAGCCGCAGCATGTGTCCCTTGAGAAATACGTCGCTCGTAGACCACAAATCGAGGTTGAACTTGTAAACCTGTCCCGGATTCATCAGGCTGGCTCTCTCCTGCGAATCGCGATAGCGGGCACGAACGATTCCTTCGGTGAGATTTTGTGCAAATCCATCCGGGCCCACATCCACCAGCTTGGCCGTGAAGTCGGTGTCCACCGCCGAGGACTTGGCAAAAAGTTCGAGGCTGACCGGCCCCGTGACTTCCGTGTCCTGAGTAAACGCAGGCGTAGTGTAGATCAACACGTCGTCGCGGGCCTCTACCGGACGCTGATCGCGAGGGCCAGGCGCCAGATGTAACGCATCGCAACATAGAGGGCCGCCCATCGTTGGCACCGGGTTCGAGGGATCATAAACATAGTGATCCGAGGGCTCCGACCGCGGAGATGTGGTCGAAAGGCTGCCGTCTCCGCGAAGAGAGTTGGCGCCCTTGGTGGAATGCAGGAAATATTTGGTGCTCTGGGCGCGAGCCAGCGGCCAGTCATCTTCCTCCCGCCACTGGTTGGCGCCCATAACAAAAATCCTCACCGGCTTGCCCGCAAATTCATTCTGCACGCCCTTAAACAGGTAGTCATACCACTTCAGAGTAAGTTCGTTTTCATCGTACTCGGCCGCTGCAGCTCCAAAATCAACCTCGCCGATTTTTCTACCGCCTCCGGCGTGACCTCCAATGGTCACAAACAGGTGCTGCCCTTTGCGCGCCGCTTCACTTCCACCATGCGCCTTGATTCCGATGTAGTTGCGCAGCGACCCCCCTTGGAAAATGTCATACCAGGCAGCAATGGACAGCACCGGGACATTGATATCAGCGAAGTGTTCTTCGATCGATATCTGCTTCCAATACTGGTCATAAGTGGGATGAGCCAGCCAGTCGAGAAAATATGGGGCCAGGGAGGCCGTGGAAATCGGCGCCGCGGAAGGGTCAGAAAAATTAAACAGCGGATAGCTGGTCAGCGGTAATTTCCAAGCTCCCCCGAGAGCGTTAGTGTTTTTCTGCACGCTCCGGTCGAACGTGTCCTGAGCCAGGCCCGAAGTCCAGGATTGGTTGAACCATTGTTCGAAGGCGCCGCCCTGGTAAGTCCAGTTTTCGTGATAGTTGCTGGCAGTGACGACCGGGCAAATCCCGGCGAGATGCGGCGGATGGGCAATCGCCGTCAGCATCTGCGTAGCGCCCACATAAGATCCGCCCCACATGCCTACTGTGCCGTTCGAATAAGGCAGCGTCGCTGCCCATTCCACGGTGTCGTAACCATCGTTCGATTCATGCCTGAAGGTGTACCACTCTCCTTCGGAGGTGTAGCGGCCGCGGACGTCTTGAATGATGACGACATATCCCGTCGCCGCGGCCTTGAAAGCAAAAACCGCTCCGCCGCTTTTGTTGTAAGGTGTGCGTTGCAGCAGAACCGGATACTGCCCGTCGGCCTTCGGCCGGTAAATGTCCGCGCGAAGAATCACGCCATCGCGCATGGTGGCGGGCACACCCCGCTCGAAGGTTACTTCATAGGATTGGGCAGCGTGAAGCAAGGACGTGGTCAGCATGAAGCCGAGAGCGGCTGCGTAGAGCGCAATCTTTCTGCGAAGCATGGGCTAGTCCTCGTGATTACGATCAGATAAGGTATCAACTTTTGATTCGGCGGCCAAAATTCTCAAGCTATTTCGCCGGCGGCGCGAGCCGGTGAATCTGATTGAGCAGGGCCTGCGGGGAAACCGGACGTCCCAGAAAGTCTTTCATCAGCGTTTGCGAATCGCGTTCCGATCCATAGCGCAGCAAGTGCTCCTGCAGCCACCCGTACCAGCGCGGATCACCCGTATCGAACGGCCCCAGAGCCTCGCGGATGTGCTGACGCATTTCGGCGGTCAATACGGCACCCAGTCCGTAGTTCATCATGTAACCGGGCGTATCCACTAATTGCTCGCGCAGCACCCACCAGGACAGCTCGGGATGCGGCACGATGTGGAAGTAGTGGTTCGTGATCTCGGTCCACAGAAGATTCGGGTCCGTCGCGGGAGCGCGCAGCATTCTCAGTTCGAAGAGTGACCAGGCGACGTCCAACACCACCACGCCATACAAAGCGCGGAGAGAAACTTGCGCGGGGGTCTCGCGCCCCAGATACCGGCGCTGCCAGGCCGGCTCATAAGTGCTCCACCCGGGCACATCAGCAAAAGCCTCGACAAAAAGATCGCCGGGCCAATAGACGAAAGCGGGACGATTGCGAATTGCGGTGATGTTCGCCACGTGGCCGTTCTCGTGTACCAGCTCATTCAGCACAAACAACCCGCCTCGAGCATACGGGGCGGAGACACGAGCGATGGTGGGCTGCCACGCGCCGTTGACCAGCCTCCCATGAGTGACGTAGTCCGTGTAAGCCAGCGGCGCTTTCCCGGGCCTGGGGTCTAGGTCGTACAACGTGCCTGATTGTTTGAGGTCTAACCCGAGATCCTGGTAGAAGCGCTGATTGATCGGTTGCAGCGACCCGCGCGGAATGGCGGCCGCGAGCTGGCGATCGGCCTCGGCGCTCAAGTAACTGAAGCTCCACGGCTCCACCGGGTCGTCGGGGTTGACCTGGCGCCAGGCATCGAGAATCTGCTCCAGCCACCGTTCTACGTCGGCGGTGTTCACTCCAGCGTCGCGGGCAGCAGCGTCAACCTCGGAGCCACGTTTCGCCCCATCGGCCGCCGCCAGCGCGATCATGCGCCGATATGGGCTGTCCGGTTCGTTATTGCCGTTGATCGCCTGCCACAGGGGAGCGAGCGCCATGAAGACAGCCTTGCGCCGCTCCGGCTCCTCGATCTCATGAAGCAGATCGAGCACCGACTGGCGATTGATCTTTCCGCCTTCAAAACTGACGTCGTTGGCCTTCTCCGTGAAGCAGGCCAGCAGGGCCATTCTCAGAGACGCATAGTCCTGGTCTTTGCGATTTGCGTCCAGGCATTTTCCCGTTCCTCCCGGACTAAAGGGAGCGGAGACAGCTTCAGAGTACGTCGCTGACTGGGCACGCATGGCGGCAATGGCTTTCGTGTCGTTCTCCGAAAGGCCATGACTTGGCAATTTTGCCAGGCGCTCAAGAAATTCCTTACGCTTCTCGCGATAAGCCTCGTTCCAGGCAGCGCGGTCCTTCCCTTGGTAGCTGGTAAACAAGCCCGAATCAATGGTCGTGATGATGGTGAAGGCGTCGCTAAGGTCGGCGTAGATGTTCTCCGCTTCCGCGACCTGCTTGGAATCTGCGGTCATGCCGGCGATGGCGGTAGAAGTGAAACAGGCGAGCAGGAGGATGCAGGCAAGACGCTTGGTCATAAATTTAGAATGTCCGGGATGTTTGCTGGAGGACGGGCCTCCAATCGGGACAGAGTGCCAGTCAGGCCGCCGATCCCTGCACTTCGTGCAGACGCCGTTCGAGAAATCGGCGTTCACTGCCATTGGTGGCCAATGCCAGCGCCCGTTCGTAGCTCTTCGCGGCTTCTGCCGCGGATCCGAGTCGGCGCAACAGATCGGCACGGGCGGCATGCAGCAGATGGTAGTCGTCGAGATCGCCGCTGGCAACGAGTGCATCAACAATTGCGAGCGCGGGCCCGGGACCGTCCACCATCGCGATTGCGACCGCTCGGTTCAGTGACACGATCGGCGAAGGTTGCACCCGCTCGAGCAGATCGTAGTAGCGCACGATCCGGGCCCAATCTGTATCTTCAGCATGCGCCGCCTGACAGTGTACGGCCGCGATGGCCGCCTGTAGCGCAAACGGACCCGGCTCGCCACGCAAAACTTCCGCGACCAGCGGTAACGCTTCGGCAATCTGTGCATGGTTCCAGCGGCTGCGGTCCTGCTCTTCGAGTACGACGAGGTCGCCGGCATGATCGACGCGCGCATCGCGCCGTGCATCATGAAGCAGCATCAAGGCGACTAGCGCTGTCGCTTCCGCCGGAGGCTGCGGACCAGCTAAAGATCGGACCAGGCGTCCCAGGCGGATGGCCTCGGCGCACAGATCGGTCCTCACCAGCGGCCCGCCTCGCGTAGCCGCGTAGCCTTCGTTGAAGACGAGATAGATGACGGTCAGGACGGCGGCGAGCCGGGCAGCCATCTGCTGTGTCTCCGGCACAGCATAAGGAATGGCCGCGTCGCGAATCTTGCGCTTGGCCCGCACCAGGCGCTGCGCCATCGTGGTCGGCGGCACCAGAAAGGCCCGCGCAATTTCGTCTGTCTCCAGGCCGCACAGGGTCCGCAGGGTCAGCGCCACCTGTGCCTCAAGGGCAAGCGCCGGGTGGCAGCAAGTGAAGATCAGCCGAAGGCGATCGTCTGGAATTTCGCTGCTGTCGTAGTCCGGCTCTTCGATGGTCCGAACCAGGCCGGAGGCGGCATACGATTCAAGCTTTTCCTCGGACCGTACCTTGCTCCGGATACGGTCAATGGCCTTGTGCCGCGCCGTCTGGATGATCCAGGCGCGAGGAAATTCCGGCACTCCGGAAACTCGCCATTGATCCACCGCCGCGGTAAAGGCTTCCTGGGCCGACTCTTCGGCGAGATCGAAGTCACCGATCAATCCGATCAGGGCGGCAACAATTCGGCCCCAATCGGAGCGATAAATTTCTTCGACGGCCTCGGCGGCGCTCTGCGACATATCTAGATTGTAAATATTCTTCAATTGGAGTGTCGATTTGGCCCGGCAGCCGTCGATCTATTTAGACGACCATGCGGTCATGTTGGTCACCGAGGAGGCAGCGTCGGTTGGAGCGTCGAAGCTGGTAGATTCGCGAGATTAGCTTGAATCGACAGGATCGCATTGCAGAATTATTCGGGAAGAACTGTCGATTTGGACATCCGCCGTTCGACATACCCATGGAGACATGCGCATGAAATACCTGCTGCTGATTTACACCGATGAGCAAGCCTGGACTGAGGCCGAGCGGGCGCAGTGTTACGGCGAGTCAACCGAGCTTGCCCACCAGCTCCAAGCCAAGGGACAGTTCCTCGCGACCGCTCCCTTGCAGCCGGTCGCGACCGCGACCACCGTCAAAGTGAGGGACGGAAAGCGCTTCGTAACCGATGGCCCGTTCGCGGAGACCCGCGAACAGCTCGGCGGCTACTTTCTGATTGACGCCAAGAATCTCGACGAAGCTTTGGATATTGCGGGACGGATCCCGGGGGCGCGCAAAGGCGCCGTCGAAATCCGGCCGGTGCTCGAGATTCCCGGCCTGCCGACGCCTTCGAGGGAGAAGATCGCTTGAACGAAATGTGGGCGCGTCCGTGTCGCTCGTGCTCCTGCTTATCGGACGCTGCCGCACGAGCGGGGCGCTCGCGCCAACATCAACATTGTGTCTTGTCTGGAATTGGATGATGAATTCGCCGAATCCCTGGCGCAATTTCTGAATCCAATCAGACTACTAAATGCCCCAACCGGGGCGGAGTTCGGACGAGTACTTCCAATTGTTGTGAGACAGGCTCGGTGTACAGCTGCCTTTATTACACTCGTGCCGCGTAACTGTTTATTTTCAAACGATTTGCTGTTGTCCTAAGAGGAATTATGGCTAAGAGAATGTTCCTGATGTTGGCTGTAACGATAACGCTGCTCACGGCCCTGGGCTTCATGAAGTTCAAGCAGGTCCAGACGGCGGTGCAAGCGTCTGCCTACCAGCCGCCTCCTGAGGCGGTTACCAGCGTCGTGGCGCAGCCGGAGCAATGGCCCTCGACGACCGGCGTAATCGGCACCATGGAAGCAGTTCACGGCGTAATGGTCAGCGCTGACCTTCCGGGAAGTGTGGCAAAAATCAATTTCGACTCCGGCAAGGCCGTACGCGAAGGCGAGGTTCTTGTAGAGCTCGACACCCGCGAAGAGCGAGCGCAACTCACGGCTCTCGAGGCCCAGCGTGATCTGGCAAAGATCAATTATGGCCGGATGCAGGAGCTGGTGAAAGAGGGAGTCATCTCCCGGCTGGAGTACGACCAGGCCACGGCGCAGCAAAAACAAACTGAAGCGAATGTAGGCGCAATCCGCGCCACCATTGAGCGAAAAACAATTCGGGCCCCGTTCTCGGGCACCCTCGGAATTCGCAAGATCAATCTCGGCCAGTACCTGTCCGCGGGCACGGCCGTGGTTCAGCTCCAGGCGCTCAATCCGATTTACGTCAATTTTGGACTGCCGCAGCAGGCGCTGGGCCAAGTCCGTGTCGGCCGCAGTCTGAAAGTTACGTCCGAAGACCTGCCTGGCAAGACATTCACCGGAAAGGTCACCGCGCTGGACTCGGTAGTGGACGAGACCACACGGAATGTTCAGATACAGGCGACGCTGGCCAATCCCGAAGGCAAGTTGCAGCCCGGAATGTTCGTACAGGTCGAAGTGGTCCTGGGGGTAAGTCGTAGCGTAGTCCCGCTGCCGGCGTCCGCCGTCAGCTATGCCCCGTACGGCGATTCCGTTTTCGTGATCACTGATCTCAAGGATCCGAAAGGTCACTCCTACCGCGGCGTGCGTCAGCAGTTCGTGAAGCTCGAAGGATCACGTGGCGACCAGGTGGCGGTGGTTTCAGGCCTGAACCCGGGCGATGAAGTTGTGACGTCAGGTGTGTTTAAGCTGCGCAACGGCGCCGCGGTCCAGGTCAACAACAAGGTTCAACCGGGAAACAATCCCGCTCCCAAGCCTGAGGACAGCTAAATGAAGTTCACGGACCTGTTTATCAAACGACCCGTCCTGGCGATGGTCGTCAGTCTGGTTATTTTGATCGCCGGCCTGCAGTCCATTCGCTCGTTGAGTGTGCGTCAGTACCCGCGCAGCGACATCGCAGTGGTGTCCGTTTCGACTGTTTACGTGGGCGCAAACGCCGACCTGGTTCGCGGCTTCATCACCACGCCGCTCGAGCGCGTAATCGCCAGCGCCGACGGTATCGACTACATGGAGTCGTCGAGCGCTCAGGGGCTCAGCACCATCACGGTGCACCTGAAGCTCAACTACGATACCAACGCGGCGCTGACCCAGATCCAGGCTAAAGTGGCCCAGGTACGCAATGACCTGCCACCTGAAGCTGAGGCGCCGGTCATTGACCTGCAAACCGCGGACAATCAATTTGCCGCCATGTACATCGGCTTCTCGTCAGCCGACCTTGACCAGAACCAGATCACCGACTATCTGACCCGCGTCGTACAACCCAAACTCAGCGCCATCAGCGGAGTGCAGCGTGCCGACATCCTCGGCGATCGTACCTTCGCCATGCGAATCTGGCTTAAGCCCGACAAGATGGCGGCACTCGGCATTTCGGCCTCTGCCGTGCACGATGCACTGGCGCACAATAACTACCTCTCTGCGCTCGGAAGCACCAAAGGCTCGATGGTCTCGGTCAACCTGGTAGCCAACACCGACCTGCGTACGGCCGATGAATTTCGTCAACTCGTGGTGAAGAACAACAACGGGGTCGTCGTGCGACTCGGCGACATCGCTGACGTCGTGCTCGGCGCCCAGAATTATGACTCGGAAGTCCGCTTCAATGGTGAGACCGCAACCTTCATGGGAATTTGGGTCCTGCCGACGGCCAACTCGCTGGACGTGATCAAGCAGGTTCGCGCGGCTATACCCGGAATCCAGGCGGAGTTGCCCACCGGGATGCATGTCGGCATTCCCTACGACTCGACGGCTTACATCCAGGATGCGATCAACGAAGTGCTCAGGACGCTTACTGAGACTCTGCTGATCGTTGTCGTGGTCATTTTCCTATTTCTCGGCTCGATGCGCTCGGTGCTCATTCCGGTCGTGGCCATCCCGATTTCGCTCATTGGCGCAGTCTTCCTGATGCTCACGTTCGGCTTCACCATCAACCTGCTGACCCTGCTGGCGATCGTGCTGTCGGTCGGCCTGGTGGTGGATGACGCCATCGTGATGGTGGAAAACGTCGAGCGGCACATCCAGTTGGGCAAAACCCCCTACCGCGCCGCGATCGATGCAGCGCGTGAACTGGTGGGTCCGATCATCTCGATGACCATCACGCTGGCCGCAGTGTATGCCCCAATCGGTATTCAGGGCGGCTTGACCGGAGCATTGTTCCGCGAATTCGCGTTCACGCTGGCGGGCGCTGTCATTGTCTCGGGAATCGTGGCGTTGACACTTTCCCCTATGATGGGATCGAAGCTGTTGCGCGCAGGAGACACAGAGCGGGGCTTCGCCGGCTGGGTCAACCGGCGCTTCGAGCGAGTGCGTCGCGCATACGAAAGTACTCTCACCGCGACCTTGCGCTACCGCCCGGTTGTGCTCACGTTGTGGGCAATCGTCGCCGTGCTGATGATCCCGTTCTACATGTTCTCGCAGCGGGAGTTGGCACCGGCCGAGGACCAGGGCGTGGTCTTCGGAGTGATCCAGGCTTCTCCTAACTCGACCATAGACCAGACCCGGCTTTACACCAACCAGGTTTACGACGTCTATCATTCGTTCCCTGAGAACGAGAGTATTTTCCAAATCACGTCCCCGACCGGCGGCTTTGGCGGCATGGTGACCAAGCCCTGGAGCGAGCGGAAAAAGACGGCGCAGCAGCTTCTACTCGAATCTACCGGACCGCTGTCGAAGATCGCTGGAATTCGCGTGATCCCGCTGACCCCGCCACCTTTGCCCGGTGGTGGAGATTTCCCGGTCGATTTCGTAGTCGCCTCGCCCGCCGAGCCGCAGCAACTTGTTGCCTTCGCCAAGCAGCTTGTAGGTAAGGCCTTTGCCAGCGGCCTGTTCATCTACGCGGACTCCGATCTGAAATATGACCAGCCGCAGACCGAGGTCGTCTTCGACCGCGACAAGCTGCGTTCCCAGGGAGTTGACCTGAGCCAGGCCGGACAGGATCTCTCTACTTTGCTGGGGGGGAACTATGTGAACCGCTTCAGCATCCAGGGGCGGAGCTACAAAGTCATCCCGCAGGTCAAACGCGCGGAGCGCTTGACGGCTGACCAGCTCTCGCAGATCTACGTCACCGGATCGCAAAACAAGCTGGTGCCGCTCTCCACATTCGCCTCTTTGAAGACCACGACGGAACCACGAGAACTGAAGAAATTCCAACAGCTCAACGCGGTTCGCATTCAGGGAGTAGTACCGCCCGGAGTGCCGCTCGACCAGGCACTGCGTGTGCTCGAAGACGAGGCCAAGACGATTCTGCCCCAGGGTTTCACAGTTGACTATGCGGGTGAGTCGCGCCAGCTCCGAACTGAAGGCAGCAAATTTCTCGGGACCTTCCTGTTGTCCGGCATCCTGATCTACCTGGTGCTGGCGGCGCAGTTCGAGAGCTTCCGCGATCCCTTCATCATCCTCGCGGGGTCAGTCCCGCTGGCGATTTCAGGAGCGCTGCTGTTCTCGTTCCTGGGGCTGACGACACTGAACATCTACAGCCAGGTAGGACTGATTACCCTGGTTGGCCTGGTGTCCAAGAACGGCATCCTCATTGTGGAGTTTGCCAACCACCTGCAGGAGACCGGCAAGGAGAAACTGGCTGCGATTATCGAGGCAGCTCAAACCCGGTTGCGGCCCATTCTGATGACCACTGCCGCTACTGTCATCGGTCACTTCCCTCTCGTCCTTGCCAAGGGACCCGGAGCAGGCGCGCGAAACAGCATCGGCATCATGCTGGTCAGCGGTATGATCATTGGAACACTCTTTACCCTGTTCATCGTGCCGTCGATCTACATGCTCGTAGCGAAGACCCATACCCGCCTTTCCCAAGCCGAAGAAGAGCAGGAGAGTATATTGGAGCCGGCGGGAGCCGCGTTCTAGCGGGAAGCAAAAAGACCACGTGGGGACAGCCGCCCTCGGCTGTCCGGCGGAGCAAAGCTCCGCTAAAATGACCAGGAAAGTCGAGCTGCGCTCGACCCGGCAGCCGAGGGCGGCTGCCTCCACGTGGTCTTTGCTAATGCCTTTACCCAAAAAGACAAAGAAAGCAGCTGCGTCTGCAGCCCGCGCGACGGTCCGGCAAAAACCGCGCAAGCCTTTGCGGACCACCGTGATCGGCAGCTACCCGTTCCCCGGCTGGCTGGAATTTGCTTCAGCGCACCTGGAGCAATTCGGCGACGCTGATGTGGAAGAGCTAAAGAATGACGCGGTCATCGTCGCCGTCCACGACCAGGTGGCCGCCGGGTTGGATGTCATAACGGACGGCGAACAGACTCGCTACGATTTCAACCTGTCATTCTACGGGCAGCTGGAAGGCATTCGCGGCTCCGCCATCTCTCCGCGCCGCTTTGGCCCACCGGCGCACGATCAGCGGGGAAAATACGAGGTCACAGGGAAGATTTTCTCCACGCATGGACTGGGAGCCGTGGAAGAATTCAAGCGTCTGCAGAAAATCGCGCCGCCCGGTCCCGTGCTGAAGGCCAGCGTTCCCGGACCCTACACCTTGAGCGGCCGTATCAATCCAAGTGGGAGCTACAAGAGCCGTTGGGATGTCACCGACGCGCTGGTTCCCATCGTCCGCAAAGAGCTTGAAGAATTGGTTGAAGCTGGCTGCGAGGAAATCACCCTCGACGAACCCTCGATGAGTTGCTATGCCCATCGGGAGGATCCTCATCGCTTCGTCAAAATATTCGCTGAGACAGTGAAATCAGTAATCGGCCGTTGCCGTCTTTCCACCCACCTCTGTTTTGGCAACTACAAAGCCAGGGCCGTGGGCTTGCGACGTTACGCGCCGCTGTTTCCTGCGTTCTTCGAGTTGCCGGTGCAAGAAATGCATCTGGAAATGGCAAGTCGTGAATTTGCCGAAATCGAAATTATCCACGAGATTGCGGCACAGGGCATCGACGTCGCGGTCGGCATCATCGACGTAAAGAGCTACTACATCGAAGCGCCCGCCGATGTAGCTGAGCGAGTGCGCTTGTGCCTCAAGCACGCCCCGGCGGAGCAACTCTCGTTCGCGCCCGACTGCGGACTGAGCCAGACGGCGCGCTGGGCGGCGCGGCAGAAACTCAACAACATGGTAAGCGGCGTGGCGATTGTCCGGAAGGAACTGGGACTGTTGTGATTCGTCCTATCCACTCTCACGAAGCGCTGCTTGCGGATATTCGCGCATCGGACAAGCGTGACGGCAGTTTCCGGCTGTGGTGGCTGGGGCAAAGCGGATTCCTGCTGCAATGGCAAGGCATCCACGTATTGCTCGATCCTTATCTTTCCGATTCACTAACCAAAAAATACAACCAGACCGATAAGCCTCACGTCCGCATGACCGAATTGGTGATCGATCCCTCTCAGCTTTCATTCGTCGATGTCGTCACCTCCTCCCACATTCACACCGATCATCTTGATGCCGAAACTCTCATTCCCATCCTGGCGGGAAATCCAAGGCCGACGCTGGTGATTGCAGAATCGAATCGTGCCTTCGTTGCGAACCGGCTGGCTATCGACCCCGCGATTCCCATCGGGGTTGACGACGGAACCACAGTGGAAATCGCGGGTATTCGATTTTCCGGCGTGGCATCGGCCCACGAAACTCTGGAACGCGACGAACAGGGCCGCGCGCGGTTTCTCGGCTACGTGCTGCAGTTCGGGAAGTGGGCGATTTACCACAGCGGCGACACCATCCGGTATGACGGCATGGCGAAAAAGCTACGGCCCTTCGGAGTGCACGTCGCGCTGCTCCCCATCAATGGCCGCGCGCCTGAAAGAAGGGTGGCGGGAAATCTTTCGGGACCTGAGGCCGCACAACTGGCCAACGATATCGGCGCCAGGACCGTCATACCCTGCCACTTCGAAATGTTCGAATTCAACACTGCCCCGCCGGACGAATTTGCAGCCGAATGCCATCGCCTGAAACAACCGTGCCAGGTTCTTCGATGCGGTGAAAAGTGGGACAGCGCGGCATTAAACAAATGATTGTCGTCAGCAAAGATCAGGAGGGTGCCTCTGGCCCTACCAGGCTGTCATCCTGAGCGATGTCTTTCGTCCCGCGAAGCGGGACGAAAGCAAGCGAAGGACCTGTGCATTCCTTTCCCCTCGTTCGCTGCTCCGCATCGCATCCTAAGCATCCAAAGTGCAGCAACGCGGGCAGGTTTGGCGCTGCTATCGCCGGAGAAATGCATGGGTCCTTCGTCGGGAGCCCTTCGCACGGCGAAGGGCTCCATTTCCTCAGGATGACACCGTTTAAACTAAGCCGCCCGGGAATCACCAATACTTTCCACAAACCAGAGCGGCGCTTATACTTGCCGCAAATCCTCGTCTTCACTCGATGGGTGGTACTTTGTCCGGAGGCCTAGCCGTGGTCAACGTCGCAATAGACGGTGTCATTCAGAAAGCTGAACCGAACGAGCTTCTCGTCGACGTGATCAACCGGAATGGCACGTCACTTCCTCAGGTTTGCTATCACCCACAGCTCGGCCCGGTTCAGACTTGTGACACCTGCATGGTCGAAGTGGGCGGACGGCATCGTCCGGGCCTGCGCGACCAATGTCGTCGACGGAATGGCGATTTCCACTACGTCCTCCAAGGCCAGGGCGGCGCAAGTGGAGGCGTTCGACCGCATTCTGAGCAACCACATGTTGTACTGCACGGTCTGCGACAACAACAACGGAAACTGCACTGTTCATAACACTACGAAGCTCCTGGCCGTCGAGCACCAGAAGATTCCCTTTCGCCCAAAGCCCTACGAAGTCGACAGCACGAATCCTTTTTATCGTTACGATCCCGATCAATGCATTCTCTGCGGCCGTTGCGTGGAAGCCTGCCAGAACGTCGAAGTCAATGAAACGCTGTCGATCAACTGGGAAGATCCGAATCCTCGTGTGCTCTGGGATGGAGGCTCAACCATCGGAGAGTCGAGCTGCGTTTCCTGTGGCCACTGCGTCACGGTCTGTCCCTGCAACGCCTTGATGGAGAAAACCATGCTGGGACACGCCGGGTTTTTCACCGGGCTCCGTAGGTCCACGCTCAACGGCATGATCGACATTGTCAAAGGTGTTGAGCCCGAAACCGGCTATGGAACCATTCTTCAAGTCTCCGAAGCGGAGGAGGCGATGCGGGAACATCGCATCCGCAAGACCAAGACGGTTTGCACCTACTGCGGCGTGGGTTGCAGCTTTGACGTGTGGACCAAGGATCGCCACATTCTCAAGATCGCTCCCGAACGTGGCCCCGCGAACGGGATTTCTACCTGCGTGAAAGGCAAGTTCGGCTGGGGTCACATCAATAGTGAGGATCGCCTGACCACGCCGCTCATCCGCGGCGGAAACAAGTTCCGCGCGGCCACCTGGGACGAAGCGCTCAACCTCGTCGCCCGCAGGCTGTCGGAGATTAAGGCAAACAGCGGGCCGGACTCGCTCGCGTTCATCTCCTCTTCCAAATGCACAAATGAAGAGAGCTATCTCATGCAGAAACTGGCGCGGGCCGTCATAGGCACTAACAATATCGACAATTGCTCTCGCTATTGCCAGTCGCCGGCGACCGCGGGCTTGTTCCGAACCGTGGGCTATGGCGGCGATTCGGGATCAATCTCCGATATGGAGATGGCCGATCTCGTACTGATCATCGGCAGCAACACCGCCGAGAGCCATCCCGTGATCGCGACCCGGGTAAAGAGCTCGCACAAGCTGAATGGCCAAAAGTTGATTGTGAGCGACCTGCGTGAGAATGAAATGGCGCGGCGTGCCGACCTCTTCCTGCATCCCAAGCCGGGCACGGACATCGTGTGGTTGTGCGCACTCAGCCGATACCTTGTGGATAACGGCCTCGCGCACGAAAAATTTCTCGACCACTGGGTGAATGGACTGGAGGCGTATCGGAAGAGTCTGGAGCCTTTTACTCTGGATTACGCTTCGCGCATCACCGGCCTTCCCGAGGAGACGCTGCGCAAGGTCGCGCACACCATCGCCGAGGCCAAGAGTATGTGCATTCTCTGGGCCATGGGAGTGACCCAGCACACCCAGGGCTCCGACACTTCTACAGCGATTTCGAATCTGCTGCTCATCACCGGAAACTACATGCGACCGGGAACGGGCGCCTATCCGCTACGCGGCCACAACAACGTGCAGGGAGCCAGCGACCATGGGGCCATGCCGAACATGCTGCCGGGCTACCAATCGGTGGATGATGCCGAAGTGCGAAAACGCTTCGAGGCTGGCTGGAAAGTAAAATTGCCTTCGACCAAAGGACTGGATAACCACCAAATGGTCGAAGCCATTCATCAAGGCAAGCTCAAGGCGATGTATCTGTTCGGCGAGGAGATGAGCCTGGTTGACTCGAATGCGAACTATGTCGGGGATGCTTTCGCCAAGCTCGACTTCTTCGTAGTGCAGGACATTTTCTTCAGCAACACTTGCCGCTATGCCGATGTTGTGTTGCCCGGAGCGCCAAGCCTCGAAAAGGAAGGCACCTTTACCAGCACCGAGCGGCGGATCCAGCGGCTCTATCAAGTGTTCGACCCGCTCGAGGGTTGCCGGCCGGATTGGAAGATTGTCCAGGACATTGCCAACCGGTTGGGAGCGGATTGGAACTATGAACATCCTTCCCAGGTCATGGATGAAATCGCCTCTCTCACTCCCATGTTTGCCGGCGTCAGCTACGACCGGCTGGAGGGATACAAATCCCTGCAATGGCCGGTCGCAGCTGATGGAACCGATCAGCCTCTGCTCTACACTAAAGGCTTCGCTTTTGCCGATGGAAAGGCCCGCCTGTTCCCTGTCTCACAAATTCCTGCGTCCGACCAGCCCGATGCCGAATTTGACTTGCATCTCAACAACGGCCGTCTGCTCGAGCACTTTCACGAAGGCAACCTCACCTACCGCACCGATGGAATTCGCGAGAAGGTTCCCGATACCTTTGTCGAAGTCTCCCCTGAACTTGCCGAGGAACGCGGGATTCAGAGCGGCACCTGGGTGCAGCTGATTTCTCGTTACGGTCAGGTGCGGGTGCGAGCGCTGGTGACCGACCGGGTCCAGGGCCGCGAGCTCTACATGCCGATGAACTCGGTCGAGAGCCCGGTGAACCGGTTGACCAGCAGCCACACCGACCCCGTGACCAACACGCCCGCATTCAAGGAGACCAGCGTTCATCTGAATGTGTTGCCCGAGGTCGGCGAGAGTCCCCTGCCTCGCGTCAATTCTCGCTTCGGCCATCCCACGCCGCAGCAGGGCGTGGAAGTCGAACGCAAGTGGAAGCGATCCGACTATACGGCTCCGGGCAATAGCCTCGTACAGCTTCAGACAAAATAACGACAGGAGAAGAAAGTGGCTCAACCAATTCCTCTGGAAATTCCGCCGTGTAATCCTCGTACCGACCTGCGCTCCCGGGTTGAACGCGCCCCTGAAGAGCATGCCGAAGCCGTGTTGGCGGCCTACGAATTGCTTCGGGAGTTGCACAACCAGGGAGTGCTGGACATCATGCGTTCCGCACTAGCAGCGCGGGACGAGCTTCTGGAAAAGGTCGTCGAGAACGCAAAGACGCCTGAATCCATTCGCGGTATCCGGAACCTTCTCTATTGGCGCCGCATTCTTGGCAGCATCGAACCGGAGTGGTTCCAGGGCATCTTCCAGGCAATTCCCGAAGGCCTGGCGCGAGCCACGGCGGACCAGCAGAAACCGGTTGGCCTCTTCACGTTGTTGCGGCGACTGATGAGCAAAGACAGCCTGCGCGGTCTGGCTGCGGCCATCGACTTCTTGCAGGCCTTTGGACGTCACCTTAACTCCGCTCAACCCGGCTCCGCCAATGGTCGGAGTTGAATATCGCCGACGATCCAGGCGATTGTCCAGAGAGCCATACCCACCAAGATATGGCCGCATCACTGCCCTTTGCCTTAGACTCTGTCTTCACCATCTTCCTGGAGGCTCCTTTGGCTCGTGCTCCCATAATCTCTCCCGCGCTCAAAAAACGCGCTGCACAAATCAAAGTGATCCTCATGGACGTGGACGGCACCATGACGGACGGTGGCGTTACCCTGCTGTCGCAACCCGGCGACACCGCCCTCGAAATCAAAACGTTTGACGCGCACGACGGCCAGGGTCTAACCCTCGCTCGGACCGCCGGCCTGCTCACCGGCTGCATCACCGGTCGCGAAAGCACCGCACTCCTCCGTCGCGCCCGGGAAATGAAGATGGAGTTTATCTACATGAAACAGCCGCTGAAAATGCCGGCGTACGAAGAGATACTCCAAAAAGCGGGCGTTGCCGATTCTGCCGTTGCCTATATTGGCGACGATCTTCCAGATATCCCATTGATGCGCCGCGCCGGCCTGGCCGTTGCCGTAGGCGATGCCGTTCCCGAGGTGAAGAAAGCTGCGCACTACACCACGAAAGCTCTCGCCGGTCACGGCGCGGTCCGCGAAGCCATCGAACTGGTTCTAAAATCGAAAGGCATCTGGGAAGAGATGATCGACAAAGCGCGTGCGTGACATCACTCACGGTGCTGGGTCTTCGATGGTTCCTTGCTTATGACTTCCGTACGAATGGACAAGTGGCTTTGGGCCGCCAGGTTCTTCAAGACGCGATCGTTGGCCGCGCGAGCCTGTCAACTCGGCAGGATTCAGGCCAACCAGCAGCCCGCGAAAGCCGCGCGTGAGGTCCGGATTGGCGACATGTTGCGAGTGACCAACGACGGCGGCGACTTTCAGGTGGAGGTCGTGCTCCTGAGCGAGATTCGCGGTCCGGCTTCGGTTGCGCAGACCTTATACCGCGAGACGGAGGCAAGCAAGGAGCTTCGCCTCAAAGTGGCAGCCGAGCGCAAGGCGATGCGGCAGTTCGAAGAGTTGCCTGCAGGCAGACCGTCAAAACGCGATCGCCGCAGAATCATCCAGTTTCGTGGGCGAGTATGACCTCAAACAAATAACGGACCAACGCACTCTCTTACGATCCGAACGCCCCAACATCGACAATGTTAGGAGTTCGCAAAATGAAAGCCGCTGTGCTCGTTTCGGCAGGCGGGGTCACAAAACGGCCTCTGCGCATCGAGGAGGTGCCGAAGCCTGAACCAGCAGCAGGACAAGTGCTGCTACGAGTGCGGGCATGCGGCGTTTGCCGGACCGACCTTCACATTGTCGAAGGCGAACTCCGCCCCTTGCGGGAAATTCTGATTCCCGGTCACCAGATCGTGGGAGAGATTATCCAGGGCGCGACGCCGGAACTCGCTCTGGGGACAAGGGTAGGCGTCTCCTGGATCGGAGGCACGGACGGCACGTGCTGGTATTGCAGGAATAACCATGAGAATCTTTGCGATTCGCCGACCTTCACCGGATATGCGGTAAATGGAGGATACGCAGAGTTCGCGGCTGCGCGGTCCGACTTCGTTTTCCCTCTGCCTCCGGCGCTGGATGATATACACGCCGCGCCGCTACTGTGTGCCGGCATCATCGGCTTTCGCAGCCTTCGTGTCGCCGGTGTGGAACGCGGAGAGCGAGTCGGCTTGTTCGGCTTTGGCGCATCCGCACATCTGGCCATCGCAGTTCTCCGCGCCTGGCAGTGTGATGTTTATGTCTCAACCCGCGGGGCCTCACATCGCAGGCTGGCCGAATCGTTGGGTGCGAAATGGGTGGGCTCGGAGGCGGATAAACCTCCGGTAGAACTCGATCGCGCCATCACCTTCGCTCCCAGCGGGGACGTGGTCGTCCTGGCACTCTCCAGTTTGCGAAAAGGTGGCGTGGTCGCCATCAATGCCATCCACCTCGATCGCATTCCGGAGTTCGACTACGACCGCCTTCTCTGGGGAGAGCGGCAAATACGCAGCGTCGCCAACATGACACGCTCGGATGCCCGCGACTTCCTCAAACTTGCGGCCGAGATCAATCTTCGGCCCAGGGTAACGACCTTTGCTCTCGACCTTGCCAAAGAAGCATTGGCCGCCGTCAAGAGCGACTCGATCGACGGGGCGGCAGTAATCCTTCCCTGAATAGATGTAGGCGCGAGCGTGATCGCTGATGCTGCAGCGCCTCGGACGTCTCCGTTCGATCGAGGGCGCTACCTACACTGGCACTCAAAACGAGTGGATCAAGCTGGCATCGTGTCTGGGTGTTCCGAGTGGATTCTTCTATCGCGTCCAGGCACGCAACCATTAGCGACGGAGAGTGGGCGTCTCGCGGAGGGCAACAACAATTGCCACAATCGCAATCAGAACAAACGCAACGGTTGTCAGGTAGCTGTCCATGACGGCCTCCAACCAAATCCTTGGATGCCGGTCCTCGATCCTCGTTTGTCCCACCCGCAATTCCCGGCGTCTCTACGGCAATATTCCGGACGTTCTAAGGGTGGGCGATATCCCGCTCGCTGCATCAAAACGGGAATGAACCATGAGCCGGAGAATACGAACCGGGAAGTCTCGAACCCCGAGACGCCGAATCCGCGGGGGCCAAACGTGCCGGCGCAAAACCCTGAGCGTTGGACCGAACTCTGCCGTCTGGCCTCGGTCGAAAGAGATCCTAAGAAGTTGTTGCAACTTGTGACCGAGATTAATCGGCTGCTGGCCGAGAGACAGGCCAGGCTGGCGCGAGGCCCGAAGCCTGAAGACACGAAATAAGCTATTAGGCGAGCGGTGGGATCGACGCGACCGCTACGGATGCTGGTCGCCGGTTGGAGTCCCCGGCGGCGCCCCGGTCTTGCATTTGTGTGCGGTGAATTGGAGCCTGAGACTCTCTTGAGCATCCGCCACCCTCTTCATGGCGCCCAGAGGAACCTTGAATTCACGATTGCAAAACGTGCAGACCCCGATCGCCGGAATAGTCCCCAGCCATTTGGCAACCCGTAGATTGCGCTTCGCCACAGTCAAGATTGGCAGACCATATCAGAAGCTGGAAAACCGTGCGATACCAGACATACTGTAGGTTATAAAATACGGGGCTGACAAAAACGTCATAAGAGGGAGCTATGAAACGCATCACTCTGGTTTTGATTCTCCTGTTTACGCAGGCGGTCTGGGCCCAGGACTGGGCGCGCACTCAATTGGAGAAGTCCCGTCGGCACCGGGAATGGATCACCGTGAAGCGCGATGGCCGCTCAATCGAGACCTTCGTCGTGTATCCCGAGTCGAAAGACAAGAGGCCGGTGGTTCTTCTGATTCACGAAATCTTCGGCATGTCGGACTGGGTACAGGACCTTGCCGATCAGGTGGCCGCGGCCGGTTACATCGCCATCGCTCCAGACCTGCTCTCTGGAATGGGCCCGAACGGCGGACGCACCTCCGCGTTTGCGGCGGACAAGGTCACGGAAGCGGTGAGCCACTTGAATCCGGACCAGGTTACGGGCGACCTCAACGCTGTTGCCGATTACGCCAAGAAAATTCCTGCTTCTAACGGCAAGCTCTTTGTGGGAGGCTTCTGCTGGGGCGGCGGACAAACCTTCCGCTTCGCGACCAATCGCCCTGATCTTGGCGCAGCTTTTGTGTTCTATGGCGGCCCTCCCGACAAGGACGCCATGACTCGGATCAAGGCCCCGGTTTACGGCTTCTACGCAGGCAATGACGCGCGCATTAATGCCACGCTACCCGACACCACGGCGCAGATGAAAGCCGCCGGCAAGACGTTCGAACCGGTGGTCTACGACGACGCCGGACATGGCTTCATGCGCGCCGGCGAAGCGCCCGACGCCAACGATGCCAACAAGAAGGCCCGCCAGGAAGCGTGGGTTCGCTGGAAAAATCTCCTGGAGAAATAACTCTCAAGAAACGAAGTTGCGGTTCGCCATGCCATACTCGCTACTCCATATAGAAAACTTCTTTCATCATGGCGAACCGCTCTCCCGGTTGAAGACCCGGCACGGGCTCGAAATACTTCGCCATTTCCGCCTGCCAGCGGAGATTTACAGGATCGGTGGCCAGCGCGTCCCAGGCTGCATTGAAGTCGCGCACTCGCATGACCAGCACAAGGTCCTGATCGCGGCGAAATATCGAATAGTCCGAAATGCCGACTTCCTTTAACTTGGCCAGCAGCTCCGGCCACACGTGCGCGTGATCCTTCTCATATCCTTCGATGGCATCAGCCTTGATTCGCAAGCGGAACGCTACCCGTGGCATTCTGGAATATCCTCCGAGCCGATTTTAACTTCAATTCAGCAGACTGTGGGACAGGCTAGCGGACGATAGCGTCCTATTTGGCTCTTGGTTTCTTCTGAGATTAGAACTAGCGGACCTGTTTCTCGAGTCCCTGCTTTTCACGCTCCAGCACCATCTGATCGAAGGCGTGGGGCAGCGATTCGCAGCGGGAGTAGGGGCCGGGTTTATAGGCGCGGGACTCGATTCCGGCCTGCGAGAGCTCTGAGATGGTCCAGTCTTCGCGGTTGGTGGTGTCCCAGAATTCAACTGCATCATTGCCTTCGAAATCTGGCTTGGCCATTTCGTCAGGATGAAAATGCCATTCGCAAATGATGGCGGTACGATCCACGGCACGCGGCCAGAGCGTGTGCGTCATCATGTAATCGGGATGGAGACTTAGGAACAGGTTGGGAAAAACCGAGTAGTAATAAACTTTGGCACGTTCCTCCGCGGTGAGTCCGGGAAGATAGGCGCGCCGCAGTCTCCCATCCTTGCTCATGGTCCGGGCGCCGCTTTGAAACTCCATGGAGCCGCCAATGTATCCGCGGTGGGGCTTGTCGTTCTCGCCAGAAAGATAGTCGCTGATGGCGCTGAGCGCCGGATGCAGTATGGGACAGTGCAGGCACTCGTTGTAATTCTGCATGATCAGCTTCCAGTTGGCCTTCACCGCGTACTCGATGCGGCGATGCATTCTTAGGTCGGCCATCTGCCATCGCGCGAACTTCTGGGGCAGGTCTTCCAACTGACTGGCCAGCGGGGCAGGATCTGAGGCGAGGTTGATGAAGATGTGGCCGTCCCAGACCTCGGTTTCAATGCGATTGAGAGGATAGTCTTCACGGCGAAAGCCATCTTGCGCGTGAGGAGCTCCGATGAGGCTCCCGTCGAGTCCGTAAGTCCAACCGTGATAGCCGCACTGGATCCGTCCGGCGAAGTGTCCTTCGACGCCAGCGCAGATGCGGGTACCGCGATGCCGGCATACATTGAAGAACGCCCGCACCGCGCGACTCCCATCACGAGTAATGATGATGCTTTCACGCGCTATCTCGCGCACAAAGTAGTCGCCCGCCGCCGGAATCTGGTCAGCACGCCCGGCGCAGACCCAGGAGTTGCAATAGAAGCGTTCGAGTTCGTCGCGGAACAGATCAGGGTCGGTGTAGTAGCGGGCGGGTAGCGTAGTCGCAACGGATTGGGTGTCAGAAGTCGGCATTCAGCACTCAGCGGAGACGGCCATCAGCTTCGACGGGGATTCTGTCCCGGCGGGTTTCAAACATGGATTTTATAGCAGCCAGGGGTGACACGCTGCCGGCTTCGGTTTAGCCGGTTTACCCGCCATTTTCCTGGGCTTGTGCCCACCAGGGCCGGCGCAATGTTCTGATTCATGCGGAACAGGTTCTCCGGGTCGAACTTCGTCTTCAGGGCGGTGAGCCGAGCTAACTTGGCGCCGTAAGCCGCCTTGATTCCATCGACGCCTTCATCGGATCCAAGGTAGTTTACATAGGCACCCGGCGCCGCAAACGGACGCATGGCGTCGAAGAAGGCGCGGGTCCAGGCGATGTTCTCTTTCGCATCCTTCGGATCCGACCAGGCCGAGGTCACCACGAAGTTGTACGGCCATGTGCGATGTCCGAACGCCGTCGCAGAATCCGGCACGCGATCCCAGGCGCTATCGCCGTTGTGTTCCAGGACGATCACAGTCTGCCGCGATGGAACTCGCCCGAAGAAATCGACCACAACATCGATGGCGGCGTCGCTCAGGGCCGTTAGATAGCTGGATTTCCAGTAACTGTGGAGGCCGGCAGGCCAAAGGAAATCTGCCATACGCTGCGCCGCGTTATATGGCATCGGCTGGAACATGTCGGCGAGCGGAGGTCCGTATTCCCGCAGCGGCTTCAGGACCTTCTCGCCCTCTTCCACAGCTCCCGCATAGACGCCGCCCATGCCGAGGATTGCCGCCCCGCGCAGCGGCGCCGGGGCTGAAGGGTCGTCAGGGAAGTGAAACAGAAGCGCACCTTGGGTAGATTCTTCCGGCGCCGTAGCTTCAAGGTCGCGCCACCGGCGCATGGCCCCGGGCGCAGCCGCGGCCGGATGAAGCACGATGCCCGCAAGCACCGTCCCCACCGGATGTACCTGGAACTCGAAGGATGTGACCACGCCAAAGTTGCCCCCTCCGCCGCGTATTGCCCAAAAAAGATCTTCGTTCTCGCGCGTGCTGGCGGTAACCAGGCGACCATCGGCCAGCACCACTTCGGCGGAGAGCAAATTATCAAGTGCGAGACCATGTTTGCGCACGAGCCAGCCGAGGCCGCCGCCGAGGGTCAGGCCCGAGACGCCAGTGACCGAGACAAAGCCACCGGTAGCGGCGAGGCCGTGGGGCTGGAGCGCGTCGTTGACCTCACCCCATGTGCAGCCGGCTTCCACGCGCGCCGTGCGCGCTGGAGCGTCAATCGTGATGCCTTTCATGCCCGAGAGATCGATCACCAAACCGTCATCGCACACGGCGAAACCCGCGACGTTGTGGCCAGTGCCGCGAATAGCAACCAGCAGATCCTTCTGGCGCGCGAAATTCACGGACTGAACCACATCGTCCGGGCTGGCGCATCGGGCGATGAGGGCGGGCCGCCGGTCGACGGTGACATTGAAAACGGTGCGTGCGGCGTCGTACCGTAGGTCACCAGGAGCGATCAGCTCGCCGCGAAAGCTGGATTTCAGTTGCTGGACGGCAGAGGAAGCGATCATTGAGGGCCTGCTTTCACAAGTACCGCGATTCACCTCACGAATGTCTGCCCGGACAGTCTCTCGGCTTCGCGAGAGTCACTCCAGGTCCTACTGGGGTTGACGTCAACTTGTCGTATCCCGCTTTATACAACGAGCCGCTGCTCGAAAGCTATACCAACCAGCGGCTGCTCTTGCCGTTGCGCGTCCACGCTCCGCCGCATCCGCCACGGGTTCCAGTCCGCCGCCAACGACCGGAGCATATGCCTGCGCCGCAAGAGATGAAAGTCCCGGAGACCGCAAAGGATCACCCCGAGATGGCAGAGCACTACCAGAAGGTAGCAGCGCAAACTCGTGAAGACATTGAAATGTACAAAGCCAAGACGGGTGAAAATCCTTATTCGAAGAAGATGCGACTCCACTGTGACAAATACATCAAAGCCTCGGAAGCTTTGGCGGCAGAAGCGGACGCATCTGCCACGTTTCATAACCTCCGGGCGAAGGAGTT
>CAVRZO010000014.1:0-84245 GCA_963725615.1 Terriglobia bacterium | reverse complement strand
CCAAACTGCGCCTCCCACATCACCAGCGTTTCGGGATAGTCCCGGCTGTAGCCATATTCAAATCCCAGTACGCCCGCCTCGGAAAGCGCGGAATTATAGATTTGGCAGCGCGCCTGGCCGTCGGCAATGTGCTCGAGCGGAACGTACTCCTGCTCGTTCTCGATATCGAGCAACACGGAGTGGCGCTGGTTAAAGGTGCCGCGCCGGGTATCTTGCCCGGTCAGCCGCACCGGAATCCCGCCTTTCACCAAGCCTCCGAGGGCGAGGGCCTCGGCCATGCCGTAGTCCACCAGCCGCTTGCCCGTACCCATCTCAGCCCTCTGCTCCAGCAGCTTTTTGACCTTGGGATGGATGTGGAAGTCCGAGGGATAGGTCGTGAGCTTCGCGGTAATTTCGCTGAGCTCTTCCGCAGAGAGGCCGGTGTCCACTTCATACTCAGGTTTGTAGCGACCGCCCTTGTAGTCATTCCAGTAGTTCGGCAACTGGCGCAGCAGCGGCTTCTTCCGGATACTCTTGGCCTTTTTCTGCGCCGCTTCCAGCTCTTCCCGGACCTTTTCCACCTTTTGCTGAATATTCTCCGCGCCGATGTCTTCGGCGTAAATCTCCCACAGCGGCGGATGGTCCTTGATCGCCTTGTAGAGCAGCGGCTGGGTAACGGTCGGGTCATCGACTTCGCTGTGCCCGTGGCGGCGATACCCGATCAGGTCCACAACCACGTCACCCTTCCAGGCATAGCGATAATCGGCCGCCAGGCGGCGCGCTCAGGACCACGGCGTCGACGTCTTCCGCATTCACGTGAAAGATCGGAATCGATTGCCGGCGGGCCAGCTGGGCAGAAAATCGTGATGAGTGCTCTTCCTTATACAAGGTCGTGAAGCCAGAGCAGAATTGTTGGCGATGATGTGCACCGTGCCGCCCACCGTGAAACCCTTCAGGTCGGACAAGTTCAAGGTCTCGGCCACGACGCCTTGACCCGCAAACGCCGCATCGCCGTGGACCAGCAATGGTACGAATTTCTGATCGCCATCTTGTCCAGCGCGATCTTGCTTTGCCCGGGTGCGCCCCACGGTCACAGGGTCCACCGCCTCCAGGTGGCTGGGATTCGAGACCAGGTGAATGTGAATCTTCGTCCCCGAACGGGTCACGTATTCGCCGGTCGCGCCCATGTGATACTTCACGTCACCGCTGCCCAGAACGCTGCGCGGATCCACATCTTCAAATCCCGCGAAGACTTCTTCCGGAGAGCGCTTGGCCACCTGCACAATAATGTTCAGCCGCCCGCGGTGGCTCGTTCCCATCACCAGTTCCACCGCGCCCTGCTGCCCCGCGGCATCCAGAATTTCATCCACCAGGGGGATCATGGCAGTCACGCCCTCGAGCGAAAAGCGCTTGCTGCCCAGGTAGCGCTGCTGCAGCACCTGTTCAAACAAATCGGCCCGAATAAGCTGGTCGAGCACGCGCTCCTGGTCCACCCCCGGTTGGGGCCCTTCCAGGCGCTCCTGAATCCAGCGGCGCCGCTCCGGGTCGGTAATGTGCATGAATTCCGCGCCCACGGTTCCGCAGTAAATGCGGCGGGCCTCCTCGGCCAATTCCCCTTCGATACGCAAGCTGGGATGCGTCACTGGAGGCAGAAATCCGAGCGGGTCGAGATCAGCCTCCAGGTATCCCGAGTGGCGGAAGGGGTCAAATATGCGCTCACGTTCGCCGTTGGGGGCTTCGAGTACGCCGGTTGCGGCAGATTCACTTGCAGGTTTCGATCGGGTCGCCATATGTCTACTACTAGAATAACGGATGCAACGGGATGCGTGCTGGATTCGCCCCCACCGGGAACAACAGTGGCTGGATTTTCACCCTAGACTGCCGGCGAGGCGAGTGTTAGGAAGGCCTGCTCCACCCTCAAGCCGGTTTGACTCCCCATCCCGAACCTGCACTCGTCCCGATTTGACATCCGATTCCACCTTCTTTTCGCAACTGCTCCCCTCCCCGCCATGCCGGTGCCTCTGACCTCCGATGTACCAAGTAGCCGCGGTAACCGGTACTCCATGGAAAGCATAAGAAAGGCCGCAATCGGCAGTGCAGCCATGCAACTCCTGCTGGTCGGAGATGACGATGACTTCAGTTATCTGCGCGACCTGTTGAGCGGCAGCGGGGACGGGCGTGTGGACCTTGACCACGCGCACTCCACCGGCGAGGCGCTGGCACGCCTGGATCCGACCACTTACGATCTCTTGCTCTGCGAATACCAATCGGGCGATGGCGCAGCCTTGGGACTGTTGCACGAATTACGCCAGAAGCATGGCGGTGCGCCCGTGATCTTTCTCAGCGACCACATGGACAACACCGCCGTGGACGCCGTGCTGAAGGCCGGCGCCGGCGAGTTTGCTCAGGCCTCGAGGATCGATCGGCCAGCCGCCACCGGCACGATCCGCCATGCGCTCGACGAGTATCGCAAGGAACGGCAACGCCAGAAAACAGAGGATACACTCCGCAAACTATGGCGCGCGGTCGAGCAATCCGCGGACCTGGTCATGATCACCGACCGTGAGGGAGTGATCGAATATGTGAACCCAGCCTTCGAGGCGCTGACCGGATATTCTCCTGGAGAATTGATGGGCCAGACTCCGCGCGTCCTGAAATCCGGCCAGCAGACCGCGGACCTCTACAAGGAGTTGTGGCAAACCATTCTCGCGGGCAACGTCTTCCGCTGCACTATGGTGAACCGGAAAAAGAGCGGCGACATTTTTGTCGCGGAGAAGACTGTCACCCCGCTGCGGGACAACGATGGCAGGATCACTCATTTCATCTCCAATGATCGCGATATCACCGACCGGCGCCGGATGGAAAACCAGCTTCAGCAGGGCCAGAAAATGGACGCCATCGGAAAATTGGCCGGAGGCGTGGCCCATGATTTCAACAATCTCCTGATGGTCATCAGTTCCTACGCCGAGCTGATGCTGGATTCGCTGGCTCCCCAGCATCCCCTGCGCCGCAACGTGGATGAGATCCAGAAAGCTTCCCGCCGGGCGGCCGACCTGACCCGGCAACTGCTGGCCTTCGGACGGAAGCAGATGCAAACTCTGCAACTTCTCGACTTGAACCTGATCATCGAGGACATCAACAAAATGCTGCCTCGCCTGATCGGTGAAGATATCGAACTGGTATTTGTTCCGGGCAAGAACCTGGGCAAAGTGAAAGCCGACCCGGTACAGATCGAGCAGATCCTGATGAACCTGGTCGCCAACGCCCGCGATGCCATGCCCAAGGGCGGCAAGATAGTGATCGAGACCGCGAGTGTGCGACTGGACGAGCCTTATGTCCAGGAACACTCCATCGTTCCCCCGGGGAGTACGTCCTGCTGACGGTCACCGACTCAGGAACGGGCATCGCGCCCGAGCATCTGCTGCATATCTTCGGGCCGTTTTACACCACCAAAGAAGAAGGCAAGGGCACGGGACTTGGCCTGGCCACGGTGTACGGCATCGTGAAACAGAACAGCGGGTTCATCTGGGTATACAGCGAGCCCGGGCTGGGCACGACCTTCAAGATTTACTTGCCTCGGGCGCGGCAAGCAAAGCTCGCTCTGCAGCCTACCCTCCGGCTGGAAGGTTGCCCTCGCGGCTGCGAAACTTTGCTGTTGGCGGAAGACGAAGAAGCGGTTCGCCAGTCCGCGCGCGAGTTTCTCACCTTGCAGGGGTATATCGTTTTGGAGGCAGCGAATGGGGCCGATGCGTTGGCCATCGCGAATGCGTACAACGGCCCCATCGATTTGATGATCACCGACGTGGTCATGCCCCAGATGGGCGGAGCGAAGCTGGCGGCAGAACTGGCACCTGATCGACCGGACATGAAAATTCTGTTTGTCTCCGGCTACGCTGAAACCACCTTCCAGCGCCACGGAGAGATTGACGTAACCACACATTTCCTGCAGAAGCCCTTCTCCTTGAAAGAGATGGCGCGCAAGATCCGCGAAGTCCTTGACAGGGAAAAAGCTTCCGCCGCAGCCGCCGCTTCGTCGCGATAAGACCGTGTACGAGCCGCCGGTCCCATATAATTGCTCTTTGTCATTGTAGGCGCGAGCGTCCCGCTCGTGCGGTAGCGCCTCATAACCGCAAGCCGGGTTGCGGCACATCCGCGCCGAAGGAATCTCGTATGAGCCAGCGCACTCCGTTGATTCGCCACCCGAGAGAACTGGCGTGACCTACGTCCTGCTGGCCCTGCTGGCCGGCGCTCTCGTTTACTCGCTGCTGTCGGTCGTGGCGGCCTTGCGCTACCTCTCGGTTCGGCCACCGGCGCTGAATTCTCCCGAAGCCATCAGCATCCTCAAACCGCTGGCCGGACTCGATCTCGGCCTCGAATCCAATCTCCGAACTTTTTTCGAGCAGGACTATCCCGCCTTCGAAATTCTTTTCGCGGTGAGAAGCCAGGGTGATCCGGCCATACCAATTGTTGAAAGTCTTAGCCGGGAATATCAGAGCATTCCGTCGCGCCTGCTGGTGACCGGCGAATCTCCTTATCCCAACGCCAAGGTTTACAGCCTGGAACAGATGCTTGCCGCCGCCGCGAATGACCTGGTGGTGATGAGCGACAGCGACATCAGAGTGACCCCCGACCTGCTGAAGACAGTTGCCGCCGAGTTTCAGGACGCCGGCCTCGGCGTGGCCACCTGCCCTTACCGCGCCGTGGCCGGTCTCAGTTTCTGGTCGCGGCTCGAGTCCATCGGCATGAACACAGATTTCGCTGCCGGGATTCTGGTGGCGCGCATGCTCGAAGGTATGAAGTTTGCGGTGGGCCCAACCATCGCAGCCCGGCGGCGCGTACTGCAAGCTATCGGCGGATTCGACCGGTTGAAAGATTATCTGGCGGAAGATTTTGTCATGGGAAAATTCGCCGCCGATGCCGGCCATGGCGTAATTCTTTCTTCCTATGTCATCGAGCATCACATTGGCAGCGTGGATTTGCGTCACAACGCGGCTCACCGTCTGCGCTGGGCGCGCAGCACGAGGCGCTCCCGGCCCTTGGGTTATGTGGGACAGCTGTTCACCATGCCTTTGCCGCTGGCGCTGATGCTCTGCGCCGTGAATCCGGCATGGTGGCCGGCTCTGCTCTTGACCTTCGCGGTTCGCTTGCTGGCAGCTTACACAATTTCGGCGCGCGTTTTGCACGCGAAGATCAACTGGCTGCTGCTGCCGGTCGAGGATGTGAATGCGTTCTGCTTCTGGCTGGCTGGATTTTTTGGAAATACGATCGTGTGGCGAGGACGGCGGTATCGTCTCTATTCTGACGGCCGCTTCGAGCTGCTGCCATCTCCGGCCGGTGAGTGAAGCGATGGACCGATCCGCATCAGTTTACGGTCTTCTAACGTAAACGATTCCCCGCGCCATGTAACTCTGTGCCCCCAGAAACCGATCAACCACACCAGCGCCGCCATAAAATCGCGCAGAGGGACAAGCACCAACCACCTTGTTACCTGCTTGTCCTGAAGAACCATTCGCCCGACAACCAAAGCGACGGCATACCGCATGAGAATGGCGGCACCCAGCAGCGGCCATGCCCAGCCGGCTCCGTGCGCACATATGAGAGCGAACAATGCCCAGGGCAGACCGAAGGTTGCCATCAGCCCGGCATAGCCGCCAGGACGGGAGTCGCGAATCGTGCGCGCCCATCGCAACTGGTGGTCCAGAAATTGCTTCAAGTGGTAACGCGGCAGAAAGGTCTCGACCACGGTCCCGGAGAGTTCAACGCCCAGACCCAAACCGGCGATGCGCCTACCGATTTCGTAGTCATCAGCGAGGTAATCCGCCAGGACCTCGAACCCACCGGTGGCAGCGAGATCGCTACGCCGAAAAGCCAGGGTCGAACCCAACCCGAAATGAAGGCCGCCTTCAATCAGCCGGGCCACTAACACTCCCGCGCTGAAATCCGTGCTGATGAACAAGGATTCCAGCCGCGATCCCTGGCTTGCGCTGGCCACTCCGCGATAAAGACAAGTCACCAGCCCGACTTTCGGATCCAACAACGGCGCGGCGACACTTCGCAGGTAGTTGGCCTCGACCCGGATGTCGCTATCGTTCACAACGATGTGCTCGTACTTCGCTTCCGTTACCATCTGCGCCAGGTTACTGACCTTGGTATTAGCGCCCAGACTCTTGAGACAAAGCACGAGCCGGATGGGAACTTGCGGAAATTCAGCTTGCAATCGCTCCACAAACGCGATGGCAGGATCGTCGGCGTCGCTGACTCCAAAAACTATTTCGTATTCGGGATAGTCCTGCAAACAATGGCTGCGAAAGCTCTCATACATCTCAGGATCAGTACCCTTGAGCGGTTTAAGAATTGAGACGGAGGGCAGGGATGGTGTGGGGCGGGGACCCTCGCCCGCCGCTTTTCTCTCGCCCAGAAATCGGGCCGCGCTAAAAAGGCAAAGACCGTAGTAGCCGATACTCGCAACAGTTCCCAGGACGGCAACAATTTCGAGAGCAAAAAGAAATTGGTGAATCATGCGGGAGCTAGTCTACTCGTACCGCAGCGACTCAATCGGATCCAGGTTCGCAGCCTTCCACGCCGGATAAATCCCAAACAACAAACCCTCAGCCGCAGCCGAGCCCAATCCAAACGCGGCCCAGAAAAATGACATGCGCGCCGGCAGGGAACTCCAGATGGCGGAAATCGTCCACGTGATGACAGCTCCAAACAATACGCCCAGAATCCCGCCCATCGCGGTCAAGGTGACGGCCTCCAGGGTGAACTGCAGCAGAATGTCGAGTTTGCGCGCTCCGATCGCCTTACGTACTCCAATCTCCCGGGTGCGCTCCGTCACCGAAACCAGCATGATGTTCATCACCCCGACGCCGCCCACGATCAAACCAACGCTGGAAACCGCAAACATGAAAACAAAAACTGCTCCCGTGACCTGGTTCCACACCTCGGAGATCGAATCCTGGGTGAATACGGCAAAGTTATCGGGCTGGTTGGGCGCCACCTTGCGACGGCGGCGCAGCAGCTCACGGATCTCGTCAATGGCCTTCGGCATGTCGTCGTGCGAAGTGGCCTTGACGCTGATCCAGTACTGCTTCAGTTCCGGATGCAGCTTCCGGAATTCGCTGAGCGGGAAGTAAACGATATTGTCATCCGGGTTCTTGCCACCCGCAAACACACTCTTGCGCTTTGCCGCGACACCAATGACGGTAAAAAGTTGGCCATCGATATTGATTTCCTTGCCCAAGGCGTCTTGGTTCGGAAACAGTTCTACGGCGGTGTCAGAGCCTAGAATAATGACGGGAGAATGACGTTCTTCATCAATCTCATTGACCCAGCGACCGGAGGCGATCTCTAAGTCAAAGACCTCCCTCCAGGTGCCGGCATTACCTTCCAGGATGGTGTTTTTGACCTTGCGATTTCCGTATTTAACTTCATAAGTGCCGGTCCCGAATTCCTGGCGAAAAAACCGCAGGCCGGCGCTCACTGCCTTTACGTGCGGCAGTTGCTTAATCGCTTCCGCATCGTCGTACGTAAGCTCTCTACGCTTGCGTATCTCTTCCGTCGGTCTGCCAAATGTCAGGGGCTGGTGATACGCGAAAATGATGTTCGACCCCAGGCTGCTGATGACCTGGCTGACGTTGTCGTTGAGACCGCGCACAACGGAAGAGATGCCGATCACGACAGCAACGCCAATCACGATGCCGAGGACGGTAAGCGCCGACCGCATTTTGTTGGTGCGGATGGTGTCCAGCGCCATCTCGACGACTTCACCGTAATGGCTTCTATGGGGCATGGAATTTAGTAATTGAGAAATTGCGTAATCGGGTAATTTTCATGCCAAGCGATTACGCCTTCAAATTACCCAATTTCTCAATTACTCAATCTTTTTCACAATTCGAATCTCAACGCGGCAATCGGATCCAGCATCGCGGCCCGCCGCGCTGGATACACGCCAAAGAAAACGCCCACGCTGGCGGAAACCAACAGGCCCGCCGCCACCGCCCACAATTTAATTTCGGACGGCATGCCAATGATCGCCGTAATGCCCTTGGCAAAAACAATACCGAACAGCACCCCCAGCAAACCGCCCACCAGCGCCATAGTTCCGGACTCGATCAGGAACTGCAGCAGCACGTCCTGACGGCGCGCGCCCATCGCTTTCCGTATGCCAATCTCGCGGGTGCGCTCGGTCACCGACACCAGCATGATGTTCATGATCACGATGCCGCCCACGACCAGCGAAATCGCCGCAATTGCGATCATGGCGACGAAAAACGTCCCACTCAGATTCGACCAGATACTCAAAAAGCTGGCATTGGTTTCAGCCGCAAAACTATCAGGACGCCCGGGAAGATCATGGCGCCGGGCCCGCAGCACGGCGCGAGCTTCGTCAATCGCGGCGTCCAGTTCCGTACCCACTCCCGCCGCTTTGCCCGAAATGCGAATGCTGGTGTGCGATCCGAACTGCTTCAGATAGGTAGTGATCGGAATCGCAACGTAATTGTCTCGGCTCTGCCCCAGAGTGGTTCCCTGCTTCTTTCCCACCCCGATCACCCGGTACACTTCGCCCTCGACGCGAATCTCCTTGCCCAGGGGATCCACCGTGGGAAAGAAAGTGTCCACGACGTCGGTGCCAATCACGCCCACCTGCGAACGGTTTTCCTGGTCGTTCTCGTTGACCATGCGACCTGCTGTTAGATCAAGGTCGAGAATCGGGGCCATCGACGGAGTCAAGCCGCGGATCCAGGTATCGGCAAGCGCCTGCTCTTCGTACCGCACATGACCGGTGGTATTGGTGATGGACGCGCCAATCATGGCGCAATGGCGGCAGGACTCCAGCACCGCCTGGTAGTCCTCCATGGTCAGGTCCTTTCGCTTTAGGCCGTCGAGAAGCTGGTCAACATTGGTCACTACAGGAGTAACTTTGCTGATGATAAAAACATCGGCGCCCAGGTTGAAAATCTTCTCCGCCACGTAGCCATTGATCCCGTTCACGAAAGTGACCACTGCGATCACGGCGGCCACGCCGATCACCACGCCGAGCAGGGTCAGGGCGGAGCGCAGTTTGTTCGCCCAGAGGGAGAGGAGCGCGATGCGAATGGCCTCGAGGGTTGTCATGAATCAGTCGTCAGTCCTCGTTCGTCAGTCGTCTGGAGAACCGGGCCCTGCATCAAGTCTAGCAGCTTGACCGGGAGCGGGCCCTTACAGGGTATCTGCGAGCGGGCACATAACATTCTGGCTCTGTGGTAAGGTTCCTACCGCAATTCTCCAGGAGGATTGGCATGATCAGGACTATCAGCTTTCTACTGTGCTTTTCGGCTTTGGCCCTGGGACAGCAGAACGGTCCCCTGGATGGCCTGGCCAACCTGAACGACGCGATTTCAAAGCGAGCCTCAAGCGCGGATCGCTCCGGCGGCAATGCGGACTGGCTGGAAGTGAAGGCCGGATCCACCAACACGCTCGCGGATATCAAGGGCGCCGGCTCCATCCGGCACATCTGGTTCACCATCAACTCGCCCAGCCCGTTTCATCTGCGCGAGCTGGTGCTGAGGATGTACTGGGACGGCGAAGCCGATCCCAGCGTCGAGGTGCCGATTGGCGACTTCTTCGGCACCGGCTTCGAGTATGAAGATGTTCCGGGCGGACATCGCGGACAGAAATATCAATCGTGGGTCTCTTTGCCGATAACGGTGCAGGATCGCGCCATGAACTGCTACTTCGAAATGCCGTTCGGTAACGGAGCGCGGATCACGCTGAGCAATGATGGAACGCAGGATGTGCCGAACCTTTATTTTCACATCGACTACCAGGAATACCCGGATACCCGGAGAGTCGCTGCCGAAGGCCGCTTTCACGCGCAGTGGAGGCACGAACAGACCCGCGCCGTTCCCGAGTCAGAAACCAGCGGCAAGAACGTGGATGGCAGGAATAACTACGTGTTCATGGAAGCGAGAGGCAAGGGTCAGTATGTAGGAACGATCCTGAACGTCTTCGGGCTCTCGACCGGATGGTGGGGCGAAGGCGACGACATGTTTTTCATTGATGGCGACACCGCTCGCGCCACCATCAACGGAACCGGCATGGAAGATTATTTCAACAACGCGTGGATGTTCCAGAAGGAGTTTAACTACCCCTTCATCGGCTATTCGCAGCAGGGTAATCGGGGCTGGACCGGCAGCCACACGATGTACCGCTTCCATATCGAAGACCCGATTTATTTTCAAAAGTCTCTTCGCGCGACTATCGAGCATGGGCACGCCAACGACCGCGAGGACGACTACACCAGCGTAGCCTTCTGGTACCAGACCGAGCCCCACCAGAAGCTATCTCCGCTGCCCCCGGTCAAGGAACGCCTGCCCAATGCTTTCTGGAAGATTCAAAAGCTGGATAAGAACTTGCCGAACTGAAGTCCGAGCCACGGATCTACGCGGATTTCGACGGATCCCGAAAAGAAAAGAAGAGTTCTGATCCGTGTGAATCCGTGAAATCCGTGGCCCGGGTTTTTGGAACGGCTGAGGACTGGCGGCCGACGACCGACGACTGACGACTGTTACAATGAATGAGTTGGCAGCTGGACCGGACGGTCGCTCTCGCCGCGTCAAGTGGCGGGGGAGGAAAGTCCGAACTCCACAGAGCAGTGTGCCGGATAACGTCCGGGAGGGTGCCCCGTACAAGCTTTGCTTGGGCGGGTTCATTCGACGGAAAGTGCCACAGAAAACATACCGCCCTGGCGGCAACGCCGGGGTAAGGGTGAAAAGGTGCGGTAAGAGCGCACCGCCGTCGCAGTAATGCGGCGGGCAGGGCAAACCCCACACGGAGCAAGACCAAATAGGGAGGGAGTCTCGGGTTCGCCCGAGGCGCGTGCCGGCTCGCCGCGCCACAACCTCCGGGTAGGTCGCTTGAGCCGCACAGTAATGTTCGGCCCAGAGGAATGACCGTCCCGCCGGAGCAATCCGGCGGACAGAATTCGGCTTACAGGTCCGGCTGCCACAAACATTCTATTTTCATCGACTTATTTGAGTCGTACCGTCCGTTTTCTCACAGACTCTACAGCACATCTCTCCCAAAATCAGACGCCCGGGATGGCCATCCTATTGGTCCTTCAGGATGAATTCGCCCTTGATGAGCCATGACGCGCCGAAGGCAACGACTGCTAACGACTCGAAGGTAAACAAGACCGGGATGGGCCCCCACGTGTTCATGTGCATCCCGACATGCAGCGTCAGTATGCCCACGATCGACGCGAGGATAATCCCGCCACAGACGTAGTAGACGACGTTTCTTTCGCGCTTCCTCCTGGTCATATCCTGCTTCCGGCCGGGATGTGTCTCGGTGAACAGGAAGAGGGAAAAATACGCCAGCGTAAGAAAAAGAAGCGCAGCACAAGTGGCATGGACAAAACTGATGACGTGCGCGGCGTCGCAGCCACCATGGTCTAAACGGAAGAGATGCACAACATCGCAAGTGCCGGATTCACGCGCGGTGGGGAAAAGGGCGACGCCGAGGGCGAAGATGCAGGCGAAACGGCCGGCGATTTCGTCTCTTTTCTGATATCCCCGGTACGACATAAGAAATATGCCGATTGCCCAAAGACTACCGACCAATACCCCTCGCATACTGGTGTAGTAGTAGTAGCTGATCGAGTCCTCGATACCGTTGGAATGAAACAATTGCCAATTTCCCAGGACCAGGACAATCGGGAGAGCGATGCCAATAATCCCGACAGCTTTGCGTAGGGCCAGATACGAAATCAGCAGAGAGTTGTTATCCGATTTCAGATCCATAAGACGCTCCGACAAACCAAGTGAAACTCAGGGTCATGGCTGGCAGAGTATATATCTTGGCTTTCCGGCCCGGCCTGGCCGTGGCACACGTGTTACAAATTCCGAACAAGCCCAAATTCCTGAATTTTCGCCGTTCCCGGCACCTTACTGAATTTTCTTTCGCGCGCGCACTGTGCGGAGACGCCATTCGATACGGCGAACCCCGCGGACTCTTAAGAGTTAATCCGTCCTCCGGTAACCGGTTCTTCCGTCCAGGAATGGAGTACCATAGGGCACGAAAGTTGGCTTCTTCCCAAATATAGAGAAGCATAAGGGCCCTCGAGCCGATAATTCTCTTTCAGATTCCCACATCATTGGCTCTCCGGCACCTCATTGCGAAGGGAGAGTCATGCGCAACGGATTTGAATTCGGCGGCTCGCGTCGTTCTCGTCAGATTGCTTTCCTGATGGTATTCGTCGCACTCGTTGCCGGGCCGCCGGCCAACCCTCAGAAAAAGCCATCCAGCGGTCCAAGTGCTCCGAAGTACGACCTCCAAACCGAGACCAAGATCAAAGGTACTGTGGACGAGGTCAAGCTGCCGCCAAAAGGCAGCGAGAAAGAGATTGCCCACCTGCTGGTGAAGGATGGCGCGAACTCCATCGACGCCTATTTGTGCCCAAAGACTTTCCTGGACGATATGGGCATGAGCTTTGCCAAAGGAGACGAGATCACAATGACCGGCTCGAAAGTGAAACAGGGTGACGCCGACCTTTTTCTGGTGCGTGAAATAGTCAAAGGAAATGACACCTTCGTGTTGCGTGACCCAAAAGGAGAGCCCGTCTGGGACTGGCGCCACTGATCCGCCCTGGTCGTACGCTGGGATTACGCCGTGTGGGGCGGAGACCCTTGTCCGCCGCCTTTGACTTGGATTTCTTCGTTTGTGGCTCGCCCGCCACGACATCCTCAAACCACAGATCAAATTCAAAAGCGGCGGACAGGAGTGTCCGCCTCACATTATAGTGACGCTGTGAGGCCAAACCGGTTAACAACGCGAGGAACCAGAATGAGAAAAGATGCGACCACAAATTATCTGCTGCTGCTCATCGCGATCGCCCTGATCGTAATCGCCGTCAGACCCTACCTGGCGCCTGATCCTGTTCACGCCCAATCCGACTCGCCTTACCCGTTTTACATCGAACCCGGCACCAAGATGCTCCGTGCTCCGGATGGCAGCCAACAAGTCTACGGAAGAGTTGTGGTGGACATGAGGACCGGAAAAGTGTGGGGCTTCCCCACCTTCGGCACGGATACCTATCCCGTAAATCTGGCAGACTCCAAGCCCCGAACTTCCCATCCGTTTGTCTTGGGGAAATTTGCCTTCGAAGATACCGACAAATGAAAACCTGCCAACACAGAAAGGACGGCCAGACTTGGGTGGGGATTGCAGTCTATTCACCGCGGTTGGACGCCAAGGGCAACAGCGTTCGCGGAATCATGGTATGCACGGAATTAGCCGACCGGATGGGATTGCACGCCCTTGAATTCACCAACGTTGGCTCGAGTTTTTGTGCAATCGATGATGTAAGCAAGAATCGCCCTGCGCGGGTTGAGCACCTGATATAAACTAGTTCTCGACCTACAAAATCAGGAGGCTCAATGTCCGCACCCAGCCGCCGACCCGAAATTCGCCGCCGCCGCACCCGCAGTGAAAAGATTACCAAGCTGAAGAAACGCCTCAATGCCGCTTCGACCGAGTCCGACCGCACCCGGATTACAGCCAAGCTGCACCGCCTTGAGTTCAATTCTCCCGGTCAGCCGTTGCTCAAGAAGGCCTGAAACCGCCCTAAGGGTTCGCCGCGTGAGAGGCGGCTTTCGCTTCGTCCGCCAACTGGGGACGGGCCGGCAGCTTCTCCGACACTTCGTGGTAGACACGAAGAATCTGCTGCGCGGCTGCGTCCCAGGAAAATCGGTTGGCCTGCTCATAACCCCGCGCCTTGAGTTTGTCGCGCAGTGACTGGTCGACCAGCACACGATGCAGCGCACGCATGATCTCAAAAACATTCTCCGGATTCACCAGCACCGCGGCGTTGCCCACCACTTCGGGCAACGATGACGTGTTCGAAGTCACCACCGGCGTGCCATGCGCCATGGCTTCCAGCGGCGGCAGTCCAAAGCCCTCGTAGAGCGACGGAAATACGAATATTTTCGCCGCATCGTAAAAGATGCGCAGCACTTCGATCGGCACAAACCCCATGAAGCGCACATCGTTCTGCATCCGGCTGCGAATCACAGTGCGGCGCAGGTCGGGGTGCTTCGACAGCTCGTCCCCGATGATGATCAGCTTCAGGCCGGGGAAGAGCTCTTCCTTCCCCAGCTCCGCTTTCAGCGCGGAAAAGGCCTCGATGATCCGCACTACGTTCTTGTGCGGACTGATCCGCCCGGTATAAAGCAGAAAGGGATGGTTGACCAGATAGCGCTCCGCCAGGAGCTGCCGGTCTGCCTCGCTGGCGTGTCCGCGCAAAAAGCGCTCATCAATCGCGTTGTAGACGACCTCGATGCGGTCCGCGGGAATCGCGAACAACTTCTCCACTTCGCTTTTGGTGAAATTGGAGACGGCGAAAATTCGTGCCGCTCCCTTCAGCGCCCGATGGGTCAGATAGAAATGCAGCGAACGCTTCAATCCCGATTGATCTCGGGCCCGGTACATATGATCAAGCACATCATGCACCGTCATCACATAAGGACAGGGCAGATTTCGCGGCAGCCAGAACAGGTGCGGAATGTGCACCAGGTCGCAACTCAGCCGCTTGAGGATGGCGCGATAGTCAAAATAGTTCTTGATCGTGGCGTCGTTGCCCAGCAGCGGTACAGTGTGAAAGTTTGGCGGCAGGGCGCCGATCTCCGCCACTTTTTGCGGCGACCCGATCAGGAAGTACTTACTCTCGCGATCCATCCGGCCCAGGGCCCGGACGATATTGCGCGTGTAAGTGCCAACGCCGAACTCAGTCATCTGCCGGATGTCGATGGCGACTCTCACGGGGAGATTTAATCACAGAGAGTCGCCCACCGCTAGGCACAGGCTATATTCGATGGAAGACGGGCGTCTCGCCCGTCTAAGTTTAAGGCTAGAAAGGTCTCGTAATCTGAAAAGTCGGAGCCATCGCCGGGACGGGCGGGACGCCCGTCCTCCCGTTAAGCCCTCAATTCCACCTGTGCTTTCGTCCGCCGCTCGGGGTACAGCGGGAAAGCCTCTGCCAGACCCAGAACCTGCTTCCGGATCTTGCCGAGCACAGCCGTTTCCGTCCGATTATGCAGGGCCTCTGAGATCCAGCGCCCCACCTGCTTCATCTCTTCTTCCTTCATGCCGCGGGTAGTCAACGCGGGCGTCCCGATACGGATACCGCTCGGCTTCATGGGCGGATTGACGTCGAAGGGAATGGCGTTCTTGTTGACCGTGATGGCGGCTTCGCCCAGCGCCTTCTCCGCCTCGCTGCCCAGAATTCCCTGCGAGAACACATCAACCAGCATGAGGTGAGTGTCCGTGCCTCCAGAAATAATGCGGAAGCCTTCGCCGGCAAGGGTTTCGGCCAAGACTTTGGCGTTGGCCACGATCTGCCGCGCGTAATCCCGGAATTCAGGCTGCATCGCTTCCAGAAAACTGACCGCTTTAGCCGCGATGATGTGAACCAGCGGCCCGCCCTGCATACCGGGAAACACGACTTTGTCGATGGCAGCCGCGAACTCCTGTTTGCTCAGGATCATCCCGGCCCGAGGGCCGCGCAAAGTCTTGTGCGTGGTAGTGGTCACAATATGCGCATGTGGCACCGGCGAAGGATGCACACCGCCCGCCACGAGCCCGGCGAAATGCGCCATGTCGACCAGGTAGAGCGCGCCAACTTTGTCGGCAATCTGCCGCATGCGGGCAAAATCGATGATTCGAGGATAAGCGCTGCCCCCGCCGATGATCAGCTTCGGCCGTTCCTTCTCAGCCAGTTTCTCTAAATCGTCGTAGTCGATGGTTTCGCTTTCCTTGGTCACCCCATAGGGAACGATGCGATAAGTCTTGCCGGAAAAATTCAGATGATGGCCGTGCGTGAGATGGCCGCCGTGGGCCAGATTGAGCCCAAGAATGGTATCGCCCGGCTGCAACACCGCCGCAAATGCTTCCATGTTGGCCTGGGACCCGGCATGGGGCTGAACGTTCGCATGTTCTGCCCCAAACAGCTTCTTGGCCCGCTCCCGCGCCAAATCCTCCACCACGTCAGCGAACTCGCAGCCGCCGTAGTAGCGCTTGCCGGGATAGCCTTCAGCATATTTGTTGGTGAAGACCGAACCCATGGCCTCGAGCACGGCTTCGCTGACAAAGTTCTCGGAAGCGATCAACTCCAGGCCTTCATGCTGGCGGCGAACCTCGTTATCGATGGCTGTGGCAATCTGGGGATCGACTTCATTGAGCGGGAGGGACATGCGGTCAGTTTTCATGGTTGAACTCTCTGCAATCATTCTAAACAAGCAATTGGCAATTGGCACTTGGCAATTAGGGCTGAGCGCAAGGGCAGGTGCCAAATGCTGATTGCCAATTGCTAATTGCTAGCTCTCAAACGCCGTCCGCAGAAACGAAACCAGTTGCCATCCATCCATGTATTTGTACGGCGTCTCGCCGGTGGTGTAGTGGCCGCAGGGCAATACGACAACCTTGTGGTCGAGTTCGTAACGTTCAAACTCCGCTACGGCGTCGCGCGACAGCTCGGGCAAAAATGTCATGTCGTACTTCGCGTAAATGATCAGCGACTTCTTGGGCCAGCGGGCGAATTGCTCAAAGTAAGAAATCGGGCTGATGCCGCTCCACAGTACTCGCAGCCGCTCGAGATCAAGTTGTGCTTCCAGGCCCTGGCGTATGTGGCGTGTGGACTGTCCGTGCCAGACCACGTCGGCGACGTTCGTTGACGCATGATTGAATGCGGCCACGCGAATACGCGGATCGTGCGCCGCGGCAAGAAACGAATAGCACGAACCCAGGCTCGTGCCCAGGATACCCAGCCGACTATAGCCCTGCTGCTCCAGCCAGTCCAGGCAGCAGCGCACGTCAACCACCGCCTGGCGACAGGCATCGAGGGTGCGCCCGACGTTGGCGGAAACGGCATAGTCGGCGCGCCGCGTATCCGCCGGCATGCGGATATCGTGATACGGCATGCTCAAACGCAGCACCGCGATTCCCATCAGGTTCATCACCCGGCACAGTCCGGTGTAGGCGATCGCGTCGGAATTCCAGTGCGGCAGCAGCACTACCGCTCGCCGCCCGCGGGCCGGAAACCAGCGCGCGTTCACCAGGTTGTTTTCCGGGTATGGTGTGTGGACCGGCGAAGTAAAGCGCAGAAAATCAGCGTGCGTGCCGCGGACCTTCTCCTCCAACTTCTGATCCGGCACCTCGCCGCGTGCTGAAGACCTGGATTTCCCTACGCTCAAGGCGAAAATCCGAAGGCGTCTTGTACGAGTAGAACTCGTCGCTCGACGCGACAATTCGCCGGTTGTACTCGCGCAGGAACCTTTCGGAATCGGCTCTCCCGGGGTCATATCCGGGAGCAAAGCCGTTACGGCACGGCCAACCCCGCGCCCACTCGACGCCCCACTCCAGCGGGCGCACCACGCGGTTGTTGTCCACCGACGTGAGCCGGGTCTCCCAGTCATACATCCACTGCTGGTAACGGGAAGGCATTGATAAATCAGCATAACAAAGGGGGAGCGGGTAGGTCAGCGTGTCTGCAGCGGAGAGCTGTAATCAGCATCCAGGTGGTGAGGGCGGTAGTCGGAGTGCACCACAGGCCGTGTGGGGGCGGGTCTTCGACCCGCCCAGGCCGTGGCGAAGCCACGGCAAGTTTGCATCGCTAAAATTGTGGAAGAGTAAACCGCTGCCGAGCTGCGCTCGGCCCGGCCGGGTCGAAGACCCGGCCCCACACAGCCTGTAGTCAACTCAAGAGGATTGAGGAGGGGTGGCCAACGACCAACGACTGCCGACCAGCGACTAGCTATACTTCCGCGGCACCCGCTTCGAAATCGCGCAAAGAATTTCGTACACATTCGTATTGGCCAGTTCGGCGTGCTCGCGAGCGTCCACGTTCAAACCGTCCAGTGCGCCTAGCAGGATCACTTCATCGCCGACTGAAACTCCGGGCAGACCGGTAACGTCTGCCAGCGTAAGGTCCATTGAAATGCGGCCCACAATGGGAGCGTAGTGTTCCCGCACAATCACCCGTCCGCGCGATGACAGCGCGCGATTGAGTCCGTCGGCGTACCCTACGGGAAGCACCGCAATTCGCGCCGCGGCCTTGGTCACATAGGTGCCGCCGTATCCCAGGGCCTGGTTGGCACGCACGTCGCGCAGCGAGAGGATTCGGGTCTTCCAGGTCAGCACCGGCTTGACGCCGAGCCGCAGCTTGCTGCCGCTGACTTCCCTTCCCGCCCGCTCAAAGGGCAAGTGATAGCCATACAGGGCAATTCCCGGGCGCACCATGGTGTTCCATGATTCTCGTCTTGAAATGACAGCGCCGGTGTTGGCCACATGCACCAGCGGCGGATCAAATCCCTCGTTACGAAGCAAGTTCCGTACCTGCTCGAACTTCTGCAACTGGTCGTTGACGGAAGGCGCGTCCAGCACTTCGGAAGAAGCCAGGTGTGTGGAGAGACCTTCCAGCAGCAGATGCGGCGACAACTTCAAGGCGGAGGCAACCTGGTACAAATCCTCCGGATCGACGCCCAGCCGGCCCATCCCGGTATCTACTTTCAGATGAACAGGAAGTCTCGGCAAACCCAGGCCGGCGGCGGCCTTCTCCAGCAACTCGACCTGCCCCGGCTCCCAAACCGTGGGCGTCAGTTGCAAACGAATGATTTCCTCTTCTTCGCCTCGCCAGAATCCCGTCATCAGCAGGATGCGTGGGCGAATCCCGGCATCCCGCAGCGGAATCGCTTCATCAAGCGAGGTCACGCCCAGCCAGCGCGCTCCCTCTTCCTCCAGCGCCCGCGCGCATTCCGTGGCACCGTGGCCGTACGCATCCGCCTTCACCACCGCGCAAACCGCGATCCCCGCTCCGATGTGGCGCTGCACCACGCCGAAGTTGTAGCGCAGGTTCTCCAGCGACACTTGGGCCCAGGTGGGACGGGTCGCGGTCCGTTTCACAATTTCAGCGGTAGCCACTGGGCCGATTATAGCGGGCGCAGCAGGGGTCGCGAGGTTACGCCTGTGCTACTCCCGAGTTTGCGGAAAGCTAACCGCCCGACAAGACGAAGTTCACCTTCACCTCAGTCTCCACTTCCACCGGCTCGCCGTTAAGGACATAGGGGCGGTATCGCCATTGCCGCACCGCCTCAACTGCAGCCTTCACCAGCATGGGATGGCCGCTCAATACCTGCAGGTCTTCGATGGCGCCTTCCCGGCTGATCGTCGCTCGCAGGACCACCAGGCCTTGAACTCGGACCTGCCTCGCCAACGGTGGATAGTCCGGCTGGACGCGATGGACCAGGTTCCCTTCCATCATGTGCGAGACCGGAGGGTGATGGACGGCGGGCGGAGGTGGAGGCAGCGCCAGGTCGGAGCCAAGCACGGAATTGAGGACGGTGCCCCGTGCATTTGAATCGCCGGTTCCATCGCGCACGCCGGCTACGCCGGGGTCGATCATCGGCGGTGGCGGCTCGGTGTCGGTGACCATCGCTACCGCAGTCGGGATCACGGGAGGACTTACCAGCCTGTCTCCCATCAGGTTGCTTTGTGGAGTCGCAGGCGAATTGGGACGCGGTGCTGGCGGGGCCGCCGGCGGAGGCGCAGGCGCAAGCAGCGGCGCGAGTAAGGCGAGCCTCGGCAGTCCTTCGGTGTAGAACAGAGGCAACAGAAGCAGGCAGCCCACGGCGCCTGCCTGCACAGCAAAAGAGATCAGCGTTGTCCATCCCCGGTGAGAATGATTCGACCACTCGGAATCCGGCGAGAAATCGGCAAACATGGTGTCCTCCTCGATGTGAACACGACTACGTGTAAGGACACCGGAGAGTCCGCCTTCAGACGCATGCGAGAGAAAACGATGAAAAGAAAAAAGGCCGCGTTGTGCACGCGGCCTGTGGGAACTTCTTCACGACACCAGGTGTCGCGAACTATTTTGGTTGAGTGGCTGGCGCTTTTGGTGCAGTAGTCGCCGGCTTTGGCGCGGTGGTCGCCGGCTTGGTCCCTGGCGCAGCGGGCTTCGCTCCGGCAGGTCTCGCGGGTGCGGGCACGCCAGACTGGGCGTTGTAAAGCTCAACGATGGGCCGCGTGATGTCCACGGCCGGGCCAGACCAAAGCACCGGTCCGTTCGGCCACGGTTGCGAGGTGTCGATGATCACGCCGAAACCGTTTTCCGCGGCGTACTTTACCAGCATGGGCCCCAGCTTCTGCAGAATGCGCTGCGCGATCTCGTTCTGCTGGTTCTGGGCATCGTCGCGCGCATCCTGTACTGACCGCTCCAGAGACTTCTGCTTCTGCTCAATTTGTTTTACCAGCGTCGCCCGGCTCTCATCGTTGAGCTTCTCGCCCTGGGTATTGAGCTGTTTCTTCAGGCTCTCGACTTCGTCATTCTGACCCTTGAGCTCGGTCTGCTTGGGTTCAAGCTTCTTGCTCAAAGCTTCGAAATCACGCTGGCCTTCGTTGGTGGCGAAAATCGCCTGCTCGACATTGACCGTCCCCGTCCTGGTTCCCGTAGCGCTGATGGCAGCGGGAGGTGCGTCGGCATTGCTGGCTGCGGCGCTCGGGGCGGCGGGCAACGCAGCGGACTGGGCCATGGCTGCGACCGATGCAGCGAACACGGTGGACATAAGAAATCGCGCGAACTTGCTTGTCATGTGGTTGATTTTGAACTCCTTGGAATTTATCCCGGGAAATCGCTTAGATTTTTTGTACCTGCCAATGCTGGCCGCGTCTCAGCACGAACCCGACCGTTTGCTGTCAACGGAAGAGGCTGGGCCGGAGTTCCCAGCGCCTCACGCCGAACCTGAAGCGGCGTGGTGACCACCCCGTTTGGCTGCTTTTCTCAGGGCGTGGATACCTCCATTATAGGTACAGCCTCTGCCCAAGGTCAAACAGTCGTCAGTCGTCGGTCTTCAGTCGTCAGCCAATCAAGCGCGAAACGTTGTCTTTCCGGGCGAGAGCAGTCAGGCTGACGACTGACGACCGAGGACTGCCCTTAGAACGTTGTCGCCACGCTGAAGCGGAACGTCTTGCGCGGCTCGCGCAGTTGATACTCCGGCGTGAGACTTCGGGCGGCCTGCTCGAACGTGAAGTCTCCCGCCGCTCCCGGTGGGAACATGTCGCGTGTGATCGGCACCGGACCCCGGGTTATGTTGTCCAGGCGCAGCGGGTTATAGGCCCAATAGACGCGGAACGGTGCGTTGATGATGGGCAAAAAGACCTGCACTTCCAGCCCCGTGGACATTCTCGGAACCCAGTTGGAATTGCTAACGATTTGCAGATTTTGGGAGAACGGAGGTATCTGCTGGTGGCCACCCGTGCAGTTCAGCGCGATATCGAGCGCGGGGCATCCAAACACCGTGTTGTTGATGTCGGCAAGTTGCCCGGCATTGATGCGCAGCTGCGACCCTCTCACAATAGGGTTCATTCCCACGTCCATGAACGGCGCCAGGGCCACCGGCCCGGCGATGGTGATCCGGTATTCCAGGTTCGTCACCAGGCTCGCATCGCCGCCTGGAAACACGATCTGCTCCACCGGCACCGGAACCGTGTAGCTGCCACGAAGCGGATTGGCCGGGTCTTTGGGGACGACGGTGCCGTCCGGGTTACGCAGGATGATGCTGGTCTTGCTTGGAAGAAACGCCACCGGAGACACAGAACGAATATCAAAACCGCGGATGTCATTTTCGCCGCCAAGATAGAAACGCTCAAAGGGCGGCGCCACCACTCCGCCATAACCGGCCAGGAAAGATCCCTGCACGTTGAATCCGATAGTGTTGCGGCCCTTCTGCACCGGCTTGAAGTGTTTGTACTGAACAATCGGGCGCAACGACCGTACCGTACCGCCCAGCCCAGCAATTTCTCCGCCGAAAAATACGCTGGTCCCACGCTTGGGTGAAATCGGGCTGTCAATCGTGCTGAACGAAAAGCTGGGAAGAATCTTGCTGGTGACGATTCCGCTCAGCGAGTTGGGGCCGCTGATTCCGCGAAACGCCAGGTCGGTGAACAATATCTTAGAGGCATCGCTCACCGCGACAATGGACGACCGGTCGAAAGAGTAGGTGATTCCTATGCGCTTGAAGGAATGGTGCAACTGGTAGCTGAGTGAACCGGTGAAGCCCGCGCTGGACTGGGTGTAATTCTGCAGGTTGTTCAGAAAGGCGTTGGGGATGTTCACCTGTTGTCCGGTGAGGATGGCTTCCTGTCGCGCCTGGTTGTAGTTGTATTTCTGGGCAAAGATCGAAAAGCCTCCCTGGATCGGGCGATCAAAAAGGTAGGGCTGGGTGAAACTGAACGATAGAATGCGCTGGCTGTTACCGATACTGGTCTGGATCGCCAGCGTCTCACCTTGTCCCAGGAAGTTGTTGGTGCTGTAGTTGATCCCGATGAAGGCCCCGGCCAGGCCGCTCACGCCGCCGTTCAGTCCGATGCTGTTCTTGCCCTTCTCATGGACCTTCAGTGTAAGGTCCACTGTGCCGTTCTTTTCGTCCAGGTGAGTTTCCGTGACGTTCGGGTCGTCCGGCTTCAACGGATCGAAGTACCCCAGCTGATTGAGCCGCAGCAGGCTCAGCTTCCAAAGCCGCTCGTCGTAAACCTGTCCCTCTTCCAGCGCCACCTCGCGCCGGATGACTTTGTCACGGGTCGTGGTATTGCCGGCAAACTCGATGCGACGGACATAGAACTTCTTGCCTTCATCCAGATCAATGGAAAGATTCACCAGCTTCTTGTCTTCGTCGAAGGTCGTGTTGGGGATGGAAGTGAAGTTGATGTGGCCGAGCTCACGGTAGGCGTTACGCAAGTTGTCCAGCCCCTTGGCCACCTTTTCCCGCGAGAAAATATCGCCGTCTTTCATAGGGAACAGCGAGCGCAGGGCTTTGACGTTGGTGACCTCCTTGTTCCCGTTGAACGTGATCTCGCCCAGCCGATACTGCTCCCCTTCATCGATCGGAATCGTGATGTCCACTGCCTTGCCTGGTCCCTTCATCAGCAGCGGAATATGAAAGCCCGGCCGGCCAGTGTCATGGATCTGAGCCTTGGCGTCCTGCACCACGACCTTGAAGTAACCGCGGTTCTGAAATTCCGCTCGCACCCGTTCCGTGTCCTCGTCCAGCTTGGTGGCGTCGTAGGTCTTGGCAAAGAGGTTTTCGAGAAAAATCGAATGCGGGATGCCGATTGGCTTTAGGTTCTTCATGGCGCCACGAAGAATGCGCGAGCTGACGTGCTTGTTGCCGATGAATGTGATCTTGCCGACGGTGACTTTCGGGCCCTCCTTTACCACAAACGTGACACTCACCTTGGCCGGCGGAATGGGCCGGACCTCGGTACGCACGGTGGCAAACTGGCGGCCGTGCTCGGACAGCAGCTCCCGGATCGTGACCTCGGCTTTTTTGACCTTGGTGGGATCGTATTGGCTCTCCGGAGAGAGTCCGACCTTGCGCTCCTTGAAGCGGTCAAGCACGTCACTTTTCGAGACCGAGTTCAGCCCAAGGTACTCAATTTCGCTGATCGTGGGACGCTCTTTGACGTAAACGTGAATGCGCCAGCCCTTGGGGGTCTGCTCGCGCTCGAATCGGATGTCCTCGAAATACCCCGTGTTCCACAAGGAGTTGAAGTCGCGGTCCAGGGCGGCCTCGTCATAAACATCGCCGGCGCGGGTAAAAATGCGTCCCCGGACGGTCTCTGCCGGAATCCTCCGGTTTCCGTGAATTACAATCTCCGTGATGATTTCCTGCTGTCCCCAACCCGCCGAACACAGCACCAGAAAGACCAGGCAGAAGATAGGCCAGCGTGCTTTACAAATCTTTATGATTGAAGAAGATGAAGGCGATGCACCCGCCAGAGCAGGCCGGAGACGGTCCGACCAACTCCTCGTCACTACAGGGCTATCCTGATGAAAACGAAGAATCGTTACGACCTCGGAACCTGGGAGTAGGAAAGTGGCAATTATACGGTAGAGCCGTGGAGACCGTCCAAACCGTCCCCATGCCTCGGAGAGGGTTCAAAAAGCTCTACTTCAACCAAGACGGAATAAAACGTAGCGGAGTTGCCTAGGTCCGTAAGTTTTTCCGAAGTAAGGACATTTATGTTGCGGTTCCCCGAGCTCAACTTGGCCCAGTGCAGCTTGGCCGAGACCACGCCCGCCTGTACCGCGCCGTCCACCCGCGCTCGCAGCATGATATCTCCGCGCCGGTTGAAGACGCGTACCATGTCGCCATCGACGATACGACGGGTCCGGGCATCGGCCGCACTCATTTCCAACAGGCCGGCTTCCTCCATCTCCCGGACCACCGGCACATTGCAGAACGTAGAATTCAGAAAGTTGTCCGCCTTGCGGGCCAGCAACTCCAGCGGAAACTCCCGCGCCTGCGAACCATGCCGCGATTCCTCGGGCGGGGTAAACGCCACGACCGGATCGAGTCCCTGGGCTTTGAGATCTTCACTATACAGTTCAGCCTTGCCACTCGAAGTGCCGAACTTGCCGGTCGCAAACGGCAAAAAATCTGAGAACGGAGAACCGGAATCTGACAACTGCGGTTCAAAATTAAGCCTGACATGCCCTTCCCGCTCCAGCCGATCGCGATCAATCCCCCGCAACCGGGAATTGTCCGAGCGCAGCGCCGCATCAATCATCTGATCCACAGATTCACCAAAGCATTCCTCGGCAAATCCCATGCGACCGGCCAAAGCGCGAAACACCTCGACGTTGGAACGGCACTCGCCCAGGGGGTCGATGGCCGCGTGCGACATCTGCAGGTAGTAATGCCCGTAGGCTCCCTGCAGGTCTTTGTGCTCGAAAAAGGTGGTCGCAGGCAGAACAATGTCGGCATAGTCAACGGTGTCGGTAAAGAACTGCTCATGCACCACGGTGAACAAATCCGGACGCTGTAATCCTCGAATGACCTGGTTGTGGTTGGGGCAAACTGCCGCCGGATTCGAGTTGTAAACGAAGAGGGCTCTAATCGGGGGATCTTCCAGGGTGTTCAGCGCCCTGGCTAGTTCCACCATGTTCACGGTGCGCGCAGGCCGTCCCAGCGCCTTATCCATGAGGTCGGTCCGCTCCAGCGCGTCGCGATTCAACCCGAATGCGCCGCTGGTAGAAAGCTGAAGCCCGCCGCCAACTTCCTTCCACGAGCCGATAACGCAAGGCAGCATGGTGACGGCGCGCGTAGCCATGCCCCCACCCTCCGAGCGCTGGATGCCATAGTTCAATCGAATCACGGCGGGATGCGTGGTGGCATACTCGCGGGCCAGCTTGACCACGTCGGACGCCGCAATCCCAGTCCACTTCTCGACTCGTTCCGGCGGGTATTCCTGAACCGTTTCCCGCAGCTGATCGAATCCCACGGTATAGCGGGCAAGGTATTCTGCGTCGTGCAAACCCTCGCTGATGATGACATGCATCATGCCCAGCGCCAGCGCGGTGTCGGTCCCAGGATTGATGGGTAAGTACCAGTCCGCGCAGGCAGCAGTACGCGTGCGGTAGGGATCAATCACGACCAACTTGGCCCCTTTACGGCGCGCCTCCGAGATGAACGGCCACAAATGAACGTTGTTGCCGTGAATATTCGCGCCCCACGCGATGATGTAACGCGAGTTCGTGAACTGCTCCGTATCGGTGCCCATCTTGATGCCGATAACCGACTTCAACCCGGCCTCGCCCGCCGCCGAGCAAATGTTGCGGGCCAGTTGCGAAGCTCCCAGGCGATGAAAGAATCGCCGGTCCATGGACGCACCATTGAGCGCCCCCAGCGTGCCCCCGTAGGAGTACGGCAAAATGGCCTCGCTGCCGAAAACCGAAACAATCGCGCGGAATCGCGAGGTAATTTCATCAAGAGCCTCATCCCAGGTGATGCGTTCAAAGGCTTGTGTGGCGCGGGCGCCCCCGCCCGCAACTGGACCCTTGGCCCGCACCCGCCGCATAGGAAACAGCACCCGATCCGGCGAGTACACCCGATCCAGATACTTAGCCACCTTCGCGCACAGAAAGCCGCGAGTCACCGGATGCGCCGGGTCCCCCTGAATCCGGGTAGCCCGCCCGTCTTCCACCGTGATCAAGACTCCGCACGCATCAGGACAATCGTGCGGACAGGCGGCGTGGACAACCTTCTTCATGGTGACTCGATTATAAGGCCAAAAAGAAAACGGGCGGCTTGTGGCCGCCCGCTGGAGTATCACACGCTCGCAACTATTGCGCGGTTTGCGTCTCCCGCACGCGATGCGCCCACAACACGGGGTCGCCGCTGACCGAATCTTTCAGCACCAACCCCCGCGCCACGACCGGCACCGAGACCGTAGCACTCGCGGTCTGCAGATCGGTGAGCGACAAGGTATTGCTGTTGCCCTGGAAGAACACAGTCCCCGCTCCCGTATTAACGGTCAGCGGTCCGCCGAGCGAAAGGCCCAGAAGCCCGGTGTTCAGAAGCTGGAAGTTGCCGGCATTGCCACTGGTCACCGTCACGCTGCCAGGGACAGTAAGCCCGTACACGCCCTGGCGTCGCAACGAGATGTAACTCGGAGTGAACGTGCTGCTGTTGAAAGTGCCCCCGATGAAGATTCGCTGGCCCACCAGCATCGAAGAATTGCCAAACAGATTGTTCGGACTGAACCAGCTGTTGTTGAAGAAGCAGATGGCATAGTTCGAGACGGCGCTGACATCCACCGTCTGAACGGTGTCGATCAGACCCGAAGTCCCCACCGTTTCGCCCACCCACAGGGTGACGGTCTGCACCGGTCCCGAAGTCGGGTTCAGGGCCAGAATGCGGCCGGAGATAAAAGCCAGGTCCGTGGTAATGAATTCCACGTCGCTCGCCAGAATGCTGCCGTCCATCTGCACGGTGCCCTGCAGAGCGACAAATCCGCCCGACGTGGGCAGAGTAGCCAGAGTGAAACCGCCGTTGTAGTCAGTGCTGCCATCCACATCAATCGTGAACTGATGTCCGAACGGTCCCTGCATGAGGAATGAATTACCGGGAACATTCACAGAAACAATCGTGCCTGTGAGATCGGTAATCTGTCCTTCCGGATTGGTCGCCTTTACTGCTTCAATGAACATCACCGGATTGATTACGCCAGTGATCTGACCGGTGCTGTCCACTACCAGCGATTGACGAATATCAAATTCGGTATGCATTCCAGCCAGGCCGCTCGCGCCCACCACCATCGGCGTAGGAAAGGTCACCACGACGGATGTGGTCTGAGGATTGGTGCTGGTCGGATTGGTAAATGTCCCGTTCAATGTGCTCACCTGCGGGGGATTGACGGCACTCAGGAAGTTGATGACCGGGCTTGACAGCACAAAAGTCGCTTTGGTGTAGGTGTCAGGCGGGACCGCATTGAACGCCAGCGGAGCGCGCAGACCGACCAGTCGAGCGAAGTCGACGGTAATGGGGGACGAAACCAGTTGCGGAGAATTGCTCGCACCGGTAAGCGTAATGGAATTGATCGTTAGATTCAGGCTCACCACGGACGGAAGCGGCGCATCCTCTCCCGTAACGAAAACTGCTCCCGCTTGCGGATTGGTGGAAAGAGTCGAGCCCGCTCCGCCACCGCAACCCATCATGCTCACACCGCACAACGCCAGAAGCGCAGAAAGCGCCAGAAACCGTTTCATGGCAAACTCCTGAATTCTGAAAATCGACGAATTTGTGGTACGGGGATGAAAACACTCCCAGCCTAAAGAAGTTGCGTTACTTGTGGACAGAGTACCTAAGTAATTCCCGCTCTGGACACGGGTTTCGGAGGCATTACGACCGAAGGAATACAACCGAGAAGGGGGCTATCTCGAATCCAGAGGGTGCCCCGTCCAAGCTCTGCTTGGGCGGGGGGTTTGGTCGTTATCTGATTGATGAAGAGGAGCAGTGGAGATCGAGTTACAGGAAAAAGCACAAGGGACGTGGGACCGCATCAGCGGGTGCGGTCACCCCAAAAAACCCGGCTGAGGTCCGAGGGCTGAAGTCCGACGTCTGGTCCTAAATCTCCATCACTTCCTTCTCTTTCCCCTTGCTCATCTCTTCCATCTTCTTGATTTCGTCATCCGTCAGTTTCTGGATTTCGTCCATCGCGCGCTTCTCGTCGTCTTCAGCGATTTTCTTGTCCTTGGTGGCCTTCTTAATGGCTTCGTTGCCGTCGCGGCGAATATTGCGCACCGCGGTGCGATGCTCCTCCAGCATTTTGTGAAGATGCTTGACCATATCTTTGCGACGTTCTTCGGTCAGAGGCGGCACCGGCACGCGAATGATCTTGCCATCGTTCATCGGATTCAGGCCCAGATCGGCGGTGCGGATGCCCTTCTCGATGGCCGCCAGTGAAGAGGGATCGAAGGGCTGCACAGTGATGAGCTGCGGCTCGGGTGCGTGTACCTGGGCAATCTGGTTCAGCGGCATCTGCGAACCGTAGTAGTCCACGCTGACCGCATCCAGCATATGCACCGAGGCGCGCCCGGTGCGCGTGGCAGCCATCGCTTTGCGAAAATCTTCCACTGCTTTATCCATCCGCGTTTTGAGTTGAACGCGAATATCTCTAAGTGGACCGGCATCAGCCATGATTAACTCCGTTGACGGCTCAAATTCAAACGCTGAATTATAAACCGTGCAGCTCGAAAAGCAGGCTTGCATGGCTCAGAGAAATCACCTGTGTTGGATTTTCTTTGCGACCTTTGCGGCGTCTTGGCGCACTTTGCGGTTATAGGGTCTTGATGTTGGTGCAAGTCATTGAAATCGTGAACCGCAAAGTTCGCATGGGGTGCCGCAAAGAAGGCAAAGGTCATGAACTAAATCCGTGCAAGTCCGTGAAAATCCGTGGCCCGCTTTAAGCGCTCACCAGCGATCCGATCTTCTCGCCGATCACAACTTTCCGGATATTCCCACGCTGGTTGAGATTAAAAATGATAATAGGCAGGTTATTGTCCTTGCACAGGGAGATGGCAGTCGAATCCATCACTTTGAGTCCCCGCTTCAACACTTCCATGTAGCTGATCTCGGCAAATTTCTTGGCGTCTTTCACCAGCATCGGATCGGCATCGTAGATGCCATCCACCTTTGTGGCTTTGAGGATCGCGTCCGCCTTGATTTCCATGGCCCGCAGGGATGCGGCCGTGTCAGTCGAAAAATAAGGGTTGCCGGTGCCGCCGGCAAAAATCACGATCCGCTCCTTCTCCATATGACGGATGGCGCGGCGACGGATAAAAGGCTCGGCCACCTGGTTCATCTCGATCGCCGACTGCACCCGGGTGTGAATGCCCTGTTTTTCCAGGGCGTCCTGGAGGGCCAGGGCGTTGATCACGGTGGCCAGCATACCCATGTGATCGGCCGAGACCCGATCCATCTCGCGCGCCTGCTGGGCGACGCCCCGAAAGAAATTCCCTCCGCCGACTACGATCGCGATCTGAATGCCGAGAGAGTGGACGTCCGCCAATTCAGCCGCGATTTCATGGATGCGCAAGGGATCCACGCCGAAGCCCTGGTTCGCGGCCAGGGCCTCGCCCGAGAGTTTGAGCAGAATGCGTTTGAACACCGGAGTCGACATGGTAGTTTGTAGCGCCGACGTCTCGCCGGCTGTCCCGAGGGCATCGTGCCCTCGGCCTAAACATTGCATCGAAAACGGCGTATCAAAACGAAAGCTAGCGACGCCCTATTTCGCCGCCGGAGCCGCAGCCTCGCCGCCATCTTCCGCACTGGAAGTGGTAAACGCAACCGTCGCGCCCACCTCGCCCACCTTGAAGCGCGCGAACCGGCGCACCGCGATGTTCTCGCCCAGCTTGCCGATTTTGGCGGCAACCAGCTGCCCAATGCTGACCGTCTGGTCGCGGATAAAGGGCTGCTCCATGAGACAGACCTCTTCGTAAAACTTGCTCATCTTACCTTCTACGATCTTCTCCACCACCTGCGGCGGCTTGCCGGTCGCAGCGGCCTGGGCGCGGTAAATGTCCTTCTCGCGCTCGAAGGACTCCGGCGTGACGTCTTCCTTGCGCACGAATTTCGGGTCGCTGGCCGCGATGTGCATCGCGATGTCGTGCACCAGTTCCTTGAAATCGTCGGTGCGCGCCACAAAGTCGCTCTCGCAATTCACTTCCACGAGGACGCCGATCTTGCCTCCGGCGTGAATGTAGCTCGCAACCGCGCCTTCCTTGGTCACCCGGCTGGCTTTCTTGCCGGCCACAGAAATGCCCTTTTTGCGCAGCAGGACAACCGCTTGCTCCAGATCTCCTTTGGCCTCGGTGAGAGCATGCTTGCAGTCCATCATCGGCGCTCCGGTCTTTTCCCGGAGCTCTTTCACTTGGGTAGCAGAAATATTCACGGTAGTTGTGCTCATAAAAATAGTCTTCAGTCCTCAGTCTTCAGTCGTCAGTTCGATCCATGGGTTCGAGGGTCAAGCTGAAGACCGACGACTGATGACTGTCCTTACAAACTTTGACCCGCGCCGGACGACCCGCGCGGGTCTGATTTCCCCTCAAGGGTTAAAGCCAGGAACTTTGCGGGCTCGAAACTGCCGGCTCGTGATGATTTTGCTGACGACCGACGACTGAAGACCGACGACGGTTAATACGTCTGAGTTTCAACCTGCGGAACGTCTTCGTCCACGGCTTCCGCGGCGGCCACGGGCTGCTTGCGCACTCCCTTGCCCAAAACATCTTCCATGCTGATGTCCTCGGAACCGGCTTCGGCAGCGCCCGCGGCAGCAAGTTCCTCTGCCGCCTCTGCCGCCGGAACCGCCTCGGGTTCGGTGTACACAGCCGCGGCCATATCAGCAGCCTGCTTGTCCGTCATCAGTTGCGCGCCCTCGGCGACTGAATCGGAAATCTTGGAGGCGAACAAACGGATCGCGCGTAGCGCGTCGTCGTTGCCCGGAATCACGTAATCCACTTCGCTGGGATCGCAGTTCGTATCCACCACGGCGACCACGGGGATGCCCAGCTTGCGGGCTTCCCGTACAGCGATCTGCTCTTTGTTTGAGTCAATCACGAAGATCGCGTCCGGCAACCGGCTCATGTTCTTGATGCCCGCCAGGTTGGCTTGCAGATGCTTGCGCTCGCGCTCCAGCTTGATGACTTCTTTCTTGGGCAGCAGCTCGTAGCGGCCATCCGTGGCCATCTCGTCGAGTTCCTTAAGCCGCTTGACCGACTTCTGGACGGTCACCCAGTTGGTGAGCAATCCACCCAACCAGCGCTGGTTCACGTAGAAGCCCCCGCACTTCGTGGCCTCTTCCGCGATGGCGTCCTGGGCCTGTCGCTTGGTGCCCACAAACAACACAATTTTGCCCGCCGCGGCCAGATCGGACACGAATTTCGACGCTTCCTTGAACATCTTGAGCGTCTTCTGCAGGTCGATAATGTAAATCCCGTTGCGCTCTCCGAAGATGTATTCCTTCATCTTGGGATTCCAGCGCTTGGTCTGATGCCCGAAGTGAACTCCCGCTTCGAGCAACTCCTTCATGGTAATGTTAGCCAATCAACCTCCTCATTTGGTCTGCATCGTTCGCATGCCTTGCAGCTGCTCCCGATTGCCATTCCCGCCCCGCACCGGTACGGCGCAGGAAGAATTTGAACACCCTTTAAACCAGTCGTTAGTCGTCAGTCGTCAGCAAAGACCAACCCACCAACCTTGTCATTCCGAGCGGAGCGAGGAATCTCGCCTTGCTCGGACCGATCCACTTACCGCTTGCTGTACTGGAACCGCTTCCTAGCACCCTTCTGCCCGTACTTTTTGCGTTCCTTCGAACGCGAATCGCGGCTGACCATGCCTTCCGCCTTGAGCTTCTTGCGGAGTTCGATGTTGAACAGCATCAGAGCGCGGGCAATACCCAGTTTCACCGCATCCGCCTGGCCGTTCACCCCGCCGCCGCTGACCCGGGCGAGAACGTTGAACGTCGCCGCCGTCTCGGTCGAAAGCAAGGGCTGCCGCGCGCTCGAGCGCTGCGACTCGGTCACGAAATATTGCTCAAAAGGACGTCCGTTGACTTTGAAGTCGCCGCTGCCCGGACGCAGATAAACGCGCGCAATCGCCGACTTGCGCCGCCCCGTACCGTAATATTGAACTAACTCTGCCATTTAGCTATCAGCACTCAGCCGTCAGCTTTCAGCCAACCGGTGCTCAACCTTTCAAAAGAATTGCAGACCTTCGTGCTTTTAAAACTAGAAACCAGAAACTAGAAACCGTCTTACGCTTTCACCGTCTCCAGCGATCGCACTTCAGGTTTCTGCGCTTCGTGCGGATGCTTCTCGCCGCGATAAACCTGCAGCTTACTGATCATGTGCCCGCCCAGCTTGTTTTTGGGCAGCATCCGCTTGATCGCCTCTTCGATAATCAACTCCGGTTTGCGGTCAAAGCGCTTACGGAATTCTTCCGTGCGCAACCCGCCCGGATATCCCGTGTAATGCTGATAAACCTTCTGCTCAGCCTTCATTCCGGTCGTCTTCACCTTCTCGGCGTTGATGACGATGACGTGATCTCCCGTATCGAGAAACGGCGTGTAACGCGGGTTCTCTTTACCCATGAGGATGCGGGCCACTTGTGAAGCCAGACGGCCGAGCGTCTGCCCCGAGGCATCCACGACGTACCACTTGCGCACAATTTCCCCCGCTTTGGGGAAATAGGTTGACATTACGAGTCTCCCAGAATATTAAAAAAACGAAGAAGACCGCTGAGTATCCACTTCAACGCCGAAGGCGCAGGGTACCAGGCGGGCAACCGCAGGACTGCTAAAGACTTAAAGATAACGTACGGTAGAGGATATTGTCAACGAAGACTGCAGGCGTCGGACTTCGGGCGCCAGACCTCGGACGTCAGGATCTGCTTGCAGTAAAGGATCTGCTTGCAGTAACCGGTCGCTACCGCGCTTTAACCCCTGTCATCCTGAGCGGAGGAAGAGCGGTCGCCTGCGACCGCACATCCGTAGTCGAAGGACCCCTACCCTCTGCACACTCCGTCATCCATGGGTACCATTCTGCGCTCAAATCCACCCACTGCGGGTTCATGGATTCGATCAACACAACTTTCTTCTCCCGACGCCAACCCTTTAGTTGCTTCTCGCGGCCGATCGCCTTGTGAACATCATCGTAAGACTCCCAATAAAGAAGGCGCTCGACATCGTATCCATCGGTGAAACCTTCAATGCGATGGAACCTATGCTCAAAAACCCGCTTGTGCAGATTTCCCGTCATTCCGATGTATAACGTGCCCGTAATGCTGCCCACAATATAAACGCAGTAGCTCCGCCGGGTGCGCATAAGGCTGTAGGGGTCCTTCGATTCTCCGCTTCTTCGCCAGCGAAGAAGCGGCTTCGCTCAGGATGACAGGGTAAAAAGAGCCGAGAAGTTTGGCTGTGACGAACGTCACAAATTTCCGAAAAGCTCTCCCAAATTGGGAGTCCCCGGTCATCCTGAGCGGAGGAGGACCCCTATCGCTACCACAAACCTAGACCCGCAGCTCCACGACCGTCGCCCCACCCCCACCTTCATTCTGCGGAGGCTCCGTCACCGATTCCACATGTGGATGCTTCTGCAAATATTGCCGCAACGCTTTCCGCAAGATACCCATTCCGCTGCCATGCACCACACGTACCCTCGGCAAGCCAGCCAGAAATGCCCGGTCCACGAATTTTTCCACTTCGCGGGTGGCGTCATCCACGGTGCGGCCGATCACGTTGATCTCGGACGCCACGCTCTCATTCTCTTTCTCCAGCGAAACCGAGATGCCTCGCGCCCGTGCCGCCTTCACCGGCGAGTCCGCCGCTTTCGACAGCACTTCCGCAATGTCGTCGCGCGCAATCTTCATCTTCATGGCGCCAATTTCAACTTCAAAATGGTTCTCATCCACCCGGCGGCTGACCACCGCCGGACGCCCCACAGACTTGAGTTTGACCGTATCGCCCTCGGAGACATGCTTTACGACTTGCGGCTGCGCATCGGGGTCGCCCCGGTCAGCCCCAGTCGCATGCGCCACCACGGATGAATCGAACTGCTCCCTAAATTCCCGCCGCAATTTGGCTATTCGCCGCTCGGCGTCTTTTGAGAGTTTTTGCGACGAAGCCCGGTCCTGGACAGCATTCACCATCTCCCGCGCCTGGTACTCGAAATCCCGCAGCAGGATCTCGAGCTTTTTCTCCATCTCTTTGATCTTTGTCTGCTGCTCTCTGCGCCCATCGGCGGCCAGGCTCGCCCGTTCCCGCTCCAGTTCCTGCTCGCGGGCCTTGAGCCGAAGCCGCTCCGCCGCCGCTTCGCGGAGGTCAGCATGCAGGCTGTCGAGAAATTGACCTACATCCCGCGCCTGCGTGCCCAGCTTCGACCGCGCCGCCTCGATGATCGTCGGGTTCAGCCCCAGCCTCTGCGCGATGTTGATGCCCGCCGACGCCCCCGGCACGCCGATCCTCAACTCATACGTCGGTTGCAGTGTGGCTTCATCGAATCCAACCGACGAGTTCACCACCCCCGGCGTGTTGGCGCCGAAAACTTTCAGCGAAGTGTGATGGGTGGAGATCACCGTAATACACCCAATTCGCCGGAAGTGTTCGGCGATGGCAACAGCCAGGGCCGCTCCCTCTTCCGGATCGGTGGCCGAGCCCAGTTCGTCCAGCAAGACCAGCGATTTTGCAGTCGCGGTCCGCGAGATGAAATCAATGTTGGTCACGTGGGCCGAAAACGTCGAAAGATTCTGCTCGATGGACTGGTAGTCGCCAATATCAGCCAGCATCGAGTCAAATACGGGCAGCTCGGCGCGGTCCGCAGGAACTGGAATGCCGGACTGCCCCATCAGGGCCAGCAGGCCCACGGTTTTCAAGGCAACGGTTTTTCCGCCGGTGTTTGGACCGGTGATGACCAGTTCAAGGTTCGCGCCTTCGAGTTCGATGGTGATGGGAACAACCTGCCCACCCTTGACTTTGAGGTTGCGCTCCAGTAGCGGATGGCGGGCGTTGACCAGAACCAGCCGAGCGGGGCTCGGCCCGGACAGCCGGGGGCGGCTGTCCCCACGTGGTTCTTGCTGGCCCGAACTCTCAGGTTCAGCCAGGACCACGGGTACGCAGTTGTAGTCCTCGGCGAAACGCGCCTTGGCGAATTGAGTTTCCAGTTCACCCAGCACGGCCACCGACTTCAAGATCGCATCGGAGTTCTCGCCGATCCGGCGCGTCATCTCGAGCAGGATGCGATGGATCTCCGCCAACTCGTCATCCAGCAGGCGTACCAGTTCGTTGTTCTGTTCGATCGTCTCCAGCGGCTCGACAAACACCGTCTGCCCGCTCGAACTGGCGCCGTGGACCACGCCCTGCACCCGGCGTTTCTGCTCGACCTTGATCGGGATCACGAAGCGCTCGCCCCGGATCGTGATCAGCTCATCCTGCACCGCGCCGCCTTCGGCCAGCCGGCGCAGATACCCGCGCAATGACTCCTGGATAGTCCTTTTCTGCCGTTCTATCTCGCGACGGATTCGGGCCAGTTCCGGCGAGGCGCGGTCTTCGAGCGTGCCGTCAGGCTGGATCTTGTTGCGAAATGCCCGCAGAAACTCCGTGAAGTCGGTGATGCCGGATGAAAGCTCGGCCACCGCGGTCCACTCGACTTTCATCGCCGCCGGCGGGCTCAGGGCGATCTCCCGCCATTCAGCGACGCGGTCTACCACCAGCACCACGTCGCGAATCTCTGTGGTTTCAAGGACCGCCCCGTGAATGCGCGCCTTTTCGACCGTGGTCGCAATATCCAGCAGTCCGGAGAATTCGAAGCGGCCCCCGACGCGGCGAAACTCACGAATCTCTGTCGTCAGCCGATGCTGATTTTCAATCCAGCGGCGATCGACCGAGGGTGATAGCGCTGAAATCCAACCTTGCCCCAGCGGCGAAGGGGCATATCCCCGAATCAAGTCTCGCAGCGACTCGAATTCGAGCACGCGAGCGCTCGTGTGTATGAGCGAAGATTGCATCAGATGTCATGTTACAAGAAGGTCCAGCCAGATGGGGACACGCGGAAAGGTGTGAGCTTTGAAATGCGAGAGCTGTTCTTTGCGACCTTTGCGGGGTCCTTTGCGACCTTTGCGGTAAAGATTTTAATCGCAAAGTGCGCAAAGAGATTCCGCAAAGGTCGCAAAAGGAAATCGCTCCATCTGACAACTAAACCCTAAACCCCGGCAGCCTCGGCAATTTTCGGAGCCGACTGTTTGGCCGCCGGAAAACGAAGCTCGAAAACCGCCCCTCCTTCAGGCCGGTTCTCACAAGTGATCTGTCCATGGTGGTCCTGCACAACTCCGTAGGTAACGCTCAACCCAAGTCCCATACCCTTGCCAACAGCCTTGGTGGTATAGAAAGGATCGAAAATCCGCCGCGGATCGCGGATGCCGGGCCCGGAGTCCGAAAACTCCATCACCAGTTCATCCCCTTCCTGAATGACGCTCACAGAGAATGTCCCGCCACCCACCTCTTCCAGGGCGTCAATCGCGTTTCCGATGATTTCCACGCAACACTGAAAGAGCTGGTTGACGTTGCCCCATATTTGCGGAAGGTCGGGTTCAATCCGGTTTTCTAAATGAATGTTCTTGTTTTCCGTGCGCAGCATTTTCATCTGCAGGGCCCGTTGCACGACGGAACCCATATCCAGCAGCGTCTTTTCTCCCGGCGACTGCTGGGCAAAGCTGAGCAGGCTGGAAACCAGTTCCCGCGTGCGCCGTGCCTGCTGGCCGATCTTGCGCGCCATGCTGGCCTGATTCGATTCCAGGTCCGCCTGGGCTGCCAGCAACTCGGAGTATCCCAGGATCGCCGCTAGCGGATTGTTGATCTCGTGCGCCGCACCCGACACCAGTTGCGCCAGCGATGCCAGCTTCTCTCGCTGCACCAGTTCGGTCTGCAGGCGCTTCATATTTTCCAGACTGGAGCGCGATTCCTCGAGCAGCCGTACCAGTTCCCTGTCCATCAACAATTGACGAAGAAATACGAACAGGCCCAGCACCAGCATCGCCACCAGCGTGACCAGCAACCGGAACTGCCGAAGATGGGGTGGCGCGGTGTCGAGAAACCATGCCCAATATCCCAGCACCGGAAAAGAAAGCATCGCCAGCATGGACAGCCGCGGCGCGAACATTTGCCAGCGTGATAGCCCTGACGGCGCGGGCTGAGAAGGCGGCTTCAAGTCGCGCGCCAGCAGCGTGGCCCAGATCATCCAGCAAACCGAAGCGATGAAAGGGATGTCATAGAGACTGCCCGTGTGATATTGGCCGCGCGCGATAGCCATGTTCAGCGCCAGCGAACTGATGGCGTAGAGTCCCGAAGCCACAAACAGGTTCCGGTAGATCTCTTTCCACGCCCCCCGCGTGTTCCACTCCAGCATGCCGAGCACGCCCAGAAAGGCCAGATTTTCCACCAGGTAGAGCACATCGTAATGCGGGCTGTAGACCGCAACATTAAGCGCGACATACTCGTCCGGGAACACGATGAAGGCGTACAGAAAGACCCACCACACCAGCAGCATCAGAAAGTTCAAAGTGCTGAAGTAAAGTTTCCGTTCCTCCAGTTGATGGGGACGCAGCGCCACCGCCGCCATGAACGGAACCACGTGAACAAAGAGGACCGCGTCTCCGATAAACGGCTCAGGAATAGTCCGGCGCAGGATCACCTCGTAGAGCGTCCACAGCGCCAGATCGGCCGACCACAACAGGCAACCCAGCGCCATCAGACCCCAAAATAGCCGGATCTGGCCGCGGTTTGAGACCGCGTTCGCCGACATCAACACAAAGGCAAGAAACAGCAGTGAAAATTGGGCGATGTCCCCGAAGGCGAGCAACCCGAACCCGGCGGACGTGCTCAACGACACGCAGGCATAGATCAGAGTTATGCCGACGACACCGGCGGTCCGCCACTGGCGACGCCCAAAGATCATGAGAATTGACACGACATTTCGCATTCTAGTGGTTGCGCTTGCGGCCGTTAGGTTCCCGTAATAGACAAAGCGTTACGAAAGTACCTCGTAGCAAAGATGTAAAGATGCAACGACGGCGGGACATCCTGGAGCCTCTATGCCTTTCGAGCTCAACCTGCAGTCTTTTCGACTCCGCCGTGGCCGCCGGAGGCTCTGCTAGAATCAGCCCATGACCTTCCCGGTCACACGCCTCCGCCGCCTCCGCCAAAGTGACCAATTGCGGACTCTGGTTCGCGAGACCCGGCTCACGCCCGAGGCCTTTGTCTACCCCCTGTTTGTCTGCCCGGGCGAGGGTGTGCGCAAGGAAGTGCGGTCCATGCCAGGCGTCTTCAATCTTTCGGTGGATGAAGCCGTGAAAACGGCGCGCGAGACCGCCGCCCTTGGCGTTCCCGCCGTCATACTCTTCGGCTTGCCCGAGACCAAGGACGAGGTCGCCACCGGCGCTTGGGCAGAAAACGGAATCGTGCAGCAGGCCGCCCGCGCCATCAAGCGCGAAGTCCCCAACCTGATTATCCTGGGCGATGTTTGCCTGTGCGAGTACACCTCCCACGGACATTGCGGCGTGGTGCGGAAGCCGCAAGCGCCGCAATCACTGGGGGCGGCAGCCATCGCTGTAAAGCCGGAAGAAAAGATGAAAGCCATCGAGACGCTGGCTGCGGCAGCTGGCGCTGGCGGGGGCGACTACGAGATTCTCAATGACCCCACGCTCGAATTGCTCGCCCGTGCGTCAGTCTCGCTGGCTCGCGCCGGCATAGACATCATCGCCCCGTCCGACATGATGGACGGCCGCGTGGCCGCCATCCGTAAGGCTCTCGACCAGGCCGGACTTTCCAATACTCCTATCCTTTCTTATGCGGCGAAGTTCGCTTCCGGCTTCTATGGCCCGTTTCGCGAGGCTGCCGATTCCACGCCCCAGTTCGGTGATCGCCGCTCCTACCAGATGGATGGCGCAAACCTCCGTGAAGCCATGCGGGAAATTGAGGCTGATATCGAGGAAGGCGCGGACATGATCATGATCAAGCCCGCCATGCCGTATCTGGACGTGATTGCCGCCGCCCGCGACCGTTTCGACCTGCCTTTGGCCGCCTACCAGGTCTCCGGCGAGTACGCCATGATCGAAGCCGCCGCCCGCAATAACTGGATCGACCGCGAGCGCGTCATGATGGAGTCTCTGGTTTCAATTCGCCGCGCCGGCGCCAGCATCATCGTGACCTACTACGCGCAGGAAGCGGCAAAGTTGCTGGGCTAGCACTGGTCGTGTGGGGACGCGCCCCCGCCCGTCCAGGCCGAGCGAAGCTCGGCAGGGTTTTGCGGGCTAATAGCGCTGCACGTTCTGCACGTACACTACCCGGTCGTTCTTGCATGCCCAAACCAGGGCTACGATCCATCCAATCAAACTCCATCCTAGAAAGAAATTGAGCAGAAAGATGGAAACCTTGTCGTATTTTTCGCGCACCAGCGCGACCAGGGTAGGCAGAAAATAGAAGACAAACCCAAATCCGAAGAACGGAAAAAGGAAGAGCCCAAAGACGTGCATAGAGACCTCCTGCACTCAATATTACGTCCAAACCGGCCCGGAAGTTCCCACTCGAGGGTGCCCCGTTCAAGCTTCGCTTGGGCGGGGCTTTTCTTGCTGATCGGCGTCGAACAAACCGCCGCGTTGCCATCGTACTTTGTGGAGCCTGGCCGCTATCGCAACTTCGCGCCGACCTGTTCTAGAATCAAACGTTTGCCATCCCGCATCTGTTCATAGTGAGGAGACTACTTGCCCGAAACCATTTATGACATCGCCATCATCGGTAGCGGTCCCGCTGGATACACCGCCGCGATCCGGGCCGGCCAATACGGCCTGAAAACCGCCCTCATCGAGAAAGACACCGTGCTCGGCGGCACTTGCTTACACGTAGGCTGCATCCCAACCAAGGCGTTGCTCTTCAACGCCGAACTCTGGGACCACCTCAAAGAAGCAAAAGAATTCGGCATCGATGGCGTAGACGCCCGCAAGCTGAATTGGGCAGCCATCCAGGAACGCAAGTCGAAGATCGTGACCAAGCACACCAAGGGTCTCGACTTCCTGATGAAGAAAAACAAGGTAGAAACCATCCGCGGTTACGGCAAGCTGACCGGCCCGGCGCAAAACGGTGTGCTGACCATCGAGGTCACCGCCGACAGCAAGAGTTCGCAGATCAAAGCGAAAAATGTGATCCTGTGCACCGGCTCGGAAGCTCGCATGCTTCCCGGCCTCGAGCCCGGCGACCAGGTCCTGACAAATATCGAGATTCTCGCGCTCAAGGAGATTCCCAAATCGCTGGTGATCGTCGGCGCAGGCGCGGTAGGCGTGGAATTCGCTTCTATCTTCCGGTCCTTCGGCGCGGAGGTCACCCTCATCGAAATGCTGCCTCGCCTCGTCCCCATCGAAGACGAAGAAATCTCCAAGGAACTGGCGCGGGTCTACCGCAAGCGCGGCATCGCTTTTCACACCGGCGCCAAAGTGGACAAAATTGAAAAGGGCAAATCTGGAGTCACCGTGACGTTCAGCGTGGATGGCAAGCCACAGAAAATCGAAACCGAAAAAATCCTGATCGCGGTCGGCCGCAGGCCGCGAACCGAAAACATCGGCCTCGAGAAAACCAAGATCAAGCCCGACCGCGGCTTCATCAAAACCGACAGCTGGATGCAGACCGCCGAGCCCGGCGTCTACGCCATCGGCGACATCGTGCTCGGAACCCCGCAACTGGCCCACGTAGGCGCGATGGAAGGCATCGTCGCGGTGACCACAATTGCAGGCAAGAAGGCCAAACCAATCAACCCGGAGCATATCCCCAACGCAACCTACTGCCATCCCGAAATTGGCAGCGTCGGATTGACCGAGGCCAGGGCCGAAGAAGCGGGCTACAACGTGAAGGTCGGCAAATTCCCCTTCACCGCGAACTCGCGCGCTTCGATCGTGGGCCAACACGAAGGCTTCATCAAGATCGTCTCTGACGCCGATTACGGCGAAATCCTCGGCGTGCACATCATCGGCCCGCAGGCCACCGAACTCATCGCCGAAGCGGTCGCCGCCATCGAACTTGAGGCCACGGTCGAAGATCTGATCTGGACGATTCACGCCCATCCGACACTGGCCGAGGCCATGCTGGATGCATCCAACAGCGTGTATGGAATGGCAATCAACGCCTAGGAAGAAATTGGTAATTGTGTAATCGGGTAATTGAGCAATTCGCGAAGCGACCTCAAATCACCCAATCACCAAGTTGCTCAATTACATAATCGCCCATGATCTCTGTCCTCCAACTCGGCACCATCGACTACACCACCGGCCTGAGCCTGCAACGGCGTCTCGTCGAACTGCGCAAAGACGGCCGCATAGGCGATGTGCTACTGCTGCTCGAACATTCGCCGGTCATCACTCTCGGCCGCAATGGAAAACAGACAAATATCGTAGCCTCGCCCGAACTACTGGCCCAGCGCGGCGTTGAAGTATTCGAATCTGATCGAGGCGGCGATGTGACCTTCCACGGCCCTGGCCAACTGGTCGGCTATCCCATTTTCGACCTGCGTGCAATCGCCACACCTGACGGCAAGCGTAAAACTTTAGGAGCCGTTGACTATGTACGCCGCCTGGAAGAAGTCCTGATCCGCACCTGCGCCGACTTCGGCATCCCCACCGCCCGTATCTGCGGCCTGACCGGCGTCTGGACAACCCCACAACCCCTGTCATCCCGAGCGGAGCGGAACAATTCGCTCGCGAATTGTTCTGCGGAGTCGAGGGACCTTGTGTTCCTAGGGGAAGCCAAAATCGCCGCCATCGGGGTCCACATCTCCCGCGCCGTCACATCGCACGGCTTCGCCCTCAACGTGAACACAAACCTCGACTATTTCAAACTGATCATCCCCTGCGGAATCACCGCCAAGCCCGTAACTTCGATGGCAAGAGAATTGAACAGAGAACTCTCGCTGCAAGAAGTCGCCCACTCCATCTCCCGCAACTTCGGCGTCGTCTTCGAAAGCCAGATGCTTTGGCTGGAAAGTCTGGATACGCTATTGGGACAATCTGTAGGAGTGCCGCTAAAAACGCCGGAGCAACTGCGCCAGCTGCACAGAGAAGAAGATACATTCCGGGCATGACCAAGCCGAAATCCAGGGACGCGACACAAACACTCCCTCCGCGTTAGCATGGATGTCGCCGAGCCGCTATGGCCAAGAAGCAAGACAAACGCCTCGCCGCCAAATCTCCACGGAAAGCTGAAAGCTCCGGCCAACGTACCTACACCATCCCCGATCATCGCCTGGAAAAACCAAGTTTCACCATCCGCCAGGTTCGCAAAGGCGGCAAAGTCAGCTACGAAGTCACCGGTGATCTCAGCGCTCCAGCCCCGCCCATCCGCGACTCGAAATATCTGAACAAGAAACAGTGCATCGAGATCTACCGCTGGATGCTGCTCAACCGCAAGATGGAGACCGCCCTCGAAAATCTCTACAAGCAGGGAAAGGTAGTCGGCGGCGTCTACTTCGGACTAGGCCAGGAGGCCTGCTCCTGCGCCTCCGCATACGCCTTACATAAAGAGGACTGGCTAGGCCCCCTGATCCGCAATCAGGGCTCGACCCTGGTCCGCGGCTTCTCCCCGCGCGACATCATGATGCAATACATGGCCAAGGCGGGCTCGCCGACCCGCGGCCGGGACGCATCCTCACACTTCGGAGAAATCAAAGACCGCAATGTAGTTTCTCCCATCTCGACTCTGGGCGATCTCCTTCCTGTCCTCGCCGGAGTGGCTCTGGGCGCGCGGCTGCAGGGACGCAACATTGCCGTCATGACTTACATCGGCGACGGCGGCCAGTCCACCGGAGTAACCTACGAAGGTTTGAATTTTGCCGCCGTGCAGGATCTTGGCCTGGTACTCTTCGTCGAAAATAATCTCTGGGCATACTCCACTCCCGCCGACATGCAATTCCGCGTAAAGGATTTGGCCGAGCGCGCCATCGCGTACGGCATCCCCGGCGTGATCGTAGATGGCACCGACGCCTGCCAGGTCTACGACGCCGCCCACGAAGCCTGTGAACGCGCCCGCTGCGGCCAGGGCCCCACCCTCATCGAAGCCAAAATGATGCGTATGAAGGGCCACGCCATCCACGATGCCGCCGATTATGTCCCAAAAGCTCTCTTCGAATATTGGCGCAAGCGGGATTGCATCACCCGTTTCGAAAATTATTTGATAAACGTAAAAAAGTGGCTGACCGCAACTGAGAACCGGGAACTGATTGCTGGTGTTGATCAACAACTGGAAGCCGACCGTGACTTCGCAGTCGCCAGCCCGATGCCGGAACCAGAATCCGCCGCCGGCGGTGTGTATTGTGAGAATGGTTGTCACGAAATCAAGCCAAAGTACGCCACACCGAAAACCAGAAAGGGAACTGCTGCCGGCCCGGGAGCCGCAGAGGCAGCAGTACATTTGAAGTGACGTCAATCACGGTACAAACGAATCTCCCTACTCCGTGTCATCAGTTGAACAAATGCCGCAACTAACCTATCTCGAAGCCATCCGCCAGGGCATCTGGGAGGAAATGGAACGCGACCCCACCGTCTTCTGCCTGGGAGAGGACATCGGCATCTACGGCGGCGCTTTCAAAGTCACCGACGGCTTCATTGACCGCTTCGGCCCCGAGCGCGTCATTGACACGCCAATCGCGGAATCTGCCATCGTAGGCGCGGCTTTCGGCGCCTCGCTCACAGGTATGCGCCCAGTCGCCGAATTCCAGTTCATGGATTTCATCGGCTGCGCTTTCAACCAGATTGTGAACATGGTTGCCAAAGCTCACTATCGCTGGGGCGCACCCGCACCGCTGGTCATCCGCGGGCCCAGCGGCGGCAATGTGCACGGCGGCCCATTCCACTCGCAGAATCCGGAGATGTGGTTCGTACACGCGCCTGGCCTCAAAGTGGTTTGTCCAGCAACCCCGTACGACGCCAAAGGCCTGATCAAAGCATCGATTCGTGACAACAATCCGGTTATCTTTTTCGAGCACAAATATCTTTATCGCCGCATCAAAGAAGAAGTACCGGAGGAAGATTACATTGTGCCGCTCGGCAAAGCTCGCATCGCCCGCGAAGGTCGCGATCTGAGCATCATTACTTACGCTGCCATGGTTTACACCGCGCTGGAGGCTGCTGAAACGCTAAGCAAGGAAGGGACCAACGTCGAAGTCGTGGACTTGCGCACCATCTCGCCCCTCGATCGCCAAGCGATTGCGGAGACTGTGCGCAAGACCAGCAAGGTCATCGTTCTGCACGAACACTCCCGCACCGGAGGTCTCGCCGGCGAAGTCGCGGCCATCATCAATGAAGAAGCCTTCGCCGATCTCGACGGCCCCATCGTGCGCATCGCCGCCCAGGATTCCCCCGTACCGTTCTCGCCGCCGCAGGAAGAATACTTCCTGCCCAAGGTAAGCGACGTGTTGCGAGAGGCGCGGCGGCTGAAAGCATATTGAAGTTGTGTTCACAACCAGCCACGGGGGGACAGCCGCCCCGGCTGTCCGGCCGAGCAAAGCTCGGCAGGGGCAATTGATGCAAGAAAGCCTGGTGACCGTCGCCATCTTCCACAGTCAGCCGGAATTCCTGCTGGCCCGCAGCCGCCTCGAGTCAGCCGACATCGAATGCTTCGCGTATGATGAAAACATGCTTCGCATCAGCGGTTGGCATTCCCATGCATTCGGCGGAATCAAACTGCAGGTGAGAGAGTCTGAAGCGCAGGACGCCCGTGCCATCCTGCATCACACAGCGCCCCCGGGCAATCCGTAGTTCCGTCTTCTAACACCACGAGTGAAGTATTACAGGAGGCAAGAATGCGAAATTTCATCCTCGGCGTCATCATCACCTTGCTTCTCCTCTTTTTGGGGGGCCTGGCCATTGCCACGCTCGGCTTTCTGCCGACGAACGCCGACTCGACCCCTCCGAAAATGGAGAGGCGCATCGCCATGTCCGCCATGGACGCCTCCATGGAGCGCCACGCCCCGCGTGTGACCAGTCCCGTGCCACCGACGGACGACAATCTGATCGACGGAATGAAGATTTACACCATGAACTGCGCCGGTTGTCATGGCAACCTCGACAACAAACCCAATCCCTTCGGGGGATCTTTCTACCCTCCGGCTCCGCAACTGATCACTCACCCTATGGATGATCCCGAGTGGCACATTTACTACGCCGTTCGTACCGGCATCCGCTATACCGGGATGCCCGCCTGGAACAAGACTTTGAGTGAATCGGACATCTGGAAAGTCACGGCCTTCCTGTCGCGCATCGAGAAACTGCCTCCTGCCGTCCAGGATTATTGGAAGAAATCCACGGGAGTCGCGCCCCCCGCCGTCGATCCCCAGGGCGAACAGCACGGGCACCACGACTAGAGATTGGCTTCAAGCTGGGATTTCTGGCCGATATATATAATGGAGGGTTGCGCGCTCGGGTACCGGGCCGCGTGGAAGGGATTTATGCCGACTGATATCGTCATGCCCCAGATGGGCGAATCGATCTTTGAAGGGACCATCACCAAATGGCTGAAGAAGCCGGGTGACAAGGTGCAGCGCGATGAGCCGCTGTTCGAGATCTCGACCGACAAGGTGGACGCCGAAATTCCGGCGCCGGCTTCGGGCGTTCTTCAGGACATTAAGGTTGCCGAAGGCGCCACCGTCCAGGTGAACACGGTTGTGGGGACGATTTCCGCGGATGGCGAGAGCGCCGCTGCCAAACCAGCCGCCCCGTCTCCTGCAGGAAAGAAAGAATCGGCTCCAGCTAAACCGGCTCCGGCACCTGAACTCAAGACGACGGTCGCTCCCGCCCCGCCCCAACCTGTGCAAGCCCAGGCTTCACGTGAAGAAGAAGATCACGCTCGCTCATCTCCTCTGGTCCGCAAAATCGCACGCGAGCACAACATCAATCTCGCGCAAGTGCCCGGAACCGGACTGGGTGGCCGCATCACCAAGCAGGACATCACCGCGTTTCTGGAGAAGAGTTCGGGCGAAGCAGTGCCAACCCCTACCCCTGCAGCTCCGGCGAGGCCCGATGTCGGGTCTCCCGCCCCGGCGGCAATTCCCGGCGATCTGGTGCCGATGAACCATGTGCGCAAGATCATTGCGCAGCGCATGATCGAGTCGCGCCGCACCAGCGCCCACGTCCACTGCATGTTCGAAGTGGACCTGACTCGCATCGTTCAGTTGCGCAACAAGAACAAGTCTGCCTTCGAAAAACGCAATGGCACCCGCCTCACCTTCATGCCTTTTTTCTGTCGTGCGGCCATCATCACGCTGCAGCAGTTTCCCATCGTGAATGCATCGGTGGAAGGCGAAAGCATCCGCTACCATCGCCACGTCAACTTGGGAATCGCCGTCGCGCTCGACTGGGGACTGATCGTTCCAGTGCTAAAGAACGCCGACGACCTCAACTTCCTCGGCCTGCAGCGCGGCATCAGCGATCTGGGCGAGCGTGCCCGCACCAAGAAGCTCAAACCTGAAGAAGTCGAAGGCTCGACCTTCACCATCACCAATCCCGGCCAGTTCGGAGCGGTCTTTGGATTGCCCATCATCAACCAGCCCAACACGGCCATCATGGGCGTGGGCGGAATTACCAAGGCGCCGATGGTGGTGACCGACGACGACGGCAACGACTCTATTGCGATCCGTTCCGTCGTCCATCTGACTTTGGGCTACGACCATCGCCTGATCGACGGCGCGGTTGCCGACCAGTTCATGGCCCAGGTCAAGAAGACGCTGGAGAACTGGACTGAAGAAATCGGCTAGCTCACGGCTGCGTTGGTTTTGCCCACGTGGAAGCATTTAAGCAGAGAACAGTGCCGTCGATCACGGCGCTCATACCTTGCTTGAATTTTTCCGGATCAACAATGTGTCGCGAAGTCACCGCATCGGTGAGTTGTAGAGCGGCAGACACAAACGACATCGCCGCATTTTTCTTTTCAACGCCGGACCGGCTGGCGAATAACCCCTCGATCCCGTTCACCACCGAAGGCACAAACGCGATCCCCTGCAACAGCTTGCTCAAGAAATCCATAAATATTCCTCCCTATGATTATTCTGTTTGAGAATTACCGAGAACTGGAAACTGGGAACCGAGAACTGAAGAATTAAAAGTCCGCTCGAGGAGCCATCGCGGGCAACGTCACTTGAACGACCACCGGTCATGCATGGCAATGGCCGCGCTGATCGCAACCGTGATCGCCGCGTTCACAATGCGGTCATAAACGCCGCGGCGAATTTCGCTTTTTTCCAACTGGGTGACGCGGTCCTCAACTTGCTTGACTCGACCCGGCTGTCCGCTCCCAATCAGCATTTCCATTTTGGCCTCCAGCCTCCCCAGCTTCTCCAGGACTTCCCCCTGAAAGTCACTGTCGGTGACGCGCACCACCAGCGGCTGCCTTCCCGCGCTTCCCGAATGGGGATAGTTGGCCGAAATGTCATCCTGGCGATCTTTCATAATGGATAGTTGAGGTGCAAAGCGGTCGTGTACCGCGAGTATCTTGGCGGCGTGGAGTTGTCTACTGTCGCAGGAAATAGTTTTGTGCCCTGGCCACACGCGTCACAGTAAAGGTTTGGGTGGAGAACCGCCCCGCCAGATTGCGGTCGTTGTCCTGCCCCCATCCAAAATCCGTCCAGCGCACTTCTTGAATCGTAGAGGTGGCCGGCGTCGTCTGTCCCCACGACATCCCCACCACCACAAACGCCAGCAAGTAGAAAAGCCGCCCCCATGGGCGGCGGCGCTCGTCGAACATGTTTCCTCCCTTGCCGAGTTTCACGATCGTGAGACAGACCTTTCCCTCAACCCGAACGGGAACGGACCTCACGAAAAAATGTCTTGGATTTACTAGGAAGTTAACTGACAACTGGGAACCGGCAACCGAGAACCGGTCTTACTCCGCCCTTACCTGCTGATCCAGAAACCTCTCCACACTACGCAAGTACACATCCGCAAAATCCACCACCGGACGTTCCTTCTCGATCAAGTCCTGCGCCGCCCCGGGCTCCCAACCCAGCGAGCACAACACCGCCAGGGTCATCATCGGCGCCCGGTGCACTCCAGCCGCGCAATGAATGAACAACTTCGTCTCATCCTGTTCCAGCGCTTCGGTTGCAAACTCAACTCCGCGCTGAAATACCTCGGGAGGTTTGGGCTGAAAATCATCGTCAATCGGGTTCCACAGCACTTCGATGGCGTGCGGCATGGCCAGCTGAGTGTCGTCAAATTCGATTTGCATGTCGATAATGTGGGTTACGCCCGACCGCGCCACCGCCGCCATGTTGTCTGCCGTCCAGATTCCGCCACCAACTGCGATCCGGCCGGTCACCCAGGTCATGTCCATTCTGAAAGTCCCGTGCAGAAGAAGAGGATACGCTACCGGCCGTCGAGTCCGCATCCCGATGCCACTATCGAAGGTCGCGGACAAGCGGCTTGCCGTCTGCGACCAACGGCCGGCTGCTGTCGCCCAACTGCCGACTTTCATTCTAGAACATCCTCCGATGCCGCCGCGGCCGTTGTGGAATCTTTGGTAACTCTTGATTCCAGCATTGGCTCTTCGGCAAGACCCAGCCTTCGCAACAGCGTCGCGGCCAACGAATCTTGTACCGGCGCCTCGTCCGTAGAGGTCGCGGGATAGAGGCCAATCATCTCGAAAAGGAATTTCATCCCCAGGTAGTGGCCCTTCCCCGCTTCTTCCATGGTGGCTTCAACCATCCCCACGGCTCCACCTCCCACAAGATCCGATATCTGTCTTCGGATTTCCGCCAGATCCACCGGCTTCCTCTGGCCTGACTTTGTAGACGCTGACTGAGTGGATGAAACTCTTCGCGGGCCTGCTGTCCCGGTTCGCTTTTTCGCCTTCTTCATGCCCGCGCTCATCCCGACGTATTTCGTCGCCAAAGAAAAAGGCGCGCTCTGCAGCGCGCCGCTGATTTCGTCGTTCTCAATCTCTAAATCCAGAATAGCAAGTCCATCGGGAGAATTGGGACATGCCTTCGCAAAATTTATTCCCTCTGGACAGAAGTACTTGCAGGAATTTTACCGATTCTTCCCTCTTGACAGTTGTTCGCCCGGGCAACATCGTTTGCCGGAAGGCGAATCAACAGTCCTCCTTCCAGAAAGATTTCTGTCAGCCGGTCCAGCGCTTCCGGGAAGCGCCGCCCCACCGTGCGCCGCCAGCAGCCCAGCAGACGAGCCGTTTCGTTCTGCGTGTAGTCCTGCAGTGCAATCTTCGCGATCAGCCTGCCCTCGAATCCACTCAGTTGCGCCAGACCGCTCGCCACATCATGTACGAAAATCACCGCGTCCTCAAAGGTTCCGGCGTGATAAGAAGTCACTCGGGTCCGGAAAAACTCCCTCCCCAATAGCGACGGCAGTCGTCCCACTTCCACCGACAGGCGCTGATACCGTCTCAGCATGCCGAGAGTGCGCTCCCGGTACAACCATAAGTCGGGATCACGGCCAGAACCCTCGCTCTCCCGATCTGACTTTCTCGGGATCGCCGGGTTTTGCGGAACACAAGGATTGGCGGTCATGCCGCTCCTCCTTTTCCGACAAAGCCCGGCAGATCGCTGGGTTGCGACTTCGCCTCGATCTTGTGGTTTCCTGGCAGGCGCGGCCGGCTGGTCGCTCTGCGCGGGGAGGGCAAGTCCAGCATCTCCAGGTCGCACGGCGCGCAATAGATCTCCTGCGCCCCCCGCAACCTCAACCACAGCGCCCCACAACGTTCGCAATACTTCAGTTCCAACTGGATTGCTTCCGGATCTTCGATTTTCATGATTGCCTCTTCAGCTTTCAGCTCTCAGCTGTCAGCGATCAGCCGCCAAGAGATTCTCTCGTCTCCGCCTGCCGTTGAAGGTTCGTGCTGACGGCTGAGAGCTGACAGCTGAGAGCTGATCGTGGGAGCAAAATAAAAAAGCCCTGTGCCGATTTCTCGGTCACAGGGCTCGTTTCTCTTACGATGACCTGTTGGGAATTATTTAGTTATGAGTGCCGGGTAGTGTTCGGATGGGGAACTATCCGCATAAACCTGACCTAGAAAACTGTCGGCCGGCGGAAATAGCCCTCCTCATAGCCGGATTTCAGCACGCGGCCATTCTGTACCACGACGCTGAGCCGGCCCGTAAACTGGAGCTCCCGCAATAACCGCTCCATAGCCGAGGAGAGCATTTCCGCGGCCCGCACCTTGCGGCGGAATTCCACGAAATTGTTTTCCTCGCTCTCGGATTGTGAGTTGCTTAACATGACGTGTGGCTCTGGTGAATGAAATTCCCCCTCAAGGGAAAAAGGCGATACAAGGCGCTCATCGTATAGCTCCCGATTTCCCAGAGTCAAGAAATATTTCCTTTCAGATGTTCTACCTACTATTTGATTAGCAATACGCTATACCAGCAATGCTATACTTCGGACATGAGGTTCCGGGCACTGCAGGAAAATCTGCGCAAAGCTCTTTGGGAGCGCATCGAAGAAGGCGAATTGACCGGCTTGCGCCTGGCCCGGGAGACCGGTTTCAAGCAGGCGCACATTTCCAACTTCCTAAACCGGAAACGGGGCTTGAGCGTCGAGGGCATGGACAAGGTACTGAACGTGCAGCGCCTGTCCATTCTGGATCTGCTCGATCCCGGCGAAATCAACAAGCGCGCCAGCATCACTCCCCCCAGTGAAGATGAGTTCGACAATGTCCTTATGGTGGACGGGGCCGTCGCCGCCCGCCAACCCCTGATCATGAGCATGAAGGTAAAGGACATTGTGAAGATGAAGCGAAGCTTCCTGCGCAAGCTGCGCCCCGAAATGGAGGGCGACCGCGAGACCTGGGAGCGTTTCGTGATCATCCGCGCCGACGGACGCGAAGGCATGGGCATGTACCCTCGGCTGCTACCCGGCGCCACCGTCCTGATTGACCGCCACTACAATTCGCTCAAGCCGTATCGCAAGGGCGAATCCAATATGTATGCGGTCGCACGCAACGGAGACTGCACCGTGAAATATGTGGAGGTCGCCGGAAATCACTTGGTTCTGCGGCCTCACAACCACGCCTATCCCGTCGAAGTGATGGCTATGGAGCCGGGTAAGAAGGTACACGACTACCTGATCGGACGAATCTGCTACGTGGGGATCGAAACCTAGGCTGAATTGAATTCAGCACGTCACCCTTGTGACGGCCAGTCGCGCAGAACTCCCTCCAACAATTTGACCGCCTCATTAAGAACATCCAGTTCTTGCCGGGTCAGCTCGTCGAGGTGGCGTGCGAGATAGTCGATTCTGCGTCGCCTGCCCTGATGCAGCAGGCGCTCGCCGCTCGGGGTAGCGCGAATCCGTACCCGCCGAGCGTCCTTTGAATCCGCCAGACGCTCCGCCAGGCGGCTCTCCTCCAGCCCGGTGACGATGCGGCTCATAGTGGGAGGTTTCACCTGCTCCGCCGCCGCCAGCTGGCCGAGCGTCATCGGCCCCCCGAAAACCAGCACCGACAAGGCCGAGAGCCGGGCCGGGCCTTCGCCCGTGGCGGCGTCCTGTTTGCGTACCCGGCGCAGCAGATGAATGGCCGCGGAATGCAGCCGGTCGGCGACGGCAGACGTCTCCAGAAGAGGCGATTTTTTTGGCTTGCGTCCGCTCATGAAATATAGTTAGCTATACTAACAATTCGCTCCAGGAGGCTGACCGCCATGACTGCCGCAACCTTGCCCATCGGAATTTCGCGACTCGGCCAGATCGCCATCAACGTGCACGATCTCGGCCGCGCCACCGCATTTTACCGGGACACCCTCGGACTCCCGCTCTTGTTTACCACCGGCACCCTGGCTTTCTTCGACTGTGGTGGCGTGCGCCTCATGCTCAGCCCTCCGGAGAAGCCCGAGTTCGACCATCCCGGCTCGGTTCTCTACTTTACTGTACCCGACATCGTGAGCGCGCATCGGCAAATGCTCAGCAGCGGCGTGGCCTTCGAAGACGCGCCTCACCTGATTGCAAGAATGCCGACTCACGATCTGTGGATGACTTTCTTCCTCGATCCGGACAAGAACCTGCTCGCTCTGATGTGCGAGATGCCGCATGCGGCATAAGAAGAGAGAATCTCGCCGCGAGCGTCCGCGCTCGTGCGGCATCGGCAGCGGCACATATTTTCCGAGGAGTGTTGGGTTTGAACCGTCCCTCACTATCGCCATCGGAACCGGCGGCGGAAGATGACTCGATGCGCCAGCCCCAATCTCCAAGCGCTACAATGTAAGCGGAATGCGGCTGCAAGCGCTTTTTCTTCTCCTGTTCGCCTGCCTGGGTCCCGCCCAAGCACCGGATTCCGTCTTGGCAGATGGCTTGCGTCTCCTCGAAGAGGGTCGAACGACATTAGAGGAAAAGCCGCTGACCGATGCTAAGAACTATTTCGCCCACCTTGCGGAGACGAGCAAGAACCCCGTTTACTTCTATCAGTTGGCGCGAGCGGATTCCTATCTCATCGAGTCCCATGCGGCCCGTCACGACAACAAGCGCGCGGAGCAGGCGCTCGAGGGCGCCATCGCGGCTGTGCAACACTGCCTTGAATTGGATGACAAGTCAGCCGATGCCCACAGTTTGCTCGCCGACCTCTACGGCCGCAAGATCAGTCTGGGATGATTTCTTGCTGGCCCGCGCTTCGGCTCCAGGATCGTTGAGGAAAACAAGAAAGCATTGGACCTTTCGCCCAATGACGCTCTTGCATATGCGAGCTTGGGACGAGAATACCTTTATGCGCCAAAGATGTTCGGCGGCAACATCGGCAAGGCCATCGAGAATTTCCTCAAGGCTACTCAGCTCGACCCCAGCTCCGACGAGAATTTTGTCTGGCTTGCTATCGCCTATCGCAAAGCTGGAGACGCTCCCCATTCCGAGAAGGCGTTGCGCCAGGCTGTGCAGCTCAATCCGCGTAGCGCCTTCGCGAAGGCGACCGCGGCAGGCTCGATCAGATAACAACACGCCAGAGCGGCGCCGTAAAAAAGGGAGCCCCTGACCCCGTCAACTCTTGCGGGCGACGCAAAAGAGTTGCCGAGCCCAGAGGCTGGGAGAAAACTTGTCGCGGACGCCGCCCTACTGCTGCGGACTATCCGGAGCGCCGCCGGAAGGCGGAGGCGGAGCGTTATCGCCTCCCCGCCGCCATTGCTTCATCCGTTCCTGTTGCTCAGCGCGCATCTTGTCAAAATTCTTCTGCTGCTCCTCGTTCAGCACGCTCTTGATCTGAGCGTCGGAACTCTGCCGCAGGGCCTGCATCTTACCGAACCGGTCCTCGCGGGAAAGTGACGAATCGCCGTGAATCGCTTCCATCTGTTTGCGTTGGTCTTCCAGGATGGGTTTCAGCTTGGCCTGCTGGTCATCGCTCAGGTTCAGCTTCTTGCTCAAATGCTTGATCTGATCGTCGACGCTCTCCATAGGACGATGGCCCATGCCCCGTCCCATCCCCGGGCCGGGTTTCTGGCCCGACGACGGCGGTGGCGGTGCGTCCTGCGTATCTTGCGCAAAGGCGCTACCGGCACTCAAACCAAGGCTGACCAGACCCGCCAGAAACGCGGTCGTCAACCAGGAGGACCGCTTCGCTGCTGTTGAATTCCACATGTAGATACTCTCCAATTCTATTTTCGGTACTGCCGAAAGCTTTTGCCTCCGGGAAAAATCCATCTGCTAGTTAGAACACTTCGCAATCCACAACAGAGTAAAGACTTGGTAAAGTCACGTAAAACTTCGTAAAGCCGTCGTCAGTCTTCAGTCTTCGGTCGTCAGCTCATCCATACTGACGACCGAAGACTGACGACCGACGACTGTTTTACAAGTCTTTACTTGGCTTGACGCACTCTTTACGCCCGCCTTGCAACTCCGTCTTCGACCCTCTGCATCAGTCGGTTTTTACTCGCGCGTAATTCCAAACTCTCAAAGCCAAGGGGTGAAAACCGTGGGCCGAATCGTGGGGTTACTGTCGTTGTGTGTCTGCATTCTGGTTCTGGGGACCATCTTTCTTCTGGTGGGATGCGGTTCTGGAGGAAACACACGCTTCCGCCTGATGAATGCGGTTCCGGACGAATCCAGTCTCGACGTGCTGGTGGATAGTAAGTCGGTTTCGAGCAACCTTGCATACGGCACCAGCACCGGATACCTGTCCGAGAGTTCCGGCTCCCATCAGATTGGGATTGAGCCTTCCGGATCGAGTACGACGCTGCTGCAGCAGTCCATTAGCCTCGGCTCTGGTTCCGACACCACGGTCCTGTCTTACAACTTTTCCTCATCCATTGCTAATCTCGTGCTTACTGACAACAACTCAGCCCCGGCCTCGGGCGATTTCAAGATCCGCATCGTCAATGCATCGCCGAACCTGGGACCCGCCGACCTCTACATCGTCCCCCCCGGAACCGCACTGACCACCGTCAGTCCAACCCTGAGCAATGTGGGCTTTGGCTCGACGACCGGCTACCAGTCTTTGGCCGCGGCCAACTATGAGATCGAACTGACGTCGGTAGGCGAGAAATTCGCCGTCGTCGACACCGGCAGTCTCACGTTCAGCTCGGGTCAGGTTCGGACATTCGTGGGTTTGAACAACCAATCAGGCGGTTTTACCTACGCCATGCTTCAAGATGTAAACTGATCCGACTCCACCCGTGTGGGGCGGGCGCCCTCGCCCGCCGCCTTTGAAGTTGGTTCTGTTTTGCAATTATTTCTTGGGTTTGGGAAATCCCGAGCCTCGCATCCGACGCTTATCCGGTGCCAACCAAAACCCAAATCAAAAGCGGCGGACAAGCCCGCCCCTGAGCGAAGTCGAAGGGAGTGTCTGCCCTAAACGGACCGGGAAAATCAGAGAAGGGAGTGGATCGGAGATCCACCCCCTCAAGTCCTCCCTGTGGAGGATCGGCCAGGACAAATTTGCAGTTACTGTTTGTATCGGCAGACCATCCAAAACCTTGAATGCTCGCCATCCGCCACCAAAAGCTTCTGTTATCATCGATTTCTTAACGGATTTCCTTTTCTCCGACGAACCAAAACCAGTTTTCAGCCACACGGGAGGCTTTTCATGGAGGAAGTACCAGGCGGGGGATCTGGATCGCGCCGCAACGAAGACATTGCACTCGATCTCATGAAGTTTGTCGCCATGACTACCGGTTACGGCCGGACGACTTCGTCCGGAGTCGGCTTCCAGGGCAGCGGGGCGGCGGCCAAACCGGAAGAGTACGCCGGACATCTGCTCGAGCTCTACGGCAAGTGCCTGCAGGCAGTCTCAGGCAAGAAGTAAACCATCTACGTGCAAGAGATTGCACACCGGCTCGCGCGAATAAATCCGCCTTGTGGCCGCCCAAACTCCCGTGGCCGCCGCCGGAATCCCGACCAAAGCCCACTCCCTGGCCGGCTTGCCAAAACCGTATCCAGGGAGCAGAATGTGCCGTCCTGAAATTGGATCGAGGAGGCACACATGGTCGCACAATCAACGGAGTCACTGCTGAGACAGGCTTCCGGATGGTCAATTCTCTGGGGAGTCCTGCTTATTTTGTTCGGGGTCGCAGCCATTGGTACGCCCTTGCTGGCGGCTGTGGCAGTCAACGCGCTGATCGCCTGGCTCATCATTCTCGCCGGCGTCGTCCACCTGGTGGTGGCGTTTCACGCTCACGGCGCGGGTAGCCTCATCTGGAAGCTGCTGGTGGGCTTCGCCTACATCGCCTTCGGCGGATATCTGCTTCTGCATCCACTTATCGGAGTCGCCTCGTTGACCCTGGTGCTGGCGTCGCTGTTTCTCATCGAAGGCGTGCTGGATGTCGTGCTCTATTTCAACCTGCGGCCCGCCCGGGGCGCCGGATGGGTGCTCTTCGATGGGCTGGTAACCTTGCTGCTGGCTGGGTTCATCGCCATGCACTGGCCGTCCAGTTCCGCCTGGGCAATTGGCACGCTGGTGGGTGTAAGCATGATCATGAGCGGAGTGGCGCGAGTGATGATGTCGGTGGGGATACGCAAGCTGACCCAAACCACAAGCCTGCCCAAGGCAGCCTAGCGGCTGCGCCAGGGAACTTGCCGGAAGCTAAGACGTTTCTCGCCTTCTACCAACGACCACGTGGGGACATCCGTCCTCAGCTGTCCAGTCGAGCAAAGCTCGACCCGGTTTCTGCCTGAAGCCCAACAGCGGAGCCTTGCTCCGCCGGACGCCGTAGGCGGCTGCTTCCCCACCCGGTTCGGGTCAACTTACCGACGTTTGCCTTTGCGCCGGGCTGACTTTGCCGTCTTGCGTGCGGGCTTCTTCTTTGCGACCTTTTTCTTCGCAGTCTTGCGCGCTGGCTTCTTCTTCGCTGGCTTCTTCTTCGCCCCCGGCTTCTTTTTGGCGACTTTCGGGGCCGGCTTTTTCTTCGCAGGTTTTTTCGCTGCTGGTTTACGCGGCGGCTTGGGCGTTCCTCCCCCCGCCGGCGGGTTTGGGTGCGGCCGGGGTTGGCGCGGCCGGCTCGGGTTGCGGCTCAATCACGCCTGCAACTTCGGCTTCCTCTTCCTCTTCTTCTTCCTCGTAATCTTCTTCGAGCGAGTCGCCATAGGCGCCGCTGTCGCCAAATTCATCCATCTCGTCGTCACGTGCGTAGAGGGTCTCGGTAAAGGTCATCTTTCCTCCTGGATTTGGGCCGCGCTGGGCGCGGGCCGCTGCGCAAGCGCTGCGGGTACTAAGGGAAATAAAAAGACAACTGAAAGACTACTGTGCCGGTCGAACGGGGCGCGATTATAGCACAGCGTTTTCGCAAGACCGTATCCAGAACCAGCTGTCGCAGGATGCATATTACACCGAGCGGGCAAAGTGGAATAGCAGAGGTGGAGAGTATTTCATCTCAGAATTTTCGGTGGGCAGTTGAAAGCCAGAAGCCAGCAGCTAGAAGCCAGAAGCAGTTCTTATCGGACGCCTCTTATAACCAGAACCATCCCCGCCGCAGCATCGCCAGGTTGCCATTGTCGCGCTTCAACGCTTCGACCGTGGTGTGGTGCGTGCTGGCAATCGAGGCACTAGGGTTTCTCCGGGTTGCACTTTGTGACGTTGCACCGTCTTCGGAGCAGCCGGGTGTAAGTCTTTATTAGATTTAGACCTCCGAGGTCTCCGGTTGCGCACTCGACAAGACGCTCGGGGTTACCGGGCAGGTGCACGTAGACGATGCGGCGGCCGCGCAAACTGTCTCCCCGTAGGTGATTCCAGCGGCGGATCATGGTCGGCGGAAGACTGAAATTGTCGGCTACGGTCTGCACCGTGTCTCCGCGGCGGACTTTGTAGCGGGTGGTGTGGCGGGCGTAAGTAGCGCCGTCTTCCGTGGCCGCATGCTTGCCCGGCGGGATCGGGATGATGAGCTTGCTGTCCGATTTCAGTTCATCACCGGCAACAAGATGGTTTTCTTTTTCGATGGCGGCCAGGCTAGTGCGATAAGTGCGGGCAATCGAAGGCTAGCGTGTCGCCTTCCGCCACTTCGTGATATCTCCACCACACTCGCATCGGAATCGGTACAGGTTCGATCGCCGCCAGGTAGCGATCCCTGGTGCCGACTGGCAGACGAAGCTCAAAGCTCTGGTCCTTGGGAGTAGCCAAACGTAGCAGGCTCGGGTTCAGGTCCTAGAAGCGTGGCTGGCGAAACATCGATGCACTGGGCGACCAGGCGAAGGTCAACCGAATAATCGATTTTCACCGCATCGTATGGGACCGGCTGCTCCGGAGCGATGTCGTCAAGCCCATACTGAACTGGATTCTTGGCCATGATCGTGACGGCCAGAATGATCGGCACGTAATTGCGCGTTTCCTTGGGCAACACATTGCGTCGGTAGAGTTCCCAGAAATCGGCGTACCCGGTGCGCTTGACCGCGCTCTGCACGGTGCCCGGTCCGGAATTGTAGGCCGCCATCGCCAGATACCAGTCACCGAACTGGTTGTACAGATCTTTCAGATGATGGGCTGCGGCGCGCGTGGACTTCTCCGGATCCTGGTGCTCGTCAACCCACAAGTTGTGCTGCAAACCGTAGCCCCGCGCCCGGCTTGCCATGAACTGCCACATACCCCGTGCCCCGACGCGCGATAACGCCAGGGGATGGAAGCCCGACTCCGCCTGCGCCAGGTAGATCAATTCCTGAGGAACGCCTTCTTCTCTCAGCGTGCTCTCAATCATTTCGCGATAACGGCCGCCCCGCTCCAGCGCGTGTTGCAGGATCCCGTGACCCTTCGGAGTAGAAAAGTAATTGATGAAACCCGCCACCTGGTCGGTCAGCATGAGCGGCAGGTCCGAATGCGTGGCCTGGATCTCGGCTTCAGCTCGCGCTTTGACCTTGGGGTCAACCGGAGGCGTGACGTCGTTGACTTCATCAATCGGCGCGGGCTCCGCTTTCTGTTGCGCCGCCGGGTTGTCCGATTGCAGGGCCGCCATCTCCGGACGGTTTACACCTTCGAGAACGCGCTCCAGTTCGTGCTGCACACGTTCATCCGAGCGAACCTCGGCAGGGCTTTGCAGCAGCATGTCAACCGCATGATCAAAATTTCGCTTGGCTGCTTCCAGGTCTCCAGCTTTGAACTTGTCCTGTCCCGCCCTATATTCCTTGTCGGCGTTCGCGATAAGATCGGCGGCCGGGTCCGGCTTGGGCGGAGGCGCAGCTTGGACCGTTTCCGACGTCGCTGGTTTTTGATCCGATTCCTTCTGTGGAACAGAAGCCGGGGCCGCTGGAGCCGCGGCGGTTATCGCAGGAGCATTGGCCTGGGGTGCGGGCAGCTTCGCCTGGCGCTGCTCGGTATGGCAGGCCGTCCCGGCCAGAAGCAGTGCCGTTACGGGCGCAATCAAAAGGCTGAGCTTCTTAATCCCCATGTTTATCTATGACTTACATTGCGACTTACACTGTTCGTCCCGCTGCTCCCTCACCCCGAACTACTTGGAGCGGCGCGAACTCCTGAGATTATGAATCGTACTCTCCCTGAATTTAAAGGGTCAATCCGTAATGGGGGCCCCAGTTGTTACTTTAGGGACAGCGGCATGATAATTCGCGGCCGCTCTTAGCGCAAGAGGGCTGATCCCGGAACCGGGAGGCTAGTACCAATGACGGTTTTCGACCTTGCTGACGAAGCCACTGCCGCTGAGCTTGCCCGTCTGATACACGCCGCTGAAGACGAAGCGATGGCGCTGGTCAAACAGCGATGTCGACCGATCGGCGCCTGGGATGAAGCTATCCTGCGGGGTTAATGTGGACTGCAGGTCGGTGGAATCGTCGATCGCGTGCGACCAGGTGTACGACGCCAGAAACTCGTAGTGCTTGCTGAAGCGCTTGCGGAGGTTGGCGGTCAGTCCATGATAAACGGCACTGCCGCTGGAGTAGTTGGCGTCCATGTCGCCGAACGGAATGCAGCCGGTCAGCGTGGGAGAGAAGAGATTGCAGTTTGTATTCAGGCCATAGATTTGCTGCACCGCGGGCAACACGGCGGTGACGCAAGGCGCCGTCGCTGGATTCGAGAGCAATGCCAGGCCGATAGATGGGTTGACCCCGCCCGGCCGGAAGAAATTCGTCAGGGCGGCCGGAACGTAGGGCCCACCCGCACCAACCCCGCAACCTGTCACCGTGAATGGGCTGTCCGTGATGTGATTGACTCCTGCGGCGACAGCAGCCTGCAGGTTTTGCACCATCAAGGCGCCATTAACTGGATTTGCATTGATGGGACGATTGAGGTGCCGACCGCCGTTGAAGTTGTAGGCCAGACTGAAGGCGAAGCCATCGCCCAAGTCGCGCTCGATGGTCAGGTTCGCTTGCTGCGAGTAGGCGTAAACGAAGTTTTTCGCTTGGGGATAACCAAAGGGCTGGAACGCCAGTGGCATAAAGGTTGAGGGGTTCAAATAGTTCTGGTTTAGGAAGACCGAATTGGGAGTATTCAAGGACTGGAACTGCTGCTGGTTCGGCTCGTAAAAGAGATTGGTGTTCGCCTGTGGGACGGGCGACGGCGCACACTGCGGCGATCCGGCGTTAATAAGGTTGCCCTGGAAAATCGGGATCGCATTCAAGTTGCCCGGAGCGCCCGCACCAGTACAAAAGCCGGTACCACCGAATGCCAACTGCCCGCTGGTCGAGCCGTCCGACGCATCCCCGAGGAAATAGAGGCCGAGCAAGGGGTGGTCGTAGAACATCCCAAACGAGGCCCGGACGACGGTCTTACCATCTCCCTTCGGATCCCACGCGATGCCGATGCGAGGTTGAATATTGTTCTTGTCAGTCTTGATGCCTTTCTGCAATCCCAGGGCGCCATAGGCGGGCAGAGCCAATCCTTGCGGGGGCCTGAACGTCGGCGGGAATTCCACGTCGTAGCGCACACCGTAGTTCACCGTGAGATTGTGATGCACACGCCAGGAATCCTGCCAGAACAATCCCAGGGGTTTGTTGGTGAACGAGTCGCTGGGACTTCCCAGGCCCTGGACGAAGTCTCCCGGCATACCCAAGCCGTAGGCTTGTACCGGGCTAAAGGAGGGGAGACCGGGGAACAGGAACTGGCTGCCGAAGTCATAGACGCCGCCATAATTCACTGTGAAGGTCGCCTGCAGCGGGAGGTAATTGAAGTCGCCTCCGAACTTCATGGCGTGCTGTCCGACGCTCCAGGAGAAATTATCGGTGAACTGGTAGCGCTTCTCGGTGCGCTGGATGTAGGAGTAGGGTTCACGTCCGAAATAACCATAGCCGGGAATGTTGACAGCCACGTCGGCGCCGGACGGGATCTTGGTGTTGTAGAAATAATTTAGTCCCCGGCGAGCGTACTGGAAGCGGAGTTCGTTCACTTTGTTGGTGCCGATGGACCAGGTGTCCTGCACCACACCGGCCACGTCGCGGTAGCTTTGCTGGGAAGTGCGCGAGTAGGCGTTTTGACCGAAAGGCTGGTCTTGTCCGCTGCCTTCGATGCCGGTAACCGTGCTGGGGCTGGCATTAATGCGCAGCGTCAGACGGTTGTTGGTGCTCACGTTGTGATCGAGGCGAAACGAGTAGAGACTGGTGCCTTCAAATACGGGAAAGTTGCCTTCCTGCGAAGCCAGCGTCTGGAAAGATGCAGGCAGTCCGGTGCAATAGGCCGTGAAACCGGCCGCAAAGGCAAACGAGGGATTACACGAGGAAGGAAACTGGGTGAGACCGGCGGGAACAAGGGCCGGACCAAGACCTGCGAACCAGCCGGATAGCTTCCGTTTAAAGCGATGCCGGAAGAAGCTCCGACCATGAAGGCATAAACCTGCAACGATTGGACGGGAAATTCGTGACTGGCTAGGAAGGCCGCCTGACCGGTCGGGCCGCTCGTGGCCAAGATGTCGGGAAAGGTCCCGGCCGGCGCACCGAAAATGGGCGAGACGTCGACGCTGGTAAGCCCGAAGTTGTTCTGACCGACGCTGGAAAACCCAGTCTCATGCCGTCTGGTGACTTCATAGGAAAAATAGTAGTAAGTCTTGTCTTTCTTAATTGGCCCGCCGAAGGCTGCGCCGGCCTGCACCCGCGTGTAGGCCGGGTTGGGCGTAGTGCTGAAAGGGTTGACCGCCTGGAAATTACGATTTCGCAGGTATCCGTACACGTCGCCGTGGAAATCGTTCGACCCGGAGCGGGTAATGATGTTCACCACACCGCCCGAAGCGCGACCGTATTCGGCGGCATAGTTGTTGGTGATGATCTGGAATTCCTGCACCGCTTCCTGAGACACGGTGGAGCGCACGCCATTGGTGGAATTGTCGGTCGCATCGGCGCCGTCGACATTGACCAGGTTCGAGCGCGCCCGCTGGCCGCTCATGTTGAGGCCGGAAGTGGGCGCGGCGCCGAGTTGCGGAGCGCTGTCGCGCTGCACCTGCGAATCGGTCAGCGTGAACTGAATGTAGTTGCGGCCATTGATGGGCAAATTGTCAATGCGGCGCTCGCCAATGGTGTCGGTCGAAGAACTGCGAGGTCTCCACATATCGGCTTGCGCGCTGACTTCGACGATTTCCTTGCCGCCGGCAACGCTCAGTGTGACCGGTAGCTCGGCCATCTCCCCCACCGTGATGGTGACGCCGGCGGCCTCGGCTTTGGCGAAGCCCGCTGCGTCCACGGCGACGGAATAGGTTCCGGGGGACTGACGCACGTTGTAGCCGCCTTGGCCATCGCTGCTCCCGACGCGTTCCAGGGCCTTGCCCGGATCACGCACGGTGACGGTGGCGTTGGTCACGATGCTGCCCTTCGGATCTTTCACGCTGACGTGGAGGTCGCCGGTAGCGGCTCCCTGAGATTGGGTGAGATCGTGTAGTTCCACTTCGGCAGAACGTCGTGCGGTTTCAGTCGAAGCGATTGAAGCTGTTCGGGTGTCGGTTCGGTACCGGTGGGATAGTTGCGACGGTCGAGTTGAGCGGTGACCGACAAGCCGGTTTTCGTTCTGGTGGAGCGGATGAAGTTGAGGATCTTCTGGTAGCTGTCGAGTGGTTCGCCTGCCCAGTTCTTGGAGATTTCGGAAAAGAGGCGATGTTCAATGGGGTTCCATTTGGAAGCGCCCGTCGGGTAGTGGGCCACGGTGAGAGTCAGGCCGAGCCGAGTCGGCCAGTTGAGACTGGAGTTCGGTTTTCCAGGCGCGGCGACGGGCGCCATTGCTGCCACCGGTGTCGCTCAGGATGAGGAGTTGCCGGGAGCGTGGATAGCGGACCGACCCTCCTGGCGCCACCAATGTGCGATGGCATGGGCCGCAAAAGCGGAGTGTCGTGCGAGACCCCCACCATGACCGACCCTCGATTGGCGAGCAGATCATAGATGCCGTAAGGGATGGCGACACCGGTGGAGTCGGAGCGGAAAGTCGTGGTCGTTGACCAACGGGGAGACAGATCCCAGCGCGCGCCGGGATTCTTGAAGTTGCCGACCAGTTCGCGCTTCTTGGTGTCGACGCTGATGATGGGTAGGCCGCGGCGTTGGAAGCGCTGCCGAAGATCACCCAGGTAAAGGAATTGATCATTGCGATCGGACTGAAGTCGGTGGAGAGTTTCTTGTGATTGACGCGCAGGGAATAGCCCATCTGGTGGAGGAGACGAGCGACCGTGTTGGGACTGACGAGGACACCGAAGCCACCCAGCGCCAGGGCGATCTTGTCGGTGGTCCGCCGGGACCACTTCAGCCCAGTGATCGGATCGCCGGCCGTGTCGTGTTCGAGCAGTTGCTCATCTGCGCGATGATGTCGGCGTTTTTTTTCCACGGGCGCGCGGCCCCCACCCGCCCGTCGGACACGTCCGGCGGCGAATGTCTTGATCGAGGAGTTGCTGCCGACCGCGGGCCACGGTGTGCGGATCGACGCCGAGAAACGCGGCCAAACTGCGCATCGCCGCCATGCCCCAGCCGGAGCGACTCCAGCCCGGCGTACAGCCGTCGCTGCTGCTCGGAAACCCACGCGGCAAGAGCCGATCAGCGATTCGGCGCGGGCGCGCGTGTAGCTGACCATGATGGCGCTGATCATCACGAAAGCGGTGAGCACCACGTAGAAGAAACGATCGCCGCGAGCGTAGAAGACCAGTAATCCAAAAAACTGCGATGCGTCGCTGTAGCGATCGATCACGGAATCGAAGAACCCGCCGAAGCGTGTGACCCGGTTGGCAGGCACGGGCCACGGCCATCCACCAGATCGAAAAATCCCGACCCGATAATGACCAGCCCGGCATAGAAAAACATGCGGCGCTGGATTGTCTGCCGTTGGCGTATCCAAACAGAAAGGCGGCGCAGGTGTTGACCACCAGTCCCATGAAGGTCAGAACGTTGGGATTGATGCGGGAAGGGCAAGCCAGCGCACAATGGTGTCGAGCAATAAGTCCGCAGGCCGCCCGAATGCGCTGGTCCAGGTCATCGCCCAGGCCTCGTCATTGCGCCTCGGCCTCGTGAATGGTGGTCAGCTTCAAGATTTCCATTTCACGCTTGCCGTTGGGGGTGACGACGGTGGCCGTATCGCCGACCTTCTTATTCAGCAGCGCGCGCCCGATGGGAGAGGTGGTCGAAATCTTCCCGGCCGCGACGTCGGACTCTTCGCTGGTCACGAGCTTGTATTCCATTTCTTCATTCTTGGTGCTGTCGAAAACCTTGACCGTCGAACCCAGGCCAACCTTATCCTTGGGGATGTTGTTCATGTTGATCAGCGACAAGGTCGGCCAGGCGCGCGCCCAACTGGCGGAGTCGCGCCTTCACGAACTCCTGGCGCTGCTTGGCCATGTGATACTCGGCGTTCTCGCTCAGGTCGCCCAAGGCGAGCGGCCTTCTTGATCTCTTTGGGAAGGTCGATGGACCAGCTCATGTTCGAGCGCGTTCATTTCTTCCTGCAGCTTTCGCTTGATTTGCTCAGTCATTGCGTTCGGCGATTATAAACCTACGGCGCGGATGTCAGGTATCCGGTGTCAGGGTCTGGGCTCTATCCCCCAGCTTTGTCATTCCGCGATGAGCGCAGCGAAGAGGGATCTGCTGTTCGGATCAGCAGATTCCTCCCTAAAACCGGCGCTCGGAATGACAATGTGGTTGGGAGTTAGGGTTGGTCCACAATCGGGTATCGTACCGGGCCGAGGTCCAACCCCTATTTGCTGAAAGGACTACGTATAAGAATAGCGGACTTTCGCGCGTCTCCCGAACCTGCAACCTTCCGTTCCAAATTGCCTTCCGTTCCAGCTTGGGATAGAATGGTGGTCTTGTTCCTCTGTCCCCTGCGCTCCGTAGGCGGTTCACATGCTTAGTAGTGACAATTTCCACATAGGCGATAAGGTCGTGTACCCCAATCATGGGGTCGGAGTCATTGAACAGATCAGCAGCCGAACTATCGGCACGACTGTGGAACAGTTCTACCTCCTGAAGATCCATTCCAGCAGCCTGAAAGTCATGGTGCCGTTCCACAATGTGGAAGCGGTCGGTCTGCGGCGGGTGGTCAAGAACGGCGAAATCCAGAAAATCGTTGATTTTCTTACAGATGGCGAGTGCGACAACAACGCCGACTGGAAATACCGTTTCAAGGAAAACTCCGAGCGCATGCGCACCGGTTCGTTGCTGGAAGTCGCCGCTGTCCTCAAGGGCCTGCTGGTGCTGAATCAGGCCAAGCCGCTCTCTTTCCGCGAAAAGAAGATGCTGGAGCGCGCCCGCTACCTGCTGGTCAGCGAGCTGGCGATGGCCAAGAACTGCGAAGAACCCCAGATTGAAGAAATGCTTTCCCTGGCGCTGGCCAAGAGCAAACTGCGTTTCCCGGAAGCCTCAGAATTTCGTAGCATAGCCACAGTCGTCGGTCGTCAGTCTTCAGTCGTCAGAAAAGCCAAGAATCCACATTTCATGCGGCTTGCTTGCTTCCCTCAGAGCCTATTGCCTTGATAAGACCGCTGAGCATTCTGGCTATTTCGCCGGCAGAATTTCCCAGGCGACGGACTTCAGTTTCCGGGATGTAACCGAGCAGTCCGGCGAGAGTGAGTTGGGTTTCGACCTCAAAGACCGATCCGCGGGCATGGTGCAGAAACAGCAGGAACTCCTTGTCCGTACGGCGACCTTTGCCTTCGGCGATGTTGCTAGGAACTGAAACCGCGGCGCGCCTCAGTTGGCCTACCAGACCGTACATTTCCTCTTTGGGGAAACTACGAGTGCAGGAATAAATGTCTACCACCAACTCTATGGCTCTTTGCCAGACCTTGATGTCCCGATAGGAACCGCTCATGGTCGCCCCTGGTGACCGAGCATTTGTAACCAGTCGTTGTATGTCTTGTCTGTGACGGATGAACAAACGCAACGGTTGGCAAAGGATGTTGCTTGGCTGACGACCGACGACTGAAGACTGACGACTGCTATTCCCCCATCCAAGCCCCATACGGCTTCAACGATTCAATATGGTCGAAAACGATTTTCATGGCCGCCGTGATAGGGACCGCTAGCACCAGGCCCATCGCGCCCCAGAGCCATCCCCAGACCAGCAGCGCCATCGTAACCGCCAGCGGGTTCAACTGCAGACGGTTGCCCAGGAATTTAGGGTAAAGAACGTTGAGCGCGACCAGATGCAGGCCCAGCACAATCATCACAATCGCGACCGCGTTTCCGGACTCGATGTGCCCCATGCTTACGAAAATCGGCGGCGCCATGGCCAGTACCACTCCCAGGTAGGGAACCAGGCTCAGAAATCCGCTGATGAAACCAACGAAATAGAAAAACGGCAAATTCAGAATGGCGAATGCGATGGTGCTGGCTGTTCCCAGAAAAAGGCCAATCAGCAGATTTCCCACCATGAAGCTGCGAATCATCGCGGAAATCAACCCCAGCGTGACATACGCGGTGTTCCGGTTCTCCAGGGAGAAAAGCATTACGGTGGCGGAGCGCACATGATGCTGCCAGCTCAGCATGAAATACACCAGGAAAGGAACGAACGAGGCGGCTAGCAAAGCTTGCGAGACCGACCCGAAACCACGGGTCAGCAGGTCCTCCCAATTGGCGCCGGAACTGGTGTTTTCAGTTTTCGCCGCTGTTCCCGGTTCCGCGCCCCCCAGCGACTCCGCCTGTTGCCGAACCTGCGAAATCTTCTGCCGAATGGTTTGCGCGTATTTAGAGAGATCTTGCGCAAAAATAATGGCCTGATTCGAAGAGTAGTACACCAGCCCCACGATCAGACTAAGCAACAAAATCACGGCCACCGCGGCGGCCAGACCGCGGGGCAGCTGGCAGCGGATAAAGAATTCCATCACCGGCGCCAGGATAAAGGCCAGCAACACCGACACCAGCATGACGGCCAGCACCAGTTCTCCCCAATAGCAAAGGCCCAGAATGGTGGCGATTCCAATGGCGGTGAACGCCCAGTGAGGCTTCTGCGGCTTGGGCGGGGGCAATACCACAGCCTGCGCCGGAGCTCGGACGATCTCTGCCTGATCAATGGCCATAAGGGTATCGTAGCCTAATCGGAAAAATGTGTATGCGACATATAATCGGCAGGTGCCTTCTGACCAAACTGTTGCCCCGGCGGGGCATGCCAAGCGCATTCTGGGCCTGGACGTTGGTTCGAAGCGGATCGGCCTCGCCATTTCCGACCCGCTGGGCATCACGGCGCAAGGACTGGAAACGCTCCACCGGCAGAACAAGCGCTTTGATTTCGCCCAGCTGGAGCAGGTCATTCGCGAGCACCGCGTAGCCGAGATCGTAATCGGCCTGCCCCTCCGCATGACCGGCGGCGAAGGGATCCAAGCCGAAAAGATGCAAGCCTTCGCGGAACAAATTCGCCGCCGCTTCCGCCTGCCCGTCCACCTATGGGACGAACGCCTCACCTCCGCCCAAGCCAACCGGTTGCTGCGCGAAACAGACATGTCAATCAAACGCCGTGGAGAAGTAGTCGATCAGATGGCGGCAGTATTGATATTGCAGTCCTGGATGGATGCCAGAAGCGGTAGCTAGTCTTCAGTCTTCAGTCTTCAGTCGCAGTCATGGCCTTGGCCCATGCTACTGTCCAAATGTGAGCTGACGACTGAGGACCGACGACTGACGACTGCTCCTAAAGGCCAACGACCAAAGGCCAACGACCAGCGACCCTTCTTCATCTAAACTATTTCTGATTTGCGCAAGTTCCTCACACTCGTGCTGCTCGCCGTCCTCGCACTAGGCGGCTGGCTGGCGTGGGCTCTGATGACGCCCGTTACGCCCGACGGGCAGAAATTCGTGATGTTGCGGCCGGGCTATTCCACTCGAAGGATCGCGTCGGAACTCGAGGCTGCCGGAGTGATCCGCAGCCGGCTTGGATTTATCCTCTGGCATCGCATCCATCGCAAGCAATCGCTGAAAGCCGGCGAGTACCTCTTCGAGAAAACGGCGAGAACGCTGGACGTTCACGATCGCCTTGTCCGCGGCGACATTTACGTGCACACGGTGGTGATCCCCGAAGGCTTCACCATGTTCGACATCGCACAGGCGGTACAGGACGCGCACCTGGGATCAAGCCAGGAATTTCTCGCGGTCGCGCAATCGAACACCGAATTGATTTCAGACCTGGCCCCCGAAGCGAAAACCCTGGAAGGCTACCTCTTCCCCAATACCTACGAATTCACTCGCACTCAGAGCATGAAGGACATCGCGGCTGCCATGGTGAAACAGTTCCGCCAGGTCGCGGAGCAGATCGGGCTAACCGCCAGCGGACAAGCGACGGATGTGCAGAAGACGGTAACCATGGCCTCCATTATTGAGAAAGAAACGGCCGTTCCCGAGGAACGCTCCATCGTGGCCAGCGTTTACTACAACCGTCTGGCGCGAAACATTGCGCTGCAAGCCGATCCCAGCGTGATCTATGCCGAACTGCTGAATGGGAATTACGGCGGAGCCCTGCATCATTCCGACATGCGCTTTCAGTCCGCTTACAACACCTACACCCATCCGGGACTTCCGCCCGGGCCCATAGGAAATCCCGGCCGCAACTCGCTCGAAGTCGCCCTGCATCCGGCGCAAACCGACTACTTCTACTTTGTCAGCGACGGCAACGGTCACCACCGTTTTTCCCGCAGCCTCGAGGAACACAACCAGAATGTCGCCAAGCTGCGGCAAGCGGTGCAGAGAAGATAAGTTTTCGTTAGCGGGTCAATTCCTTTCACACCCTGTCATCCTGAGGAAGCGGAGCTCTTCGCGCAGCGAAGGACTCCCGACGAAGGACCCATGCATTCCGGACGATAGTAGCGCCCATCCCCGCTAGATCTGCTGACGCGCTTCCACTCTGGATTGAGCAGACATCAGGTGGAGGGTGGCGTGGAATGCACAGGTCCTTTGCTTGCATTCGTCCCGCTTTGCGGGACGAAAGACTGCACTCAGGATGACAGCCTTGCGTGGAAGTGCCTGCCAGTGGCTGATCTGATAACCCCCAACCCGTCGGGCCGCCTATTCTTCGCATATACTTACCTTATTGGTGAACCCAACTGCCTCCTAAGGAATCCAATTCAGTCTCAATGTCTATTTTGTCCCGTCATCGGGCCCTGCTGATCATATTGGTTGTCCTGCCGCTGACTGGGTGCCTCTTCCGGTCGCGGCGGGTTGAGAGGCAGCTAAGTACAGCCCCCCTCAAGACCGCCACCCAGGCAGAATTGATCGAGTACCTTAACTCCCAGGCTGCCAGGATCAAGAGTTTGCAGGCTACGGTGGATATTGACACCTCTGTCGGCGGGATCAAAAAGGGCAAAGTCACCGACTATCAGCAGATCCGCGGCTACATACTTCTACGCAAGCCCGCCATGCTACGGATGATCGGACTGCTGCCCATCGTTCGCAACAAGGCCTTTGACATGGTGAGCGACGGGCGCGACTTCAAGCTGTGGATTCCGCCCAAGAACCGCTTGGTAATGGGCCGGAATGACATCGAGACCCACAACCCGCAGCAGCCCATGGAAAACCTGCGCCCTCAACATATTTACGAGGCCCTGATTCTGCGCGAGGTTGATCCCAGCACCGAAATCGCAGTGATGCAGAACAACGTCGAAATCGTGACCGACGGCAAGAATCACCAGGTACAGCAGGCCGACTATGAAATCGAAGTGATCCGCAGGGGCGACCGTGGCTGGTTTCTCTCCCGCAAGATCATCTTCAGCCGGACCGACCTCCTGCCTCACCGCCAATTCGTCTTCGATCAGGACGGAAACCTGGCCACCGATTCGCGCTACGAAGGCTACAAGGACTACGATGGCGTGAATTTTCCATCGCAAATCGAGATCTGGAGGCCGCAGGAAGAGTACGACATCACCCTGACCATCGTGAAGCTGCAACTGAACGAGCTTCTCCCCGATGACAAGTTCGCGCTCGACCAGCCGCCCGGCGCCCAAATCGTGCATCTGGACCAACCCGAGGCCAGCCGGATAAACGGAACAGATCCGAAGTAGTGGTGCAGCAATTAGCAATTAGCAATTGGAACAAGCCCGTCGACGCCTGGCGGCTTACAGTTGAGGCCGAGGGCAAGAGCCAGAAGCTGCCCGCCTGGCTGAGGACTGAAGACCGACGACTGACGACTGCCCCATGATGAACAAAATGATCGTCGCCAACCTGGTGCACCGGCCCATCCGGTCGCTGATCAGCATCGTGGCCATTGCTTTGGAAGTCACGCTGATCCTGTTAATAGTCGGCCTCTCCGTCGGTATGTTGAATGACGCCCGGCAACGCCAGGCCGGCATCGGCGCCGACGTGATCGTGCAGCCCCCCAACACTTCTTTCATGGCGGGCGTAAGCAATGCCCCGATGTCCATCAAAATCGGCGGCGTGATCGCGCAATTGCCCCATGTCGGCGTGGTTGCGCCGGTCATCTGGCAGCTCACCACTACCAAGAACCTCGAGGTCATCTACGGCATCGATCTCAAAACGTTTGAGGAACTGGTCCCCTTTCACTACCTGCGCGGTGGACCTTTTCAGGGCCCGAACGATTGCCTGGTAGATGACTTTTTTGCCCAGTCGCAGCATGTGAAGGTGGGCGACAACATCGAGATACTCAATCATCCTTTCCGGGTCGCTGGCATCGTCGAGCATGGCCGGGGAGCACGCAAGTTTTTGCCCATGAGTACCCTTCAGGATCTGATCGGCAGCGAAGGCAAGGCCTCGGTGTTCTATGTGAAGCTCGACGACCCGGCCAACGCAGATGCAGTAGTGCAGGAAGTAAAGAGCGTGCAGGGCCTGGAGAACTACTCCGTACGCTCGATGCGCGAATATCTCTCGATGATGACGGTCAACCAGCTATCCCGGCCTGTCCACGTTCATCAACGTGGTCATCGGCATCTCGGTAGTCATAGGCTTCATCGTCATCTTTCAGGCCATGTACACCGCGGTGATGGAACGCACCCGCGAAATCGGGATCCTCAAATCCATCGGGGCCTCGAAGCTGTACATCGTAAACGTGATTCTTCGGGAAACGGTGCTCCTGGCCATTGGCGGCATCGTCGTCGGAGTCCTGGTCAGCCTGGCCGCGCGTGCCGCAATCCACTACCGTCTGCCCACGCTGCCGGTCGTGGTCACCGGCGGATGGATCCTGCGCTCCACCGGCATCGCCATCGTCGGCGCTATTTTAGGAGCGCTGTATCCCGCCTACAAAGCGGCGCAGAAGGATCCCATCGACGCGCTGGCGTACGAGTAGCGTAGACCTCGGACGTCAGACCTCAGACGTCAGCGCACCCTGTCATCCTGAGCGAAGCCGATTCTTCGCTTGCGAAGAAGCGGAGAGTCGAAGGACCCCTATCGCCCAGTGAGACGTCGCTAATGTGAATTGTAGAGGGATGCTTCGACTCCGCTCAGCATGACGAGACGCGAAGTTTTCCTCGCCAATCAACGGGATAAGCGCACCTTCCACAGCTTCTCCACAGCAATCTCGTTCCGGTATATTCAAATCAGCGGCTTTCAGCCTCACAATTCCTGCGGACAGCTGTGCCTCCACCCATGACCGAATCCAGCGACTTCAAGGAAACCGTCAAGCAGCAGGCGGACATCGTTCGCATTGTCGGCGATTACGTCAAGCTGAAGAAGGCAGGGGCGCAGAATTACTCCGGACTTTGTCCCTTTCATAACGAGAAAACGCCATCGTTCTCGGTCCACGCCACGCGGCAGTTTTATCACTGCTTCGGCTGCGGTGTGTCTGGAGATGTTTTCAGTTTTGTGCAGAAGGTCGAGAACATTACTTTCCCCGAGGCCGTGCGGACGGTGGCGCAGAAGCTGGGGATTGCGCTGCCCAAGATCAGCTACTCGAGTCCGGCGGAGGCCAAGGAAGCCAAGCTCCGCACCGTGCTGCTCGATGTGCACGAGCGTGCCTGTGCCTTCTTTCAGGAATATCTAAAGCGGCCGGAAGGCGCGCACGCGCGCGAGTATCTGTCCGGGCGGGGATTGAACGACGACGTGATCAAAACCTTCCGCATCGGCTTCGCGCCGGATTCGGGCTTTATTCTGCGCGACCGCTTGAAAGGCGAGTTTGATGAAGAAGTGCTGCGGGAAAGTGGGGTGTTTTCGTGGAAGACGGAAAATAGCCGTCAGCCCTCGGCCGTCAGCCCCCAGCAAAACACAAGGTCCCTCGACTCCGCTCGGGATGACAAAGGTGGGGCAGGGATGCAAAGCGATCTCGTGGCCAAAGAAGTTAAGCCAACGGCCAACGACCAACGGCCAACGACTGCCGCTATGTATTCAAAGTTCCGCAATCGCGTGATGTTCCCTATCACCAACGAAGCCGGACGCGTGATTGCGTTCACGGGACGCACCCTTTCCGCCGATGAGAAGGCCGGACCCAAATATTTGAATTCGCCCGAGACTGCGATCTACTCCAAGTCGCGTCTGCTGTTCAATCTCGATCAGGCGAAGGAAGCGATTCGCAAGCTGGATTACGCCATCCTGGTCGAAGGACAGATGGACTGCATTTCGGTCTTTGCCGCTGGCTTCCACAACGTGATCGCCAGCTCCGGCACGGCCTTCACCGAGTTGCAAGCCCGGCTCTTGGCACGCTTCACGAAAAACGTGGTGGTCAACTTCGATCCGGACACTGCCGGCGCCAAAGCTACGGAACGCACTCTCGGTCTGCTGGTTGAAGAAGAATTTCAAGTGAAAGTGCTTACCCTGGAATCGGGATTCGATCCCGACCTGTTTATCCGGCGCAAGGGGAAAGATGCCTACGCCGGCGCGCTGAGGAATTCGCAGAAGTACTTCGACTATCTCATCGAGCGCGCGCGCGCGCAGTTCCCGGTTCGCAGCGCCGAAGGCAAGGTGAAAGCGGTGAACTATCTGCTGCCTCACATCCAGCGCGTGCCCAGCCGCATCGTGCGCGACGAACTGGCGCGGGAGATGGCACAGAAGTTGGGCATCGACTCTTCGGTTCTGCGGCAGGAGTTGAAACATGCCGCCGGTAGCCGGTCTACCGCCAGGCTGAAGGCCCCGGCCGAGGTGCAAATCACGGACGCGGAAAAAATTCTGATCCGCGCGCTGGCCTCGGCCACCGAGATCCAAACCTCCGAGGAGCATCTTTCCGCCCGCGACGGCGTGGAGGAGGAATTCGACCCGTGTCGCCAGGCCCAGTTCGCCCTCAAGAGCGAGGGCCTGCACCACGGGGTGGCGGCTGAGTCGTTGATCGAAGTCCTGCTCAGTTCGGAAGCGGTCCATGTCACCGATCTGCCCTTGCCGGAAGGCGACCGCAACCTGCTGGCTTCCATCCTGATGAAAGACGACGAGGAGCTTTCCGCCGAGCGGCTCGAGGGCGCGGTGCGGGCCCTGCGGCGCATCCAACTCAGGAGGAAGCTGGAAAGGGTTCAGCGCGAACTGCAGGCCTCCCGGGGCCAGGACGCCGGCCAGATTCAGGCCCTTTTAGAAGAAAAAGTGCGGCTTAAACGTGCCCTCATGGACCCCAGTCTGGCTGACGACGGTCCCGTGGCCCGGCCGGCGTAACCGCCAAAACACTATGAAACTAAATGGAGTTCGTTAACATCTAATTGAACAGTTGACGGGAACATGGACGGGGTGTGTCAAAAATCAGCCGACCGCTGATATCCACTAAACCCATCCGATGCTATAATTCGAAGGTTTGTGCCCGGCGCGCAGCTCGCCGCTTCACGTTCCCACCGCTAAAAAACGCTCTCTGTCCTTTTCGTAGGACGAAAAGAAGGTAATCCGTCTTGGCTCTTGACGACAAGTACGACGACATCAAAAAGCTGATCGACACAGGTAAAGAGAAGGGATATCTGACCTATGACCAGGTCAACGACCTTATCCCGCACGACGTGCATTCTCCCGAGGACCTGGACGATCTGCTGACCACCATTGGCACGCAGGGCATCGACGTGCTTGAGGGACCGAAACTCCCCTCCTCCGCGCTCGATAAAAAGTTCGAAGAAGAAGGAGAAGCCGGCGAGGACGTCGAACTCGACCTCACGCCCGGCGCTCTCGAGAAAACCAACGACCCCGTCCGCATGTATCTGCGCGAGATGGGAACCGTGCCGCTGCTTACGCGCGAAGGCGAAGTCGAGATCGCCAAGCGCATCGAGCGCGGGCAACTGCGGGTGCTAAAGGCGCTTTCGCGATCGCCGATCGTCATCAACGAACTGTTGGCGATGGGCGAGGATCTCAAGAAGGGCGTCCGCTCCATCAAGGAAGTGGTCACCTTCGACGAGGAAGAGATCACCGACGAAATCCTCCAGAACCGTCTGAAGGAGTTCACGGGAAAGATCGATGACCTGGCCAAGGCCTACAAGAAGGCCAGCCAGTTGATCGAGAAATTCGCGACCGTCTCGCAGAAGAAACGCCCCAAGGACTATCGGCGCTATCGTCTGAACCTGGCGCGCGCTGTCGTTGCGGTTTCGCTGTGCGTCCGCAAACTGGGTTTCACCAACGCCGAGCGTAAGCGCTTGATCGACCGGGTCAACAAGACGGTCGACACCATGCGGTCACTCGACCGGCAATCCCAGAACCTGGAACGCAAAGCGGAAGCCACGCGCAGCGAGGACCAAAAAAAAGAATATCGCCGCCAGTCGCGCTCCGTCCGTTCTGAGCTGGAAAAACTGGAGGGCGAAGCGGGAGTCTCCTTTCAGGAACTCAAGCGGACCCAACGGGAAATCATCCAGGGGGACATGGATGCGGAGCAGGCCAAGCGAGAGCTGATCGAGGCCAACCTCCGCCTGGTAGTTTCCATCGCGAAAAAGTACACCAACCGCGGTCTGCAATTCCTCGACCTGATCCAGGAAGGCAACATCGGGTTGATGAAAGCTGTCGACAAGTTCGAATACCGCCGCGGGTATAAGTTCTCGACTTACGCCACCTGGTGGATTCGGCAGGCGATCACTCGTGCCATTGCCGATCAGGCGCGTACGATTCGTATCCCGGTGCACATGATCGAAACCATCAACAAGCTGATCCGCACCTCGCGGCAGCTGGTGCAGGAACTGGGACGCGAACCTACGTCGGAAGAAATCGCCAAGCGCATGGACATTCCAGTCGCCAAAGTGCGCAAGGTGCTGAAGATCGCACAGGAGCCCATCTCTCTCGAAACGCCGATCGGCGAAGAGGAAGATTCGCATCTGGGCGACTTCATCGAAGACCGCGCGGTGGTCTCCCCGGCCGAAGCCGTGATCAACGTCAACTTGAAGGACCAGACTTCGCAGGTGCTGCGCACCCTCACGCCGCGCGAAGAAAAAGTCATCAAGATGCGCTTTGGTCTGGAAGACGGTTCGGAGCACACGCTGGAAGAAGTAGGCCAGTCGTTTGCAGTAACTCGCGAACGCATTCGTCAAATCGAAGCGAAGGCGTTGCGGAAATTGCGGCATCCATCGCGCTCGCGAAAGCTGCGGGCGTTCTTGGATGGCGTACGGGACTAACAGCTCGCAGGCGATGCCACGAGTATGCCAATAACGATTGCATCCTCGGAAAAATCGGGGTATCGACCCAGCAATATCCTCAAATACTCAGGAATGTTGTCCGAAGGCATCGGCATAGACTCTTCAAATCTCTAATGTGTAGTTGCAACCTGCTCCAAATCGCCGCACCGTCGGCTGTTTGCTTCGACTCGCCTGCCACAGGTCGTATTGGGACTGCATGTTCATCCAGAGTTCCGGCGTAGTACCCAAAGCAGCGGCGAGGCGTAGCGCCATGCTAGCCGAGATTCCAGCCTTGCCATTCAGCACCCGCGACAGGGTCACGCGCGTGACCCTGAGGTGGGCCGCAGCGGACGATACGGCAGTCTTACCCAAATATTCCCTGAGCACCAGTCCGGGATGGGGCGGGTTGTGCATTCTCATAACGACTCCTAGTGATAGTCCTGATAGTCGACGAGGATCGCGTCCTCGTCTTCGAACCGAAACGTCAGACGCCAATTGCCGCTGACGCTAACTGCCCAGTGATCGGCGAGCGCTCCGGCAAGCCAGTGAAGCTTCCATCCCGGAGCGTTCATGTCCGCCGGATTTGTCGCGTTATCCAGTGCGAATAGCTGAAGGCGCAGCCGGGCCTCATGTTTGGGCTGGATCCCGGCCTTCGATCCCGTCCGGAAGAACTTTTCCAGACCGCGATGCCGGAAGCTCTTAATCACTTGTATAGTGTAGCGATACACGCTACGATAAGTCAAGAGCAATTCGATTTTACCGAGGGCATCCTTCGAGGTCGCAGAAGTGGGGGGGCCCTGGACGGCGTGCGAGACAAACTCAGGCCAAGGATTGGCGCACGGCTCCGGTCGGCCTTCTGTTTCCGTAACGTAGAAGCGTAAAAAAGCAATGAGCCCGCGAGCAAAAGCGGAAAAGAATTTGTCAGTGTTCATCCGCGTAAATCCGTGGCCAGGAATTTCCTCCCACTTTTCCTTCCCTTTCCACAAGGAAGTCCAATCCTCCACAGTTTCTGCACAACAGAACGTCAATTTTTCATTGCGCGTGATTCCGTATTCGCGCACAGTGCTGACAGTGCAAACGTGAGATGCATTGAGCCTGCTCGCGACTGTTGCAGAGCCGGCGGTGACCGGTGGTTCTCGAGGGTGAATCACCGGGAGGGTTTTCAGAAATGCGCTTCGGTGCGTTCCAGGAAACTCGGGCGTTGCGGCCTCCTCAGAGAGTCCTTCCGTAAAAAGCTGGACTGGCGCCGTCGCTTACACAATCGCTTCAGGCCAATGATCCGTGAGTCTGGTATTCGCGGACTGATTGCCCGCAGGGTGTCTCAGCGAAACGTGTGCTCTTCGAGAGTGCGGTTTCCTGAGTTCACAATTCGCCCCTTAACGCGGTGAAACCTGTTGGCGTCTCACTCACGAGCGATGCGGCCCAGGTGGCTGGCCTGGGCCGCATTTATTTTGTGTTCTTTTGCCACGGATCTTCGCGGATTCGCACGGATCAAGCGAAACTCCCATCTCCACCGCAAGCCACCATACTTGCACTTGATAATTCGCTTTTTGTTCTCCTATACTGGCATTGCACGTAGGCCGCCGAAAAAAATCGGTTTGTTCCCGGTTTTCCGAAGGTCTTGCGGGCCGTCCACAAGCATAGGACGGCTAGTATCGCTTTCGCATTGCAAAGCTAATTATCTTTACAGATAAAAATTTTGGCAACCACCGACTACAGTCTCACGCACAGCCTCCCCGCCAACGTGGAAGCCGAACGTTCCATTCTCGGCGCCATCCTGCTGGATAATTTCTCTTACAACCAGGCGGCCGAGCATCTCAAGCCGGAAGATTTTTCGCTCGACTCTCACCGCCGCATTTACACCCGCATGATGGACTTGGCCGAGTCTTCCCGGCCGATCGACATGATCACGCTGGTCGAGGAGTTCGACCGCCACAAGGAACTGGAGGCCATCGGCGATGTTGGCTACATCTCGGGCCTGGTGGACGGCGTCCCCGATCGCCCCAGCATCGAGCATTACATCAAAATTGTTCGCGACAAGGCTCTGCTGCGCGGACTGATCCACACCGCGAATTCTGCGATTGCCCGCGCCGCGGATCAGAGCGATCCCGCGGAAGAGGTTCTCAACGACGTCGAAGCCGCCATCCTGCAACTGTCGGAAAAGCGCATCGGCCGAGGCTTCATGGGCGTGCAGGAAATCGTCAAGGAATCGTTCGGCTCGGTTGACGCGCTGCTGCAAAAAGGGCAGCGCATCACCGGACTGGCGACGCACTACACCGATCTCGACGAGATGACCAGCGGCTTGCAGCGCTCCGACCTCATTATCATCGCTGCCCGGCCCTCCATGGGGAAGACTGCCTTCGCCATGAACATTGCCGAGAACGCCTCTATCGAAGACCAGAAAGTGGTCGGCATGTTCTCGCTCGAAATGTCGCGCGAGGCCCTGCTGCTTCGGCTGCTCTGCTCGAAGGCGCGCGTGGACTCGCACAAGATGCGCACCGGTTCGCTGTGGCGTGACGATATGGACAAAGTCGTTCACGCTATGGAGCAACTGGCGCACGCGCCTATTTTCATCGATGACACGCCGGGCATCAGCCTGAGCGAAATGCGTGCCAAGGCACGGCGGCTGCAGCAGGCCCAGGGGAGACTCGATCTGATCATCGTGGATTACCTGCAGCTCATGTCGGGCGGAAGCCGGCGCTACGAGAACCGGACCCAGGAAGTGTCCGCGATCTCGCGCGGACTGAAGGGATTGGCCAAGGAGCTCAAGGTGCCGGTGGTGGCGCTCTCCCAGCTAAGTCGTGCACCGGAGAGCCGGGGCGGCGACCACCGTCCCCAACTCGCCGACCTGCGCGAATCGGGATCGATCGAGCAGGACGCCGACGTGGTGGCATTCATCTTCCGCGAAGAGGTTTACAAGCCCGACGAACCCGAACTGGATGGCGTCGCCGAGATCATTATTGCCAAGCAGCGCAACGGCCCCACCGGCCGAGTGAAGATGGCTTTCGTCAAGCGGTCCACCCGCTTCGAGTCCATGGCACAGGACGGTATGGGGGAATCGGAATAAGGCGATTCTGCGACTTGTCCCGGCAACAACTCCACTGCCACATACTGTGGAAAGCTTGTGGAAGCGATGGCCTATTTCCCGGCACCGCACCGTAATAGCCTCGGGATAGGCTTTATGTCGGCGGCCAACGGGTCCCTAACCCTCGTGGATGGTGCCACTTAGTCGCAAACTCAGGTTCGCCCCCTAGGTAGCGTCCGCAGCGTGGGGATGTGTACAACCTTTGGGATTTGCACATCCAGAGGGACACTGCCCCTGATGTCTAGCGCTCCGCGGGGCAAGAAAATGGGCGCCTCTTTTAAGTAGTGCCGGCCTCCGGCCGGCCCGATGGGTGGGCCGGACGCCTACCAGACAGCCGGCGGGACGTCGGCGCTACTTAAAACCCACCTGGCCCCGTTAGTTTGGTTGGGGGAAAAACGAAAGCGCCCCAGACCCAGGTTTGAGTCTTGGGACGCCCGTCGAACAGCCCTCCCCCAGAACTGCTCAACCGCAGCCTAGATTTATCTCTGACTAACGTAAATGGCCCCGTAGTGCCAGCTAACCAGCACCAGTGGGCTACAAGATCGCGTCCGTAAGTTGCAAGGCAGGAGTGGGTCGACGGAGAGGATTTTGAGCGGCCGAGGCCCCGCATCTCCCAGCATCTTGCATGCGGAGCCTCAGGCCAGGACCACTCCGGCATTGTGCCATCGCGGAGAATTCGGCAGGCGAAAGACAGTTGGAAGTCGGTTTACCGACGCGGACAATAAGAGACCAGCGCCGGCAAACGCTTGTGTATATTGAGCCAACCAGACCTGACAAACTGCCGCCGAACGCGGATCTCTAACGCTCTCGGGAAGAAATGCCGATTAAGCGGTGAGGCAACACTGCGCATTCGGAGAGGCTCGTACTCCGGGTCCCGCTGGGGAATTGGCGGAAGGTCGACGTACTTTAACCAATGATACGAAAAGCAGGAATCATTCGCGCGCTGACTCTGCCGCCGGCCGACCTGGTACGCTCCCTGTTCGGGCGCCGCGAAGTGGATGCGCGTACCGACCCGCGGCATTCCGACGTACCTCTATTGCGCTGTGCCGAAATCGCCGCGGTGTACCACAGCCAGCGCCTGGCCGGCGATTTCTACGAGTTCCTGCGGGTTGGTCCATCCCGCGTGCTGTTCGGCTTGTTCGACCTGGCCGGCCGCAGAGAGGACACGCGAGCGATCTTGATCGCCGCCCAGAATACCTTCCGAATTATCGCGCCCAAGCTTTTTGCGGGCAACGATTTCAACGAGACCGAAGCGATGGTTGGGCTGTGCCACGAAATCAACCGCACCATCCTTGACGTTGCCGGCGGCATTCGCAGCTGTCCCGCATTTGTCGGCTGCTACAACGAAGACCTGGGTACGGTCTGCTACATCAATGCCGGTCATACGCCGGCATTGCTTCGCGACGATTCCGGAATCACGCAGCTGGAAGCGAGCGGCCTGCCGCTCGGCATTTTTTCCCATGCCACCCAGAGCGCCTCGACCTGCGGGCTGGGGCCGGGAGCGGCGCTCTTGCTGGTGTCCCGCGGAATCATTGAAGCCGAGCACAACGATGAGGAATTCGGCCTGGAGGGCGCCAAGAAAAGTTTCCAGGGAGCGTCCGCCCTCACCGCGCAAGATTTGTGTCTGGCGATTCTCCAAGCGGCCGAGCAATTCCTCGAGGCCGCCCCCACGCACAACGATGTCACTGCGCTGGTGCTGCTCCGCTACCGTGATACCGGCCAGCCAGGATCGCGCTCTGCCGCTCGAAAGCCTTTCCCCTACGACCGCACCGGCAAAATAAAATAAAACACCGAACCACACCCCAGCTGGCTGGTAACGCCGATCTTGCCCCCATGGGCTTCGACAATGGCGCGCGCGATGGCCAGACCCATGCCCGTGCCCTGCACCCGGTAGCGCTGGTTCTTGCCGCGATAGAACTTGTCGAAGATCAGCACCTGTTCCATGTCTTCAATCCCGGCACCCTGGTCGGCGACACTGACTTCCAGGTTGGCGCCTTTCAACTCAGCCGTAATCCGGATAGGAGATTCAGGGGGTGAATACTTGGCGGCGTTCTCCAACAACTGAACCAGGACTTCCTTGACCCGGTCTGCGTCCAAACGCACCATAATCTCGGCCGGCACCCGGACCTCGGTCGGATGTTTGCCCAGGACCTGTTTGACCTCTCCCACAGCGGCCTGTACCACGTCGAGCACGCGCCGATCCTGCAGGTCGAGTTGAAATTCGTGGGACTCGAGCTGCGCCACTTCCGCCGCCTCACCCACGAGCCGGTTCAGTCGATCGCTTTCTTCGTTGATCACCGTCATTAACTCCTGGCGATCATCGGGACTCAGGCCGGGGGTCGAAAGCAGGCTGGTAATCGAGGCTTTGATCGAAGTCAGAGGAGTTCGGAATTCGTGGGTGACGGAATCGAGAATGGCGGAACGCAACCGTTCGCCTTCGCGCGCCCCTTCAGAACGGGCCAGGGTCTCTACCGCATTGGCACGCTCCACCGCGATAGCGATCAAACTTCCCACGGCGGCCAGAGTTTGCCGGGAAAGATTTCCCGCTACGCCGATCGCCCCCACGGTTCTGACGCCCATCTTCAGCGGCGTGTAGCTCAGGTTGCGAGCGTCGTCCACCATGGGCTCGCCGCGCGCGATGATGGACTTCAGCTGGTCCACATCCAGTTCAGGCACTTCAGCGCCTGAGCGATAGACGTTGCCCTTGTCCGGAACATAGACCACCGCCGCAGCTACGCCGAATGATTCCACCACATGATGCGGCACTGCATTCAGCAATTGCAGAACGTTGTCCGCCGTGAGCAATTGCTGGCTGAAGCTGTAAAGCCGTTCGAGTTCGCGACGCCTGCCCACGGCATCGTCCGCCTGCCGGCGGGCCCGGTCTGACAATTGGCTGGCAATCACGGCGGTGGTCAGAAGCGCAAACAGGGCAACCCAATTTTGGGTGTCGGCGACGGTAAAGGTACCGGTGGGCGGCAAGAAATAGTAGTTGAACGCCGCCGCTGCAACGAACGCGGTGAACAACGCATAACGCAGACCCCACAACGCAGACACGATCAGCACGGAAACCAGAAACGTCAGCGCAACCGTCGTGGGATTTACGTGAATGACTTTGGTGTAGAGACGCACCACGACGAGCAGCGCCACTGCGCACGCAGCAAAACGGAGTCCCACTCTGAGCGCTGAACGATTCACGCTCAGCGATTGTAGCCGATATCGACAAATTGGACGCCGTCTACGACAATAGGCGGCAGTGACCAAGACTCCAGAGCAATGGCTTGAAGAAGCCGCGCCAGAAAAAAAAGGCGGCACGCTCAAACTTTTTCTCGGATACGCACCGGGTGTAGGAAAAACCTACAGCATGTTGAGCGAGGCCATCCGGCGGAAGAGCCGAGGCGAAGATGTAGTCATCGGCATGGTCGAGACCCACGGCCGCAAGGGAGTGGTTGAACTGGCCCAGAAGCTCGAGACCGTCCCCAGAAAGAAACTCGAATACAAAGGCACCGTCTTCGAGGAGATGGACCTGGACGCCATTCTGGCCCGCAAGCCGGCCGTGGTGCTGGTGGATGAGCTGGCCCACACCAACATTGAAGGCAGCCGGCATCGCAAACGCTACGAAGACGTTCTGGAGTTGGTAGACAATGACATTTGCGTCCTGACCACGATGAATGTCCAGCACCTGGAGAGTGTCGCTCCCAGCGTGCAGCGAATCAGCGGCGTCACGGTGCGGGAAACTGTCCCCGACTGGGTGATGAAGCGGGTACGGGAAGTCGTCATGGCGGACCTTACGCCGGAAGCGCTGCAGACCCGCATGCGGCGCGGCGATATTTATCCGCTGGACCGCGCCGAGAAAGCGCTCTCGAATTTTTTCCGCCCCGGAACCCTGATTGCTCTCCGCGAACTGGCTTTACAGGAAGTGGCCCAGGAAGTTGACCGCAGTCTCGAAACCTACCTCGACAAAGAGGGCAAGGAGGGCGGCGACCGCAACCTGGGGATACGGGAGAGATTCGCAGTCGCAATCAGTTCCAATCCGGCGGCACAACAACTGATTGCCCGCGCGGCCCGCATGGCGAAGAGACTGGATGGAGAGTTGTACGTGGTCTACGTGGACATCGGAGTGGACGACAACGAAGCCAACCAGCGGTCTCTCGCATCCAACATTCGGTTCGCCGAAGCGGTGGGAGCCCAGGTGGTCAAGTTAGAGTCACCCACGGTGGCGAAAGCGGTCGCCGGATTTGTGCGGGAGAAGCACATCACCCAGGTCGTGTTTGGTCACTCTGCCGTGAAAGGCTGGAAGCGATACTTGTACCTCAATGCCATCCACAAGTTTCTTCGGGACGCGCCGCCGGTGGATGTCCACATTGTCACTCAGCAATCCTCGTAGGCTCATATGGCCGATAAAAAACGTATCCTGGTGGTGGATGACGAGCCGCAGATCACGCGCGTCTTGCGCACGGCTCTGACCGGCAGCGGCTACGAAGTCCGTACCGCCGACGACGGTCACAGCGGCCTGCGATTGGCGCGAGAGTGGCAGCCCGACCTGGTGATCACGGACGTTTCCATGCCCAACATGAGTGGCATTGAACTGTGCCGGCAGCTGCGCGCGGAGTCCACCGTGCCCATCATCGTGTTGTCCGTCAAAGGCGAGGAAAAAACTAAAGTCGAGGCGCTTGATGCCGGTGCCGACGACTACGTCACCAAGCCGATCGGCATGGACGAACTGCTGGCGCGGGTACGCAGAAACCTGGCCCGGACGCAGCCGACTGAGGACGCTTCCCAACGAAGCATTGCTATCGGAGATTTCAAGATCGATGCGGACGCGTTCCGGGTTTCGGTCAAAAATAGCGAAGTACGTCTTACCCCCAAGGAATTCGAACTTCTGCTCTACCTGGCGCGACATGCCGGCAGAGTGGTTACGCATCGCACTCTTCTGCTCGCCATCTGGGGACCCAATAGTCTCGAACAGCCGGAACATCTGCGGGTGCTGGTGGGGCAGCTACGCAAGAAAATAGAGGCCGCGGAAACGCCCCACTACATCATCACCGAACCATGGGTCGGATATCGCTTCGAACCCGCCGGCGAAGCCTGATTCTCCCTCGGTCATCCTGACCGGATCTGAACCCTGCAATGACGCGGACGCTCGCGCCCACATTCTTCTTTAAGTCGTTCGTGGTCAGCTTGATGGCTGCTTTACGACTTTTTTACGCACTTCTTATACAAACTTTATGTCCAAGACAATCCAATGCTTATTGAGAGGTCACAATGACCACCTTGGAGACAGTCGCGAGTCCCGCCGTCGTCACCACGATCGTCCTGTCGGCATGCGTTCTGGGGATCGGATTCATGATCCGTTTCTTTGTCGCACTGACGCTTGAGGAGAAGAACGCACGTCCCGCGTACGCGCTTCGACCCCGGGGTGTACACTCGGAGGCAGACATTGCCTGCCCACCGGCTCCGTCTCGCATGCCTGCCATCGGTCCCGCGGCCTACGTTGCGATGGGAGTTGTCAGAATTACGACGGCCCTCGCCTCCAATGCCGGCCGCAGGAATAGCGACCTCTCGTTTGATCGGCTTGACGTGGTCAGGCTCGACCGGCCGAGCCCAGAAATCAATTTCCCAGGACAACGCCGTTATCGCTCGAGCTAGGGCTGAGTAAGGACCGGAGAACCCGAATATGCGAGACATTATTTTCGTCGCAGCAACAATCGCCTTTTTTCTGATTTCCATCGCATATGTGAAGTTCTGCGATCGCATTCGCTAAGGTGAAATGCCATGGATGTTGAATCAATCATCATGCTGGTTGTGAGTGCAGGACTGATGGTTTACCTGCTGTATGCCCTGCTAAGACCGGAGAGGTTCTAGTTCCGAGGTTCTAATTCCAATGACTGTAAATGGGTGGCTCCAGATCATCGTTTATCTCGCCGTGTTATTGGCCATCACCAAGCCAGTGGGCGTGTTTTTGGCGCGCGTCTTCAGCCGGGAGCGCACTTTTCTCGACCCCGTGATGCGTCCCATTGAGCGCCTCTTGTATCGCCTGACCCTGGTGGACGAAGA
>CAVRZO010000013.1:0-67270 GCA_963725615.1 Terriglobia bacterium | reverse complement strand
TCCTGGATTTGGCGCAACATTCCTTCGTTCCCAGTGTTAGAAGATGTGACCCGAAAACGGGCAAAGCAGCGCACCAAGGGAGCCTAGGGAGATCACTATGAAGCTACGAACAAAGAGTCTTGTGCTGACCGCGGCGATGGCGGGCCTGATGTTGCCAGTGGCAGCGCAGACCACTCCGGAAACCGCGCCGGCGACCATCAACCAGCGCAAGGAAAATCAACAGGATCGCATCGCCAACGGCATTCAGAGTGGCGAACTTACTGCGGGCGAGACCAGGCATCTGGAAAAGAAGGAAGCCACCATCAACCACGAAGAGCGCGACATGCGCAAACTGGACAACGGTCACCTGACCGCTGCCGATCGCGCTTCGCTGAACCAGCAGCAGAACGCAGTTTCCAGGGACATCTACAAGCAGAAGCACGATGCGCAAACACAGAACGTAAATCCCAAGAGCGAAGTGGGACAGCGCCAGCGCAATCAGCAGGAACGGATTGCCCAGGGAGTAAAGAGCGGCCAGTTGACCGCCGGCGAAACCGCCCACCTCGAAGGTCGCGAAGCTGCCATCCACAAGGAAGTCCACAATGATCGTGTCGCCAATGGTGGCACATTGACAGCTGCAGAGCGTCGGCAGGTGAACCGCCAGCAGAACCGCACCTCAGGCGCCATCTATCGCAAAAAGCACAACGCGCGCGTGCAGTAAACACGAGTTAGGAAGTGAAAACGCCTCCGGAAACGGAGGCGTTTTTATGCAGGCGCGAGCGCCCGCTCGTGCGACGGTGAGATGAGTGCTGCCCAGCTGGCCTTTATCACTGTTTCCTGCCAGAATCTGTCTGCACATTTCTACGCGAGGACCAAGAAAATGATTGCTCGTATCTGGCGAGGCGTAACTCGTGAAGCCGACAAAGACACTTATTTCGAATACCTGCAGGAAACTGGCTTGAAGGAGTATGCCTCGACTCCGGGCAATCGCGGTGTCTGGGTCTTGCGCCGAGTGTTTGACAGCCGCGCCGAGTTCACCTTGATCTCGCACTGGGAGTCATGGGATGCGATTAAGGCCTTTGCTGGTGCTGACTACGAAAAGGCCGTCTACTATGCCCAAGACGAGAAGTTCCTGCTGCAGATGCTTCCGAAGGTAGAGCATTATGAAATACTCTCATCGCCGTCTCTCTAGGTCAGCCAATTAACGGCCTGTCCCGCGGCTGGGAGCGGGCCGCCAGCCCCTAGTTTTACTACCCCTGAAAATCTGGCCTGTAAACCCGCCAAAAGACGCCATATCCAGTTCTTGACTAGATATATCAAATAGCGATATAAATATCGCGATTTGCAATATTCATATGACTTTGGCCGAGAAATTGCGTTACCTGCGCGAAGTGGAAGGCTCGCTACGCGACTTGGGCCGCCCCATGACCCAGCAGGAGTTGGTCCGTGCCATCCGCAAGGAACAGGGCAAGAGCATCAGCCAGTCCTACGTTTCGCAAATCGAGGGTGGCGCGCGCCGTCACATGACGCAATCCACGCGCACCATGCTGGCCAGGTTCTTCAAGGTGCATCCCGGATTCCTGGTGGATGACCCCGAGGGCTACCACACCGAGCTGGTCTCTGACTTACGCACCACGGAGGGCAAGCTGGATGTCTGGCTGCTGCAGGGCTCGGAACGTTTCGCCAGCGATCCGCAGGTGAGCGAGGTTCTGATCAAAGCGGCGCGCGAAAAGGATACGCGACGCTGCTTCCTGCTGCTGGGGGCGATTCTCGATACTCCCGGGCTCGCCGATCGCTTATTGGAAGCCCTGCAGCCCGAGCGCGGCAAAAACCGGACACATAGCAAAGAAGGGAGGCGACGGCTATGACCTGGGCAGATTTCTACCTCATCTGTTTCGCGGTGGGATTTGTTTTCAGCCTGCTTTCGTTTCTCGCCGGAGGTCTGCGCTGGCACCTGCACTTGCCCCACTCTTCTCACGTGCATGTGGCGTTGCCTCAAGCCGGTGCAGGTCATGGGGCAGCCCCGGCCGGCCCGTCAGCGAGCCCCGGGGATGCCGGGAACGGTGCGATTCATCACTACACCGCGCACCTTTCGCCGTTCAACTTTGTGACGGTGACGGCCTTCCTGGCGTGGTTTGGCGGGGCCGGATACCTGCTGACGCGCTTCTCCGGCGTTTGGTTCGTCACCGGGTTGTCGCTGGCCGTATTCAGCGGCCTGGTGGGCGGCGCCATTGTGTTTCTTTTCCTCAGCCGGGTGCTGATCTCGCAGGAAGAGAGCATGGACCCCGCTGACTATGAAATGACGGGCGTGCTGGGCCGAGTCTCGGTTCCCATCCGCGAAAAGGGCACCGGAGAAATTATCTACTCGCAAGCAGGAACGCGGCGCAGCTGCGGCGCCCGCGGCGAAGACGGAGCCGCCATCGCCAAGGGAACGGAAGTGGTGGTCACCCGCTACGAGAAGGGAATCGCTTACGTGCGCCTGTGGGCGGAGATGTCAGGGGAAGAAGATTCGATGTAGGCGCGAGCGCCCACGCTCGTACCCCTGCGACAAGAACGCTGGCCGCGAATGGGTTCACCGGTTGAAGAGGAAGGTCTTATGGATAGCAGATCCTACCGCACCATGACTGCGCTGCTCTGGGTGGCGCTGCCTCTCACCGCCTTCCAGTTTTGGAGGGTCTGGAATGAGCTGCCGGCCCGAATGGCGAGTCACTTCGGCGCCGCAGGCCAGCCCAATGGCTGGATGTCGCGGGAAACCCTGGCCATCTTTTTCCTGGTGTTGCTGACTTTTCTGCTGGCAACTTTCACCTGGGCGCTCACCCGGGTCCGCAAGCCGGATGCTCTGGCCTGGTCGCTGCTCGCGATGTTCTATGTCGTAGTTGGCGTGCTTCTGAGCGTCAACTCGGCAGTGCTGAAGTACAACCTTTACGGCCATCCGCTGAATATCCTGCCCGAACTGGTGGTCGTGTTTATCGCGGCCTTTGTGGTCACCGGAGTGGCCCTCGGAGCCAAACGCGGCCCGGTATTGCCCCGTCAAACCGCCGCTGCGGATTTCGAAGAAGTCCACGCCTCTCCGCTGTGGGCGTTCTTGTTTGCGGTTCTGACCGCGATCGAGCTAGCGGTAATCGCCGTGATTCCGCTACCCGGATTGCGCCTCGCAATGGCCCTGCCGGTGCTTCTCCTGCTCGGAGCTACGGCGTTGGCCTGGAGTGGATTTCACTACCGCTTCACTTCTCAAGGAGTTGAGATCAGCACGCTGGGTTTCCGTCTGCGATCGATTCCGCTCCAGAACATCAAGGCTTATGCGATTGCGCCATGGAATCCCTTGGGTGGCTATGGAGTTCGCGGCATTGGAGAGAAACGCGCCTACGTATGGGGCAATACGGGAGTTCGCATGATGCTTTCAGACGGAGAAGTATTCATCGGACACCGTGAGCCGGGAAAAATTATGAATGACTTGAACGCGATCAGGCAGGCCCAGAAAGATCGCGAACGTACATGAAGTGAAGCTCTTGCTTTCCTTCGTGTACCTTCGTGCCCTTTGTGGTTGTTGCTCTTGGGCACTCGAAAGAGGAGGCGATATGTTCGGCATTTCACACATTTTCGAAATTTGGATCTTCGTCGGCCTGGGAGTGATGGTCATTCTGTTCCTGATGAGCGGCATGGCCCGGCTTTATCGCAAAGCCGGCCCGCACGAAGCGCTCATTGTCTATGGACTCGGCGGAACCCGCGTGGTCAAAGGCCACGGCACGCTGGTCTTCCCCATGGTCCAGATCTGCCGCGAGCTGTCTCTCGAACTGATGTCGTTCGACGTGGCTCCACAGCAGGACCTTTACACCAAACAGGGCGTGGCAGTCACGGTTGAGGCGGTGGCCCAGATCAAGGTCAAGTCGGATATGGAGTCGATATTGACCGCGTCAGAACAGTTCCTGACGAAGACCGATCAGGAGCGGGAAGGCCTGATCCGGCTGGTGATGGAAGGACATCTGCGCGGCATCATCGGACAACTGACGGTAGAGGAAATCGTCAAGCAGCCGGAGATGGTTTCCGACCGCATGCGCTCCACCTGTGCGGAAGATATGAACAAGATGGGCCTCGAGGTGATTTCTTTCACGATCAAAGAGGTTCGCGACAAGAACGAATACATCACCAACATGGGCAAACCCGACGTCGCCCGCATCAAGCGCGACGCCGACGTAGCCACGGCGGAAGCAGATCGCGACACTGCCATCAAGCGTGCGTTGGCACAGCGCGAATCCGCAGTCGCAAGGGCCCAGGCCGACCAGGAGCGAGTCCTGGCAGAAACGCTTTCCCTCGCGAAACAGGCGGAAGCCCAGCGCGACCTCGAAGTCAAGAAAGCGCAGTACGTCGAAGTCACCAAGCGGCAGCAGGCACAGGCAGACAAGGCCTACGACATCCAGACCAACATCATGCAACAGCAAGTCATCGCCGAGCAGGTGAAGGTGCAGCAGATCGAGAAAGAACAACAGGTGAAAGTGCAGGAGGCCGAAATCAACCGCCGCGAGAAAGAGTTGATCGCGACTGTATTGAAGGGCGCGGAAATTGAGCGTCAGAGAATTGAAACTCTGGCCCTCGCCGAAAGGCAACGGCTCATGTCGGAAGCAGATGGTCACGCTTCAGCAATTCGCGCCCAGGGCGAAGCCGAAGCCGAGATCATCTTCAAGAAAGGAGAAGCCGAGGCCAAAGCCATGAACGTGAAAGCCGAGGCCTACCAGGAGTACAACCAGGCCGCAGTCATCGACAAGCTGTTCACCGGCATGCCCGAGATTGTCCGGGCGCTGGCCAGCCCCCTGGCCAACGTAGACAAGATCACCATCGTGTCTACCGGCAACGGCGACGCGTCGGGGATGAACAAGATCACCGGCGACATCGCCAAAATGGCGGCGCAAGTGCCGGCCTTGTTCGAGACGCTGTCCGGGATGCCGATGTCGGAGCTGCTGGGCAAGGTCCGCCGGATCGGCGACAAATCATCAAAACCAGACGGTCAGGGGAAGTAGCGCAAGGCTGATGAATGATGGAGGACGGGCGTCCCCGCCCGTCTCACCCATCCCGGCGGACGCAATCTCGAGGAAAGAATATGAAGAAATCATCCATGCAAATCGCGCTGGGAATTGTCTTGGGCGCCGGCGTCGGCACCGCGCTAGGCGTCGCCGCCGGCCACGTTGCGGTCTGGTTGGGTATCGGCATCGCCATCGGAGTCGTAATCGGAAGCAACTTTCACAGAACGAACTGCGCCGAATGCGCGGAAGTCCACGAAAAGCATCAAGCTAGAAGGCAGCAGCCAGAAGCTAGAAGCTGATTCAGAAAAGGAGTTCATCATGGCATTACTGGAAAGAGTCGCCACACTGGTCCGGGCCAATCTCAATGACCTGGTAGACAAGGCCGAGCACCCGGAAAAAATGATCAAGCAGGTGATCCTCGACATGCAGAACCAGCTTTTGCAGGTCAAGACTCAAGTGGCAATTGCCATCGCCGACCAGCACCTGCTGACAAAAAAACAAAAAGAAAACGAAGACAAAGTAGCGGAGTGGATGCGCAAGGCAGAACTCTCCGTTGACAAGAAACAGGATGACCTGGCGCGCGCCGCCCTGCAAAGAGTGGAAAGCTATCGCGACCTGAGCGCAGGCTTCGCCCAGCAGGTAACCGATCAGCAGGCCCAGGTGGAAAATCTGAAAACCGCATTACGCCAACTGGAGCGGAAACTCGCCGAGGCCCAGGCCAAGGCCGACCTGCTGATCGCCCAGCATCGCCGGGCCCGAGCCGTCAGCAAAGCCAGTGACGCCAAGATGGCCGCCGGCAACGGTTCCAGCGCCAACGCCTTCGACCGCATGAAGCGCAAAGTGGCCCACGCCGAAGCTCACAGCCAGGCCAAATCCGAAATTGCCGCAGACGATGTGGAGGAACGCCTGGCAGCGCTAGAAAAAGAAGACCGTATCGAGCAATTACTGGCTGAGCTGAAAACGAAACGTGGAGCGTAAGGACGTATCGTGGAGATAAGCAGAAGGCTCATCGGCGCCTCGGCCATCATTTCTCCCGCCGGGGAAGTCACCGGTGTGGATCTGGATGGTCTTGTTCGACGGCTTCTCCTGTTCGATAAATACGTTTTAGCGTCAGCCAGACTAAAGGAATTCCCTCTGCTCGCGATCCGCTTGGGTTATGGACAACTCCGAGACCTATTGTCATCAAATTTGATTGACATAAGGTGCGAGTGTTTCCAGCTTGCACAGATCGGGCAATCGGGCCTTTTTGGCGACCCTGTGCTACCACCTTTTTGGTACAGGTTCAATTGGATCGACGCTTCCGACAAGGAGAAATATGTCCACGATTGCCTGCAAGAGATGCATGGAATACCGGGACTAGCTCACAAAGAGATCATAAGACTGAAGCGGCTCATTGGCTCCGCTATTGCCCCACTACCTACAGAAATTCGACCCGAGCTTTTCCCGGCGTTCCGAAATGAGCTCCTCAACAATACAAGGCTCGTTAGGAAATCCGTTGAATTGGCGATTGACAGCAAAACAGGGCTAAATAACGTTCCTTTCTCTCTTGAGCTGCACCAGGAAGCGGAGGACACATTTAGGGTATCGACCGACATTGCCCAACACCTGGATGCTTCCGAAACGGAGTGCCATGGGATCATCGAGCGCGGGCTCATGGGCGTGGCAGGCCTCTCACAGAGCATTGGAGAAATGAAAGGCTATTCGGCTTTGTCAGGATTTCGCGACGAGGAACTTCCTCTGTTCCGACATAAGCTAGATTTTATGGCTGAGGCGCTATCGTCTCACTCCAGAGAACGAAGCTTTCAGCGCGTCGTTGACATCGCAGGCCTTCCCCAGCTTGCTAGTCAAGAGGGGAAGATCAACGTCGAGAACCTACTGAAAATTAGGGAGTCGAGTGAGGCTCGCGAGTTTAGAGATTGGTTGGGTTCAATAGGGAGGTGCTCGGATGCCGAAGTCGCCGAGCGAGTATCGAGTTTGCGAAATCTGGCGGGATTGAGAGTGAGTGACGAAACCGGCAAAATGATGAGATTCCTCGTCACCAGTGCCGCCGGATTCTTCCCAGCCTTAGGGATTCCTCTCGGGGTGTTTGACCAATTCGTATTGGACAAAGTCCTGCCCAGGTCTGGTATTACGGCATTCGTAAGCGAGCTCTATCCGTCAATATTCGAGATCAAAGGATGAGACTCCGTGGCCAGGGTCTACTCCGGTGCGGATGACGCTGGACCATCTAGGCGCTGGCTTTGTCGATTAAAGGCAGAGTAGGCTCGTCGTCACTGCTCTTCGTCGTCGCCGCATCGAGTTCTAACTGTTCCTGCCCGCTGAGCGCGGTGACCCGGCCGCGGTAGGTCTTCAGATGCCTCTGCGCCGTATCGAACGCCTCCTGCGCTTTATTCAGGTTCTTGCCGACGGTCTCGAACTGGTTCTGGAAGTGATCAAACGACTTCTGCGCCTTGGCCAGTTCCAGACGGCTCTTTTCGAAACGGCTGGCGACTTCGTACCATTTGTGCACCAGCGCAATCGTCTGCAAGGTCATGAGCAGGGTATTAGGTGAGACTGGAAACACATGCTGCGTGTTGAGCCAGTCAGCCAGTTCGCGATTGCGGATGGCTTCCATGTAAAGCGTTTCGCTGGGCAGATACATCAACGCAATGTCAGTGGTACCGTGTTCGGGCTGAATGTATGCCTTGATCCGCCTGGCTTCGACCTTCATCACGCGCACAAACTCGTGCCGCGCTTCTTCAATTTCCGACTCGACGTTGCTTTCAAAGAGGGCCAGCACCTGTTCGCGAGGAAACTTGGCGTCAATAGGCAGGCGGCGGTCGGGAAACTGGATGACGGCATCGGCGCGCCCGTTGCCATCGCCGGCGGAGGACTGCATTTCGAACATATGGGCCGGCAAGAAATCGGAGAGCAATCGTTCCAGGCTGGCTTCGCCAAACTGCCCGCGCAGATGCGGCAGCTTGAGCATGTTGTTGAGATCGTTGATGGAGTGTCCCAGCGCGCCGACTTCGCGCAATTGCTCTTCCGCCGCCTTCAAATGCTGCTGCACTTTTTCGAACTGGGCGAACCCTTCCTTGATGTTCTGGTCGAGCTTCAATTGAACTTGATCGGTGATGGCGAGCAGCTTGGCGTCCACGCGATCGCGAATTGAGTCCAGGCTCTGCGCCGTTTTCTGATTGAGATTTTCAAATTCGACTTTGAGCTGGGAAGTCGTCAGCGCGAGCGACGTGGTCAGTTCGGTGCGCGCCTCTCTTAGATCGTGCGTCTGCTCGCGTCGTCCCCCGCTCAGTTGGGCTTCCACCGAACTGCGGATTTCGTTGAAGCCCTGGGTCAGCCGGTCGGTCACGCCCTGACGCAGATCTCCCTTGGTGCTTTCGAGTCGAGTAGCCATGTCGAGCGTGGCATCGTTGAACTTCTGGCTGAGGGACTCGTGCAGCAGCGCCGTCTGCTGGGCAAGGTCCGTAATTTCAGTGGTTTGCGAGGAGCCCGTAGTCCGTCGAAAAATCGCCGCGAGCAGTACCAGAAGTACTACGTTCACGACGACAAGTATGCCTAGCAGCAATGTCCCCATCGTAAGGTGCTCACAATGATTCTAGGGTCTAGCGTGAGGGAAGCAAAGAGGAAGTTTGATTTCGCATCCATTTGGCTGCGCGAAGACTCACATGGCCCCTACCCTCATGGCGTCTCTGGCAATTGTTCTAACGGCTGGCGCCGTGACGCTGGCGGTTCCGGCATTGCACGCGGCACAGCAATCGACCCCTGCGACGGCGGATTCCCAGCCCTCCCCAACTTACGACGCCGCGGCGGAACGCCGGCTCCTCGAACTGGCGAACCGCGAACGTGCCAAGGCTGGTCTTACTCCATTGCAGAAGGATGAAGGACTAACCCAGGCGGCGCGAGAGCATGGCGCTGCCATGGCTGCGCAGAAGAAACTCTCTCACCAGTTTTCCGGAGAACCCAATCTCGTTCACCGCCTGGCGGCCAATACCAAGACGCGCCTCGACCAGGCCGGAGAAAACGTCGCCTTCGCCGGCAGCGTGGACCAGGCGCAGGACAGCCTGATGCACTCTCCGCCCCACCGCGCGAACCTGCTTAATGCAAACTACAACGTTGCCGGATTCAGCGTGGTGCGCAGCGGATCGTTGCTCTACGTCACCCAGGACTTCGGACACAGCTTGCCCAGCCGCTCCGACGACGAAGCGGAAGTCCTCATAGGCCGCAGTATTGACCGCATCCGCGCCCAGGCTCGCCTGCCCGGACTAGAGCGCATGGACAGCAGCGTAGCCGCTGACGCAGCCTGCGCCATGGCCAAAGCCGATTCGTTGAAAACGCCTGCGCCCCGCCGCCGGGCGGTTGTACGCTACACGACTCCACAGCCTCAAAAACTTCCCGCGGAGGCATTGCGGGCGATCGGAAACACCTCGCTTCACTCTGTTGCGGTTGGGTCCTGTTATGCCCGCAGCGCCACCTATCCCACCGGGGTGTATTGGGTGACGCTTCTGTTCTACTAGCAGGCGCTAAAGCGCGGCTAGTTTTCAGCGGCTGAGTGGCACGAGTAATCTCGTGCTCTCCCTGTTTCGTCGTGAGTAGCAGATCTCTTTGATTGCGTCTTAAGCCCTGGAGGCCCGCCCGGATTGTGCCAGCGCCTGTGCTAGTCTGCTGGCATCTAATTCTCTGACGCCTCCACCGTGAACCCATCTTCGCCAATCCGCATCGGCACCGCCGGCTGGTCTTACAAAGACTGGGAAGGAATCTTCTATCCGCCCGGAATGCAGCACCGGAAACAGCATCCCCTTGAGATTCTGGCGCGCTGTTTTGACATGGTGGAGATCAACACATCTTTTTACGGACACATCAAACCGCATCTGGCCAAACTCTGGGTAAAGAAAGCGGCGGCGGTGAATCCAAATTTCATGTTCACCGCCAAGCTGCATCGTTCTTTCACGCACAACCCGATGGCGGTGATGGAGCCCACGTCAGCAGCTTCCATCAGGCCGAACGATGAAGATGAAGCCCTGGCGCGCGAAGGACTGGAAGCGCTCGCCGGAGAAGGGAAGCTGGGCGCGCTGCTCATCCAGTTTCCAGTTTCATTCAAGAACACATCGCTGAACCGCGAATATGTCGAGCGCCTCATCCGCCAGTTCATCGAATATCCGCGCGTGATCGAAGTGCGGCACGACAGCTGGGACAACCCCGAGACGATTCGCTACTTCATCGAAAAAAATGTTGCCTTCTGCAACATTGATCAGCCGCTGATTGGCCGTTCGCTCGAACCGACGGAACACGTGACTTCCCCGGTCGGCTACGTTCGTCTGCACGGACGGAATTACGATCAATGGTTTGACGCCGATACCGGCGCTGACCGCTATAACTATCTCTACAGCGAGGCTGAGCTGGCCGGATGGAAGGACAAGATCGTCCGCATCGCCGGCAAAGCTCAGGTCACGTATGTGGTGACCAACAATCATTTCGAGGGCAAGGCCGGAGTGAACGCGCTGCAACTGAAGAACATGATCACCGGACGGCGAGTGAAGGCGCCCGAGCCGCTGCTGAAGCACTATCCAGAGCTGGGCAAGATCGCCGACCCAATCTACGACGACGCGGCGAGTTCAGATTTACCGCTGCTGGCGTAATGTAACAACTCACAAACCGTTGTCATTCCGAACGCACTCGCAGCCGCGCTCGCGCGGCGAGAGGCGCGAGGAATCTGCTTTGGCTACTACCAGAGAAGCGGCCAGGAAAACCAGATTCCTCACCGCTGAAGCGGATTCGGAATGACAAGGAACCAGGGATTGGCCAATGGAGGAAACTATTTTGCCGCTAACTCTTCCTTGGCAGCGTAGTGCGATTCCACGTAGTCGTCGAGGATCTGGATGAACTCAGCAACGATCTTGTCGCCCTTCAGCGTGGTGAACAGGCGACCGTCCACGTACACCGGCGCCTTGGGTTCCTCGAACGTTCCGGGCAACGAGATGCCGAGGCTGGCATGTTTCGATTCGCCGGGGCCGTTCACTACGCAACCCATGACCGCGACCTTCATCTCTTCGACGCCGGTATAGCGTCCCTTCCATACCGGCATCTGGTCGCGCAGGTAAGACTGAATCTGCTGCGCCATTTCCTGGAAGAAAGTGCTGGTGGTGCGGCCGCATCCGGGGCACGCGGTCACCTGGGGTGTGAAGCTGCGAATGCCGAGCGACTGCAGAATCTGCTGTCCCACGCGGACTTCTTCGGTGCGGTCGCCGCCGGGCGCGGGCGTGAGCGAGACGCGGATGGTGTCACCGATACCTTCCTGCAGCAATACGCCCAGCGCGGCGCTCGAAGCGACGATGCCTTTGGCTCCCATGCCGGCTTCGGTAAGTCCGAGGTGCAGAGGATAATTGCAGCGGGCAGCCAGCGAGCGGTAGACGTCGATCAAGTCCTGCACTCCACTGACTTTCGCACTCAGAATGATCTGGTCGGGCCGCAGGCCATACTTCTCGGCCAGGCTGGCAGAATTCAGCGCGCTTACCACCATCGCTTCCATCGTGACTTCGCGCGCGTCTTTGGGTTCAGACAGCAGCGAATTCTCGTCCATCATCTTGGTGAGCAGTGCCTGGTCGAGCGATCCCCAGTTCACGCCGATGCGCACCGGTTTCTGGTTCTCGACTGCAACCTCGATCATGGTGCGGAAATTGTTGTCGTCCTTGCGTCCAATGCCGACGTTGCCAGGATTGATACGGTACTTGGCCAGCGCGCGGGCGCACTCAGGATACTTCTTGAGCAGGATGTGACCGTTGTAGTGAAAGTCGCCAATGATGGGCACGCGCACGCCCTGGGCGTCCAGTTGTTCGACGATGGGCGCGACCGCCGCCGCAGCTTCCTCGTTGTTGACCGTGACCCGCACCAACTCGGACCCCGCCTTGGCCAGTGCCGCGACCTGTTTGACGGTGGAAGGAATATCAGCCGTGTCGGTGTTGGTCATCGACTGCACCACAACTGGTGCATCGCTGCCGATTCTCACGCCGCCGATCGAGCCTGTAACAGATTTTCTGCGATGAATGTCTGCCATGGGGAAGCTCTAGTTTAACACGGGGAAAGGAAGCTCTCAGCTGTCAGCTCTCGGGTTTCAGCGCTTAAGCGACGGCGATTGAATGAGTTAGCGTGAGTGTCGCTCTTGGTGCCTTTTGCCCGCGAAATGGCCGCTGGTCGCGTCGGGAAAACGCAAGGTCCCTCCACTGCGCTCGCTTCGCGTCGCTCCGGTCGGGATGACAAGGCTTTAAGCTGAGAGCTGACAGCTGAAAGCTGTTTTATGGCGTTCTCTGCATAATGCTGGGCAGCATCTTCAGAACGTCGTTGTAAATCACCATCACCGCGAACAGCACCAGGAATACAAAAGCTGCCTGGTAGATACGCTCTTTGATCCTCAAGCTGATGTCCCGGCGCATGAGGCTTTCGACGAACAGCAGCAGAATGACCCCGCCGTCCATGATGGGAATGGGCAGCAGGTTGAAGATGCCGAGGTTCAGGCTGATTCCGGCGGTCAGCTCCAGGAGCGGGGTCCAGCCTTTCTTGCTGGCTGCCTGACCGGCGGCGCGTCCGATGCCGATCGGCCCTTCGATCGAGCGGATCGAGATCTTGCGCTGGATCATTTTCTGGACCAGCTCGAGGATCAGGAGCGAGCCCTGCTTGTTCTGTTCCACCGAGCGGCGAAACGCGGCCGCGAACGGCAGCGCCGATACCTTCATGGGTGCGCTGCCAATACCCACGCGATAGCGCTGGTCGCCTCGAATGTCGGACAAGACCGGCTGCACCGTGAAGTTGAGCAACTGGCCGTCACGCTTGACCGTAATCTCGATCGGCTTGCTCTGGGTGCGCTTCAAGCTTTCGATCATGGCGGCGAGGCCGGTGATCGGCTGTCCGTCCACGCTGACAATCTCATCGCCCAGCTTCATTCCGGCCTTCTCGGCCGGCATGCCGGACTCCAAGTCGGTGATCGGAAAGCTGGGTTCCTTTGGCTCCCATCCTGCAGAGCCCATCTGGTTGGGGCCGTAGGCCTCGGGCACGATGGTCTTGGTTAGGATCTGGCCTCCCCGATCGATGGTCACATCGAGGGGCTGGTTGGGGTTCAAAGCTTCCCGCAAAAACTCTTGCTCCCAGGTTGGGTTCTGTATGCCGTCAATCCGGACGATCCGGTCTCCCACCTGGATTCCGGCTTTCGCTGCGGGAGTGTCTTGCACCACATATCCAACGATCGCAGGCTCGTCGAATACCGCCGGATACTCGTAATGCACCATATAGACGCAGGTCAGCAGGCCGACCGCGAACAGAATATTCATGGCCGGACCGGCAATGGCGATGATGAAACGATGCCAGCGCGGGTGCGACATGAATTCGCCCGGATCGTTGGTGTGGGCGTCCATCGGGTTCTCGCCCGACATCTTTACGTAGCCGCCCAGCGGGATGGCGGCGATGCGGTAGTCGGTCTCACCGCGGCGGAAGCCAAACAGGCGTTTCCCGAAACCGATGGAGAAGACTTCGACCCGCACTCCCAGCAACTTGGCGGTCGCGTAGTGGCCAAACTCGTGAATCAGGATCATGAATCCCAGAATCACGCCAACGGAGAGCACGGCTATCAGAAATCCAGACATAATTTATGATTTGTCCTACTTGACCCGCATTGCGTTTGACACCGGCACCGGCTGTGAACCCCCGACGCGCTGGACTCTTTCGCGGGCCAGCTCCCGAGCCCCAGCGTCTGCTTCCAGTACCTGTTCTATAGATTCCAACTTACCTACTTCCGTTGCAGAAAGGACTTCACGGATCACTTCAGGAATATGGTCGAAAGCAATACGGCCCTGCAGAAAGGCTGCCACTGCCACTTCATCGGCGGCATTGAGGGCAACCGTCTTCGCGCCCCCGGTTTCCGCCGCTTCGTAGGCCAGACCCAGACAAGGGAATTTTTCCACATCCGGCGGTAGAAATTCGAGGTGTCGTAAGTCCATGACCGGGAAACGCATGGCCGACGGAATGCGATCCGGATAGGTCAGCGCGTAGAGGATGGGGAGGCGCATGTCGGTCACGGAAAACTGAGCAAGTATGCTGCCATCCACGAACTCGACCATGGAATGAATTGTGGATTGCGGATGCACCATCACCTGCACCCGGCTGGGCGGCAAGTTGAACAAACGACAAGCCTCGATGACCTCAAATCCCTTGTTCATCAAGGTCGCCGAATCAATGGTAATGCGCTGCCCCATTTTCCACGTAGGATGGTCCAGGGCCTGGGCCACCGTGATCGAAGAAAATTGCGACTTTGGTGTGTAAAGAAATGGTCCTCCGGAGGCGGTCAGCCAGATGCGCTCGACTTCCTCCATCCGTCCCCCACGCAGGCATTGGTGGACCGCGTTGTGCTCGCTGTCAATGGGCAGCAGCGGCTTGCCCTGGCGGCGCGCTTCGGCGGTGATCAGTTCTCCGGCAGCAACCAGGCATTCCTTGTTGGCCAGCCCAACCGTCTTTCCGGCTCTCACCGCCTCATAGGTGGCTTTGAGCCCGGCGACGCCTACGATCGCGCTGACCACGAAATCCACTTCGGGATGAGTCGCGACCCGGACTGTGCCGGCCTGGCCATGCACCACTTCAACGCCTTTCATTCCGGATGTCTGCAGGCGTGATCGCAGAATCTCAGCATCGACTGCGGTGGCCATCGAAATAAGCTTGGGTTTCCAGCGCCTGACCTGCTCGAAGGCGGCGCCCACATTCTGCCCCGCCGCGAGAGCAACCACCTGGAAAAGCTCGGGATAGGTTTCGACCACGCTCAACGTGCTGCGCCCAATCGAGCCAGTCGATCCCAGGATGGCAATGCGTTTCATGAGCAAGAAAATTCGGGTGGGGCGCAGCCAGGGGGGCGGCTCACTGCATCACGCGCCAAGCCGCATAGTACCACAGCAGGGGAGCGGCAAAGAGCAGGGCATCAACTCTGTCAAGCATGCCTCCGTGGCCGGGAAGAAGAGTCCCTGAATCCTTGACCCCGGCGCCCCTTTTGATCAGCGATTCCACCAGATCGCCCAGCTGGGCAGCAACGTTAATCGCCGCGGAAAGCAGGATGATCGGCCCCAGGGGGGCTTTTTCCAGCGCGAACAAGCCATCCTTCTTTTCGATCAGATGTGCATTCAGCAGCGCGGTGCTGATGGGCAGCGCGTAGTTGTACAGAAGTATGCCAACGCCGACGCTTGCGATCATCGAAGCCAGCGCTCCCTCCCAGGTCTTTTTAGGGCTGACGCGTGGCGACATCAAATGGCGTCCCAGCGAACGTCCCACAAAATAGGCGAAGATGTCGCCTGCCCATACCAGTAGCAGCAGGTACAGCAGCAGGAACGCACCTGACGCCTGTTCCCGAATCTGCACCAGGCATCCCAGCGGCAGCGCAATGTACGCGAAGGCAAACGCCGACGTCATGGCCGCGGGAAATCCGGTGCTGAGATCGGCTCGCCTCATACCGATCACCAGAAAAACAAATGGTGCGATCGCCGCAACAAACACCGCGCTGCCGGCAAACACGGAAGTCGAAAGCAAGGGCGTGTCATGTCCGACGTTGACCGCCAGAAACAGGAAGAACAAGCCGACAAAAATGTAGGTTGGCCAGTGGAAGGGCCGGACCTTGTAGGCCTCGGAGATTTTGAGCAACTCCTGGACGGCAAGCAGCGCAACCAGCGCGGCAACCAACGCCACCACGGACACCGGCGCCCGCAGTACCAGCAGTAGGACGATCGGAATCAGAAGTACCGCGGTGAGGATTCGCTTCAGTAGTTGCAAGCCGTTTTAGCTCCGGCCGGTCTTGGGTGGGTGTGGCTGAGAGTGAGAGCTGTGACCGTTGGCTGCGTTGCCGGCCAGGCCGCCATAACGCCGTTCACGTTTTTGATATTCCGCGATGCCTTCCAGCAGATGCAGTCCGCGGAATTCAGGCCACAAAGTGGGAGTCACATAAATTTCGGCGTAGGCGAGCTGCCACAGCAGAAAATTGCTCAAACGCATTTCTCCGCTGGTGCGGACCACCAGGTCGGGATCAGGCAGGTGGCGCGTGTATAAATTCTGCGACACTGCCTCTTCATCAATGTTGAGATGGTCCAGACCGCCGTTGCGGGCCGCGGCGTCCACGATGGATCGAAATGCGTCCACCAGTTCCGTACGCGCGCTGTAATTAAGCGCCAGGGTCAGCACCATGCCAGTATTGCCAGCAGTGGCATCCCGCGCCCACGCCATCTTCTCCTGCACCGAAGGCGGAAGCTCATGCTGCCGTCCAATGTATTCCAGCCGGATGTTGTTCTTGTTAAGCGTGGGGACTTCCGCCTTAAGATAGCGGCACAGCAGCCCCATCAGGAAATCGACTTCGCTGCGAGGACGCTTCTTCCAATTCTCTTCCGAAAACGCATACAGAGTGAGCCAGGGTATCCCGATGCGCGCCGCCGTCTCGACGGTCGAGCGCACGGATGTCACTCCGGCGCGGTGTCCGGCCATGCGCGGCAAGTGGCGGCGTTTCGCCCAGCGGCCGTTGCCGTCCATGATAATGGCGATGTGTTTCGGGAGCCGTTCCGGATCAAGCCGCTGGTACACTTCAGCTTCCTTGCGGTCCAGCCCGGCAGGAATCGTCGCTTGCAAGCTAACCTCTGCTGTTTCAAGAAGCTAACACAGGGTGACGGTGGTTGCAATGACACCGGAGTGGCACCGTGCCCGGCTACTTGTCATTCCGAACCGGCTTTCAGCCGGTGAGGAATCTGCTCTTGTCACTACCACGCTTGCTCCGGTCCGCGGCGAGGTTGGAACCTGGTTGGATACCGACTATCGATTCACTCGCCGTACAACAGATTCCTCTCTCGCCCTCGGCGCGCTTTGCGCGCCTGCGGACGGTTCGGAATGACAATGGGCGAGGGTTTGTGAGGTTGTAAGGTTAGTTGTCACAAGACACAGGGACAGCTGACAGGCGGCGCATCCCTCGACCGGACTGCAAACCCCTTGTCATTCCGAACCGGCTTCAGCCTGTGAGGAATCTCCTTTTGTTATGACCACTGACTTGCCCCAGTCCGCGGCGAGGTCTTCCCAAGTCGGATTGTCCGCCTCGAACAGCGCGACTTTCTTCTCTCGCCTCCACTTTTTAACCTCCGTTTCGCGGGCGATCGCGTTATTCACGTACTTAAAAACTTCGTAATAAACCAGGCGGTTGACCTTATACCTCTGCGTGAACCCCTCACACTCTCCAGACTTGTGCTGCAATACTCGCGCCATGAGGAAACCGGTTACGCCGACGTACAGCACTCGGTTCTTGCTGGCCAGAATATAGACGTAGTATCGCTTCTCGCGCCGCACAACAGATTCCTCTCTCGCCCTCGACGCGCTCCGCGCGCCCGCGGACGGTTCGGAATGACAATGGGCGAGGACTGGTGAGATTGCAAGGTTAGTGCTCACAACACACAGTGACACGTGACCGAACTATCAAACTCTTGTCATTCCGAACCGGCTTTCAGCCGGTGAGGAATCTGCTGTGGCCGCTACCGCCGGCCCGTGCTTTACAGCCCCGAGCCCTTCCAATTATCCTCGCCGCCATGAACCGACGCAGATTTCTTCAGGCCACCGCCGCCAGTGCCGCCTCTCTCGCCTTTTCCCGAAACTCGCTCGCCGTCGACAGCCCTGACCTCGCTGCCATCCAGAAAGAAATCGAGAAGCGCCACGACGAGTCTGTGCAACGTCTGCAACAGTGGATTCGCCAACCTTCGATTGCCGCCGAGCACCGCGGCATGGACGAAGGCTGCGATCTCGCGATGCACATGCTGCGCGACGCCGGCTTCGGCCAGGTTACGAAGATTCCCACCGACGGTCAGCCCGGTATTTTTGCCACGCTCGACGCTGGCGCTCCGCGAACCCTAGGTATCTACTTCATGTATGACGTCAAGCAGGTAGATCCCGCGGAGTGGTCGTCGCCGCCCTTCGAGGCTGCGATCATCGAAAAACCCGGAGTGGGCAAAGCCATAATCGGGCGCGGGGCGGTCAACCAAAAAGGACCAGAGGCTTCCTTCCTGGCGGCGCTGCACGCGATTCGGGGCTCCGGCCGCAAACTTCCCGTGAATCTTGTGTTCGTGGCGGAAGGCGAAGAAGAAATCGGCTCGCCGCATTTCCCGCAGATCGTCCGTCGTCCCGAGGTACTGGCTGCGCTGGGCAAGTGCTCGGGCGTTTACATACCCTCGGCCGAGCAGGACCTCGACGGAAAAGTCACGATGACGCTTGGGGCGAAAGGTGTAATCGAACTCGAACTGGTTTCGAGCGGCGAAAAGTGGGGACGCGGTCCACGAAAAGATGTCCACTCCAGCCTGAAAGCCATGATTGATAGCCCGGCGTGGCACCTGGTGGAGGCGCTTTCTACCCTGGTCTCAGCCGATGGAAATACTCCCGCGATCGAGGGCTTTGCTGACAAAGCTCGTCCGCTCTCTACCGCCGAAAAGAAAATGATTGCCGAAGCGGCCCGCCGCCTGGATGAGAGTGTCGCGAAGAAGCAGTACGGCACCGAGCATTGGATACACGACGTCAGCTATCAGGAGGCACTGGAGTTGCTGCAATCGCGTCCGACGGTGAATATCGAAGGCCTGGTCGGCGGCTACACCGGGCCGGGCGGCAAGACGATTCTTCCGCATCGCGCCGTGGCCAAGCTCGACCTGCGGCTGGTACCGGACATGAAAGCCGACGAAGCGCTGGCCGCGCTCAAAGCCCACCTGGCCAAACGCGGCTTCGGCGATATCGAGGTGAACATGACAGGCGGTTACGACCCCAACAGCACCTCGGCGGATGCCCCGCTGATCCGCGCCCAGGTGGCGTTCTATCGCAGCCAGGGGATCGATCCCATAGTTCTGCCGCGCAGCGCCGGATCGTGGCCGGGATATGTCTTCACCGGTGATCCGCTGCACCTGCCTGCCGGACATTTTGGCATGGGGCATGGCAGTGGCGCTCACGCGCCCGACGAGTATTTTGTAATCGAATCGAAAAATCCGAACGTCCAGGGAATCGATGGCGCCGTACGCTCACACGTGGAATACCTGTATCAAGTGGCGACGATTTGAGGACCGTGTAGGGGCGGACGCCCTCGTCCGCCCAGCCGAGCGAAGCTCGGCAGGGGTGAGTTGTGAGCAGAGTTTAGAAGGTCGCAAGTTTGCCGAGCTTTGCTCGGCCAGGCGGACGAGGGCGTCCGCCCCTACGTGGTCTGTGGCGATCCATGCACGCGGGTGAGTCGCACGCGACCACACACCCACCGCGACTACCTTGATTCTTCGGGCACGACCGCCAGTTCCAGCTTTTCAGTCCAGCGCAGAACCGTCAGCCGATTGCTGACGCCGACTCTTGCATCGGTCAGCAAGCGATGTAAATCGTCCACGCCGGCTACTGGCTTGCCATCAAGCGCAACGATCACATCACCTTCCCGCAACCCGGCCTTCTGACCCGGACTGCCGGGAGTCACGGAAATCACGACCACGCCCGTCTCCTGCGGCAGGTTGTAGAAGCGCACCAGGCGCCGATGCAGCGGCGTGGTCTGGGCTTCGACTCCGATGTAGCTGCGACGAATTCTGCCCTCCTGCAGCAGACGTCCGGCCACGAATTTCGCGGTGTTGATCCCGATAGCGAAGCAGAGTCCCTGCGCACCCATGATGGTCGCAGTGTTTACGCCGATGACTTGGCCATCGGAAGTCACCAGCGGGCCTCCGGAGTTGCCCGGGTTGAGCGATGCGTCGGTCTGGATCACGTCGTCAATCATCCGTCCGGAATACGAACGCAAAGAACGGCCGAGCGCACTGACCACGCCGGCCGTGACCGTGTACTGGAAGCCGTAGGGATTGCCGATCGCAATCGCCAGTTGCCCTACCCGCAGCTTCTGCGAATCTCCCAGTGGCGCGGCAACCAGGTGGGGTGCATCGTTGTCGGGACTATCCACTCGCACAATCGCGAGGTCGGTCGCCGGGTCGTCGCCGATGGTGTGAGCAGGGAAGCGCCGCCCATCCGCAAAAGAGACCTGGATTCGCGTGGCTTCGTGGACCACATGGCTATTGGTGAGAATCAGGCCGTCGGGCGTGAACACAAAGCCCGAGCCGCCGCCTTGCCGCTCGCGCGGCTCGCCCGAGCGGTTTTGACCCGATTGCGCAACATCAATCTTGACCACGGATGGGCTGAGTTTCTCGGCGGTTCCCACCACCGCCTGCGAGTAGGCATCAAGCAAAGCCGAATCATTCAGCGAACTGGTGCTCGACGTCTGCACTGCAGGCTCGGAATAATTCACGGCAGCAATGGGGGTTACTTCCTGGTTCATATCTGCTAGATGAACAAAACGATGTTTGGGATTCAGCTACTGTCATCCCGAGCGGAGCGGAGGGATTCGCGACGCGAATCTCCTGCGCAGTCGAGGGACCCTGTGTCTAGCCTGCGTCCACGAAATGCGATCCGTCATGGAAACATCCGCGGCCCTGGGAGCACAGCAAACGCAAGGTCCCTCGACTTCGCTCGGGATGACAAGAGTTTTACTGTTTGGGTCGCAGCCGGGTAGCCGCTGTGGGCAGGATGCACGCATTCGACGCGTCCGCCAGCGATTCCTGCAGGGCTGCGCCCACCAGGGAAAGTTCTTCTGACGACATCAGGCGCTGCATGCCTTCGAACAACTCGCGTTCTTCCTTGCGAATGTGGGACGCCAGTTTCTCCACCAGAGCTTGCAAACCGGCCACATGCAATTTGCGAGCGGCGGCGCGGGAAAAGAAATCGCGCAGCAGAATGTGCCCTGTGACAAGTTCCTGGACCAGCGGCTGCAACTCCGGAAAGCGCGCAGCTGCCGGAAACAATTCTTTTTCCTCAGCCGCAAAGTGAAAGGTGATCTCCTGTTCGAAGATCTGCTGGATTTCTGCCTGCCATGCTTCCAGGTCGACCCCCCCCGCCTGGATGGCGCGATCCAGGCGCACACACAGCGCCAGGCAATGCTGGTGCTGGTGGGAAAGAGGGATCAGGTTCTTGTCTCGAAGCATGTTTGTTCTATTCTCCGCGCCGCGCCGCCATAGCGCAACCAAAGCTGCGCGATGGCTGGTGACGCCCGTCACTTGAGATGAGGGGAACTGGTCAGTGGATTCAGGCGCTGGCAGTCACGGCCTGGGCCGCCGCTTCCTTTACCGCCGGGCGCAGGGTGAGCCAGTCGGTGCGTACGCTGTCCCATTCCTGGATCAAGATTCCGTAGGACTCGAAGAACTGGCGGATTCGTGCGCGTTCCCAACCGACCGTTTCCTCGAGGATTGGTCCCAGAACCGCCAGAGCGTTGGTGCTCAACACCGTTCTACGGGCGATCTGAGAGATGTGCTTCGATTCCGACACTGCAATGGTGAATCCGTCACGCAATTTGACGTGCAGCATTACGTTAATGTCCGAGCTGCCATCGCCGGTGTAGATGATGTGGTCCGGCCCGATCTGTAGCTCAGCCTGCAACTGGTCGAGCGCCGCCACTTTGCCATAACCGGCCGTCGCCCGCACCAGGCTTTCGATCTCGCCCGCGGCGTTGTAGATGAACTCCGTCCCGTAGATGTGGTCTTGCGGAACGATGCCCTCCAGCGCCGACTGAATGACCTCGACCGGAGACGCAGAGAGAACATAAAAGTCGAAGTGATAGCCATCCACTCCGTTCTTCAGCACCTGATAGAGCAGTTCGATGTTCTCTTTCAGGCGAATGGTCTTGCCGACCTGGTAAAGATGTTGCTTGCGCACTTTCTTGCGGAACTCTGGATCATGCAATAGCAGATAGGACAACTCCGCCCCCTGCTGCACCAGGTTCAGCTTGGCCATGCCCTGAGCCTTACGCTCAAATTCCGCCGTCGGGATACCCACCAACTCGCTCAATACATACCCGGAATCGTCGAAAGTAAGGGTCTGGTCAAAATCACTTGCAAAAAGGTAACGCTTCAAAGGTTTATCTGTCATACCCATTAGATTCCCCGAGGAGTCGAAATGGCCCATAAATAACATCGCTAGCAAGTATTACCAAAGTGATAACGGGCGGGCTTCGCCACGGGAACCGTTTTGACCCTAGTGCTTCCAGTTGGTTGTCCCGAAACGACTTGAAGGACAGTGAGGCCGCATGTTTGTCCGGCAGTATTACCAGAGGTTGCGCCCCTATTCGCTTCGTGCCTTTACTAATCTGTGCACAACATTGACAATATAGGTATCCCAAAAGGGCAACAGGAGCAGGTCCAACTATGTCAGCTACCGGGGAACTCATCCGTCTCATCAACTATGTCGACGACATCAACACCACGCTGCGGCGCATCAGCGCGTCCATACCTCTGATGGAAGCTGATGAGCGCAACCGTCTCGCCGAAAATATTCGCTCTGCCAGCACCAACCTGAACTCCGTCCTGGGACAACTGGAAAAGGGGAAGTAATGGCTGAGGTCCAGACCATCGCCGTCATTGGCGCTGGTCCCATGGGCCGAGGCATTGCGCAGCTGGCAGCCCGGGGCGGCTATCGCACAATCCTGGAAGATTTGCTGCCGAACGCGCTGCGCCGGGCGGAGAGCGAAATCCGCATTCAGCTTGACCGTGCCGTGGACTCAGGCGGGGTTACTGCTGAAGCCGCCAATCTAGCTTTTTCCCGTCTGGAGTTCGCCGGCACTGTCGAAGACGCGGCCCGCCAAGCCGACCTGGTCATCGAGGCGGTTCCGGAAGAACTGGAATCAAAGATCGAGATCTTCACCCTGCTCGATAAAATCTGCCGTCCCGGCACCATTCTGGCTTCCCATCTCTGTTTGCTCAGTATTACCGAAATTTCCCGCGTTACCTATCGCGCCAGAAATTGTTTGGGAATGCGCTTCGCTGAACCAGTCGAACGCGAGAAGCGGTTGGAGATCATTCGCGCCCGGGAGACTGACGACGACACCCTCGTCACGGCGGCGGAAGTGGGAAGGCGCATGGGGAAAGAAGTTGTCGTGATTAAGGACGTAACGGCGTAGCGCCGGCATCTCGCCGGCTGTCCTGCGGGCGTCCCGCCCTCAGCGGCGGGGGCGAGACGCCCCCGCGACAGCCGCCGGGACGGCGGCGCTACAAAAGCCTTATTTGTTGATATCGTCCTTGGCCTCCAGCCGCTTGGCGAAAGCTAGTAATGGCTGCTTTTGCCCGTCAGGCGCGCCGGCGACGGCTGTGTTCATCTCTTTGGTCGCGTTTGCGAAATCGCCCTGTGCGGAATACATGCGCGACAAGCCTACGTGAATGATCCACTGATCAGGATTCTTCTTCGCGTTGTCGCGGTAGATGGCAAACGCTTCGCTCTGCTTGCCGTCAATTTGCAACTGGCGAGCATAGCTGTGCAGCTGGACAGCATTCGCCATGGCGAGCGCCTTGTTTCGCGCCGTGCTGGCTTCGTCTTTCCGGCCCAGGGCTTCCAGCACTTTTGACTTAGTTATGAAGTTGTCGTAGCGCGCTTCATTCAGGATCGACTTGTCGGAGTACTTCAGCGCTTCTTCGAGATCGATCTTCTCCTGGAGCAGGTAGTTAGCTGCATCGTCCCATCCGTCCCAGGCATATTGGGCCAACCCGCGAAGCTGGTTGTGCAGGTTCTGCTCCACGATTTCGTGGGTGTTTACGCCGACCTTGAAGGGAACGGCGATCTTCTCCCAGCGCAGAGTGACTACCGAAGCATCCGGACCCACATCATCGAAGTCGTAGGCGAGCGCTTCGTGAAACTCCGCCGTCTGGGGTTTTACCGTGACCCGAAGTGCGTCTTCGGCCTGGTCATAGGTGAAGCTGCCCCAGGAGGTCCAATTCTTGGAGAAGATGACAGTCCACTCGTTTTCTCCCGGAATCATGTGAAGGCCGTAGGTTCCCTTGGGCAGCGGCTTGCCTTCGATCGTCACCGGATCCGTGAACTCGATTGTCGTATTTTCATTGGCCCCTGCCCGCCACACCTGGCCGTAGGGCACAAGGCCGCCCCACACTTTGCGCTTGTTGACCACAGGACGGTGGTAGTTGATGGTGATATCGGTGATTCCAATCCGCTGCGTCACCACTGCATGCTGGCTGGGCCGCGGCAGATCCAGCACAAACGACTGAGCATGACCCACGGACGCGAGCAGCAACAATCCTTCGATCGCAAACAGAACACGCACAGACAGTTTGAACACGGTGTAACCTCCCCCATTCGACTTATATTTTCATGAGACTGGCGTGGGCCCGGGCGAATCAGAACGGTCGGTTAGACGCTGCGCCTCCGGCCTGGTTAGCACTGGGGCTGGGGGTAGGGGTATGGCCTGAAAATGGGGCTATCCTTTTCCCCTGCAACACGGTCTAAAGACTGCCGGCACAATTGTGGGAACTAGCCGCGGTTCGGCAGCGTAATAGATATTGAACTTGAGGCGGATACGAGCCAGGTCCCACCTCCAGGCTTTTTCGCCGGCCTTTAAGACGATAAGCTTATGAACGTGCTCCTCGAAATCGTTCGTCAGTCCCTCGCCACGCTGTGGGCCCACAAACTGCGCTCGTTTCTGACCATGTTCGGTATCGCCTGGGGCGTCGGATCCTTGCTGCTGCTGGTGGGTCTGGGAGAGGGTTTCCGCAGCGGCCAGGTGCGGAACCTGGCGACTCTCGGCCAGGACATCATGTTCATTTTTCCGGGAAGAATTCCGGCGGTGGCGGGAAACCTGCAGTCCGGACAGACTTATCACTTTACTTACGAAGACTACCTCGCGATCCGGAATGAGGCCCACACTTTGCGCTTCGTGTCTCCGGTGATCAACCGCGAGGACATTCGCGCCGTGAGCGAGTATGGTTCGACCAACGGCCAGGTATTCGGAGTCATGCCGGAATATAACCAGATCCGCAATGTACCCATTGGGACGGGCCGCTGGATCAATGATGAGGACAACACGGAACACCGCCGGGTAGCCGTAGTCGGTTGGGAGCTGCTTAAGAATGTTTTCCCCGGACGTCCTGCCGTGGGCGCGACCATGCTGCTGAACGGCGTTCGCTTTGACGTCATCGGGGTGCTGGCCAAGGTAGGGAAAGACGGCAACAACGGCACTAATGCCCGCATCTTCGTTCCGGTTGAGACCATGCGCAACCTGTTTCCCCTGAAGCAGGAGAACTCCGAGAGTGCGCTTTCCTTCATCAACTACCGGCCGCTGATCAAAGCCGAGCACATGCGCTCCAAACAGGAAATTCACCAGATCATTGCCCGCCGGCACGGATTCGATCCCAAGCTGGAAGATGCCTTCGAGGACTGGGACACCATTGAGAATTCGCAACGCGTGGACAAGATCTTCGATGCCATGGACTATTTTCTTGGAGTGGTGGGATTCGTGACTCTTGCCCTGGGGGCAATCGGCATCGTTAATATCATGCTGGTTTCAGTGGCCGAGCGTACCCGGGAGATTGGACTGCGCAAAGCATTGGGCGCAACTTACAAGAATATCTTGACCCAGTTCTTCGTTGAAGGCGCTTTTCTCACCGTCTTCAGCGGGGGAATTGGGCTACTGATCGCGACTGCGTTCGTGACCGCGCTGGCCCAATTGCCCGCTCCGCAGGGATTTGACACGCCGCGCATCGTCCCCATGTCGGCCCTCGCTGCGATCCTCTCCCTGGCGATTGCCGGCATCGTGGCTGGAATTTATCCGGCGCGGAAGGCGGCGCTGCTGGCCCCGGTCGAAGCCATGAGGCAGGAATAGCCGTGATCCACGAACTTGGAACCCAAGCCTATAGCGCCCTGCGCCACAATAAGCGACGCAGCATCCTCACCATGCTGGGCATGGCCTGGGGCATCGCCACCGTGGTCTTGCTCCTCGCTTACGGTGCGGGCTTCGAGCGCGGCTTGTGGACGGCGTTTCGCTCCTTCGGCACTAATCTGGTCTTTGTCTTCCCCGGTCGCACTTCGCACCAGGCGGGCGGCACGAAGGCAGGAAGCGAAGTCCGTCTCACGGTCAAGGATCTCGACTACATCCGCGACGAAGTGCCTCTGCTCAAACGGCTGTCGCCCGAGGTGTTCAAGCAATGCAACGTGGCCTGGGGCACCCGCAGCGCCAGCTACGGGGTGAGTGGCGTGTATGCGAATTACGCCCGCATGCGCCGCATGGAATTTGCCGAAGGCGCTCCCTTCGGCGAGGCCGAGGACTTCACTCACGCGCGCGTGGCTTTCATTGGAGCCGACGCCAAGAAGAAACTCTTTTCCGGCCAGAATGCGATTGGCGAAAGCATCCGCGTGGACGGCATCTCTTACCAGATCGTGGGCATTCTGAAACACGTCATCAACAACAGCGATGACAACCTGAATGAGCACGTTTATGTGCCCTTCAGCGCCATGAGCGATCTCAAAGACACCTACTACCTGAATTCGATTGTGATGGAATACGAAGGCGACAATACCAAAGTGGTTAAGGCGCTACGGCAATCGATGGCTTACCATCACGGCTTCGATCCCAAGGACGAACGAGCGGTTTTTCTGTTCGACGTGTTCTCCGACCTGCTGGACTTGCGCGTGATCACGACGGGGATCAAGATTCTCCTCGGCTTCATCGGGCTGCTCACGCTGGGGATCGGCGGCGTAGGCCTGATGAACATCATGCTGGTTTCCGTCACTCAGCGGACCCGCGAAATCGGCGTGGAAAAAGCTTTGGGCGCGCATCGCTGGCACATCCTGTTCCAGTTCCTGGCGGAAGCGATGGTCATCACGGCGCTGGGTGGGCTGCTGGGCGTGGCTTTCGCCTATCTGGTCTCCTGGTCCGTCCCCTCGCTGACCCTGTGGAGCGCATTCCAGGAGGGGGCTGATGAAGGCGACATTCATCTGACCATAGACGCCGCCACTCTCATCTGGTCCACCGGCATTCTCAGCTTCGTGGGCATCATCAGCGGCATGCTGCCCGCCATCAAAGCCGCGAAACTCGACCCTATCGAAGCCCTTCGATACGAATAAATCTGAGAACTGAGATCTAAGAACTGAGATCTGGAAATTAAGAAAACCGGTCTGTGGAATCTCATAGAGCGGCGGGCGAGGGCGCCCGCCCCACACGAACCAAGACTCCCGTTAGAATCATCAGGTGACCAACGACTCGAACCCGCGGCTTGAACGCGTCCTGGAGCAACTGAGACTCTACGAGCATCCGCTGCTGGATTTTGCTGCCCGCGTTAAAGGCGAAGCTGTAGAAGTGATCATCGACTTCAAGAATCCCCCGGTCCCGGTCCATACCTACTACTTCGAACTTCATCCCCGCGACCTCGATCACCCTCAATTCGAGTGGGAATTCCAGCGCCAGCTCTACGACTGTCTGCACGACTATCTGGTCGAGATGTTTATCCGCACGCCCCAAGACCGGGCCGAGCGCCAACGGACCGGCTTGTGAGCCTGCGCCACATGATCGAGCAGGAAATCGGTGAGCACGGACCCATCCCGTTTTCGCGCTACATGGAGCTGTGCCTGTACCATCCCGAACTGGGCTACTACTCGCGTAATGCCGAGCAGTTCGGGAAGGCCGGAGACTTTTATACCTCGAGCGACGTACATGCCGTCTTCGGACGTCTGCTGGCGCGCCAGTTTGAAGAAATATGGCGGGCCCTGGGCTCGCCGGCCGAGGTTGAGATTCTGGAACTCGGTCCCGGCCGCGGGCTGTTCGCCCAGGATGTACTGGCCTGGTCGGAGAAGAAGTTTCCCGGCTTCTTCCACGCCCTGCACTACTCGCTGGCGGAACGATCTCCCAGATTACGGACTCAACTCAGGAGCGTGCTCGCCAGGTATTTCGAAGAGGGTGTCGTTTCCTCAGTCGAGGAGAATGCCACGGAAGATCATGTCTCCCAGCGGCTCAGGCCGTGGTTCACCGCTGCGTCTGACGTCACGGCTGAAGGCACGTGGTCGAGCGATGCGGCGTCGCCCACCGACGCCGGCGACAGTTTCTACCTGACGAAGGACGAGACGCAGCGTCCTACGCCTTTAGTGCCGCTGAGAAACGCCATGGACGAGCGCGCCCTGGCCGCTGAGGTTCCGGTCATCGTCTTCGCTAACGAATTCTTCGACGCTCTTCCGGTTGAGATTCTGAGCCAACAGGGAGCTCTTCGCATTTCCACGAAAGACGGGCGGTTCATCGAAACCTGGGTCCCGCCGTCGGCGGAGGAATTGGAATTTCTCGACCGCTACGGCGTCCACCCTGAGGCGGGAGAACGCATCGAGCTCCCTCTTCTCGCGAATCGCTATATGGGACGCCTTGCTGCGTCGGTGCGCATCGGCTTGATCATCGCGATTGACTATGGCTACACCCGACCGGAACAACTTGCCGGCCGCCTCCGTGGAACTCTGATGGCCTATCGTCAGCATTCTGCCTCTCCCGACCCCTACCAGGCGCCGGGCGAGCAGGACCTCACGGCGCACGTAAACTTTACCGCTCTCTCGGCAGCTGTCGAAGAGAACGGCATGCAAGCGCAACCACTTCTGACCCAGTCACAATTCCTGATGGGAATCGGAGAGCGCAACCAATTTGCCGACGCCTTCGAAGACTGCCGTCTGCCGCAGGAACGCGCCAAAGTCGCCCTGCAGTTGAAGCACCTGGTTACTCCTGCGGGCATGGGCGAGAGTTTTCATGTTCTGGTGGCGACGAAGGGCGTGGAGCTGTTGAAGGCTGAAGGATTGAGCGGCTTGTCGTTCGCCAAGAGCAGGCTCTAGGAATCGCATGAACAGAAAGTCGCTCGCCGATAAGAATCTTTCATACGACGAACGTGATTCCGGGAGTCACGTCAGAACATCTACTGGAGCACGGCATGGAATCTTGGCAGGATTGGAGGAGATGAAAAATGGAAACTGAAGTCCGACCTCCTTCCTGGAAAATCCTGCTGGCATTTTCCATCATCTATTTCGTCTGGGGATCGACCTTTCTGGCGATCCGCATCGGGGTGCATGAAGTTCCGCCATTCCTGTTGGCGGCCTTGCGCTTTTTTACCGCTGGCCTTGTCCTCTATGCCTGGTTGCGTCTCAAGGACACTCCGGCGCCCAGCCCGCGCGAGTGGATCTCGGCTTCCGCGCTCGGCGCGCTGATCTTCGTGCTCGACTACGGCTGCTTGTTTTGGGCTGAGCAGCGCGTCCCTTCCGGAGTCACAGCAGTGGTGCTGGCGACCATTCCTGTATTCATCGCGCTCCTGGAAATCATTTTCCTGCGCACACAAAAGCTCACGGTCAGGCTTGGCCTAGCACTCGTCATTGGGATGTGCGGCGTGGCGGTGCTGATGAACCATTCATTCTCCCTGGGCGAGGCTCCCATTGATCGCGCCGGCGCGCTGGCTTTGCTGGTGGCCTCCGCCACCTGGTCGATAGCGACGATCCTCACGCGCCGCGTTCCCCTTCCGGCGTCGAAGGCGATGAGTGCGGCCGCACAGATGCTGACCGGAGGAGCCATGCTGTTCTTGCTGTCGGCAGTCTCGAAGGAATTCTCCGGATTCCGCATGCAGGCGGTTTCCTGGAACGCCTGGTTCGCGCTGATTTACCTGATCATCGCAGGTTCAATTGTGGGTTTCACCGCCTACGTATGGTTGCTGCACTATGAGTCGCCGACGAAAGTGGGAACGTACGCTTACGTGAATCCGGTGGTCGCGGTGTGCCTGGGATACTTCTTTGGCGGGGAAGCAGTCGGCGCGCGCACGCTTCTGGGAACTCTGCTGGTCTTGGTGAGCGTAGTCACGATCACGACGACCAAGAAGAACAGCGCGGAACGGGTTGCAAGGTCCGCTGGCAGCCAACTGATTGAAAACGCGGGCAAACAATCCGCTTGATATGTATATACGTAAGTATATACTTAACAAATGCCAGCCACTCGCGCGCAACTGGTCAAGTGGGGTAACAGTCAGGCGGTTCGGATTCCTAAAGCCGTGGTTGAGCAGGCGGGCCTGCAGGAAGGCGACGAGCTCAAGATTCACGTCCAGGAAGGCCGCATCACCATTGAGTCGGTGAGTCCGAAGCCGACAATCGAGTCCCTGATCGCGGGCATTACTCGAAAAAATCGCCACTCGGAGCAAGACTGGTCCAACGCGATCGGCAAGGAAGTCTGGTAGTGGCCGCTTACGTTCCCGATGCAGGGGACATCATCAAGATAGATCTGGATCCCCGAACAGGTCACGAGCAGGGTGGTTGGCGTCCGGCGCTCGTGCTTTCGCCTAAGAGTTACAACGCAAAAACTGGACTTGCAGTCGTGGTTCCCATTACCAATCAGGCGAAGGGCTACCCGTTCGAAGTCCAATTTCCAGCTCGGATGAAAACGACGGGAGTTGTTCTCGCTGACTCGATCAAGAACGTTGACTGGCGGGCACGCAATTCCAAATACACCGAGACGGCGCCGGCGGAGATTATGAAGGCGGTTCGGGAGCGCCTGGTGGCACTGCTTGGCCTTGCCGAAACATAGTCCTTCTACGGCCGCGTCATCTTCTCCGGCTGCATCAGTTGATCGAACTCCGCTTCCGTAAGGTATCCAAGCTTCAGCGCCGCCTCGCGCAGGCTGCTGTGATCCACGTGGGCGGTGTGGGCGATCTTTGCTGCCTTGTCGTATCCAATCTTCGGAGTCAGGGCAGTCACCAGCATCAGGGAGTTCTTCAGGTGCGCATGCACCTTGGCTCGATCCACCTCGATGCCCTTGAGCATGTACTCGACGTATCCGTGGCAGGCGTCCGTGATCAAAGTAACCGAGTGCAGAAAGTTGTAAATGATCACCGGCTTATAAACATTCAACTGGAAATTGCCTTGTGAGCCGGCGAAGCCGACTGCAGCCGTGGCGCCGTGCACCTGTACGCAGACCATGGTCATGGCCTCGCACTGCGTGGGATTCACCTTGCCGGGCATGATCGAAGACCCAGGTTCGTTCTCCGGGATGATGAGTTCACCCAGGCCTGAGCGCGGACCGGAAGCGAGCCAGCGGATGTCGTTCGAGATTTTCATCAGCGAAGCGGCCAGCGTTTCCATCGCGCCCTGGGCGAAGACGATTTCGTCGTGCGCCGAAAGCGCCGCGAACTTGTTCGGATGGGAGCGGAAGGGAAGTCCCGTAAGTTCAGCAATCTTCCTCGCGGCGCGTTCGGCAAATTCCGGATGCGCGTTCAATCCCGTGCCCACGGCGGTTCCGCCGATGGCCAGGTCGTAAAGCCCGTCGAGGGCCTGGTGCAGGCGTTTGATGTCGCGCTCCAGCAGACTGGCCCACCCACCGAACTCCTGTCCGAAAGTGAGGGGAACGGCATCCTGCAGGTGGGTTCGGCCGATCTTGACGATGTCGCCGAATTCTTTTGCCTTGACTGCAATCGCATCGTGCACGGTCTGGATCGCCGGAATCAGCGCATGCTTTACCCGTTCCGCCGCTGCGATATGCATCGCAGTGGGGAAGGTGTCGTTTGACGACTGCGACATGTTGACGTCATCGTTGGGATGAATCGGCTTCTTCGATCCCAGTTTGCCTCCTGCCAGCTCGATGGCGCGGTTGGCGATGACCTCGTTCACGTTCATGTTGGTCTGCGTGCCGCTGCCGGTCTGCCAGATACGCAGAGGAAACTGGTCGTCAAGCTTGCCGGCGATGACTTCGTCGGCGGCCTCCACGATAAGCTTGGCTTTGTCGGCGGGAAGCTTGCCCAGGTCCTGGTTCACCAGCGCGCAGGCCTTCTTGAGGATGCCAAAGGCGCGAATCAGCTCCGGCGGCATGGTGTCGCGGCCAATGTTGAAATGCAGGAGCGAGCGCTGCGTCTGAGCGCCCCAATAAACGTGGGCCGGGACCTCGATTTGTCCCATGCTGTCGGATTCAGTGCGAGTCTTCGGTTTAAGGGGCGCCGCCATGTAGGTTCGTGCCGATTAGGGCAACCGGGCATTATAACGCGGACGAGAGTCACGAAGCGGAGACGGGTCCTGCCGCAAAGTACTCCGCAAAGCTTCGCAACGGAACCATTCCCGCTACCTGTCATCCCGAGCGGAGCAGGAGATTCGCAAAGCGAATCCCCGCGCAGTCAAGGGACCTTGCGCCTGGCATACGCCACGAAATGTGACGCGCGTCACAAACGCATCCGCCAACGGGCACAGGAACTCAAGGTCCCTCGATTGCGCTTGGGATGACAGTTTGCAGATAGTCCGTCGGGGACCGAGCAACCCTTGACATCGAAACTTCAAAAGCGCCGGACAGGTGTGTCAGCCCACACAACCTATCTTTCCTGCATGCTAGAATCGTTAGCTTCCAAGGCCAGCCTACTTCTTCAGCTGAGACGATGATTTGGTGACCAAACAGATTTCCGGTGCGACTCAACAGATTCCCGATACCCTTCCGCGTCCGCAGAGCAAAGGCGAGGCAGATACGTCTGCCGATGTTGTCGTAATCGGCGCCGGCCCTACCGGACTGGCCTGCGCCATCGAGGCCCAGCGCGCCGGCTTCAAAACCATCGCCATCGACAAGGGCTGCGTGGTGAATTCGATCTACAACTATCCCGCCAACATGTCGTTCTTCACCACACCTGAGCTGCTGGAGATCGGCGACATCCCCTTCAGCACCGCCCACCAGAAGCCTACCCGGGAGGAGGCGCTCGAGTACTACCGCAAAGTTACCGAGCACTATCACCTCGATGTCCGCCAGTACCAGTGGGTGAAGACGGTGATGGGGAGTGACAACAATTTTCAAATTACCGCGACCGACAGCCTGGGCCGGATCTACGACTATCGCACCCGCAAGCTGATTGTTTCGACGGGTTACTATGACTTGTCCAACCCGCTGAATATTCCCGGCGAAGATCTCCCCAAGGTTTTCCACTACTATCGCGAACCCCATCCATTTTTCGACATGGATGTCGTGGTCATTGGAGGAAAGAACTCCGCCGCCATTTCCGCTCTTGATCTCTGGCGCCATGGGGCGCGCGTGACCCTGGTACATCGCGGGTCAAAATTGCATAACCACGTCAAATACTGGATTTTGCCGGACATCGAGAACCGCATCAAGAACCGCGAAATTGCTGCCTACTTCGGCAGCACGGTCGTGGAAATTGGAGCCGACTACGTCAACCTCGAAACTCCAGAAGGCCCGGTCCAATTGATGAACGATTTTGTCTTCGCCATGACCGGTTACCATCCTGACTACGATTTCCTGCGTTCGATGGGGATCGAACTCTCCGCCGAACAGTGCCGTCCGGTGTGTGATCCGCTTTCGCTGGAAAGCAACGTGCCGGGGATTTACGTGGCTGGAGTAATCGTGGCGGGGTCAAGAACAAACGAAATATTCATCGAAAACGGAAGGTTCCACGGCAAGCAGATTGCAACCCACCTGAGGCAGACGCTTTCCGGCGCCTAGCGGTTTACGCCAGGGTGACGAGTTCCTCACCCAGTTGCTGGTTGATCAATCGCGCAACCAGGACTTTGAGCTTTTCTCCCGTCTTAGACAACACAAAATCCTGATCCGGGTTCGACCAGTCCAGTTTAAAACTGGTGGCCAGAGCAGAAATCCAGATCTGCCGCACCGGAGCATTGGGAGAGATGACGAACTTGCTGCGGTCGTCGAACGAAATATGCAGCGCGCCGGACTGGTCTTCCACTTCGATGTCGGACGACTCCTCGGCGTGCATGAGTGCCTTCTTCAAGGATTCCAGCGCGGCATCGGCCCGCTTGCGAAAATCGTTTTCATCAAGCATGGGTAGATTATAGTCGCAAGAACACCGTCGTTGGTCGTTGGCCCTTGGTCGTTGGCCCCACGTTTTCGGCGTTCGCTTCAGAATTGTCAGGCCTGGCTTTTGCCAACGACCAACGACCACCGGCTAAAACCCATGGACCCGCAACCCGAGCGCGCATCCACGTCGATCTCACTGTCCGCGTATTTACGGCTCGTGCGCCGCAACCGCAACTTCAGGCGGCTGTGGCTGGCACAGATCGTCAGCGAATTGGGCGACTGGTTTTATACCCTGGCGATTTACAGTCTGCTGCTGCAACTGACCGGCCGGGCGAGCTCGGTGGCCCTGGCCTTGGTGCTGCAGGTCCTTCCCCAGTTTTTTGTTGGTCCTGCGGCCGGCGTAGTCAACGACCGCGTGCGCCGGAAGCGAGTGATGATCACAGCCGACCTGGTGCGGATGGTGATCGTCTTCGCCATGTTGCTGGTGCGCTCGCGCTCCACCGTGTGGTTGGTCTATCCTCTGTTGCTGCTTGAGACGCTGATGGCGGCGTTTTTCGAGCCGGCCCGAACGGCAGTGGTCCCGAATATCACTGCCCGGGAAGACGTGCTGGTGGCCAACACACTTTCCTCGGCGACATGGTCGGTCAATCTGCTGATTGGCGCGTCTGTGGGGGGAGTAGTAGCCGCGTTGCTCGGCCGCGATGCTGTGTTCGTGCTGAACGCCCTGTCATTTCTGGTGTCAGCGATCCTGATTCGTGGAATGAGCTTTGCTGAACCGCATGCCCAGGCGTCAGGTCCGTTGCGCCTTCGTGATGCGATTGATCTTTCCCCGGTGGTAGAGGGCATGCGCTACGTTCGTCAAGATCGCCGGTTACTGGCTGCGGTATTCGCCAAGGCCGGCGAACTCATGATTGGCCCCAGTTGGGTGCTCTTTACCGTCATGGGACACCAGTATTTTCACGTGCAGGTGCACGGGATCGATCCGCAGCGAGGCGCCATGCTGGGCATGAGCCTGCTGTTGGGGGCCCGCGGCATCGGCGCCGTCATGGGGCCCCTGTTTTCTGCCCGATGGGCGGGCCACTCTGACAACCGACTGCGGCTGGGCATTCTGTTTGGCTACCTGACAATTGGTGCCGGATACTTTGGCCTGGGGACGGCGCCGAATGTGTGGGTGGCGTGCCTGTGGATCATGCTGGCCCATTGCGGAGGATCAACAGTCTGGGTCTTTTCCACCACGCTGTTGCAGTTCAACACGGAAGACCGCTTCCGCGGGCGCGTCTTTTCCGCCGATCTCGGTTTCTCCATGCTGACCATCGCCATTGGCGCTTATGTGTGTGGACTCTTTCTGGATCGGGGAGTTTCGGCGCGAATGGTGGCGTCAGTCACCGGGCTCATCATGATTTTTCCAGCGCTGTTGTGGGCCTGGGCCATGAAGATCGGAAAGCCAAGGGCAGTATCGGCCGAAGTCGGCTAGGAAGGTGAACCTCGGCACGGACTGTGTGGGGACGGGTCTCCGACCCGTCCAGGCCGAGCAACGCTCGGCAGGGTTCTACTGAGGATGAAGGGTTGCGAAGAAGTGCTAAACATCCCGCTGAGCTTCGCTCAGCCGAACAGCCGGGGTCGGCTGTCCCCACGTAGTCCGTTACGCCGGCAAAAGTTTGTCGATCTTGGCCGCCATGATGAAATCGCTTTGCGTGAGGCCGTCAATCTTGTGCGTCCACATGGTAATTTCCGCTTTGCCCCACGTCAGCAGGATGTCGGGATGATGTCCCTCTTGTTCCGCGACCTCTCCCACCCGATTTACAAAGTCGAGCGCTTGCTTGAAATCGGGAAAGGTAAATGTCCGGGTGATGTGGTGCTCGTTGACCACATTCCACTTCGGAACCTGTTGCTGGATACGTCGCAGTTCCTCACCCTTCATCGGAGGTACACCTCCGCGGCAGGGTACGCAGGTCTGGCTGGCGAGATCTTCGGGCATGGCGGGTGCCTCTTCTATTGCGGCGGACGCATGTCCACCTGATTTACCGGACATTCTCGCACGCTCTGAGTGCAGCTTTGATACTGCAGGTTCTTGTCCACGCAGACTTCGAGGCTGACCAGTGCTCCGGCATGGCAGGAAACGCGGAAGGCCTCCGGTGGAGCATGGTTGGCCTCGGCGAAACTCTTTTCTAAATCCGATACGTTGAACTGCCGCTCGTGGTCTACCTTCTGATATTGCTCCGGGACGTGCAAGTTCCGGAACGCCTGCTCTGCCTTGGCGAAATACTCCTGGGCTGAAAGGCCGCTACAGGTGCCGTGTTCCTGCCATTCGTGCTGGATCAGCCCGCGGCTGGGCATGAAGTTAAGCATGTGGTCGACAGTTTCGGTTGCCACCGGAGGGGCGGTCAAACACGACATGGGCGGTGCCCCGCTGTTGGCTTGCGGCCAGAGGCCATGTAGGACGAAGGCGGTGTGTCCGCCAATTCTGCACTCGCTGGAATGGTCGCTGGGATGACCGGCACAGTAGTTGGGCGCCCAGGAGAGAGCCAGCAGGTAGTAATCGAAATTGCCGCCTGATGTTGCATCGTCGTCATGGTGGCGATGGTGATGCTTGGCGAACGCGGAGGGAGGCAGGTAAAGAAGCGTGCAAAGCAGGGCCGATGTAATGAGGCGTTTCATAGGTATCAGTCTGAGATATGAATCTGAAGATGGACGCATCTCAGTGTCAACAGTCGAGGCTCCCACCTTTGCGCAAAGAGCGCGCAAAGATGGGGCACCCTCTGATGGACAACGGCTACTTCTAGAACGGAATATCTTCATCGCTGATCGGCGATGAAGCTGTCGCTGGCTCCGCTTCCGGCGTGCGTTGATCGAAATTGTTGCCTCCGCTGGCGCCGCGCGAGCCCCCTGCAAAATCTCCGCCACCGCCGCCTTCGCCGCGGCCGCCCAGCAGAATCAGGTCGCTGGCCACAACTTCCGTCATGTACTTTTTCTGATTGGTCTGCTTGTCATCCCAGGAGCGGGTCTGCAGGCGGCCTTCGATGTACACCTTGCCACCCTTCTTCAGATACTCACCGGCAATCTCTGCCAGACGTTGCCAGAGCACGACGTTGTGCCACTCGGTTCGGTCCTGCCATTCGCCGTTCTTGTCCTTGAAGCGCTCGTTGGTAGCGAGCGCGATCTTTGCCACCGGCGTGCCGCTGGGAGTGAATTTTACCTCGGGGTCCTTGCCCAGATTGCCGATCAATGTAACGCGGTTCAAACTCTTGCCTGCCATAAGTGCTGCTCCTTCCGCCCCTTGTTGTTTGGGTATAAAACCAGGGAGCCGGGAAAATAAACGGAATTCTAGGGGCTGGAAGGCCACTATACCAGAATCCCGGCATAGCGATGTGACGGATGAACAAAGCGGGCGTCGGGCGTCGGACCTCGGCCCTCCGGGAGTGGGAGGAGGTCTGAAGTCTGACGCCCGACGCCGCTCTTTGAGCTATAATTCTCCCGATGCCTGAAGAACCGCTCAGGGGAATCGTCGGGATGGTGCCCGACGAGTTCAAACACGAACCCAGATCCAAGGGTCTGCTAACCGCGCGCAAGAAAAAACCGAAAGAGCTGGCCGTAATCACAGAATGCTGCACTGGCTGCGCCGGTTCACCCGCATGTGTGGAGTATTGTCCGGTCGAAGACTGCATGTTCTGGGTCCCGGACGAGGACAATTCTCCCTTTGGCCGCATCCAGGTCGATCCCATTCTCTGCATCGGCTGCAACAAGTGCACCAGCAAGGGCCCGGATGGCTCCTTCCTGGACGGTTGCCCCTGGGATGCCATCGTGATGGTGGACACAGCCGAAGTGGAAAAAGAAGTCGGAGTTATGCCGTTCTGAGAACCGAGAACTAAAAACCGACAACTGAAGTTCGAGAAAAACCCTCACCAGCAAAATTTCCCAATCCAACCGAGACCGGCAACCAACCTACTTTGCCCGCTCTCGTATCGCCTGCTCGGTCGCCACCGCCTGTTGACGCACATGGTCGGGGATCTCCGGCAACTCCCGTTCGTAAGGCCGGATCGAGGGAATATCTTCCGGTTGGCCGATCAGATATAGCGCGCGCAGAGCTTCCCAGACCTGTTCCGTCCCCGGATCAAGGGCTGCGATTTCGTCTCCAGCGGCGACCGTCTGTCCGGTCTGCGCGGATATCTGGCGCAGCCGGCCGCTGATTGGCGAACGTACCTCAACGGTCTGTCCTCCAGACTCGAGTTTCGCAATGATTCCGCCTTGATGAATAGGCGTCCCCAGGGAACTCGAATCAGTGATTTTACCCGCCTGGGGGCGCTGACTTTTGCGGGTTGCAGCAGGGCGACAATGTGCGGCCGCCCGGTGGCGTCTCCGAAGCGGACCAGCGACAGCGCCGCATTGCCTCTGACCATCTCTGAAGAATCATCAAGCATTTTCAAAAGCGCTGCGTGGAATCCCGCGCTGGCCGAGTCTTTGCTGCTGACGTCCTGGCCCATGACCCAGGCGTCGGTGTTGCGGACCTCCTCAATCGGGTAAGACGCCAGCCGAACCACATCCGGATACCAGCGCGTGACACCAGGGTCATTGCGAGCCACTCGCTCGCCGATTTGCACCAGGGCATGCTGGATGTGACGGGGCTTCTTGTCATCCTGCAGGTACTCGGCGAGTTGCTTGTCCGAGAGTTGCCGCCCGAACCAGGTGTTCCACCAGAACAGAAATGGCATGAGAACGATCAGCCATCCGGTGGCGAAAAAAAGCAGCCGGTTGCGCGTGGACATGCGCGGCTTGGGGGGTGGAGTGACGGCTTCTGTGTCTGGGGTCGGGGTTTCCTGAGCAGAGTCTGGAAGTGCTGACATGCCTGAATCCACGGAAACTATACCAGAAGCAGGCAGAGAGATGGCGAGGAAGCCATCGAGGTTGTCGCGGACGTTTTGCGCTGCGGAGCTCGGCGTTCGTCCTGACGTCCGGGCGCTCCACGCTGTGCTAATGGGTTCGCCAGAGATCGCCAGAGTGACCTACTCCACAACGTCCGCGTCCAGAACGCGTTCCTGCTCCAGATAGTGCGACACGGCGTACTGCGCCAGGAGCGGTGTTTCCAGCCGGATCTCCGCGCCAATCCACTCGCCTTTGGCGTGCGGCTGGTCGGGGGCATGCTTGCAAGTCCCGCTCGATCCGAACTTCTGGACCGAAAGCGGTGCTCTGGATTTCGTCAAACTGGCGCAGGTTGCGCCACGCCTCGTCCCCGAAGGTGCCGGAGACATCGATTTTGAGCTTCACCGTTGTCATGAGGCGATTGCACCACGGAGGCACAGAGACACAGAGAAAAAATTCAAGACATTCTCCGTGTCTCGGTGCCTCCGTGGTAAACGAACTAAATCAAGCCGCAAACAAGTGATACAGCATTACGTAAATCACAACCCCGGTCACCGACACGTACAGCCACAGCGGAAATGTCCAGCGCGCAATCTTGCGATGTTTGTCGAAACGCTCCCGCAGCGCGCGGCTCAACGTGATAATCACCAAGGGAACAATGGCGATTGCCAGTATGGTGTGTGAGATCAAAATGGTGAAATAAACCGGGCGCGACCAACCCTGTCCCTGAAAGTGCACCGAGCCGACATGCCAGTGATAGTAGAGGTATGAGGTCAGAAACAGAGCAGAAGAAACCAGCGCGGTAATCATGACGGCGCGGTGTGCCGCCATGCGTCCGCGTTTGATGTAGGCTCGACCCACGAGAAGCAACACCGCGCTGGTGCCGTTCAGCACGGCGTCAATCACCGGATAGACGGCGTATTGTGCGGAAACTTGCATCAGGCGGCGGGTTTGGTCGTGCGGCGGCTCACCATCACGAAAGAGAGACTAAACATGAAAGCCGAGAACAGGACCAGCGTTGCCAGTGACGAAGCCAGGGGAAACTCCGACAGGTTCCCGGGATATAGCGCGTCGCGCAGCGCTTCCACCCCATAAGTGAGCGGATTGATTCGTATTAAGAATCGAATCCAGCCAGAAGCGCCGGTCAACGGAAACAAAGATCCGGAGAGCAGCCACAACGGGATGAGGAACAGGTTAATGATGGCATGGAAGGCCTGATTCGAATCCATGGACCAGGCGATGGTGAATCCCAGCGCGGTCAGCGCAAAGGAAACCAGGAAGACTATCAACGCGACCAGCAGGAAACTCGTTAAGCTAAGATGAATGCCGACCAACGGGGCGAACGCTAGAAAGATCAGTCCCTGGATCGCTGACAGGGTGGTTCCGCCCAGCACTTTCCCCAGCACAATCGCAGCCCGCGGCACCGGAGCCACCAGCACCGACAGCAGGAAACCCTCTTTCCGGTCTTCGATCACCGACATCATGGTAAAGATCGAAGTGAACAACACAATCATGATTAAGAAGCCTGGATAAGAGTAATCCAGGTAGTGCTGCTGTCCGGTCGCGTTGCCAGAACGAAACGAACTGCCGAGGCCCGATCCGAGGACGGCCCAGAACACCAAGGGCGACGCGATCACCCCGACGACGCGGGCGCGCTGACGATAGAAGCGGACCAGTTCCCGCCACCACAGCGTAAACGCAGGCAGCATAATGCCCGTGCGGGGCAGCGGATACGGCTGGAGAGTTGCACTCTGGGTCGCCACGTCAGCTCGATTTCTGCGCCTGCGGCGCCTTCTTCATCGTGAACTTCTTGCGGGCTTCCATAAATGCATTCAGGAAGAGTATGCCCGATAACGCCAGCATGATGATGCTCATAAAAAGACCGTCCACCGTAGTGATCATTCCGTTGTGAACGGTCCAGGCTATTCCTGCCAGGGGAATCAGTCCCAGGACAATCGAAAGCACAAGCATCATAAGTTAGCTCCCGGTAGCGCCGGCGTTCCTTCGACTTCGCTCAGGACAGGCTCGCCGGCTGTCCGGCGGGTCCCGCCCGCCGCTTGAACTGAAAGCAATCCGTTGCCAAAATCTCTGTGCCTCCGCTGAGGCGGCGAGACGCCGCCTCGACAGCCGGCCGGAGGCCGGCGCTACGAAGCTCGCTCGCCATCGTCGGTCCAGAACTTGTGACCCGTGCGATGGATGAAAACATCCTCCAGCGCCGGCTTGCTCACGGAAATGGATTCAATCTCGCCGGGAAAAGCTTCCACCACGTCGGTGATGAAGCGGTGCCCATTTTCCTGCTCCAGCCGGACCTGTCCGGCGAGTACTTTTGCATCGACGTTAAAGCGTGCACGAATGCGTTCCGCCATGGATTCCGCGTCCCGGGCGTCCAGCAGGATTACGTCGCCACCGATTTCACGTTTCAGTTCGGTGGGAGTTCCGAGCGCCACCAGCCTCCCTTCATTGAGGATGGCCAGACGATCGCAGCGCTCCGCCTCTTCCATGAGGTGCGTGGTCACAATCACCGTGACTCGTTCCTCGTCCCGCAAAATCTGGAGATACTGCCACAGGTCGCGGCGCGCGCCGGGATCAAGGCCCGTGGTCGGTTCATCGAGCAGCAGTACCCCAGGATGGTGGAGCAGGCCTTTGGCCAGTTCCAGCCGGCGCTGCATTCCACCGGAAAATGTTTCTGCTTTCTCTTTGGCGCGGTCCGACAGCCCGACCCGGGCCAGCATTTCCGCAATGCGCGATTTCAGTGCTGTGCCACGCAATCCGTAAAGATGGCCCTGGTGCCATAGATTTTCAGCCGCGGTCAGTTTCAGATCAATACTCTGAGCCTGGAACACAACCCCGATCTGACGGCGTAATTGGTTGGGCTCTTTGGCCGCGTCAAATCCCATAATCACGGCGCGGCCGCCCCCTGCAACCATGAGCGTAGAAAGGATGCGGAACATAGTGGTCTTGCCACTGCCGTTAGGGCCCAGCAGTCCGAATAATTCAGCGTGGCGGACGTCGAACGAAACACCGTTGAGGGCGGTGCGGCCGTCATAGCGGTGAACGAGATCCTGGACCGAGATTACGGCTGGAAGTGCGGACGTGGCGCTGTTTTGCGGGTCGAGCGCGACGTAATCGGGGGCTTTGGAGACCACAGGGTATTTTATCTGGAACCGCGGAGCTGTGCTTGGTTCGGACTCGCCTCCGGGCCGCGGAAAGCCCCGAGGTCACGACTTGGTGTTAAGCATCATCAGCGCGAACAGCAGCGGCAAATACAATACCGTGGCCTGCAAGAGCTGCCGTGCCCGCTGTTTGGACCGCGCCGTACTGGGCGCAACCTTCAACGTCGCGAGCCTCCAGCCGAAATAGAGCAGCGCAATTCCCAGCACCAGGGCCCCAGCCAGGTACAGTTTGCCCGACATACCGAGGAAAGCAGGTAGCAGGCTTATCGGAACCAGTGCCAGCGAGTTCAGCAGGATTTGCCTGCCCGTGGACTTGCCGTCAGGTTCCACCACCGGCAGCATGTGAATTCCGCCATCCTCATAGTCCTGGCGATAGAGCCATGCGATGGAATAAAAGTGAGGGAACTGCCAGAAAAAGACGATGGCGAACATCACCAGGGCACCCCACTCCAGGCGGCCGCGCGCGGCCGTCCATCCCAGCACTCCGGGCATCGCTCCCGGGAAAGCGCCGACGAAAGTGCAAATCGGATGGACCTTCTTCAACGGCGTGTAAGCTCCGAGGTACACGGCAGACGTAGCCAGAGCCAGCCATGCGGTCAGCGGATTCAGCGCGAGGCCCAGATAGAGGGCCCCGCCAAGCGTCATCGCAACGCCCACCAGCGTGGCATGCACGAAGCCGAAGCGTCCGGCAGGGATGGGGCGTTGCGCAGTCCGGCGCATGCGGCCGTCCGTGTCCCATTCCATCACTTCATTGAGGGCGGCGGCTCCGCCTGAAACCAGGCCAATTCCCAACAGTGTGTGAAACAAAGACCAGGAAAGGGAAGATACGCCGGATTTCAATGCGCCGAAGTAATATCCGCACCACGCGGTCATGATAATCAGGCTGGTGACGCGCAGCTTGGCCAGTTCGGCGTAGTCGCGCGCCAGGGTCAGAGCGCTGCTACGCGGGACCACCAGAGGTTGTGTCGCGGTACTCATGCCGCCACCGTCTTCCGTTCTCGACTTGGAATGTGTTCTCTGACCGCTACGGGGCTATACCGCCAAACCTGCACCGCCAGCACCACGGTTGTAGCCAGCAGCAACGCGCCCACGGCAACATGCGCCACGGTGGAGACCACCATGGGAAGTTCAGGCTGGACCGCATCATGGCCCCAAGCCACCCGCGTCAGAAACGCAACAAAACCCAGGCACAGTTGAGCGATCATCAGCGCGAGCATAGTTATAGCAGGCCGTCTTATTGAGTCAATCGCGGAATATCGCGACAACGCGCGAATCGAAGTCCAGGCCAGCAGGATGGCCACGATTCCAGCATTCAGCACGTGCGGCCACCAGCTCAAGCCATGGTGGCGAAACATTGCTCCCAGAAGTAGCTGGATATACAGCGCGAGAATCGAGAGCAGGGCCAAGGTAAAAAGAGTCGGGCGAAGTTCGTCTTTCTCGATGCGCGGAGTTCCTTCTATCCAATTTCGACCGCTGAAGATCGCGATCAGTACCACCACGCAGAAAAATGTCTGCGCCAAGGCGGCGTGCGCGGATGAAATCGCCGGGGGCAGGTAAAAGAGCACCGTGAGCCCGCCTAGAATCCCTTGCGCGATGACCAAACCTAACGCGCTTGCGCCAAGATATTTCATCCAGCGGCGAGGATCGGCACGCCATGTCCAGACCGCGAGCATAATGCTCAGAAATCCGACAAACTGGGCGATCATGCGGTGGGTGTGCTCGAACTTCACACCTCCGACCAGATGCGGAATTTTGTAGAGCGATCCGAACGAGGTAGGCCAATCAGGCACTGAGAGGCCGGCATCGTTGCTGGTCACGAGTGCCCCGGCAATGATCAGCAGGAAAGTCACCGACGCCGCGAACACGGCGAATCGGTGATGGGCCCGGTTGTACGGTATGGCAACGGCCTTCAGAAAAGCTCCTAGGAGGTTGGTGTAGCGAGAGATTTGTGTAGCGCAGTCCCGGCCGGCTGTCCGGCGGGTTTCTCGCCCGCCGCGCCGAGGGCGAAACGCCCTCGGGACAGCCGACCGGAGGCCGGCGCTACACTCCAGCACTCACTCGGCTTTGAAGCCCTGGTCGACCGTCTTGCTGTCTTTGGCGGCCAGCGTTACTTTCTGCGTCTGCTCGCCCAGCTTTTCCTGGACAAACGCCAGCGTGTAATCTCCCGGCGGCAGGCCCTTGATCTCGTACTTGCCATCCGCGCCCGTGACTGCGAAGAATGGTGTCTTTACCACGTTCACATACATCTTCATCCAGGGATGCTGATTGCACTTTACCGGCAGCATGACTTCTTCGCGGGCGAAGGTCTTCTCGATCGGTGCCGCCTTGGGAGGCTGCGACTCGTTCCACTCGCGGTTGTCCTTCGGTGTGGGATGGATGTTGTGAGTGGTTTCGTCGTCGTTGCGGATCTCGATGTTCTGCCCTGTCATCACCGCCAATACGTGGGGATGGTACTGGCAACCCTTCTGGTCAATGGTGACGGAGTCCTTGGGAACGTCGAAGGTGCGATTGCCCAAACCTTCTTTCACGTAGACGAAAACGTTGGCCAGCTTGCCGTCGTTGGCCACGATGGTTTCAGCCGTGTTGGTGCCCTTGCAGGCCGCGTCCTGGCTCATGTCAATCTTCTGTCCCTTCGGGGCTGTTCCGCCGAAGGTCACAGTGCCGCTCACGCTGGCCGCAGTCGCGGGATCAATTGGCGCCGAGGCCGGCGCCGGTTTTACCTCCGAGCTCGGCGACGTGCCTTGCTCTTCGTTGGTGTTTTCCTTCTTGCTACAGCCCGCCAGCAGTCCCAGCAGGCAGAGCACGCACATTGCCGCCCATATTTTCCTATTCATGATGTCGCCCTTTCGTCAGATGTAAGTCTCAGAACGTCGTTGGTCGTTGGCCTTTGGTCGTTGGCTAAATCAACGTCTGTGGCTAGAGGCCAACGACCAAGGGCCAAAGACCAAGGACGCAGTTCCAAAGCAGAACATTCTACCGCGAACCGCCGCTGCTTGCCGCCCCGGCCTGACTGGCAGCCTGCTTCTGCTTGTTCCGCGATGGCACAGAAGCCTGCCTGTGGCCCATGGAGGCTGCCACCCGCCGCTGTTCCTCCGACGTCAGCTGGAATATGTAATCGATCAGGAGTTTGCTGTGGTCCTGATCGTATCCCTGGAACGACGGTGGAGTCGGGCCCGCGAATACCCAGTGGTTGTTTTCCCGTTTGAACAATCCGGAGGGCATCGAAGTTCCCGGACTGATCGCCTGCGGATCCAGAATCCAACGCTCGGCCCAATCCGGCTTGAGACGCTCTTTGGCCAGCAGAAAGTTGGGCGCGGTGGCGATCTTGTCATGCTGTGGATCGCCGGTTGCGTGGCATTTCAGGCAAGGCGCGGCCGTGCTCGAGAACAAGCTTCGCGCCATGTCGTTTTCTTTCGTGGTCAACACGGGCACCTGCTCCGGAATGTAAGGCATCGGCTGCTGCGATAGCGCCTGGAAGAACCTGACCAGCTTGCGCAATTCGTTATCGGAGAACGAGAACGTAGGCATGCGTACTTGCAAGTATGGTCGCACGCCGTTCCGGTTTGTATCGGTAGTACTCAGCGACGGATTCGACAGGAACTTCCGCAGCCACTCGGGATCAACGCGCGCGCCCTCGGTCAGCAACTTCGGAGGCAACTGCTCCTGCGCATCCTGATAGCGCTTCATCCCCATCAGGATCGTGGTCTGCTCCGGCGTCAGCTGATGGCACCCCATGCAGTTGTACTTCTCGACCACCCACCAGCCTTCCTGAATGTCGCGGCGGGCGTCGCCAGGCTTGTATTGATAGCCCGGGGGCAGGGAACTCTCCTCGCTGCCCAGCAGGAAAGTAGTGAGGTCCTGAATCTCCAGCTTGGAGAGATGGAGATTCGGCATGCGGAGCACTTCCGTCTCCGACTTGACCTTGCCCTTGTCGTAAACATTCGGCTCGGCCAGTTTGTGCTCGAAAAATCCTTTGTGGTCGTACCACGGCTCCTTGGCGGGACCCTCGGGCAGGCGCGCCAGGTCTTCGGGATCGGTGATGGGCTCGGACTTTTTACCGCCGCGCTGCGAAATTTCCGTGAACAGCGCGAAATCAAGACGCTCGATCGGCTTGCTGCCTTCATATGTAAGTTCGGTGCCGATGCGGCCTTCATCCTCGAAGCCTGAAATCTCATGACATCCGGCGCAGCCGTAGTGCCGAATCCACTTCTTGCCTTCTTCCTTCAGCTCAGGATCGTTCATGTAGGCAGCCGCGGCATAAGCCGTAGGCTCCTCTTTCTTCTGACCCATGAGATAGGTCGCGATGTCCTGCGCATCTTCCGGAGACAAACGCAGGCTGGGCATCACCGTCATGTTCTGCACTTGCAGTTCGTGACCGTCGTTGGGACACTGGCTGTGCTGCAAATCAAACTGGTACGGCAGGCCTTTCTTTGCGTAGTCCTCAGGTCCGATATCTTTCTTTTCATACGGACAGTAAGGCCGCGTGCGCTCCCGCGCATTGTGAATCCAGCGGACCAGGTATTCGTAATTCGCCTTCTCGCCCTCGCGGGTCAGATTCGCGGCGAACGTGCCGCCCTGCAACTGATCGCCTTCGCCGATGGAGTGGCAGGCCAGGCAGCCGCGAGTCTCAAAGAGTTGCTTGCCATGCTCAGCATTGCCCGGCTTTTGCTTGGGCAGAGCGTCGGTGAATCCCGCTTGCCACAGATACGCCGAGATCGTCTGGATCTGATGATCGCTCAGGCGGAAATTCGGCATCTTCGTCGTAGGACGGAAATCGGTGGGCTTCTTCAGCCATACCGGAATCCAGTTCGGGTTCAGCTTGAGCCGGACGTCTTTCAGGTTTGGCCCGATCTTCTTTACATCCTGCATCAGGTTGTGGGTCTGAAAATCAAGCTGCTGAATGCTGCCATCAATTTTGCTGTTGGCCACTCGAAGGGCGACCGCCTGCTGGTTCAGACGGTTGGCTTCATCGTTACTCGATGCCGTGTCGGCCTGCTTCATCAAGTCGGCCGAAATTTTGGCGTTGTCGATCTTCTGCTGCTCCAACAGCTTCATCTGCTGCGCGATCGAGGTCAGCTCTTCCGGTTCCTTGTCGTAGCCCTCGTAGCGGTGGCAGCCCATGCATCCGCGCTGGCGGTAGAGGAATTTGCCGCCGGAGATATGCTCGCCCACCGAACCAACCATCAAATGCATGTCGGCGGCATGGCAAGTCTGGCAGCCGGCTTCGGCGCTCTGTTTAGGAAACAGCGGCCACAGCCAGTGCTCATAATTGCCGTGCGCCTTTTCGACGCTGGTGGTCGCCCGCCCGTTGCCCTGGTGGCAGGGGGAGCAGCCAAATTTGTCGGGATCGTGGGTGCTCAGCAGTTCCGGGTCGGGATGGCTGGTGAAGGCGCGGGCGTACTCATCCGGACGCTTCTCGCCCTTGCCGGTCATGACCGCCGCCGAGATCCGCAGCGGCTCGCGGGCATTCATGTGGCAGGACTCGCAGCGGTCCACAATGTTGGCATCGGCCACGTTGATCTGAACGATCTTGGCGTCCCACTCTTCGGTCTTCTTTTTCAAACCGTCAATCTGGGAGGGCGTAAGGTCCACCATGTGGTCTGAAACGAATGCCGACATCTTGTTGCTGGCTTCGGTCACCGGCTTCAGCACTTCACCGAGTTCCGCGCTCAGCTTGGTCCGTTGGTCCTTGAGCGAGTTGTAAGTCTCTTCCAGTTCGTGAAAGTTGAATTGTTGTTTGTGGCCGTCGGGAAACTCGACCGTTGCCTTTTCCTTCTTGTACTCGTCAATGTCCTGCTGCTTGCTCTTCTTGCCGGAAGCGCTGGTTTCAGTCTCAAGCTCGTAGGTGAGTGCATTGACGTAAGCCCGGCGATCGGTGAAGACATTCTGCACCGCGAGGATCTTCGCGCTCAAATCTGTGATCTGTTTTTGCAGTTCGTCCCGGCGGGGTCTAGCGGTTTCGTTGGTGTCTTTGTAGGCCTGTTCCAGTTGCTGGTACTGCGACTCCTGCTGAACCTCTTTTACCGACTGCGACGACTTCGACCGCGCGCTATTCAGGAAAGCCGTGTAACGGTCTTTCCACACATGCTGAAAAGCCTTCCAGGGGCGCTGCGCAAAGGACTCGTCCCACAGGGCCCAGAACAACGTCACCATGAGGATCAACATGGAGATGACGTAGTACGCCGCGTAAGACTTGCTTACAATCGGGTCCTTCTCGGGGACAGGTGGCACCAGAAGTCCTCCAAACCGTCGTTGGTCTTTGGCCGTTGGTCGTTGGCTTAGAGCCGAAGCCGTAGGTTTCGGCCAACGACCAACGGCGGCCAACGACGGGTTCTAAACGTTAAACCACGGCGTTATCCACACATATTTGATATGCCACGCCAACCGCAGGAGCATTTTTGCCGGCAGGGCCACCATGCTGAGCACGAAGAACATCATGATGGAATACTGCAGCAAGCTCATGCGCTTGTAATCTTTCGGGTTGTAGCGGCGGAACAGGGCGTGCATGATGAACCCGCCCACCACGTAGAAGCCGACAACCACAATGCCGCCGAAAATCGCCTTCGCCAGGTTTGACGTGATTCCAAACAAGTCCGGCAGATCGCGGTTCACCTCATAGATCAGGCGATTGTGGTCCCATGTTTGTCCCGGCCAGAACCACTGCCAGCCAGGGCCGCGGATGAACGTCCCAATAATGATCATCGCGATCCACAGGATGATGAAGCCGAACAGAAATGTGCCGATGGAAAATTTGCGCTGCTTCCAGGTGTAGTAACCGCTGCCCAGCGGATTGGTGTCAATGTAAGGAATCACCATCAGTCCGACGATGATCAACGTAGGCATGACCACGCCGGCGATCCACGGATCGAAGTACACCAGCATTTCCTGCAGCCCCAGAAAGTACCAGGGCGCCTTCGCCGGATTCATCGTCAGGTTGGGATTTGCCGGCTCTTCCAGCGGCGCGTTCAAGGTGATGGACCACACCATCAGAATGATGGTGACGATCATGGCGGCGAGAAATTCTATGCGCAGGAGAAACGGCCAGACGTGGATCTCTTTCTGCCAGCCCGGCCGGAAAGGCCAGCTCTTGCGATGATGCGTCTTCGCCATCGCCGGATTGGTTTCCAGTTGGCCGATCAGTTCATCGTTGGCCTTGGCTTGCTTCCACGCCAGATAAATGTAGAAAACGAGCAGCGGAATCAGCCCCACGATGGGCACATTGTCAGGCGCCGAACATATCTCCCAAAGTTGCCGCCAATCCATGGTTGCCCCCAACTTGTAGCGCCGCCGTCCCGGCGGCTGTCCGGTGGGCGTCCCGCCCACCGCCGGGGGCGAGACGCCCCCGAGCCAGCCGGCAAGATGCCGGCGCTACGAAAATCCGCCGCCTCTACTTCTTCGGTTCTCTTACTTCCGAAGCCAGCACCACCGCCGCCGGGCCTGAAATGCCGCCGTCTTTCCGTACCCGCCAGAAGTGCACAATCATCAGCACCGAAGCCACGATCGGAATCCCGATGCAGTGCCAGATGTAGGAACGAAGCAGCGCGTTCGCGTCTACGATCGAACCGCCGAGCAGTCCGAAGCGAACATCGTTATATGGCGTCATCCCCAACATGTGACCGAACGGACCTTCATTGCCCAGGCCCGGCGTTGCCCGTGCCATGTTCGTTCCCACCGTGACCGCCCAGAAACCAAGTTGATCGTCGGGCAGCAGGTATCCGGTGAACGAAAGCAGCAAAGTAAACACCAGCAGCAGCACGCCGATGTTCCAGTTGAACTCGCGCGGCTTTTTATACGAGCCGGTAAGAAAGACGCGAAACATGTGCAGCCATACAGCAATCACCATCAAGTGCGCCGCCCAGCGATGCATGTTGCGCAGCAACTTGCCGAAGGGCACGTCGTGCTCGAGATACAGGACGTCACGAAACGCCTGCACCTTGCTGGGGTGGTAATAAAACATCAGCATCACACCGGTGAGCGTGAGCACAATAAAGAGGTAGAACGTGATTCCGCCCATGCCCCAGGTATAGCTGTAACGCACCGCATCGCGGTTGATCTTGGCCGGATGCAGATGCAGGAACACGTTGGACAGCACGCCCAGCGCCCGGTTGCGCGGCGTGTCGTCATGCTTGTGGCGGAAGATTGAGGTGTAAACCTGGGTCTTGGTCGGATCTTTAAGACCCTCGATCTGCTCCTTGGCCTTCGTCGGCATGTCGGTCTTGAGCGATTGAACGTCTTCCTTGACGCCCGCCTTCACCCGCTCCAGCAGGCCGACCCGCTTCCCGTTCTTCCCATTCCCGTTTTCTTCAGGCATTTAAACCTCTTCCCATCTCGTGTGGGGCCGGGTCTTCGACCCGGCCAGGTCGAGCAAAGCTCGACAGATTTCTAAGTCGGCAGAAACGCCCCTGGATCGTTAAACGCGCTGGGCTGTCCCTTAGGCCATTGGTAAAGCTTGGAAACATCCACCAGAATCTGACCATCGGGAGCAATCGAAACATTCGCCCGGTCCATGGGGCGCGGCGCCGGTCCCTCGAAGTTGACGCCTTCGCTGTCATACCCACTGCCATGGCACGGACACTTGAACTTGTTCTCAGCCGGCTTCCAGTCGGGAGTGCAGCCGAGGTGAGTGCAGCGCGCATAGATCACGAAAATGCGGTCGGGCGTGCGGTCCACCCAGATGCGATATTTCTGCTGAAATTTGGTGTCCACGCCCAACCCGAAGTCGGCGGGATAGCCAATTTTGAATGAGGTAGCCGGTTCGAAAAGCGTGCGGGGGAGGAAGAATCGGAAGAAGGCGATGAACCATGCGGTCATGAAGGCCGCGAAGGCAGCCCAGGCAAATCGCCGCCGCCCCTGATTGATCTCGCTGTCGTCAGGTCCGACGGAGGCGACACCAGCCGAAGCCGCGGCCCTGGATGTTCCCACCGCAGGCGTGCCGACGTAAGTGTTCGACTCGCCGCCACGTGCAACCGTTGCCGCCGCGGAGGGTGGGCCGGCCGCAGGGCGAGCGGCTGCCGCAGGCTTGGCTACTGCAGCGGCAACTGGTGCCGCTGCCGCTGCCGCCGCTTCTGCAGGCTCTCCCAACAGTGCGGCAACTTCCGAATCGGTCAGGGCAGGCAAGCCCTTGCGACCACGTCGCGCCTGTTCAGCGGCGATGGTGGATTTACTCCACTTCTTGCCTTCGGCAACCCACTTGGCAACTTCCGCACTGATCGGACCGCTCGGCGCTTTTGCCGCCGGGGCGGCTGCAGCCGGCGTCGGAGCAGCGGCGGCTGCGGAAGGCGCACTCGCCTCCACCGGTTCGCCGAGCAAGGCAGACATCTCTGCGTTATTTAGCGCCGGCAATCCCTTGCGCGCGCGCCGCGCCTGTTCAGCGGCGATGGTGGACTTGCTCCACTTGTTTCCCTGTGCGATCCATTTGGCAACTTCCTCGCTGATGGTTCCCGCCGCCGCAGCAGGAGGTGCGGCCGCCGGTGCCGATGCAACTGGGCTTGCGACAGTGGCGGCAGGCGCACTCGCGGCAGGCGGCGCAGCGCCCCCGACTTCCCACGGCATAGGCTGACCGGCCTTGAGCGCCTCAATGTCGGCGTCAGTCAGCAGCGGCAGACCTTTGCGCTGACGATAGGCCTGCTCCATGCCGATCACGGAGTTGTTGAGTGCTGGTCGTGGCAAGGGCGGTAGATGCCCGAGAATTCCCGTCTTGGACTCGTCTGCCATCCGTTCCTTCACTCCTTCATGACCACGACCTGGTGATCACAATCCTGGTGCTGGAACTACATCACGATCCACGTAGGCCCGGACGCCCTCGTCCGGGCGGGCGAGCACAGCTCGCCAAATGTCGACTTCCAAAACCTGCGGAGCTGCGCTCCGCAGGGCGGGCGAGGGCGCCCGCCCCTACGTGTGCATACTCAATCCGCCGCGACCAGCCGCTCTACGTCGGCGCCAATCGCAGTTACGACCAAATCCGCCAACGCCGCGATGAACGTCGGCGAATCATTGAGGCCAGAGGTCATCTCAAACTGCTGGATTCCAAGATTCGCAGCTTCCTCGCGCGCCTCGTGGTCAATTTCGCCCAGCGTCTCCACATGATCGGAGACAAATGCGATAGGTACGACGCAAACTTCGCGGATCCGCTCCGCCCCCAGGTCGCGGATGGTGCGGTGCAGCGATGGCTGCAGCCACTTGCTGGCGCCGACTTTGCTCTGATAACAGAGCCGATGGCGATAGGGCCAGCCACCGCGCCGCATCACCAGTTCCACCGTTTCTTCTATATGGCGCTGATAGGGATCGCCCCGTTCGATGAGCGATACCGGCACGCTGTGCGCGCTGAACACGATCTCGGGGCAACCGGATTCCGGAAACCGCGCCAGCGCTTCGTCAATCTTCTCGACCAGCGCGTCCAGATAAAGCGGGTGACGGTAGAACGTCTCAATCGCCTGCACAGGCATATCGTCACGAAACAGCCGGCGCCATTCGTTGAGGCTGCTCCCGGTCGTCGTGCAGGAATACTGGGGATAAAGAGGCAGGAGGACGACTTCGTCGCAGCGCGCCTGCCGCAACTGTTCGACTGCCTCAGCCGTGAACGGGTGCCAGTAGCGCATGGCCACGAAACAATGAGCGTCGATGCCATCAGCCCGGAGTCGGTTCTGCAGGGCATAGGCCTGCTGCTCGGTGAACCGCCGTATGGGCGAGGCCCCGCCGATCGCTGAATAATGATGCAGTACTTTCTTGGCTCGGGTGGTCGAAATCAGCTTGGCCAGGGGCTTGCGTCCAATGCGGGCGAAGGGAAAATCAATGATATCGGGATCGCAAAAAAGATTGAAAAGGAAGGGTTCAATAGCTTGCGGCGTGTCAGGGCCGCCGAGCTGAAACAGAACTACTCCTAGCCGCCGTGTTGGGTTAGCCATCCCCCGGGGTTCCTTGAAGAAGGAGGATGTTACTCAAAATCTGTGGGTCGCGTCAACGAAGAGTTGCAGGTACGCAGCGATTCTTTGCTCTGTCATCCTGAGCGGAGTGACTGCTTCGCGAAGTGAAGCAATCACGGAGTCGAAGGACCCCTACTCTTCCACCGGCGTGTCCAGGGAATCTCCACGGGCGTTTCTCAAAGCGTGCCAAGAGCGCCGGCGTCGATGAGCTGATAGGGGTCCTTCGACTGCGCGACTGGTTCGCGAGGCAAACCAGTCGCTGCGCTCAGGATGACAATTTATGCGTGAGAGGATTCGGCCTGGGCGGGAACGTCCGTGCTGGTTTCCATGAACTGAATGATGGCGTCGGCAAACTCCGAAGTTCCGGCGTTTCCACCAACGTCGCGAGTGAGTTTGTCTTTGGTGCGGTAGACCTTCTCCAGCCCATCGTGAATCTTGTCCGCGGCGTGGTGTTCGCCGAGATGACGCAGCATCAGCTGTGCCGAGCGAATGACCGCGGTCGGGTTGGCTAGGTCCTTGCCCGCAATGTCAGGAGCTGATCCGTGCACCGCCTCGAAGATGGCGCAATTATCGCCCAGGTTGGCGCTTGGGACGAACCCCAGTCCGCCGACAAACGCGGCGCACAGGTCGGAAATAATGTCGCCGTAAAGATTTTCCATGACCAGCACATCGTACTGATAAGGATTCATCACCAGCTGCATGCAGGTGTTGTCCACGATGTGCTCGCCGTAAGTGATCTCGGGATATTCCTTGGCCACATCGCGGCAGCAGCGCAGAAACAGGCCGTCCGATAGCTTCATGATGTTGGCTTTGTGGATGGCGTGAATCTTCTTGCGATGGTTCTTGCGAGAGTATTCAAAGGCAAAACGCGCGATGCGGGTGGACGCCTTCTCCGTAATGATCTTCAAGCTCTCAACCACACCCGGCACCACCTCGTGCTCGATACCGGAATAAAGACTCTCGGTGTTCTCCCGCACGATGATGAGATCAACGCCAGGATAGCGGGTCGGGATATGAGGCAGGTTGCGAATGGGCCGGAAGTTGGCGTAGAGCTCGAACTTCTTGCGCAAGGCAACGTTGATGCTGGCAAAGCCACCACCCACGGGAGTGGTGACGGGCCCCTTCAGTCCAACTCGGGTGCGTTCGATGGATTCGATCAGCTCTTTGGGAATGTATTCCTGATACTTGGCATAGGCCTCAGCGCCCGCCTGAAAGATTTCCCAGTCGAATTTCACTCCGGTCGCCTGCAGAATGCGCACGGTGGCCTGCATTACCTCAGGGCCGATGCCATCGCCGGGAATAAGTGTGACCTTATAAGCCATATTTTTGACTGTGTGGGGCGGGCACCCTCGCCCGCGGCTTTTGACTTTGACTTGCGGCTACTGCCTTGCTTTCAGCCAGGCGGGCGAGGGCGCCCGCCCCACACAACCTTTAGCTCTTTACCGCGCCCTTACTGCGAACCTCAGGTGCTTCCTTCGTCTTCAGCAAGTCTTTCAGCTCGGCCATGAACTCCTGCACGTCTTTGAAGTCCAGATAAACCGACGCGAAACGCACGTACGCCACTTTGTCATAGCGGCGCAGGCGGTTCATGATCAGCTCGCCCACTTCGCTGGTCTTACGCTCCCGCTCCGGCGACTCGATGACGAAAGCTTCCGCCTCATTCACAATCTGTTCCAGCCGGCTGATCGGCACAGGGCGTTTCTCGCACGCCCGCAGCAGCCCGTTCAGCACCTTCTGCCGGTCAAATTTTTCCCGACGGCCGTCCTTCTTGACCACCATGTAGGGAATCTCGTCGATCCGCTCGTAGGTGGTGAAGCGCTTGCCGCATTTCAGACACTCACGACGGCGGCGGATGGAATCGGCTTCCTTACTTTCGCGCGAGTCCACCACTTTGTCATTTTCAAAGCCACAGAAAGGACACTTCATGTCAGACGGGGAGGTCGTCGCTTGCAATTGTAACAGGCGGAGTAATCCGATATCGGCCCCAACACGGCCCACGTAGGCCCGGACGCCTCGTCCGGGCAGGCGAGCGCAAGCTCGCCAGTTCTAGCGGAGCTTCGCCCCGCCAGGCGGGCGAGGGCGCCTGCCCCTACGTATGTTGAGGTAGCGCCCGGCTGAATCATCCGGCAGGAGGCGTGACAGGAACCGCAGCCTCAGCCTCTTCCTGGTGACTTTCCTGAGAGAGTTTACGCAAAGATAACCGCTCGTGATGGGCCAGCAGGAGACCCAGCGGTATGACCGCGACAAACGTCACCAGCCAGAGCATAATCCCGCAACTGGCAGCCAATTCCTTCGGCACATCGAAGATATGTTCCAGGGCAGCAATGGTAGCCAGCTGCGAACCTCCGCCCACGCCCGGCAGTTGCAGCACCGATCCCAGCATGCTCGAACCCATGAGCAGAAGCACCTGCACCAGCCGGATATCGAGCGGGTCTTCTCCGAAGACATGCGCCGTCTGATGATAGGCTAACGTAATTTCGTGGTAGGCAACCGCGATGATCCACCACATTGCGATCGAGACCACGATCAGCAGGATCAGGGAAACCGGGCCATGAATCGTATTCAGGCCTTGGCCGAATTCCCGGATTTTCAGCGCGATCCGATGGCTAAGGCGGGCCCCCCAATGAGAGAAGCGGTGTTCCACCCAGTCCGCCAACGCCTCCCCTTTGCGACTCACGAGCACCGCCCCGAGCGTCAAAGCCACGACCAGGCCGAAGAACAGAAATCCGCCATCGCGGAACCGGGCGTAATACTCAGGGTGCGGGAGCGTCCTTCTTGAACTCGGCAGGAAGATCCCCACGGCCATCAGGACAGCGAAGGCCCCGATATCGAATATGCGCTCGACCGCCCAGACCGCGACCTGGGAGGAAACCGGCAGCTTCTGCCGCCTGGCGATCAGATAGGGGCGAATGAATTCTCCGGGACGTCCCAGCAGCGCCAATCCAGTGAATCCGATCAGCGTGGGGGGCACCAGTTCCAGCCAGGATGCGTGGGGGCGAACCGGGCGCAGGAAGATCTTCCAGCGGATGGCCCGGAAGACGTACGCGACATAGATAAGACCGATGGAGTGGACGATATGCCAGGGTCGGATCTGCTGGGTCTCCGCCCAGAAAGTGGTCCAGTCGAAGCTTCGCCAGTGACGAAACTGGAAATACACCAACAAACCAAAGACAGCCAGGATCCCGCCGGTAATCAGAACGCGTTTTCTATCCATGTCAGGGGAGGACCCGGGCCACCGAGCACAGCGCTCGATCCAAGGTAAATGAGGTGGACCCGGGGGTCAACGCGCCAAGGTTTCTGGAGAAGTACGGATTTTCCGCGGCGCGGACTTATTGCGAAGCCTGAGGCGCAACATTGGGAAGGGCGGCTTGCTTCACACCTGCTGCGGTCCTAGGGGATGCGGGCTTGGTCCGGGCAGCCTTGGCGCTCGCCGCGGCTGCTTTGCGCTCCGCGATTTTCTTGCGGTTATAGTCGCGAACAATTCGTGCCACGTAGGTGCGGGTTTCATAGTAGGGCGGCACCCCGCCATACTGTTGCACGCGATGGGGCCCCGCATTGTAAGCCGCCAGTGCCTTGATCACATCGAAGTTATAGCGCTCCAGCAACTCGCTCAGATAGCGGGTCCCACCCTCCACATTGGAGCGGGGATCGAACGCATTGGACACTCCCAGCTTGGACGCGGTCCCGGGCATCAGCTGCATGAGGCCTCGCGCTCCCTTGGGAGAAACTGCGCGTGGATTGAATCCGCTTTCGGCGTGGATCACACTGCTGATGAAGTCAGGGTCGAGGTGGTGCTGGTCGCTGATGCTGTTGATCACTTCCTTTAGATCTTGCGGCTTAAGCGCTTGTGGCTTCGCTAAGCGCACAGGCGTAAGGGACGCAACGGTCGGTACGGATGCCGGTACCACTACCGGTGCAACGACCGGCGGCTGGTCTTTCTCAAACCGTTCGATCTGGCTGGTGGCAATATCAACGTAGTCCTTGCCGGTTCCCAGATAGAGGCGAGTGACCGAGCCCACAGCTTCCCGGCGATCGTGGCGGATCGAAAAGCCGTTATGCAGGATGGCGAGGTCAGCGCCAAGGGCCGGCAGCGCAAGAAGCAAGAGTCCCAGCGCCATTCCGAATTTTTTCGAGAGAATCATTCCGACTCGAACCTGTAGCGCCGGGACGGCGGCGCTACGAAAAACTTATGCCCAACACCTGCTCAATCGCTGCGGCCACGCCGTTCTGATCATTTGGCAGGGTCACGGTCCAGCCGTCGCGGCGTAATTCCTCAACTGCATTTCCCATAATAAACGGCACTCCGGCGAAGGCAAGCATTTCTATGTCGTTATAGTTGTCACCAATGGCCATGACCTCCTCACGGGGGATGCCGCGATGACTTGCCCATCGTTCCAACGCATGCCCCTTCGAACAACCCCGGTTAAGCACGTCCACCATGCAGAGATCGCGGGCCTCGTATTCGGTCCGAAGCACAGTAATGTCCTGGTCCAGGTTACTGGCTGCCAACGTGGCCAACGCGTCCTGCATACGCGGGATCGAGCCGCAGAACATGGCTTGCACCGGATCGCGGGTCAGCGAGTCCTCAATAGGGATGACGAAGTCAATGAATTGCAGGTTCTTTTCCAGCCAGCGCTGGATGCTGGAGCTCAGCTCGTTCATGTGCTCGAGCACAATTGCGCCCTTGGTTTCCTTGTCGAAGGTCAGGACCGTGTTGCCCCGAAACTCCCGCATGCTGGCGCACAGCCGGCGGCAGGTGCCGGCGGGAAGCAGGTCGCGGTGGAAGGTCTCCCCGGCTAGCGAGCGCGTGATCGCGCCATTCGAACTGATGACCCACAGGTCGAATCCGAGCTGCTGCACGATGGGCAGGGCAAAGGTGTGGCGTCGCCCAGTGACCACGACGACTTCGACCCCTTCCGCATGGGCGCGGCGCAGTGCTGCCATATCGGCCGGGGAGATCTGAAATTCGGGGTTCAACAGAGTGCCGTCGATGTCGACACCCAGAAGACGGATGGTAGGTTTCACTGGGACGATTTTAGCAGTCACCGGCCACGTAGGGACAGCCGCCCCCGGCTGTCCGGGCAGAGCTCAGCTCCGCAGAAGGTCTCGCCGTTGGCGTTGCAGGCCCGCGTACTATACTCTGCATCGACGCATGGGATCGTTACTCTTTTTCGCGTTTTCGTGGTGGGGAATCCTGCTGCAGGCGTTCGCCATTATTCACTTCATCCGACGCCGCCCGGACACCTTCTGGCTATGGATCATCCTCATCGGCGGATGGCTCGGCGCACTGGTGTATATCGCAGTCGAAGCCGTGCCTGATGCCGGCCTGCTGCGCCAGTCGTTCAAAGCCTTCCCGCGCCGCAAACGCATCCGCGAGCTGGAGTCGGCGGTGATCGACAACCCATCCGCCGGCAACTACGAAGAGCTGGGCGATCTATACCTTGAGGAAGAGCATTTCGCAAAAGCCCGGCAGGCCTACGACAAGGCGATTTCATCGCGTACCGACTCGCCCGACCCGTTCTACCGTCGTGGTGTGGCGGCCATCCAGATGGGAGACTTTGTGGCCGCTCTGCCCGACCTCGAACGCGTGGTGGCCGCCGATCCGACGTATGATTTTCATCGCGCCGCGGGATTGCTCGCCCACGCCTATGCCAACACTGGCCAGCCCGAAAAGGCCGAAGCGCTGTTCCGGCAGGTGACCAAGATCTCGACGTCGTCCGAGACGTACTACAACTATGCCAGCTTCCTAGCCTCCCAACAACGCAACGACGAGGCCCGGGAGTGGGCCCGGCAAATCCTCGCAAAGAGGCCCACCATGCCGGGATACCTGCGCCGCCGCGAGCGGCCATGGTTCCGCAAGGCGAATGCTCTGCTAAATCGCTTGCCCGTCTGAGAACCGAGAACGGGAAACTAGAAACTGGTAATGAAGGTCCTAATAGTTAACGAGTGCAGCGCCAAACTCCAAGCGCAAGCGGGAATGCTAAACTTCCGAAGTGTCTCGCATAGCATACCTTGAGTGCACCAAATGTGGTGCACACATCAGCGCCGAACACCCGCAGACACTCTGTCCGAACGATGGGGGCGTCCTCTACGTTCGCTATGACCTGGAAAACTTAAAGCATCACTTCAATCGTGCTGTGCTGGCAGCACGTTCGGCAACACTATGGCGCTACGCCGAAGTGCTGCCCGATGCTCCGCCGGTTTCTCTGGGCGAAGGGTTCACACCCATGCTGCCCAGCCGGGAATTTCCCCATGTCTTCATTAAGGACGAAGGCCTGAACCCGACCGGCTCTTTCAAGGCGCGCGGGATGTCGGTAGCGGTCACCATGGCGAAAGCCTACGGTCTGAAGAAATTGGCAGTCCCTTCCGCCGGAAACGCCGCCAGCGCCCTCGCCGCCTACGCTGCGGCTGCCGGCCTGGAAGCCCACATCTTCATGCCCAAGGATGTGCCCCCGGCCAACCGCATAGAGTGTGAAAGCTTTGGCGCTCACGTAACGCTGGTCAACGGTCTGATCAGCGACTGCGCCCGCATGGTCGCCGAGCGCAAGGAAAAAGAAGGATGGTTTGATGTCTCCACGTTGAAAGAGCCGTTCCGGGTCGAAGGCAAGAAGACCATGGGCTACGAGGTGGCCGAACAGCTCGATTGGAGGCTGCCCCAGGGAATCGTCTATCCGACGGGCGGCGGAGTCGGTCTGCTCGGCATGTGGAAGGCCTTCGATGAAATGGAAACGCTGGGCTGGATCGGACCCGAACGCCCGAAGATGGTCGTCGTGCAATCTGCCGGTTGTGCTCCCATCGTTAAAGCGTGGGATGAGGGCAAGTCGACCGCGGATTTCTGGGCTGACGCTTCCACGTTGGCCTCAGGACTTCGCGTACCCAAAGCTTATGGCGATTACCTCATTCTCGAAATTCTGAAAGAGAGCTCAGGCATAGCCCTCGCCGCAACCGACGCAGAAATAATGGAGGCATTCCGGCACTGGGCCAGGATGGAAGGCATATTTGCAGCGCCGGAGGGAGCGGCATCGCTGGTAGCGTATCGCAAGCTGCGGGCCAGTGGGTTTTTCTCCGCCGACGACAAAGTGGTCTTGTTCAATACCGGCTCAGGGCTGAAATATCTCGATGTGATCGAGGGCCAGAAGCCGAGCGGGAAACCGCCGGCGTCGAGACAGATCGGCGGCATCATCGGGCCTTACTGAGAGTGGAAAAACTCCCCCGTAGGGAGGCTACGCAAAGTAGCGCCGGTATCCCTTCGGCTTCGCTCAGGGCAAGCTCTGCCCTCTGCCCGCTGCCACAGCCGCCGGGACGGCGGCGCTACGAGAACCAGGCCGACATCCTTGTAACTCCTCTCTGCCGTGCTACATTTCCCACAGCGGATCCTGCGATTCACCGAAAATGGAACAGCGACTCATCCTCATCAATCTGCTGATCAAGCTGGGCGTGGCCGCCTCGGCGGCTAGCATTCTGGGTCGCTCCGTGGAGTTCAAGTCGCTGCTCTTCCAGGATGAACGGAACTGGAAGCAGAAGATCTATCTCGTACTGTGGATCGGCATCCCCCTGGCGCTGGGGGTGTGGATCCGGTTCGGCGCCCGGAGTTTTGCAGCGGGCGATTTGTCGTTCGAGACTACGGTGCTGCTGGGTGTCGTTGGCGGACGGCTCACCGGCGTGCTGGGCGGCATTCTGCTCGCCCTTCCTGCGCTCTGGCATGGCGAATGGGCGACTTTGCCCTTCAACGTGCTGTGCGGTTTCGTCGCGGGGCAACTTCGCATTTTCGCTCCCAATCGTGAAGACATCTGGTCGTTTTCTCCCTTCGTGGATCTCAGCATCTACCGCTGGATCCGGCGCAACTTGCCCACGCCGCACCCGTTCGAATGGCAGACCATGTTTTTCGTCACCATCGTGGCGCTGCGATTTGTCCAGACCGAGCTTTCGCGCTTTGCACCCGGTCGCACGTTTAGCCTGGAGAGCCCGACGTGGTGGGTGGAGGCATTGATCTACGCCACATCGGTCACAGTCATTGGGACGGAACTAAAAATCTGGAACAGCGTTCGCATTCAAATCAAACTGGAAGAACAGGAACGCCTGCTGCTCCATTCCCGTATGGAGGCGCTGCAAAACCAGATCAACCCGCACTTCCTCTTTAATACGCTGAACTCGGTCTCCTCTCTGGTGCGCTTCGATCCCGACACGGCCCGCCAGTTGATCCTCAAGCTGGCTAACATCCTGCGTCGCCTGCTCAACAGCAGCGACGCCTTTGTCCCGCTGCGCGACGAACTGGAATTTATCGACAACTATCTCGACATTGAAGTGGTCCGCTTCGGTCACGACAAATTGCGGGTGGTGAAGGAAGTCGAGACCTCGTCGCTGGATATCATGGTCCCGAGCATGCTGCTACAACCGCTGGTAGAGAATTCGATCAAGCATGGCCTGTCCTCGAAGATTGACGGCGGCAGCATCTACCTGCGCAGCCGGCTCACCGACTCGCATCTCATCATTGAAGTCGAGGACGATGGCGTGGGGATGGGCTCGGCCAATTTGGTGGAACGGCCCCGGGGCGTTGGCGGGACGGGGATTGGAATGGCGAACGTGGCCGAGCGGCTGAAGGTTCTCTACGGTGACACCGCCCGGATGACCATTGACAGCCGCGAAGGCAAGGGAACTCTGGTGCGTCTGCGCTTGCCCGTTCTGCAGGGAACCGGCGCGATTCCGGAAGCCTTCTACGAAGCGCGTTCCAGCACGCGCCGGTAAAACTCCTCATATTGCGGAATGATCCGGCTGGCGCAGAAACGCGATTGCGCCACGCCCCGGCTGGCCTTCGCCATCGTGTGCAACGCGTTTTCGTCGCTAAGTAAGTCGATGGCGTAGCGCGCCATTGTCTCCACGTCGCCAACATCCGCCAGGTAACCACTCTTCCCGTGCTCGATCAACTCAGGGATACCGCCGACACGCGTGGCGATAGGCACCACCTCGCAGGCCATGCCTTCGAGCGCGGCCAGCCCGAAGGACTCCAGTTCGCTGGGCAGCAGCAGGATGTCGGCCATCGCCAGCTTCTCCTGCACTTGCTCCTGCTTGCCCAGAAAGACCACATCGTTGTGAATTCCTTTCTGTACCGCCAGCCATTCCGCGCGGGAACGGTCGGGACCGTCGCCCATCATCAGCAGCTTCGAAGGAATCTTCTTACGAACCCGGTCAAAAACCTCGATACAGTCGGTCACGCGCTTCACGGGGCGAAAATTAGACAGATGTACCAGCAGGCGCTCCCCGTTCGGGGCGTACTCCTGCTTGAGTTCAGAAACCTCTTCGCCCCGGCAATACACATCGCAATTGACGAAGTTGTAAATCACCTTGATCTCGTTCCGGATATCGAACTCGCGCAGGGTGCGCTCTCGCAGATATTGCGAAATGGCGGTTACTCCGTCGCTCTGCTCAATGGAGAAGCGGGTGATCGGTAGATAAGACCGGTCGAGTCCGACCAGCGTGATGTCGGTGCCGTGCAGCGTGGTCACGAAAGGAAGCTTGCGTCCCCGCGGTTTGGCCGCCATCATCTGGCGCGCCAGCAACGCGCTCACCGAGTGCGGGATCGCATAATGCACGTGTAGAAGATCAAGGTCGTAAAGCTCGGCCACTTCCGCCATGCGCGAGGCCAGCGCCAGATCGTAAGGAGGATACTCGAACAGCGGATAACGGGAGACTTCCACTTCGTGGTAATGAATGTTGGGATGGGGACCGCTCAGGCGAATGGGCTGGGCGTAAGAAATGAAGTGAACTTCGTGGTCACGCTCCGCCAGTTCCAGCCCCAGCTCGGTCGCGACCACGCCGCTGCCTCCATAGGTCGGATAGCAGGTGATGCCGATTTTCATGCCTGTCCCTTCCGGATCAGCGCTCGCGCCCTTTCCATTCGATGGCAGGCGGCAAGCCGGGATTCAGATTTTGCCTGATGTTTGATGCCAGAAACCGCGAAAGAAAGGTGCTAACCTTCGCCCGGAGTCTTCTGGGAGGTCTCCGACTCCGCAGCCATGGCCTCGATCTGCTCCTGCAGCCGTTCCCTTGTCATGTCATCCAGGCCGGTGAACTCAATACCCATGCCCACTCCGCCGTCGCACGATCGGACCACCGCAGGGGTCCTGACTCTCTCAGAATCCAGCCAAAATGTGATGTTCAGGACCTTTCCTACGGGAAGGGGAAGCATGGTCTCGACATAACAGCCACGAGCGCTTATGTCTGCCGATTTGGTGTTCATGTGCGATCCGACGCCATCCTGATCGCGTATTTCGATGGGAAAGGGAACCCGTCGCCGCGGAAATTTCCTCTTGTCTTCGTCACGAGGCGCGACTCGAAGGGCCGGTTGAGACTCCTGCTGCGTCTGCTCCATCTCTTTTTCCCAGGGACAGGGTTGCCCCTCGATCAGGTTTACGCCCACTGAGATTTTCTGGGCTTGCCCGGGATCGACCACCCATATCACCTTGCAGCGGGCTCTCTTGTCGCCAAGCTGCACGCCGATGACATCTCCCGGCTTCAACGGGGTTTCCAGGCCGAAGAGTTTGGCTCCACGATGGCTGATATTCCGGGCTTCGGCATGTTGCAGGAATGGACGACCGTTCGCACCCATGCCAAATACTCGGACGGGTAACTTTACATCCAGTCGAGGCTCTATCTTGTCGGACATGAAAGGCTGCAAACGCTCCGCGTCAGCAAACCGCTAGCATTTAATCATAAATCGGAGGGTCTGAGCCGCCTGTCGTCGGCGGGTGTGTTCCGTCCGTGGTTCGTCAGTCGACGAAAGAAAATCATCCCGCCCCCAACTTCCGGAAGGAAACAATCTCAATCCCATTCGCGGCCAGCAGATCAAGTGTGGACGACGAGGTCAGGATACGCAGTTCCTGCTCGCGTGACTCACGTAGCCGGGTGCGAACCCCGCGCAAATCTGCATCGTTGTAGCCCGGATGGCAAACCAGTTCCCAGGTTCCATCCGGAAGATTTTCCAGCATCAGGCGAAGCAAACGCTCATTCAGCGAACCTGTGGCGACAATGGCCAGGGTCCCATCCGGCGTTGATATTCCTGCTTGCTGTACCGCCTCGCGAAATTGTCGGGCCAGGCCGCGCAGAACACCAACCTCTGCCCATCGTCTCCACAAGCTGGGCGAAGCCGACAGTTGGGAACCCTGCATTCGCTCAAACGGATTTCGGATCGCCTTCACGCCGCAACTCGCTGCCGCCCGCAACAGCGGACGCAGTACACGCGGGAAAAGGTGTGTGTGTTTATGGGAGTCGAGGTGAGTGACGGTAATGCCGGCCGTTTGCAGCTTGCGGATTTGGGCGGTTGCTTCCGCCTCGATCTCACTCTCATCCAGGCGTCCCAGCAACGCGAGAGCGCCAAACCGGGTGATTCCTTCGCGGAAATGTGGGCTGCCGGAATTGCCGCGGAGATCCAATAGACTGCGGACTGCCGTCGCGTCCAGCAACGGAGCGCCGTCCACCAGGACGATGTGACAGCCCACGCCCAACCGAGGCCGGGATTGCGCCAGCCCAATCGCATCCGCAAAGGCAGAGCCGTTGGCCATCAAGGTGGCTGAAGTAACGACCCCATGCTCGTGCGCTTCCACGATGGCGCGATTTACTCCGGCTGTAAGACCGAAATCGTCGGCGTTGATGATCAGGCGGCGCACCGCGCCAGTCTAGCAGGGAGTGTGAAAGTTGATGGAGGCCGGACGTCTCGACCTTCCAGCCGGGCGGGACGTCCGGCCTCCACCAGCAGTTACTTATTTTTTTCCGCCCTTACCTTTGCCCACCGGGCTTTTTGAGCGCGGCGAATTGCGGCCCGGCCCTTGGCACTCATGGGGCGCCGCTTTCTCTTCACCGCGGGCGCGGACTTACTGTAGACTCCGGCAAACGCGGCGAGCGCCGCATTCAGTCCCACCAATTGCTGTTGTACCCGGTCTCGCTCTTTCTTCAGCTGACCAACTATACTGGATAAGTTCTCCATTTCTTTAGATTCCCCCTCCACGCCGATTGTAACAGCGAGGGTCCGCCATGGAAGACGGGCGTCTCGCCCGTCCAGCCGGGCGGGGACGCCTGGCCTCCAGCATGAGGGTCCGCGCCCTATCCAGCAGAAGATTTCTTGGTAAGATTAACGGAGTCCGCAACAAGACCAGGCTTTGTGGCTTTGAAAGAGTGGGCGGTTAGCTCAGTTGGTTAGAGCGCCTGCCTTACAAGCAGGAGGTCGCAGGTTCGAGCCCTGCACTGCCCACCATATAAATCAATTACTTACCAAGTTTACTGTTTGGTAACTGTGCCGTAAAATGTGCCATAGCTTCCACGTTCTGGATCGTGGTTGCTGTTTGTCCCGTTCAAGACGCGTCTCACCTGCTCGAGTTCGGGGTGTTGATACTTCATTGCTGTTGTCGGACTGCCGTGCCCCATCGTGCGCATGACGACCGCAAGATTGCCGGTACCCTGCAGCACTCTGGTTCCATAATCGTGGCGCGCACAGTACAGGACCAGCTTTTCCGGAAGTTTCGCCTCGCGTCTGGCATCCCGGAATTTCCTGTCCACGGTTGTCAAATGTCCGGAAGCTGAGAAGGCCGGGAAGATCCAGCCCTCGCGCCGTTTCCCGCAGCGACCCTTCAGCAAATCCAGAACGCGATCACTGAGTGGAACGAACCTCCGGCCGTTTTCGGTTTTGCTATCGGGAATGAAAAACACACGGTTGTTCCAATCCACGTCCTCGATGCGCGCACAAAAGAGCTCTTTCTTGTTACGCATCCCGGTATCCCGGACGAGAACAACCACGTCGCGGAAAGTGGCGTGCATTTTGGGAGTCCACTTGCCGCTCGCTAGCAAACGGTCGGCAGCCGCCAACAGCTTGCACTCCGCCTCTTGATCCAGCCTGAGAGTGCGGCCGAGTTCTTTCATCAACTTCAGTTTGGGGGCCTTCGCAATCACCCCCCATTCTTCTGCCTTGTGCAACATCCGGCGTAGGGTCTTCAGGGCACAGTTGATGTTATACGGGCCGCCAGGGAAGGCCAGCGCGTCCACATCTTCTGCAGTGATGCGATCCATCTTCATGCTCGCAATGCCTGTCTGCTCCAAGAGACGCCATCCGTTCCGGAGATAGCTCTTGGACTTTGCCGCAAGCTTCGCATTGTCAACATAAGACATGAATCGCACTACGAACACCGACAGCACCGGGGCTCTTTTGCTAGTTTGTGTTTTGCCTTCAGCAACTGCTGCCAAAAGCTTTGCTGCCCTCTCAGAAGCGGCAGTTTTGCGGGTTTCTTTGGTTGATCCGCGAAAACGTTCCCCGCGGATCGTGAAGTCATACCACCAGTAAGGGTGGCCAGCTCTCTTAAAAAGGTCCACGCTTGGTCTCCACGAGCGCTCGCACGGAAGATGTCCGCGTGTTTCTGCGGATGTATTCCCGCAGATGCTCCCGATGGTATCGCACTCCTCCCTCTTCTTTCACGTAATCGGGCCCTCGGCCTTCACAGCGCCAGCGCTCGAGTGTCGATGATGGTCGACCCAGGAGTGCAGCGGCTTCCTTGGTGGTTAACATCTTGGTTACCTGCATTCGTGCCGGTTGTGACGGCTCTGTTGCCGCGAGCGGTTGTCTTTGTTGATCTCTGATCACGGGCTGGGTCGAAGACTGGCTGGACATACATGAACTCCAAGATTGAAATCCGGCAGTTAGCCTCAAATCAGCTTCCTATTCGAGCGGGCTGATCAGGGGGCTCGGCGCCTGGGTAGCGGAAGGAAATTGAGAGCAACGGCCTGCATCAACGTAAGGTTCGAAATCCAGTGTGGTTGGTGGTAGGAGTCGGACGACCGCCCCTGCAGGGTTGCCATTGGATCCTCGTCAGATACCTCACGGAGTCTCTTCTGCGCGGTAGTGCCCATCAAACTCGGGCAAATTCCGTTGCGACAACGTACGCCGCACGCACATTTTTCCAAGCTTTAGCATCGCGAGCGAAAAAACTACTCTCTGCTCATCGATTTCTCGTGTTTCATTCGCCCGCCATGCGCACCGCCTGCCGGTGATGCTGGCCAGGCTGAGCGTACATGCAATCGAGTTCGTTTTCTTTCACATTGCCATCAGAAGTTTCGGATTCTGCCGAAATCCAACAGCTGCCGCGCGGGGGCCGAACACCTGAAGAAATCGTGCTGAACTGCACGTTCCGTTGGATAGCTTGGAGGTTCTCCAGCTCAGCCCATCATGATCTTTGAGTCGAGTTACTCTTCGAGCGTAGCCTCGGCACAAGACCAGTGTCCCGGCCTAAGACAATCCTGACTGTTCGGTGGAATTCGATATATCCGTCAAGTTTTCGAAAGAATGTGAAGGTTCTTTCCGGCTATGCTCGCAAGTGGACGAAGAACGCCAACAACAGCAGTTTGTGAGCACGCTGACCTCTCAGCGGTTCCAGTAACAACAGCGAAAACGACTGGACCTACGGTCCCGAAATCCGCAAAGAAGATTGCGAAGCAGTCGTTTCTTTCCTCACCCGCGAGCGGGAGCAACCTTCCCCGCCGGCCGCTCCAAACTCGCCCAATATCGATCCGGAAGTGACAGCGGGAGATTGGGCCGGGATCTTGCGAGAACTTAAGGCCCAGAGGCGGGGTTCGCCAGCACCTAATCCAGGCGGGCAAAGGCCGGGAAGAGTCTTCGTTTCTCGTGGTGATGAAGGCGGGGAGGCGGGTCCTCGAGAAGTTGCGCCGGCA
>CAVRZO010000012.1:0-44613 GCA_963725615.1 Terriglobia bacterium | reverse complement strand
GAGAGTCAGATACGAACCCACGTTACCCCCTGGAGTAAACACGCTTTCCCAAGCGTGCGCCTTCAGCCACTCGGCCATCTCTCCCTGCGGTGTTTTGAGGCGGGAAGATTTCTTCTTCTTGATTCTATGGCCCGTGGTGGGAAAACCGCAACTTTGCCGCGGTGAAGTTCAGGAAGGCTTGGTGACGGGTTCGGTGCTTGCGGATGCGAGTTCCGGGGCGCTGCCGTTCCTGACGAGGCTGCTGGAGCGGCCGGCACTTTTGCGCTTCCGTCCACGACGCGGTTATTCAGGCAGAACAGCGCCAGCTCCAGGCGGTCCGCCACGCCCAGCTTGTCGTAGACCTTACGGAGATAGTTCTTGACAACCTGCTCGGTAGTGCCGACGCGCAACGCGATTTCCTTGTTCTTCATTCCCTGAGTAACGCAGGAAACGATCAGCGACTCCTTCGGCGTCAGCTGCACCTTGGGCCGCGAGGACGGGGGACGCACGCCCTGAGTGCGGAACACCTCGAGCACCCATTCGATGCCGCGGCTATCGAGCCAGGGATGGCCCTCAGAAACTTTGCGGAGGCACTCCACAAGAAGCTCCGGCCGACGTCGCGGCCAACAACCGCGAACGCCGCGGCGCAATAGTTCGAGCGTAAGTTCCTCGTCGGACTCCTGAGTCACCACTACCAAGCGAAGATCGGGAGACTGCCTACAAATCCGAAACCGCCTCCACGGCGTTCGGCGCCAGCAACCTCAAAAATCAGAATGTCCGCGGAAAATTTCTTGGCGGCGGAAAGCGTCTGCGACAGCGTTCGGACTGACCCACCACCCGGATATCGTCTTCGAGAGCGAAAATCTTGCGGAGCCGGGCGCGAAAAATGGCCTGGGTGTCAGCCACGATGACGCGAATGAAATGGGCGTCGACTTCGTGCGGCTGCTCGACGTCAGTCTCCCCGCTGACGGAACTGCTTGCCATTCGTGTCCTTTCCCTTCGTCCCTGACCTCAACGACGGTCGAAGTGATATTCGTCAATCACGACGCCGACGCCGCGGCGGCCATCGTCTTCGAAATTCCGCACTACGCGGCCGCGGCAGTCGAGCCGAACATCGGCCACGGCTCCCACGACGTCGGCGGGCAGCGATCTAGTGAAGTCCACCATCGAACCAATCGGCATCTCCGAATCCATTTGAAAGAGCACGCCGTTGGCGGAAATATTTTCCGTCTCGGCAGAGTTGTCGCCCGATTTCGACTTCACCGAAATCGGCAACTTGATGGGAAAGCGCACCGCGCTCTGCAGGTCGGAGTAGCGCGCGCGACTGGCTTTCGTCGATGCGGTTCCGCGGTTCACGGCTTCGGGTGACACTGATGGCGAGTTTTCTTTCCGAACTGCTGCGCCGGCACCGGGATTCCCGTCCTCCGCAAATCGCCCATTGTTCGACATTACGTGGTGCAGATTACACCCCGGAACCAGCGGATAAAAGTTACGGAAGTCATGGAACTAGTAGGGGTAAAGCCTTGCGGATCATGGAATTGCGGTGGGATCGAGGGTGCGGAGGTAACCGGAAATTGGCCCTAAGAGATTGGTTTTTGGACTCGATTTGACCAGGTCACCAGTACCTGCCAAGTGTCAGGCTGCCTTCAGAACTTCGTCACTTCCGTGAAGTTAAAGTCCTTCACCTTCATCGGCGGCACCACCATGTCGAAGGATTCTTCGCCGCTGGCCCGGACAGGGGTGCCCATCGCCTCGACATTGGAGAGCATGTGAATCAGGCTTTCGTTGAAGCGGAAATTCAGGATGCCATGCCGCACCTTGCCATCTTCGACGTAAAAGGTGCCGTCACGGGTCATGCCGGTGAGAATCTTTTCGTAGGGATCAACTTCGCGGATGTACCAGAGGCGCGTGACCAGAACGCCGCGTTCCGTGGATGCAATCATCTGCTCAGCGGTCTTCGGGTCCGATGGCGTGCCGAAGACAATGTTCATCGGGGCTTCACCCATTTCGTTGGGCAGCGAGAAGCCATGTCCGGTCGCCGTCACGGGACCGACTTTGTCCTTGAATTCGGACTTCTTCATCTTTTCCGCCGTGGCCCGCGCGTAGACCAGGCGTTTGACGATGCCATTCTCCACCAGCTGCACTCGCTGCCGGGGGACGCCCTCGCCATCGAACGGTGTACCCGACTGCAACGGGTGCGCCACGTCATCCCAGATATTGATGTTCGCGCCGAAGATTTGAGTGCCGACACGCTGGTTCAAAAATGAACGCTGGTCGAGAATGGACAAGCCGCCGAAATCCCAGAACATGAAGCCTGACATATCGAGAACAGCCGCGGGTTCCAGAATGACGGTGTACTTGCCCGCAGGAATCTCCCGCGGACTGGCGGATTCGATGGCTTTGCGGGCCGAGATTTCCGCGAGCGCGGACGGGTCGAGTTGGCTGACGTCGGGCGAGTTCGCCTTCTGCCATCCCGAAGAATCAGCCGCGAGCATGGTGATGGAAATTTCGGACGAAGTCTGGGCGTGCCAGTCGTTCAATCCGCGCGAATTGAAAATGCCCTCGACTGATTCGGACGAGGAAAAGATGCCAGCGGTGGTGAGATTGTGCCGGGTCGCCACCCGCACAATCTTCTCGACCCCATCGGCTCTCAGCTCGGGAGTGAGCCCAGCCGTCTGAGCAAAGTGCCGGTTGGGACGGGCTTGTGTGGTCGCGGGCGATTCGCCCGCGCCTGGCATGGGCAACAAATCGGGATCAGGATGCTGAACCTTGGCCAGACTTTCGGACGCCTGTACAACCCGCCGGAGACTCTCGTTGTCGAACTTGTTAGTGGTGGCCCGGGCCGTACGCCCATCGAATGCCGTCCGCACCGAAACGGAGTAGTTTTCCTCCGCCACATTTTGATGGATGGTGTTGTTGGCAAAGCGCGTGAGCGCAAATTTGCCGCCATAGATCAGGGCTTCGACCTCGTCCGCGGTCGAGTGCTTTTTTATCTGCTCGAAGATGTCGGCGGCTTTTTCTTTGTTCAGCATTCAGCAAAGGCCCCGCCCTGTCTCTCCACAAAACGGAGGGACGAGGACGGGGCACCCTTTTACTTCACGTCCCTTTGTACGCGGTCCCCACTTTGACATTCGCAAATCTCGCCGGGGCGGCGCCATGGCCCGTGCCCATGACCTGTTGCGGCTGTCCCTTTCCGCAGTGCGGCGTGCCCCACAAAATCCACTCATCGCGGGAGCAGATCGCATCCATTGAGTTCCAGAACTCCGTAGTAATTCCGCTGTACGACGGGTTCTTCAACAGGCGGATGCGCCTGCCGTTCTTGATTTCCCATCCGGCTTCGCAGCCGAACTGGAAGTTGTAGCGTTTGTCGTCAATCGACCAGGAGCGGTTGGTTTCCATGTATACGCCGTCATCCGTGGACGCGATGAGCTGATCCCGGGTCAGCGGCTTTTCGCCAGGCAGAATGCTTATGTTGGTCATACGGATGATAGGCAAGTGGTTCCAGCCATCGGCGCGCAGAGTCCCGCCCGAGCGCGTAGCGCCGATGGTGTGGGCGGTCTCGCGGGAACTTAAATATCCGGTGAACAGGCCGTTGGTAATGATGGGCGTGCATTGCGCCGGAACACCTTCGTCGTCGAAAGCAAAAGTGCCGAGGCCGGGACCGTGCTCCTGGCGCGCGTCGGCAACAATGTTCACCAGGTCGCTGCCATAGCGGAGAGTACGCAGCTTGTCCAACGTCAGAAAGGAGGTCCCGGCGAAATTCGCCTCCATGCCCAGGACGCGGTCGAGTTCGATGGGATGGCCGACTGACTCGTGGATCTGCAAACCGAGCTGCGAACTGTCGAGGATGATGTTGAAAACGCCTTCAGGGCACTTGTCGGCTGTCAGCAAGGCGACCGCTTCTTCGCCCACCCGGCGGGCGTTTTCAACCAGTTTCAGTTCTTCGATCAGTTCGTAACCTTTATTCTGCCACTGCCCGCCGTAAGAATTGGGATACGACCGCTTTTGGATTTCGCTTCCGGCAAATGCATAGGCCGCGTAGCCGGTTCCAGTGGTGTACTTGGTCTGACGGATGTCGGCGCCCTCAGATGAGAAGAACCATTGCTCTTCCCGCCGGAAGTTCAGGTTGGTCTCGGCCAGCGTGACCCCGGGCACGGAACGCAATTCGGAATCGATCTTCAGCAGCAGCTCGATGTTCTGTTCGACGGACGTCGTGAAGGGATCGATCTGGAATGACGAAGTCCACTCGGCAGTGACCGGCTCTTCCGCGGCCATCTGAATATCGTGCTGCTTCACCCGCGCAGAAGCTTTGGCGATTTCAACGGCGCGTGCGGCAGTAGATTCGACGCCGGCCCGGGAAAGATCGTCTGAGGCAGCGTAGCCCCAGGCGCCGTCCGCGATCACACGCACTCCGAAGCCGAACGACTCTGCTACTGAGGCGCTGCCTACTTTGCCATTCTTAGTGGAGAGACCGCGATGACGATCGTCGGCCAGGCGAACATCAGTGTAGGATGCGCCGCGCAGCGCGGCGACGTTCAATGCCCAGGACGCAACGTCTTTCATGAGGGTGCTTCGAATTTATCACAAAGGAAAACGACGTGAGGAGCGCAGGCAGGAAGCCTGCAATCAGTCGCAGGGCACCTGCGGGCCGGCGCCGATGTTAGTCGGCCGTCCGCTTGACGGTACGCAGTCCTGCAAATGCCCGTTGTAGATCGTTGCCAGAACTTCCTCTTCGCCGTTGAGCAGAAACATCTTCCCTTTGCCGCCCAGCCGCACCTGGATTTCGTGTCCCGCCTTCCAGCTCGAAGGGTAGTACCCGGTCATGCTTTCGTACCGTACCACATACTTTTTCTGCTCGAGGGCGAGGGTAATGTCGTAGAAAGGATAGCCATCATAGATGGGGACTCTGCCTTCCCAGAACGCGATGCGTCCGCGATCGTAGGCTTTTACCGCCAGCACTTTCGCGGTCTTTACGTCGTTCGCAGCGCAGAACAGGGAAGTCACAAGTAGTATCGAGATAATCGGGATAGCAGCAGGCCTCATATTGGATTGGATGCGCGGACAGTTGTCGAGGATTTCCACCGAACATTCTGACCTACTCATTTGTCATCCTGAGCGCAGTCTTTCGTACCGCGAAGCGGGACGAATGTGTCGTCCGTAACTATTTCGTTTGCAACCCTCGATTTTTCATCCGTCACATACAATTTTCCACATCCTCCTGAGCGCAATCTTTCGTCCCGCGCAACGGGACGAAAGCAAGCGAAGGACCTATGTATTCCCCGCCACGCTTCTACTACGTTTACATCATGACTAACCGCTCGAAGACCTTGTACACCGGTGTAACGGGCCACCTCGAACGGCGGGTGCTCGAACACAAGCAAGGCATCAAAGGCGAATTTGCGGCACGATACAAGATCGATCGCCTGGTTTACTTTGAGCGTTTCGGGAGTATTCACGCCGCAATTGCGCGAGAGAAGCAGATCAAGGGGCTTCTACGCATGAAGAAGATCGCATTGATCGTGGCAATGAACCCAGAATGGAAGAATTTGAGTGAGGAGTGGTACATTCGGCATCGCTATGAGCCGGAGATTGCATAGGTCCTTCGTCGGGGGCCCTTCGCTTTGCGAAGGGCTCCCCTCCTCAGGATGACAATCACTTGGAAGCTATGTTCCTTCTGACCAGCCTGCCAAATACTCTTCCTGCTCCGGCGTCAGCTTGTCGATCTTGATTCCGACCGACTCCAGCTTCAGCTTTGCGACTCGCTTGTCTAGGTCGTCGGGAACTTTGTAGACCTTCTTCTCGAGCGTCTTGTAGTTCTTCACCATGTACTCGGCGGAGAGCGCCTGGTCGGCGAAGCTCATGTCCATCACGGACGGCGGATGCCCTTCGGCGGCGGCGAGGTTGATCAGGCGTCCTTCGCCGAGCAGGTTGATCTTGCGGCCGTCGCGCAGTGAGTACTCTTCGACCGAACTGCGGGTGGTGCGTTTGGAGGATGACATTTTGTCCAGGGCCACGATGTCGATCTCCACGTTGAAGTGGCCGGAATTCGAGATGATGGCGCCGTCCTTCATGACTTCGAAATGGTCTTTGGTCAGGACGCTCTTGTTGCCGGTGACGGTGCAGAACACATCGCCCAGTTTCGCGGCTTCGGTCATGGACATTACGCGGAAGCCGTCCATGTGTGCTTCCAGCGCTTTTGTGGGATCGACTTCGGTGACGATGACTTCGGCGCCGGCGCCGCGGGCGCGGCTGGCCAGGCCTCGTCCGCACCAGCCGTAGCCGGCGACTACGAACTTTGAGCCGGCCAACAGGAAGTTGGTGGCGCGGATGATGCCGTCAATTGTGGACTGGCCGGTGCCGTAGCGGTTGTCGAACAGGTGCTTGGTGTCGGCGTCGTTGACCGCGATGATGGGGAAACGCAGCACGCCTTCTTTGGCCATGGCGCGCAGGCGAATTACTCCTGTCGTGGTTTCTTCGGTGCCGCCGATCACGCCTTCGAGTGCGTCCTGACGCTTGGTGTGCAACAGGGTGACGAGGTCGGCGCCGTCGTCCATGGTGATCTGGGGCTTGTGGTCGATGGCGGCGAGGATGTGGCTGTAGTAGGTGTCGTTGTCCTCGCCCTTGATGGCGAAGACCGGAATATTGTGATCGCGCACCAGGCTCGCGGCCACGTCGTCCTGCGTGGAGAGAGGGTTGGAGGCGCACAACACTACATCGGCGCCGCCGTCCCTCAAGCAGATAGCAAGGTTCGCGGTTTCAGCGGTGACGTGGAGGCAGGCCGAAACACGGATGCCCTTCAACGGCTGGTTCTTGATGAATTCCTTGCGGATGATTTGCAGGACCTTCATCGATTGATTGGCCCAGTCGATTCGCTTCTTGCCGAGGTCGGCAAAGTCCAGGCTCTTCACATCACAATTCAGTTGCGTAGGTGTCGTCGACATACCTCTCCTGTTCGAACTTATTAAACCTAAAATCATTCAACCACTAAGGACACCCTTCGACTTCGCTCAGGGCAGGCTCCGTAACACGAAGGAAATCAACTTCTCCGGTTCCTTCGCGGACCCTCGTATCCTTGGTGGTTGAAGCTTACTTGCGGGCGCCCGCCGGCTCGCGCAGACCGGCATCGCTGGCCAGTTTGGCAGCCTTGTCGGTGGCTTCCCAGGTGAAGTCGGGATCGTTACGGCCAAAGTGTCCGTACGCCGCAGTCTTAACGTAAATCGGGCGACGCAGCTTGAGCGACTCAATAATGCCTTTTGGGGTCAGGTGGAAATTCGCCCGCACCAGATCGGGAATCGTATCGGGATCCACTTTGCAGGTGCCGAACGTGTCGACCAGAACGCTCACTGGCTCGGCCACGCCAATGGCGTAGGCGAGCTGGACCTCACAGCGGTCCGCCAGGCCGGCAGCCACGATATTTTTGGCAATGTGCCGCGCCATGTAGGCGGCTGAGCGGTCGACCTTGGTCGGATCCTTGCCGCTGAATGCGCCGCCGCCGTGACGTCCCATACCACCGTAGGTGTCCACGATAATCTTGCGTCCCGTGAGACCGGTATCGCCCATGGGGCCGCCAATCACAAAACGTCCGGTGGGATTGATGTGGTACTTGGTGTCTTCGTCGAGCAACTCGGCGGGGATAGTGGCCTGGATGACGTGCTTCAGAATGTCGCCGCGCAACTCTTCGTTGCCGACCGTCTCGGCGTGCTGGGTGGAAATGACCACCGCGTCCACTCGAATTGGTTTGTGGTTCTTGTCGTATTCAACCGTGACCTGCGATTTTCCGTCGGGACGCAGATAAGGAAGGCGTCCATGTTTTCGGGCCTCGGAGAGACGCATGGTCAGTTTGTGCGCCAGGGAGATCGGCGTGGGCATCAGCTCAGGGGTTTCGTTGCAGGCATAGCCGAACATCATTCCCTGGTCGCCGGCGCCGCCGGTGTCAACGCCCATGGCGATGTCGCCGGACTGCTTGTTTATTGTGGAGATGACGGCGCAGGTGTTCGAGTCGAAGCCGTAGAGCGCGTTGTTGTAGCCGATAGACGAAATCGTGCCTCGAACCAGCGACTGGAAATCCACATATGCTTTGGTCGTGATTTCTCCAGCGATGACGACCAGGCCGGTGGCGGTCAGAGTCTCGCAGGCCACGCGGCTGGACGGATCTTCTGCCAGGCAGGCGTCGAGAATAGCATCAGATATCTGGTCGGCGATCTTATCGGGGTGGCCTTCGGTCACCGATTCGGACGTAAAAAGATAGGGGTTACGGGATGACAATTAGCTTCTCCTTCATGCGATCTGGACTTTACGACCTGGCGGGAGGGTCAGAACGCAAACAGCCTATAAATGAGCACTTTGCGGACTCCAATAAGTTACCAGAGAAGACAGCGGGAAGCAACGGTTTTGGGCCTGGAGGGGAATATGGCCAGCCATTGGGGAGCATCGGCGTCCGGGAGGCAACTTCAGGGCAGCGAATGGGCATTCAAGGGTCGGACACGACCCGTACCGGTAGCCACTCAGGTGGATTAGGGTCGAAGGCCATTGGGATCAAAAGTTAGAGTCTTTACTTGTTTGTCGCGGCCTTGCGCCGGGAGCTGCTTTCCATTGAACGAGATATCCAGCGCGCCTACATTGCCGCTCTTGACCACGATCTGATTGCGGGCTTCGATGGATTTTTCTGCTGCAGCCGTGAGCGTGTCCTCGATGACAGGTTTGCCATCCGCCGTGATACTGACCCAGGAATCCTCGTGTGCCTTGATCAGCACCGTAAAGACTCCTGCGTTGGTAACCGGAGTGGAAGGGAGCGTCGCGGACTCGGTAGCGCCTGCCGAGGCTCCGGCGGGTGGCACCTGAGGGGCCGTGCTGGCCGTCTCCGGCGTGGCTGGGGTTTGCTCGGTTGGGACCGCCGTTGCGACCTTAACCCTCGGGGCCGGTTTTTCCCGCGAATGGAAGCCCCAAAGCGCGAAGCCAAAGGCAATAATCAGGAGCCCAGCCGCTACCATACCCCACGGAATGCCGTCATTGCTGCGGCTCTTCTGTTTGCTTTCCGGCACACGAACCGCCATGGCTGCCAGCACTGGCGTCTCCTCCGGCGGGATCTCGGGCAGGCTGGGGGCGCTGGCGGCAACGAAATCGGCAATGGCCTGGTTTTCGTCGATCCCCAGATGGCGGGCGTAGGCGCGGACAAACCCCTTGTTGAAGATGCCGCCGGGAAGCTGGTCGAAGTGCTCCTCCTCGAGGGCGGCGAGGAAACGGGTACCGATCTTGGTGGCGACAGAGATATCGTCCAGCGTGATCTTGCGCTGTTCCCGCTCCCGTTTCAACCGTGCCCCAAAGGATTCCACCTGAAATGTCTTCCTGCCGCACTTCACAGCCGCGGGCTGCATCAAAGATGAGTAATATAAAGATAAATATATGTTAATCAAGGCCCTCCAGACCGATGAATTTGGGGTGGGAGAGAACCGCATTGTTAAACGAGCCGGACTACAGTCGGCGCCTTGCGCACGTCCCTTAGGACGTGGCTTCAGGGGTTCAGGTTACTAAGGTTGATTGCCCCGGCTTTCCGGGGCCCATATAATTTCAACACTTCCTGCCCGCACAGAGGACCGCAGTTCATGACGAAGGCCGCAGCCGACCGCAAAGTGCAGGAACTGGGCATCTTTCATGATGTAGCCAAAGCCCTGACTTCGTCCCTCGATCTGGACTCCATCCTGCAGACCATTATGGAAAAAATGGCGGAATACTTCCGTCCGGACAACTGGTCTTTGCTGATGGTGGATGAAGAACGCGACGAACTTTACTTCGCCATTGCGGTAGGGAAAGCATCCGAGGCCCTGAAAAACGTCCGGCTCAAAGTGGGCGAAGGCATTGCCGGGTGGGTGGCGAAACATGGCGAGCGTGTGGTGGTGCCTGACGTGTACACCGATCCCCGCTTCGCCAAGCGGATTGACGAGATGACCCAGTGGGAGACGCGCTCCATCATCTGCGTTCCCTTGCGCTCCAAACTGCGCGTGCTGGGCGTCATTCAACTGGTCAATGTCAGCATGGAGAACTTCACTGACCAGGAGTCCTTCTTCCTGCAATCGATTTGTGACTACGCCGCCATTGCCATTGAAAATGCGCGTTCAGTGGAGAAGATCCAGGAACTCACCATCACCGATGACTGCACCGGCCTGTACAACGCCCGCCACCTGTACAAGACGCTCGAAACTGAAGTCTACCGCTCGGCACGCTACGGATACGAGTTCACTGTGCTGTTCATCGACCTCGATCACTTCAAGCAGGTCAACGACACGCACGGACACCTGGTGGGAAGCAAGCTGCTGATGGAAATCGGATACCTGATCAAAGCGCAACTGCGCTTGATTGACTACGCCTTCCGCTATGGTGGAGATGAATTCGTGGTGCTGTTGCCACAAACGGGCAAAGACGCCGCGCTGATCGTGGCGAAACGCCTGCGCGACAGCCTGCGGACCAGCATGTTCTGCCAGGAAGAAGGACTAAATCTGAACGTCCGCGCGTCAATGGGCGTGGCCACGTATCCGCATGATGCCAAGACTCCACGCGAAATCATCCGCCAGGCCGATGAGATGATGTATCTGGTCAAGAACACTTCACGCGACAATATCGGGATTGCCTCGCGCGGGGTAATGAAGTAGAGCGCTTCTGGCTTCTGGCTTCTGACCAACAATAACAGTCCAGTAGGGGCGTGTAGCCACACCCGCCCGGCCGAGCAATGCTCGGCCAGCCTTCATCCGTTTGTCATCCTGAGGCCGCGGAGTCGCTCGCGAAGCGAGCAACTCCCAACGAAGGACCTTTGCATTTTGGCCGGCGCTGTCGACGCGGTTGAGGAATTCTTAGGTCCTTCGGCCCCCAAAAAACGTGGCCCTCAGGATGACAGATTGGATGGGGCTGGGAAACCGCCGAGCTGCGCTCGGCTGGGCGGGTGGGGGCACCCGCCCCTACGTGGGCGGTAATGGTTTCCCGCGATTGAAACTTTACTTTGCCGGGGCTGTCGCTGGTTGGTTGATGCTGACGGACTGGGATTTTCGCTCGGCCTCGGGTTGCGGCAGCCACTTTCGAATTTCCGGCAAAGCGGCGCGCATCGCGGTCTCACCGGAACGAATCAACTCCGTTGAGCGTTCGAAGTCATCGTACTTGAATCCGTTCACGTCAGGATCGATGACCAGGTCGGCGGCCGCTTTCCACACTCCGCAGTTCATCTCCTGGGCAATCGCGAAGCACTGACCGATCACGTCGAACAGATGTCGCGGCCCGGCTTCGGAGCTAGTCCATGTCCCCCGGAGATGGACTGCCAGCACTTTTTGAGCACCCATCTCGCGGAGGGGAACCGTGGGAACGGCGTGGGCCAACATGCCATCCACCAACAGCCGTCCGCGGATTCTTACCGGAAGAAACATTCCCGGGTAGGCGCAGCTGGCGCGCACCGGGTCGACCAGAGGGCCGGAGTGGAAAACAACTCCCCCGCCGGTGGAGAAATCCGTGGCAGTCACCGCCAAGGGAATCTGCAATTCTTCGAAGGTCTTGACCTTCAAAATGCTGCTGAGAAACTTGATCATGCGTTCGTTGCTGGCGAATCCGTAACGCGAAAGAGTCCAGCGGGCAAAGTGCTTGAAGCGCACCCGGGTGGCAACCTCTTCCAACTCGGGTATGGTGACGCCGCTGCAATAGGCTGCGCCGATAAGGGCGCCCACGCTGGTGCCGGCTACCAGGCTCACAGGAATATTTTCTTCTTCGAGAACTTTCAGAACGCCGATATGGGCGATGCCGCGAGCAAAACCCCCGCCCAGAGCCAGTCCGATGCCCGAAGGCTGCGTCTGCTCGGGCCCGGATAGGCCTGACAGGCCCCGTCCGAAGGCCTGTACGGAACGAATGATCTTGCCCAAACTCTTCACCGGAACCTCATTTCCCCCGGATACCCCAGCTCTACTAGCAACTAAGATGCCAGCTCCCGGGCAAGAGTTCCAGGCACGTCGGTCAGTTGCTCCGGGTTACCGGTAGAGTCTTCACCGCCCGATGACTAACTCCCGCATTCCTGTTAGCTTGGGGGCCATGGTTCGGGAAATCTCAGCAGGAGGCGTGGTGGTGAAACGGTCCGGCGAAGGCTGGGAAATGGCTGTTATTGAGCCCCAAACCGAGGTTCCTTCGACGCGTCCGGTCAAGAAGACTTCACGAAAAGTGGTAATGGCGTTGCCCAAGGGGTTGGTGGATCCCGGCGAAAAGCCTGAAGAGACAGCCCTTCGCGAGGTCCAGGAAGAGACCGGGCTGATCGCGACGCCAATCACCAAGCTGGCGGATATCAAGTATGTTTACGTACGTTCATGGGGAGACCAACAGAGGGTGTTTAAGATCGTCTCGTTTTTCCTGCTGCGATACTACTCGGGCGAGATTGATGACGTATCGCGCGAGATGCGGGTCGAGGTCAGGCGAGCGTACTGGATTCCCGCGGAAGAAGCACCGCGCAAGTTAGCGTACCGTGGGGAACGCGATGTGGTCCGCCGCGCTCTTCTCTATTTGAAGTCTCACCCGGAGGTCTAATCGTGCCGCACGAACATGTCGAAACGCATTTCATGGCCACGAATCTGGTGCGCGACATCGTCATCGGAATGGCCGATGGCCTCACTGTGCCCTTCGCGCTCGCCGCCGGGCTTTCGGGCGCCGTGCAGAACACTCGGCTGATCGTGGTGGGCGGACTGGCAGAGATTGCGGCCGGTTCGATCGCCATGGGCCTGGGAGGATACCTGGCAGCACGAGGCGATGCCGAGCACTACGAGCAGGAGCGGGAGCGCGAGTATCGTGAGATCAAGGAAATTCCGGAAGAAGAGATGGCTGAAGTGGGGCGCGTATTTCAATCCTACGGCATGACGGCGGCCGAGAGTACTCCGGTGGTGGAAGCGCTCAGCAGGCGTCCCGACGCCTGGGTGGATTTCATGATGCGCTTCGAACTGGGCCTGGAGGAACCGGACCCGCGCCGTGCGCTTACCAGCGCGGCCACCATTGCCGGAGCGTATGTTGCGGGCGGCATGATTCCGCTTTCACCTTATGTTCTTCTTTCGAGTGCAGTGCATGGGCTGGCGTATTCGGCGGTCGTGACCCTGGCCGCGCTCGGCCTCTTCGGATACCTGAAAGGGCGTTACACGGGAACCGGCCCGTCGCGCAGCGCTGTACAAACCATGGCCATCGGCGGGGTTGCGGCAGCAGCGGCTTTCGCGCTGGCCAAACTGATTTCGTAAGAGTTGATGTGGCGCGGGCGCCCTCGCCCGCGCGGCAGCGAGACGGGCGTGGACGCCCGTCCTCCATGGTACTTGGATTGGTCGCGGCAGAGAGAACCTTGGCGGTGATTGGAGTAATCTGCGGCTTCCGGCATAATTCATGAGTGAATCGTGAATTGGTAGCGCCGGCGTCCCGCCGGCTGTCGGGAAGGCATCTTGCCTTCCCACTTATAGCCCTTTCCCTGGCGTTGCAGGCGTCCACCGTCTCCATCGCTAAGACCAGGCATTCCACTCCACCTCCGACCCCAGCCTCCGACCCCGGCTACGCTTCCGCCCTGGCCGCGGCCAATCGCTTCCTTCAGGCGTGGCAGAATCAAGATCACGAAACCGGCTTGCTCATGCTGACGGATACTGCGAAACAGAGCAGCTCGCAAGATCGGCTGGAAGTTTTCTTCGCTTCAGGGCGCGACGCGGCCTACGAAATTGCGCGGGGGAGAAAACTCAAGGCGGGTTGCTACTCATTCCCCGTTTCCTTGTTCACGTCCGTGGCGGACATGACCAATACCGCGCGCCCGCAGAAATCGCAGATTGTGGTGGTTCGCGCTGGCAAAGACGAGTGGGCCATCGACAAGCTGCCCTAGCCTGTGTGGGGCGGACACTCTCGTCCGCCGCTCTTGACTTGGAGCGGAGGGCCCGAAACCCGAATCTAAGATAAAATCAAATTCAGAAGCGTCGGACAAGACTGTCCGCTCCCCATGAACTGACTCGCTCCGCTATACAATCATTGTTCCTTCGTTCCTCCGAGGTATTTCAATGAAGCGCATCCACAAAGTTGCCGTTCTTGGCGCCGGAACCATGGGCGCACGCATCGCCGCACACTTCGCCAATGCCGGCGTGCCCAGCTACCTGCTCGATATCGTCCTACCCGACGCCGATGGCGCCGCCCGGAACAAGATCGCCACCGCTGGACTGGAAGCAGCGAAGAAATCCAAGCCCGCCGCTTTTTTTGAACCTGGACTGGCGCGTCTGGTCACCATCGGAAACTTTGAAGACGATCTCAAGCGTCTGAGCGAGGTGGACTGGATCATCGAAGCCGTCGTTGAAAATCTTGAGATCAAGCGGACTCTATTAAAGAAGGTCGAGGCCATCCGCAAGCCGGGAACGATCGTTTCGACCAACACCAGTGGCCTGCCGGTAGCAAAGATCGCCGAAGGCTTCTCCGACGACTTCCGCAAATCGTGGTTTGGTACGCATTTTTTCAATCCGCCGCGCTACATGCGGCTGCTGGAAATTATCTCCACGCCGGAAACCGATCCAGCAGCGATTGAGGCCGTTGCCCACTTCAGCGACGTGAGTCTCGGCAAAGGCGTGGTTTTTGCCAAGGACACGCCGAACTTCATCGCCAATCGCATCGGCACCTTCTCCGTGCTCAACGTGATGCGGCTCATGCAGGAGATAGACCTCAGTATCGAAGATGTGGACGCACTGACCGGCGACGCCGTGGGATGGCCGAAGTCCGCTACTTTCCGCACGATCGATCTGGTTGGATTGGACATTCTGGGGCATGTGGTCGGGAATATGGAGAAAGGCGGCGGGCAGGAGAGCCTGCCCCGCACGAGCCCATTGCCTGACTTCTACAAGAAGATGCTGGAGCGCAAATGGCTCGGTGACAAAACCAAGGGTGGCTTTTACAAAAAAAGTGGAGGCCGGGCGTCCTCGCCCGCCAATGGCGGCAAAGAAGAAGAGCGGCTGGCGCTCGACTGGAAGACCCTCGAATATCGCCCACGCCAGAAGCCGAAGTTCCCTGCCCTCGACATGGCGAAAAACATCGAGGATCCGGGAACACGGCTGCGCACCCTGCTGGGCATTGAGGGCGCGCCGCAGAAAGGAGACAAAGCCGGCACATTTCTATGGTCGGTGTTGTCCGATCTCTGGAACTACTCTGCCAACCGCGTCCCCGAAATTTCCGATTCCATCGTCGAAATCGACCGCGCCATGCGTCTCGGCTTTAACTGGAAGCTGGGCCCGTTCGAACTGTGGGACGCCGCCGGGGTTGAAGCCACGGTAGCCCGCATGAAAAAAGAAGGGCAGACCGTGGCAGCGAATGTCGAGCAGTTGCTGGCGGGCGGGAAGAAATCCTGGTACCTGGATGATCCCAAGGCCGCTTCGGGACGCGTCTATTTCGATCTGAGGACCGCGAAGTATGAAGCGGTGAAGGTCCCCGCCGGCGTGTGGTCGGTTGAGGTAGCCCAGAAATCCAGCGGAGTCGTCAAGAAGAACGCCGGCGCGTCGCTGGTCGATCTCGGTGATGGAGTTGCCTGCATCGAGTTCCATTCCAAGATGAACTCGCTGGGTGGTGACATTGTCAGTCTTATTAATCAGACCCTAAAGCCTGGCGGTCCCGGCGATGGGTTCGATGCCTTCGTTATCACGAACGACGCCGACAACTTTTCGGTCGGCGCCAACGTCATGCTGCTGCTGATGTCCATCCAGGAAGAAGAGTGGGACGAGGTTGACCTCGCCATCCGCCAGTTCCAGGGCATGACGCAGGTCATCAAGTTTTCGCCCAAACCGGTGGTGGTTGCGCCTTTCGGACTTACACTGGGCGGCGGCACCGAAATCACCCTGCACGCCGCAGCCCGCCAGCCTTATGCCGAACTCTACTCGGGATTGGTAGAAGTCGGCGTCGGGCTTCTGCCCGGCGGAGGCGGCTGCAAAGAGATGCTTCTGCGCGCGCTGGATAGCGCGGCGGCGATCCGTCCGGGACGCGGCGAGTCCATCGAACTCATGGAGGCCATGAAGAAGGCTTTCGAGACCATCGCCACCGGTAAGGTTGCGACTTCGGCTCACGAAGCCCGTGGCCTCGGTTTTCTACATGAGTCGGACGTGATCACGATGAATCGCGAGCGCGTGCTGGCCGATGCCAAGTCCCGTGCTCTGGAGCTTGTCCGTTCTGGATATGAGCCGCCGCAACCGCGGACCGATATCCCTGCCCCCGGTGAAAACGTTCTGGCGGCGCTGCGGCTGGGAGTGCACATCATGCGGCAAGGCGAATACATCTCCGACCACGAAGTGAAGATCGCGACCAAGGTCGCGGAAGTGTTGTGCGGCGGAAATGTAACCTCGGGCACACCGGTAAGCGAGCAGTACATTCTGGATCTGGAGCGCGAAGCGTTTAAGTCGCTGTGCGGCGAGCGGAAGACGCAGGAGCGGATTCAGTACACGCTGAAGACCGGGAAGACCCTGCGGAATTAGTAGCGATTGACTTACATACGTACATATGTATAATTGATGTCGTAATTGCTGCGAGTCTTAGAGTCTAAAGGCAGATTATGAGCTACATAGATCCTTGCACTGTGATCTCGCCCAAGAAGCGTATAGAAGCGCTAAGGATCGTGTACGACTCTGGTCCGACTGAGGGCAGCTGGGCGGTGGCCGAGTTTATTTGGGATAGCAAGGAACGGGTCGGTATCCGATGGAACGGAGAACCTGATGACGGTGGCGTCGGTACGCCCCAGGCCAGAGGAGTTCCGACCTGGTTTGTGCTTCCTAACGAGTTGGCTCCGTCTGTGCTCCATCGCGCCCGGGAACTGGCAAGCGGCAGCGAGGCGCTTCTGACAGCGAGCTATCGGGAGATGGCCAATGATCGGGAGCGTGAGGCTGAGGCGGAAGAATGGTCGGAAGGGCTAATCGGCGATGCATCCGCGCAGGGGTGAAGTCTGGTGGGTCGCGTTTGATCCCTCGGTGGGCGGCGAAATTCAAAAGACTCGCCCTGCCCTGATCATAAGCAACAACGCCGCAAACGCGGCGCTCAATCGCGTTATCGTGATTCCACTCACAAGTCAAACCTCGAAGATCTATCCCGGCGAAGCCATGGTCACTCTGAATGGTGAGCGGCGCAAGGCCATGGGAGACCAAGTTATGACCGCATCAAAGCAGAGACTGCGCACGAAGCTCGGGAGTCTCGACGGCACGGCCATGACAGCGGTCGAAGACGCACTGCTGCTTCAGTTAGGCATTCGTCGGTAGGGAACGTGTCAACTCTTAGCTGAACAGTTCAGGACAGGACACATCTAATATTGAGGACCATATTGTTGGTCCGCGGTTCGTAAGCTTGCGTGTAGACTCATTACCATCAGCCACTGGAAACTTATGAGAGAAGTAGTCATTGTCTCCTCCGTTCGCACTCCTGTGGGACGCGCCTTCAAAGGCACCCTGCGCGCTACCCGGCCCGATGAACTGGCCGCCATTGCCATCAAGGGCGCTCTCGAGCGCGTGCCGCAAGTGGACACCAAAGAGATTGAAGACGTCATTCTCGGCTGTGCCACGCCTGAAGCGGAGCAAGGGATGAACATTGCCCGCATTGCAGCCCTGCGGGCCGGGTTGCCTGTTGAGGTTTCGGCGATCACCATCAATCGCTTCTGCTCGTCCGGACTGCAGGCGATCGCCATGGCGGCGGAACGCATCATGAGCGGGGGCGCGGAGATCATCGTGGCCGGCGGAACCGAATCGATGTCGATGATTCCCATGGGCGGGCACAAGATTTCGCCGAACCCCTGGCTGATTGACCACTATCCCGACGCTTACCTCACCATGGGACTGACCGCCGAACGATTGGCGCAGCGCTTCAGCATCCCGCGGCAGGCGGCGGACGAATTTTCTCTGCGCAGCCATCAGAAGGCGCTGGCTGCGATCCAGGCAGGCAAGTTTGCCGATGAAACAGTTCCTGTGAACGTAAGTTTCACCACACCGAACGGTTCGAAACCGAAGCGGCAGGAGATCATGTTCAAGGTGGATGAAGGCCCTCGGGCTGACACCTCGCTTGAAGCTCTGCTCGCTCTCAAACCGGCCTTCCATGCCAAGGGGAGCGTGACCGCAGGCAATTCCTCCCAAACTTCCGACGGGGCGGCGGCGGCGGTCGTCATGTCCGCGGAGCGGGCCGCGGCGCTGGGTATCAAGCCGCTGGTCCGTTACCTTTCTTTTGCGACGGCCGGGTACAAGCCCGAGGAAATGGGGCTGGGCCCGGTATATGCAATCCCCAAGGCGCTGAAGATGGCGGGGCTTAAGCTCTCCGACATCGACGTGATTGAGCTGAACGAGGCCTTCGCGGCGCAGTCGCTCGCCGTTATCAAGGAAGGCGGACTCGATCCGGAGCGAGTGAATCCCAACGGCGGAGCAATCGCTTTGGGCCATCCGCTGGGATGTACTGGGGCGAAACTGACGGCCACTATCATCCGCGAGATGAAGCGGCGCAATGCGCGTTACGGGATGGTGACCATGTGCGTGGGCGGGGGCATGGGGGCGGCTGGCATTTTCGAAAATCTTTAACCACCCAGGAGCCTCTCTGCTACGCAGGTCGCGCTTCCGGTAACTTTTGTACCTTAAACTCAGTGGTAAATCTATCGGCCTGCTTATAAACTTCAACGTTGTACATCTGAAGGACGGCATCAAGCGCTTCGTGAACCAGAGGGGATGGAAGTAAAGTCAAAGGCATGAAAGGGGTTTTAATGGCGACCATTACTGCGATTCCCAGCACCAAGATTTCCGGCGGCAGCTTTCTTATTGAAGAACGCAAGGCTGAAGAAGTCTTCACTCCTGAAGATTTTACCGAGCAGCACCAGCTTATCGGGCAGACGGCGGAGGAGTTCGCGGTCAACGAGATCCTGCCCAACGCCGAGAAGATGGAGCACAAAGACTTCTCCATCACTCGCGATCTGCTGAAGAAGGCCGGGGATCTGGGACTAAGCGGCGTCGAAATTCCCGAAGCCTACGGCGGCCTCGAGATGGACAAAGTCACCGCCGCCGTGATCGCCGATCACATCGCCAAGTATGCCGGCTTCGCCACCACCTGGGGCGCGCATTCCGGTATCGGCACCTTACCGATCGTTTACTTCGGCACTGAGGAGCAGAAGAAGAAATATCTGCCCCGACTGGCTGCCGGGGAGATCGTCGGGGCTTATGCCCTGTCGGAGGCGTCTTCCGGTTCCGATGCGCTGCACTGCCGCGCTCGCGCCCAGCTCTCGCCCGACGGCAAGCACTACATTCTTAATGGCGAAAAGATGTGGATCACCAACGCCGGCTTTGCCGACCTGTTCACTGTGTTCGCCAAAGTGGACGGCGAAAAATTCAGCGCATTTCTGGTCGAAAGAACTTTCCCGGGATTTTCGATCGGCGGGGAAGAGCACAAGATGGGCATCCGCGGTTCTTCTACCTGTCCCCTGATTCTCAATGACTGCAAGGTTCCGGTGGAAAACCTGCTGGGCGAAATCGGGAAGGGCCACGTCATCGCTTTTAACATCCTCAACGTGGGACGCTTCAAGCTGGGTGCCATGTGCGTCGGCGGAGCGCGGGTGTCGCTGGAAAACGCCATCGCCTATGCCAAGCAGCGCAAGGCGTTCAGCAAAGTAATCGCCGACTTCGGTCTGGTGCGCGAGAAGCTGGCCAACATGGCAACGTTGATTTACGTCGGCGAGGCGCTGGTCTACCGCACCGTCGGCATGATGGATGTGGCGCTCAACGAAGTGGACAAGACGAGCGCCGATGCCGCCAAAGAAACGCGCAAGGCGATCGAGGAATACGCGGTCGAATGTTCGATCCTCAAAGTCTGGGGTTCGGAGATGATCGACTACGTAGTGGACGAAACTGTCCAGATCTATGGCGGCTACGGCTTTGTCGAAGAGTATCCTGCCGAGCGCGCTTACCGTGATGCTCGCATCAATCGCATATTCGAAGGCACCAATGAAATCAACCGGTTGATCATCACCGGCTTCCTGCTCAAACGTGCCATGTCAGGACAGTTGCCGCTGATGCCCGCTATCAAGAGACTGATGGACGAAGTGCTGGCCGGACCAAGTGTGGCCGAAGAACTGGAAGGTCTGCTGGCGGAAGAACGCAAACTTGTAGCGCAAGCCAAGAAACTGGGGCTGTTTGTCTCCGGAGCGGCTACACAGAAATACATGCAGACGATTCAGGACCAGCAGGAAGTCATGGGCGCGATCGCGGACATCGTAATTGAGACCTATGCCATGGAATCGGCGGTGCTGCGTGCACAGAAGCTGGCGGAGAGTGCAGGCGAAGCCGCAGCCGCGCTACCGGTTGCCATGACTCGGGTGTACATGTCGCAGGCGATGGATAAGATCGAAGCGGCCGCGAAGAAGATCATTGCGGCGGTGGCCGAGGGTGACATGCTGCGCACGCAACTAGCTATCCTGCGGCGCCTGGCGAAGCATGAGCCGTTCAACACGATTGAATTGCGTCAGCAGATCGCACAGAAGGTGATTGAACGAGGCAAGTACACACTGGCCTAGCTTTAGACGAGCAATGTCATCCTGAGCGCAGCCGAACCATTCGCTCGCGAATGGTTCGGTGGAGTCGAAGGACCCCTAGCACCTTGACGGCCGGTCGAGCGAGGGGGTTGCTTCCACAGATTCCGCGTCGAAAGTGGGAAGAGGGGTAGGGTCCTTCGACTGCGTGGCCGCTTCGCGTCGCGAAGCAACCCCTCCGCTCAGGATGACAATTTTTGGGTTTTTCTACGGCCTCAATGTTGTGCCCTTCCCGAATGTCCTTCATACAGGTCCTGGCAAACAACCATCGGCGAGTCCGTTCTCATCTCCGCCGTAGTCTGTTACAAATGTCGGCATGAAATCGTCCAACGTTTGCTGCGTCGCATTTTTTGCGCTTGCGCTTTGTCGGCTCGCCGTCACGCAGTCGTCCCCAACTCCACCCGCAGACTCCGCCAGCTTTGACGCGGACGGCACCGCGCACGTGACCCGCGTGGTGCCCATGCCGTCCACGGTCAGCCCCGAGGCGCAGGAGTGGCTGGCTTCACTGGCTAAGAAGAAATCGCAGTCGCAGACACTGGCTGAGCGACGCATCGCTACTGATGCATGGCGCAAATGGGGGTCTGCAGAAGCGCGCAGGCTCTACCCAGTCAATGTTGAGGAAACCAGTATCGCGGGGGTTCGCACCGATGTGATCACTCCGCTGGCAGCACCAGAGGCCAATCGGGGGCGCGTGCTGATCAACCTGCATGGCGGAGGATTCGTGTCCGACTCGGGATCGCTCATCGAGGGCGTTCCCATCGCGAACCTGACCAAGATTAGGGTCGTGTCAGTCTATTACCGACTGGCGCCAGAGAATCCTTTTCCAGCCGCAGTGGATGAGGTGGTCGCCGTCTACCGGGAATTGCTGAAATCCTACCACCCGAACAGCATCGGCATTTTCGGAACATCAGCGGGGGCCATTCTGACTTGCGAGGTTACGGTTCGTCTCAAACGGTTGGGGCTGCCGCTCCCGGCAGCGCTAGGCGCCTTCTCGGTTCTGACCGACTTCAGCCGTCCCAGTGACTCGCGGCAAATCTTCACTCTGGACGGGTTCCCGGGCCTGCTGGAGCCACTCGATCCCAAGCGTGCGCCCGACGATCCTTATCCGGGCGCAACCGATCGCCGGGACCCGGTTTTGTCTCCACTGTTCGCTGATCTGAAAGGAATGCCACCGACGCTGTTGGTCACCAGCACCCGCGATTTACTGTTAAGCGATACGGCCCTGTTTCATCGCGCGTTGCTAGGCGCCGGGAATGATGCGCAGTTGATTGTGTTCGAGGCCTTACCGCACGCGTTCTGGTATCACTTCCAGCTGCCTGAAACCAAGGAATGTCTGGAACTAATTGCGAAGTTTTTCGATCAGAAGCTGGCGCGCCAGAATTAGCGGGGCAGGATGGCGGGAGACTGAATAGACAGGTCAGACGCTTTTTTGCGGCTGCTTGCTCAACTCCGCCATCACACTCTGGATCAATTCTTTCGCGTCCGTAAGGCCTTTCATCACCAGTTGGATGTCCAAGACTGGCTTGCCCGGCCAGCGCTGGCTCTGGCAGTAGACGCCGTGTTGACCCACCAGCGCCATGGCATCCGTGATCATGTCCATGGTCACAGCCAAGCGGCCCCGCGGAACGCCCATCATGGTTTCGTAGTGCTCCAGTTCTTCCTGCTTTTCGTCGAATACCGGCATGGCTTGATTGTATCGGGTGGGTTGCGTGGCGCATAATTGCGAACATCCGCTGTCCAAGTTTTCCGGGTTACGTCAAAGCAATTAGGAACGCAGCTTCGGCTTCTGGCTCTTGGCTCGTGCCAGACGCTAGAAGCCAGAAGCTAGAAGCGAACTGCTCAAGGAGATAGCCATGAAAATACGCATCGCACTCGTCATCCTCTTGCTTCCCGTGTTCGCCTTGCTGGCTTGTGCCCAGGACGCGAGCAAACGTCCCAGTCCTCCAGCCCAGGCCCAATGCAAGTTTTCGGACGGTAAGACCATCAAGTCGGACTACTCGAGTCCGCGTATGAAAGGCCGCAAGATATTTGGCGGGCTGGTACCCTACGGCGAAGTGTGGCGGGCCGGGGCGAATGATGCCACAACGCTGGTCACCGACACCAACCTGAGCGTCGGAGGCAAGGATGTTCCCGCAGGGAGCTACACTATTTTTGCCATCCCGAACGCCGACAAGTGGGTCCTGATCATCAGCAAGAAGACCGGCGAGTGGGGTATTCCTTATCCCGGCGCGGGAGATGATCTGGCTCGCGTGGACATGAGGGTGTCACCATTAGGCTCGCCGGTGGAGAATTTCACCATCGGCTTCGATCAGACGGGGTCGACTTGCGCCATGCACCTGGACTGGGAGAAGACGCGCGCCTCGGTCGACATCAGCGAGAAAAAGTAGACGCAGAAGCTTGAATCGCGTGCGGAATCAGCGCGGCTTTCCGGACAGCGCACCCACCGCACGCTGGGCTCCCGGCATTTCGGGTGAAAGCTTCAGGGCGGCCTGGTAGGCCGCCAGCGCTTCCTGGGGACGACCGGCACTCTCGAGAGCATGACCTAGAAGCATGAATCCGTATCGGTCGGGCGCAGCTCAAGCGATTTCGAATAATTGTGGATGGCGTCATCCAGCTGGCTCTGTTTTTCCAGCAGCTGACCTAGGCCCAGATAGGCGTTCGACTGATTGGGATTCAGTCGCAGAGCCTGGTCATAACTGTCGCGGGCTTTGTCGTCTTCTCCCAACTTGCGATAGGCAGTGCCCAGGTTGGCGTAGGTTGCAGCCAGCAAACCGGCGTCAGAAGTGAGACGGATGGTGCGATCGTATTGCTCCATCGCCTCTGACAGTTTTCCATGTTCCTGAAGATAGGCGCCCAGGTTGGAGCGACTCATGGGATCATTGGGATTAATCTCGGCTGCGGCCTGGAAGTGTGCATAGGCTTCATCGGGCTTGCCGAGCAGGAGAAGCGCCCCACCCAGATTGTTCTGCGCAATAAAATTTCTGTCGGTTACAGCAAGCGCGTGCGTCCAGAGATCGTAGTTGCTCGACCAGTAGCCCAGTTGCCGATTGGTGACGAAAGAGAGAGCGAGCAGGACACACGCTGCGGGAATGATGAGTGCGCCCAGGCCAATCTTGCGCGAATCAGCCAGATCAGCCGCTCCCCATGCGATCATCACGAAAATTCCGATAAGGGTTATATAGGCGTAGCGGTCAGCCATGGCCTGGTCGCCGACTTGCACCAGTCCGATGACCGGCACCAGAGTTCCGAGAAACCAGAGCCAGCCGGTCAGCAGATATCGCTTTGAACGGAACCTCACCACCGCGCCAGTCACTGCCAGCAGCACCAGCGCGGACATCACCACCTGCCACGCGGCCAGCGAATTACCCGGATGAGGATAGAGTGGCGCAAGGTGAGCCGGCCAGATCATCTTCCACAAATATGTGGCGTAAGCCACCAAGGCATTTTCCAGACGGACGCCGAGCGAAAATTGCGTGGTGGAGCGCACGGCTCCGCCCGCTTTCTGTGCCTGCATTGTGACCACAGCGCTGGCGGTGGAGAGAGCGAGTAGCGGCAGTTTCTCGACGACCAACTTGGACAGCCGCGCTTGTGCAATTGGCGGCGTGCCAACCGGACTTCCCTGAATCCTGCTCAATGGCCAGTAGTCCAGCAACAAGAGCACAAACGGAAGAGTAATGATCATGGGCTTCGACATCAGCCCGAAAGCAAACATGACGGTAAACACCAGGTAGCGTCGCCAGTCTGGTTTCCTCGCATACCAGCAGTAGGCAATCAGCGCCGCAAAGAAGAAGAAAGTGCTGAGGACATTCTTGCGCTCGGCCACCCAGGCCACCGATTCAACATTGATGGGATGAAGCGCAAACAGCGCCGCAACGAACAAGCTGGGCCCGACGCGACCAGTGGCGTAGATCAGCAATAAGAATAGAAGAACAGCATTCGCGGCGTGAATCAGCAGGCTGGTGAAGTGGTGTCCCGTAGCGTTCTGATGAAACAACTGATAATCGAGCGCGTGCGACAGCCACGTGAGCGGATGCCAGTTTCCCTGCTCCATGGCGGCGAAGGCCCAGGCGATCGTGTCCCAGGTCACGCCGTTGCGGACGTGAGGATTCTCGGTGACGTAGCGGTCGTCGTCGTAGTTGACGAAAGGGTGGCGATTGACCGGGTTGTAGAGCGCCAACGTAGCCACCACAAGCAGGAGACAAAATATTACGTTGCGCTTTTCAGGCGACGAGAAAAGGCTCGCTGGTTGATCAGGCGGTTTTCGTGCGGGTGTTGGCAACAGATGGATTTAACCACAGAGGAGGCGAAGGACACAGGCGTTCTGCCGCCGCCGCACCTTTTTCGTCATGTGACGCAGGCTAGGCCCCGGGCTTCCATCTGAGCACGGGCTTACGGGCGGCAGCAGTTTCGTCCAAGCGCGATACGCGCGTGGAGTGGGGCGCATCCAGGACCATTTGCGGATCTTCCTCGACTTCCTCAGCGATCGACTTCATGGCTTCGACGAACAGATCGAGCTCTTCCTTAGGCTCGCTCTCGGTCGGTTCGATCATCAGCGCGCCGGGCACGATCAGCGGGAATGCAGTCGTGTATGGATGGAAGCCGTAGTCAATCAGGCGCTTGGCGATGTCCATCGTCTTCACGCCTTTCTTGGCCTGCAGCTTATCGCTGAAAACTACCTCGTGCATGCTGGGCGTGGCATAGGGCAAATCGTAGACGCCCTCCAGTCCCTTGCGAATGTAGTTGGCGTTGAGCACGGCGTCTTCGGTGGTCTGGCGCAAGCCGTCGGGACCGTTGGCCAGAATGTAGGCCAGGGCGCGAACGAACATTCCGAAATTGCCATAGAAAGCGCGCACCCGGCCCACCGATTGCGGCCGGTCGTAGTCGAAGCCCAGTGTGCCATCGGACTTGATCACCGGCACGGGCGTGGGCAGAAATGGCTCAAGCTTTTGTTTTACTGCCACCGGACCCGAGCCCGGACCACCACCGCCGTGAGGGGTGGAGAAAGTCTTGTGCAGATTAAGGTGCATCACGTCGACGCCGAAGTCGCCGGGGCGGACTTTGCCGACGAGGGCGTTCATGTTGGCGCCGTCCATGTAGAGCAGGCCGCCCTTGGCGTGCATGATCTCGGCAATCTTGTGGATCTCCTGCTCGAAGACTCCCAGGGTGTTGGGATTGGTCAGCATGAGGGCGGCCACGTTTTCATTCATCTGCGATGTGAGCGCGGCCACGTCCACCATGCCCTGGGCATTCGATTTCAAATTCTCCACTGCGTAGCCGACCATGGCTGCGGTCGCCGGATTGGTACCGTGAGCGGAATCAGGAATCAGAATCTTCTTGCGGGGATCGCCCTTCGACTCATGATAGGCGCGGACCATCAGCAGTCCCGTGAGCTCGCCGTGGGCTCCAGCGGCGGGTTGCAGGGTAATGGCGTCCATGCCGGTAATCTCTGTGAGGCATTCGCTCAGAGTCCTGATGATGCGCAGAGCGCCCTGGGAAATTCGCTCGGGTTGGTAGGGATGTCCGTTGGCCAGGCCTTCGAGGCGCACCACCAGCTCATTCACTCGCGGGTTGTACTTCATCGTGCACGAGCCCAGCGGATACATGCCGAGATCGATGGCGTAGTTCCAGGTGGAAAGCCGGGTGAAGTGGCGGATGATTTCGATTTCACTGACCTCGGGCATGTTGCCCAGGTCTTTTCTTTCTGACGGTCCGAGCAGCGCCGACGTGTCCACCTCGGGAACGTCAAGCGGGGGCAGTTTCCAGGCTGCCTTTCCTGACGATGACTTCTCGAATATCAAGCCTTCATTCTGGTTGACATGCCGGGCGGCCTTGCGCGTCATGTGCTTCACCGTGCCACCTCCTGCGCGTCCACTTCTTCTTTCGCGGACCTTACCGAGCGTTCACTCTCCGCGACCAGGCCGACCACGGTGTCAATCGCGCTACGCGTCGTCAGTTCGGTACAGCACCACAGGGCAGCGTTCCCCAGTTCGGGATAAAACTTCTTCAGCGGAAGTCCGCCTACGATCTTGTGTCCCAAGATGCGGCTGTTGATGGCGTAGGGATCTTCGCTGGTCTGGACCACGAATTCGTTGAAACGTGGTGAGCCCGGGAAGAGGACTTTGGCATGCTTGCCGAATTGAGCGGCGGCATACGTCGTCTTGGCCAGATTTTGCTTGGCCAGTTCCTTCAGTCCCACTTTGCCGTAGATGGTCATGAAGATATTGACCATCAGGGCCACCAGAGCCTGATTGGTACAGATATTGGACGTCGCCTTTTCGCGGCGGATGTGCTGCTCACGGGTCGCCAGGGTCAAGACGAAGCCGCGTTTGCCGTTGCGATCGGTGGTCTGGCCGGCCAGGCGTCCGGGCATCTGGCGAACGAACTGTTCACGAGTAGCGATCACGCCGCAGTAAGGACCGCCGAAGCCGAGGGGCACGCCAAAAGACTGCGCCTCCATTGCGATAACGTCGGCCTGGCGGGGAGGCTCGACGATGCCCAGCGAAACTGCCTCGGCGATGGATGCCACTAGCATCGCGCCTTTCTTGTGCGCGATCTCGGCGACCGCGTTAGCGTCTTCAATGGTTCCGAAGAAATTGGGCGACTGAATCAGAACGCAGGCCGTGTCCTCCGTGATGGATTTTTCCAGCTCTTCCAGATTCAGCCGGCCGTTGTCTTTGAACGATGTGGTCGAGAGCGGCAGGTTCTGATGATGCGCATAGGTGGTGAGCACCTCGCGATATTCCGGATGCACGCTGCGCGCGATGATCACCGAACGCCGGCCGGTCAGGCGCACTGCCATCATCACCGCCTCGGCGGCCGCGGTCGAACCGTCGTACATGGAAGCGTTGGCCACTTCCATTCCGGTCAGCTCACAAATCATGCTCTGAAACTCGAAGATCGCCTGCAACGTGCCTTGCGAAATCTCCGCTTGATACGGTGTGTAGGCGGTCAAAAACTCGCCGCGCGAAATCAGCGAATCGATGATGACCGGCCGGTAGTGGTAGTAGGCACCGGCGCCAAGGAAAGTTGCGTAGCTGTCGCCATTTTCGCGGGAGCGCTCGCGAAACCAGTCCACGATCTCGGACTCGGCCATCTGGCGCGGCACTTTGAGATCTCGTTCCAACCGGTATTCCGCGGGGATGGGCGAGAACAGGTCGTCGATCGAGCGCGCGCCCATGGCTTGCAGCATGGCTTTTCGGTCGGCGGGAGATTTGGGTAAATAGCGCATAGAACTTCTTTAGATGTTCCTCAAGGCCAGTTTGATCGCCGAACTACCGCGATGGATCACTTCCCGCCCTCTTCAGCCACGAACTTCTCATAGTCGGCCGCAGAAAGTAGAGAGTTCAGTTGAGCCGGATCTTTCAGCGTGATTTTGATCATCCAGGCACTGTGCGCATCTTTATTAATCTTTTCCGGCGCCGTAGCCAGTTCGCCGTTCACTTCTGTGACCGCTCCGGAAACAGGAGCGTACAGGTCTGAGACAGCCTTCACGGATTCGACCGAGCCAAACGTCTTGCCAGCGGTAATCTCGGCGCCGGGTTTGGGCAGATCGACGAAAACAATGTCACCCAGCGACTCCTGCGCATAGCTGGTGATGCCGACAGTGGCGTTGTTGCCGTCGGCTTTGATCCACTCGTGCTCTTTGGTGTACTTGTAGTCGGTTGGAAAGGGCATGGCAGCTTCTGGCTCCTGGCGTCTAGCTTTTCTGGTTCCTCTGTGCTTCTGTCCGTGTCCTCTGTGGCTAATTCTTCTTCGGTTTCTTGTAAAACGGAGTCGGCACCACTTGTGCCTTTACTCCCTGTCCACGAATCTCAACTTTCAGTTCGGTACCCAGGGAAGCAAGTTCGGTGGGCACGTATGCGAGCGCGATATTTTTCTTCAGAAAGGGTGCCGGTGATCCGCTGGTGACGTAACCGACCTCACGGCCGGACTGGTCGAGCACTTTGTAACCGTCGCGCGCGATGCCGCGATCCAGCATCTCCAGTCCCACCAGGGCGCGCTTTGTCCCTTCGGCTCTCGCTCTTTCAAGCGATGCCCGGCCGATGAAGTCTGGCTTTTCCATCTTGCAGAAACGATCCAGGCCAGCCTCCCAGACATTGATCGTGTCGGAAATTTCGTGACCGTAAAGCGGCAGCTTGGCTTCGAGACGCAGCGTGTTGCGGGCCCCCAAGCCGCAGGGCACAACTCCGAATTCTTTACCTGCTTCCAGAATCTCGTTCCAGACGCGGGTGCTGGTTGCTTCATCGGCTGGGACGTAGATCTCGAATCCGTCTTCGCCGGTGTAGCCGGTGCGAGCGATCAGCGTGTTCTTCAATCCGCAGACCGTCCCGCGAGTCACCCAATAGAACTTCACCGCCGAGAGGTCCGCATCGGTCAGTTTCTGCAGCAGATTAACGGCCTTCGGGCCTTGGATCGCGATCTGGGTAAAGTCGTCGGACAGGTTCTCGACCTTGCAGCCGAACTGGCGAGTGTTGTCCTTTACCCAGCCGAAGTCTTTCTCGCGGGTGCCGGCATTAATCACCAGCAAATATTCGTCTTCGCCGAGACGATGCACGACCACATCGTCAACGAACGTCCCCTCGGGATAAAGCAGCGCGGAGTACTGCGCCTGGCCAAGGGCAAGCCGCGAGGCGTCGTTCATCGAGATATGTTGGACGGCGGCCAGCGCTTGCGGCCCGGCCAGCCGGATATCGCCCATGTGGCTGACGTCGAAGATGCCCACGCCAGTCCGAACGGCATTATGTTCGGCCATGATGCCGCCCACGGACGGGTACTCGACGGGCATCTCCCAACCGTTGAATTCGACCATTTTCGCGCCCATCTGGCGATGCACGGGGTGGAGCGCGGTCTTGCGGATGGCGGGCGCGGTCACCTCAACTGCGGGCAATGAGACCTCGATCAAAAGCAGTGGCTGAGCTGCTGAAATGGTGAGACTTATTACCCTAACACGCGCTTGGCGGTGGCTTCAACTTGAGGCAGGCGCCCGATGGGCAGTCTGCAACCGGCGGTTACCAACGGAACCTTCCGCGTGCCTTGAACCCGCGCTAGAGTTCACTTATGGCCACCACGACCAAGACCAAATATCACTGCATGCAGTGCGACATGACCGAAGACAAGTGCGACTGTGAGAAGTATTGCTGCTCCTGCCAGGGGCAGGTTGATATCCGGTTGTGCAGCGACGGCCTCTACTATTGCCCTCCATGCCGGCAAGCGTGCGGCTATAGAGTTTCAGACTAAGGTCAGTTGGCAGCTTTGGTGGAGACGCCTCCCGATGCGTCCAGAGGTCGCTGTTCCCGCCATTAACGGTTCCGGGAGGGCACGCCTTCAGTGTGCCGCGAGAGCCGGGGCTAGATAACCACTGCCTCTTTGTACTCTCCAAACACTTTCCTCATCGTGTCCGAAATCTCTCCCACGGTTGCGTTGGCTTCGACTGCGGTCAGGATTCGCGGCATGAGATTGTCGCCAGAGCGGGCGGCGGCTTCGATTTGCTGGAGCGCGGCTTGCCACGGCCCGGGGTTGCGGCGGGTGCGCAGGGCGCGCAAGCGTTCCACCTGTTTGCGTTCCAGTGACTCGTCGATGCGTTGGATCGGAATGGATTTTTCTTCGTCCACGGCAAAGCGGTTTACGCCGACGACCACCGATTCCTCGCGATCAATCTGCTGCTGGCACTCATAGGCCGCATTCTGGATTTCCTGCTGTACGTAGCCGCGCTCGAGAGCTTTAATCATGCCGCCCAGGGCTTCAATCTTCCCCAGGTATTCGTTGGCGCGGGATTCGATCTCGTTGGTCAAGGCCTCGATGTAGTAGGAGCCGCCCAGCGGGTCGACAGTTTGTGGAATCCCGGACTCGTAGGCCACGATTTGCTGGGTGCGAAGCGCAATCCGCGCGGCTTGCTCGGTGGGGAGGGCGAGAGCCTCATCGTAGGAATTGGTGTGCAGCGACTGGGTTCCGCCCAGGACCGCGGCCAGCGCCTGCAATGCGGTGCGAACGATATTGTTTTCGGGTTGCTGCGCGGTCAAGGTCGATCCCGCGGTCTGAGTATGGAAGCGGAGCATCCACGAGCGCGGGTTCTTTGCCCGGAAATGTTCTCGCATAATTCGGGCCCACATGCGGCGGGCGGCGCGGTATTTCGCGACCTCTTCCAGAAAATTGTTGTGGGCGTTAAAGAAGAATGAAAGCCGGGGAGCAAATTTGTCGACGTCGAGGCCGGCGTCGATGGCGCCCTGCACATAGGCAATGCCGTTCGCCAGGGTGAACGCAACTTCCTGAACCGCCGTTGATCCGGCTTCGCGCATGTGGTAGCCGGAGATGGAAATCGTGTTCCACTCGGGAACGTTCTGGTTCGTCCACGCAAACAAATCCGTAATGATGCGCATCGCCTGAGCCGGAGGATAGATATAGGTGCCCCGGGCTATATATTCCTTGAGCACATCGTTTTGCACGGTGCCGGAGAGTTGGCGAATGTCGGCACCCTGGCGGCGAGCTACGGCCACATAGAGCGCGAGCAGAATCGATGCCGTCGCGTTGATGGTCATCGAAGTGGAAATCTTAGTCAGGTCGATGCCATCGAAGAGGCGCTGCATATCTTCGATTGAACCGATGGCCACGCCGACTTTGCCCACTTCGCCGACGGCCAGCGGGTGGTCCGAATCCAAGCCGATTTGGGTGGGCAGATCGAAGGCGACAGAGAGTCCGGTGGTGCCGTTCGCCAGCAGGTACTTGTAGCGTTTGTTCGACTCCTCGGCGTCGCCCATGCCGGCGTACTGGCGCATGGTCCAGAGCCGGCCGCGATACATGGTGGCCTGAACGCCGCGGGTAAAGGGATAGGCGCCGGGGTAGCCGACTTCGCCTTCCTGGTCTCGAGCATTCAGGTCCGCGGGCGTGTACAACGCGTGGATTGGGATGTGAGAGGAGGTTTCGGGATCGGCGGGTATGCCACCCTCGGGTTTAATTTTGGCAGTCATGAAGAGGAGCGATAACCACGACGGACACCGAGGTCGACGAAGGAAATCTCATGGCCTTTTCGCCCCAGACTATGAGGTCAATATACTCTTCGTGGAACTTCGTACCCTTTGTGGCTCAAGCTCCTAGCCTTTTTTCCATACTCTCCAGAATGAGCTGGCGCCGAACCAGGTGAAGGTCAATGTGAAAATAATTGCGACTGCGACGCGTACCAGGGTGGTCTGGCCGACGCGGTAAAGGGCATACTCGCGAAAGAAGGCCCCGGCGCCGATGAATGCTAAAGCCAGGAAAACAAAGCCTGTGACCTCCAGCCAAAGCTGGCGCAGGACGCGGCCGAAGTGCACCGCTGTGGTCTGCGCGCCCTTCATGATCGCGCCCACCGTCCGGGTACGCCCGGCGTGCTGCGCCGCGATGCGAGCCGCGATGCTCAGTTTACGGACAGTAGAAACGTTCACCATCAGCGTCGATTTTAACAGTGTTCGGGGTTACAATGACGTTGACACGACGGTGGCGTCGGGTATCGGGGAACCGTGATCCGGCATCTGAGTAACTGATTACTGCCGTTTACAGGGGGCCACGTGGACCAGCAGCTGAAGCAGTTGATGAAGGAACTGGGCGAGGCAATCAACGAATCGCTGGCGGACAGCGAACAGATTGCCGAAGTGGTTTCCAAAATCAAAGACAGCGGCTACGACATTTTCCTGGTACTCGAAGCGACCATCGGAGTGAGTAAGCCGGGCGAGAAATCCGACGACAAGACCTCCCTGGTGACGACGCTAACCACGAATCCCGAGTTTAAGATCAGCGATCAGGACCTCAAGTTTCTGAAATCTCTGCGGATTAAAATTGAGAACGACGCGGCGTAGCTGCGGACATCAGACGTCAGACCTTGGCCCTAGCAAATCAATCCTTTTGTCGCTATCTCGCCCTGATCTCTAAAAACAGTTCCCGCTCAAGACCACTTCCCCGCTCCCATGCTTGCAGTGGCGCGGCCGCACGAGCGGTGCGCTCGCGCCCACATTGTCTTTGCTGAAAGCTGATGGCTGATAGCTGACAGCTGTGGTAAAACCACGTCTTGCCCGGCAGCGAACAACCCGGCTTGGTTCGCGCCATTGGACGATGGAGCCTGGCGGCGCTGGTCATCAATTCGATCATCGGCAGCGGAATTTTTGGCTTGCCTGCCGACGTTGCACGACTCATTGGACGGGCCAGTCCTTGGGCGGTCTTGTTGGCGGGGGCGGCGGCGGGCATCATCATGGCCTGTTTTGCCGAGGTGGCCTCGCAATTCACTCAGGCAGGCGGTCCTTACCTCTACGCTCGCGCAGCATTCGGCCGTTTCGTGGGAATCGAGATGGGCTGGATGCTTTGGCTGGTGCGATTGGCGGCGCCGGCGGCGACCGCCAACTTGTTCGTCATCTACTGTGGCGAGTTCTGGCCGCACGCCAAGGAACCCCTTCCGCGTTTTCTGATTCTGACGTTTCTGTATGGTGTTTTGACGCTGATCAACTATCGCGGGGTGCGAGCGAGCACGCAGGTCAGCAACGTATTCACGGTGGCGAAACTGGTGCCGCTGTTTCTGGTGGCGATTGTCGGTTCGTTCTATCTGCTCGCAGGCCACAAAGCCGCGCCGGTATTGCCCGGCGACGCCGGAGGCGCCGCCTGGCTGAAGGCCTGCCTGCTTCTGGTCTTCGCCTACGGCGGCTTCGAGACCGCTCTCACTCCCTTGAGCGAGGCGAAGAATCCCCGGCGGGACGCGGCTTTCGCTTTGTTCACTGCGCTGATCACTTGCACCTTGCTGTACTCCGCCATTCAGTGGGTGGTGGTGGGAATTCTGCCCGATCCGGCGCACAGCGAGCGTCCGCTGGCCGATGTGGCCCGCATCGTTTTCGGAAACGGCGGGGCCGCCTTCGTGTCCCTGGGCGCTCTGGTTTCAGTAGTGGGCTACCTCAGCGCCAATATCCTGGGCGTGCCCCGCATCACTTTCGCGCTGGCGGAGAACGGGGACTTTCCTTCCATCTTCGCGGCGATCCATCCCCGTTTCCGGACTCCTTATGTTTCGATTCTTGCCTTTGCCCTGCTGAGTTGGCTGCTGGCGCTGCTGGGCAGCTTCACCTGGAATGCCACGCTCTCTGCAGTGGCACGACTTCTCTATTACGGACTGGTTTGCGCAGCCCTGCCCGTATTTCGCCGCAAGCAGCCGGGAGCGGCAATGTTTCGCCTCCCCGCGGGAATCTTGTTCGCGGTGTTGGGTACAGGAATTTGCGCAGTGTTGATCACCGGTGTGAACCTGAGCGGATCGTTGATCCTGCTCGCTACCGCGCTGGTGGCATTGCTGAACTGGCTGCTGGTGCGCAAAAGGCGCACGGGCGAGGCACTCGTCCCGTGATTCTTGTATTGAACGCCGTGAAACTGCTAGGCTACGCCGTCCCATGAAATTCAACTTTCTCCTCCTGCTGCTTTGCGGCGTCAGTCTCCTCGCCCCGGCCCAGCAGGCCCCTTCTTCGGCGGGAAACTACGTGATGGAGAAAGATGTCGCGGTGCGAATGCGCGATGGTGTGACCCTGCGGGCTAACGTGCTGCGGCCCCGCGGTGCGGGCGGATTTCCTGTGCTGGTATACCGCACACCGTATGGCAAAGAACCTGCGCTTGAGGAATACACCACGTTTCGGCATGCGGTCGAGCACGGATACGCGGTCGTAGTACAGGACGTTCGCGGACGGTATGCTTCAGCCGGCGAGTTCCGTCCTTATGAGAACGAAGGCCGCGACGGCTACGACACCATCGAGTGGGCAGCGCGCCAGCCGTGGTCGAACGGCGCGATCGGAACCTTTGGGCTTTCCTATCCGGGTGCGGTGCAGTGGCTGGCCGCAGTCGAGGACCCGCCGCACCTCAAGGCCATGGTTCCGGCCATGACTTTTTCATCGGCACAGAATTTCTTTTACGCCGGCGGCTTGTGGGACATGTCGTGGATGGAATGGATCTGGGACAACATCGCACCTGATGTTCGAAGCAAGAGAAATCTGCCGGGACCGAAAACCCCGGACGAGGCGGTTGCCGCCTGGTCAGAGGCGGGACCGAAGATGCTCAACACGCTGCCCCTCAATCAACTGCAGGAACTGCGGGGCATCGCTCCTTACTATTACGACTGGCTGTCGCACCCATTCGATGATCCCTGGTGGGACTGGTGCGACTTGCGCAACAAATATGGCCGGGTGCACGCCGCCGTGCTCAATTTTTCGGGGTGGTATGACGACAACTACGGTCCCGAGGGCGCGACTACGAACTTCGCCGGGCTGCTGCAGGCGCGAACTGGCGCTTCCGATCAAACCCACGTGATGATTGGTCCCTGGGTCCACGGTGTCGCATCGACGGCAAAAACAAAATCCGGGGAGCGCGAGTCTGGGCCTGCGGCGGCGGTTGACTACGACGAAATTGTCCTGCGCTGGATGGACCACTATCTGCGAGGCGCTCCGAATGGAGTGGAGAACGAAAAACCCGTCCGCTACTTTGTGATGGGGGACAATCAGTGGCGCGACGCCGATGCGTGGCCGCCAGCCTCAACGGCGGCTTCCTACTATCTGGTCAGTCCGAAGCCGGGTGAGTTCCACGGTGGCCTTTCCGCGAACGCACCCAGGGAAAAGAAATTCGTCACATCTTTCGTTTCTGATCCTGCCAAGCCGGTCATTAATCCTTACAGTGCCTCGGGCGCTCACGACTACCGCGAATTGGCAGAACGGCACGATATTTTGACTTTCGATTCCGCTCCACTGGAGCAGGACACCGAAGTGACCGGCCCCATTCGAGCGCAGATTTACTTCGCGTGCGACTGCCGCGATACCGATTTGTGGGTCCGCTTGCTCGATGTGGCTCCCGACGGCACCGCCTTCAATGTGATGGGCCCGGGGCTGGACGTGCTGCGTGCCAGCTATCGTAACCTCAAGAAGGGGCGGCAACTGCTCACGCCGAACCGGGTCTACGAGTTGCATCTCGACAACCTGATCACAAGCAACGTCTTTCGGAAGGACCATCGCATCCGGGTACAGATTTCTGCGAGCTTCTTTCCGAATTTCTCGCGCAATCTGCAGTCGGGCGAACTCGAAGCTTTATCCGCAAAAATGCAGAAGGCGAATATTTCGATCTACACCGACCGCCGTCGAGCTTCACGCATTGTCTTGCCCATCGTTCCTCGGTAGTGCGCTACGGAGAATCGGAGGAATCATTGCACCTGCGAAACCGGATTAGGCAGCTGCTCATCCTCGGCGTTGCTTCCCTGACCTTCGCTTCCCTGCCGCTGCGGGCCCAGCGCGAACCCGTGCTCAAGCAAATTAACGAGCCGCATCCTTACTACTTCCGCGAAATGTATCTGCCGCAGCTCACCACCGGACCCAGCGCGGTGGCGTGGTCTCCCGACTCCCACAGCGTGGTCTACTCCATGGCAGGATCGCTGTGGCAGCAGAAACTCGACTCCGCGGTGGCGGAGCAACTGACCGCCGGCTCCGGCTACGACTACCAACCCGATTGCGCGCCCGGCGGACGCTGGGTGGTATACGCGTCCTATGCCAACGACGTAGTTGAACTCTGGGTCCTGAACCTGGAAACGAAGCGCGCGCAGCAACTCACGACCGGTGGAGCGGTCAACCTTGAGCCGCGCTTCTCACCCGATGGCAAGCGGATCGCCTTCGTTTCAACTTCGTTCAACGGACGCTTCCATATCTTCATCGGACAATTCAGCGATGGAGAACTGAAAGACGTCCAACGCGTGACGGGCGAGAACCGCAGCACGCTCCCCCGCTACTACTACAGTCAGTACGATCATGAAATCAGCCCAGCCTGGTCGCCGGACGGGAAAGAAATTCTCTTCCTTTCCAACCGGGGACACATCTACGGCACTGGCGGCTTCTGGCGCATGCAAGCGGAGCCCGGCGCCGAGGCGCGTGAAATTCACTACGAGGAAACCGCCTGGAAGGCGCGTCCGGATTTTTCACCCGACGGCAAACGCATCGTCTACTGCTTCCTATCTGGGACAGCAGTGGCACCAGCTCTGGGTGGTGCCATCCCAGGGCGGCGACGCCTTTCCGCTCTCCTATGGCGATTTTGATAACGTTGCGCCGCGCTGGTCGCCGGATGGAAGCCGAATCGCGTTCATTTCGAATCGCAGCGGCAATACTTCGTTGTGGACGCAGACAGTTCCCGGCGGCGCTCAGACCGAGCTCGTCGCGAAGGAGAAGCATTACTTGACGCCGGTCGGCCAGCTCAGCATTGCCGTGCTGGACCCAGCCGGGCATCCGACGGCGGCGCGAGTCTTCGTGATTGGCGAAGATAAACGAGCCTATGCCCCGGATGACGCGTGGATGAATGCCGATGATAATTTCGTGCGCGCCGAGCGTCCTTTTGAGGCCCACTACTTTCACACTGCGGGCAACGCCGAAATGACTCTTCCAGCTGGACAGGCGGAAGTCGAAGTGATGAAGGGCTTCGAATACCGTTTCGAGCGACAGACGGTTACCATAACGGCGGGGCAGAAAACGAGTCTGACAGTTCATCTAAAGCCACTCGGCCTTCCCAGGGACGCGGGCTCGCAGTGGGTCAGCGGCGATGTCCACGTGCACATGAATTATGGAGGCGCATATCGCAACACGCCGAAGCATCTGGTAACTCAGGCCGCGGCTGAGAACCTGCAGGTTGTTGAAGACCTAGTAGTCAATAAAGAACAGCGAATTCCGGATATCGCATACTTCAGCACCAAGCCCGATCCGGCTTCGACGGCCTCTAATCTCCTGCTGCATGGCCAGGAATTTCACACCAGCTATTGGGGACATCTCGGCCTGCTCAACCTCACGCAGAACTTTCTTCTGCCGGGCTATGCGGCATACCCGAATACTGCCGCGGCCAGCTTGTTTCCAGCCAACGCAAATGTGGCGGACTTGGCGCATGCACAACACGCGCTGGTGGGATACGTGCATCCGTATGATTCGATTCCCGACCCGGCAAACGACCCGTCGGTCACCCACGAACTGCCGGTAGATCTTGCGCTGGGCAAGGTGGACTACATCGAAGTGACCGGATTCGCGGAGCATAAATCGACTGCGGCCGTTTGGTACCGCCTGCTGAACTGTGGTTTCCACTTGCCGACCGCGGCCGGCACCGATGCCATGGCCAACTTTGCCTCGCTGCGCGGACCGGTGGGATTGAATCGCGTCTACGTCAAAGTTCCAGCCGACCCGCTCAACATCGCGCCCTGGCTGGATTCGCTGAAGCTTGGCCATACCTTCGCCACCAACGGACCTTTGCTGGGATTTTCGCTGGGGGGAAAGCAACTCGGCGACGAACTGCAATTGCCGGCCGGCGAGAATAAAGTGAAGTTCACAGCGTGGCTGCGATCGTTCGTACCCATCGATCACCTGCAGGTCATCTGCAATGGCGCGGTAGTGCGAGACCTGAAACTCAATGGCGACCGCGAGACGGCTGATGTGGAAGACACAATTCCGGTTTCCCGCAGCGGATGGTGCTTGCTGCGAGCCTGGAGCGATAAGGCCGAGCATCCAATTCTGGATATGTATCCGTATGCGACTACCAGTCCGATCTATGTGAAGGTTGTCGGGTCGAATCCAAAACCTGCTGAAGACGCGGCTTACTTTGTCGCCTGGATTGATCGCATGATTGACGCTGCAAAGTCGAATCAGGATTGGAATACGGAGGCGGAGAAGGCGGCGGTTCTCGAGACACTGACGTCGGCGCGGAAAGTTTACGTGCAGATGGAGTAGGGAGTCGCGAACGTCCCCGCCCTGTCTCTCCCAAAGAACGGGAGAGACGAGGACGGGGCACCCTTTACTGTGCGACTGCCTGTTTGCGTTCCAGGTCCAACAGGGCTTCTTTTCGTTCCACTCCCCAGCGATAGCCTCCCATCTCTCCTCCCTTTCGGACCACGCGATGACAGGGGATGGCCACTGCGACCGGGTTAGTGGCGCAGGCGCGGGCTACGGCACGTGTCGCAGTGGGCTGGCCGATTGCTTTCGCGACCTGGCCATAGGAGCGAGTGGCGCCGAAAGGAATGGACTGCAGCTGTGTCCACACTCGGCGTTGGAATGCCGTCGCCTGAATGTCGAGCGGCAGCGAGGAACGGAGCTTGTGGCCCTGCATCTGGCGAAGCAGGTTGTCCTTCCAGGTCTGCAAGGCAGCGTCATCACGCCGCCTGACCGCGAAGGGAAACTCATGCCGCAGGCCGTGCTCGAGTTCGTCGTCCGAGTCCGCGAACTGGATGGTGCAGATTCCCTTCTCCGTTGCGGCAATCAGCATGCGACCCAGGGGCGAATCCGTGCAGGTGTAGCGGATAGGCGCTGCGATCGCGCCGCGACGATACTTGTCCGGGGTCATACCCAGCTGCGAGGCGGTGCGCTCGTAGAGGCGGCTGCTGGAACTGTAGCCCGCGTCATACATCGCCCGCGTGACGGAATGGCCAGCCTGCAGATTGCGTTTAAGCTGGTTCATGCGGCAGGAGTCGGCGTAAGCGCGCGGCGAAATGCCGAGCACCGCCTTGAACGAGCGCTGAAGATGGAACGGGCTCTGGCGGAATTCCGATCCCAGGCGGCTCAGCGTGACCGGTTCATCCAAATGGCGCTCGATGTAGCGGCAAACGGCTTTCACCATCTCCGCCTGCTTGTTGCCGCCTATGGCTTTCGGACGGCAACGCAGGCAGGCACGGTAGCCGGCTTTCTCGGCATCGTCGGGCTTGCGGAAGAAAGTAACGTTTTCTCTGCGTGGACGCCGCGACGGACACGATGGGCGGCAATAGATTCCGGTTGAAGAGACGGCAAACACAAAACTGCCGTCCTGATTGGCATCGCGAGCCACGACCGCCTGCCACTGGTTTTCGACTTCGCTAGTGTCTACGCGGGGGCTATGGTTGCGCTGCGACATATCGCTGGTTCCGGTCAGGTTGAGTATCGCATTGGCTGTCATAATGCCCAAAGCTTAACCTCGGGCCTCCGCGTGGACTATCCGGATCTTGCGGTCAAACTGTTTTCCCTGGTTAGGCTTACGCGACGATGAAACATATACTGCTTTTTCAGATTGTTATCTTGCTTTCGCCACTTTCTATGTTGAGCCAGACTATGATGAGCCAGACTACGCCTTCGTCGCGCTGTGCCACGAGCCCTTCTGAGATTGTGGCCTCCCACGTTCACGGGGAAGTTACTCTCGACGCGCGGCATCCATCGCCGGAGTGGCAAAAGGCTCAGGCCGTCGCCTTCTGTTCAGACTGGCAGGGGAAGAATCCTGACGAGCAGCGAGAAACTGAAGTCCGGGTCTTGTGGTCTTCACAGACCTTGTATTTGAGATTTGAATGCCGCTACCGGGAGCTGTTTTTATTCGAGGATTCCGATCGCAACGGACGCCGCGACCACCTGTGGGACCGCGACGTGGCGGAAGCCTTTCTACAACCCGATCCTGCGCGGGAGCGCTACTACCGCGAGTTCGAAGTGAGTCCCAACGGAATGTGGATCGACCTGGATATTTTTCCCGGTGGCCTTGCCGATCTTAAGAGCGGAATGAAACGTTCCGTCTTTCTCGACGAGAAAGCGCATCGCTGGACGGCCGAGCTGGCGATTCCAATGAAGGCCCTGGCGCCGAGTTTTGATCCGAAGGCGGCTTGGCGGGCGAATTTTTATCGGGTCGAGGGTGAGCAGGAGCCGCGAGCCTATCTGGCTTGGCAGCCAACCGGCACGCCTGAGCCAAATTTCCACGTGCCGACTGCGTTTGGTACGCTGCGCTTTCAGGGTGCAAAGGAAAGCAGATAGAACGTGGGGGCCCACCCTCGTCTCTCCTTTTATTGGAGAGACAGGGGTGGGAGACGCTGTCGGCTGAGAGCCCCGCCCTGTCGTTCCAAAGTGCGGAACGACGAGGACGGGGCACCCCGGTGTGAATAGACGCTTAGTGGGCCAGAGGTTGGAACGAGCCCATCACGACTGCGATGCCGGCACGTTTGCGCAGTTCGGTGAGCACTGCGCTGGCCGCGTTTTGATAAGTCTTGCTGGGGTCGGACGGGTCCGCCCAAACCGCTTCGTACACTACCCTCGTCGCTTCTGTCAGGTCCAGGTGCAAGGCTGCCTCCAGCAGATCAACCCGTTGCTGCAGCCGCATATAGCAGTCCTGACATATTTCAGCTGGTTCGAAGCCGTCGCGATGATTTCCTTCTATGCTGCAACCCAAGCTTTTCTCTGACTCAATCTCCGCCGGATCAATTTGTACCTTCGAGGCATACGACTGGGACTTGAACTCGCGCAGAAAACGCTCACGCTCTTCTTCCAAGGCGGCATCGTCAGGCGCCGGCAGCGCGGTTTCCGGAACGTTCGGGACGGCACCGGCAGCCGCATCCACGACCGGCGAAACCCGCTCCTCGCTCTTGCACACCGGGCACATGGACAGGTCGGCGGCGTAATAGGTCTTGCACTTCACACAGGGCAGACCATATCCGATCCGCCGGGGACCGAGCGCAGAGGGCAAGCTCTCCATCGAAGTTGTGGTGCGCTGAAAACCGGTCTCGCTGGGAAGAATGGCCGACGGAATCGATGTGGTTTCAACAGGCTGTGACGGTGTTGCGGAGTTCATCCAATTGCTCCCGAGCGAAGGGTTCGCGCCCTGAATCCAAAAGACATTCTAGGTCCGCTGGGCCGGTTCGCCGACGCACGACAGTTCATGTGGGCCATTGCCCTATCGTGCGTACAACTATGGAGCCAAAACCTGGCGATGAAGCAATACCGATCAGGTTTTGATCGTTTTCAGTTCCCGTTCTGGCACTTCCTGGGTGCCCCACCCTCGACTCCCCGTTTTTTCGAGAGACAGGGTGGGAGACGCTGTCAGCCGAAAAGCCCCGCCCTGTCGTTCCAAAGTGCGGAACGACGAGGACGGGGCACCCACGGTGTGAATCGAACGGTGTGAATCGATGGGTTAGCGCACGTTCGAGGCCTGCATGAGCTTTAGCAGTTCTCGTTTGCGAGTGCGATACAGGTCCTGGGCGGGTTCGAGTCGGGCCGCTGTATCCAGTTCGGCGAGAGCGGCGTCATAGCGCCGCATGCTCATCAGACACGCCGCCAGGTAGTAGTGGTTACTGGCGGTGGGTTGCAGGCGCACGGCCTGACGAAATTCGATTTCCGCGGCCTGGAAATCCTCACTGCTGAAGAGGGCAGTGCCGAGATAGTGATGGGCCAGCGGGGAATCCGGATCCAACTGGACGGCCAGGCGTAATTCGCGGATCGCCTCCGCTTGCCGGTGCACCAGCATCAGGGTCTGACCCAGGTAGCGGTGCTCGTCCGGGCTCGAGGGATTCTGCAAAATAGCGGCCTGGAGCTCGACAATCGCCGATTCGTAGTCGCGCCTCGACATCAGCGCGCGAGCCAGGCAACTGTGTCCGTTCTGCCAGCCGGAATCCATGCGAAAGAGTTCGCGGAGCTCGGTGATGGCAGCGGCGTAGTCGCCCTTGTCGCAATACGTGTTGCCCAGATTGTTGCGCACCACGGACTCGTCCGGCGCCAGCCGCTTGGCTTCGAGATATTCAGCGATGGCCCCGTCGAAGCTCTTCATGTCGTGCAAGAGCAGTCCCAGGTTGTTGTGCGCCTCCCAAAGCTGCGGGTTCAACGCGATCGCTTTACGGTAAGCGGCTGCGGCCGCGTCAATGTCGCCTTTGTCACGGAGCGTGATTCCCAGGTCGTAGTAAACATCTGCACTATTGGGGTCGCGCGCAAGGGACTCGTAAAAAGCGTGGATTGCCGCGGGATACTGGGTGTTGCCGTACAGGCCGAGTCCGAGAAAGCGGTAGGCTTCGGCGTTCCGGGGATCGATGCTGAGAGCCGTGCGGGCTTCCGCGATGGCGTTATCGGGATCGTCGTTGCGGTAAAACAGGTAGGCCAGCCGGCTGTGAACATCGGAGAGACCAGGCATCCTGTCTTCTGAATCCTGGTAGGAATCAAGAGCTTCGTCCCAATCTTCCTGCTGCTGGTGAACGTAACCCAGGGCAAAGTACAGGGCCGCGTTGCCGGGATCGGCGGCAATCAACCTCTGCAATACCGACTGAGCCTCCTGATACTTTTTCTGATCAATGAGCTCCCCAGCGTGGGCCAGCGGCGCAGAACAACCCGCGGCGTCCAATTTGTCCGGGCCCGAATGGATTGAGCCCACGCTTGTCTTTCGTAAATTCTGGAGCACAGTCGGCTCGGCTCCTGCCGTCAACAACAACTGGGACGTAGGCGCATCGAGAGTGAAGGAGATTCCTCGCTGCTGGGCCAAGCGGATCAGCCTTTGGCTCGACATGCCGCCCGCGGTCCAAGCCATGAATTGGGTGCAACTCACCGCACCGGGATCGTTCTGCTGGGCCGAGGCAGACCCCACGAAGAGGGTGGTAAACAGCAGAAAAACAAGGGTCTGACGGCGCACTCCGACTCCTCCGCCCTGAAAAATGATCTACCGCTGGCAGTTCGCAACATAAGACCGCATAGTGGACCCGGATAGATCACGGAGGTAACTGGCCTTAAGCCAGGCTTCGACCTGACCTGCGGGAAAGTTGACGTAGCTAGCCGCTTTCGATACTGTTGGGCTTGCTGCCTGCTGCCGGCGGCGGAGGATTTTTATGTTTGAAGGCCTGTTTCAACCGATGCACCTGCTGGTGATCTTCTTTATCGCACTCCTGGTGTTCGGCCCCAAGAAGCTGCCGGAATTGGGCAAAGGCATAGGCGAAGGCATTCGCGCCCTGAAAGACAGCATGAAGGAAGGCTCATCTGAGCCCGCGACGACCACCACTGCCGAAGTCAAGAGCGCCCCGCCCGCCGACCTTTCCAACCGGCCCAGCTGATTTCGACCACCTCTTCGTCATGGGGGATTGCCCGAGGACTCGTCTGGTATTTTCCCCTGACTCCTTCATTCGGTTTTGCTCTTGCCGCTCACGTCTCATATAATTCCGTTCTTCTTCGCAACCCACGCGCAGGACTGTAAGTAAGCAGGACTGTAAGTAAGAATGATCGATTCACGCAGTCGGTAACTCCTACTGTTGATTCTCGTCTTCTTCTTCTTCAGCCGTTGAGCAGCCTTTCGAAAGCCATGAACTAATCCACGATTTCTGCCGTCCAATTTTTGGAGGAACTACGTGTCGAAAATAAAAGTGCTCGCGCTCATTTTCGTTTGCTTGTGTCCTGCGTTGCTGCTCGCTGACCAGATTGTGTTGAAGAATGGCGATCGTCTGACCGGAACCATCGAGAAATCCGACGACAAGACGTTGCTGATCAAGACCGAATTTGCCGGCGAAGTCACGGTGAAATGGCCGGCCGTCCAGGAGATCACTTCCACGCAGTCTCTGCACGTCAGTTTGAGCGATGGGAAGACGGTTGTGGGGACGGTGACCACCTCAGATGGCAACCTGGCGGTGACCACTTCGAATACAGGGACAGTCACCGAGCCCATCGCAAACGTCACCAAGCTGTTCGGCGAAGCGGAAGAGGCTGCGTATGAAAAATCGCTGCATCCCGGAATGCGGGAAGGATGGAAGGGCGGCGCCAACGTCGGATTTGGACTCACCCGCGGTAACAGCCAGACCAAGAGTCTGGATATCGCCTTCACTGCCGATCGCAAGACCCTGCACGACCACCTGGGCCTGTACACCAACAGCGTGTACGCCACCAACGATGCGCCCGGCGCGACGCCCGCGACGACGGCCAACGCGGTGCAGGGCGGAATTCGCTACGACCATGATTTCACTCCCCGGCTTTTCGCCTACGTGGGCGCTGATTTCCAGACCGATGCCCTCCAGACCCTCGATCTTCGCTCCGTCTTCGGCGGCGGCCTGGGTGTACACGTGATCCAGAACAATCGCACCACGCTCGACCTGCTGGGTGGCGTCAACTACACCCGCGAAAAATATTCCTTGCTTGACAGCCGCAGCTTTGCCGCCGCATCGCTGGGCGAGGAACTCAGTCACAAGCTGGGGGCGAACACATTACTGACCCAAAAGCTGTACTTCTTCCCCAACATCAACGACACCAGCGAATACCGGGCGACGTTCAATTTCGGAACCGTGACCAAGATCAGCAAATGGCTGGGATGGCAGAACGCGTTTGGAGATATTTACGTCACCAATCCGCCCGCGG
>CAVRZO010000011.1:0-274357 GCA_963725615.1 Terriglobia bacterium | reverse complement strand
TCTTGCACGCTGCCGGCATCGAACGCAGCCGATCTTTGGCGGAGAAAGACGCGCGTGAATTTGATCTGGTCTTTGACGTCAAGAGCGACGGCTTCTTCAACCTGTTGCGTGCGATCGGCGCCATGCCGCTCGGCGCAACGGTAGCGTTCAGCTCAATTGCGGGCCGGTTCGGCAATCCCGGACAAACGGATTACAGCTCGGCTAACGATCTGCTGTGCAAGATCACATCCAGCTTCCGCACGACTCGTCCGGCTACCCGCGGAATTGCCATCGATTGGACGGCTTGGGGCGGCATCGGAATGGCCACGCGCGGATCCATCCCCAAGGTGATGGAAATGGCGGGATCGACATGCTGTCCCCGGAAGCGGGCGTTCCTTTGATCCGCCGCGAGTTGACGGCGGGAGGAACGCGTGGCGAGATCGTTATCGGCCAGCGCCTCGGTGCCCTACTCACGGAATGGGATGCCAGCGGCGGGCTCGATACCAGCGCTCCAGAAGTCGCTGCAGAAGATCGATCGCTTACCCAGGACTGGTAAGTCGCAAGATCGTGGGCACTGGACTCTACAGCCCTATCACGGTTGAGACTACGCTGGATCCGAAGATCCAACCGTTCCTGCACGACCACCAAATTGACGGTACGCCGGTGCTGCCGGGCGTCATGGGCATCGAGGCGTTTGCCGAAACTGCTCTGCGCATGCTTCCGGGTTGGCATGTAGCAGAGATTGAGAATGTCAATTTCCTCGCGCCGTTCAAGTTTTATCGGAGCGAGCCGCGCACGTTGACGGTCGAAGCGCTGATTCATCCGCATAGGGACGGCGTTGTGGCGGATTGCCGATTGATTGGGCTCCGGCCACTCCCGAATCAAAAGGAGCCACAAAGAACTACGCACTTCACCGCCCGCGTGTGGCTGACGAAGCAGCCGCCCGAAGTCGTGACCACGTCGGCACTGACCTCACCGGCCGGTCATATCATCGAAGCTGCCGATATTTATCGCCTCTATTTCCACGGACCGGCGTACCAAGTCCTGGAGCGGGTGTGGTGGGACGGGAGCCGGATCGTCGGATTGATGGCGAAGAACCTTCCGAACAATCACCAGCCTTCGGAACTGCCGACGCTGATGGCGCCGCGGCTGATTGAGCTTTGTTTCCAAACCGCCGGGGTCTGGGAGATGGGCGTGCAGAGCCGCATGGGTCTGCCGCAGCACATTGATCGTGTCTCTTTATTGCGATCCCCTGATCTGGCAGAGGGGCGGCTGTACGCCGTAGTCACTCCCAATCAGGCTCAAGGAAGTTTCGACGGTGAGGTTATGGATCTAGCAGGAAACCGTTACGTGCAACTCAGGGGCTACCGCACCGTGGCGGTTCCGAACAATATTGCTGGCGAGTCTTTGAAGGCATTACAGACGGCGATGTCGCTGGAAGGGGTCGCAGCATGATCGACCGTCAGTAGATGGCCATGTTGCTGTGCGGATCGAGGACACTATGAATCACGATTTCCAACGCGTAGCGATCGTGAACCGCGGTGAGGCGGCTATGCGCTTCATCCATGCGGTCCGCGAGTTTAATCAGGAACACGGCACAGCTCTGCGCACCATCGCACTTTTCACCGAACCCGACCGGCATGCCATGTTCGTGCGCGAAGCGGACGAGGCGGTGTGCCTCGGTGCCGCTCAGGTCCTTGACTCAAAGACTCTGCAGCCCAAGAGCAGTTACGTCGACTATGAGGGGCTTGAACGGGCGTTGACAGCCGCGCGTGCTGAGGCGGTCTGGGTGGGATGGGGTTTCGTGGCTGAGCATGCCGCGTTTGCTGACCTTTGCCGTGAAATGGACATTGTTTTCATCGGGCCCGACGGCGACGTGATGCGACAGCTGGGCGACAAGATTTCCTCGAAGCTCTTAGCGGAACGAGCGCAGATAGAGGTGGCCCCGTGGAGCGGCGGCCCGGTTGAGACACTCAATGACGCATGGCAGCATGCAAAGCGTCTGGGGTATCCGCTTCTTATTAAGGGGACGGCAGGAGGCGGCGGTCACGGGATTCGGAAGGTGCGCTCCGCCGACGAGCTTCCGCAAGCCTTCGAGAGCGCCCGCGCTGATGCGTTCAAAGCCTTTGGCGATCCAACCGTTTTCATGGAGCGATTGGTTGAGCGGGCGCGCCACATTGAAGTGCAAGTCATTGCCGACCACTATGGAACCACATGGGCGGTCGGCGTACGCGACTGCACGATTCAGCGCCGCCACCAGAAGATTCTCGAAGAAGCCCCATCCCCTGTACTCTCTCCTGCGCAGGATCAGGCGTTGCGCGAGGCGGCGGTGCGCCTGAGCCAAGCGGCTGGATATCACAACGCCGGCACGGTGGAATTTCTCTATGAACCGGAGGCCCGCCGGTTCTTGTTCATGGAGATGAACACGCGATTGCAGGTCGAACATCCGGTGACGGAATGCACCACCGGGCTTGATCTGGTCAAACTTCAGATTCAGATTGCACGAGGCGAACGTCTGGAAGGGGAGCCTCCGCCCACCCGCGGTCACGCCATCGAGGTGCGGCTCAATGCAGAAGATCCAGATAACGGCTTTGCTCCGGCCCCGGGCACAGTCGAGCGGTTCAGAATGGTGACTGGGCCCGGAGTCCGAGTTGACACGGGCGTGGCGGAGGGGGACGCCGTTCCTGCGGAGTTCGACTCCATGATCGCCAAGATCATCGCCTACGGTCAAAACCGCAAAGAAGCGCTCTCCCGGCTTCAAGGAGCGTTGCGCGAGAGTGTTGTCGTAATCAAGGGCGGGGCCAGTAACAAAGCATTTCTGCTTGAGCTGTTGAGCCGCCCCGAAGTGCAGGGTGGAGATGTACATAATTCGTGGCTGGACGGCCTGGCCGCGAGCGGTGAGCATCTCTCTCGTCTTTATGCCGATGTGGCTCTAGTACAGGCTGCGATTGAGGCCTACGACGAGCAATTGGCGGTGGAGCAGACGCAGTTCTACGCGTCGGCGGTGCGGGGACGGCCACAGGTCCGGACTGAGGTAGGCCGGACCACCGAACTACGTTATCGGGGGCATTGCTACTCGCCTAAGACGTACCGCCTGGGTCCGCAACGATACCGCGTCGAAGTGAATGGATCGCGCATCGATGCTCGAATCGAGCGCCGGGATCAGTTTGAGTACTGGCTTACCGCCTTCGGGCGCCGCTTTCATGTCATCTCCGTGCGGCACGGCGTGAGTTACAGAATTGAGGTTGACGGCGTCTCTCATCAGGTCGATCGCGATGATGGCGGCATTGTGCACGCGTCGGCCCCGGCGGTCGTGGTTTCCATTGCCGTGAAAGCGGGCGACACGGTTTCGGCGGGCGATCGCCTGGTTGTGTTGGAAGCCATGAAAATGGAAATGCAGGTGGTGGCTCCATTTTCCGGAAAAATCCGGCAAGTGATGACCATACCAAACGTACAGGTGGACACAGGAGCGCCGCTCCTGCAGATCGATCCCGACGCCAGCGGCGAGACGTTGAGCGCAGCGCAGGGGGTGGTATTTGGAGCGTCGCGCAGCCTCAGCGGAAATGCGGATGCTGATGATTCCAGGTACGGTCAGAGCCTGGAGGAGCTCCGCCAGCTCATGCTCGGCTTTGATGTGGACCCGAAGCAGAGCGCACGACTACTCGCCGAATGGAGCAAGGATGGTCGGGTAGAGAGCGATGAAATAAGAGAATACGAAGCTCTGGCGCTGAATATCTTTGTCGATATCCGCTCTCTGTTCCAGCGCGAACCGATGGTAAACCATCGAGCCAGCGGCGAAGAGCCTAGCGCCGAGGTTTACCTGTTTTCCTACTTGCGCATGCTGGATACACGGGGGGAAGGACTTCCACCGGCCTTCGTCAGTGCGTTGCAGCGTGCGCTGGCTCATTACGGCGTCCGCACTCTGGATCGATCGCCTGAACTGGAAGAGAGTCTGCTGTGGATCTACAAGTCACACCAGCGGGTGGAGCAGCAGATTGCCCTTGTTCTAGGCGTGCTCGAACGGCGCCTGCGACGCGCCGACGCCCCGGAACCGCAAGCCGAGGAATCATTTCGCACACTTCTTGATCGGATAATCTCGGTGACGAACGGACTCTTTCCGGCGGTGAGTGATCTGGCGCGGGAAGTGCGTTATCGGTATTTCGATCAGCCACTGTTTGAGCGGGCACGGAAACAAGTCTACGACCAAGTGGAAGATCATCTCGCCTATCTGGCCGCAAATCCCGATGCTGCGGATCGTCACGAGAGACTGCGAGCGCTGGTGGACTGTCCACAACCGCTGGTTACCTTGTTCTCCGGGCGGTTCGCTACCGCGGACCCCGCGATGCGCAAGTTGATGCTGGAAGCGATCACGCGGCGGTATTACCGGATTCGGACACTTACAGACCTGCGCTCTTTGATGCTGGACGGCCGCTGCTATGTCTCGGCTGAATACGATCATGAAGGGAAGCACATCCATACCCTCACCACCCACGCTGAGCATTCTGGTCTGTCCGAGGCGGTGCGCGCAATGTTTCCTTTGATCGCAGAAGTCCCGCCCGAACATGACATCGTCATTGATTTTTGGGTTTGGCAACCCGGCTGGCTGGGAGATGTCGAGGCTACACAGCAGGAAGTCCGCTCGGTACTCAACCAGGCGGGTTTTTCTCGCCCGATCCGGCGAATCGTGGTGGCCGTGGCCGGTCCTGGCCGCGGCGAAGGCATGGGCGGCATGCAGCATTTCACCTATCGCTACGACGGAAATACGTATGAAGAGGAGAAACTCTATCGCGGGCTCCATCCCATGATGGGCAAACGCCTTCATCTCTGGCGCCTCAGCAATTTCAACATTGAGCGGCTGCCGTCGGTTGAAGATGTTTACCTCCTGCACGCCGTCGCTCGCGATAACCCCAAGGATGAGCGGCTGTTTGCGTGTGCGGAAGTGCGTGACGTAACGCCCGTGCGTGATGAGACGGGCCGCGTTGTGCAACTGCCGCACCTGGAGCGTATGTTGACCGAAGCTCTGGCGGGTATCCGGCTATTTCAATCGCGTCGTCGTCCTCAGGACCGTCTCTATTGGAACCGGGTATTCCTGTACGTTTGGCCGCCGCTGACGCTTGAGCGGGATGAGTTGCGTGACATCGTGCGCAAACTCTCCCCCGCGACCGAGGGCCTGGGACTGGAACAGGTGGTGGTACGAGCCCGCGTCCCGAATCCCGCGACCGGCGAGCTGCGCGATATGGTGGTGCGCATTTCGATCCCGGGCGGCACCGAGTCGCTCATAACCTTCCGGCCTGCGGACAAACTGCAGGTGATCAAACCGCTAAGCGAATATGAGCGGAAGGTCGTCCGTATGCGCCAGCGCGGACTCATCTACCCTTATGAAATCATAAGAATGCTCACGCCTGCCCTGGAAGACACGCGAGCCGAATTCCCGGCGGGCGATTTTGTCGAGTACGATCTTGATGCCGAGGGCCGTCTGCTGCCCGTAGACCGGCCCCATGGTCTAAACAAGGCCAACATCATCGTGGGCGTCATCCGCAATTTCACCAACAAGTATCCCGAGGGTATGACCAGGGTGATGCTGCTGGGAGATCCGAGCAAGGATCTGGGAGCCATCGCTGAGCCGGAATGCCGGCGCATTCTGGCCGCCTTGGATTTGGCTAAGAACAAAGGCGTCCCCCTGGAGTGGTTCTCGCTCTCGGCCGGGGCAAAGATCTCGATGGAATGCGGGGTCGAAGGCATGGATTGGATTGCCCGTGTCCTGCGGCGCCTGGTGGAGTTCACGCAAGCCGGCGGCGAAGTGAATCTGGTGGTCAACGGAATCAATGTCGGTGCGCAACCCTACTGGAACGCCGAGGCCACCATGCTCATGCACACGCGTGGCATTCTGGTCATGACGCCAAAAGCAGCCATGGTGCTCACGGGCAAACGCGCTCTCGATTACTCCGGCAGCGTCTCCGCCGAGGACAATCAAGGCATCGGCGGCTACGATCGCATTATGGGACCGAACGGTCAGGCGCAATACTGGGCGCGAGATATTGATGAAGCCTGCCACATCCTCTTCCGTCACTATGACCACACCTACATCGCGCCCGGCGAGCGCTTCCCTCGGCGCGCCGTGACGAATGATCCCATCGCTCGGGATGTGCGAGTCCACGCCCACAGTCAGAATGGGGAGGAGGGCTTCGCGTTGATCGGCGAGATTCTGTCGGACGAAACCAACCCCGGGCGGAAGAAGTCCTTCGACATCCGGAAAGTGATGAGGGCGGTCACCGACCAGGACTACGCGCCCCTGGAGCGCTGGGCGGGTATGCGCGCGGCAGAGACGGCCGTGGTCTGGGACGCTCATCTTGGCGGTTATCCCGTTTGCCTTATCGGAATCGAGTCCCAGCCGGTACCGCGCTTGGGATTTGTCCCCGCTGACGGACCAGACCAGTGGACCGCAGGGACCCTCTTTCCTCAGTCTTCCAAGAAAGTGGCCCGTGCGATCAATGCGGCAAGTAACAACCGGCCATTGGTGCTCCTGGCCAATCTGTCAGGTTTCGATGGCTCGCCTGAATCGATGCGCAGGCTGCAGCTTGAATACGGCGCTGAGATTGGCAGGGCCGTGGTGAATTTCAAAGGCCCGATCGTATTCTGCGTGATCTCCCGCTATCACGGTGGCGCGTATGTGGTTTTCTCGCAAGCCCTGAATGAACAGCTCGAAGTGGCCGCCTTGGAGGGGACGTATGCCTCGGTGATTGGCGGCGCCCCAGCGGCGGCGGTTGTTTTCGCGGGTGAAGTGGAAACCAGGGCCCGAAAAGACCCGCGCCTGCAAGCCCTGAGCCAGGCCATGACACAGGCCGAGGGTGCGGAGAAGGGCCGTTTGCGCACCCAGTGGGAAGAACTCTTCAAGATAGTGCACTCGGAGAAGTTAGGTGAGATGGCCGCCGAGTTTGATCACGTGCACAGCGTGCAGAGGGCGCTTGAGGTGGGCGCGCTGAATCACATTCTTCCCCCCGCAGACTTGCGACCGTATCTCATCCATGCGGTCGAACGAGGGATGGAAAAAGAGGAACATTCCGCGAAGTCAGAGGCCATGGTGAGTGACGCGGCAGCCTAGAACTGGTTCTACGTGGCCACGAGGTGTAGACGTGAAACCCGTGTATTGGCTGGAACAGACCGAAGCTGACGTACCACCGGAGAATGATTGGCTAAGTGCCAGGGAGTCTGTCTGCCTGAGCGGCTTGCGCTTTGCCAAGCGGCGCGCCGACTGGCGGCTGGGACGATGGACGGCAAAATGCGCAGTGGCTCTGTTTTTGAATTTGCCTACCGATGCCCAAGGTCTTGCCCAGATCGAAATACGCCCGGCTTCATCAGGCGCACCCGAGGTTTTCATCGCGAACGAACCAGCCGCCGTCGCGATTTCCATCAGCCACAGTTCCGGAGCCGCCGCCTGTGCGGTCGCCATGCCTGGAGTGGAATTGGGTTGGGATCAGGAAGTGATCGAGGCGCGAAGCGACGCTTTTGTTGCCGACTATTTTACCGAGAGCGAGCAAGCGCTGGTAGCGCGAGTCTGCGCGGCCGAGCAGCCCCGCCTGGTGACCCTGCTCTGGAGCGCGAAAGAGAGCGCGCTGAAAGCGCTACGCGAGGGGCTGCGGCTCGATACCCGGAGTGTGACCGTGAGTCCCATTAACGGTGCGTTCAATCTCAACGGCTGGAGCCCGCTGCAGGTTTGCTGTGCCGATGGCCGGAGCTTCCATGGCTGGTGGCAGCAGGGACATGGCATCGTGCGGACACTGGTCGCGAATCCCCCGCCGGACTCGCCGATTCTCCTCTCCACGCCAACTCATTTTTCTGACTGTGGGTCCCGGAGCGGATAGATTTATGGTTGCGCGGATACATTTCGCTGGCCCAATTCGGTACCGAGTGCGGAGCGCAGCGGTGATTGGCCAGTCAATCCTCAAGGTGTCTGCTCGCCGGATGCTCAAAGGCCCGCGCCAGCCCAGCTGGAGTTGGCTCGTGGAATTGAACACCGAAGTACTGAAGGAACACGTGACCACCGCATTCACGATGCGTGATGTAGGAGAAGCACGTTCCTATTTGGATTCCGTCGTGATCAGTTCGCCCGCGCTATCAGGAGTAGACATCACACCGATTGTGCAAGAGAAGTTCCGAGGAAGTTGGTTTACGCAAAAGAACGCAGAGGCCGCCGTGACGGTCTTGTATTTTCATGGTGGCGGATATTCTTATTACCCGCGAGCCTACGCCAACTTCATCGCTCTGATTACGCTGGCTGCGAAATCCAGAACGTTCGCACTCGATTACCGGCTGGCGCCGGAACACCGTTTCCCGGCACAACTTGAAGATGCGCTCAACGCCTACCGCTGGTTACTGGAAACGGGCATTGAGCCTGACAAAATGATCGTTGCCGGTGACTCGGCGGGTGGCCACCTGGCATTGACTCTTCTGTTGGCCGCGCGAGATTCGAAACTCCCGTTGCCGGGACTGGCCATTGCGCTCTCTCCGGCAACGGACTTCGAGAATGCGCCTGCCGGCATCGTTCACAAGCAAGAGTCCGACTGGATTGACAGGCAGATGTTCCAGCGGTGGGCGGATTGGTTCTGTGACTCCATTCAAAGCCGCGATCCTCTGGTCTCGCCGCTGTGGGCCGACTTGCGCGGTCTTCCTCCCATCTACATTCAGGCCGGAGACTGCGAGATTCTGTACGACAGCATTCAGGCCTTCACCGACCGCGCCCGGAGCCAGGGGGGCGAGATCGTCCTGGAGACCTGGAAGGGCATGAATCATGTCTTCCAGATGTTTGGACCGGATGTGCCGCAGAGTGCTGAGGCACTGCGGAGAATTGAGCAGGTGATCGATAGCAGGGTTCGAGGACAAAAAGAAGCGGAAGCTATTTCGTCTTGAATCACCGGAAAGTGGGGAGGTGAACTTGGCAACCTTGACCATAGTAAAGCCTTCGATCGAGGGGGCTGACGGTACAGATCCGTCATGGAGTGACCTCTTTCGAGCTGGTGGCATTGCAGCCATCCTCTTTGCTTTTCTTAGCATCGCAGACGCGGTCGTTGTCTTCATTCTGCCGCCTCTGCCCAGTTCGGGCGGCGCTGCCACGCTCGAATACATAATTGCAAACAGGCCAGGCTACATAATCTTTCAAGCACTGCTTGTGGGGCCCGTAGGGTTGACCTTAATTACTTTTCCGGCGCTCTATATCGCGCTGAGGCACCTGAACCGTAGTTACGCCGCAATCGGCAGCGTAATCGGTGTCGCGTCCGTGGTCCTCTGCCTGGTTCCGTTTTCGTGCGTGAACGGCCTGGTCTACCTGAGCTACCAGTACGCAGGTGCCACCGACGCTCAACAGGCTACCTTCATCTCCGCGGCTGAGGCTCTTCTCGCTCAGAATAATTCGGTGAGCGTCGGCGGTGTCTTGTTCGCGCTCAGCATTCTGGTGATCTCCATCGTCATGCTCAAGGGCGTTTTCTCGAAGTGGGTTGCCTGGTTGGGCATAGTAAGCGGCGGAGCAGGCATTATTTGTGAGAGCCTGCGCCCCATGATAGGAGCCGCCTTCAGCATCTATGGTGTTGTCCTGATTTGGCTGATCGCGGTTGGCTGGAAACTTTACCGGTTGGCCTAGGAGACTCGTATGGAGGCCCGCGACAAACGATTTGATTTCGACTTTATCGTCATCGGATCGGGCTTTGGAGGCAGTGTTTCGGCCCATCGTTTAGTGGAGAAAGGGTACCGAGTAGCGGTTATGGAAATGGGCCGGCGTTGGACGCCCGACAACTTGCCGCATACCAGTTGGTCCATCCGTCGCTGGTTCTGGCGTCCCAAACTCGGATTGCGTGGCTTCTTCAACATGCGTTTCTTTAAGCATGTGACTATTCTTCATGGTTGTGCCGTGGGTGGCGGATCCGTCACCTACGCTTGTACTCTGCTTTCTTCTCCTGAAAAAGTATGGGAAACCGGCTCGTGGACGGGATTGGCCGATTGGAGAGCGGAGATGCCTCGTCACTATGAAACTGCCTCGCGGATGTTGGGAGTCACCGAGAACACGATTCTTGGACCTGCCGACCATCTCTTGAAGAACGCTGCTGAAGCTGCAGGTTGCGGGCATACTTTTTATCGCACGAAAGTAGGCATCTTCCAGCCCAAGCCGGGAGAACCGGGCAATCAGGTTTTTCCTGATCCATTCTTCGGGGGAGAAGGCCCCGAGCGAACTACCTGCATCGCCTGCGGCGGCTGCATGATGGGCTGCCGCTTCGGCGCGAAAAACACCCTGGACCTCACCTACCTGTATCTGGCGGAAAAGCACGGCGCGCGGATCTTTCCTGAAACCCAGGTCGTGAACGTTACACCGCTTGCGGGCTCGAGAGACGGCGGGGACGGATACGAAGTGTGCACCCTGAATTCCACAGCGCGGATTTGGCGACAGCCACAGCGCTTCACCTGCCGCGGGGTGGTCTTCTCCGCATCTTCGCTGGGCACGATGGAACTACTCTTCCGACTGAAAGAGAATGGCTCCCTGCCGGCCATCAGTCCGCAGCTGGGTAAACACGTGCGCACCAATTCCGAATCGTTGATCGGGGTGCGTATGCCGGGCTGCCGTGAAGATTTGTCGCAGGGCATCGCCATCGGTTCGGGCATCTACATTGATCAGCACACCCACATTGAAGCCGTGCGCTATCCGCGCGGCTCCGATGCCATGGGCCTCCTGACCACGATCCTGACCAATGGCCGCCCGGGGCCGCGGCGGATTGCGCTCTGGCTCAGGAATCTCGCCAGCTCTCTGCTGCGCCACCCCTTCCGGACCGTGCGCGTGCTGCAACCGTTGGGCTGGGCGAAGGAATTTCTAATTCTACTTTGCATGCAGACGCTCGATGGCGAGATCGAGATGCGCTGGCAACGTCCCTGGTTCTGGCCGTTCAGGAAGTTCCTTCTTAGTCGCGGGGAGAAAGTGCCTACCTACATCCCCCGGGCAAATGAGTTTGCCCAAAAGCTCGCGCAGATGACTGGAGGGGTCCCCATGAGCATGGTTCCGGAGATCCTGTTCAACGTTCCGAGCACGGCCCACTGCATCGGAGGTTGCGTCATTGCCGATTCTGACGCGCACGGCGTGGTTGATTCGCGCCATCGCGTTTTCAACTATAGGAATATGTATATCTGCGACGGATCGGTAGTGGCGGCCAACCTCGGCGTCAATCCCAGCCTGACCATTACCGCGTTGGCCGAGCGCGCCATGAATTTCATTCCAACTGCGGCAGAAGCGGCCTGGGCGGATACAAGCGTGGCGTCCTGACTAGGCTGGCGTGAGTCGGGCAAACCCTCTCTGCCCATTGCTGCCTGTCCTGCGTCGAATATCCCGGGTGTGATCCAGGTCACATTCAGCGGTGCTTTCGATCATGGATGAAAACCGCTTGCGTGGGTCATACTGCTCGGTGAGTGAAGGAAGCCGGGAGGCCACCATGATGCTCTCCAACAGACTTGTACGGCTGATCGAGACCCACGCTAACGAACTGGCACTAAACCTGGCGGAGAAAGTCCGAGCCTCTGAGCAACTCCGCGAGTACCGCAAGGTCCTAAGTTACGAACTGAACGCCCGGGTGTATGAGATCTACCACCATTTGGGCGATTGGCTACTGGAACGAAAAGAACAAGATATCGAACATCATTACCGGGAGATTGGGGGCCGTCGCGCCGCTCAGGGAGTGCCTCTCAGTCAGTTGATTCGGGCCATTGTTCTCACCAAGCAGAACCTCTGGGAGTTCCTGAAACGAGAGTCGATCGTCGATAACCCCGTCGAGCTATTTGGCCAGCAGGAACTGTTGGAGCAGTTGGACCAGTTTTTTGATTCCGCAATTTACTACGCCGCCATGGGCTATGAAGAGATGGCCAAAGGGCACGCCCAGCATCAAGTTGTCGCAGCCGGCAAGGCAAGCTGAGGAGAGAGGACATGTCCTGGGAACCCGAATATAAAAATAAACTTAAGACGGCGGATGAAGCGTTGCAGTGCGTTCGGTCCGGCACGCGAGTTTACATTCAGCCCGGTTGCGCAGAGCCGGAGGCGCTGGTGGAAGCTCTCATGCATCGCGCGCCCGAACTGTACAACGTGGAAATCGTTCACATGATGACGATGGGCTGCGCGCCTTACGTGGCGCCAGAGATGGTGGGACATTTCCGGCACAACGCGATGTTTATCGGGGGCAACGTGCGGGCAGCCATCAACGATGGCCGGGCCGACTACACTCCGATTTATCTGAGTGAGATTGAAGCGCTCTTTGAAAGCGGCGCTATGCCGATTGATGTGGCCTTGATCGAAGTCTCGCCTCCCGATTCACACGGTTTTTGCAGTTTTGGCGTCGGCGTGGACACCACGCTGACCGCCGCCAAGTGTGCTAGCTACGTTGTCGCCCAGGTCAACGACCATATGCCGCGGACCTATGGCGACAGCTTCATTCATGTCAGTGACATAGATGCGGTGGTGGAATCGTCACGGCCGCTATGCGAACTCAAGAAGCCAGAGGTCACCGACATGCACGTTGCCATTGCGCGCAACGTAGCGGGCCTGATCGAAGACGGGGCAGTACTGCAAACCGGCGTCGGAGGTATCCCGGACGCAGTCCTGCCCTTCCTCGCAGATCGCAAAGACCTGGGGGTGCACAGCGAATTGGTTTCCGAGGGCGTGGTCCCCCTGATCGAGAGCGGCGTGATCACCGGAGCGCGCAAGAATTTCAAGCCGCGCAAGATCATCGTTGGGTTCGCCCTGGGCACAAGGCGCTTTTTTGAATTCGTGGACAACAACCCGATCTTCGAATTTCATCCGACGGCCTACACCAACGATCCGGCATTGATTGCCCGAAATGACAACATGGTCGCGATCAATTCAGCATTGCAAGTCGATCTTACCGGCCAGGTCTGCTCGGATTCGATTGGCAACCAGTTCTACAGCGGCATCGGCGGGCAGGTAGACTTTCTCCGCGGAGCCTCCCGCTCCAAAGGCGGCAAGCCCATCATCGCGATCTCATCGACGGCAAAGAATGGGACCATCTCGCGCATTGTGCCCATGCTTAGCCCAGGAGCCGGTGTGGTTACGTCGCGCGGACTGGTACGCTATGTCGTGACCGAGCATGGCGTCGCATATCTGCACGGAAAGTCGATTCGCGAGCGGGCAAGGGCCCTGATCCAGATCGCGGATCCAAAGTTTCGCGCAGAACTGTACGAATACTGCGAGAGCACGAAATGGTTGCAGCACCCTGAAGTGACGCCGGCAGTCTCAAGCTAGACCCTTGTGCCCGCCCAGTCACGTCAATCCCGAGGAGTGCAAAGCAGTAAGGACTAGCGCTCGTCTTCTATTGGGCCTGTAGAGTCTTGATATAGCTGACCAGGTTCTTAATCCGCTGATCTACCTCGGCTTCGTGGCCGCCGCTGACTGCGCGGAACAGGTGCCCCCAGACTGGCATTTCTTTGCTGCCATGCGCTGCTACCTCAGCATCGCCGCGAATGGAACCGGCGACTTTGAGTGCCGGATACTTTCCTCCGTTGTTCTTGCTCAATAAGGTTAGGTCTGAGGGCGGGGTCTTCAGTGCCTCGGCCGCGGGGCCGTTGCCCTTACCTTCTGCGCCATGGCATGCAGCGCAATAGCTTACGTACATCTCTTTGCCAGAAGCCGGTGAGGTGGACTTCATGGGCACTTGCTGGATGGTCTTCTTGGGTTCTTCCTGCGCTCCTGATATGAGCGTGAACGCGGCCAAAACAATCAACCCCTGTACGACTCTTCGAACGAGCATAGCTCTCTCCTTGCACCCCGTAACTTGGACTGAACCACATTCTTGTTCGGGTCTGCGAAGCCACACCGATTGTATACTCGCGCCTCGTTTCGTCAATTGATAGTTTCTTCCGCCGGTCGCAACGGGCACGGAGAAACCAGCAGGCCAGAATCTGCTGCCCAGCCGAAATTAAAGCCAGAGGACCCGGCTGACCTGGGCGAAGGTGAAATTCGGGCTGAAGCCGACGCTGCGCGTGGTACAGCCTATAACCATGAGAGGAACGTCAGCACATCCTGCAGACCAGGCAATAGCTCAAAATTTTGCAACTGCTGGGCGCACCTTGCTACGCAGACCGATACTGAAATGTTTCTGAGCGTGGGCGAACCAGCGCGGCTTTCGCCCCTCCACGTAACCAGACTCTGGATAAGGCCAACCGCAGGACCAGAATGTTTCCGGTCGCCTTCTTCCAACCTGATTTATTGCTTGACCAGGCGGACTTCATCGCGTGGAGTAACTGGTAAACTTTGAAGTCCAGGGCTCGGAGGCTTCGATGAAACGGGTTGTATTTCTTCTGCTCCTTTCGCTGACCGGTTCGCTGTTCGCGCAATCACCGCGCGTGCCCGAAATCCCTTATCGCTCCGTCCCCGGGTTCCTGAAGCTGCCCTCGGATTTGTATTTGGGCGAAGTCGCCGGCGTCGCCGTAAATTCCAAAGGCCACGTCTTCGTTTTCTCGCGTGGCCACACCACTGGTCCCGCTTATGGCGCGGCCGCGGCGCAGCTCCTGGAGTTCGATGGGGAAGGCAAGTTTGTCCGCGAGATTGGCCACAACCTGTACGCCTGGTCATTCGCGCACTCAGTGAAAGTCGATAAGGATGACAACATCTGGGTCGCCGACAAGGGCTCCGACATGGTCATCAAGTTCGATCCGGAGGGCCGCGTCGCCATGGTGTTTGGGCGCAAGCTGGAAGCCTCCGACGAAGGCACGGAGCCGTTGAAGCATCCCAAACCGCCGCTGCCGCCCGTGGACGGAATGTTCCGCCAGGTCACCGACATGACTTGGGACGCCGCCGGCAACACCTATATCAGCGACGGCTACATCAATTCACGCATCGCGAAGGTCGACAAGAACGGCAACTGGCTTAAGTCGTGGGGCGAACCTGGAGACCAGCCCGGACAGCTCAATACTCCGCACAGCATCGCAGCCGATGCCGAGGGAAATGTGTACGTGGCGGACCGCGGCAACCGTCGTATTCAGGTATTCGACGGTGATGGAAGAGTCCTGCGGCAGATCGTGATTGATGTGCCCTTCGATCCCAACGCACGCCCGGCCATTGGCAACAAACCACAGCTGCCAATCACCGGGAATCAGGCAATGGCGCCAGGCGCTCCCTGGGCGATATGCATCACGCCACCACCCAACCAGGTCTTGTACAGCTCAGATGGCTACCCCGGCCGAATCTACAAGCTCAGTCTGGACGGAAAGATCCTGGGCGTACTCGGAGAGTCGGGCAAGCAGCTAAAGCAGTTTGGCTGGATTCACGAGATCGCATGTCCGTCTGAAAACGAACTCTTTGTTGGCGAGTTGTTGAACTGGCGCGTGCAAAAACTAATTCTCGCACCGACCCGGTAGCTGGCCTTCTCTGGTTCTTCACCGAGTCGACGGGACTCAAGTTTCGGAGAGATCAGCCATGCGATCACAGTTTTCACGGCGCGACTCTATTGCGGGCATACCATTCGGCAGTGGTCGCCCACATGGCCAATTTGTCTTATCGGCACAAACGTCGATTAACGTTGGAGGAGGCGAAAGCAACTCCACCTGAATTCTGGGCGATGCGGCTGTAGCCTAGCTCGTGACGACCTGACCCCGTTTAGGTTGCGTCGTCAGAATGTCGCCAAAAAGAAAAAGGTCTGTGAGCAGTGCGCGAAGATGGATGGATGCGTTCAGATTGTCGATCAGCTGAGAGCTGATGGCCGGCTGAGCCAACACCAGCTCGAGAGCGGCCAGGGAATCCTGGGCGTCGCGCTTGAGTACCGCAATGAAGGCCTGATATTTTTCGGCGGGCTCGAGCCCGTGATTGCCCACGGCCTTCGTGCAACTCTCGGCCAAACCGGTCAGCGCATTGACCGCTCGCTGGAGGAATTCACGGACCTGGCTGCCCGACTGGCTCCCTTCATCGCTGGGTAGCCCCTGACCCGCGTAAGCCAGCATGAACTCGTAGCACTCTTCTATCGCATCACAGCGATCCGAGAACTCAGCCGGCATTCATTAACCTCGCTGTCCGCCGGAAGATGAAGTCGAGGTTTCGACCACCCAGCGTTCCGGATCATGTTCTTTCAGGTAAAAGTCCCGGCTCATAGTGCCGACGATCATGGATGCGGTGATGGGAAGCTTTTCAGGCCGAATCGCAAAATAGACGTGCACGATCACCAGCGTGATGAGGCCGACTCCCGCCAGGCCGTGCAGCACATACATCATGCCCCAGGTCATGTCACTGAACAAGTATGGATTGCGCGGAAAGAAAATGGTGCGCACGCGAAACATCATGAAAACGCCGGTTACAATCACCGACAGCCCGGTCACGATGATGGCGCCGTGGTAGAGCTTGTTCTCCAACGGATACTTGGCGAATTTCCGCGGCAACGCGGACGACTTTCCCATGAAGCGGTTGACCCTTTTCCACGCGTCTTCGAGATCGGCCCGATCCGGCCAGATAGACCAGAAATCCATATAAAAGGTAGCGTGGATGATGTGAAAAATTATGGAAATGGTCAACACCGTCCCCGCGATCCAGTGATAGGTGACCCAATCGAATTGAACGCCGACCTTAGGCAGGAATGCGGTAAACAACAACGTGAACATCGAAGCCGCCATGATCCAGTGAAACAATCGCGCCGCCAGCGAGTGCCTGGGGATGCGGGCGGGTAGCTGGCTTGCGATTTTTGGAGACGCATTGGCTACGAATTCCTTCTCCTTGGCGAAATATCGGAGATAGATGGCATGCACGACGAGGAACAGCAGTCCCACAATCAGCGCGGCCCAGATCAAAAACCACGCAATGTGAATCGGAACATTCTGTCCCAGCGGACTGGTCGCCCACTCTATGATGCCCATGCTGCCTCCTGCACATCGCTGATCGCGCGCTTCACCAGGTTCCGCATCAGCGGGATCTTGTAGCCGTTGAACTGCAACGGGACAGCGCCCTGGACCGCCAGCTGGCCTGCCATTTCTCCCGTCGCTGCGGTCCGCGACTGGCCGCGCACCGCATCTTCCACGATTTTCAATCGTAAGGGGCGCGCCGCTGCGGCGTTGACCGCGATGCGGATACGTTCGATCCTATCGCCTGACAACACCATCGCCGAGGCTACGTTCATCAAAGGGAAGTCCCAGACATTCCGGTCGCTCACCTTTTCGAAATAGAATTGTGCGCCCGCCCAGGTTGAGGGAATACGAATTGCCGTCAGCAAATAGCCGGGTTGCAGGATGTTCATCCGAGTGATGTCGATTTCGGGGCCGACGAAATAATCCTCGGCGTCGAGCAGGCGCTCGCCCTTGGGGGTTCGCACTACAAACTTGGCATCCAGCGCGATCAAGGCTGGCGCTGTATCGGATGGATTGACAGCCACGCAGCGCTCGGCGTGGAGGATGGCGTGCTCACGGTTTCTACCGACCGGGGTGTCGGCGTAGCAGATGTTTCCCCCCGCGCGGTAGCACGGCCAGCCCGCGCGGTAGTACCAGCAGCGCGCGTCCTGCGATACGTTGCCGCCGAGCGTACCCTGGTTGCGAATCTGGGGTGATGCCACCAGCTCTGCGGCCTGCGCCAGCAGTCCGTATTTCTCTTTGACGACGGCGTGGCGCACGACTTCGGTGAGCGTCGTCATCGCACCGATTTCGATCCCGTCGTTTGTAGTGCGAATGCCTTTTAGCTCTTCGATCCCACTCAGATCGATCAGCGCCTTGGGCTTCTTGATTCGATCTTTAAGCCAATCGAGGCTATCGAGCCCGCCCGCCATGACCCAGGCCTCTTGGCCGTGTTGTTCGAGGAGCTTTTGTGCGTCCGCGATGGAGCTGGGCTGAAACAACTGGAACGCCGGCATGACATCTCGTATTACAGCCATAACTTTCTCCGTTTCAGGTCCGGGTCCAAGAAATTCGGTTAAATGAATGCGGTCAAGGGATCCTGCATTGGTCGCCCGGCTTCGAGCGAGGTCAGAATCGTGTCCAGGTTGACTGGTGCACGGCGATAGATTTCATCCCCCAGCGCATCCGAGAGAGCATTCAAAATGGCGCCGCAGCCGCCACCCACCGGGGGTTCGCCAATGCCGCGCGCTCCCACCGGCGTTTCGGGATCCGGAATACCCAGCGCCGCCCATTGCATGTTGGTTGGTACGTCCAGGATGGTTGGCGGCTTAGTATGGTGGAACCGCAGTGAAATCATGTGGCCATACTGCGGGTCAAACACCCACTTCTGACCAATGGCATGGCCAATGCCCAGTATCGATCGGCCGACCACCTGTCCGCCGAGCGACTTGGGATGGATCACCGTGCCCACGTCGGCGACGGCGAGAAAATCCGTGATGTAGTACTTGCCGGTTTCCACATCGACTTCGACTTCCGCGAAGCTGGCGACATACGAGAACGACTGGCCGTCGTGCGGATACTTGTCCTTGGCGGCCGCGACCAGTCCCTGTCCGGCCAGCGCCGCTATGGACGCCTTGGTGTACTTGTTCACGTCTGCGGGCGCTTCGTGACCGTCGTAGATACCGCCTAGTTGAATCGCGCGCTGCGCGGCCTGTGCCAGGGTCATGCTCTTGCCGCCGCCCTTGTGGAACACTCGTTCGTTCGCCACTTCGTATTGCTCCGGCTTGCCGCCATAAGTTTTGGCGGCAATGTCTTGCAGCTTCTGCCTTCCATCCATGGCCACGGCGTGTGCCGCTCGCGTCATGGCGTGGGTCGTCTGGCTGCCACCGGAGACGCAGGTCCACGGCAGGTTCTTGCTGGTGTTGCCCCATTCCACATCGCACTTTTCCCAGGGCACGCCCAGAACCTCGGCGACCACGCGGTGAACATCGCTGAGGGACTCGGTTCCCAGGTTGCCGATTCCTGACTGGATGGCGATGCGGCCGTCGGGTCGGATCACGAACAAGCCGTCGTATCCCACGGAGCCAGCGAAGAAGCCGCTCGATGACACGCCCACGCCCCGTACCTTAGTACCGCTTCGTTTCGGACGCGCGATCCGTTCCTTCCATTTGAACTGTTCCGAGCCGCGATCGAGTGCTTCTTTCAGAAACGCGCTGGTCGAGTGTCCCCGCTTGCCGTCCCGCGGCGGACCGAATGGCGCTTTACCTTCGGGAGCGTTGATCTTTCGAATGTCCACCTGGTCGAGCGAGAGTTTGCGTGCCGCCTTGGCAAGGATCGGCTCCATAATAATGATGCCCTGCATGCCGCCAGGCGCGCTCTGTGGGCCTCGCGGCGGGGTGTTGGTCAGCATCGTCACCCCGCGCCAGCGCATCGCCTCGGGTTGATACAAGAGGGAAACGATGATTCCCGAAGCATTGGCATCGCCGTTCGCATCGTAGGGGCCATTGTTCGAGATGGTGAACATATCCAGGGCGGTTATTTTTCCTTCTTTGGAAAAGCCCACCTTCATCCGGCCCTGAAAACCGGGTCGCGCCCTGCCGATGAAATGTTCTTCCTCCCGGCTGATGCGCATCATTACCGGGGCATTGGCTTTCTTCGCCAGCAGTGCGGGGATAATTGCGAAGATGTAACCGGTCGCTTTGCTGCCGAAGCCGCCGCCGGTGTATTCGCTGATCAGGACGATCTGGTTGGGGTCCATATTCAGCCAGCGTCCCAGACCGGCCAGGGTTTGCACCGTGCTTTGGGTCCCCATGTGAATGAACACTTTGCCGTTCTGCCAATAGGCCAGGGCGGTGCGAGGCTCCAGCGTCTGATGGCTGGTGTCCGGCGTCACGAAGGTTTCATCCAGAACCAATGCGGCATTCTTGAGCGCAGCCTCCACATCGCCATAGGACCACTCTTCCGGCGCTTTGCCCATGGGCAGGCGGCCTTCCTTGAATTCGGCGAAGTCCGCTGCTGTCCATTTAAGTTCTCCGACCTGGGGTGGCGGAGGGCTCGGTGGTTTCTCTCCCGGTTTGGCCGCTTCCACGGAAGGCTTGATCCAAATATTGCCCTCGGTGCGCGGATTCGGTCCCCCGGGGCGGAGGCTGTCGAGCGGATCCACAACGAACGGTAGATGTTCAAATTCGATGTCAATCGCTTCGATCGCCTCGGCGGCGGTCAGTTCATCCACTGCCGCGACGGCCAGAATCGGTTCGCCGTGGTACAGCGGTTCCATGGTGAGCGCTTTTTCGCCCTGCTTGTTAGCCTTGATCACTGCACCCAGATCGGTCACGCTGTCCGCCGGGGCAGGAAGGTCATCTTGCGTGAGGATCGCCCTGACCCCGGGCATGGCCAGCGCTTTGCTTAAGTCAAGGTGCTTCACACGTCCGTGCGGCACTGGACTTAAGAGCAGCTTGCAGAACAGCATGCCTTCGGCGCGGAAGTCTTCCGCATATTTCGCCTTGCCGGTCACTTTCGCGTAGAGATCCGGCGTCGTGTAGTCTTTGCCGATGAGCTTGTACTTCTGTTGACCAGGCTTCGCGTCCGGGCTAGGCATGTTTCACCTTCCTCATGTTCTCTGCGCCGCGCATCATTGCATTCAGGATTTTGTCGTAGTCCTGGCAGCGACACAGGTTGCCGGAGATGCCGTGCGCCAACTCGGACCGGCTGGGGTTGGGATTCGTTTTCAGGTATCCCACCGTCGTCATCACGAAGCCGGACATGCAGAACGCGCACTGGAAGCCCTGTTCATCGATTACGCCCTGCTGCACCGGATGAAGGGTGCCGTCGGGGCTGGCCAGTCCTTCGATGGTCTGGACTCTTTTGCCGCGCACGGTGTGGGTCAGGACAGAGCACGAATAGTGCGGCACGTCATCGATGAGGACGGTACAGGCGCCGCATTCGGCACGATCACAGCCCAACTTGGTACCGGTGAGACCCAACTTGTAGCGCAGCGTCCACGCCAGCGTTTCCTGCTTCATCACATCCACCCGCCGCTGCTGCCCATTCACGTTGAGAGTAATGAGCCGCTCTCCCACCCCATCCGGTGCCTGTTGCCCCATAAGAGTGGAGGCGCGGAACAGATAGTTCGCTGAAGAGACGGCCACGCCGCTGCTGATCACTCCTTTAATGAAGCTGCGCCTCGAAACTCTTTTCAGCAGGTCTTCGGTTGTGTTGTAGTTTTTGCTGTCTGTCATGCTGGAACCTCAGGTACGCACACCGCCAGATATCCAACGTTTTACACCCCGGAAGCCGTAGGATGTCAAATGAGAAATTTTAAGAGAAGCCTTCAGCGAGGTAGAATGGTCCGGCGAAGCGGGCCGGGTCATCCGTATTTCTGAAAGTATTCCTGGAATCCTGGGACCGATAGCATTCAGACCCGAAACTTCAAAGCCGCTAACATGCTGGCGGAGGTACTTCTGCGCGGGCCCAATACTCTTCCTCAAAGCAGCAATACAATCCAAAACGACGAGACACCCGGCCTGAGTGAATTCAATTCCGCCTATTACGGCTGGCGCGTGGTGCTGGCGGCGTGTTTAGGTGTGATGGCGGGGTTCGGCTCGCTGTTCGTTTATACGTTCACGGTGTTCGTGAAACCGCTGGGCGCGGAATTCGGGTGGAGCCGCGAAGCCATCTCGAGCGGCTTCGCCATCGCCGCCGTCACCGTGGGCCTGTGCTCCCCGCTGCTGGGCCGTTGGATTGACCGTTATGGCCCTCGCCGCATCATTCTTCCCTGCATGACGGTGTTTGGCTGCGGCATCGCTTCGCTGGCTCTGCTGCGCTCCGGAGTGTGGCAGTTCTACCTGACCTGCTTCGTGCTGGGGGTGGTGGGAAATGGTGCCGCTCATTTGGCCTATTCGCGATCCATTTCCACCTGGTTTCAGCGACGTCTAGGGTTGGCGCTGGCTTTCGTGATGGTGGGATCGGGCCTGGGCGCCATGATCCTGCCGGTGGTGGCGCAAAGCATTATCAGCCGATCGGGCTGGAGGGCAGCGTACGCGGCGCTCGGATGTATCGCCTTGCTGCTCGGCCTGCCGCTCAGTTGGCGCTACATCCGCGAACGTGGACTGCTCCTTCCCCAGTCGGCGCCAGTCGCACACTCTGGAATGACATGGCAGCAGGGCCTGCGTTCTTTTGCGTTCTGGATTATCGTCGCCGTCCTGTGCGTGAGTTCGATCAGCATGAATGGAGCGATCACTCAGATGTCTGCATTGCTGACGGATCGAGGAATCACGGCCAGTGGTGCGGCGCTATGCGCGTCCCTACTGGGTGGCTCAAGCCTGCTCGGGCGTGTCGGGGTAGGCTGGTTGCTGGACCGGTTCTTCGGGGGGCGCGTCGCCTTTCTAATAAGCCTGGCTACCGCCTCAGGCATTTTTCTGCTTGCCCGGGCGAATAGTTTTCCTTCGGGCTGCCTTGCGGCTGCACTGATTGGCATCGGGGCCGGTGGCGAGGCGGCCATTACACCTTACTTGCTGACTCGTTATTTCGGGCTGCGCGCTTTTTCCACGCTTTACGGAGTTACCTGGACGTTTTATGCCGCGGCGGCGGCCATCGGTCCGGTGATTCTGGGCCGCGCCTTTGATTCGACTGGCTCCTATACCTCTTTGCTGGTAATCCTCGCAGCGGCGCTCGCCTTAGCGGCTGCAATGAACCTCCTGCTTCCAAGATATTCAGACTCAGAAGGATAGCTGGTGCGCGGTTGGGCTGGGACTACATCGCGTGCTAACTGCTCCGTGATAGTTCCTTAACGTCGTACATGGAAGCGTCGGCACGCTCGGTGATCTGCACAGCGGTTTCGCCCGGTTGCCATTGCGCTACGCCGATGGAGGCATCCAGATTGATCTTTATCGTGTTGGTTCCGACCTGAAGGGTGTAGTCGCCCAACACCCACTTCTTCATCCGCTCAATCTGGGAACGTGCCCCGGAAAGATCGCAGTCCAGGACCATGATGAACTCGTCGCCGCCCCACCGGCCGACGATGTCACTGGGCCTGATATTCGATTTCAACTCCTGGCCGAATTGGCGCAAAAGGCTATCGCCGGCTACGTGTCCATGGGTGTCGTTCACATGTTAAACCTGCTCGCAGCCGGGGAGATTGATTTGAGCGATTTCCTGGCGCGCTCTGACGCGCTGGGAGCCGTAGGGAAGACGGTGCTGATCTCCGACTACTTCGAGTACTACCGACTGGCCGCGTATCTGACGAGATACACCGCCGAACCGATTGCAGTGACCCTGGGCGTGGTCAATGTCCTCGATCTTTTCAGCGAGCAGTACTACACGGAACTGGAGGGCGGCATTCTCGAGGCCTTCGGAAAGTTATTCACCAAAGATCTGCGGCTGTATGTGTACCCTCTGCGAGATCACGTCACCGGCCAGCTCAAGACGGTAGAGAATCTCGAAATACCTGGTACCCAACACAATCTTTTCCGGCACCTGGTGGAGCGAGGGCGAATCAAGCAGCTTGACAACATTGATGAAAGCGTGCTGCACATATTCTCTCGTGATGTACTGAAACGAATCAAAGAGAACGACGCCTCATGGGAGGACATGGTGCCTCCCGAGGTCGCACAAATGGTCAAGGAACGCCAACTTTTCGGCTACCGCAACCCGGAGGGTTCCGAGGATGCCGCGTTTGCAGCCGCGAACCGGTGACTGCCGGGTGCTCCACTCATTCGCGTTTTTTGCGAATGAGTGGAGCACGGTATCATCCGTGCATAGGAAGGAAAATCCTAAGATATAAACGAGCGTAGAATCCCACCCTTCGAAAAACGAAGGGTGGGGGCACCCGGCACCCGGCTTCAAACCTTGTTACGACCAATATCCGGCATGACTTGACCGATTGATGTAAGCTGGGCAACCGTTGCCCAAGAAATTCGTCGAAGACATCAAGCACACCCGTTCCGAAAAGCGAAGAAATCCTCATGGCGGAGAAACGAAGGTGAAAAAACGGACGTTTCCGTTCGGTCTTGCGTTGGTCTTGGTTTTGGGGAGTGCGACCCTGGGACTGGCAACTGATTCGTCTCTCCTGGCCGGAACCCCGCCCATGGGCTGGAATAGCTGGGACGGTTACGGAACCACGGTCAAGGAAGCGGACGTCAAAGCCAACGCTCAATGGCTGGCCGAGCACTTGAAGCCATTTGGTTGGCAGTACGTCGTCGTCGACATGGAGTGGTATGTCACCAATCCGATTCCCGAGGGAAATTCCAAGACCTCACTTTACAGTCTGGACAAATATGGCCGTTACACTCCGGCCGTAAACCGGTTTCCGTCGGCGGTGAATGATGCCGGCTTCAAGCCTCTGGCGGACTACATCCACTCACTCGGTCTGAAATTTGGCATTCATATTCTGCGCGGCATTCCGAAACAGGCGTTGGAGAAAAATCTGCCGGTCGAAGGATCTTCTTTCCACGCGGCCGATGCGGCAGACTCTTCCGACACCTGTCCCTGGAACTTCGACAACTACGGCATCGAAGGCTCGAAGCCGGGAGCGCAAGCCTACTACGATTCGATCGCGAAGCTATACGCCAGTTGGGGCGTGGATTTGATTAAGGTGGATTGCATCAGCAGCCGCCCCTACAAAGCCGATGAAATTCGAATGTTAAGCACAGCGCTCACGAAAGTGTGCCGGCCGATTACTCTGAGCCTGTCTCCGGGGCCTGCGCCCCTGGAGAAAGCCGAAGAGATGCGCAAATACGCGCAGATGTGGCGAATTTCGAACGATATATGGGACCTCTGGCACAGCATCGTCGAGTATCCCCAGGGATTGGGAGATCAGTTTGCTAACGTCGCGAAGTGGGCGGGGAAGGCGCAACCGGGACATTGGCCGGATGCCGACATGCTGCCCCTGGGGTATCTGGGGCCGGCTCCGGGATGGGGCCAGCCGCGCTACACCCGGCTTACGCATGACGAGCAGCGAGCATTTGTCACCTTGTGGTGCATCTTTCCCTCGCCTCTCATGGTCGGTGGCGACTTGCCGAAAGCCGATGCATGGACGACTTCGCTGCTCACCAATCCTGAGGTGATCGCAGTGGATCAGCACTCGAGCAGCAATCATCCGGTTATCTCGACCGACAAGACAGTGGTGTGGGTGGCAAAATCGGGCAAGACCGATGGCTACTACCTGGCCGCCTTCAACCTGACCGAGGCCATTGCGACCTTGCACTATGCGTGGAACGATCTGGGCCTGTCCGGGGCGAAATACCAGTTGAGGGATCTTTGGGAACGCAAGGATCTGGGTGCCGCGGATTCTATGAGTGTAAACTTGCCGCCGCACGGCACTGTGCTCTATAGCGTCTCGGGCGTACCGTAAGGGGCACGGACCACGTGGGGACAGCCGAGGGCGGCTGTCCCCACGTGGTTCGTGGCGCCGCCAGCGGCTAAAGATCTCGATCTGACCAGCCTTGTACATGGTAAAGTAGTGAACTTTGCGGTAGCGAGACTAGCCCAAAAACAAAGCTGATTTAACAGGAATTTCCGAGCTTGCAATGCTGCGCGGTTGACGAAACGCGCCCAACTTAAAAACCTCATGATTACCTCAACAGCGGCTTCTGTCCCTAAGAGGTTCAACCGGATTCTTGTTCTTACTCTTTTCAGTCTGTGGCTTGCCGTGGCGAGCGGCAGCACCTGTGCAGCTGAAACGAAGAACTCAACACCCGACAAGGGTCTGGTCCCCATCCTGACTTACATTTCATCGGGCTGGGACACCTTGACCCGCTCGATGATGGACTGCCAGACGGTCATGGATCCCAAGCTGACCGAGGCTTCCGTCCTGTATCTGCCGGCTGACTTTCCCGCTCCCATCGCGGTGCAGGACCTGCAGCAGCGCTGCAAGGTTCAGGTGCGGCCGCTACCTGCAGTCATCACGGCACCGGGGCAGGTCGATCCGGGGAAAATCGCTCCTGGCCTGCTCTACCTCGAGAACAAGTATGTAGTTCCGGGTGGGCGGTTCAACGAAATGTATGGCTGGGACAGCTACTTCATTATTCTCGGACTGCTGCGCGACGGGCGCATCGATCTGGCCCGGGGCATGGTGGAAAATTTCTTTTTCGAAATCGAACACTACGGCACCATCCTGAACGCGAATCGCGCCTACTACCTCACTCGCTCTCAACCTCCGTTTCTCACGTCGATGATCATGGCGGTGTATGAGGCCGACAAGGCGGCCGGACATGAAAACCGCGCCTGGCTGGAAAAAGCGTACGGTTACGCCAGCAAGGACTATGAAACCTGGAACCGGGAGCCCCACACAGCCGGATCTACGGGCCTTGCGCGTTATTACGATTTTGGAAGCGGTCCAGCTCCGGAGAGCTTGAAGGACGAAGCTGGAATCCACCGCAAGGTGGCAAACTATTTTCTCCTGCATCCTGAAGTCAGCCGCGGCTACCTGGTGGAGAATATGCCCGGCTCGCCTCCACCCGTGGGATTCCAGTTTTCCGTGCAACTGTGCGATGCGGCCACGACCATGGCCAGACCGGAATGTGAGAAGACAAACGAAATTTATCTCAGTCCGGATTACTACAAGGGCGACCGCTCGATGCGCGAATCGGGCTTCGATATTTCTTTTCGCTTCGGACCCTACGGCGCTGCCACCCATCACTATGCTCCGATTTGCTTGAACAGCCTGCTCTACAAGACCGAGAAAGACTTGCAGGAGATGAGCCAGATTCTCGGTCACACGGAGAACGCGCAAAGGTTCCAGCAGCGTGCCGAGGAGAGAAAAGACCGGATCCAGAAATACCTTTGGGATCCGGCTCGCCGGCTGTTTTTCGACTACAACTTTTATACCGGCGTGCGTTCCTCCTACGAATACGTTACGACTTTCTATCCGCTGTGGGCCGGGGTCGCCACTCCCGAGCAAGCCCGCGAACTGGCGCATAACCTGGGCCTGTTCGAACAAGCCGGAGGGCTGGCCATGAGCACCACGGATGCAGATGTGCAATGGGACTATCCCTACGGTTGGGCGCCGACCCAGATTATCGCCATCGAGGGTCTGCGGCGGTACGGGTTCAACGATGAAGCCAACCGGATTTCGTACAATTTCCTGAGCACGATTGCGGAGAATTTCCGCCGCGATGGAACCATCCGGGAAAAATACAACGTGGTGACCCGCTCCTCGGAATCGGGGGTCCACGCGGGATATCAGCAGAACGTAATCGGCTTTGGCTGGACCAATGGCGCGTTCCTGGTATTTCTCCACGAACTTCCGAAGGATTGGGTGGACCGTCTGGCGAAAGAGCAGACGGGCGCGACATCTTCAGCGGTGAAATGATTCGGCCCGTTATTCATGCGCGACGCGTGGGACGGACACGGCAACGGAAGGGCACGACTTCAATCGTGCCACACGTCTGCTAAACGCGTTCGGCTTCAGCCGCCGGGGTTTGCTTTTCCGGCGTGAACTACGGACGCTTCGACGAAGACTCTCCGCAGCCGAGCAACCTTCAAAGCACACCTCGACCCGGAGTTTGGCGAACAAACGGCGCATCGCGTTCGGAAAAGCTTGGAAGAGGAGGAACTGTTAGTGAGATAAGCGAAACCTCTTAATGTCATCCAGCGGGTGCAAATCCCGCCTGATCAAAGTCGAGCAGACAGGTCAGTAGTGAGTCTTGCCATTCACCGGGTGACTGGTGGGTGCGAAGCGTAGACAACGAGGTAGCAGGCCGTGAGGATTCAGCCCCGAAATCTTGTATCGTTGCGAGGCCGACGTGTTTGCGCCAGCGGAAGGCAGTATCTGGCGGCGACCGTTAATGCGAGGTTGCGCCGACTCGCCGGGGTCTCTAGCCCAAGGCATGCTCCACAGGGATGGCCCAGGAACCGAAGAGAGCTCTCCATCTCCTCTCACACCAGGAGGACCGCCTCTGGAAATGGATCGAGAGGTAGGTGCAACCGAGGGTCGACCGGAGGAAGCACGGACGGATGCTGGAGCAGTCTTACGACCCTATAGTACCGATGAAGGTGGGGAACCGCAGGGCTCCCGCAAGGGGCGGCCACGGAACCCACTGGAGGGAAGGGGGAAGCAAGCGTACGAATCTGCTGAAAGGAAACATAGCGAGACGCTGAGCTCGAAACGATATGTTCACAGACATCAACAGAATAGCTGAACTCGCCAAGGAAGATCCGAAACGGCAGTTCAACTCTATCGCTCACCTGATCACAGTTGCGAAGATGTATGAGGCATTCCGGGGTCTTCGAAAGGACGCCAGTGCCGGGATCGACGGCGTCACGTACGAACAATACGAGACGAACGTAGAGGAGAATATCCAACAGCTCCACCAGCGGCTCAAAGAAGGCAAGTATCGGGCACAACCATTGCGACGTGTCTATATTCCCAAAGAAGACGGGAAACAGAGGCCGATCTCGATTCCCGCCCTCGAGGATAAGATCGTGCAGAAAGCGGCGGTTGACCTATTAAATGCCATCTATGAGCAGGATTTTCTCGATTGCTCGTACGGGTTTCGACCCGGACGGGGGCAACACCAAGCACTGGATGAAGTGGGACGGATCATCTGTACCCGGCCCATAGGGTGGATTCTGGAGATTGACATCCGCTCATACTTTGACTCGATAGTGAGATCGGCCCTGGTCGAGATGATCGAGAAACGGGTAACCGACGGAAGCGTGCTCCGCCTGATCGGAAAATGGATCAAAGTCGGAGTCATCGAAGACGGCAGACTACTCGTGAGCGAAACAGGTACAGGACAGGGGCAACCCATCAGTCCGCTCCTGGCCAATATATTCCTGCACTACATTCTCGATGAGTGGTTCGAGAACGAAGTGAAGCCCCGGTTAAAAGGGGAAGGTTACGAGATCCGCTTTGCTGATGATGCCATCTTGTGCTTCCAGCACAAGGAGGACGCGGAAAAGGTGCTTGAGGTCTTGCCGAGACGGTTCGAGAAATACGGTTTGACTCTGCACCCGGAGAAGACGCGGCTGATCGAGTTCGGGCGATATGCAGCCAAGAACGCGAGGAAGCAGGGAAAGAAACCTGCAACCTTCAATTTCTTGGGCTTTGTGCACATATGCGCCCGCAGCCGGCAGGGGAAGTTCACAGTACACGTGAAGACCATTGCCAAGCGGCTTGGTAGAGGGCTGAAGGCAATCTGGGAATGGTGCAAACAGCACCGGCACGATGCTGTGAACGAGCAGCAGAAAACCCTGAACGCCAAGCTCCGCGGCCATTACCAGTACTACGGACGACGCACGAACTACCGCGCTATTCGGCAGTTCTACCAGAGAGTCCGTTGCATCTGGCGGGAATGGCTGAGCCGCCGGACACGTGGAAAGCAGCTGACGTGGGAGAGGTTTGCAGAACTCCTACGTCAGTACCCGCTGCTACTACCTCGGATCACACATGCCCGGGCGGGAGCGGGGAGTCACGCCTGAAGAACCCACTGCGGGAAATCTGCACGGTGGGGTCCGTGAGGGGGGAGATCCCCGATGAGCCATGGTGGACTTAAACGGGCACGAAGCTGGAAACAGCGGATACAGCCAAAGGATGCCTACAGCTCACCGGGTCTCCTCTACTCGGAAGCTGGTGCTAACGCTGTTGTCGACAGCTAGGCAAGGCTGCGCTAGACTCGCCGTGAATGGAGCCGTCTTTTGACAGTTGGAGCGAGTACCGAAAGCGACGGAATATCGTTCTATTCGCGTTCATCGGCTACGTACCAGTCGTATTCGGTGTTGCAGTGCTGTCGATGCGCCTGTTCTCTACGTTCACTCCCGCGTTTGTGCTGGCCTTCGTGTGGATGGCGTTCTTCGTTATTTCTGGGAACCTGTTCTTGCGCTTCCCCTGTCCGAGATGTGGAAAATTGTTTTTCGCGAAATGGTGGTATCACAACACGTTTGCACGGCGATGTGTCCACTGTGGTTTGCCCAAGTACGCCGAACCAACTGTGCAGCAATAGTTGTTGAAACATCGCTTACACTCAGAACCCAGAGCAAGCCGCCTTGGGAGAGGCTCCACCGGGCCAGAATCTCGCAGGCCTTAACCCGGCACTGGCGGTTGGATGGCGACCGGCGGGGCCTGCGATTCCAAGGAGATAAACAGCCGTTGGGGTGGTGTAATGACACTTCTCACCGGGTAAAGCCGCAGTGGCGGTAGACGGACGCGGCACGGGTAAACTCGTACCCTCCCAATTTCATGGATGCGACGCAACGGGAAGGATTCGACTTCAGTCGTGCCTACTGCTTGCCGCTGCCTTCCTGTAACTGCTGGGCGATTTGCAGTTCCCGCTCTGCGTCTTCGTTCCTGCCCATGTCACGATAGGCCTGGCCTAGCAAGTGGTGGGCCACGGAATTGTTTGGATCCATCCCCAAAGCATGTTGCAGGGCCCTCACCGCGAGCTCCGCTTCACCCTTTTTTTCCAGCACCTTCCCCATCAGGATGTAAGGTCCGGTTGAAGTTGCATCCAGCCAGATGGAGCGTTGCAGCAGCCTTTCCGCCTCATCGTATTTCTGGACGCGGGAGTAGGCGTCAGCCAGCTTGTAATAAGTCGGCGCGTGGCCCGGGTTGATGGCCAGCTCCTGCTGAAAATCGGCGATCGCTTCGGGGACGCGGGACTTGTAAAGGTGTAGCTCTCCTAAAAAAAAATGGGAGAGCGGCAGTTTGGGATCGAGTGCAATGGCCTTCTGAGCGTACTCCTCGGCAATGGGATCGAATTCCTGCCGCAACAGCATGCGCGCGGTGAAGAGGTAGCTGGCGGCCGAGTCCGGGGGGACTTCAAACATGCGTGCGAAGGACTTCCGCGCCTGCGGGTAATCCTTGGTCTGGATGTAACACAAGCCCAGAATATAGGAAGCATCCACGTTGGCCCGGGGATACCAGGCCTGCGCTTTCTCCAGCTGCGGAATCGCCTCCGCCGGCCGCCCGGAAAGATAGTAGGAGAGACCCAACAGCTGGATGGCTTCCTTGTTCTCCGGATCTTCCGCCACCGCCCGCTTGAGCGGGTCAATCGCCTTAATGTAATCCGTCTTCCTGTAGTAAGCGGTGCCCAGTTCGAAAGCCAGGCCTTTCATGGACGGGTTCGTGGCGGCTAAATCTGAAAGCTGCGACAACGCCTCGTCGTATCGTCCCTGCTGCAACAGCCTGCGCGCCTCCGCGAAGTCGGTATCAGCGCGTGCGGATTGCGATGGCACGCCGGAAGTCTGAGGTAGAGGCGCGGCCGGAGTCTGAGCCCATAGCGTAAGGCAACTGAGACACAGGAAAACCGAGATCAAGACCGACCACCCAATCGAAGTCTTTGGGACCGCAGAATTCATGATCAGATTGTGAAGACCTCGGGTTGAAATTAGAACACAAACGTCACAAACCATGTGGGACCGGGTCTCAGACCCGGTCGGGCCGAGCGCAGCTCGGCTGCTTTTTCTCCGTGGCAAGAAAAGCGCTGTCGAGCTTCGCTCGCCCTGGACGGGTCAGAGACCCGTCCCCACACAAACTAACGTTTACTCCTTACGTTTTCTACAGTGTTCACCGTAGCAAAACCGCACGCATTGGCAGTGACGCCGTGCAACTCCAATCCGGGCGGACGGATCAAAGTAGCCGTCGTTGGGCCAGGGTTGCTCTCAATCGAACACGAGGTGACTTATGCTTTGGACGATTTTTGTGATTCTGCTGGTACTGTGGTTGCTCGGCCTGGTGAGTTCGTACACGCTGGGTGGGTTCATCCACATTCTTCTGGTGGTCGCGGTCGTCGTGTTGCTGATCCAGCTCATAACCGGTCGCAGACCAGCGGTCTGACGCAGAGTTCTTGCAGGGACCTTACAGTCCGTCAACATATCTCAGTTATTTCGAGGCATTCCAAGGAGGAACACTTGAAACGATCTTTTGCACTGATACTAAGTTTGGTCGCGTTACTCGGCAGCATGGCTTTTGCCGATGCGAAAGAGGATTCTGTCGAGCGGCTGCAGAATGCCGGCGACGTGCTCAAGCAAATTATGGATGCGCCGGACAAGGGCATCCCGGAAGAAGTGCTGGACGACGCGAAATGCATCGTTGTGGTCCCGCACTTGATCAAGGGCGGCTTCATAGTCGGCGGCAAGCATGGACGCGGTGTGGCCAGCTGTCGGACGGCGACAGGCTGGAGCGCACCTGCATTCGTGTCCGTCGGTGGCGGAAGCTGGGGTCTTCAGATCGGCGTGGAAGGCGTCGACTTGGTGATGCTGGTGATGAACGACAAGGGTCTGCAGCATCTGCTCTCCAGCAAATTTCAGGTCAGCGGAGAAGGTTCCGCCGCGGCCGGACCGGTGGGCCGCCATGCGTCGGCTGGCACCGACTGGAAAATGAATTCGGAGCTGCTCACGTACTCGCGTTCGAAAGGCGCGTTTGCCGGCCTCACCCTCGAGGGTGCCGTGATCGAGCAGGATGATGATTCGACCAAGGCGATCTACGGCCGCGAGGTAGGTTTCCGCAGAGTCCTTACCGGCCAGGTGAAAACACCCGCTCCCGCAGCCCCTTTCATGGCTGCGCTGTCTATGGCTGGCCACAAGGCCGCAGCCCACGAAGCCAAAGAAGACATGCAGGAGAAGAACGACAAGAACTAAGACTTGAAATCACTGCTTCGTCTACCAGCCCCGCTCCACGGCGGGGCTTTTTTGGTCGTGTGGGGACGGGTCTCTGACCCGTCCAGGTCGAGCGCAGCTCGACAGCGCTTTTTTCTTGCCTCGGAGAAAAAGCAGCCGAGCTGCGCTCGGCCCGACCGGGTCTGAGACCCGGTTCCACATGGCTGCGTCGTGTGCGCAAAGCCGCCGCCTGTGTTTGAATAATGTCATGGACCTGATTGAACACTTTACCCGTCTCTTCGACTACGACGGATGGGCGAATGAGGAAGTGCTCGCCGGCTTGCGCGCTTCAGCCCCATTGCCTCGCGCCCTGGAATTGATGGCCCACATTTTCTCCTCACAACACTTGTGGATCGAACGGCTCGAACAGAAACCACATAGCCTTCCGGTTTGGCCTAAGTTCACCATTGAAGAATGCGATAGGCAGGCGGCGGATTTACCCGCCCTCTGGAAGAACTACCTGACCCACAGCAGCGAAGCCGATCTGGCCCAACTGGTCAGCTATCGCAACAGCAAGGGCGAGCCCTGGAGCAGCCGCAAGGATGACATCCTGATGCACCTGATCATGCACTCTGCCTATCATCGCGGCCAGGTGGCGATGGCGGTCCGCGCCTCTGGGTCGATGCCGGCTTACACCGACTATATCCATAGCATCCGCCAAGGATTCGTAAAGCGATGACAACTTCTGTTTTCCGCAGCGAAAAGATCACGCCGTTCTTCATTGTGCAATTTTGCCTGGTGCTGATCGCCATCTCCGCGGTGGTGTTCCGTCATGGCGAGTGGAATGCGGCGCGCCTCGTCGGATTGTGTATTGCCGTCCCAGCCGCTGTATTGCTGTTTACCGCGCGCTGGCAGTTGGGAAAATCATTTTCTGTGACCCCGCAGGCGCGAGAACTTGTAACCTGGGGGATCTATTCGAAGATCAGGAACCCGATCTACGTGTTCAGCGCCTTGCTGCTTCTGGGCGTCCTGATTGCTTTGCAATATCGTTACGCGTTCCTTCTCCTGCTGGTGCTGGTTCCCATTCAAATCATTCGCGCCCATCAGGAGGCCAAGGTTCTCGAGGCCAGGTTTGGCGAGGAGTACAGGAGCTACAGGAAGGGAACCTGGCTCTAACGGGACGCATCATAATCAGCAGGGAAGCATGAACGAATTGCTGACCACGAAAGACGAACCGGGGAGTGCATCACGATGATGAAGAAAAGTTCCTGCTTGACGGCCGTGATACTCGGGTTGACGGCGCTGGCGTGCGCGCAAACGGAGCCAGCCACAACGAATTCGCCGGCCGCCGTGAAGGCCCCGACATCCGCCGATGGGCCGCCGTCGGGAACTATCCTCTCCGTCGAGCTGTCGAAGTCACTGGACGCCAAGAAAGCCAAGGCGAACGACCGGGTCGAGGCCAGAACCGCAACCGATCTGCTGGCACATGGTCAGATCGTGGTTCCCCGCAACACGAAAATCATCGGGCATGTAACCGAAGCCAAGGCCCGCAGCAAGGCTTCTCCCGATTCGATGATAGGAATTACCTTTGATCGCATGCTGCTAAAAGACGGACGCGAAGTGCCGCTGCAAGTGGCCGTACAGGCAATCGCGAGACCGTTGCAATTGGGCAGTCCCGAAGGCAATGTGCCCCGGGCTGACCGTTCAGGAGGCGTCGCCATGCCCGGCCAGCGCGGCCCACTCGGGGACGCATCCACTCAGGGTGTCCCTCCCTCATATCCCGGCGACCTCGCCCCCATTCCTGACCCGATGGGGCCTAACCGTACAAGTGATTCCACCGTCGTCCCGCTTAGTCCCACGAGTAAAGGGGTGGTCGGCATGAAAGGCCTGAATCTGGACACGTTAGGCCCGGCGGCAATATTGACCTCGAACACCGGCAACGTGCATCTGGACAGCGGCACACAACTGATCTTGCGCGTGCAGTGAACCGTGTCCTGACTGGAGTAACTGCTTCGCGAGGCGAGGCAGCTACGCCGTCGAAGAGATTGCCCCGGGCGAAGTCGAGAGGACCCCTATAAGCTATTCAGTTCAATCGCTGACAGACGTGCGAACCTACTCACGAAGCCAGCGCATATCGCCGGTCAGCCTGGCCAAGCAATGCCATCATCTCGTCCAGCGAAGCAATATCGAACTCCGACATTGCGTTGGTATTCTCCAACCTGTCCTGCACCGACCGCGAGGGATTGAACAACTTAAATCGAATATCGTGATCGCGGCACCAGCGCTGCAGAAATACCAGCACGCCGATTCCTCCTCCGCCGATGGCACGCATTTCCGTGAGGTCCAGCACAATGAGGCGGGCATTGCGTTGGCCCGTAACCGCGTCACGCAGCTTGAACGCCTCATCGCTGCGGACAAACCGTCCCTCACATTCAACCACAGTCATTTCGCCAACCTTATCAACATGTATGTTGGGCATGATGGCCTCCAGAATTGATCTCGCCAAGGTAAGAGCACGAGCACTGCCAAGGGCAAAGGCCCACGTTTTGTGAGGGATAAGACGCCAGAAAAGGCAAGGTGAGCACTTTCGGCGGGTCATCAGGCAAATCCGCGCTACAGACAATGCTGTACGCGATCGATGAGGGCGTGTGGCGCGGGCGCCCTCGCCCGCGTGTCTCAAACCTTCTCGAATCCGACACAGTGGGGTGCCCCGTCCAAGCTCCGCTTGGGCGGGGGTGTGGTGGAAAAGGGCACGTGCACCCACTGCAGAAAACGCCCGCCCAAGCGAAGCTTGGACGGGGCACGCTCGGGAGTAGAGGTGACCTGACAACTGCTGTCCGCATACATGGCACCCATCAGATCGGATTTAAGCTTTGCTAGTCTGGCGGGCATTGCCTTGCTAGTGGCAGGGCGCAGGTTCAGCTCCATGGGCAACGCCCGACACGCTGCGAGAACTCATCGGACCGAACTGGGTGCCGTGAGCGAGCGAGCCAGACACAAAACCGCTGCCGAGCTCCGCTCGGCTAGGACGGGCGAGGGGCGCCCGTCCCCACACAGCCGGTGCCTCCACACAACTTGTGCCACTCCCGGCCGGGGGCGCTGCAAAAAGCAAAAGCCCCGCGCTTGCGCGCAGGGCTTTTGCCGAGGTCTGAAGTCCGCCGCCCGTCGCCGCTCTTAGCTGACGACTGAAGACTGACGACTGTTCTTAGTACATGCCTTCCATACCGCCGCCGTGTCCGCCGCCGGCTGGAGCTCCCTTTTTCTCTTCCGGGATCTCCGCTACCAGGGCTTCGGTGGTCAGCATCAACGAGGCGATCGAGCCGGCGTTCTGCAGTGCGGTGCGCACTACCTTGGTCGGATCGAGCACGCCCGCCTTGACCAAATCTTCGTACTCGCCGGTCAGGGCGTTGTAGCCGTAGTTGTTGTCTTTGGAGTCGTTGACCTTGCCCAGAACGATTGCGCCTTCTTCGCCGGCATTCTCGGCGATCTGACGCAACGGTTCTACCAGGGAGCGCCTAACGACGTTGACGCCGATTTGCTCATCGCCTTCGAGCTTCAGCTTGTCCAGAGCGCTGACGCAACGGGCCAGGGCCACGCCGCCGCCGGGGACAATGCCTTCTTCCACGGCCGCACGGGTTGCGTGCATCGCATCTTCGACGCGAGCCTTCTTCTCTTTCATTTCGGTCTCGGTCGCGGCTCCGACTTTGATCACAGCCACGCCGCCAACCAGCTTCGCCAACCGCTCCTGCAGCTTCTCGCGGTCGTAGTCGCTGGTGGTCTTGTCGATCTGGCTACGGATTTCCTTCACCCGGCCTTCGATGTCCGAGTGCTTGCCTTTGCCTTCGACGATCGTGGTGTTGTCCTTGTCCACCGTGATCTTCTTGGCCTGGCCGAGGTCACCGATCTGGACGTTCTCCAGCTTGATGCCCAGGTCTTCGGTGATGGCCTTGCCGCCGGTGAGGGTGGCAATGTCCTGCAGCATAGCTTTGCGGCGATCGCCGAAGCCGGGAGCCTTGACGGCCGCGACTTGCAACGTGCCACGCAGCTTGTTGACGACGAGGGTAGCAAGCGCTTCGCCTTCGACGTCCTCAGCCACGATCAGAAGCGGCTTGCCGCTCTTCGCGATCTGCTCCAACAGGGGCAGCAGATCTTTCATCGAGCTGATTTTCTTTTCGTTGATCAGGATGTACGCGTTCTCGAGCGAAACTTCCATGCGCTCGGGATCGGTCACGAAGTAAGGAGAGAGATAGCCGCGGTCAAACTGCATGCCTTCAACCACGTCCAGCTGGGTCTCGAGGGTCTTGGCTTCCTCAACGGTGATGACGCCATCCTTGCCGACCTTCTTCATGGCCTGAGCAATGATGTTGCCAATAGTTTCGTCGTTGTTGGCGCTGATGGTGCCGACTTGGGCGATCATGTCGCCGGTGACGGGCTTGGAGAACTTGTCCAGCTCGCCCTTGATGCGGTTGCCTTCTTTGTCGAGGCTGCCGCAAATTGCGGTGATGGCCTTCTCGATGCCACGCTTCATGGCCATCGGGTTGGCGCCGGCTGCGACGGTCTTCACGCCTTCGCGATAGATCGCCTGGGCCAGAACGGTGGCGGTGGTGGTGCCGTCGCCGGCAACATCCGAGGTCTTCGAAGCCACTTCGCGCACCATCTGTGCGCCCATGTTTTCGAGGCTGTCTTTGAGTTCGATTTCCTTCGCGACGGTGACGCCGTCCTTGGTGATGGTCGGTGAGCCGAATTTCTTCTCGATGACCACATTGCGGCCCTTGGGGCCGAGAGTGACTTTTACCGCGTCAGCCAATAAGTTGACGCCGCGGAGAATCGCCTGTCGCGACTCCTCGCCATGTACGATCTGTTTTGCCATATCTGAAATCTCCTTCGCTTGTGATGGCAGGCTGGGCCTGCGAATATGGATGTTCGCGTCGCGCTTTATTGTTCCGTTCGCTTTGCTCACGGAACGCGCGGTCGCTCACTTAGATCCTTCACTCGCGCAAAAGCGGCGCTCGTTCAGGATGACAACAAAAACTAATGACAACAAAAAACAAGTTAGCGGCGTGATCCGGCGAGCTCTTTCTTGGCGGCGCCGGTCAGGATGCCCAGGACTTCCTCTTCGCGCATGATGATGAAATCTTCACCATCCAGCTTGATTTCGGTGCCGGAGTACTTGCCGAACAGGATGCGGTCGCCCTCTTTAACTGCCAGGGGGAACACCTTGCCTTCGTCGTTGCTCTTGCCTTTGCCGACGGAGATTACTTCGCCCTCCTGCGGCTTTTCTTTGGCGCTGTCGGGGATGATGATGCCACCACGGGTGGTCTCACCTTCTTCAATCCGCCGAACCAACAGGCGGTCGTGTAGCGGTGTGAACTTTGCCATACTTGCTGACTCCTTTCGTTCGTGTTGAGTTAAAATCTAGGTTTGATAGCAGGAACCGGTTGCCAACTGCTTGTTAGCACTCATTGTTAGCGAGTGCTAATTATAGGCAACCGAGCATGCCGTTGTCAACCAGACCCGGGTTAGAAGTAGGTAACTTACTGAAACAAACAGCTTTTAGATGGTTATTCGCCACGCAGTTCCTTCTAGGTGACAGTCGGCCCGAGGGTGCTTAAAATGGGGAGTTCGGCCATGAGAAAGATCGCAATCGGCTTCGCCACCGCCGTTCTGCTGGCTTCTGTGGCCTTGGCCCAGGACGACATGGCGATGCTGAACTTCGTCGTCATTCGCGACTACAGCGGCAAGCCCATCCGCAACGCCAGTGTGGTCATGCATCCGGTGGAGAAAAACGGCAAGCAGTCAAGAGGCGGCTTGCAGATCAAAACCGATGCCGACGGCAAGGCCAGTTTTGACGGCGTACCTTACGGCAAGCTGCGAATCCAGGTGCTGGCCACCGGTTTCCAGACCTTTGGCAACGACTACTCCGTTGACAAGCCGACGATGGAGATTACGGTCCGGATGAAGCGGCCGGTGGGGCAATATTCGATCTACGAAGACCATCCGGAGGAGAAGAAAAACGAACCGGAGCCCCAGAAGCAGCCGGACAAGGATTCGAAGGACAAGCCGCAGTAATCAAAATTCTTTATGGATTACCTACTCAAGACCGAACCTACCGCGTACTCGTTTGCCGACTTGCAGCGGGACAAGAGCACCATCTGGGATGGAGTGGCGAATCCCGTGGCTTTGAGGCATCTGCGTGAAATGAAGCCCGGCGACCGGTTGGTGATTTACGAAACTGGGGAGCACAAGAGCGCTGTGGGGACGGCGTCGGTAGTCTCGGTGGATGCCGCAGACCCCAAGAATCCTCAGGTGAAGATCAAGGTGGGGAAAGCAATAGGCAAGCCGGTTACTCTAGCTGAAGTTAAGGCCCAGAGGGTCTTTGCCGATTCTCCCCTGGTGCGGCAGGGTAGGTTAAGTGTGGTGCCGTTGACCGCAGCACAGTTCAAGTTCCTCACTGGTGAGTGACAAGGGTGCCCCATTCTCCGTCTCTCCGGTTTTTTGGAGAGACAGGGTGGGCTTTTTGTCGGAAGCAACAAGCCGACGATGTAGGAACGGGGACACGGGCTGTCTGGCGAGGTCTCGCCCGCCCATCGGGGCCGTCCGGAGGCCGGCGCTACCAAAACTCAGCTGGCTAGTTTGCGCAGGAACTCGCGCTCGTCCATGTGGTACTTGAACGCCTTGTGGCCGTCGATGAAGATGACGGGCACTTCATCAGTGAATCTGCGGCGCAGTTCGTCATCGCTTTCGACGTCAATTTCGCGCCAGGTAAAGCCGCCGCGCCGGTGCAATTTGGTCAGTGTTTCCTTGACGATCTCACACAAGTGACAGCCCTTACGGGAATAGACGACGACTTGGCGCGGCTCCGCCATGGGCGGAGTTTAGCATGAGGACAGGGTTAAAAGCAGTTAGCAATTAGCAACCAGCATTTGGCTCTTCGCTGCGCAAAAAATGTAAACCGAGAGCCAATTGCCAATTGTTAATTGCCAAGTGCCAAGTGCCTGTTCAATTACAATCCCCAGCATGGATCGCGGCAAACCACTATCAGGTAAAAGTGCGCTGATCACCGGCGGGGCGCGGCGCCTGGGGCGGGCGATTGCGCTGGAGCTGGCTGAGGCAGGGGCGGATGTGGCCATCACTTTCCACGACTCCACTCTCGAGGCCCAGCATACTGTCATTGACCTTGGCAGCTTCGGTGGCCGAGCCGTGGCGCTGCGTTGTGACATTACCGACGAAAAGAGCGTCCGGTCGGCGATCAAGGAAACGGTAAAGGAGCTGGGCGGCATCGACATCCTGGTCAACAACGCCGCCAACTACGAGACCGCCGAATTCGGAGAGATCACACTCAAGCAGTGGGACGCCATATTCGCTTCCAATACTCGCGGTCCGTTCCTGGTTTCGCGTGAGGCGTTGAAGCATTTGCGGGAACGGCGGGGAAAAATCATCAACATGGGTTCCTTGGGTGGCCTGCGCCCCTGGGCGAGCCACGCTCACTATTGTTCGTCCAAGGCAGCAGTGCACATGTTGACCAAGGTGATGGCCAAGGCCCTTGCGCCCGAGATCGCAGTGAACTGCATCGCCCCGGGGATGATCGATCTGGGAGAGAAAGCAGCCGCTGCATTCATGAAGAAAATGGCCCGCGAGACTCCGATGCGGCGCAATGGCAAGGGCGAGGAAATTGCCGCCGCCGCCCTCTTCTTTGCCACAGCGCCACATTTCATTACCGGCCAAATCCTGGCGGTAGACGGCGGATTAGGATTATGACCATGTGGCGCGGGCGCCCTCGCCCCCGGGCATGCGCCGCCCACCTGCCGCGGGGTACGCGTGCTGACCCCGAGGTGGGTGGTCAGCATCAATGAATGCGAAGAGTGAAGCGGCGGACGCCGATGCCTCAACTGCCGGACATTTGGAGTGCGCACGGCTGTTGGACGCTGCATGCACGCGGGCGGGGGCGCCCGCGCCACATGGCTACATAATTGTCATGCCTTTAACTTTGCGGTATCTTGACCAGTCTTAACCCGCCAGTGCCGTATCGAGTGCTTCATGAAGAAATTATTGGGTGCAATTTTGTTGTTCTGCGTTTCGCTGGCAATGGGCCAGGCCCGAATCGAGGACGGCGGCCACGAGATACAGCTCTGGACTGGCGGCGGCCATTCCGTCTCGGGCGGTACCTCGGATACAGGTGTGTGGAACGTCGGGCTGCGCTATGGATGGATTCTTACCCGTCCTCACGGTCCCGGGTTTCTTAAAGGGAGATTCGAATACGCCCTGGATGCCGTGCCGCTGTTCGTGGTGTTCCAGCCGGCCAACACTGCATTTGGAGCCGGTTTCAATCCCCTGAATCTTAAGTGGAACTTTGCCACTCGCGGACGAGTCGTCCCTTACCTTGAACTCAGCGGGGGCACGCTGTTTACCAACCACGATGTTCCGACCGGGACCGACAACATAAATTTCACATCTTCCGCCGCGCTGGGCGCTCACTTTCTGGGAGAGTCGCGCAACTGGAGCGTGGAGTTGCGGTATATGCATATCTCGAATGCTGGCCTGGGCGATCGCAACTCCGGCATCAACACCATCCAGGTGCGTTTGGGAATCGGAAAGTTTTTCAGTAACGGCAAAGCGAACAAGCAATAAAGATTGGAGCATACGTTGAATCGTGGAATCGTTCTGAGCCTCGCCACCGCCTTGTTGTGTCTCCCCGTTTGCGCGCAAGAAGCGCCGGCGGATTGGATCGCTGCCAGTAACAACTACACCAACCAGTTGCTGGCGGTCGAGATGAAGCACACTCCTGAGCTGGGTTCGAATGAGGGCCTGAGCCAGTTTGATACGGAGGTCTCTCAACCCACCCTGGCCGATGAGGATCAAGAGCGGCGGGAGACGGAAGCCGTAGTTGCAACTTTCAAGAGTGCGGTGGCGCAGCAGAAGCAGAAGGAAGTGGCGCAGGATCTCCAGATCATGATCCGCACCGTGGAGCTGCAATTCCGGGAGCTGGATTTCGAGCGTGCCCACAAAGTGGATTTTCTGAACGCAAACCAAACCGTATTCCGCGGGCTGCGGATGTTGCTGGACGAGCAAACGCCTTCGGAACGGCGGCCTGCGGCCGTGGTTCGCATCCGCAAGTATGCCGGGCTGGAACCGGGATACAAGCCGCTCGCTGAAATCCTGAAGCAGCGGGTGATGGAGCAGATGGCCAAGCCGGGCATGGTTTATCCCGCCCGCACCGAGCTTGAGACTGAGCTTGCGCGCGACCCCAATTACATGGAGGGCATCGCCACGCTCCTCGAGAAGTACAAACTGACCGGCTGGCAGGAGCCTTTCAACAAGCTCAAATCCCAGCTCATTGAGTATGACGCGTGGACGAAAGCCAAAGTGTTGCCCAAAGCCCGCGACGATTTCCGTCTGCCGCCCGAGGAGTACGCACTGAATCTCGAGGACTACGGCATTGACATTCCTCCCGCTCAACTGGCTGCCATGGCGCACCAGGCGTTCAGCGACATTCAGGCCGAGATGAAGCCGATTGCGGAGCAGATCGCGAAGCAACGGCACCTGCCTTCGAGCGATTATCGCGACGTGATCCGCGAGCTGAAAAAGCAGCAGCTGGTAGGCGACGCGATCTTGCCGTTTTACCAGGAGCGGCTGAAGCAGATCGAAAAAATCATTGTCGAGAAACAGATTGTCACGCTGCCGGACCGACCGGCGCGAATCCGGATTGCCACCGCGGCCGAGACCGCCCAGCAGCCGGCGCCCCACATGGTGCAGCCGCCATTTCTCCACAATACGGGGCAGAAGGGCGAGTTCGTTCTGCCGCTGAATATTCCCGCTGGGCCCGGTCAGACCAGTTCAGAGAAATATGACGACTTCACCTTCGACGCGGCGGCCTGGACGCTTACTGCGCACGAAGCGCGGCCCGGACACGAACTGCAGTTCGATTCCATGCTCGAACACGGAGTCTCCTTGGCGCGGGTTCGCTACGCTTTTAACAGCACCAATGTTGAAGGCTGGGGGCTTTACTCGGAGTACCTCATTCGTCCTTACATGCCGTTAGAGGGACAGTTGGTGTCGCTCGACTACCGCTTGATGCGGGCGGCGCGGGCATTTCTTGATCCCGAATTGCAGGCTGGCAAGATTCAACCCGCTGACGCGTTTCGCGTGCTGGAGCAGGACGTGGTGCAGTCACATGCCTTCGCCCTGGAGGAAGTGGAGCGCTATACCTATCGCGCGCCGGGGCAGGCCAACAGCTACTTCTACGGCTACACCAAGCTGATTGCCTTGCGGAAGGATGTGGAGACGGTGCTCGGGACCAAATTCAATCAGAAGAAATTTCACGATTTCATTCTGGCCCAGGGCCTGTTGCCGCCCGATTTGATGCGCAAGGCGGTCATGGAAGACTTTGTGCCCAAGCAGTAGGAGCGCCGGCCCCGTCAAAAGCCCCACCCTGTCTCTCCCAAAAACGGAGAGACGAGGATGGGGCACCCTCGTAACAACGGCGCGGCTTTAGCCTCAGTGATATTCTTTTCCGCGTATGTCAACTCTGGTCGAATGTGTTCCCAATTTTTCTGAGGGCCGCGACAAGGCCAAAGTAGACGCCATCGTCGACGCCATGAAAATGGACGGCGTCTTTCTGCTCGATCGCGAGATGGACGCCGATCACAACCGCTGCGTCATCACACTGGTGGGGGAACGGGAGCCTATTCAGGAGGCCGCGATTCGTGGCGTCGGCAAGGCTGCCGAGTTGATTGATCTGACTCAGCACCAGGGAGCGCATCCGCGGATGGGCGCGGCGGACGTCGTGCCCTTCATTCCCATTGATGGCGTGACCATTGAAGATTGCGTCGCTATGGCGCGTCACGTTGGTGAACAGATCTGGAAGCGATTTCAGATTCCCGTGTACCTCTACGAGGCGGCTGCGACTTCGCCGGAACGACAGAACCTGGAAAACATACGGCGCGGGCAGTTCGAGGGCATACGTGCGGACATTGCGACCAACCCGGCACGCAAGCCGGATTACGGTGAGGCGCGAGTGCATGCTTCGGCGGGAGCAACCGTCGTTGGCGCGCGCAAATTCCTGATTGCCTACAACGTCTTCCTCAACACTCCCGATGTCGAGATTGCGAAGAAGATCGCCAAGGCGGTCCGCTTTTCGAGTGGCGGGATGCGCTTCGTCAAGGGCGCGGGATTTCTGGTCCGCGGGCTGGCGCAGGTTTCGATGAACCTGACGGATTTCGAACAGACTCCCGTCCACCGCGTATTTGAGGTGGTGAAGCGAGAAGCTGCCCGCTACGGAGTCATTCCGGTAAGCAGCGAAATTGTGGGATTGATTCCGAAGAAGGCGCTGGAGTCGGCGGCGGAATGGTTTTTGCAGGTGGAGAATTTCGACTCCAGTCTAATTTTAGAGAACCGATTGGCGGCGGTGATGGGCGGCAAGATGGCGGTTGGCGGGTTGCGGGCCGGAGTCGAACCTTTCGTGGAACAACTGGCTGCGCCGACAGCCACTCCCGGCGGCGGCAGCGCGGCGGCGGCCAGCGGCGCGATGGCGGCTGGGCTGGCCACCATGGTGGCCGCGATGTCGCGCGGCAAGAAGGCTTATCTGCAGCACGAGCGCGAGCTGAGTGACGCGATCGCACGTCTGGCGCAACTGCGCGAAGAGTTGAAGGCTGCGATCGATGCCGACGCCGAGTCGTACAACGCGGTGATGAAGGCTTACAAGCAGGCGAAAGATGCGGCCGGCGCAGACGGCATCATTGACGCCGCGCTGAAGCAGGCAACCAGCGTCCCGTTGAGTGTGGCCGAGCGGGCAAGGGAAGTGGTGAGCATCGTCGAGGGGCTGAAGCCGATTACGAATCCGAATATGAAGTCGGACCTCACCACGGCGACTGCCCTGGCGCGGGCGGCGATTCAAGGCGCGCTGGCCAACGTGGAAATCAATCTGGAATCACTGAAAGACAGCACCTTTGTGGCGGAAACGCGCGCAAGGGCCGGGGCCCTGACCCGCTGACCCGGGCGGGCCATGCACTCTTGTCACAAGGCCTGCCCTTTCGTTTGGCCCTTCTTGCCCGAAATGGGCATACAATACAGCTATAAATCGCATCTAATCGCACATATTTCTCGAGGTATTTCATGAAAGCTGTCAAAGGCTTCGTCTGTGTGCTTCTGGTGTTGAGCGCTACTGCGTGGTCTATGCCGCTGGGCAGCTCGGCCCGTACCGTGATTCCTTCCGACATCCAGCAGATTATTTCCGTGGACTATCGCGCCATGAAGAATTCAGACACTGCCATGGCCCTGAAGCAGCAGGTGTTGCCGCCCAGCCTCAAGGAATTTGAAGGCGCACTGCGGGGCGTGGGTATTGATCCCGATAAAGACGTCGAGCAGCTTACGTTTGCTTCCTATCGCAGCGGCAAGCAGGGCGTACGGGTGGTCGGCATTGCGCAAGGACAATTTGCCATGGCCACCGTGCTCAAGAAAATGCGGTTGCAGAAAGTGAAGCCGATCAAGCTGCGTAACTCCGATATTTATCCCATGCCCGCCGGCATGCAGATGACGTTCCTGGATGACAATACGCTGCTCTTCGGCGACAGCGGAGCGTTGCGCGGAGCCCTGGATGCGCGCGACGGCTACTCGTACACCCTCGACAGCAACACCGATATCGCGGGCATGATCGGTTCGGTCGAGTCCGGCACGGTGTGGAGCGTTCTCGATCAGCAGGGAACGCAGAACATGCTGCACTCGGCCCTGGGCGACGCCTCTGGACTGGCCGACTACGATACGGTCAAGAAGCGCATACTGGGTTCGCGCTACACCATGAACTTTGAGAACGGAGTGAATTTCGATCTGGACGTCGTGACGTCCGATTCGATGACCGCGACCACTCTGTCATCTCTGCTCAAGGCGGGAATGCTCTACAAGAAGATATCCGCCACACCGACAGAAAAGCTGGCGCTGGACAATGTCACGGTTAACTCTGACAGTTCGAATCTTCAGATGCATTTCAAGGCGGACGACAAGCAGTTCCAGGGCTTGATGCACTCGCCGTTGTTCGCGGCCGTCTCGAAGTAGCCTAGACGAGCAGCGAAGAAGTGGACGAAACCCTCAGGCTGGTTTTTGTTATGGGACCGTTTGTTCCAGAGTTTGCGGCAACACGATGCTTCTGGCGCTCTGGATTTCGCGACGATAGAAGACGGTGAAAATCGCCATGTCGTACGTGGCGTGAGCGACAATCGGCGCCACCAATCCACCGCTAACGAAATACAGGATGTGGAAGCAAATCCCGAGCAAGGCTATGCCGTAGGCGCCGCGCGTGCCCTGTGGCAAATGAGCCACGGCAAACGCCAGGACACAAACCAGTAGGGCCACCGCCGCACTCGACGTGACCTCTGCGATGATCTGAAAGAGCACGGCACGATCCACAATTTCCTCGCCTATACCGGCACAGAGACCAACCCATACCGCCAAGATCCACTCGGTCGTGCTGGTAGGAGCGTACAAGAGGCGAATTCGCTCTTGCTGCGCGGGATCGACCTTCTTGCGCTTGCGCGTTACCGAGATCACCAAGGCGGCCGAGAACATCAGTCCGAGCGTGAACGACGAAGCTGAAGCCGCCCAGGGAAGGGCGAGTTGCCTGGCGACTGCTACCGCGACGGCAATCAAGGTCGAGAACAAAATCACGTAAAAGCTCAATCGAAACCGGTAAACCTTGGAACCAAGGGGTTCCCCGCCTGCGAGCCTTCTGTAGCCGCGCCACGCCGCCGCGGGTTGCAACACCAAGACCCACAGTAGGAATATGACCGTTATGTCGTCAAAATGGAAGGGCATGGGCGGAGAGGATATGTTAAGAGCGCGACTCGGGGCCTCCAAGAGTACCGAGGTTGTCGCACTAGAGAATGCTACTTGGCTTTGTGGGCTTTGGCTTTTTCTCGTTTAGCTTTGGCCCAGCCTTCTTTCACGATCTGGCGTGCCCTGCCCATGGCCAGGGAATCCGGCGGGACATCTTCCGTGACTGTGGTGGCAGCGGCCACATAGGCGCCTTTTCCAATGCGAACCGGCGCAATCAGGATGCTGTCGCTGCCGACAAACACCCCATCCTCGATAGTGGTCTGGTGCTTGCTGACGCCGTCGTAATTGCAGGTAATGGTTCCGGCGCCGATATTTACTTTCTCGCCGACTTCGGTGTCCCCCAGATAAGTCAGGTGGTTTGCTTTCGATCCCTTGCCTAGGCGGGTTTTCTTCAGTTCCGTGAAATTTCCCACGTGGGCGTCTTCGCAGACCTCGCAACCCGGGCGCAGATGGCTGTAGGGACCGAGCGAGGCGCGGGCTCTTACCACTGAATGCTCCAGCACGCAGCCCGTCTGGACCAGCACGTTGTCCCCGATATCGCAGCTTAGAATTACGCTATAGGACCCGATGCGCGTGTCACTGCCGACGCGGGTGGACCCGCGGAGCTGAACGCTGGGCTCGATGATCGTGTCGGCGCCCACCTCGACATCGCTGTCAATGACGCAAGTCTCGGGATAAAGAATCGTGACTCCCTCATCCATCAACTGCCGGCATTTGGCCAGGCGCATGTGCTGGTCAATCTCAGACAGCTCGGCGCGCGTGTTGCCGCCCAGGACCTCATGGGCGTCGCGGGCCTGGATCGCGACTACGCGCTGCTTGCCCTTCCCAAGGATCGCGGCCATATCGGTGAGATACAACTCGCCGTGATGATTGTTGCTGCTCAGTTTGTCTATTTGGCTGAACAGCGGCTTAGCGTCAAAGGCGTAAAAGCCGGAGTTGACCTCCTGTATTTTCTGTTGCGGGGGCGTCAGGTCCTTCTGCTCGACGATGGCCTTCACGTCGTCGCTGCCGGCTTTCTTGCGGACGATTCTTCCGTATCCTGAGGGGTTTTCCAGCCGGGCCGTGAGAATGGTCATTGCGGCCTTTTTTGCCAGATGGAAATCTCGCAACCGCTCGATCGTTTGTGAGGTGATGAGCGGGGCATCGCCATAGAGAACAATGACGAGGTCGTAAGGCGCCAGCGCTTCACGCGCGACCATCAGCGCGTGTCCGGTGCCGCGTTGCTCCTGCTGCAGCACGAATCCGATGCCGGATGCGGCCACCGCGCTGCGAACCCGGTCGGCTTCATGTCCGATGATGGCGAACACGTCGGCGGCGGGAACGACTTTTGTCGCGGCTGCGATCACGTGGGCCAGAAGCGGCTTGCCGCCGACTTCATGCAGGACTTTGGGATGTTTGGACTTCAGCCTCGTGCCTTTACCGGCCGCCAGGATGGCAATTCCGATCCTCGGGACACGAGGGTGGTTGTTTGCTTTCGGCATTCGATCCAATATACCGCGAGACCTCTGTGCCCGGCAGGGTTACCGTAGTTACTGGGGGATCGTGTGGGGCGGGCGCCCTCGCCCGCCGCCCTTGACTTTGACTTTCCTGTTCAACCCGATTCGGTTCGTTGCGATCGCATGGGGGCAAGAACCCGCAAGAAGAATCAAAGTCAAAAGCGGCGGGCGAGGGCGCCCGCCCCACACGAACTGTTACGGGCTGGCAGCGCGGGTTCCGCCGGGGGCGTGGGCTACCAGTTCCATCAGATCGGTGGCGATGCGATCGGTCAGGTGACGGGCTACCATGTCTTTCTCGTCGAGGTAATCGCCCAGCACCGGGATGACGCCGAGTTCCTCGACGGCGTCCAGGTCGGCCACAATCTGGTTCGCGCCTTCCAACGCGTATTTCGCCTTCAGTGCCGGGGGCGCGGGTGCTCGATTGATGAGGGCGAAGTCGAAGATACGCTTCACTCCGGCATGACGATTCAACGCTCGGATATGATCCGCGGCCGTCAATCCAAGACTCTCGTTGGCCTGTGTCATCAGGTTGCCGACATAAATCTTGACCGCCGCGGAATTCACCATGGCCTGGGCGATGCCGGGAACCAGGAGATTGGGGATAAGGCTGGTGAACAGCGAGCCGGGACCGACCGTAATCAGATCGGCCCGAGCCATCGCTTCCAAAGTCTGGGGCAGCGGCTTCACATCCGGCGGATCGAGAAAAAGTTGCTGGATGCGGCCGCTGCTGGCCGTTATCTTGGTTTCGCCGCGCACCCTTCTGCCGTCTTCCATCACGGCCTCGAGCTCGACGTGTGAAGTGGTGGCGGGATAGATGTGTCCGCGGGTGAGCAGAATTTCCGAAGACAGGCGGACGGCTTCACTGAAATCTTTGGTGACCGAGGTCAACGCAGCCAGAAACAGATTGCCGAAGCTGTGGCCTTCGAGGCCCGATCCTTTTACGAAACGATGCTGAAACAGGCGGGAGAGCAGGGCTTCGTCTTCGGAGAGCGCAACGATGCAGTTGCGAATATCTCCCGGCGGAAGCATATTGAGCTCCTTGCGCAAACGTCCGCTGGAGCCGCCGTCGTCGCTGACCGTGACCACGGCGCACAGTTCGCTGATCTCAGGCTGGTTGGGCTTGCCCAGCACGCTGGTCCGGGTAACGTAACGTTTGAGTCCCTTAAGCAGGGTGGACAGGCCCGTGCCGCCGCCGATGGCGACCACGCGCAGACCGCGAGTTGATGACGCGCTTCCCGGCGACGAACGCTGGGAGCGCTGCTGGGAATCAGGCACAGCCACGTCTAGCCATTGTCCTCAGGGATCGCTGACTCCGGGGAGAACTCCGCCAACTCAGCCCCTGGGTCGGGATACAGTAGCTCGGTGAAGCGGGGATCTTCAACCAGGTTCTGGAAGTCCGAGTCGTTGCGCGCCTGGAAGCGAAGCGAGGCATTGACCCGAATGGCCTCGTCCAGATGGCGGAGAGAGTCTTCCAGGTGACCGGTCAGGCAATCCAGGGCGGCCAGGCCATAAGCCACATAGTCAGCCTTGGGAACCTGCTTGGAAAGCTTTTCCAGATGCTCGCGGGCGGTGACGTAGTCGCCCACATTCATCAGCGAAACCGCATAGTCGTAGTGCTCCTCCGGCCCCTTGAACTGGTTGGCAGAGCGCTCCATATGCTGGTTGCAGGTATTGATGTGAACCGAGATCCGGTCGGCCAATTCCTTGCTGGCACCGGTCACAGCTTTCTGCAGAAGGCCCTTGGCTTTGTCGAACTTGCGCTCCTGCAGGGCGCGGAGTCCGGCCTCGTAGTTTTGCACAGCCTGTGCAAAACGAGGATCTTCGTTCATCGGCTTCTTGGCAGTAGTTTTCTGCGCCATCCGTAAGACTCTTCCTGGACTCTTCGTAAGATCTCCTTTTTCATACGCTTGGAAGAAATCGGCTAATTCATTTCGGCGGTTTCCGCCCGATTTCGACTAGCGTTTTTGTGACTATTGGTCAAGGAGCCCTGAATACCACCTGTGGAAAATGCTGAATCACTTCGAATCAGCAGGTTATACGCCGATTCGCGTGTCCGTCAACTTGCCCCAAGGCGTTCACTGGGGCTCAGTTGATGGAAGCTGCTGTTTGCAGGTCTACCTGCTTCCATTCGCCCTTTATGATGCCTTGGCGGATCTGAGCGGCTGTCTTTCCCTTCTTATTCATAGAATAGGAGTAGTAGAGCTCTTTCAGGCAAACCGAACACTGAGCCCCATGGATGCCCTCGAAACAGCTACGAAGACTGTTGTGCCCCATCCCGCGATCGCAGTAGCAATAGCAGGGTTGCTGGTGCAACACGGCGGGTATTTTGGCCGCCAGTTCGTAGGCATGACTTTGAAAAGGGTATTGAGCGTTGTTGCCCCACAGCTGCTCCCTGCCGAGAATTGGCGGGAGCGAGGAGCCTTTGGCGGGCGGTCCCTCATTGTATTTCGGCGGAGCCGCATCCTGTTGGGATATGGCCCAAGGAGCTGACACAACCAGTACAACCAGACCTAGACAGGCAAGGGTCAAACCGCGCTTGATCATGATTCAGACGCCCTCAATGTAGTGATTGTAACCGAATTGGGGTACGGCGGCAGTAGCCCGAACGGAACTGCTCAAGTTGGGGTGAACCTCGCAGTCTGCTTCAACCCGGCCCGCATGGCCCGTATAATGAAAACAGCATGCCGGAACAAGCCCGTCCCGCGGATTTGCGTCCTCGCCCGGAGAAGACTCCCGCGCCGGCCCGCACTTTGCCCGTGCTCTCGGTATGGCTGCGCGACCTGATGATTTCGCTGGCCATCTCGGCGTTCATTATTGTTTTTCTGTACCAGCCAGTGAAGGTCGAAGGCACGAGTATGATGCCCTCGCTCGACGACCAGGAGCGCATCTTTGTAAACAAGTACGTTTACCGGCTTGAGCCCATCCAGCGCGGCGACATCGTAGTGTTCCGCTACCCGCGCGACACATCGAAGAGCTTTATCAAACGGGTGATCGGGCTGGCGGGCGACCGCATCCGCATTGACTTGGGAGAAGTGTTCGTCAACGGTCAATCGCTCGAAGAAGACTACGTGCCCGCCGCCTACGCCGACCAGCGTTCGTATCCCGAGACGGTTGTGCCCGCCAACAGTTACTTCGTCCTGGGCGACCATCGCACCATGTCGAACGACAGCCGCGACTTTGGGCCAGTCAGCATTAGCTACATCTACGGCAAGGCTGTGTTTGGCTATTGGCCGATGGATAAAATGGGAAGAGTGCGATAAGTCAGCTATCAGCTGTCAGTTGTCAGCTCTCAGCTAAATCCTGGTTACAATCGGACAGCTGGAGGCTTGGAATTCACTGATAGCTGAAAGCTGAAAGCTGACAGCTTCGAAAAATCAAAATCATTTGTTTCGCGATTTCGGCATCCCTGATAAAATCTCTAAAATCCACTCCCTGGAGCAGGAATGCAAGCTACGCTTGCGCTCGAAGACGGTAGAGTCTTCCGAGGCAAAGGTTACGGCGCCAAAGGTGAATGCTACGGCGAAGTCGTTTTCAATACTTCCATTACTGGCTATCAGGAAATTTTCACCGATCCTTCCTACTGCGGCCAGATTGTAGTCCTCACCAATCCTGAAATCGGCAACTACGGCACCAACGCCGAAGACAACGAAGCCACCCGTCCGTACATCGAGGGCTTGATCGTCCGCGAATTTTCCCGGGCCAGTTCCAACTGGCGCTCGCAGCAGGTCGCCGAAGAGTATCTCGAACAATTCAAGATTCCCGGTGCTGGCGGAGATCGATTCGCGGGCGCTGGTGCGGCACTTGCGCGACCATGGCGTGATGCGCGGCGTGGTCTCGACGCTGGAAGGCGACGCCGACAAGCTGGTCGCGAAAGCCCGGTCCATCCCCAAGATGGATGGGACTGATCTGGCAAAGGTCGTCAGCACCAAGAGCACCTATGTCTGGGAAACCGGCGAACGCTCCCATCTGCCGGACGAAGTCGTGGGCGTCAAAGACGAGCCGGCGCGTTTTCATGTCGTGGCCTATGACTACGGCATCAAGCAGAACATTTTGCGCAAACTGCGTGGTGAAGGCTGCAAGGTCACGGTCGTGCCGGCGCAAACTCTAGCGGAAGATGTGCTCGCGCTGAAGCCGGATGGAGTGTTTCTCTCCAACGGTCCCGGCGACCCCGAGCCCTGCACCTACGCGGTGGACAACATTCGCCGCCTCATGGGCCGCCAACCGATTTTCGGAATCTGCCTGGGACACCAGCTCACCGGGATCGCGCTGGGCGGCAAGACCTTCAAGCTGAAGTTTGGACATCACGGCGGAAATCACCCGGTAAAGCAGTTGCACTCGGGGAAGATCGAGATCACGGCCCACAACCACAACTTTGCGGTGGATCCGGATTCGCTGCCGCAGAGTGAAGTCGAACTGACGCACATCGACTTGAACGACAACACGCTTGAAGGCATGCGGCACCGGAATTTGCCGTTGTTTTGCGTGCAGTACCATCCCGAGGCGTCACCGGGTCCGCATGATTCGCATTATCTGTTCAAGGATTTTGTGAAGATGATGGAGGAGTGGAAAGGGTAGTGGCGCAGGACGGAAAAGCAGGTCCCTCCACTCGCCCGTTGATTCGCGAAGCGAATCAACTGGGTCGGTCGGGATGACAGAGTTATTTTGGAGAAAAGAGCAAAGAACAAAGAACAACGACTAATGCCGCGACGAACTGACATTTCGAAAATCCTGATCATCGGCTCTGGCCCCATCATCATTGGCCAGTCGGCGGAGTTCGACTACTCCGGGACCCAGGCTTGCAAGGCGCTCAAGGCCGAGGGATTTGAAGTGGTGCTGGCCAACTCCAATCCGGCCACTATCATGACCGACCCCGAGCTTGCCGACCGTACTTACATAGAGCCGCTTACGCGCGAATATCTGGAAGAGATCATTCGGATCGAGCGTGAGATGTCGCCGGGCCAGGGATTCGCCATTCTCCCCACGGTGGGCGGACAGACCGCCCTCAATCTGGCCATCGAACTTTCTGACGGCGGCATGCTCGATAAGTACAACGTGCAGCTCATTGGCGCGAACGTGGCGGCGATCAAGAAAGCCGAAGACCGTCTCTACTTCAAAGACGCGATGCAGAAGATCGGCCTCGACGTTCCCAAGTCGGCGCTGGTGAACAATCTGAAAGACGGCCTGGAATTCGCTGGCAAGATTGGATTCCCGGTCATCGTGCGCCCGTCGTTCACTCTAGGGGGCAGCGGCGGCGGCATCGCCTACAACCGCGAAGAGATGCTGGAAGTGCTGGCCCGCGGACTCGATTTCTCTCCGGTCCACGAAGCGCTGATCGAAGAATCGGTCCTGGGTTGGAAGGAATATGAACTCGAGGTGATGCGTGATCTGAAAGATAACGTCATCATCATCTGCTCGATCGAGAACTTCGATCCCATGGGCGTGCACACCGGCGACTCCATCACTGTCGCCCCGGCGCAGACGCTCACCGACCGCGAATACCAGGCCATGCGCGACGCTGCGATTGCAGTCATTCGCGAAATTGGCGTTGAAACCGGCGGATCGAATATTCAGTTCGGAGTTCATCCCACGACCGGGCGCATGGTAGTGATCGAGATGAACCCCCGCGTATCGCGGTCGTCGGCGCTGGCGTCGAAGGCGACTGGATTCCCCATTGCCAAGATCGCTGCCAAGCTGGCGGTCGGCTACACGCTGGATGAAATTCCCAACGACATCACCCGCAAAACGCCTGCCTGTTTCGAGCCAACGCTCGACTACGTGGTGGTGAAAATCCCCAAGTGGCAGTTCGAAAAATTTCCTGGCGCCGACGAAAACCTGGGCCCGCAGATGAAGTCGGTGGGCGAAGTGATGGCCATCGGCCGCACTTTCAAGGAAGCGCTGCTCAAGGGCGTGCGGGCGCTCGATACCGGCAAGAGAGTTGGGGCGGAAAAGATCGAGCCGAAGATTCTTACCCAGCGGCTGGTGACGCCGCACCCCGAGCGGCTTTCCTATGTTCGCTATGCTTTGCGCCAGGGCCACACGGTCAAGCAGTTGGCCAAAATGACTTCCATTGATCCGTGGTTCTTGTACCAGCTCAAAGAAATTAACGACATGCAGCTGGAGCTGGAAAAGCATCCCATGGAATCGATTCCAACTGAGGTGCTGCGCGAGGCCAAGCGCATGGGCTTCTCCGACGGACGGCTGGCCGGAGTCTGGCGGCTCGACGGCAAGGGCGCGCAGGAAAAAGTCCGGCATCTGCGCAAGAAGCATGGCATCGCTCCGGTCTACAAGCGCGTGGACACCTGCGCCGCAGAATTTGAAAGCTATACACCGTATCTGTACTCGACTTACGAAGAAGAAGACGAGGCCACGCCGACCGAGAAGAAGAAGGTGATCATTCTGGGGAGCGGGCCCAACCGCATCGGGCAGGGAATTGAGTTTGACTACTGCTGCTGCCATGCGGCCTTTGCGTTGCGCGACGACGGTTACGAGACGATCATGATCAATTGCAATCCGGAGACCGTCTCGACCGATTACGACACCAGCGATCGCCTCTACTTCGAGCCGCTGACTCTGGAAGATGTGTTTGCTATCTGCGAGCACGAAGCATCTGGCGGAGCGCCAGTCGGCGTGATCGTGCAGTTTGGCGGACAGACTCCGCTGAATCTGGCTCTGCCTCTCAAGGCGGCGGGCGTGAATATCATCGGCACGTCTCCGGAGTCGATTGACCTCGCGGAAGACCGCAAGCGCTTTGGCAAATTGCTCGATGAACTTGAGATTCCGCAGGCGCCGGGCGCGATGGCGGCGTCGGTGGAAGAAGCGATCGCAGGCGCGCAACGTGTGGGGTACCCGGTGCTGGTGCGCCCCTCGTATGTGCTGGGCGGACGCGCCATGGTGATTGCCTACGACGAAGAAATGGTAGTCCGCTACATGAAGGAAGCGGTCGAGTATTCGCAGGACCGACCGGTGCTGATTGACCACTTCCTCGAAGACGCGATCGAAGTGGACGTGGATGCGCTCTCGGACGGCGAAGACGTGGTCATCGGCGGCATCATGCAGCATATCGAGGAAGCCGGTATCCACTCGGGAGATTCTTCGTGCGTGCTGCCGGCGGTGGATATTCCGGAACATTTGCTGCAGAGAATGCGGGAGTACACCTTCAAGCTGGCTCGGGCGTTGAAAGTCGTCGGGCTGATGAATATACAGTTTGCCATTCCGCGAGCGAGCTTAGCATCTGACGGGTCTTCGACCCGTCCGGGCGGGTCAGAGACCCGCCCCCACACAGATCGTGATGGTGACAAGGTCTACGTGATCGAGGTCAATCCACGCGCCTCGCGGACCGTGCCCTACGTTTCTAAGGCGACTGGTGTGCCGATGGCGAAAATCGCGGCGCGGCTGATGACCGGGCGCAAACTGCGGGAATTCCTGCCGGAATTTATCGAACGTGGCGCCGATCTCGACACCGGGCACTGCTACTACGTGAAGTCTCCGGTCTTCCCCTGGAACAAATTTCCCGGCGTGGACACCGTCCTCGGGCCGGAGATGAAATCTACCGGCGAGGTGATGGGCGTGGCCGACAACTTCGGCGAAGCCTTTGCCAAGGCCCAGACCGCGGCCGGCCAGAAGCTGCCCACGCAAGGGATGGTTTTCATCAGCGTCACCGATCATGACAAGCCGGGCGTCGCTGAAGTCTCGCGCAAGTTTGTGGACATGGGTTTCAAGCTGGTTGCCACGGCCGGCACCGCTGACGTGCTCGAAGCCGCGGGGATGTCTGTCGAGCGTGTCTACAAAGTGAAAGAAGGACGCCCCAACGTGGTGGATCTCATCAAGGGCGAGCGCATTCACCTGATCGTGAATACGCCGCACGGTGTCGATCCCTGGTTCGACGAGAAGGCGATCCGGCGAGCGGCCGTGCAGGCGCGGATTCCCACCATTACCACGCTGTCGGCCGCCCGCGCCGCGGCTGAGGGCATCGCCGCCCTGCAGCGCGGGGAGCTGCGGGTACAGGCATTGCAGCACCTGCACGCAGAGCGTACAGTGAAGGGCCAAAGAGGGTAGTTTTGCCTCGGAGGTGTGGTATGGCGCAGGAAAATAGCGCTCTGATTCGCCGCTGGTTTGAGGAAGTCTGGAATAAAGGCCGGATGGAAGCGATTGATGAGATGGCGTCGCCCGACGTCATCGGCCATGGTCAGGCCCAGCACGACACCGATGTCGGCCTGCATGAGTTCCGGAATTTTGCGGTGGGTCTTCGCGCCGCGTTTCCCGACATGAAAGTTGTGATCGATCAGACCCTCGAGCAGGGCGACAGAGTGGTAGCTCGCTGGACGTCAACCATGACGCACACCGGTGAATTTCTCGGATTTCCTGCGACTGGAAAGAAAGCCACTGTCACTGGAACTTCGATCCAGAGGATCGTCGACGGCAAGATTGTCGAAGGTTGGGACAACTGGGATCAGTTGGGTCTGCTGGTGCAGATTGGGGCTGTGCCGGCCGCGCATTTTGTGGAGCCAGCGGAGAAACGTCGGACGGCGTAAGCTATAAAGTTCCCACGCCCCGGTGGCGAAGGTAGGGGTCCTTCGACTCCGCCAGAACTTCGCTTCGCGAACTTCCGGCTCCGCTCAGGATGACAGACGAGAGACTTTGATAAGCTTCTAGGTCAATGGAGCTCTCATGCTGCTGAACGGTATTTTTCCTCCCATCACGACACCGTTTTATCCCGACGGTAATGTCTACTTCAAGAAGATCGAGCACAACGTCGAGCGCTACTCGAAAACTCCAGCGGCTGGACTCGTGGTCCTGGGCTCAACTGGTGAAGCCGTCATGCTCTCCGATGACGAGCGCCGCGAAGTACTGAAAGTCGTGCAGGAGGCTGCTGCCCCGAACAAAGTTTTGATCGCGGGCACGGGCATCGAGTCGGCCATTGAGACTTTGCGGCTCACCGAGTATGCGGCTGAACTCGGCTATGACGCCGCGCTGGTGCGCACGCCACACTTTTACAAGAGAGCAATGCAGCCGGCAAATTTGCTGGCGTTTTATCGCACCGTAGCGGACCGTTCGCCGCTGCCGGTGCTGATCTACAACGTCCCACCCGTTTACCGGATATGACATGCCCGCCGAGTTGATCATCGAACTCGCGGAGCATTCCAACATTATTGGGATCAAGGAATCGGGCGGCGACGTGGAAAAAATCCGACGCATGGTGGAGGGCACGCGCCACATCAAGCGCGCGGCCACGGTCACCGAGACGTTTGACGCGGTCACGCCACGCATGTTGAAAGCGTCTACTGGAAGCAATGGTCAGGGCGGGGAACTGGTGCAAGTGGCGGGGCTAGGCGGGGGTAAGCCGTCGTCTTCGGCTGTGAATGTGGTGAGCGGGATCAAGACGCGGCAGAAAGAAGTCGGATTCCAGGTACTGGCCGGCTTGGCGCAAAAGCTGGAACCGTCGCTGCAAGCCGGGGCAGTCGGCGCGGTTCTGGCTTTTGCCGATGTGGCTCCGACCGCCTGTTACGAAATTTACGCTGCCTGGAAGGAAGGCGATGCCGGGCTGGCGCGCCTGAAGCAGGAGCGAATCACCAGCGTGGCCCAACGTGTCGGGAGTGAACTTGGCATCCCCGGATTGAAGTATGGGATGGATTTGAATGGTTACTATGGTGGTCCCGCGCGTTTGCCGTTATTGCCGCTCACGGCTGCTCTGAAACATGAAGTGGAGCAGTTGCTCGCGGACGTCCGGAACTGAGAATCGAGCATGCCAGACTACAGCGTCTTCAAGCCGATAAGCCGCGAAGAATGGGAACAGGGGCTGGAAGAAAGCATCCGGCTGGGCCTGGCCAAACCCGGAGAAACCTACGAAGACTACCTGGTCGCCGCGGCCGACGCCTTCTCCGGCCTCGACCTGAGCGATGACGAATAGACGAACCTGGCCGATCTAAGACACGAATCGCATTCTGGTAGTGGTGCAGTCCCCAAGGAATTGTCATTCCGAAGCGCGGCTTGCCACGCGAGGAATCTGCTGTTTCGCTGCCGACGGTAAGCAGATTCCTCGCCGACAAAACCGGCGTCGGAATGACAAGGGGGTGCGCAAACTGCACAGCATCCCGCGCTATGAAACTGCGCTATGAAACTGTTGTGCGAATCCAGTCCAGGGTTTAAACTTAGCCGAACTCAATCTGAAACCCATCGGAAAGCGCCCGTATGTCCGAAGACCTGCGATTTGTTCGGTATTCCGTGATCGTTCCGCTGTGGAATGAGCGGGAGAGCATCACACCGCTCTACGGGCGGCTCAAGGAAACGCTGGACGCGACCGGGCATTCCTTTGAGTGCGTTTTTGTTGACGATGGAAGCACGGACGGCAGTTTTCCATTGCTTCAGGAAATCGCACAGGTGGACAGCCGGGTCACGGTCGTTGCCCTGCGCCACAACGCGGGCAAGTCCGTCGCCCTGGGTGCTGGCTTCAATGCAGCGCGCGGCGACTTCGTCATCACCATGGACGGAGACCTGCAGCACGATGCAGCCGACATCCCAAAATTTATTGAGCGGCTGGAAGAAGGCTTTGACATTGTTTGCGGATGGCGCAACCAGCATGAAGGTTCCTTGCTGCAGCGGGCAGCGACTCGCTGCGCCAATTGGGTGCTGGGGAAGCTTACCGGGGTCCGAATCCACGACTGGGGTGGTGGATTCAAGGCGTACAAGCGTCAGCTGGTTTCAGAAGTGCCGATTTATGGCGAGCTGCAGCGGCTGATTCCGGTGCTCGCGTTGCGCCGAGGCGCGAAAATCTGCGAAGTTCCCATCACCACCTCGCCCCGGGAGTTTGGGGTCTCGAAGTATGGAATGGCCAGTAAGCTGCCAGTCTTTTTTGACCTGCTCACGGTCCGATTCCTGTTGCGGTATCTCTCCCGCCCGCTGCATTTCTTTGGCACGGCAGGCGTGATGGCAATCTTTGGCGGCGGCATGATCAGCCTCTGGATGCTGCTGTGGAAGCTGCTCTACGGTATGCGCATCATGGCCGACCACGGCCCCTTGCTGATTTTCAGCGCCGTGCTCATACTCGCCGGTGTGCAGCTCCTGGCTCTCGGGCTGCTGGCTGAGATGCAGGTGCGGCATTACTACCAGAGCCGTGGCCGTCATACTCCGTACGACGTGGCCTGTGTGATACGCGCCCAGAAGAACGAGGAAGAAGTGTCAGACTAAACAGTCGATGACACCCATTCTGAGCCCTCTTATCTTCATTTCTCAAAGTCCTGATCGAAGCGCGAGGCTGATTCGAGCATGAGCCGCCGCTATGAGTGGATCATTGTCCTCTTTGCAGCGGTCATTTTCCTCAGCGGGATTATCAGTCCGCCGTCCTTGATGGACGACGTTGATGCCTCCCAGGCGCTGATCGCGCGCAACATGCTGCAATCGGGAGATTGGGTCACGGCGCGGTTGGATGGCGTCGCCTTCCTCGACAAGGCCCCTCTCAAGTATTGGATCACGGCAATTTTTTATTTCGTGTTTGGAATCCGTGACTGGGTTGCGAGAATTCCCAGCGCCCTCTCTGCGATCGCGCTTTGCTGGGTAACATTCCGCTTTGGCCGGTGGGCGTTCTCGCCCAAGGTGGGTTTCTATGCCGGGTTATTTTTGTCCACGTGCATAGGACTGTTTCTGTTCACTCGGATCGTCATACCGGATGTAATCCTGACGCTGTCGATAACCGTTTCCTTGTGGGCATTTCTCCGCGCCCTGGACGAACATGAGCAGAATCCACGGTTGTGGGCTTACATTATGGCGGCCAGCCTCGCCGCCGGACTGCTGCTCAAAAGCCTGATCGGACTTGTGTTTCCGGTGGGCATAGCCTTCGTGTTTCTGGTATTCACGCGGCGTCTTTTCGATCGCCAGACCTGGAAGCGCCTCTACCCGTTCACCGGATTTTTGATTTTTGTCGCGATTGCTGCTCCCTGGCACGTGCTGGCCACCATCAGGAATCCTCCTTACTTTGATTTCACCCTGCACGCTGGCCCCGGACAGTACCATGGCTTCTTCTGGTTCTACTTCATCAATGAACAAGTGCTGCGGTTTCTGAATGCGCGGTATCCGCGCGACTACAACACGGTGCCGCGCCTTTACTTTTGGCTCTTCCACCTGGTGTGGCTATTTCCCTGGAGCGTATATCTACCAACGCTCATACGTCTCGGCTACAAGCCGGTGGACCGGCAGGGCAGGGCACGATTGCTGGCGCTGTGTTGGATTGGCCTGGTGATGTTGTTCTTCACTCTGTCCACAACCCAGGAATATTATTCGATGCCCATCTATCCCGCGCTAGCACTGTTGCTGGCGTGCGGAGTTTCTGCGAGTGACGACTCGATTCGCTGGGGCGCGAGAGTGGTTTCAGTTGTTGCTGCTTGCGCCGCCATTGCAATCTTCGCGATTCTGGTGAGCGTGCGGGGACTGCCAACGCCCGGAGACATTTCGTCGGCCCTCACGCAAAACGCCGAGGCCTACACGCTTTCGTTGGGACACATGCACGACCTCACGCTCAAATCATTCGCCTATTTGCGCTTGCCGCTGGTGATCGCAGGAATAGCCTTCGTCATCGGGGCCGTTGGAGCCTGGCGTCTGCGCGGCGAGCGTGCGCTGCTCGCCATGGCAGTCATGATGGTGATCTTCTTCCAGGCGGCGCGGCTGGCACTGGTGACCTTCGATCCGTATTTGTCCTCTCGTCCGATTGCGGAGGCCCTGAAGCGCGCACCACACGGACAATTGGTCATCTACGGCAACCACAACGCGATATCCTCGCTGTTGTTTTATACCGAGGACAAGTGTCTGATGCTTAACGGCCGGTACTTCAATCTCGAATACGGTTCGTACGCTCCGGACGCGCCGCCGGTCTTTATCAACGACGATGACTTCTCGCGCCTCTGGTCAAAACCCGAGCGTTGGTATCTGGCGCTGACCGACGACGACCTTGCGCATGTGCAGAAGCTGGTCGCCCCTGACCAGTTGCATCTGGTCGCGGCAGTGGGCGGCAAATCGCTCTTCTCTAATCTGGATATTCCTTAAGCCGCTCAGTGTCAGTTCCCAACTCTCGCGATGGGGGTCATCCTGAGCTTGCGAAGGATATGGCGTGCAGCGGGCGCACCCTCGGGGCAATGGTGACGGTACGCGCGAGATCCTTCAGGATGACGCCAGTGGCAGCGGCTGGCCCGAACTCAGCCGCCACCGAAGGGTTCCTCTGTCGCGCCCCGTAACACCGGTCACCAATCCCCCTTGTGCCTTCCTCTCTGCGCTGCTATTATTTGAACGAACGTTCGAACAATGGCTACCCCATCTCCCATCCAATCGCAACCTGCGCCTCGACGTCGCGGTCCAGCGTCCGGGCCGCGGTTGGAGACCCGTTTCGATCGCCGCCTGGCCGGCATTCTTGGCCATGCGACGAATGTTTTTTGCGACAAGGGCTATGCCGCCGCTTCGATGCGCGATCTCTCCCGCGCCAGCGGGGTTTCGCTGTCTGGCTTGTACTACTATTTCGAATCTAAAACAGAGCTGCTGTACCTGATCCAGAAACATACTTTTAGCACCATCGTGGATCGGCTGCGCGAGCGGTTGGATGAAGTCGCAGATCCGGCAGACCGGATTCGTATGTTCATTCTTAATCATCTCGAATATTTTCTGGCCAATCAGAAAGCCATGAAGGTGCTCTCGCACGAGGATGACGTTCTGAAGAACGGCTTTGGATCGGAAATCGCAGCCATCAAGCGGGAGTACTACCGCATCTGCGTGGAGCTTTTGGACGGCTACAAGGCAGCCCGAGGACTGGAGTTTTCCAGTCGGACCGCTGTGCTCAGTCTGTTTGGCATGATGAACTGGATCTACACCTGGTATAACCCGCGGGTCGATGCCGATGCCGCGGAACTGGCGCGTGAGATGGGAGACATTTTTCTACAGGGCATCGGAACGACGCCATCCAAGGGACCGCAGAAGAAAAGATCTGCAATATCGGGCTGAACACGACTTAACCATTTGCGAAAAGGAGTACGACTATGGCGACTACAGTGCAACCGGCGAGTGGCGAGGCCACCAAACAGACTGATCAACTACCGCGTCGACAGCGGGGTGGCGGTGATCGAACTGTCCGATCCGCCGGCAAATACCTACACCTACGAGATGAACCGGCAACTGGATGAAGCGATTCTCCAGGCGCGCATGGACAACGACGTCTATGTGATCGTGCTTACCGGCGCGGGCGATAAGTTCTTTTCCGCCGGCGCGAACATCAAGATGCTGGTCAGCGTCGATCCGACGTTCAAGTACTACTTCTGTCTGCATGCCAATGAGACTCTGCTGCGCCTGGAGCACACGCCCAAACTGGTGATCGCCGCGCTGAACGGACATTGCGTGGGCGGCGGGCTGGAGATTGCCATGGCAGCCGACATCCGCATCGCACGCCAGGATGCGGGCAAGATTGGCCTGCCCGAAGTCAATCTGGGCGTACTGCCTGGCACCGGCGGGACCCAGCGGCTGTCGCGCATCGTCGGCAAGAGCAAGGCCATCGAACTGATGGTCACTGGCAACACATTTTCGTTCGAAGAAGCAAAAGAGTTAGGGATCGTCAACGATATCTACGAGCGCGACAATTTCATGGAGAACATCATGGAATACGCCCGCCAGTTCTGTCCGCCAAACAAGGCGGCAAAGGCCGTGGGACGCATCAAGCGCGCGGTGCAGACGGGTTGGGAAATTCCGATGGAATCCGCGCTGGCGGTCGAGCGGGAGAATCAGCAGCTCCTGTTCCAGAGCGAGGACGCCAAAGAAGGCCTGGCCGCGTACGTGGAAAAACGGCCGGCAGTATTCAAGGCAAAGTAGGTAGCACCGGCGTCCAAGATGCCGGCCCTACGAGCAAAGAGGTGTTATGCCAGGCAAAGTAGCAAAGATCGGAACTTTCAGCGATTGGGTCGGCCTCTTCGACGATTGGCGCAAAGAAATCGGCGTCAACCACGACGAAATCGCCAGCTTCAAGTTCGACACACTCTTCGGCGCCATCGAGACCGAGGAAATCCAGTTTGGTTCCTACAAAGGCCGCCGCAAGTGGGAAAACCTGCGCCAGGTGCCGACTCAGCAGATGCGCGACGCGCTCATCAACATGATCGTGTACCAGGGCGACACGGAATTCGCCAGCGTCGAGCAGCAGCGCTATCTCTTCGAAAGCGCTCCTACCGACTGGGACCGCCGCGCCATCACCCGGGTCATGATCGAAGAAATGCGTCACGGCTGGCAGATGTGTGCGCTGCTGGTGGACCACTTCGGTTACTCCGGCAAAGTCGAAGCGCAAAAAATGCTGGAGCGCCGCGCTTTCGAGAACAAGCGGCTGCTGGGCGCCTTCAACGTAGAAGTGGACAACTGGATGGATTTCTTCACCTACACCGACTTCGTGGATCGCGATGGAAAATTCCAGTTACAGATGTTCAAGTATTCCGCCTTCGCGCCGCTGGGCCGCTCCATGTCGTACATGCTGCGCGAAGAAGCCTTCCACATGGGGACCGGTAATGATGGCTTGCGCCGCATCGTCGAAGCGGGCGTGGTTCCGGGCTGGCTGATCCAGAAATATCTCAACAAATGGATTTCGAGTTCCTACGATCTATTCGGCACCGACCACTCTTCGTCGGCGCACTGGGCCTATGTTTGGGGCATCAAAGGACGGTACGACGAGCCAAAAAATGAGCAGCCGGCAGATCTCGATGACCTCAACGACTACAACCGGAGCCTCTATCGTGACGAAGTGGCGGGCTTGATCGCCCGCTTCAACACTTTTCTAAAGGGTGGACAACCAAAACTTTACGCGCCACATATCAAGTTTAACCGTAACATCGGACGCTGGGCAGGGCAGAGATTTCATGCGGAAACCGGTGAAGCGATTGACGACAGTTCCTACGAGCAGCATTTGAAGGAATATTTGCCGTCGGCGGAAGACAAGAAACTGCTGTTGGACATCATCAGCAGTGAGAAGAAATGGATTGCGCCCAAGGAAGGCGCGCGTGATCCGCTGGCCTCGATTGGTGAAGTCCGGAAATCGGCGATTAATTTGTAGGGCTTGCGTGGCCGAACTGGGTGGTTCTTGAAAAACCCAGTTTTCAGATACGAGTTCTCGGTTCTCAGTTGGTCTGATGGCGATGACTACTGTTATTTCGGAGAAGCGGGCGCAGACTTACACGCCGGGCGAGCTGATGGTAGTCAGTGCCGCCCGCGAAATTCGCGACGGGGAAGTGGTGTTTGTCGGCATGCGGTTGCCGCTGGTCGCATTCGTGGTGGCGAAGAAAACCCACGCCCCGAACGCCGTTGGACTGTTTGAAAACGGCGTGATCCGGAGCACCCCTTCTCCGGAACTGATCTACACCATGGCCGATCCTGCCAACATCAAGAACGCCACCCAGTGTCTGGACATGCTTGGTGTCATGAGCCTGCTGCAGTCGGGACGCGTGCACCTGGGCTTTCTGGGAGCTGCTGAAGTGGACCGCTTCGGCAACCTGAACTCGACCGAAGTGCACGGCGCGAAGGGGATGACCCGGCTACCGGGATCGGGCGGCGCCTGCGATATCGCGTCGCTTGCCCACCGTTTCGTCGCCTTGCTGGAGCACAGCAGGGAGCGCTTGCCCGAGCGCGTCTCGTATATCACCAGTCCGGGCTACGGTGACGGGCGCGGTTGGCGGCAGCGAGTCGGCTTGATTCGCGGTGGTCCGGCCGCGGTGATCACCAGCAAGGCGGTGCTCCGGTTCGGCGACGATGGTGAAGCTTACTTGTCATCCATCCACCCGGGTGTAGAAGTCGAAGATGTGTTGCGCAATACCGGATGGCCGCTGCGGGTTTCTGACGAAGTGACGTCGACGCCCGAGCCGAGCACGGAAGAACTGAAAGCGATTCGCGAATACGACAAAGACGGCTTCTGGACAAAATAGATGGCAACCGGAACGCTCACGCAATCACGAATCACGCTCGACTTCCAGCCTCCGGTGGCGCGTCTCACGCTACATCATCCGCCGCTCAACGTAATCGACCTGGCGATGATGGATGAACTGGCGCAAGCCCTGGCCGAGATCGAGGCCCGGCCTGACGTCTCCATCCTGCTATTGAGCGGGGCGGGCAAGTCGTTCTCGGTTGGCGTAGACGTTGCCGCGCACATTCCAGACAAAGTGGCGGACATGCTGGCCAAATTCCACGCTGTGATTCGTGCCCTGGTCAGCAGCAAGAAGGTAACGATTGCCGCCGTGCATGGTCATTGCCTGGGCGGAGGCGCCGAATTGGCGATGGTCTGCGACCTGGTCTACACCGTCGACACCGCGTCGTGGGGATTCCCTGAAATCAAGCTGGGATGTTATCCGCCAGTGGCCGCGACAGCTCTGGCGGCACTGGTCGGGCAAAAGCACGCTGCCGATCTGATCCTGACTGGGCGCAACATTTCGGGTACGGAAGCGGCGCGCATCGGCCTGGCCAACCGCGACCTTGCTGACACCGAGCTTGAACTGGCGGTGAAAGAGGCAATACGGCAGCTTTCGAGTCTTAGCCCAGCCGCTCTGGCGATCACCAAGAAGGCGACCTATGCCTGGGACTCGATGCACTTTGACAAAGGGTTGGCGCGGGCGGAGAAAATCTATCTGGATGAACTGATGAAAACGGAGGACGTTCACGAAGGCATCAACGCCTTCCTCGAAAAACGCCAACCGGTATGGAAGGGGAAGTAGGGCGCTCATGTCCAAGCTTGTAACCATGCGCGAAGCTGTCGCCGACCTGGTGCCGGACGGCGCGTCCGTCGCGCTCGGCCTGCAGATGGAGCAGATGATCCCCTTCGCGGCAGGCCACGAAATCATCCGGCAGAATAAGCGCGCGCTCACTCTGATTGGGCCGATTTCGGACATTCTTTTTGATCAAATGATTGCCGCGGGATGCGTGGACCGGGTCATCGCCGCCTGGGTGGGCAACGTGATGATGGGTTCGGCTTACAACTTCCGCCGCGCGGTGGAGCAGGGCGGGCTCAAGATCATCAACCTCAGCAATTTCACCGTGGCTTTGGCACTGCAGGCGGCGGCCATGGGCGTGCCTTTTCTGCCGACTCGGACTGCGCTCGGAAGCGATGTGGCCGGGGACAACAATTTCTTCGCGGAGATTGATTCGCCGTTTGAGGATATGCAGTCTGGCGAGTCTGCGACTCGCCTGGGCGGACGAGGGCGTCCGCCCCTACGTGGGCAGGACAAACTGCATGCGGTTCGGGCGCTGACGCCTGACGTGGCGATCATTCATTTGCAGCGCGCGGATCGCGAAGGCAATGCTCACTGCTGGGGTAACTTCGGCGTGATGATCGAGGCGGTTCGCGCCGCCAAACGGGTGATTGTAGTGGCGGAAGAAGTCGTCGACGCCGAGGTGATCGCGAGCGATCCCAATCGCACTGTCATTCCCGGATTTCTGGTTAATGCAGTGGTCGAGTGCCGGTACGGAGCGCATCCCTCGCCGGTGCAGGGATATTACAAACGCGACAACGCCTTCTTCCGTCAGTATCACGAGCAGACAAGAACTAAAGCCGACAGCGAGGCGTGGTTGCAGCGCTGGGTGCACGGTGTGGCCGATCGCAAGTCGTACATGAACCAGTTCGGCGACTGCCGTGTAGAGGAATTGGGCGTAAAGCAGCACGCATATGCGGCCCAGACAGATTTCGGGTACTAAGAGCTTCTAGCTTCTGGCCAGAGCGGCCCAGAGCATGGTTTTGAGCTAGAAGCCAGAAGCCAGGGCGATCTTTTCATGGACTTCGAAATCAGTGCCGGACAAGTGAAAGCCATGCTCAAGCATGGCGACAAATTCACCCTGCTCGATGTTCGCGAACCGTGGGAGCTGGAAAAGGCTCACATGGAGGGAAGCAAGAACATCCCCATGGGCGATGTGCCGACGCGTGCCAACCAGGAGCTTGATCCGGACGAACACATTGTCGTGATGTGCCATCACGGCATGCGCTCGTTGAGCGTCACTAACTGGCTGCGGCAGCAGGGATTCGAGAGAGTGCAATCCATGCGCGGCGGGATCGACGGTTGGGCGCGGACGGTGGATCCGAAGGTGCCGCTCTACTGAAAGAAGCTGCCAGCTTTCAGCTATCAGCTTTCAGTTTGGGCTGGAGCTGACGGCTGATAGCTGAGGGCTGACAGCTCAAACATGAGAAAAGAACTCATCGAACTCCGCGTCAACGGCCGTACTCACGAGCTTGCGCTCGAGCCCAGCGCGCTCTTGCTCGACGCGCTGCGCCTGGACTTGCAGCTCACCGGCTCGAAGCGCGGCTGTGACGACTCTTCTTGCGGGTCCTGCACTGTACAGGTGGATGGCATTCCTATGCTTTCGTGCACCATGCTCGCAGCCAGTTGCGAAGGGCAGGAGATCACGACCATCGAAGGGGTATGTGAACACGGCAGCCTGGCCGCGATCCAGAAAGCTTATGGCGACTGGGGAGGGGCGCAATGTGGCTTCTGCACGCCCGGCTTCATCATGACGGTCAAGCATTTGCTCGCGGTGAATCCCGAGCCGACCGACGAAGAAATTCGCGGCGCTCTCAGCGGGAACCTGTGCCGCTGCACGGGATACAACCAGATGTATCAGGCGATCAAGGCTGCGATCGTTGCCGAGCAGAAGGGAGTAGCGGCGGCGTCCTCGCCGGCCCGCTAGGCGGGAGGAACGCCCGCCAGACAACCGGCGAGCCGCTACGAAACCGAAAGACAAATGACGGACTTCTCTATCATCGGAAAACCGATTGCTATGGTTGACGCCGCCGGCAAGACCTCCGGCGCGGGCAAATATACCGACGATCTCAGCATGCCCGGCATGCTGGTGGGAAAGATCCTGCACTCGCCTTATCCCCATGCCCGAATCAAGCGTATGGACACCAGCCGGGCTGAGAGGCTGGCAGGTGTAGTCGCAGTTGCGATCGGCAAGGACGCACCCAACACCTACGGAATTCTCCCCGTTGGCCACGATGAGCATGCGCTGGCGGTGGACAAGGTCCGCTACGTGGGCGACAACGTCGCCTGCGTCGCTGCCGTAGACGAAGCGACCGCCGACCGGGCTCTGGAGCTGATTGATGTGGAGTACGAAGTCCTGCCCGCTTATTTCGATCCCGAAGCATCGATGAAGGCGGAGACTGACCTCATCCACGATAACAAGCCGCACAACCTGGAGAAGGATTATCACCACGCGTTCGGCGATCCCGACAAAGGCTTTGCCGAAGCCGACTATGTCGCCGAGGCTCGGTTTATCGCCAACGAAGTGACTCACGCGGCCATGGAGCCGCACTCCACGCTGGCCAGTTTCGAAATCGATTCGCAGACCGGGAATCCCGGACGGTTGATCGTCTGGTCTTCCACCCAGGTTCCGTATTACCTGCAACACAAGCTGTCGTTGGTGCTGGAAATGCCGATGGCGCAGATTCGCGTGATCAAGCCGCTGGTGGGTGGAGGCTTTGGCGGCAAGAGCGAAGTGATTCCTCTGGAGATCATCGCAGCCATCGCGGCCCGCAAGGCGCGTGCGCCGGTGAAGATCACTTACACGCGCGAGGAAGTTTTCTGGGCCCATCGCGGACGCCCGCGTACCCTCATCGATCTCAAGACGGGTGTAAAGAAAGACGGCAGCATTACGGCGGTCAAAGCGCGCGTGGTACAGGATGGCGGCGCCTATTGCTCCTACGGCGTGGTCACGATTCTCTATTCCGGAGCGCTGCTGGGCGCGCTCTACGATATCCCCAACATTCAATACGACGGCTACCGGGTGCTGACCAACAAGCCGGCCTGTGGCGCCATGCGGGGCCACGGCACGGTCAATGTCCGGTTCGCTTTTGAATCGCAGCTGGACGAACTTGCGGCCACGATCAGTCTCGATCCGGCTGAGATTCGGCGGCGCAATCTGCTCAAGCCGCCTTGCGTCACCGTCAACGGGTTGCGGGTGCAGAGTTACGGCTTGCCGGAGTGCATTGAAAAAACAGTCGAGCGTTCGGCGTGGAAAGATCGCAAGGGAAAGCTGGGGAAGGGGCGTGGCCTTGGCATCGCATGCAGCCATTATGTGAGTGGCGCCGCCAATTCCATCATTCGTTCCGACATGCCGCACTCGACCGTCAACATCAAGATTGATCGCGACGGCGGGGTTGTGGTGTACACCGGCGCGTCCGAAATCGGGCAGGGCTCTGACACCATGACGGCACAGATCGCGGCTGAAACTCTGGGCTGTTCGCTGGGACGGATCAGGATCGTGGCGGCGGACACGGACCTTACGCCCATTGATATCGGATCGTATTCCAGCCGGGTCACGTTCATGGCGGGCAACGCTACGTTGCGCGCGGCTGCGGAAGTGAAGAAGCAGATTGCTTCGGCCGCGGCTCGGAAGATGGGTTGCTCAGTGGACGAACTCATTTTTCGGGATGATGTGGTGGTGCGGGAAAAGCTCGCGGGCGAGTCGCCCGCGGCCACACAACCCCATCCTGCCACGCAAACTGAGGCTTCTGTGAGCGGTCGCGTCGAAGGGCAGATTCTCCGCGGGTCGCTGCAGCAGAAGCGTAAGGATGAAGGTCCTAAAGATTCGATGAGCTTTGAGGAAGCTGTGGTGGCTGCCATTGATTTTCATGGCACGCTGACCGGGACCGGCTCCTACGCGCCGCCCGCCGAGGCGCGCGGCGGCAAGCACAAGGGCGGTGGAGTTGGACCTTCGCCGGCATATTCCTACTCCGCGCAGGTGGCCGAAGTGAGCGTTGATGAAGAGACGGGCGAAGTGACTGTCCACAAAGTGTGGGCCGCGCACGATTGCGGGCGCGCGTTGAACCCGGTCTCGGTCGAGGGCCAGATCATCGGTTCGGTGTGGATGGGCATGGGCCAGGCACTGACCGAAGAAATGGTTTGGAAGGACGGCATGCTGATGAACCCCGGGCTGCTCGAATATCGCAGCCCATCATCGGTGGAGTCGCCGGAGGTGGAGCCGATCATCGTGGAGAGCATCGATCCCGAGGGACCCTTCGGGGCCAAAGAGTGCAGCGAAGGCTCGCTGGCGGCGACGATACCGGCTATTGCGAATGCCATCTATGACGCGGTGGGCGTCCGATTGCATGAGTGTCCGTTTACTCCGGAGCGAGTGCTGGCCGCATTGCGGGCTAAGAAGAATGCCAAACCGATTAATTTGACCGAAGGCATAGATCCCACGAATCCTGCGGGATTTCGTGAGCATGGGGGATCGCTTTGGTTTAAGGGCAAGGGACCGGAGCGGCATGTGCTCGATCCCTCGCGGCGTGCGGTGACTCTTGAAACGGGAGGGGATGATTGAGCCTTCCGCAATTCAAGTTGCTGCGGCCGCGTAGTTTGGAAGAGGCCCTTTCGTTGCTGGCCAGGCACGCGGGCGAGTCGCCCGCGTCCACACGTGTGGTGGCGGGGGGCACCGACCTGATTCCCTCCATGCGGCAGAAATTGTTTGAGCCGCAGTTTGTCTTGGATGTACGGCACGTGGCGGGGCTCAAGGAGATTCGCCAAACCGATCGCGGCGTCGAGATCGGAGCATTGGTTTCCCTTACTGCCATTGAGCAGTCGGCTCTTTTGCGTCGCCGATATCCCGTGTTGACTGAAGCGGCGGCGACCGTTGCCTCACCCTTGTTGCGCAATATGGGGACTATTGGGGGCAACATTTGCCTCGACACCCGCTGCCTCTGGTACAACCAGTCCCTCACGTGGCGCAAAGGGTGTGGCTTCTGTATCAAAAAGGATGGCGACCTTTGCCACGTAGCACCCGGTGGAACCAAGTGCTGGGCAGCCTTCTCCGGGGATACGCCGCCGGCGCTGCTATGCCTTGAAGCGGAAGTCGAGATCGCGAGCGCTTCCGGAACCCGGCGGATTCCACTGTCCGAGTTCTACACCGGCGATGGCGTAACCTATCGCAAGTTGCGGCCGGATGAGTTGCTGACCCGCGTTTTCTTGCCGGAATCGTCCGCTGACTACCGTGGTGTGTACCGGAAGTTGCGGGTGCGGCGATCGATTGATTATCCCCTGGCCGGGGTTGCGGTAGTCATGAAGCGTTCGAATGGTCACATCGCAGATGCGCGTCTGGCGATCACGGCGGTGAATCCTGCTCCGCTGCTGGTGGCGGGCGTGGGCGAATTGCTCGCCGGAAACAACCTGGATGAAGGGCTCGCCGCAGCTGCCGGCGATCTTGCTGCAAAGATTGCCCGACCGCTGACCACGTCAGCGCTTACGCCGGAGTATCGGCGAGAGATGATTCGAGTGTTTGCGAAAAGGGCAGTGCTGGCCGTCGCGAAGCCGCAGTGACCTTTGCCACCCGCCGGGAAATGCACAGGTCCTTCGTCGGGAGTCCTTTGCGAGCCAAGGACTCCCCTTCCTCAGGATGACAGCGGGAGAGATGGTGTTCGGGAGGAACCGCGCGTGGCGCGAGAGCTAGCGCGACGTGAACAGATGGCCCAGCTTTTCCTTCTTGGTCTTGAGGTAGTCTTCGGAGTGGGCTGAGGGCGCGGCTTCGCAGGGCATGCGTTCGGTCACGACGATTCCACCTTTTTCCAGCGCAGCCACCTTGTCGGGATTATTCGACAGCAGGCGCACGCTTGAAACTCCGAGCGCTTTCAGAATTTCCGCGGGGAGGGTGAATTCGCGGTGGTCGGCTTTGAAGCCGAGGCGTTCGTTGGCTTCTACCGTATCCAGCCCCTGGTCCTGCAGTTCATAAGCCTGCAACTTTGCCATCAGACCGATGCCGCGGCCTTCCTGTTGCTCATAGATCAGGATGCCGGCTCCCTCCTCGGCAATCATGGCCAGCGCCATTTCCAGTTGTTCGCGGCAATCGCAACGTAAGGAGCCGAAGACATCTCCAGTAAGGCATTGCGAGTGGATACGGAGCAGTGGCGGCCTGGAATGGATGTCTCCCATGACCAGGGCTACTGCGTCTTCGTCACGCGGTGAGCCGGGAGTGCCGAATTCGCCGCGAAAGCCGTAAATGCGGAATTTGCCCCAGCGGGTGGGGAAGTCGGCGGACGCGACCTGTCGAACCTGTTCAGAGGACACATCAACATTATAGCGGGATATGCGGATGAATCGGCGTTCCTGCACGCTCGCGCTACGTTAGCCTTTGCCCAGGCGGGGAAAGTGGTAATACACATCTTGCTTGGACGCGATGGCGATGCCGTTGCGAGTCGCGGGGCGAAAGCGCCAATTGTCCAGGGCCTCCAGCACCTTGCTGTCGACCGCCGGAGCCAGGCTCTGGACCACAACTTTCTGCACAATGTTGCCCTTTTCGTCGATCGTGACTTCAACCACCACATCTCCCTGAAGATTGCCCAGTTCGTCAGGGGCGACGTGGGGGTCGGGAGAGACCACCGGGAGCGCGGGACGGACTTCTTCTCCGGTTAAGGGACCTTCAAGAACCGTGCCCAACGGGGAGCCGGCAGGCCGGGCCTGAGCAACCTGCCCGGGCGCGCTGGTCTGGTCGTCCAAGCCAACCTTGGGGCGAGGCAGCTCACGCTCGGCGGTTCGGGCCGTTTTGGCGCGCCGCTTCCATGTGAGGTGTGCATTCAACTGCTGCCGCGAGTCGGCGGCGGAAGTGCCCGAGGCGTCGGCGTTAACCTGGGTCGCCTGGGTTGGCCAGTAGAGATGCGCAACCTGATCGCCATGATCGCCGTGGACCACGAACGATGGCGCCACCAGCTTGGGACTGGCCGGATGCAGGAGCCATAGCAAAAACAAGCCATGGGCAGCGACCGAGCAATACATAGCGAGGCGGGGCGGACGACTGGCGGTCTGAACCGGGGTAAACATTCCTCTTCGATTAGACGCGGAAGAGCGTGGCAGGTAAACATATTTTTCCGGGGTGTTTTCATGATTACTCCGGATTGGTCTCCGGCTGAAAACGCTGTTAAAATTGCTGCATATCGCTCGATCGGTTCACGCCAGAAGTGGGGCTATAGCTCAGCTGGGAGAGCGCGTCGTTCGCAACGACGAGGCCGTCGGTTCGATCCCGACTAGCTCCACCAACTTCCGATCTTCTCTCCAGCTTGTTCGGCGACCTCATTACTCCGGAATGTGTTGTCCACAAAGGGCGTGGCAGCTATAGTGTTTGGGACTTTTACAGGCCCGGTAGGCGTCTCCCGCGGCGAAGACGGGCAGACACGGGTTCTGAAGGAACAACATGCCACTGAGTATGAACAGCCGCCCTGTGGGCGACGTGACCATCGTGCAATGTAACGGTCGGATTGTGGCGGGCTCGGAGGTATTCTCGCTGCAGGCCCACCTGGGAGACATTCTGCCCCATCATGGCGATGTCGTTCTCCAACTGGAACAGGTGGATTTCGTCGACAGCAGCGGACTGGGGGCGCTGGTGCGCCTGGTTGCCACCGCGCGGGCCAAGGGCGGCGACATTAAACTCTGCGGAGTGCAGCCACGGTTGCGCAAGACTCTGGAGATGACCAGTCTGCTGCCGATGTTCGAGACCTACGACTCGGAAGCGGAGGCGATCATCGCGGCCTACCTGGGCTCGCGCTATTCCAAAGAGAAGTCGGGCAATACGCAGCTTCGGGTCCTCTGCGTCTTCGATTCGCTCAACGTACGTACCTTCCTGCGCGAGGTGCTGTGCCGAGCCGGCTATAGTGCGCTGACCATCGCCAACGTGCCCGATGCGAAGATTCTGATGAAAGCCACGAAAGCGAAACTTATCATCCTGGGCGCCAAGCAACAGTCGGTGCACGGCGTTCCGGCCAGGAAGTTGTTTGCGGAGATCGATCCTTCGGTCTCTGTGGTGGTGTTGGATGAGAATTTTGAGAAACTGGATCCAGGAGAAAGCGCCACGGAACTTCTGGAGAAGGTTCGCGCCATCGCGCAGCCGGCAAGAACCGAAGCCTGATTCTCTGCCAGAAGTAACCATTCCCTGCGAAAGCCCCGTACTTCTCCGCAGACGGATATCGTAGAATAAAAACTATGAACGAAGTGGACTTCCGCACTACAAGTCCTGAATCCTATCTCCGATTTCCCAAAGATTTTCTGTGGGGCGTGTCCACCGCCGCTCACCAGGTCGAAGGCGACAATAACAACCAATGGTCCGACTGGGAACTAGCGGGACGGATCAAGTCCGGCGACAGTTGCGGCAAGGCCTGCGACTGGTGGGAAAACGCTGAGCGTGACTTTGATATCGCCCGCGACATGGGCATGAAGGCGCTCCGGCTCTCGCTGGAGTGGAGCCGCATTGAGCCGGAAGAAGGTTGTTTCTACCCGGCCGCGCTGCAACGCTACCGGCAGATGCTGGAGGGGTTGCACCAGCGAGGCATTGAACCGATCGTTTGCCTGCACCATTTCACCCACCCGCGATGGTTTGAGCAGAGAGGAGCATTCCTCCAGGCGGATGCGCCGCAGCTCTTTGAGCGCTTCACGCGGGAGGTTGTAAACGCGGTCGGAGACCTGTGCCGCTTCTGGGTCACCTTCAACGAGCCCAACGTATATGCGGCCTGCGGATACGTGCTGGGAGAGTTTCCTCCTGGCCACAAAGGGCAATTGCTGAACGCTCTCCGGGTCAACCGCATTCAGGCGCGCGCTCATGTGCGGGCTTATCGCGCCATCCACGAGCGGGTGCCGGGAGCTCAGGTCGGATGGGCACAACACTACGTTGTGTTCGAGCCCGTGCCAGGGATAGCCAATCGCTGGGTCGCGACTCTGCTGGACAGGCTTTTCAATCACACTTTTTTCGATCTGATCGAAACTGGGCGCCTGGGCTCTCCTTTTGGTCTGCTCAATGGTCGCGACGACGAGGTCAAAGGTTGTTGCGATTTCGTCGGCCTGAACGTGTACGGCCGCTTTCATGTCGCTTTTAATCCGCGGAGTGCGAAAACATTTTTTGCCGACGTGTTCGTGCCCACGCATGTCCCGCAGGGAGACCATGGCGTCGACCGCCCTTACGGAGAGGCCTATCCCCAGGCCGTCAGTGACGCGGTAAAGCGCGCTGCAGGGTTGGGGAAACCGATTTACATCATGGAAAACGGCGTGCCCGACGCGGAAGACCAGATTCGTCCCTGGCTGATCGTAAATGTCATGCGCGAGTTGCACGGCCTGATCGCGCAGGACTACGACATTCGCGGTTATCTGCACTGGACCCTGACCGACAATTTCGAATGGAACGAAGGCTGGAAGCTGCGCTTCGGATTGGTGGCGCTCGATCCCGAAACCCAACACCGGACGATGCGCAGCAGCGCGAAACTGTTCAGCGACATTGTCCGAGGCAACGGGCTGGCTATCCCGGAGGATGAGCTATCTGTTCCACTCTCAACCACTCCAGCCGTAGCCTCGACCACCCTGCCGTAGCTCGGATACCACTCGTACCGGCGTCATCCTGAGGACATTAAGAGGTAACCCCTTAGTAACGTTACTTATTCTCCCCTCGTTCAATTCACGGAAAATTAATATGGCTTTGATCTGCCCTTAAGACCGTTCTGAGAGGCTTGTAGCGGACAGACCGCACAGAGCAGGAGGTTGGCAATGAATAACCTCACGATTGTCTTTCACGACGCAGGTGGTGGACACCGTAGCGCAGCCGGCGCGCTAAAGTCTGTTCTCGAGACCCAGTATCATCCCTGGAACGTCACCCTGCTGAACCTGCAGGAACTGCTGGAGCCGATTGACTTTGTTCACCGGGCCACAGGCCTGAGAATTCAGGACGGCTACAACCTGCTCCTCAGGAAAGGCTGGACGCGGCTCACGCCGCCGTTGCTCGCCCTGCTTCAGCGCACCATACAGTTGCATCACTCGCGCATCGTTCGCATTCTGCGGCGGCACTGGGCGCAGAATCCAACCGACCTTGTACTCTCCGTGATTCCGCATTTCAATCGCTGCCTGGCGCAGAGCATTCGCCAGGAGATGCCGAACACCGCATTCGTCACGCTGCTCACCGATCTGGCTGACTATCCGCCGAATTTCTGGATTGTGCCTGAATCGGAGTTCATCATCTGTGGAAGCGCGCGCGCCAAGCAGCAGGCGCTGGCCATGGGACATCCCAAGGGACGAGTCTATGAGACCTCCGGCATGATTCTGAAGCCGTCGTTCTACCGCAAGCCGGAAGTCAATCGGGCGGAGGAAAGAGTCAAACTCGGCCTGCAGCCTAACTTGCCGACCGGAGTGGTAATGTTCGGAGGCCACGGTTCGGCCTCCATGCTGGAGATTGCCAAGAAACTGGAACAGACTTCGAGTCCGCTCCAGCTGATTTTCCTGTGTGGTCACAATCTTGATCTGGCGGCTAAACTACGCGGCATGGGGCTCACCCGACCGGCGGCAATAGAAGGTTTCACCACCAAGGTTGATTACTTCATGTCCCTGGCGGACTTCTTTATTGGCAAGCCGGGACCGGGCAGCATCAGCGAGGCCCTGCAATTCGGATTGCCGGTCATTACCGAGCACAACGCGCGCACCATGCCGCAGGAACGCTACAACGGCACCTGGCTGGTAGAGAACCGGTTGGGGATGGTGGTGCAGGACTTTCGGGAAATCGGGACTGCGGTTGAGCAGTTACTCGTGGAAGCCACGTTCGCAGAGTTTCGCCGCAAGGTCAACGCCTACAAGAACTATGCAATTTTTGAGGCGCCGTTGATTTTGGATCAGATTATGGCCGAGAAGGCTGTGGAATCGATGGATGTCGTCTCGACGTTGGCTTCAGTAGATCCCTTTGCCAGCGTCGCCTGGGCTGGACTTACCTAACCTCGGACCACGTAGGGGCAGATGTCCTCATCTGCCCAGCGGAGCGCGGCTCCGCTTATTTTCGAGTCGGCAAGAACCTGTCGAGCTTCGCTCGACTGGGCAGATGAGGACATCTGCCCCTACGTGGTTTGTGGAAGCAGCCACTTCGCTCGCCTCACTTCAGCAAAATTCCCACGATCGAAGCCGACATCAGATTCGCCATGGTGCCCGCAATCATGGCGCGGAAGCCGAGTTTGGCCAGTTCACCCCGCTTGTTCGGCGCGAGCGCGCTGATGCCGCCGATCTGAATTCCAATCGAACTGAAGTTCGCGAAGCCGCACAAGGCAAACGTAGCAATCGCGAAGGAGCGCGGATCGAGCGTTGCCTTCTGCGCACCCAACATCCCGTATGCCACCAGTTCGTTGATCACCATGCGCGTCCCCAGGAGATTCCCCACGATGCCACACTCGTGCCACGGAATGCCGATCACGAAAGCAATGGGAGCGAAGATCACTCCGAAGACCTGCTCCAGGCTGGAAGGGAACCAGTGGGCTACATGGTTGTGAATCCCGCCGAAGATGCCATTGACCAGGGCGATCAGTGCGAGAAAAGAGATCAGCATGGCGGCAATATTCAAGGCCAGGTGCAGGCCGTCGATAGTTCCGCGGGTAATGGCTCCGAGAACATTTTCGTCTTTTGCGATGGCGTCAGGGTCGATGTCGGTGACCAGCGAGGTCGTCTTCTCCGCATCCGGCTTGCGATTGCGGGCTGGTAACCGGTTCTTCGGTTTCGGGCACAAACATTTTCGCCATCAGAATGGTGCCGGGCGCGGTCATGATCACCGCGCTGAGCAGATGCTTGGCCTCGACGCCGTAGAGAATGTAGGCGCCCATGATGCCGCCGGAGACGTGGGCCATGCCGGCGGTCATGACCGTCATCAGTTCAGAGCGGGTCAACGTTGGCAGGTAGGGACGAATGGTGAGCGGAGCCTCGGTCTGTCCCATAAAGATGCTGGCGGCGACGTCGAGTGATTCCGCGCCGCTGGCGCCCATGCGGATCATCACCTTCGCCATCTGGCGGATGATGAACTGCATCACGCCGTAGTAATAGAGAACGGCAAAGAATGCCGAAATGAAAATTACCGTCGGCAGCACCTGGAAGGCAAAGATCATTCCCAGAGAGCCGCCTTTTCGTCCCAATTCGCCAAACACCAACTGCGAGCCGGCGAAAGAATACTCCAAAAACTTCTCCACGCCGTGGCCTGCAAATTCCAACAGATTGCGACCAAAGTCGAAGCGCAACACGAATAACGCAAACAGGAATTGCAGGAAAAGTCCCAGGGCAACAGTCTTCCCTCGAATGGCGCGCCGGTTGCTGGAAAATAAGTAGGCCAGGCCAAGCATTGTGGCCAAACCCAAAAGCCCCGTCAGACGGCCCATTCGCGCCTCCCACTTATGCCTGTTGCCAGTTGAACTTGAACCGTCATGCCTGCGCTCCTTTTCCAGAAATCACGCGGTGGATCAGCGGCCGCCGCATAGCCGGTGGCTTGTCGGCGATACGATACGCCTGTTGCAGCAGATTCTGCGCGCTGGCAAGGCGGGCGTCCGAGTTGTAATGAATGGTGCAGAATGGTTCGCCTTTCTGAACCGGATCGCCTACTTTCTTATGCAAGACCACGCCGACCGCAGGATCAATCGTGTCTTCCTTCTTTTCGCGGCCGCCGCCCAGCACCAGGCTGGCGATTCCGACCTGCTCGCATTGGATGGCCTCAACGAACCCGCTGGCTGAACTCGTGATCGGTAGCCGATGCTGCGCCTGCGGCAATTGTTTGGGATCGTCAATCGCAGCCGGGTCGCCACCCTGCTGGACGACGATCTCGCGAAACTTCTTGAGCGCAGAGCGATCGCGTATGAGTTCATCCGCCAACAGGCGGCCCGCATCAACGCTCGAGCTCCGGCCCGCCAGGTAGAACATCCAAGCGGCGAGTTCTACCGAGACCTCGCGGAGATCGGCGGGGCCTCCGCCGTTCATCACCTCGATACACTCTTCGACTTCGAGGGCGTTGCCGACCTTCAGGCCCAGAGGCTGGTCCATATCCGTGATCAGCGCGACCATCTTTTTTCCCATGCGCTCGCCGGTTTCCACCATTAGCTCAGCGAGGTGGACTGAGTCTTTCTCGGTCTTCATGAACGCCCCGCTACCGGTTTTCACATCCAGCACCAGTCCATCAATGCCTTCGGCCAACTTCTTGCTCATGATGGAAGCACAGATCAAGTTGGGACTTTCGACGGTGGCAGTCACGTCGCGCAGAGCGTAGAGCTTCTTGTCGGCTGGTGCGATCTCGGCGGTCTGGCCGATCAGGCCGCATCCACAAGCCCTCAGCACGCGGCGAAACTCGCTCAACGACAGGTTGATGTTAAAGCCTGGGATGGATTGCAATTTGTCCAGAGTGCCGCCGGTGTGGCCGAGCCCACGGCCGCTGATCATGGGCACAGTCACGCCGGCTGCGGCGACAACCGGCGCGATGATGAGCGAAGTCTTGTCGCCCACGCCGCCCGTGGAGTGTTTGTCAATCTTGGCTCCGGGCAGATCAGAGAGATCGAGCACCTCGCCGGAATGGAGCATGGCGCCGGTGAGCGCGCTCAGTTCGGGACCGCTCATTCCTCGGATGAGCACGGCCATCAGCCAGGCCGCCATTTGGTAGTCGGGAATCTCGTCGTCGGTATAGGCGCGGACCAGGAAGCCGATCTCGTCCGAAGACAATTCGCCGCCGTCGCGTTTTTTGCGGATGAGGTCGAGAGGGCGCATGCTCGTGGTTGGTGGGGGAGAGGTCAGTGAGGCTGGCGAATTCGACATCGGTCTCCGTGCGGCAGGAACAGGGAAGCTTACATTGGGGGACGGGGTGGTGAAAAGACTTTCCTGCGGCTGGGAGGGCCGCAGTGGGAAAGAAACCTTTGGTAGTATTTCCGCAATGCGACGGCTCGCTCTGCTTCTCGTCCCGGCTCTTGCCCTGGCACAAAGGGCTCCGGGTAACCCTCTCGATCATCTCCCGAAGAATATTGAGGTGTTGACCCACTTCGGCGAGCGTGCGGACATTTCTCCGGACAACCAGCACGTCGCGTTCATGACGAAGAGTTTCGGCGACGCCATGGTAGTGGACCTTAAGACGCGCGTCATTCAGTGCCTGACGTGCAACGTACCGGCCGCCGCTTTTCTGCGGGTGATGCATCTCGTGACCGGAGACTACATCCTGATTGGTCCAGACCACTTCGAGAATGTCCACACCAGCCGCACGCGCGACAATGAACTCTGGTTCCTGAGCAAAGAGCGGGGAGCCAAGCCGGTCAAATTGGGGCAGAGGATGAACGAGGGCGCGGCGATCTCCAAGAAGAGTCTTAAGATTGGATTTTCACAGACCGCTGCCCAGTCTCCAGATCTCGCACCGGAAGCTTCTCGCCTGGTCGTGGCCGATCTGGATATCTCCGGCGTCCCCAAACTGGTCAACCAGAAAACGGTCTACGAAAGCAAGGACCGGAATTGTACGCTCGAGGCCCAGGACTTTTACGACAACGATAGCAAGATGACTTTCACCTGCTATGAACCCGAGGGCCATTCGTCGGTGATGGGAATTGATTTGAAAACAGGCCAGGTGACGAACTTTTCAAAAGCGCCGGGAACGTATAACGAAGTGGAAGGAATTTTCCCCGACGAGCTTTACACCGCCGTGGAGGCCGATCGTCAGTGCGAGCAACTGGGAGGCACGCGGGGCGCAGGAAACATCGATATCTGGAAGCTCAGACTCGACGGAACGGGAAAAGATTTTGCTCGACTGACAAACTTCAACGACTACGAAGGCGGCAAGGCCTCGAACCCAGTCCTTTCAACCGATGGACGATTCATGGCGTTTCAATCCGCCAAGACCACCGATCCGGCCGGCGTGGGCTACGGCATTCTCATCTACTGGTTCAAACCGTAGCGCTCACAATCGAAAGCCCTCCGGCAGCAGCTTGGTGATCGCCATCTGCTCGGTCCCGGACTGGCCGCGAAACAGCACCACGGCGTCCGGGCCAAATTCATAGATGACCTGGCGGCAGGCGCCGCACGGCGCGCAGGGAACGTCGCGCTCTGTGGCCACGGCGACAGCTTTGATCCTCATGCCGGTCCCTTCTGCCGCGACTGCTGCAAAAATCGCATTGCGCTCGGCGCAGATGGTCAGGCCGTAGGAGGCGTTCTCCACGTTGCAGCCGGAGTATGAAACGCCGCGCTCGGTCAGGATTGCCGATCCTACTCGAAAATTCGAATAGGGAGCGTGGGCATTCTTGAAAGCAGCGCGGGCGTTGGAGAGCATTTCTTCCTGTTGCGCGGGTGTGAGGGTGACGGGCATGGGTGATTGCCTTTCACATCTACGAAGATCGCAACCAGTGTACTGAGTCAAAAACCAGATGCAACACTCCCCTTTGTCATCCCGACCGGAGCGAGCGCAGCGAGCGACGTGGAGGGACCTTGTGTTGTGGTGGGAGGATATTTGCTGGATTTTCCCCACTGGTGCCTCAGAAGCCACCTGCCCGATGCGTAGACGAAACTGACCTGCGATCGTTCCGATCTCCACAACACAAGGTCCCTCCACTTCGCTCGCTGCGCTCGCTCCGGTCGGGATGACAGCTCGTTTGAGGGCTAAATTGCCGGGCAAGCGCCGCGCTTGATGAACTGACCTTGTCCCGCGCGGCCGAAGAAGTTCTCGCCTTCAACCAGAACGCGTCCGCGGGAGAGCACCACGTCCGGCATGCCGGTCACCTTGATGCCCTCGAACATGGAATAGTCAACGCGCATGTGATGGGTCTTGGCGCTGATAGTGTGCTCGCGCTTGGGATCGAAGATGACCAAGTCGGCGTCACCGCCTACCGCAACCGTGCCTTTGCGGGGATAGAGGCCGAAGAGTTTGGCGGGAGTGGTGGCGGTCAGTTCGACGAAACGATTCACGCTGAAGCGTCCTTGCGCCACTCCGCCCGAGTACACCAGGCTCATGCGATGCTCGATGCCGGGGCCGCCGTTGGGAATCTTGGTAAAGTCGCCGATTCCCATTTCCTTCTGTTCCTTGAAGCAAAACGGACAATGATCGGTTGAAACGACTTGCAGATGGTCGTGCGTGAGCCCCTTCCACAATTTTTCCTGATGCCACTTTTCGCGCAGCGGCGGAGTGAAAACATATTTCGCACCTTCGAAGCCGGGAGCGTCCATGTTTTCGAGTGACAGGTAAAGATATTGCGGGCAGGTCTCGGCGTAGACCGGCAAACCGCGATCGCGGGCCTCGCGAACTTTCTCCAGTGCGTCGTTGCAACTGAGGTGGACGATGTAAACCGGCGATCCAGCCATTTCCGCGAGCGCGATGGCGCGGGACGTGGCTTCGGCTTCCGCCGTGGTCGGGCGGGTGAGCGCGTGGTATTTCGGAGCGGTCTTGCCCTCGGCCAGGGCCTGCTTGACGATCACGTCAATGGCTCCGCCGTTTTCGGCGTGCATGCAGACCATGGCGCCGGCACTGGCTGAGGTACGCATTGCCTTGAAGATGCTGGCGTCGTCCAGCATGAACACACCCGGATAGGCCATGAAGAGTTTGAAGCTGCTGACGCCCTCGCGCACCAGTTGCGGCATTTCGGCCAGCTGTGCGTCTGGCAGGTCGGTGATGATGCAGTGGAATCCGTAGTCCGCGACCGCTTTCGAGGACGCCTTTTGCATCCAGGCGTCGAAGGCGGTACGCAGGGACTGGCCTTTGTACTGGATGGCGAAGTCGATCAGCGTGGTGGTGCCACCGAAGGCGGCGGCGCGAGTGCCAGTTTCGAAGTCGTCGGCGCTGGTGGTGCCGCCAAACGGCATGTCGAGATGGGTGTGGACATCGATCCCGCCGGGGAAAACATATTTGCCTGCGGCATCAATGAGCCGTTTGGCATTTTCGCGCGGCAGGCTGCTGCCGAGCGCGACCACGTGGCCGTTTTCAATCGCAACGTCGGCCTGAGAAGTGTCCGCAGCCGTGACCACGGTCCCGCCGGTGATGATGGTGTCGAACCCCATTTGCTAATCCCCTGTGCTGCGAGAGTCCCGTCTGCGCGTGCAGAAGCGTGATGTATTCTATTCTACAAATTGGCGCCCTTGGTTCGGTAAAGCCACGAAAGAGAAAAGCATGAGGTTCGGCATCACCCTCAAACCGGATATCTCGGTCGAGCGAATCGTCTCCCTGACCCAGCAGGCGGAAGCGGCCGGGTTCGAATATGGCTGGATTTTTGACTCCCACGTGCTGTGGAAGGAGCCGTACCCGCTGTTGACCCTGATGGCGAACGCCACCCGGAAGATGCGGCTGGGGCCATGCGTGACCAATCCGGCGGTGCGCGATCTCACGGTGACAGCCAGTCTGTTCGCGACCCTCAACCTGATTTCGGGCGGACGCATGGAGTTGGGTATTGGGCGTGGCGATAGTTCGCGTCGCGTGTTGGGCAAAAAACCTGTCACGCCCGCCGAGTTGGAGCGCGCGGTCGTCAGCTTTCGCGAGCTGACCGCGGGACAAGAAGTGCAATACGAAGGTCAGCCTGCGCGACTCACTTGGGCAACCGGCTCTCCGCCGGTCTGGATTGCCGGCTATGGGCCAAAGGTCTTGAGCCTGGCGGGACGGATCGCGGATGGAGTGATCCTGCAATTTGCCGATCCCGACCTGATCGCCTGGTGTATGGGCTTCGTCCGACAAGGCGCAAGAGACGCGGGTCGCGATCCCAAGTCGGTTGAAGTCATGGCGGCGGCCCCGGTGTGGGTCTCCGACGATCTGGCGCTCTCGCGACAGCGGGTGCGGTGGTTTCCTGCGCTGGTTTCCAATCACGTGGTGGATCTGATATCGCGCTACAAGCCTGAGGAACTGCCCGCGTCGCTCACCTCCTACGTGCAGGACCGCGCTGGATACGACTACCAGCATCATGCCGAGGTCGGCAGCGACAACGCCCGCTTCGTTAGCGATGAAGTCGTGGATCGATTTTGCCTGGTGGGTCCGGCGGAGGCCCACCGCGAGAAACTGCGGAAGCTGGCCGAAGTGGGTGTCACACAGTTCAATATTTACCTGATGTGCGGGGATGAGGAGCAAACTTTAGAGATTTACAAAAGGGAAGTGCTGCCCGGATTTCGTGGAGTGGCTTAGGGAGTCGAAAGTGCTGAGCGTTTCAATTTCCGGTTTTCAGTTTTCAGTTCTCAGTTGGCAGCGCAAACCTGAGCTCGGCTAATATGTCCGGTTGGGTGCGAACACACTTTGGATTCGAACTCCTCGCAGATCGCAACCGGCCCCGATAACACTGCGCTCCCCGCGTGGTGTAGATTTCTCGTCCCCTCAGCGACTGACCTGATCTTCATCATTCTGCTTGTGGCCATGAGCGGCGGCCTGCTGTCCACTCGTCTGTTGGGCGATGCCAGCATTGGCTGGCATATTCGCAATGGCGAGCAGATGCTGCGCATGCACGCCATTACGCGGACAGATTCGTTCTCCGTGACCATGAGCGGTCAGACCTGGTACGCCTGGGAATGGCTGTACGACTTGAAGATCGCTGCCATCCATCATCAGTTGGGGCTCAGCGGCGTTGTCTTTGTTACTGCGGTCATCATTGCTCTCACGTTCGCCCTCACCTTGCGCTTGAGCTTGCAGCGCGGCGCGGACCTCCCGGTGGCAACGTTGCTGCTCGTGTTATCCCTGGGCGTTTCCATGATTCATTTGTTCGCGCGCCCGCATGTTCTGAGCTGGTTGTTAACCGTGATCTGGTTTCAGGTGCTGGATGGCTCTGAGAGCATCGATAGTCATGAGAACCGGCGCCGGCTATGGTATTTGCCCGCGCTGATGCTGCTCTGGGTGAATCTTCACGGCGGCTTTGTGTTGGGTTTTGCCCTGCTTGGGCTGTATTTGCTGGGCGGTGCGATTAGCTACTTCCGTTGCCGGGACGACGAGGCGCGGCAGAACATTGCCACGCGGTTGCGCGAGTTGGGCATGGTGACGGCAGTTTCGCTGCTGGCGAGTGTCATCAACCCGTACGGCTACAGACTCCACCTTCACGTTTACCGATACCTATCCAGCCGCTGGCTGATGAACCACATTGACGAGTTTCTCTCGCCTAACTTTCACGGCGTAGCGCAACAATGCTTTGTGGCGATTTTGCTGATCACGATCGTCGGGTTGGCGATGTCGCGCAACAAACCGTCACTCTCGCGAGTGCTGGTCCTGCTCTTTGCGACTTACAGCGGTTTGTATGCTTCACGCAGTCTTCCGATCTCGTCTTTGTTGCTCACCTTGATCGTCGCCCCGCTGTGGACGCAGGCGCTGGCTGAGGCCCGCGACAATCCGAGTCTCTCGCTCCGCCTGCGGGATTTTCTTTCGCGCTGGCGGCGACTTACGTTGCGCATGCAGCGGCTTGAACTCAGTTTCCGAGGTCATCTATGGCCAATCGGCGCTGTCGTTTTCGGACTGTTGGTGTGTGTGCAGGCGGCGAAACCAGGATCCCGCCACTGGATGGATGCGCACTTCGACGCCGGACACTTTCCGGTACATGCCAGCGATGTGATCGTGCAACGCGGCCTTCGAGAGCCTATCTTTGCTCCGGACTCGTGGGGCGGTTACCTGATCTACCGTCTCTATCCGCAAAACAAAGTCTTTGTGGACGACCGCCACGATCTCTATGGAGAGGAATTCCTGAAGGAGTATTTGAAGGCGATCCGTCTCACGTCCGACTGGAGCGGGTTTTTAGAAAGGAAGAGAGTGAATTGGGTGCTGCTGCCGGCGGAGTCCTCGCTGGCGAATATGCTGAAAGAAACATCCCGGTGGAATCTTGTTTATCAGGATGGAACTTCAATACTGCTGGAGCGAAGGGAAAAAATGTAGGAATTCCTTCGGCCCCCTTGTTTTCGGTGGTTCAGGACTTTAAGTATCAACCACCAAGGGCACAAAGGTCCACGAAGGAAAATCCTAGTATCGATCGTTAGTGTCGATATTGAATCCCAGTATGGCGTTGACCTCGATCGGTTCATTTCCCCGTAGCGCGGGACTAAACTTCCAGCTGTTGAGCGCGATTAGGACTTTGCTGGTCATGACTGCCGTAGCGGGTTCGAGCACTTGAGGCCGACGCAGCGATCCGGTGCGGTCGAGGACGCAGGCGATCACCAGCCGCGCCTTGGGTAGTCCCGCAGGCAGCTCCGAGCGCATGGCTTGAGGCGCGGTAAGGTCCTCGGCGTAGCCGTGGCCCGCGGAAGCGGGGTCGGCGAACTGCATTACGGCGGTGCCCAGGGAAGTCGTAATGTAGATGGTGTAAACCTTGTCGCCCTTGAGCGCGCCGTAAAAATTGAATGCGCCGCCCGAACGCGAGCTGGCGACGATGGTGATGTCCGGGCCGTGAATCCCTGGCGTGGTATTCGAGCGTCCAGGGCTGGAGGCCGGCTTCGCGCCAGATCCGAAGCTGGGCAAGGTCACGATGCTGCTGCTGCCACCTTTCACCGACACTCCTGGCATTGCGGGAGTGCCGTTGGTGCCCGTGCCGGCGCCGCCGGGGCCGGGATAGGGCGAAATTCCGCCACGCGCCATGGGATCTGATCCGGGGCCTGTGCCTTCTTTGCCGGCTCCAGAGCCCGGGCCGGAGAATCCGCTGCCGGGCCCGTCGCCACGGCCGACGCCGCCACCGCCGCCCGATCCGCCGATGCCGGGCTTGTCGCTGCCGGTGGGTGACATGGCCAACGCTCCGGTGCCGCCGTTGCCGGGCAGGCCAACTTTCGATCCGGGCTGGCTGGAAACGACTACACCGGAGGCGCTGCCGCCGCTATTGCTGGTGGGAGGCGCGGTGGCCACGCCGGCGTCCAACGGTCCGCCTAGTCCTAATCCGCGATTTCCTCTGCCCTGGCCCGTGAGCGAACCTCCGCCAGACACTGACGGAGGAGGCGGTACGACTGCTGCGCCCGTGCCCATTCCCCCAGCCACCGATCGTTGTGCTGCACCTGCGCCCAATTGGACTGTAGGGGGCACAATCGAAGTGCTGCCCAGGCCGCTGATGTTCTGGCGCGCCGCCGAGGCGTTACCGACCTGCACCGCAGGCGGCACGATCTGGTTCTGCAGGTCACCCGGCCCGAAGCCTGGTCCGGTTCGAGAAACCTCGGTGGCCATGGTGGGCGGTGGTGCGACTACGCTCGGCGCGGGCATGGCGAGCCTGGGATTCACACTGGTCATTCGCTCCGGAGCCGACACCGGCGGTGGCACCACTTGCACTGCATTCGATCCGGGCAGGCGAAGCGTGGAGACCTCGCGCTGCGGCACTGCCGCGCTGGGCGGTACCGCGCCAATGTTCATCTGGGGCGTAGCCCGCAACTGGTCGGGCACCTGAGGAGCTGGAGCAACGGCGGTCTGGGTCAATACCGGAGCCCGCAGCGAAGACCGCATTCCCTCCGCCGGGGCCGGGCCGGGAAGCGCTTTCAACGCGAGCAGGTTGGCCACCGCGGAATTCGATTTCGGCAGATCAAGCTTGGGTGCGTCCGCCACGGTTTCCCGCACAGTGCTTCCGCGCGCGACCCGGATGGTTTGCGTAGGATGATGCGCCTCGCGCCCGCCGGAACGGCCGGAACGGCCTGCCTGTGCGCCGCCTACGTCTTCTGTGCGCGGCAGTTCGTTGCTCGAGTAGTAAATGATGTCGTACTTGGGTTTGGGAAGTGGCTCATAAGGTTGCATGCCAATCAGCCTGGCCGGCACCACAATGACCGCGACCAGCAAGAGCAGCTCCACGGCCCACGAGAGAAGTATGCCCCACCAGGGAAACAGGCCAACCTGGGCTTCGCCAGCCAGTCGCTTGGGCGACTTGCCCAGAGCGGGGCCGATTGCGGTCCAGAACTCGTCCCACCGCGAAGGCCATTCGATAAGAAAGTTGGGGACGTCGTTCACTCTTGGCCCGCCTCTCCCAAAGCAATCTCAATCTCGTCCCCGATGGTGGTGTGCGTAGAACTCAAAGTGCTGCCGGGTAACTCGAGCACTGAAGTGGCCCGCAGCCGAACCGGAGCCAGGCGCCACGGCTTCAGATTCTCTTCCAGGTGGACAACCACTTTGTCGCTGTCCAGGTAAATCACGTCAATGGGGAAGCGCATGGCAAAAGTATGCACGCCACGCGAGGGAACGATCCACAAGCCCTGTCCGGCAGGAAAGCTCCCGGCATCGGTGCCCATCAATCCGCAGAAGCGGGACCAGTGGGTATCAGCAACGCGCAGATGCCGGGCCAGATAAGCCTGGCGGGTTCGGTTCAGGGCATAGCCCGTGGAAAGCGGTGCCGGCATCACAACTCCTGGGCTGGGCGGTGCAGCAAAGGCATTTTCAGTGTCCTGCCTCTGGCGCCAGGATACGGACCAACTGGATGATGGCGGGTCCCAGAGTCACGAAGATGATGGAGGGAAGGACAAACAATACCAGTGGAACGATCATCTTGATGGTGGTTTTAGCGGCCTGTTCTTCGGCGCGTTGCCGACGTTCGGTGCGCAGCGAGTCGGAATGGATGCGGAGTGCCTGACTGACGCTGGTTCCGAAGCGGTCGGTCTGCACCAGCGTGGCTACCAGGGCGCGCACGTCGTCCACCCCGGTGCGTTCCACCAGGTTGCGCAGCGCCTCGGCGCGGGGCTTGCCCGCCCGCATTTCAAGATTGATCAAATGGAACTCATCGCTGAGGTCAGGATGGGCGTGCCGCAAATCCTCTCCGACTCGCATCAGGGCCTGATCGAGCGCCAGGCCGACTTCGACGCAGATCACGGTAAGATCCAGCGCGTCCGGCAATGCCAGGGTGATGCGCCTCTGCCGGTTGCGGATCATGCGCTTGAGAATGAAACGTGGAATGAAGAAGCCAACCCCGCCGACTCCCACCATCCACAGCAGGTCAAAATTGCCCTTGATGGCGATCACGCTCAAAATCCCCAGCAAGCCCAGCAGAACGCGCGCACCCACGTAGATCGTCAGGTGCCGATTCTCACGATAGCCCGCCTGAATCAGCCATTTTCGCGCTCGTGAAACTTCACTGGGCGAGAGCGGGAGGGCCTTGCTCAGGGGATCGAGCGCCTGCTCCAGGCGGTCTTTGAAAGCCGGTTTTTCTTTGACTTCTGCTTTCTGCCAGCCCAGGGCGCGCAGCCGCGAACCCAGCACCGAAAAAGGCGCGTAGGCGGCGGCCCCGAACGAAAACACCACCAGGGCGATGGTCAGAAACAATATGATTGCCAGTGCCAGAGCCATGCTTTAGACCTGAATCTGAATGATCTTCCGGATCACAAAATAGCCGATGGTTTGTAGGGTGATGCCCACCACGATCAGCAGGTGCCCAATGGGATCGTCAAACAGCGGCTTGATAAAACTGGGGTTCATGGCCTGCATCGTAATCACGATGATGGGCGGCAGGCCCATCAGCAGCATCATGGTCATGCGTCCCTGGGCGGTATGGACCCGCACCTGCCGCATGATCTTGAAACGCTCCCGAATCACATAAGACAGGTTGTCGAGAATTTCCGCAAGGTTACCGCCAGTCTCGCGCTGCAACATTACTGCTGTGACGAAAAACTTGACGTCCACCAGGGGCACGCGTTCGGTGAGATTGACCAGCGCGTCGCGCACCGGCAGACCAAATTTTTGCTCCTCAAACAGTTTGCGAAATTCGGACGCCACCGGCTCCGCGATCTCGCTGGCGATCAGTTCCAGAGCGGTGGTGAAGGCGTGGCCGGCGCGCACCGCCCGCGCCAGGGTGTCGATGGCTTCGGGGAAGATCTCTTCGAATTTAGAAAAGCGTTTTGACCGCTTGTAATTGGCGTAGGAGTAAGGCAGGAACGCTCCCAGGATCAGGGCCAGCCAGGCAAATTGCGGGAAGCCGGTGAAGAGCAGAACAATCAGGGCCAGTCCGGCTCCGCTAAGCACGCACAGCAGCAACACGTTGCCGGCGCGGCTCTTCACATCCGCCTGCTCGAGCAAAGTCTGAAGGCCGGCGATCTGAGGGGAGCGGCGCAGCAGGTTATCCAGCGCCGGGATCTTGCTCATCACTTCATCGCGGAGTAAGGCCAGTTCCTGGCCGGCGTCGCGTTCCGGGGTTTTCTGGACGGTCGAAAGCCGTTCGCGCAGCAGGCGAGCTTTGGAGCTGCGCTCGTCCATCAGGGAAGCGATCACAAACACCGCCAGCGCGACCACGACGAAAACCGCTAGTGCGATAAGTATGAACATACGATGTCAGGAATCGGACGCCGATTCCGGAGGAGCTCAATGTACTTCGGCGGCTGAAGCCGCCCTGCTACTCAGACCTTAATGCAGCGCTGAAGCGCTGCTCCACCCCAAAAGACCGTGCACCCGGAAACGCCACAACAAAAGGCCCTAGACCTCCATGTGCGATTCGAAAATCGCGGGCCGCAGCCGGCAGCCCGCCTGGGCAAGCCGGTCGGCGAACTTGGGCCGAATCCCGACGGCACGGAACTTGCCGCGCACTTTTCCCGTCTCGTCGATGCCCTGGCGTTCGAACACAAAAATATCCTGCATGCAAATGACCTCGCCTTCCATGCCGGTGACCTCGGCGATGGTGATCACTTTCCGCGTGCCGTCGGAGAGGCGCGTAACCTGGACCACGGCGTGAATGGCAGCGGCAATCTGGTGCCGCATGGCCCGCTCCGGGATGTTGAGATTGGCCATCGAGCACATATTTTCGATACGGGCCAGCGCGTCCCGCGGCGTGTTGGCGTGCACCGTGGTCAGCGAGCCCTCGTGACCGGTGTTCATCGCCTGCAACATGTCAAAGGCTTCCTCGCCGCGGACCTCGCCCACCACGATGCGGTCGGGACGCATACGCAGACTGTTGATGACCAGTTGCCGCTGCCGCACTGCGCCCTTGCCTTCAATGTTGGGCGGCCGGGTCTCGAGGCGGACCACGTGCTCCTGTTTCAGCTGCAATTCGGCCGCGTCTTCGATGGTAACAATGCGGTCGGAGTTCGGAATATATCCCGAAAGGACATTCAGCAGCGTGGTTTTGCCGGCGCCGGTTCCGCCGGAGATCAGGAAGTTGAGCCGGCCTTTTACCATGGCGGACAACAGTTCCAGCATGGGCTCGGTCAGGCTCTTGTTCTCAATCATGTTGCGGGCGGTGACCGGGTCCCGGCCGAAACGGCGAATCGAGAGACAAGGGCCATCAATGGCCAGCGGCGGAATAATAGCGTTCACACGGGAGCCGTCAGCCAGGCGTGCATCCACCATGGGCGACGACTCATCCACGCGCCGTCCGATGCGCGAGACAATGCGGTCAATGATCTGCATCAAATGTGCGTCATCCTTAAAGCTAAGGCCCGTGGCCTCGAGTTTGCCCGCGCGCTCCACATAGACCCGGTTGTAACGATTGACCAGGATGTCGGAGATTGTGGGGTCCTTGAGCAGGGGCTCGAGCGGGCCCAGACCGAAGATCTCATCCAGAATTTCCCGGGCTAGGCGCTCGCGCTCGGCGAAGCTGAGGGGCACGGCCTCGCTGTTGACCGTGTTCCGGATCAGCAGCAGGACTTCTTCGCGGGCGGCATCGCTCGGGGTGCGCCCCAGTTTCTCCAGGTCAAGGCGGTCCAGGATCTTGCGGTGGAGATCAGCCTTGACCTGCTGGTATTCGGTTCTTTCGAAAGTCTGCAAATTCGCCATACCTTCTAACCTAACACTACCTCAGCCGGCCTGCAGTCTGGGCCCTAAACTGACTTGAACAGCGACCAGGCCTTACGCTTGACATCAATGTCGTTCTCGGTCAGGACGGCAGCCAGCCCGGCAAAGCTCTTGGCCAGTTCGCTATAGGCTTGTTGCATCAGCGGGACTCCGCGATCAATGGCTGCGGACACCGCGAAATATTGATTGGGAATCTTCCACAGCAACTTGGCTCCCGCGGCGGCTTCGGCATCGGCTTCGCTGAACCCTGCGATTTTGCGGAAGCGATTCAGCACCAGGCGTACCCGCTCCCGGCCTCCGGTTTCGCCCAGGTATTGCTGGATCCGGGTCGCGCTCCACAGGGACGCCACGTCCGCATGGGCCACCAGCAGTACAGTCTCTGAAAGATTGCAGACCAGGCGCGTGGTCGGATCGATTCGCGAAGACGCATCCACCACTACGTATCTGTAGTGGCCTACCAGCAAATCGAACAAACGCGCGAACTCGGAGGTCGCGGGTTCCACGACCACCGGCGTGTTGGCGCCGGCCAGCAACTGCAGGCCGCCGCTGTGTCGAGTCATGAAGCTTTCCAGCAGCGAGCTGTCCAGGCGATGCAGGTTGCGAATCGCGTCCACCACGGTGAACTGTGGCTTCACGTTCATGTGCAGGGCGGTGTGCCCCAGGGGCGCAATGTCAATCAGCGCTACGTTGCCGTGGGCCGAGTGCAGCGCCAGGGCCAGGTTCACGGCGGTGGTGGTGGCGCCGCTGCCACCCTTGGCATTCACCACCGTAAAGACTTTCCCCCGAGGTCCTTCCTGGTCGACTTTCCGTTGCGCCGTGGTCAGGCGAACAAAAGCCTCAAGCAGGTCCGTGGTGGTGGTGGGGCGTTCGATGAATTCGCGCGCTCCGGAACGCATCGCGCTGACAATGACCTGCGGCTGGGACATGCTGCCCACCGCAAAGATGGCCACGTCCCGCACTTCCTGATGGATCAATTCGATGGCCCGCAGCGCCAGGGTGTGATTGTCCGTGGGCACGTCGACGATCACGACCTGGGGATTGGCGCTCTGCACCCGCCGCAAGACCGGGTCGGAGACCACCACCGGATAACTGTTGCAGGTGTGCACCACCCGCGCCACGCTGGTGCCATCCACCAGTACCTGGAGTACGGCGCGCTGGTCGCTATCCTGGGCGATCACTACGACGGAAAGTTCGGGCATCGTATTTCTGGCCCCCTACTGGTCCTTATCCACCATTCTACGTGCCGGAACTATGGCTTGCAGATTACGCAGGTCATCGCTTTCAATTCTCACTTCTTTTCCCCGGAGGGCTTTCCGTCGAATTTCTCTTTGTCCATGTATGGCTTCGGAGTTACGGGCAGCGCGGGGGCCTGGTCGCTGGCCGAAATGCGATGCGCGGTACACAGAACCATCAGCTCGGAATTGGACCTTTGGGCGCTTTTGCTGCGGAAGAAATTTCCCAGAATCGGGATGTCTCCCAATCCAGGGATTTTGTTGTACAGATCGGTCACCCGGTTGTCGATCAGCCCCGCGATCACAAAGCTTTGGCCGTCCTTCAGTTCGAACTCGGTCTCGGCCTTGCGCGTACTGAGCGCGGGCACGGTGAAACCGGAAATGGTGAGCGCATTGGCGAAGTCCAGCGCGCTGACCGACGGCGCCACTTTCAAATGGATATTCCCGTTGGGCATGATCACCGGGGTAAATTTCAACTGCACTCCGAATTCCTTGAACGAGATGGTGACGGCGGTAAAGCCCTGCGAGGGTTGGACGACAGGGAAGGGAAACTCGCCGCCGGCCAGAAAGCTCGCTTCCTTGCCGTTCACCGCGATCAGGTTAGGTTCGGCCAGAATCTGCAACAGGTTCTTCTGCTGTAGCGCCTTGATCACCGCGCCGATATTGATGTCGGTGCGGGCCACAAAGAGGTTCAGAAAGTCATTGATCGTAGTTGTAGGCGGCGTAGCAGTTTGGGTTGTAGTGGTTGTACCGCCGGCTGTGGTCTGGCTGGTCGTGGCCGTATTGTGAATCTGGACCGAGCCGAATTGCCCGGTCTGGCTGGTGGCAATCGTGTTTCCCAGCCCCGGCATAAAGATGTTGATTCCGAGTTGGGTGACCGCGGAGCGATCCACTTCGGCGAACTTTACCTCGAGCAGTACTTCCTGCGCTCCCACCGGGCCGAAGGTCAGCACGTTGACTACGTTCTTCGAGTACGCTTCGGCGATCATTCCGGCGCGTTTTGAAACATCCTCGGTAGATACGTGGCCGGAGAGCACTATGGCGGACCGCGAGGGTGAGACTGTGATCTGCTCGTCGGGAAAGACGCGCTTTTCTTCTTCGGCTGCGGTGCTGACGTCCACATCCACGCGCAAGTCGAAGCTGCGCGAGCGCTCCAGTTCGTCCCAGATCAGCAACGAAACCTCGCCCGCGGCGCGGCCATGCACCAGAATCTGGGTGGGTGTGACGACGATGGCGTCGGCGACGACATCATCGGTTACGGAGACCCGGCGAAGCCGCTCGGTTGTGTTGATCAGCAGCGACTTGCCCACCATGACCCGCAAGGGCGCGGAGCCTTGAGCCGCGGCTTCAGGGGCTGATGAGCTGGCCTCGGGGCCAGGAGCCTGCGCCTGCGCCGGTTGGGCGGCCGGTGGTTCCTGAGCTACAGCCACGAGGGACAGCGTCAGCAGCAACGCCACGGACAGCGCCCTTCGCACTACCGGGCTCAAGTTCACTTCGTGTTTCTCCCACATGCGGGAGCGGATCGACATGTTGGGTTCCTCGAAATGCTGGCTTACTTGGGTGTGACTTCTTCTCTCTTCGTTCCCTTGATCACTTCCACGGAATAGGCTGGCAGCGGCACCGGCGCCGGAGTCTTCACGGAATGAGTGCCCGTAGACTTGGGCCGAGGCGCCGCGACGGGGGTTGGCGGCGGAATGCCTTTGTACAACGCCCCCGTCGCCACTGAAGCCAGTTCCTGCTGCTTGGTGTCCAGCGGGTTGCGCAAGGACAGCTGGATCTTTCCCTGGCTGGTGGCCAAGGTAAGCTTCTGCGCGTCATCCGGAGACACCAACAAAGTGATCACCGGCGTCAGTTGCGGTTCACCGGCGGTGTTTCGTTCCAGCTTCTGTCCGGTCGCGATCACCGCTACATTCTCCAGAACGGTGGTGGTCCGCTGATCGGACCCACCGGTGGGGTTGCCGGTGAGCAGTACATCCACGCGCGTTCCCGGAACCACGAAGCCAGCGACGCCGATCACTTCATTCACCCGTACCGACATTGCCCGCATTCCAGGAGGAATCAGGGACTGCATTCCAGCTCCGGCATTTTCGCCGGCCAGTTTGTTAGGCAGGAAAAATTCCCCTCTCGCGATGGGCAGGATTGCGCCCCTTCCCACCACCGAGGTTTTCAGATGGAAGATGTTGGACGGCAGATCGGCGGCGGGAAAGCGCACCAGCTTCACGTCGCTCTCCGCGACTTTAGCTCCAACGGCGATGTCGTTGGCCGCTACAACGACTTCGACGCCGGGCGGCGTGTCGGCACCGGACCGCGTCTGCAGAGTGCGATAAACGGCGTAGCTTACAACTGCTCCCAGGGCAAGGGCCACAAAGCCGATCAACAAAAGCCGGGTGCGATTCATGCCTGCTCCTCAAAAGTCAAAATGGCATCGCCGAAGACGCGACACCATCCACACCATGGACGGTGCCCGCCCGCGACCGCCGAACTTCGACTCCCGATTTTCGACTCACGGAACTTCGACTCAAAAACTCAAGATCGATTCTGGTACCGACTGTCGCCGGCGCGCCGAGGCGCTAGGAAGGCTACCGCGCTCGCGCACGGCCTTCCCGCAAAATCCCCATTCCAGGGCCGCAGCCCGGCCATTGCCGACTTCAGCGTTACTGAACCGAACTGGCGACCGAAGAGAATACGTTGTTGGCGTTGGAACCGATCAGCCGAATGGTTCCGACCACGATCACCAAAATCACCGCCAGCATCACGGCATATTCCGCAATGTCCTGCCCCTCGTCTTGCCGCCACAGACTTATAGCTTTCGCCTTCATGTGTTGTCCTCCTTCGAATCGACCGGATGGGCAGCGAACTCCCAACCCGAGGCGGTTCGCTCAGTCCTTCCGATTCCGGAACGCATCTCTATTGTTGTTGCTAAATCAAGAGTTTACGCGCCGCCGGAGCGGAAGCTGCCGAATCCCCACGCTCATAATACCCTGCTGTCATCCCGCCAAGCGACAATTTCTTGCATTCCTTACCGGATATCGGCGGGGGGTAACCAGGTCACGGTTCGAAGTTGCTCCGGGGGATGAGGGCGGGTTCTGAGCCAGAGGGAAGCCGGTGGCAACTCGACGGACGGATTGCAACCCCAGCCCGAAGACCTGCCTGCTCTTGGGGAATACGCGGACCGCGGCCCGGACCTATTGGATCGAACTGCCTACCGAGGAAAAGACGTTGTTAGCGCCGGATCCGATCAAGCGAATAGTGCCTACCACCACGGCGAGGATCACAGCCAGCATCACCGCGTATTCCGCGACGTCCTGGCCTTCCTCCTCCCACAACCTGCCCAAAGCACGGATCATATTGTCCTCACTTTGTTCCGATACCCCATACCGCAGATTCACGCCGAGCGAACAAACCGATAAGCCAGACGGAATGATAATGTCGAGTGTGCAATGTTTTGCAGGTCAAAGTTGATGCGGGGGATTACCTAACTTGGTTCGCAATAGGCAGGGACTACGGTCGCCTGGTCAAAATTACGGCCTCGGAATCGGAATAAATCTGTTCCCACTCTGGGCCGGATCGAAGGGCGGTGATCAGGGGAGCGTCGGGGGGCAGAACCACGGTCTGGATGTCCCAGGTCCGCAGGGACTTTCTCCAATTGTCGGTCAGGTAGTAGCAGTCGCTGAAGTCGGTCATCAGTGCATCGCCGTAAACGTCAGCCCGGCCGTCCATGAAGACGCGATATTGGGGGTAGAGCTTCCATATGAAGTACCCGCCCCAGTTGTAGTGGTTCATCATCGGTCCCGGGGGATGTTGCTGCTGCAGAAAAGCGGTTGCCGCCACGGGGAAGTTTTTTGCTTCAGCTTCCGCCTGCGTGCTCACCACGTGTCGCACCCGGAATACGGTGAACCCGGTAAATGCAAACAGCACGACAAAATTAATCACAAGAGTGCGGGATGCCGACCCCGTAAGCGGCCGCCGAAATAACCGGGTAGTGCCCGATCGCTGTAGTCCCGCCTGGGCCAGCTCCGCAAGCACCGGAACGATGACCAACACGAGGATCGGAATATGCCGGATGGAGCGCAGCGCGGCCGGAACCGTGGCCAGCAACAGCAAGAGATTGCGGAGGCGCGGAGAGCGGGGCAATACTGCCAGGCCGGCAACGAGTGCCAGCAGCATGAGCAGCAGCGGCAGGTAGGTGCGATCGTGGAAGTCCGGAGAGAACCACTCCTGAATGAAATGGTGCATCGCGGCCGAGCGCAGAGTCTCAAACGGGTACCAGTAAATCTGAACGCCATTCGGGTTCAGCGCGACCAGTGCCAGACAAAGCCCGAACGCCATCGCCAACTGCTTAAGACGCGGCGCAGATTTCTGCCAAGACTCCTGACCGATCGCCGCTTCCAAAGCTTCGCCCAGCAGGAATAACGCGATGAAAGCCAGTCCGATGGGATATCCCGCATGCAGATTGACCCACAACAGCATCAGCGGTACGGTCCACCACAGCAACTTGGGGCGCTGCCCGGAGACTTCAAGAAGAACTAGAAAAATGCTGGCCAGCAGGAGAGAAAACATCTGCGGACGGACACCCCAGGATGGAGCCGAAGCCACCGCGCCCCAAAGCGTCATCAGGGAAGCGAGGTAGGGGCGGCCCGCTGAGCGCGCGAAGACGAGAACAAAGGTGGCGGCGATGACGACCCCGAACGCCACAGTAAGTCCGCCAAATCCAGCGACCCGATACAAACCGAACAGCAAGACTTCCGACAGCCACTCGTGGTTGATCCAAGGCTGTCCGAAGCGGGTAAACGAGTAGGGATCGGTGTGGAACAAGCTGTGATTCTGGAGGATCAGTTGTCCAGTGCGAAGATGCCACCAGACGTCGGGGTCGGTAATGCCGCGAGCGGCCATGGTGAACAGGCCGAGCGCGAGGATGGCCACGAATACCCGGCGAGTTTGTAACAGGCTCATCATGATCCGAAAAAGCAACTGCTGCTGGCGCCGTTGCAAAGCATACTGTCTGACGTTCTTTGCCGGGCTGCTGAGCTTATCAACTCTCTTCGCGCACAACCTGGCGGAACAAGATCACCGCCAGCATCGGCAGGTAGATAAAGAGCACGGTGACCCTTCCGACCTCGGTAAAGCTGTGCGGGATGTGATACCAGCGCCAGACGCCCGCTCCCCAACTCAGTGCAGCAGTGAAAAGAATCTCACGGCGCGACTTGGGGATGAGCCACAGGATAAACGCGTCAAAGAACCAGCGCTGAGGCATGATCGCGGTCAGCACGAGAAACCATGCATCCTTCTCGCGGTAGCGCCACAGGGCCAGGGCCAGCAACGGTCCGGGCAGAACCAGCAGCGGGAAAAAGTGCTCGTAATTCTTCAGTTGTCCCAGCCATAGCCTCGGCCAATTTGGCAATGCGAACAACGTAAGTAGTGCGACAGCCACGCAGGCGATGATGCCGCGCCGGCTCATCCGTGTCAGCGCCACCGGCAACCCGAGCTGGGGCTTGGCCATGGTCGCGGGCAGCAGGAGAGGGAAGAAGGCGCTGGCAAAGATCAGGGTCGACCACTGCACTGCCAGCAGGCCTCCCCAATACGGATAGGCGAGAAATACGAAGAGATAATGGTAACCGTGGCGGGTAAGCCCGAAGGCCAGCAAGGCAGAGCTGACGCCGTAAAACAAAGCTCCCGCGACCTCCGGCCGCACAGCGACAAATGGCAACGCGAAAAACGCCGCGGTCAGCGGATATTGTTCGAGTGGCGTGTCGTAAGGATTCTGTCCGGCCAGCACACGCTGGGCGGCGTGGATAGCCCAACCGAAATCGCCGGCGCCCTGATGGAAGTGCTGCAGCAAAAAAAAGCAGAACGCTGCACTCGCCACTCCAATCGCCGCGGAGATGCAGATGCGCAATCGCAACGGAAGGTTCGCCCGCATAAGTTGTAACATGGAGCGGCTTTTGTTTCCCTCACGCGATTGCTCAAAGATTCCAGACTCGGGCTGATCTTGGCACTTAGCTTGGCGCTGCTGTTCGCCGGAAGCATGTGGTTCTACGTGCAGCAAGTGCTGGTGCCCTACCAGAAGGCGGACGCCGCCGCTCACGGACGGCCGCGAGGCAATCTCTCCGATCTCTATCCGCGCTGGCTGGGAGCGCGCGAGTTGCTGCTGCACCATCGCAATCCATATAGCGACGAAGTCACGCGGGAAATCCAGACCGGATACTACGGGCGACCGCTTGATCCCGACCGCGCTAATGATCCCCGGTTTGACGAGCCCAAAGATCAGCAGGGCTTTGCCTATCCGCTGCACGTGGTTTTTCTGCTGGCACCGACGATCGGTTTGCCGTTTCCCGGGGTGCAGGCGGGCTTTCGCTGGCTGCTGGTATTTCTGACGCTGGCTAGTGTCTTCCTATGGCTGCGGGTTTTGCGCTGGCAGCCATCAGTCACAGTGACCGCGAGCCTGATCGTCCTGACGTTCGGCAGCTACGCCGTGGTGCAGGGAATCAAACTGCAACAGTTGACCCTGGTGGTGAGCGCACTGCTCGCGGGCTGCGCCGCGGCGCTGGTGGCCGGGTATTTCGCTCTCGCCGGTTTCTTGCTGGCACTTGCAACGATCAAGCCTCAGCTGGCGTTGCCGGTTGCTGGCTGGCTGATGTTGTGGGCGCTCAGCGACTGGCGTCGGCGTCAGATTTTCTTCTGGAGTTTCGCGCTGTCCACCGCGATTTTTCTCGCCGCATCCGAATACATCCTGCCGGGATGGATAGGACAGTTTCGCGACGCGGTCGCCGCCTATCGCCAGTACACCGGGGGAGCGGGCTCGCTGCTCGACGTGCTAGCAACGCCGGCGCTGGGCAAGATCCTTGCCGCAGTGGCCGTGATCGCGGTCGCCGTCACCGGCTGGCGAGTGCGGTTCGCTTCGCATGATTCAGTCGCCTTCAGCACCATGTTCGCGCTGGTGCTGGTGGTAACTCTGGTGATTGTGCCCAGCTTCGCGCCCTATAACCAGGTACTCCTTCTGCCAGCGGTGTTCCTGATCGCCGCTTCATGGAAGGAATTGTGGAGCCGAAACCGGCTTACGCGCATGGCCTGCGTACTCGCCGTACTGGTAGTGTTCTGGCCATGGCTTGCATGCTGTGCCTTGATGTTAGCGTCCCTCTTCTTGCCCGCGAGTTCGGTGCAAAGGGCCTGGGCGATGCCCCTCTATACGAGTCTCGGTATTCCTCTGGTGATCTTGGGATTGTTCGCGGTGTGCGCCAGCGATCGATTGAAAACTCGCGTCCTGTCATCCTGAGCGGAGCTTGCTCATTCGCTTCGCGAATGAGCAGGCGGAGTCGAAGGACCCCTATAGTCTTGACTGTTGCTGGAGGGGAGAGAATTGTCCGTGCGATCCCAGAGCGAGTGCGTGAAGCATGTAGGGGTCCTTCGACTCCGTGGCTGCTTCGCGATGCGAAGCTGCCCCTCCGCTCAGGATGACAACTTACAAGTTTTTGTCGCAGCTCGCGTTGTCCTCCCCGTTTCTGTCAGGCCCTGCCGGCCTTGCATTGGGCTGCGATCACAGGTTAGTCTTCTCCCACGCGGCGGCCAGAATGACGTTTCGGAGGACGCATGAACCTCAAAATCGAGAAACGCCTGGTCGACGGCGTCAATGTCGTCTCGTGTCAGGGCCGTATTATGTTTGGAGAAGAGGCCAACGCGTTGCGTGATTTTCTCAAACAGACTTTGACTGAAAGCCCGCGCCTGGTCCTAAACCTCTCCGGTGTAACCTATATCGATAGTGGCGGCCTTGGGACCTTGGTTGGAGTTTATTCTTCCGCCCGGGCGGCCGGGGCCGAGATCAAGCTCACCGGCCTGGGCCAGCGCTTGCACGACGTGCTGCAGATTACCAAGTTGGCAACCGTCTTCCAGGTTTTTGATAGCGAGCAAGAAGCGCTCGCCGCGCTGGGTCGCGGGGCCGCTTGACCTTTTGAAACACCTTACCTCTCCGTGCGCCTGAACAAATTGGGACGGGGAAGGCTGAGATCGAACTCCTTGCCTGCCGGAGCCGATTCTCTCTAAGCAGTAACGAGGGCAGGACAGCCAAATGACCTATCCACCTATCACGGGCCCAATTTCATCGCCGGGGTCGGGAATCTTTCCCACCCTGGTTTTCGTCCAGGGAAACGACCAGCGCACTATCAACCTTGACCACACTCCGTTCACCGTAGGTCGAAAGGTGGATAAAGACCTGGTCATCGCCGATCCTCGAGTCTCCCGCGACCATGCCCTGATCACTTCCGAGGATGGACAGTTCTGCGTGGTCGACCAGGGCAGCAAGCACGGAACCTTCGTCAACGGGGAAAGGATCCAGCGTAAGACTCTGGAGCGAAACGATCGCGTCGAGTTCGGCGTACGCGACGTGTCTTATGTCATCTTCCATCCCCATCACGCCAGCTCCAACACGGCCCGCGAGTTCCTCAGCCAAATTTCGGGGATCCAGATCTCGACCGACACCACGGACCTGGAGAAGCTGACGCTTTTTCTCGAGGCCGCCCGCAAGCTGAACACCACCGGTGTGCTTGATGAAATTCTGGTGACCTTGCTCGATGCCACGCTGAAACTTACGCGCGCCGAGCGCGGCTACGTCTTCATGCGGGACGAAGAGGGCAACCTGCGCCTGGCCGCTGGTCGCAATTCCAAGGGCGAACCGTTGCTAGATGACACTACGATTTCACACTCGATCCTGGATGAAGGAGTGAAATCAAATTCGGAGTTCGTGATCACCGACACCAGCCAGTCCCTCGATCTGGCTGGCCGGCACAGCATTGTGGCTTACGATCTCCGCACCGTAATTTGTATTCCCCTGCGCAAGCCGCAGGTGCAGACCACGCGTGACACGGCCGTGGTGCCCACCGAGAGCTCAGCCGAGGTCATGGGCGCGCTGTATGTGGACTCGCGCTTCGCCTCGCGAGACATTTCCAGTGTGAGCAACGACATTTTGCGGGCCATTGCCACGGAAGCGGCCTCGCTGATCGAGAATGCCCGCCTGGTGCAGGCCGAAGAGGCGTCTCGCCGCTATCAGCAGGAGCTCTCCATCGCCGCATCCATTCAGCAGCGGCTGATGGCTGTGACCATTCCCGAGGTTCCCTTTGCGACACTCAGGGGCAGGAATCTTTCTTGTAAGGAAATCGGGGGAGATTTTTTCGACGCGGTCAATACCGAAGAAGGCCTGGCGGTGGTGCTGGCAGACGTCAGCGGCAAGGGAGTGTCAGCCGCCCTGCTGGCCTCCACGCTGCAGGGCATGATCTATTCGCAACTCACCGCCGGGATGCCGCTCATCGATATCGTGGTTGCCGCCAATCGCTTCTTCACCCACAAACACATTGGAGAAAAGTACGCCACGCTGATCATCGCGCGCATCCGGCGGGACGGGGAACTGGAATACGTGAACTGCGGCCACGTGCCTCCGTTGCTGGTGTGCAATAAAGAGGTGATCCGGCCGCCTCACGGCAATCTGCCTGTCGGGCTGCTGAGCGACGCCACTTATGAGAGCGACCACGTCAGCCTGCACGCCGGCGATCGCCTGATCCTGGTGACGGATGGAGTGACGGAAGCAGAAAACGCCCGCGGCGACTTTTTCGAAGATTCGCGTCTGGAAACAGTGGCTGCCAAAAGTGCAACCCTCGAAGACATTTTTACCGCCGTAGCGAACTTCTGCGGAGGAACTCCGCTCAGTGATGATTGCACCGTCGTCGAACTGGTGTACACGGGTTAAAGCTGTCAGCTTGCAGCCAGAACACACGTAGGCCCGGACGCCCTCGTCCGGGCGGGCGAGCAAAGCTCGCCGCGGGTTTCGGATTCCCCAAGACATAGCCGGGCTTTGCCCGGGCGGGTGGGGCACCCGCCCCTACGTAGTTCGTGCCGTTCCGTCGTTGTTTTTTCAGGGATGGAGGTTCAACCCGGTGAAGAGTCCTGCCTTGCGGTTGCTGATGGCCGCTCTGATCTTGGCTGGCAAAGCATTTTGCCAGACTCCCGGCTCGACGTCCGACGCGGTCGCTCAGTACGTGAAGGCGGAGATGGCGCGCCAACATATTCCGGGCATCGCGCTGCTGGTATCGCGCAATGGTGAACCTGTCCGGGCCCAGGGATTTGGCTTCTCCAATGTCGAGCTGCAGGTGCCGGTCAAGCCCGAGACCCTTTTCCAGTCGGGCTCCGTGGGCAAGCAGTTCACCGCAACCGCCATCATGATGCTGGTCGAAGAGGGAAAAATCAGCTTGGATGACTCGATCACGAAATACTTTCCTGAGGCCCCGGCCACGTGGAGGCCGGTCACTGTCCGCCATCTCCTGAGTCATACTGGCGGTTTCACGGACTATCCGAAGGATTTTGATTTTCGCAAGGACTATAGCGAAGCCGAGCTTCTCAAAATCGTGGAGGCGATCCCACTGGCGTTTCCGCCGGGCACGAGTTGGAGCTATAGCAATCTCGGATACCTGACGCTGGGCATTCTAATCCACCGCGTCACCGGAACGTTTTACGGTGACGTGCTGCAGGCGCGAATATTTCGCCCGCTGGGGATGCAGACCACGTGCATCATCAGCGAGGCTGACATTATCCCCAATCGTTCGGCAGGCTATCGTCTGGTCAAGGGAGAACTGAAGAACCAGGAGTGGGTCTCGCCCGTTCTAAACACCACTGCCGATGGCAGTCTCTATTTCTCAATTCTGGATCTGGCAAAATGGGACGCGGCGCTGTACACCGAAAAACTCTTGAAGCGCTCCAGCCTGGAACAGATGTGGACGGTGGTCAAACTCAACAACGGTCAGCTCAATTCCGGCAGTTATGGATTTGGCTGGGAGATAACCAGTTCGCACGGACATCGACTCATCGATCACGACGGCGCGTGGCAGGGGTTCAAGACGCAGATTTCCCGTTACGTGGACGACAAGCTGACGGTGGTGGTGCTGTCGAATCTGGCGGAAGCTAATCCGGGGAAGATCGCGGAGCACGTGGCTGAGCTTTACCTGACGGGCCAGACAGGGACCGGAGCAGTATCCGGACAGTAGAGGCACTTCATCCTGAGCGGAGTAGGTCGATTCGCTTTGCGAATCGACCTACGGAGTCGAAGGATCTCTAGCGGCTGATCGACGGCGTCCGCCTGGGCTGGTTTCGATCGATGCCCCCGTAACGGACCCGAGAAGAGTAGAGATCTTTCGACTGCGAGTTTGCTTCGCGAAGCGAAGCAAACTCTCCGCTCAGGATGACAACGCTTTTGGGGATGACAAGTCTTAGAAGTAGTGCAAATATCGGCACGCAAGAAGCGCGTTTTTCTCCCGCTCCCCGTCCCGCTCGGTTATATTCTTTCCCGCCATGAACTTCACCTTTCTCGACTGGTCGGCCATCGTCCTCTATCTGGGTATCACTCTGGCGCTGGGTCTTTATTTCCGCTCGCGCTCGAGCAAGAGTGTGGACGACTACTTCGTCTCCGGGCGGAACGTTTCCTGGTGGCTGGCCGGCACGTCGATGGTGGCGACCACATTCGCTGCGGACACTCCGCTGGTGGTCACCGGTCTGGTCTACACCCAGGGTATCGCAGGCAACTGGCTGTGGTGGGCATTCCTGCTTTCCGGAATGATGACAGTGTTTCTGTTTGCCCGCCTGTGGCGCCGCTCCGGACTTCTGACCGACGTACAGTTTGCCGAGATGCGTTACTCCGGAAAGCCGGCTGCGTTTCTGCGCGGCTTCCGCGCCATCTACCTCGGCCTGCTCATGAACTGCCTCATCCTGGGATGGGTGACCAAGGCGATGACCAGCATCGTCGCGGTGACGCTGGGAGTGAGCGACCGCAACGCTTTGGCCATCTGTGTCCTGTTTTTGATTCCATTCACCGGCCTCTATGTCGCGCTGGGCGGATTGTGGGGCGTGCTGTGGACTGATCTGTTTCAGTTCGCGCTCAAGATGGCGATCGTGATTGGAGTGGCGTGGTATGCCGTGGCAGCCGCCGGCGGTATGAACACGCTGCTGGCCCGCCTGACCGAAATGCGGGCGGCCGCAGGCCCGGGGGCGGGCGACGCAACGGCTTTCTTTCCTGATTTCTCCCGTCCGTTCTCCCAAGAAGGTTTGTGGCTCCTGCCGGTCATAACTTTTGTGGTGAACATCGGATTGCAGTGGTGGGCCTTCTGGTATCCCGGGGCGGAGCCGGGGGGCGGTGGCTACATCGCGCAGCGCATCTTCAGCGCGAAAGATGAAAAGAACGGCTTGCTGGCCGTGCTCTGGTTCAACGTCGCACACTATGCTTTGCGTCCTTGGCCGTGGATTCTGACCGCGCTGGCGGCAGTCGTTCTATACCCGCACCTGGAACATCCCGAAACCGGATACATGCTGGTGGTCAGTCAGCATGTGCCTCCCGCGCTGCGCGGCATCGTGATCGCCGGCTTCATGGCGGCCTTCATGTCCACGATCGCGACCCAGTTGAATTGGGGCGCCTCGTACCTGGTGTCGGATTTCTATCGCCGCTTCATCAAGCGCGACGCCGACGACAAACACTACGTACTGATCTCGCGTTTGGCTACGGTGCTGCTGGTGATCGCATCCGCCGGAATCTCGGTCTTGTTGTCTGACATTCGTTCGGGATGGCAGGTGGTGTTGGAAGTAGGCGCCGGCACCGGCGGTGTCTACCTGCTGCGCTGGTACTGGTGGCGCATCAATGCCTGGAGCGAAATTTCAGCAATGGCGACGGCGCTGGTGGTGACCATCTGGCTGCGCTGGACGGAGCCTTTTTCCGGGACCAATCCTGTCGTTTTTGCCAAGACGGCTTTGACCACGACCGTCATCACTACATTGGTCTGGCTCGTGGTCACCTACATGACGAAAGCGGAGCCGGAGGCGGTGCTGCTGAAGTTTTACCGCAGCGTTCGGCCGCAAATAACAGGTTGGCAGCCAGTTGCCCGCCTGGCTCCCGAGGTGGCGCCGACCCACGACCTGGGACGCAACCTGCTCTCCTGGGTGCTCGGCTGCCTGATGGTCTACCTGGCCCTGTTTGGTTTGGGACACGTGCTGATCGGGCCCTTCTGGGAAGGAGTCGGGCTGCTGGCGGTGTCTGCGACTTGCGCGGGCGCACTGTATTCCAATATTTCTCGCAGCCTGGGCGCTCTGTCATCCTGAGCGGAGTTGGCCGATTCGCTTCGCGAATCGGCCAACGGAGTCGAAGGACCCCTAGCAGCTTATCGAACGTCGCGGCGCGGACTATCCCGGTGGCTCCGAGCGAGTTTGGGAAGACTAGAGATCCTTCGACTGCGAGTTTGCTTCGCGAAGCGAAGCAAACTCTCCGCTCAGGATGACAAGGCTTCAGCTCACGAGGCTGCTGCGCAGGGTGACAAGGCGTCAGCTCACTCAACTCTTACGGTGTAGTCCGTACCTTCCCAGCGCTGTTCCTGCGGCCAGTAAAAAGTGAAGACAATCTCGCGTCCTACCGCGAGTTGATCAGCGGGCAGGTCTGCGACGAAGACGTCTAACGGGTCACGCGTGGTTGTGTCCTGAACGGTCTGCCATCCATCAAAACTCCAGTGCACCAGTGCCGGGGAGGGCAGCAGCATTCGTAGCTTCTTTCCTTGGGGCATATTGCGACACTTGTTGTTGAATCGCCACTCGAAGTATGTGGCTTTCTGTTTCTCGACCTGGTAGCGCTGCACGGTCTGAGGCGGCTGGTCGAAAATCTTGCCGTCGCGCAATGATCTCCGCAGCTTGACGTACTCCGAGTGGGCCCACACCAGCGGACACGCCGAGCCTGTTGGCTTTCCGCGAAACAGTTCGAGCGCCGGAATATCGTCAGCATCCCAGACCTGCTCGGGAATCAGGCGGCCGCCTTCGGTTGACAGCTCCATCACTTTGAGCAACTCTTCGGCAGCCTGGGGACGTCCCGCTGCCAGCTCGTAGTGTGCCCGCTCGCCGGCCAGCAAGGGCCACGGCCGCCCAATACCGGTTCCGTCGAAGGGCGATCCGTCTTCATGCTCGCCGTAGCCATCGCCGTTGTAGCGGTACCAGCACGGGCCTTGGGGCAAGTTCGCTTTCAGCCGTGCATCAATGACTTTTACAGTGTTCAGAATTCGCGGATCGTCTGGCGCCCGCAAACCAAATCGCACCAGGGCGAGCGAATCCGGACTGATCAGGTGCACCGCCTGAGAGAGGTTCTCCCCCGGTGGCCGGTTCTTGATGGGGACAAAGCCCTCGAGCGGCGACGGCGCGCAGTCCGATTCCGGGGGTGCGATCCGCACATAGTAGCCTTCCACTCCAAGCTGCCGCGCCAGGTCGCTGTCTTTGGCGTAAACCCAGCGTTCGATATTTTCATTCCAGCAATCCGCGGTCTCGCGCAGATGGTTGGCGATGTCGTTTTGTCCCACCGCCTCGGCCAGATCAGCGGCGGCGAGCAGTCCGGATATTTCTACCGCCAAAGTAAACGGCGAATAGCCGGCGTCTTCTTCCCAGCGATCCTGTTGAGTGACTGGGCCGTTGCGCAGGATGAAGCCCGCAGCCCGGCTGACCAGCGCCCACCAGCGCGACAGCTCTCCCAGCACGAACGGAGAATGCCGCCGCAGCATGTCGAACAGCAGAATCGGGAAGGCGGCCTCGTCCATCTGCATCCCATTCCAGTACGGACGCCCATCGAGCCACATGTTCTGGGCCCAATGTCCGTCCGGCTCCTGGGTGACTTCCAGATAGCTCAGAATGCGCAGAGCGTCGGGTTCGGCGCCCGCCGCCAGCAGACCGAATGCAGTTTCGACCAGGTCCCGCGGCCAGACCAGGTGGTATCCGCCCAGGTCTTCATCGCCTTTGTTGAATCCCCAGGGAATGGAAAGGCTGGCAATTACACCTCCCAGAAAGTCTTTTGACTCGTGCGACCGCATCACAGCCACGCTGGCGCGATACAGATCAACTTCACGGGGCGGTTCATCCAGCTTCAACAGACCGTCCTGCCAATGTTTCCAGTGCCAGACGTAGTGCTTGCGCAGTTCATCGCAGGATTCGAGCAGACTGGAGCGTGCCTCTTGTCCAGCTTCGGACCAGATGCCGCCGAATCCCAGCGCCAGGGTGAACTCACCGTTACATGCCTCCAGATCAATCTCGCCGGTCAGGGCTACATTCCCGTTTTCCGCGTGGGTGTAGTTCCACGCCATCTGGAAATGCTGAGAGAGGTCCTGCCATCCATCGGAGAAGCCGGCAAACCCGACCGACATCTTCCGCCAGGGAACCGAGCACATGAAGCCGAGAGCGGTCGAGTTGCGGTGCGCATACAGTGTAGGGATGCCCTTATATTCCCCGACCCAGCCGGTATTTTCCCGCCCGCAATTCGCCAGGTGGGGCGCCAACAGCGCGTACAGGCGATAGTCGGCCAGCGTGCCCTGCAACGGCACGAAGCGGATGCGTTGGAGTACGACATTTCGGTAAGGGTCGGAGAAAACTTCTTTCTCGATCCGGTAACGGCCCTGCAGTTCAGTGTTCGTAAGCTTGTAATCCGGCACGCCCGGCTCGATCGCATGGTTCTCAAATTTGCAGTGGCGCTTTTCTTCGGAGAAATAACTGGAGCCGTCGGTAACAATCAGTCCCAGATCGCGCGTGCAGGCCTGATCCACGCGCGGATAGTACACTTCGTTCAGGATGCCGTGGCTGAGTGTGAACCATACGCGGCTGTGCAGGTTGAGCGCCGTCCCCACACCGCTCTTGGCGCTTGAAGTCCAGCGCGGCGAAATTCCCGGCCAGCCTGGGGCGAAGCGTTCAGTTCCATTCTCACTCACTGCAGAAGTCCCCGTTCCATAATTCTTGCCGCTTCAGGCGGAAAGGCGCATTCTAGTGGCAAGAATTCTACCAAGTATGGGGCGGACACTCCTGTCCACCGCTTTTGAGTTGATTCTTGCTGGTGGCAACATCTAGCCGGGATCGAGAAACGGGCTTATAAAGACCAAAGTCAAAACCGGCGGACAAGAGTGTCCGCCCCACACGTAAATAGGGCGGCGAGATGACGAAGCTATCGATGTGGGTTGCGGCAGCGCTCTTGCCTGCCGCGCTGTGGGCTGCGGCCAGCGAGATCGACACTCAGAAGTCCGTGATGACGGTGCGGGTGCTTAAGGCGGGATTGTTCTCTGCTTTCGGGCACGAGCACGAGATCAGCGCACCCATCAAGGATGGAAAGTTCAGCGAAACAGACCGGTCCGTGGATCTCACCGTCGATGCCCGCCAGATGCGGGTCATGGACAAGGAGGTATCGGACAAGGACCGGGCCGAGATACAGGAAACCATGCTGGGGCCGAAGGTGCTCGATACCGTCCGTTTTCCCGAAATACATTTTCGTTCAACCGCAGTCGAACCCGCCGGCAAAGGCGGATGGTCGGTCACTGGAGATCTGACGCTGCACGGGCAAACTCGCCCGCTAAAGCTGGAAGTTCGGGCGCTAAATGGGCACTATCAAGGCACGGCCGAACTCAAGCAAAAGGACTTTGGAATCGAACCCATTGTGGTTGGCGGCGGGGCGGTGAAGGTAAAGAACGAGTTGCGCGTGGAGTTCGACATCGGGGCAAGACCGTAAACGGACGCCTCTGGGGTATCGCCGCCGTCCCGGCGGCTGTCCGGCGGGCATCCCGCCCACCGCGCTGGGGCAAGATGCCCCCGCGGACTGCCAGACGGACGCCGGCGCTACTTGGTTCAGGTAACCCCGGTGCCGAATCCTGCGTCCAACCCTATATAGGCAAATCCCGGTATTGGTGTTTCCTGGCGGGCGTATAATCGGGCCAGAGTCCCTCCTGGGGCGGGATGGAACAAGGGAGTCCATTATGAAGTTACGGCTCTTGGCACTATCGGCTGTATTGGTAACACTGAGCTATACGGCTCCACGGAGTTGGGCAGAAGACCAGGGCAATTCCGCCTCTGCTGCCTCCGATAGCGCACCCAAAAGCACTGCTCCCGCACCCGTGAACCCTGCCGATCCGGATAAGGTCAAACATGACGGCGGCAAAGAGGACGTAGATGCCGTCGGCAACCGGAATGTGGGTTGCAAGACGGGCATGGGCAACTGGTATGGCGTGGAAAAACAGATCGCCATGGGCAAGCAGTACGCCCAGCAGGTTGAATCGAGCGTCAAGCTGATCCAGGACCCGGTGGTCACCGAGTACGTAAACCGCGTCGGCCAGAATCTTGTGCGCAACTCCGACGCTCAGGTGCCATTTACTATCAAGGTGATTGACTCCGATGACATCAACGCCTTCGCACTGCCCGGCGGATTTTTCTATGTGAATTCCGGACTGATCCTCGCGGCCGACGAAGAAGCGGAACTGGCCGGAGTCATGGCGCACGAAATTGCCCACGTGGCGGCCTGCCATGCGGCGCGTGAAAATACCCGCGGCAACCTGATGCAGATGGCTTCGATTCCTCTGATCTTCGTAGGCGGAGCGATCGGCTATGCCGGCTACGAGGCTGCAGGGTTGGCTCTGCCCATGACCTTCCTGCACTTTTCGCGAGGCTTCGAGTCCGAAGCTGACTATCTGGGACTGCAGTACATGTACAAATCAGGATACGATCCGCAAGCTTTCATCGCCTTCTTCGAAAAGGTGCAGGCCCAGGAGAAAAAGAAACCAGGGACTTTGGCCAAGGCATTCTCCACCCATCCCCAGACGCCGGACCGGATCGCCAAGTCACAGGATGAGATTGCGACTATCCTGCCGGCGCGAGCGCAGTACACGGTTTCGACCTCAGAATTTGACGACGTGAAGACGCGGCTGGCGGCGATCGAGAACCGCCACAAGATCCTGGACAAGAAGGAAGACAGGAACAAGCCGACTCTGCGGCGAACCTCGACTCCCGATAAGAATGGCAGCGACGACAAGGGAACCAACGATGATGATCGGCCCACTCTGAAGCGCCGGGACGACAGCAGCAGCAACTGAACCACCCTGGCCTGGGGTGCCTCCAGCACGCTCACGCCCACATTTCAAACAAAAAAGCCGCGAGAAACTCGCGGCTTTTTTACTTAAACAATCTCAACGCGCTTAGGCAGCGGCCCGGTGTGCCAGTGACGCCACGTAATTCCGCTGCTGCGACGGGGAAGTGATGATCTTCATCTCCTGCCAGTCGTAGGGAAACTCTCTGCCGCAATCCAGACATGCCACGTAGGTGCCCGTCAGCTTCGACACCGAACTGCGCCGCGAAGCGGGCCGAACCGAGATAGGAAAAGTATAATGAGAATGTCTGCAACCAAAGAAACTGTCGAATAACTCCGCAATCATACGTCCTCCCCACCGGCCCTCTACGTCGGCCGACTAACCGTTAACAAGCTATTAGATTCAGTCTGATCAAAAAAGGTTCCACTAGTGCATGAAGGGAGGAACACCGGCCTGCAAATGATTGCGCACAATCACGGACCACGTGGTCTGTTGTGATTACTGAGAGTCGGTCAGGCTTCCCGCGGGCCGGTTTTCTTGTGGGCCTCGCACTTGGCCACAATGGCGGAGCGGAGACGGTTGCGCAGGTCGTCGGGCAGTTCGTAGAGCTGGGAGTCGCGGTAGATCTCGATGGTCTTCTTGGTGGTGTCGCAAACCACGTAGCAGTTGTGGCACCACGCCAGATGATCTTCCAGTTCAGCCTTGGTGCGGTCGTCCAGGACGCCGTCCAGGTAGTTTGTCAGTTCTTGCAAAAACTCAGCGCACTTCACTGTTTGCCATCTCCGCTCTCACGTTTCTGGAAGTAACGGCTGAGCCGCTCCCGCAACTGCAACCGGGCCCGCAGGAGCCGCGATTTCACCGCTGGAATGCTAAGTTCTAACGCGTCAGCAGTCTCCTCGGTCGAAAGCCCTTCAACGTCCCGCAAGACAAAAACCGTGCGGAAACTCGGAGGAAGCCCCTGAATGGTTTTGCTCAGGATTTCCTTCAGCTCCGCCTGGTTGTACTGCTGCTCCGGGTTCGGACTCCAGTCCGCGACTTCGCGCGGGACTGAATCCTCCTCGGTCTTTACATCTTCATCCAGCGAAACCATGCGCTCCGGTCGGCGGCGCCGCAACTTCATCAGCGCTTCGTTGACCGCGATACGCACCAGCCAGGTATAAAACTTCGACTGACCCTGGAACTGGCCCAGATTGGTGTAAGCCTTGAGGAACGCATCCTGCACCACATCTTCCGCGTCTTCGCGGTTCTGAGTGATGTGCTGTGCGATTCGGAACACGTTCCGGTCGTAACGCCGGACCAGTTCCTCGAACGCGCTTACCTCACCGCCCTTGGCGGCCTGAACCAGTGCCAGCTCGTCGCTGACCGGCTCGCTTACATTTGGTTGGATGGCTGTCATCTTCCTTCCGATGCAACAATTTTCACGCCTTAAGGCCGGCGGCAGAAATGTTATTTTACTTGGTAACCCAAGTTTCGGCTTATTTGTTTTGACGTATCTATAACCGGGCGGTTTGCGATAAATTCCAGGGAGCGGCCACTCCGCATTAGAACACGTCCTTAGGTGACCGGAAAACACGGGTCAAGTGACCCTATAATCAAGGTTTAACCGAGATGAAGGGCAAAAAAGCGGGATCCAGCGGCCGAACTTCTGACCTGACCATGGCGGAGAGAACGGAAGTCGAACAAATCGTCGAGAAGGTCGTGTCGCAGGTGCTGGACAAGCACGTCCCGGAGTTGCGGAACGATCTGGTGCGGCGGGTCCTCGAGGAGCTTCCACACACGACGAGTGCGGCGGCAGCGGGCGTTTCTGGAGACAATGGATCGGCCAACCTGCTAAAAGCGATTTCGGCCATCCAGTCGGGTACGACGCAGCGCGAGATTTTGCGCGCTCTGCTGGACAATACGGTTCGCTACAGCGGTCGCGGGGCGCTCTTCGTGGTCAAAGCCGGTGCGGCCACGGGCTGGCAGGGGCGCGGCTTCACCAGAGACGGCGATGATACCATCAAGGATTTTGCGCTTAACGTGACCACAGGAGTGCCGGAGCAGGCCCTGCGGTCGCGCATGCCGTTCAGTGGCGCCGCCCGAGATGTCGATCCGGAGTTTGTGGCAAAATTCGGAGCGCCCGCCGATGACCATGTTCTGATCCTACCCCTCTTACTGAAGGAAAAAGTTGCGGCGCTGGTGTATGCCGATTCCGGCGTTGAAGGCGGCGGAAAGCTGGACGCCGCCGCCGTCGAGTTACTGGTGCTGGCCACCAGTGCATGGCTCGAAGTCGCCTCGTTGCGCAAGCAGGCTCTGAAAGAAGAATCAGCCGAGACGGCCGCGGAGAAGACGGAAAGTGCGCCCCCGCCGCCGGAGCATGCCGCTCCGGCCCATTCTGATCCTTTCGCGGCGCATGCTCCGAAACACGTTGCAGCCGTCGCCGAGCCGGCTTCGGCCTCTCCGGTTGAAGTCGAGCAGCCAGTGGCAGTGGCCCAGTCCGAGCCGGTGGTCTCAGCCGCGGCGGCCGCGCCTGCTCCGGCAGCCGACCCTTTTGCCAACCTCTCGCCCGAGGATGCCGATGTCCACCGCAAGGCGCACCGTTTTGCCCGCCTGCTGGTGGATGAGATCAAGCTCTATAACCAGGTGAAAGTCAGCGAGGGGCGCAAGAACAAGGATCTATACGACCGGCTCAAGGAAGACATCGAAAAAAGCCGGGCCACTTACCAGAAGCGATACGGCAACACCGCCGCTGGCGGAGCCGATTACTTCAGCCAGGAACTTGTCCGCAGCCTGGCTGAGGACGATACTTCCATTATGGGCGCCAATTTTCGGCGAAATTAATCAGAGTGGTCTTTCATCGTTGGCAATCGGTCCTGATTAGAATTTCTTTGATCGTGGCAGTCCTGTGCATTGATCTGCCTTCTTTTGTATCGCCGGCTCTCGCGCAATCCTCTACTAAAAAGGCCCAGACTCCCCGGAAGAAAAAGAGCAAGGTCGTTGCCCGGCGCCGTAGTCATGCCACGCCCCGCTCCCGCCGGATGCACGCGGCCTTCGTTGCCTCTACGAGTCTGAAGCCGATGGCGCGGCAGTTGCTCCAAGACCGAACTCCCGCGGCTTACGCTGGCGTCGAAGCCTATGCCCGGCGTCACAGCCAGGAAGATGCGGGCGCGCTAGCCTGGCTGGTGCTGGGATACGCGCACGTCCTCGATAAGGACTATGCCAAAGCCGTGGATCCCTTGACTCGTGCAAAACCTAAAGCAGGAGACCTGGGAGACTACGTCAGCTTCTACCTGGGTACAGCTTACTTTCAGAGCGGAAAAACCGCGGAAGCGGTCGCCACCCTGACGGATTTCGACAAGCAATATCCGGAGTCGTTGCTGTTGCGCGACGCGCACGTTTTGTACGGCACCGCGTTGCTGGCGGAAAACCGATCGCAGGACGCGATCAGCATTCTGGAGAAAAACCGGCAGCCACAGCGAGCCGATCTGGAGCTGGCCCTGGGACGCGCCTATGCCGCGGCCGGTCAGCCGGTCAAAGCCGCTGAGATCCTGCGCAATTTGTACATCACCATGCCACTGAGCGCGGAGGCGACCCAGGCCGATGTTGAACTCAAGAAGCTGGCTTCGACCGCGCAGTTGCCACCCCTGGGAATAAACGGACGCAGGGCGCGTGCCGATCTGCTGGCCAAAGGCAAGCGCTACAGCGATGCCGCGGACGAGTATCGCGATCTCATCTCGGTGGCGAGTCTGAGCGATCGCCCCGATATCCAACTCGCATTGGCGATCGCCTTGCACAAATCGGGGCAAGACAAGGAAGCGAAGAAGATTCTGGAAGCTCTGGACAGCCCGGCGCCGGACATCAACACGCAACGGCTCTACAACCTGGGAGAAATTGCGCGCGGCAGCGGTGACGAAGATGGTTTCCTGCGCTATCTGGGTGAACTCCGCCAGAGCGCGCCCACCAGCTTGTGGCTGCAACAGGCGCTGCTCTCTGCGGGCAATTTCTATCTGCTCAAGCCCGACTACGACAAGGCGATTGATGCGTACCGAGAGTTGCAGCAGCGCTTTCCCAATGCAGGCCGGGCTTCGTATGCACATTGGAAGGTGGCATGGCTGAGCCTGCGCCAGGGAAGAAACGCGGAAGCCAAGGCCGGATTTGAACAGCAAATCGCTTTGTATCCCACTTCGGCGGAGATCCCCGCGGCCCTTTACTGGCGGGCCCGCCTGGCGGAAGAAGACAAAGACATTGCGATGGCGCGAGCCTACTATCAGAAGCTTTCGGAGCGTTTCCGCAATTTCTACTATGGCGAACTGGCGCGCCGCCGTCTGCGCGAGATCCCGTCCGATGGCGACCCTGCGCACTACGCTTTGCTGGACCGGGTTCCGGGTATCGATGCCGGGACCAACATTACGACTACCGAGCCGCCGACGGACAACTTGCGTTATCAGAAGGCGCAGGTGCTGGAGAATGGTGGGCTGCTGGACTTTGCCGTGCTCGAGCTGCAAGCCGCGGCCACCGAAGACCAGGGCAACTGGCTGGCGGCCGAGACCGCCAAACTCTACGAAGACGCGGGACGTTACGATGGAGCGATTCGTGTTTTCAAGCGCGCCGTGCCCAACTATTTCGCCGTAGATATGCCCACGCTGCCGCGGCCTTACTGGGAGGCCCTCTTTCCCAAGCCCTACTGGCCCGACCTGAAAAAGTTCTCATCGCAGAATGCGCTGGATCCCTATCTGGTGGCGTCGCTGATACGGCAGGAGTCGGAATTTAACCCCAGTGCCGTCTCACGGGCCAATGCGCTGGGACTGATGCAGTTGCTGCCCAAGGTCGGCAGCGCGGTGGCGAAGCAGGAAAAGCTCAGGCATTTTTCGTCCGACCAGCTGTTTACTCCTGAGATCAATCTGCAATTGGGTACCCGCTATTTCCGCGAGATGGTGGACAAGTTTGGGGCTTTCGAATACGCGCTGGCCGCCTACAATGCGGGTACGAACCGGGTGGATGACTGGCTGGGACAGGGCAAGTACCGGGATCCGCAGGAGTTTGTGGAGTCCATCCCGTTTACCGAGACCCGGGAATATGTACAGGCCATTCTCCGTAACGCCAACGTCTACAGGCAGTTGTACGGAGCACCGTAAACCCCTTCTTGTCATCCTGTCCTCTAGAAGCGGAGTATTGTCATCCTGAGCTGCGAGTTTGCTTCGCAACCCGAAGCAAACTCGCAGTCGAAGGATCTCTACTCTTCCTGAACTCGCTTAGGGGCGCAGCTCCTGGAAAGGTCCTCGTCGCACTTTAACGGTCGATAAGCTAATAGGGGTCCTTCGACTCCGCGCCCCCTTCGCTTTGCGAAGGGGGGCGCTCCGCTCAGGATGACGGGGGGGCGGCTTCTGTTACTTCTTTTTACAATCTTTTGTTGTTACCAACAGCCGGGGGAGGGCTAAGATGTCGGGCGACGCGGTAGATATGGACCGCGTGGAATTACTTTCTATCCAGCCAGCAGTACAAAATACGAAGGAGACAGTCTCATGGCAAATTCTGTAAAACCAGTTCCTGAGGGCTTCCACACCGCAACCCCGTCTCTGGTCGTTCATGACGCCGCCGCGGCGCTCGACTTCTACAAGAAAGCATTCGGCGCCGAGGAGCGCATGCGGATGCCGGGCCCGGACGGGAGAATCATGCACGCTGAAATTAAAATCGGGGATTCGGTCATCTTTTTGTCCGATGAAATCCCCGGCATGGGCGGGAAGTCACCGCAATCTGTCGGCGCGTACACCGGGGGCATTTATCTTTACGTGCCCGATGTGGATGCGGTGTTTGCCCAGGCAGTCGCCGCGGGTGGCAAGGCCAACGGTGGCGTAAACGACATGTTCTGGGGAGACCGCCTGGGTCATTTCGTTGACCCCTTCGGCCACGCCTGGACAGTAGCCACGCACGTGGCAGACCTTACCGAGCAGGAAATGGAAAAAGGAGCCGAGGCCTTCTACGCTTCGATGGCGGAGAGGAAGTCAGCCTAGCTTTACGGGAAACACTTAAACCGCAAAGGCCGCAAAGAATTTCTTGGCGACCTTTGCGGTATTTCTTTGCGATCTTTGCGGTTAAGCTCTTTCAGGCCGACTTTTCCGGTGCAGGAGATTTTCCGAAGAGGATTTCAATCACCAGCAACCCGGCGCCGACCACGATAGCGCTATCTGCCACGTTGAAAGCGGGCCACTGATATTGGCCGACGTAAAACAACAGGAAGTCGACGACCCGCCCGCTGAGCAGGCGGTCCCACAAGTTGCCGACAGCGCCTCCGAGAATCAGAGCCAACCCAATGCCCGTGCTGTTCATCGAGTGATTGTTCCGCCACAGCAGGACCGCGACAATAGCCAGCGCCACGATCGAGAACATGACCAAGGCAGCGATTTTCCATTCTGAAGGCGAGTCGGCGAAGATGCCGAAGGCGGCGCCGCGATTTTCGACATGGGTCAGGCGAAAGAACCCTGGGATGATCTGAATGCTATCGTGCAAAGAAATATTCTTTGCCACAGCCCACTTGGCAGTCCGGTCAAGGACTACGACCAGCGCGGCAATCAGAAGGTGCAAGCTACGTGCGGATTGAGTCGTCATTCCAGTTGAATCGCGATTGCGCCTAGGTTTATCCGCCGATCTCTTTCAGCACGGCACTGCAGCGTTCACACACGGTGGGATAGACGGCGTCCTCGCCCACGTGGACGGAATAATTCCAGCAGCGCTCACATTTCTTCCCGTCGGCCTGGCTCACCTTGACACTGACTCCGCCGGTCCCATTTCCGGATCTGCCTTGCAGGAGAGTGACCCCCGATACAATAAACAGATAGCGCAACCGATCCTGGTAACGCGCGAGAACCGAAAACACAGGCTCGGCGGCCGTCACCGTGACCTGCGCCTCCAAGTTGGCGCCGCCAATCAGCTTGCTTTGCCGGGCTTCTTCCAGGGCTTTCAAGACCTCGGTGCGTACAGCCAGCAGAGTGTTCCAATCCTCACGTTGTTTAGGATCGTCCACCGGAACCGACGCGCCCAATATGTCTGATGCGGTGGGGAAGTTCGCCAGATGCACGCTCGCCGGACGGTCGGGCACCGCGGGCAGATACTGCCACACTTCGTCGCAGGTAAAACTGGTGATCGGCGCCAGCAGTCGGACCAGGGCCTCACCGATGCGCCAGATTGCCGTCTGGGCGGCGCGGCGGGCGCGTGAGTTCGGTGCGTAGGTGTACAGCCGATCTTTCAGCACGTCGAAGTAGAACGCGCTCAGTTCCACGACGCAGAAGTCATTTATGCGATGGTAGATTTTGTGAAAGGCGAACTCGTCGTACCAGCGCAGGACGTCTGCGGACATGGCGACGGTCTGGCGCAGCATGTACTGGTCGAGGATGTCCATCTCTTCGAATGAGACCGCATTCTTCTGCGGATCAAAATCGTTGAGGTTGCTCAGAACGTAGCGAAACAGGCTGTTGCGGATCTTGCGATAGCTTTCCGCCACCCGCTGCATCAGTTGTTCGGAACCCACCACGTCTTCGCGGAAATCTACTGAGGCCACCCACAGACGAACGATCTCGCCGCCCAGACGACTGGCGATATCGACCGGATCCACGTCGTTGCCGCGAGACTTGGACATGGCTTGTCCCTTCTCGTCGAGGGTCCAGCCCGGGGTCACAACCCCACGGTAAGGCGGGCTGCCACGCGTGCCCATGGCGCATAGTAGGGAAGACTGAAACCATCCCCGGTACTGGTCGCCGCCTTCGAGATAAAGGTCGGAAGGCCAGGGATAGCTGGGCTCGTCGTCCACCAGGGCCAGATAGCTGGTGCCGGACTCCAGCCACACATCGAAAATATCCGTCTCGCGTTCGAAGATGGTTCCGCTGCAGTGCGGACACTTCGTTCCGGCGGGAAGAATGGTGTCGGCTTCGGGCGTGTACCAGGCGTCGGCCCCGGAGCGCGCGAAAAGCTCGGCCACCTTAGCATTGATGGCAGGATCGTTCAGCGGTTTGCCGCAGTCTTTGCAGAGGAAAACAGCGATGGGCACACCCCACACGCGCTGGCGCGAGATGCACCAGTCGGGGCGCGTGGCAATCATGTTGTGCATGCGCTCTTTGCCCCAGGCTGGGTCCCACTTTACTTTCTCGACGTCTTCGAGAGTCCGGCTACGCAGCGTTCCGCCTCCAGGCATGGCCGCTTCCATCGAGATGAACCACTGTTCCGTGGCGCGGAAAATTATGGGATTGTGGCAGCGCCAGCAATGCGGATAAGAGTGCACCAGCTTTTCCGCGTGCAGCAGCGCACCGCGCTTCTTCAGTAACTCGATGATGGGCGCATTGGCAGCCCAGACGGTCAGCCCGTTGTACTCGGGAAGGCCGTTGCGCATGATGCCCTTTTCGTCCACATTGCTGGTGGCATCGAGGCCGTATTTGACGCCGGTGGCGAAGTCCTCCGCGCCATGCGAGGGCGCAGTGTGAACCACACCAGTGCCGGTGTCCATGGTGACGTAGTCCGCGAGCACGCCGAGGATCTTGCGATCGAGAAACGGATGCTGAAAGGTCAGCCGCTCCATCTTGCTGCCGGAGAAGCGTGCCAGCTCCTTCGGGTCCCGGAGACTGCATTTTTCGGTCACATCGGCAGCCAGTCTGGCCGCGACGATGTAGACCTCGCCGGCAGACTCGAGCGCCACGTACTCTTCGTGGGGATGGAAGGCCACGGCCATCGAAGCTGGCAACGTCCAGGGAGTAGTGGTCCAGATGATGGTGGATACTTTCTTTCCCGCCAGCACAGGATCAATCTTCGACGGATCATCGAGCAACGCGTACTTCACCCAGACGGTTTGAGTAGTGTCGTTCTCGTATTCAACTTCGGCTTCGGCCAGCGCGGTCTCGTCGTGCATGCACCAATACACGGCGCGCAGGCCCTTGTACACGAAGTTGTTTTCATAAAAACTGTAAAAGGTCTTGAGCACCACCGACTCGTACTGAGGAGTCATGGTGGCATAGGGACGTTCGAAACGCCCGAAGACGCCGATACGCTTAAACTGCTCGCGTTGCAGGTCGAGGAATTTTTCGGCAAACTTGCGGCACTCGCGGCGCACGTCGAGTGGCCGCATCTGCAGCTTCTTGCCGCCGAGCATCTGATCGACTTTGATCTCGATGGGCAGGCCGTGGCAGTCCCATCCCGGAACGTAGGGGGCGTCAAAGCCCGCCATAGTCTTGGACTTGACCACGAAATCCTTGAGACACTTGTTAAACGCGGTACCCAGATGGATCGGTCCGCTGGTATAGGGCGGTCCATCGTGCAGGATATAGAGTTTCGCGCCGCGTCTCGCCTCGCGAATACGCTCGTAAATCCTCATCTGCTCCCAGCGGGCCAGAGCCTTGGGTTCATTCTGAGGCAGGTTGGCCTTCATAGGAAAGGCGGTCTTAGGCAGATTGATGGTGGATTTCAGGTCCAGCGGCACTCGGTTGGTTTCTCCCAAATGATTGATTTTTTTCATTATAGGGAGCGGCGGAAGGAACGTCCATTGACCGGGGCCGAAGCCCGCGAAAACGCTGGCCGGAATCGACCGTCTGCGAACCTGATTTGGGCGCTGCCTGGAGTTGCAAAAGCACTGTCAGAAAGACCGCGGAAACGTGTACAATTTTGACAGGGTAACGTTTGCCTTAACGCAGCATCTAAAGAGCTGGGGAAGCGTGTACCGGACAGCGCCGGTTGCGAGGAATGGAGTAACTAAAGTATTCGGGCCTCCGAGCAACTTGGCAGCTAGTGTGCTCATCCAGTTATAAGATAGGCTGACGCGTAGAGAAAGCCGAATTCGGGTTAACTATGCCAACACTTGACGTCAAACCCCGCGGCGAAGCCGAACCCGAACTGAATTTGTTGCTGTCGAAAAGCGTTCTCGAAGAGCCGCTATGGAAGTCTCTGTTTCAGAACCTGGACGAATTTTTCTTTCCTAAAAAATTGCCCCCGCTGGTGCTGACTTCGAAGCCGGTTCCGGTCAAGGATATTTGGGGCTTCTACGATTACAAGAAAAACGGGTTTTGGGGAACTACCGCCCTGCACTTGCTGGCAATCGCAGCCATCGTCGGCCTGACGCTTCTGGGACGGCGAATGGTGGAGCCGATAGTGAAAGCGCACGAGGCCATTACGCTGGTTTCTCCCGACGATATTCCTCCGTTGGAGCCGGCGAAGACCGTCTCGGGTGGCGGCGGTGGTGGCGGCGATCGCGACAAGTTCCAGGCGCCCAAGGGCAAACTGCCCAAGCAGTCGATGGAGCAGATCACGCCTCCGATGGTGGTGGTGCGAAACGACAATCCCAAGCTGACGGCTGAACCTACGGTTGTCGTTCCTCCGCAGGTCAAGCTAGCTTCGAACAACCTGCCGAATCTGGGCGACCCGATGTCGCGTCTGCCCTCGGGACCTCCTTCGAACGGAACTGGTTCTGGCGGTGGTATAGGTTCAGGCTCGGGTGGCGGCGTCGGCGTAGGTACAGGTCCCGGTGTGGGTGAAGGCCGTGGCGGTGGTGTCGGCGGCGGAGTGTTCCGCGTCGGCGGTGGAGTGAGCGCGCCACGAGTGACCTATCAACCCGATCCGGAATATTCGGAAGAAGCGCGCAAAGCGAAGTACCAGGGCACGTGTGTTCTTTGGCTGGTGGTCGGACCCGATGGCAGGCCGCGAGATATTCGTGTAGCCCGAAGTCTTGGCCTGGGACTGGACGAGAAGGCCATCGAAGCCGTCAAGACCTGGAAGTTTGAGCCGGCCATGAAAGACGGGAAGCCGGTGGCGGTACAGATCAACGTCGAAGTGAGCTTCCGGCTCTACTAATCTCGTTCTTGCTGAAAGCGGACGCGAATTTCGCGGCCGCTTTTGCTTTTGCACGAATTTCAAAGAGCTCCAAACATCAAACGAACATGTCACTACTCTTTGAGTTCGACGTGCTCTACATCTTCAATTGGACTGCCCAGAAACTGCGCGCCCATACGGCGGAACTTCTCCACTGAATCGGTCACAAAGAATTTCAGGCGAGGTGTCCGCCGGCGTTCGACTGCGGAAGAAAGCTTCGGCAAGCCCTTGCGAAGCAAATCGCTGACCACGCGGGCCGTGGAGTCGGCAGAGTCGACGATAGTCACGTGGTCTGGTACCAGCTTCTGCAACAGGGGTTTCAGCAGCGGATAGTGAGTGCACCCCAGCACCAGAACGTCCGCCGATTTGAAGTCGCCGGTAAATGCCTGGTCGAGATAGATCCGGGCCACCTGTTCGGCAACCGTGTGTTCCGACCACCCTTCTTCCACCAGCGGCACGAACAGCGGACAGGCCTTCTCCGTGGCCTCAACGCCCTGGGCCTGCAAGGCTCTCGCGTAGGCATGGCTGCTCACCGTCGCTTCGGTGCCGATCACCACCACGCGCCGAACCTGGCTGACCGCAGCGGCGCGGGCAGCGCCGGGCTCCACGACGCCCACCACAGGAACGCTCGACGTTTGCTTGATTCGGTCGAGAGCCAACGCCGTGGCCGTGTTGCAGGCAATCACCAGCATCTGGGCACCGTGCTGCTCAAGATATTGCGCCGCGCCGATGGCGTATCGGGCGACGGTTTCGGCTGACTTCGAACCGTAGGGCAGTCGCGCCGTGTCCCCGAAGTAGATGTAGTCAGCCTCGGGCGCTAGCGCGATCAGTTCTTTGAGGACGGTCAGTCCACCAAAGCCGGAATCAAATACGCCGATGCAAGGTCGTCGAGGGGGCGTCATGCTTACTTGAAGCGCGAAGCCTGCGCCTGTCCCTGGGTCGGGGTCGCCAGATCGCGCTCACAGCAAGGCCCGAGCGGGATGGGTGCGCCGTGGGGACAGGTGCGGGGATGACCGAGAAAGCTGCAGATCTTGTCCGTGGCTTCGGGCGAGAGGATGTGCTCGAACTTGCAGGCCTGCTGCTCAATTTCTGATTCGCTGTCGAGGGCCAGGCTGTCGGTGAAGAGGCGCTCGGCCAGGCGGTGCCTGCGGATTATGTCAGCGGCGCGCAAACGGCCGCGTGGAGTGAACTCCACGATCATGCTGCCGTCGCCGGTGGAGACGCCCGCAGGCTTGAGAGCATCGTGACACGGGTTCACGAACGGCTTGTGATTATGCACTTCCGGCGGGTGCGGCCGGGTGGTGAGCAGGCCGAGAGCCGTCATCTTCTCGACCGCGATGCTGACCGGAAGCGCGCCGTGAACTTCCATGCGTTCGATTTCGGCAATCTCGCCGTGCTCCTCGACCGCCCATAGTTCTTCGAGGACTTCGTCAAACTGCTCCTCGTCGGCCATGGCGAAAACTTCCTGATCGGCAATCTTGCCGTGGTGCAGTTCGATGCGGCGATCGGCCAGGCGGGCGACGACCGGATCATGCGTGACCATCACGATGGTGCGTCCCTGGCGATGCAGTTCGCGGAGCAGGCGCAGAACGATCTCTTCGTTGACCGCATCCAGATTTCCAGTGGGCTCGTCGGCCAGAACGATTTTGGGATCGTTGATCAGGGCGCGAGCGATGCAGACCCGCTGCTGCTCTCCGCCGGACAGCTGGGCAGGCAGATGATGGGCACGATCTTTCAAGCCCACGTGGGCCAGGGCCGCGAGCGCCTCCTGTTCGTCGGTCATGCTGTGAAAATATTGCGCCAGCATCACGTTTTCGAGCGCCGTGAGATAGGGAATGAGATGGAATTGCTGGAAGATGAAGCCGACTTTTTCCGCCCGGGCCCGGTTCAAATCCTGGGTGGAAATCCTGGCGACATCTTCTTTGTCGAGCCAGATTTCGCCCGAATTGGGGCGATCGAGGCATCCGATCAGGTTGACCAGTGTGGATTTGCCCGAACCGGAGGGGCCCATCACGGCCAGCCACTCGCCGGGTGCGACCTCGAGAGAAATGTCATCCAGTGCACGGATGACGCCGCCATTGCTCTCGGCCCGGGCCGGATACAGGCGGCTGACATGGCTAAGCTTGATCATGTCATTCTCCCCTCAGGATGGTAGCAGGTTGAACCCGCCGGAGCAGAGATATTGGCACAATCGCGGCGACGAGGGCGATGACTATTCCACCCACCAGAACCACCGGCAACACGCTCAGGCGCGGACTCACCGGGGCATGAAAATTCGCCCTGCCGATCCAGATGGCGACTCCGACCCCGATAGCAAATCCTATTATCGAACCGATCGCACCCAGGGCGGCGGCTTCGGCGGCGAAGAAACTCTGAAGCATCCTGCCGGAAGCACCCAGGGCTTTCATGAGGGCAAAGTCGCGGCGGCGATCGGAGACCCACCCCGTCAAAGTGGAAAGCACGCACACCGCGGCGGTGAGAATGATCAGAATGGCAGCTACGAGGAGGGTAGACCGCATTTTGCCCAAAACATTGGCTTCGCCCTCTGTGACCTGCCGGACCGGGTGGACGTCGGATCCGGGAAGAGCTTGTTCGAGCCGCTGGATGATGGCGCCGATCTCTTGCGGCGAACCCGAAGCCGATATTTCAACCGTGGAATACGGCACATGGGTCCAATCCGTAAAATCGGCGAGTGATACGAAAACCCGACTATCTTCTGCCGCGCCAGTCTTCAAGGTGCCCACCGGAGTCAGACGAATCGTGCGACCCTGAAGGCTGAGGTCGAACGGCTTGCCTGCTGCGCCGACGACGCTGACCGCCCGGGTGCCAACCAGGGCATCGTGAGATGCTTTCGGCCAATCAGTTACCGACCACCAGGTGCTGTCCAATTCTTGCACCTGTTCGAAGTCCGTTCCCGCGACGACCACCGAGTGGCCATCTGCGGTGCGGGCGACGGCATACGCGAAGGGCACTGCGATTCCATTCGTACCGAGAACAGATCTTACGGTCGAGAGAGTATCGGTCGGCAAGTTCTGCCCATCCTTGGCGATCACCACGATATTGGCGCCGTATTTCCGAAACTCGCTGCCCAGCTTGGCTTGCACATCCACATAGAGGTTGAGCATGGCGGTGGCAACAGCGGCAGCGACCACCATCGCCAGCAAGGCAGACGCGGCACGGCCGCGCCGCAGGACGGCGGCACGCACTAGCATGCGCAGGAACATCGAAGTATGGGGTGAGGCGGCGCGGCGTCGAGCGACGCGGCCTGTGTCGGGCGCGTTCACGCGTCACCTCGCAGTGCGTAAACTGGATCAAACTTTACCGCACGCCGAATCGCGGCCGCGCTGCCGACGAACGTCACCAGCACGGCGATAGTCAGAATCACTGGCAACAACACCGGCTGGACTGTGATCTGCGAAGCGAAGATGGAATGCCCGATCTGGCTAGCCAGGAGCACTCCTCCAGCAAAGCCCACCGCCCCTGCCAGCAAGGCCAACAGCGTAGCCTCGGCAAAAAACAGGGTTCCCACCGCGAGATTGCCGGCGCCCAGAGCTTTCATCAGGCCGACTTCGCTGCGCCGCTCGATCACCGAGGTTGCCATCGAAGCGGAAACTGCCAGTGCCGAGGCCAGCAATGCCGCAAGTGTAATCAGGAGCATGAGCCCCTGGATGCGCGACAGCACGGTGCCTTCGTTCTGTGCTACCTGGCGAATCTGCTCGGCGTGCGAGTGCGGTATTGCTTCCTGCAACTGGAAAGCGATGGACTGCGCATACGGAGAGCAGTACCAGCGGTCGTACATCGCAGGCGACATGCTTTTCGGATCGCGGCGGGCAAAGTCATCTTCGGGCTTAGTCACGGCGCTGACGTAGATGCGGCGGACGGCACCGGGCTTGCCGAGAATCTGCTGAGCGAGCCCGAGAGGCCCGACGATCTGATCATCTTCGGCTCCGCCAGTCGAGAGAATGCCGGCAATCCGTCGCGACTGGCCTGCGATTTCAATCTCCTGGCCCGGAGTCCGGTTAAGTCTTGTAGCCAGATGTTGGCCGAGCAGGACGTCCTCCGAGCTGTCGTCGGGCCATGCGCCTTGTACTTTCCACCAGGGATGCGTGGTGCGAACTCCGGTGACGAAATCCTGCTTTCCAAATACAACGTGCTGGGCGAAATAAGTCCCGAGCAGCGTCAGCTTGTTTTCGCCGCTCAGATTTATGCTCACCGGCAACATGGGAGAGAAACCCACGATATTATTTCTCCAGAACATGCCTCTGATTTTTGGCAAGTCCTCTTCATTGAGGTAGGCACCGTCGCTGGGCGGCTTCAGATTTACCCCGCCAATTTCGACGTCCAGGGTGTCTTCCTGGGGAGTGACGATCAGGTTTGCGCCGTAGGTGCGCAACTCACGGCTGATCTTATCGCCAATGTCAGTGGCGACCGCGATCATCGCGGTGGCGACACCTACGCCCAGCATGATGGCGATCCCAGCGAGGAGCTTGCGCCGCTTCTGCCGCCGGAAAGATTCGTAGAGTAGGCGCAAGAACATGTTTATGGTTGGAAAATGTGAGCGCCTGCCGCGATATCCGTCTCTCGTATGACGACGGCGTCGGCGGTTTGTTCAGCGCGCAGCGGAATCGGATTGCAGCCACCCGCCGTGCCCACCGATTGTCCGTTGATCGGCGCCGCGCAGTTCTTGCAAACTACGCCGTTTGGTCCCTTGTAGAAGCCAACCGGTCCGCAAATCTGGCATGCGTCGAATACGGTGGCAACCTTGCCATCTGGCTTCTGGTAGAGCCAGAAGCGAACTGCGGTCCCGTTTTCTTTGGCCTCGAAACGATGGAGGTCGCCATCTGCGACCTGGGCAAGGGGAATACTCACTTGTCCGCCCTGGAAAGTCACTTCTGTCGCAGGCGACAGTGCGCTGACGCTCTTGGCGTAGATGAATTCCGCGGTGACCATCACGATAAATAGGAACGAACTGGCGTACACCGAGACCATCCACAGGCGTTCACGGCGGGCGCTCCACAGGGCCTTGCGGCGCTCGGCTGAAGAATCGGGAAGGGCCTCGGGTTGGCGGCGCTTGACCTCGAACAGCACCATCAGCGCCGCCAACGCGACGATGGTGATGAAGAAGAACAAGTCATTGCGAACGATGGGGCCGATCAGCGCCATCTCCTCGCGCGAGGAGGGCAGCACTCCGTTTTCAGATAGCTCGTGCAGGCCAGAGATGATCAACTGCGCCGCTACGAAGAACAGAATCGCAGTCGTGACCCGAAAGAACTTCTGCAGATTGATCCGCACACTGCCCTTCACGAACATCACGCCAAACAGGATGGCGACGATTACGCCCGACAACGTGCCCAGGAAGCTGAGCAGTTCACTTGAATTCAGCGAGACCGCCCCCAGAATGAGGACGGTTTCCACGCCCTCGCGCAACACCATTAGAAAGACGAATAGAAACAGGCCAAACCTGGCATTGCGCCCGGCCAGAAGGCTGACCTTGCCTTCGATTTGTCCCTTGAGCGCGCGACCCGTCTTCATCATGAAAATGATCATGGTAACGACAAAGAAGGCGGCGATCAGCATGATCCAGCCCTCGAAAATGTCCTGATTCCACTGGGTGCGCGACAACAGGATGGCGATGCCGATGCTGCCGACAAAGGCGGCGATCAGGGCGGCGAAGACCGATTTGCGCAGCTCAGGACGCCCAATCTTGGTCAGATAGGCCAGGGTGATGCCGACAATGAGCGCGGCTTCTACTCCCTCGCGCAAAGTTATGATGAAGGCTTGCAGCATCGTATGGGGAACTCCATTTATTGCAACTCAGTTGCAACTAAGAAGGCAATCGCCACTCCGCTAAGAATAGTCTCCCCTTAGTGCGGGCGTCAACGAGCTGTTCGTCGGGTTGTACCTGGGTGCCCCACCCTCGTCTCTCCGTTCTTTGGAGAGGCAGGGTGGGTGGCAGCGCCACGAACGTCCCCGCCCTGTCGTTCCAAAGTACGGAACGACGAGGACGGGCCACCCTCTGTCGTTATAGCCGCTTCAGGAATTGCTTGGCTTCTTCCAAGTGCGGGAACAGTTTCTCCTCTGCCTGGAACTCGGCGGAGTGCACGCACCTGCGGCTGCCCCGCAATCTTACGGGATGCTTGAGATGGAGCATCTCGTGATACACGATGTACTCGACGGCAGAGCGGGGAACACGGGGATGGTCGAAGATGCGGCTGACCACGATGGCGTTGTGCGCGGGATCGTAGTGGCCGAGGCTGTTGCGGGCCCGGTCGCGGCTCCAGGTCATCTGCGGGCGAGCCAGCAGACCGTGGAAGAACCGCCGGTTGAGATCTTCAAATACAGCTTCCAGGTCATAACTACGGCCCTGGGCAGAGTCGAGGCGTTTGCGTCCGCGAATCTGGCGCACCAAGTGGGCCTTCCGGCTGACGTGGTGGCTGGAGACGTATCGGCGATAACGGGCCGCTGCTTCGCGGTCAACCGGTCGGCGGTACATTTTGGCCAGAAGGATGTGGGCGATGGCTTGCAGGACGGTCGCGGGGGCGGCTTCCAGCAGGTCCGAGAGCCGAACCAGCAGCTTGCCCTGGCGCATCCGGATGGTGTTTTTTATGCTGGTGAAAGCGAAGAATTCGACCTTCAATTCGGGGATGGACGCGTCGGGGCGGAGTTCGCGATACGCTTCCTCAAAGACTTGGAGAAGATTCTTGCTCACGTGCGGCTAGATTAGCATGCGAACTTCTTACAGCGCTGTCATCCTGAGGAAGTGGAGTCCTTCGCTGCGCGAAGGACTCCCGACGAAGGACCTACGCATTGCCAGGCGATTGCGGCGCCCCACCCCTCGCCAGATCTGCAGATGCGCTTCCATTCTGGATTTGAGCAGAGATTATGTGAAGGTGGCACGGAATGCACAGGTCCTTCGCTTGCTTTCGTCCCGCTTCGCTGGACGAAAGACTGCGCTCAGGATGACAACCTTGTGGTGCCGACCCGCTAGCCAGAGCCCAGGAAGATCAAATTCAAGGTTTCATCGGCTTCTTTTTCTGCTTGGCGGCTTCTTCCTGTTCGCCCAACAGCTCACGGTGGTCTTGCACACTGTTGTCCAGGGTCTCGAGCGCATTGGTAAGCAGGAACTCGTAGTGTTCTTTCTCTGGGTTCTTGGCCGTGGCGTCGTCCCTCAGCGCACGAAGTTTGGCCTGGAATTCAGTGTCTCCATCAATGACCGTCTTTAGCACCTTGCGCAGGTCTGATTTGCGGCCTACATAGGTGTCGATGTTGTCGTTCAGTTCGTCGTAAACATCGAGGAAATCCTGCAGGCCGTCGTGGGTGGCCAAGCCACGGTCCTCCGTCTTGGGATCGGAGCGTACCTTCTCCAGCGCCACCAGCCGGGCCCGGGCAAACGCGACGTACAGTTTGAGGCGCAAGTCCGGATCCATCGCGGTGTCGCGCAACTGGTCGACTTCCGGAGGAGTAAGCGGATCGCGTTTCTGCTCGGTCAGTGCGGGTGAAAGCAGGAGAAAGAGCGCGCAGCCCGCGAGGCCAACCAGCTTTACGATGTCGCGCAGAGATCGCCTCTCGGGCGCATCGACGATCTCCATCACCCATCCTTTTCGCAAAATGCGCGAAAAGGATGGGGCACCCCCGGAACTAGTGCCTTCGCACGTCATTTGGCCTTCTTCTTGCCAAACATGGCGGAGAGCAGGTCCGTCCGCATCTTTTCCAGTTCATCCATGGTTTGTTGGATCGGCGCCTGGTCTTCAAAAGCCACGGTACGTTTGACGTCGCGAAACTTCTCGACCATTTTGCGCAGCGAGATTTCGGTGTTCTTTAATCTTTTGCCCGTTTCAATGGACGCATCCGTGGCCTTTTTGGAGAAAGTTACCACTTCACGCAGGGTGGCGGTGCCCGCTTCCGGATTGCCTTCGTGATAGAACTGATCGGCTATGTCTGCCTTCTGGCGGGCGATGTCGACGTAAAGAGCGGGACGGTCCTCTGGGCGGGCGGTCTCAGCTCGAGCAATGAGCTGATCGAGGCTCTCGTCTTTCGCCGCAAATGCGGGTGCTGCCCCGCCGAAGGTGGCCAGGGCAACCGCAACCTGAAGCGTGAGAATCGCTACCCGAATGCGCATCATGGATTATCTTTTGGGCTCGATCGCAATCAGACGATGGCGAGCCTGCCATTCCTGGTCGGGATAGTTTCCCCCCGCAGTGTCCAGGAAGCGATGGTAATTCTCTGCTGCCAGCTTGTTTACACGCAAGTGGTCATAGGCGGTGGCCCGCAAGAAGTAGCCAATGGGAAGCTCGGGCAGCAGCTTGGCGCGGGCATCCAGCGCTTTGATCACCAGCTCGTAGTTCTTGTTTTCATTGGCGGCGGCGGCCAGATCACCGTAGGCGGGACCCATGCCGGGCTTGAGCTCGAGCGCAGCCAGCAACTCCCGCTGGGCCTCGGGAAACTTGCGCTGCATCAGGAAAACTCGGCCCAACCGGTACCGCAAGTCGGGATCGTTGGGCTTGGCCGCGAGCAGAGATCGGTACTGGGGTTCCGCCAAATCATATTTTTTTGCGTTGACATACAAGTCTGCCAGGTCGAGCTGCAGCGATGGATCAGACGGGGCCAGCTTCAACGCCACCTGCAATTCGGCGATGGCGGGATCGTTCTGGCCGTCTGCGGCCAACATGCGGCCCAGTTGCATGTGCGCTCCCGCGTCGTTGGGATGGAGCGCAACCAGCTTGCGCAAAATCTCCTCGGCTTCGGTGTAACGATGGCCACGCATATAGATGTTGGCCATGCCGGTCAGCGCGTCGGCGGACGAGGGATCGATGGCGAAGGCTTGCTTGTACTCCTGTTCGGCGTCGGCAAAGCGGTTTAGACCTTCCAGGATCGGGCCGGAAGAGAGGTGCGGCTCAGGGTCTTTGGGATCCAGCAAGGCCGCTTGCTTGAAAGCCTCGATTGCCCCTTCGGGGTTGCTGGCCTCTAGCAGGTGGCCCAGGGAAAGCCAGGCCCGGGCTTGCCCCTCCGCAACCTGCGCCGTGGGCTTCAGTTTGGTGGCAGCGCGCAGAAACCGTTCGGCATCGGGCTGGTGAGCCTTCACCAGCATAAGGCCGAGGTTCAGATTCGATTCAAACACGGCGGGCTTGGCGGCGACGGACTTACGGTAGGCGGCAATCGAGTCGTCGGTCTTGCCTGTCGCGTTATACAGAAATCCCAAGTCAAACCAGGCGGCGTAGTTTTCGGGATCCTGCTCGACGACTTTTTTCAGCAATGGTTCCGCGGCGGCGTAATCCTGTTTTTCGATCGCGCTCTCGGCCTGTATGAGTTCCGGCGGGGAAGAGGGATCTTCGACCGCGACCTTGTGATGACGGACGGTCTTGCCGCTCTGGGCCAGTGCGCTCAGGGCAAAGGCAAGTACGATGACGAGCACGAGCACACGCAGGCCCGGACGCCGTCGTCCGGACGGGCTGGCGTAGCTCGCCGTGCTGGGGATCATCCCGAATTGCGTGGCGCTTGCCACGTTTGCCGAGCTGCGCTCGGCTGGGCGGGCGGAGGCGCCCGCCCCTACGTGGGCTGTGCTACTTACGGCCGTTTGTTGGTTGTCCGTTTCCATTCAGGACTCGTGCCAGAAACTTTCCCGTGTACGAATTCGGTAGCTTCGCGATGGCCTCCGGCGGACCGGCCCCGACTACGTATCCGCCGCGCTCGCCACCCTCCGGGCCCAGGTCAATGACCCAATCTGCTGTCTTGATTACTTCCAGATTGTGCTCGATCACCAGAATCGAGCCCCCTGCTTCAATTAGACGGCGGAAGGCAGAGAGTAGTTTGCTGACATCGTCAAAATGGAGCCCGGTCGTGGGCTCGTCAAAAATATAAAGCATGCGATTGCGGCGGCGGGCCGGGCCAGCGGAACTGGAAGGACGTCCAATGTCCCGCGATGCCGGTTGCAGGTGGGCCGCCAGCTTCATACGCTGCGCCTCGCCGCCGGAAAGCGTAGTCGCAGACTGCCCGAGCCGGAGATAACCCAGCCCCACTTCTTCCAGCACCCGCAACTTCTCCACGACTTTGGGCACGCCGGCGAAGAAATGCAAAGCCTCGCGTACGGTAAGGTTCAGGACCTCGTGAATGTTCTTGCCGCGATAGCGTACATCCAGGACCTGCGGCTTGTAGCGCGCGCCTTTGCACTCTTCGCAGATCAGCTCGACGTCGGCGAGAAATTGCATTTCTACCGTGACGGTGCCGTCGCCCTGGCAGGTCTCGCAGCGGCCTCCGGGAATGTTGAAGGAGAAATGTCCGGCGGTGAAGCCTCGCTTCTTGGCCTCGGGCAGGGAAGCGAAGAGATCACGGATTCCGTCGAAGGCCTTGATGTAGGTAACCGGATTGGAGCGCGGCGTTCGGCCGATCGGCGACTGGTCCACCAAAATGACGTCGTCAATGAGATCGTCGCCCTCGAGTTCGCGCCAGTCTGGAGAAGGAAGGGGCTCTCCGTTGGTCTGCTTCTTCGCGGCCGACAAGGCCTGAAACAACACGTCATGCAATAGCGTTGACTTTCCCGATCCGGACACGCCCGTGATGGCGACCAGCATTCCCAGAGGCACGGCGAAGTCGATATTTTTGAGATTGTGTGCCCGCGCTCCGGAAATCTTGATCTGCCGCGAGCCCGGCTTGCGGCGCGCCTGCGGAAGCTGGATGCGCAATTCTCCGGAAAGATAACGCCCGGTGAGCGAACCGGGCGCCTTGAGGATTTCATCGTAGCTTCCGACGGCAATAACCTGGCCGCCGCTCTCTCCGGCGCCGGGGCCGAGATCGAGAATACGATCCGAGGCGCGCATGACATCAGGATCGTGCTCGACCACCAGGATCGTGTTTCCCAGGTCGCGCAGGTCGTGCAGAATCTTGATCAGACGGTGAGTGTCGCGGCTGTGCAGGCCGATGGAGGGCTCGTCCAGTACATACAGCGTCCCTACAAGACGCGAGCCCAGCGAGGTTGCCAGCTGAATACGCTGGGCCTCGCCTCCTGAAAGCGTTGAAGCCAGCCGGTCCAAGGTCAGGTATTCCAGGCCGACGTCAATCAGGAACTGCAGGCGCTCGTGGATTTCCTCCAGCAGTTTGTCGGCAATGGCCGACTCCTGCTCAGTGAGTTTGACGCCGGAGAAGAACTTCGAGGCCTCTTCGACCGTCATGCTGGTGACCTGGCAGATGTTCTTGCCATTGATTCTGACCTGTTGAGCTTCGATGCGCAGCCGGGCGCCGCCGCAGGCCGAGCAAGTCGAGTATCCGCGATAGCGGCTGAGAAAGACGCGCACGTGCAGCTTGTATTTCTTGCGCTCAAGGTAATTGAAAAAGCCGCGTATGCCGAGAAACTTGCTCTCGCCTTCGACCACCAGCCGGCGCTGCTCGGGGTCAAGCTCGGTCCACGGGACATCGAGAGGGATGTTCGCCTGTTTGGCGAAGCGTTTGAGTTCGGCGAAGAGGGTTCGATACTTGGGCTTGGTCCAGGGATCGATGGCGCCTTCATTCAGGGACTTCGACTTGTCGGGAATTACCAGGTCAAGATCGAAGTCAATAGTGTTACCAAAACCCTGGCAGCGCGGGCAGGCGCCATACGGATTGTTGAAGGAAAACAGTCGCGGCTCGGGCTCCTCATAGCGCAGGTTGCAGGTCTTGCATTCGAAGCGTTGGGAGAAACGCAGCCGTTGTGCGGGCTGATCGTCGCGCGGAGCGGTCTCGAAGATGACCTCGCCGGCCTCGCGATAGCTGATTTCGATAGCGTCTACGATGCGGGCGCGGGCGTCTGGGGACACGACCAGGCGGTCCACCAGCAGGAAAACTGGCTGACTGAAGTCGACGTCGAGCAGCGATTCAGGGGTGGAGAATTCGAACATTTGGCCGTTCTGGTAGAGGCGGTTGAAGCCGCGCTGCCGCAGTTCGAACAGGCGGGTTCGCAGTTGATCGGAGAGGGCGGCTTCGAGATTGCTTTTGCGGCGCGGGCGGGACGTCCCCGCGACAGCCGGCGGGCCGCCGGCGCTACTTTCACTGGTCCGTTTCTTGGTGCGGGCCGGTTCCTCTGGAGGAACGGTCGCGGCCCCCTGTAAGGGAAAGAGCGCGTTCAGGCGAGTGCCTTCGCCCAGGGCCAGGACCGTCTGCGTTACCTCGTCTACCGTGTCTTTTTTGACTTCCTGGCCGCACTGCAGGCAGAAAGTCCGACCGACGCGGGCAAAGAGCAGCCTGAGGTAGTCGTAAATCTCTGTCGCGGTGCCGACTGTCGATCGCGGGTTGCGAGTGGTATTTTTCTGCCGGATGGCGACTGCCGGAGCGATGCCGTCGATGGAGTCGGCATCGGGCTTCTCGATGCGTTCCAGGAACTGGCGGGCGTAGGCCGAGAGTGACTCGACATAGCGGCGCTGGCCTTCGGCATAGATAGTGTCGAAGGCAAGGGACGACTTGCCGGAGCCGGAGACGCCGGTGACGACGGTCAATGAATTGTGCGGGATTTCGAAGTCCACGTTCTTGAGGTTGTGAACCCGGGCACCGCGAACCACTATCGTTTCCGTGGACATCAGTTAAGAAGGACCCGTCGCAGCCGCTTTGGTGCTTCCGAGGGTGCTCAGAAGGCTTCAGGAGCGGGTGCGAATCTTTCTATTATAAGGCAGGGTGGGACTTCCCAGAAGCCGTCGGGCGATGAGCAGCTTGTCATCCTGAGGAAGCGGAGCCTTTCGCTACGCGAAAGGCTCCCGACGAAGGACCTCTGCATTGGCAGGCAGCACCAAAGCCCTATGCCGTGCGTGTGCGCGTACGCTGGAGGAAAGCTGGCGAGGAATGCATGGGTTCTTTGCTTGCTTTCGTCCCGCTTCGCGGGGCGAAAGACTGCGCTCAGGATGACAAGCTGACGGAGGCGGATGAGGGACGGGTCGAAGACCCGTCCCTCCGTTGCTTACTTATACTTACTGGTTTTCCTGGTCGCGCTTCTTGCTGTAGCGAACCACCATGCCTGCTCCCAGGGTCATAAAAGCCACTGGCGGAAGCAGCAATACCAGCACGGCTCGGCTGATGGCGTTCTGGCCTTCTTTGCTGGTGCCTTTGGCGGACGTGTAGCACATGACGCAACCCTGGCTGAAGGCGGGGGCGACCCACAGAAGCAGGAATACCGCGAGCATGGCCAGGCGCAGCTTCATTTCGGTACCGTCGTTGTCCCTACTCCCAGGTGCAGGATGCGATAGGCGTCCGGCAAAAAGACCAGCATCATGGCCAGGCAAAATACCAGCGAACTCATGGTAACCCACTTCATGGCTGAAATCTCAAACTTCAGGTGCATGAAGTAGCCGATGATGAGCCCGGCCTTGATGAGCGACAGGCCCATCAGGATCGACAGCATCCGGATCAGTTCCATGTTCTGATAGGCCAGGTAGACCTCGATGCCGGTCATCACCAGCAAAGCGGCCCAAACCCACAGAAATTGCCCCTTGGAATGGTGCCGTTGCTCGTCGGCGGCGCGCTGCTCCAACACTAATTGGGTTTCGTCCATCATCGGGAGTAGAGCTCCTCAAAGGTTTTTGGGCTAAGAGTCTTTCCTAAACAATCCTCGTCGACATCAGGTACACCAGCGGGAAAATGAACATCCAGACCAGGTCCACGAAGTGCCAGTAGAGGCCGGCGACTTCGACGTCCGAGGCGTCGTATACCTTGGGCTTCAGCCAGAGAACGATCGAGATTACCACCGCCGCCACCAGCAGCACGTGAGCGCCATAGTGGAACGGACTGTAGGCGGGCGTGCCCAGCCATGCCACCAGCCACAGCCCCAGCAGAACCGGAATAAACCATCGCCGCAGAGCGACTACGCCCAAGTAAACCACACCCAGCGTGACGTGCAGCATGTGCATACCGGTCAGTCCGAAGAAAGTTGCGGCAAATTGCGGCGCGGTCTTGGTGACGTTCACAAACTCCGCATTACCGGCTTCGCCGGGAGGAACGGGGAAGACCGGCAAGGTCAGGCCTTCGGCGATGAGATTGGTCCACTCGCGGCCGTGGAGCACAACAAATCCCAGGCCGCAGGCCATGGTGGCAAAAAGCCACAGACGCTGTGCTTTCTGGTTTCCCATGACCGCGGACCGCACCGCGAACACCATGGTCAGCGAACTGGTGAGCAGGAACGCAGTCATGAACGTCGCGTTCCGGATGCTTTCGGAATGGAATGGTGTCGGCCAGTTGGGCGTGGAGATGCGGCCGTAGGTGTAGGCGTACAACAGGGCTCCGAACGTCAGCGAGTCGGAAAGCAGGAACAGCCACATCCCGATTTTCTTCGAATAGGTGCCAAACAGGGAAGGCTCGTAAACCCCTGGGACCTGCTGGAGCGCCACATCAGACATTTCTTGATCTCCCGAATTTAGCTATGTCAAACCAGCTAGGGTGCTGCTCAATACAGGCTGCAAATCTGCTTCAGGAAGCTAACGCACAAATTCCAACAGCCCAAAAATGTAAAGCCAAACCAAAGCCATGAAGTGCCAGTACCATGCGGTCACGTCCACGACGATGCGCCGGTCTTCCACCGGCTTGTGCCGCAGGGCCGTGGCGCCCGCGTAAAGCAACACCAGCAGACCTCCCGCCAGGTGAAGCGCATGGGCCCCGGTGAGCACATAAATCATGGAGCTGCTGGGGCTAGTGGCCAAGTAGAATCCGCGATTTCCCAGCTCGCGCCAGGCCATCCATTGTCCAGTCAGAAAGGCCAGACCGAGAAGTACTGTCATGCCGAGCCAGGGGAAGTTTCGTTCTTTGCCGATAGAAACCCCTGGAATGGATCGAACCGGAGCCAGCGCCGCCTGACGGGTGATCTGCCGGCGCGCCAGCTCGATCGTGATGCTACTGAGCAGCAGCAGGAAAGTGTTTACTAAGAGCAGCGTTGTCGGCAGGCTGACCTGCAGCCAGTCATGGACGTAGCTGCCGGTGCGATCATCCAGCGTGGGCAGGCCGCGGCGCATGATGTAGACGCTGGTGAACGACACGAACAGCATGGTGCTGGACACCAACCCCACAACCAGCCCCAGCCGGGTACGGCGCAGGCGTTCTCCATGATCGGATGAGCCATCGCCACCACGATCGCCACCGCCGCCGCCCGGCAAAGGAGGACGCGTTCCACCGCTACCGCGGCCGGTCTTGGGATCCTTGACGACCGGATCCGTGATCGTGACTGTTGAACTGAACGTTGCCATATCAGGAATGTGTGGCCGCAGGCGACTCCCCTGCGGGTTTTCTAGTGTGACGTTACCGTTGCCGGGTCGGTCTGCATTACAAAATCCTTCGGCGCTCCCGGAACACTGTACTCATAAGGTCCGTGGTAAACCACTGGAGTCTTCCCGCCAAAGTTGTCATGCGGGGGCGGCGTAGCCGTAGTCCATTCCAGTGTGGTCGCTTCCCACGGATTGTCGCTAGCCTTCGGTCCCTTGAACATGCTCCAGAAGAGATTGATCACAAAAATGAACTGGGCGCCAATGGTCACGAACGCCGCATAAGTCATGAACGTATTCAACGGAATCAAATGCTGCAGGTAGGCCAGTTCGGTGAATTGCGAGTAGCGGCGCGGCTGTCCCGCCATGCCCAGATAGTGCATGGGCATGAAGATGGCGTAAGTTCCTGCCAGCGTAATGAAGAAGTGCACCCGGCCCCACTTCTCATTCATCATGCGGCCGAACATCTTGGGGAACCAGTAATAAGTTCCGGCGAACATGCCGAAGATTGCGGCCACACCCATGATCAGGTGGAAGTGTCCGACCACGAATGCGGTGTCATGCAGCGGAATATCGAGGACCGGTTGCGCCAGGAACGGGCCGCTTAGTCCGCCAGAGACGAAGAGAGAAACGAATCCGATGGCGTAGAGCATGGGAGTCTGGAAGCGGACTCGCCCGCCGCGAATCGTCCCCAACCAGTTAAAAGTCTTGATCGCCGAGGGGACGCCGATGGCCATGGTCATGATGGAAAATGCAAAGGCCGAGTACGGACTCATTCCACTCATGAACATGTGATGGCCCCAGACCATGAAGCCGAGGAAGCCAATGCCCATGATGGCGTAGACCATCGCCTTGTATCCGAAGATCGGTTTGCGCGAGAACGTGGACAGCAGCTGCGAAGCCACGCCCATGCCCGGCAGAATGGCGATGTACACCTCAGGATGTCCGAAGAACCAGAACAAGTGTTGCCAGAGCAGCGGCGAGCCGCCCTTGTGTCCCATAATCTGGCCGTTCACCACCACGAGCGGAACGTAGAAGCTGGTGCCCAGATTGCGATCCAGCAGCAAGAGTATGCCGGCCGAAAGCAGCACGCCGAAAGCCAACAACCCCAGGATGGCGGTGATGAACCATGCCCACACCGTGAGCGGCATGCGCATCATGGTCATGCCTTTGGCGCGCAGGTCCAGCACCGTCGTGATGAAGTTCAACGCACCCATCAGCGACGCGACACAGAAAATCGCGATGCTGGCGATCCACAAGTCAGCGCCCAGTTGTTCGCCGGGTCCGGCGCTGGGCAGCGCGCTGAGTGGAGCGTAGCCTGTCCAGCCATGCAGGGGAGCGCCTCCGGTCACGAAGAAGGCGGCGAGGATGACCACGAACGCGATGAACGTAGTCCAGAACGAAAGCATGTTCAGGACGGGAAACGCCATGTCCGGCGCGCCGATCTGGATGGGCAGAAAGTAATTGCCGAATCCGCCCTGAGGTGCCGTGGTCAGTACGAAGAAGACCATGATGGTGCCGTGCATGGTCAGCAGGCTGAGATAGGTTTCCGGCTTGAGTTCGCCCAGCAGGGGCAGGTTTGCCGTCGGCCAGATCATGTGGATGCGCATCAGCAGCGACAGAAACATGCCGACAAACACGGCCGTGAGCGCCAGAAAGTAGTATTGAAGCCCGATGACCTTGTGGTCCAGGCTAAAGATATATTTGCGAATGAAGCTGGTTGGGGCCGCGTGGGCGTGAACTGTGTGTCCGTGAGAGTCGTCGTGAGCGTCCTGGGCAACCATTATTGTTTATCCGCCTCCCGCGCGGCCAGCCACTTGTCGAAATCTTCCTGGCTGACAACCTTCAGAATACCGTGCATTTTGTAGTGGCCGAGACCACAAAGCTCGGCGCAGGCAATTTCATAATCCCCGACTTCAGTCGGGGTGAAGTGCATGTGGATTTCGAGACCGGGAACCGCGTCCTGCTTGAAGCGCATGTTGGGAACAAAGAAGCTGTGAATGACGTCTACGGCGCGCAACCTCAGATCCACCTGGCGATTGACCGGCAGGTACATGGTGCCGGTGACCACGTCGTCTTTCGATGCCGGATCCGAAGTATCGAGTCCGACCGCAGCTTCGTTGCCGGCGGAAGGGTCCATCAACTTGGGACTGGTGGCGCCGAATTTGCCGTCCGCGCCGGGATAGCGGAAGTACCAGGCGAACTGCATGCCCGTCACCTCCACCGGAACCGCTCCCGCTTCAGCCGGCGCAAAACGCTCATGCGCCCAAACGTTGCTGCCCATGAGATTCAGTCCGACGAAGAGAACGGCGGTCAGTACGGTCCATAAAACTTCAAGCTTGGTATTGCCGTGGGAGTACTCGACCTTCTTGGCATCGGGACGGTCGCGGTACTGCCATACGAAGAGTCCCAGCGCGCCCTGGGCGGCCACGAATACGACTCCCATCAGCACGTAGGTCAGCGCGAATTGATTGTCAATGAAAGCCGCGGAAGTGGAGGCGCCGTGGGGTAACCACCAGGTTTTGGCCACGAAGAAGTAAGTGCTGAAGAAGGTGATCAGCCAGATAATCGCGAGCAGAGCGAGGCCCATCTACCAGACCTCCTGAGGGTCGTGGAATTCGGACACCTGCACCGACAAAAACCGGTAAATAAAAAACAAATTCGTGGAACGCCCGGAAGTCTATCACAGCTGTACGTGAGGGGCGCAAGAGTTAGATCGAAAGAAGATAACCATGAAGAGCAAGGGCGCGAGTGCTGGGGCACGAGCGGGACGCTCCGCGCAAAGCCGTGTGAACTTTCACCCGGCTGTCATCCTGAGGAAGCGGAGTCCTTCGCTGCGCGAAGGGCTCCCGACGAACTATCCATGCATTCCGGGCGATCGCGGCACCCAAGCTCCCACCCAATCTGCGAATGCTCTTCCAATGTGGGGTTGAGCAGAGGTCATGTGGAGGGTGGCGCGGAATACACAGGTCCTTCGCTTGCTTTCGTCCCGCTTCGCAGGACGAAAGACTGCACTCAGGATGACAGCGTTGTGGTGCCAGAGATGAGGATAAGTTGGTGCACGGTATAGAATCGCCTATGCCGACGAAACATCATGGCCGCGGTCACGGTGTGCGCCTCAGCAAGAACCAGTGCTTCGCCTGCGGTCCGGACAACGTGGCCGGCATGCACCTGAAATTTACCCTCGACGAGAAACGCCAGATGTTTATCTGCCGCTTTCGGCTGGATCAGCGTTACACCGGGCCACCCGGACATTGCCACGGCGGCATCATCGCCACCATTCTCGATGAGGCGATGGGCAAAGTGAACAAGTTGAGGCAAGTAATCGCCCTGACTTCGCAGATGACCGTGGAGTATCTGCGCCCGGTGCCGCTCAATCAGCCGTTGCGGGTGGAATCATGTGAAGTGAGCGTGCGCGGACGGAGACACGTAAACATGGGCGAAATTCTCAATCAGAAAGGTGAGGTGCTGGCCCGCGGCCGGGCAGTGTTCATCGCCATCGATCCCGGCAGATTTGCAAAGTTCGTGGAGAAGTAAGAAGAACGTCCCTCACCCGCACCGGCAAGCCTCCAGCGCCCGAGCCAGTTGCTCGACGCCCCGCCGCAACTCTCGTGTGTCCACTGCCGCGAAGCCCAGCAGCAGCCCTTGCCGCCCAGAGCGAAAACGGGATGAGTAGCGGCTTAGAGGAATGACTTCGACCTCGTGCCTGGCGGCCTCCTCCGCAGCTCGCTCGGCGCGGATTCCCTGCGCCAACCAGCCCACGGTCTGCAATCCGGCTTCGACGTCGGGGATTTCCAGCAACCCTCCCAGCCGGGCGCGCGACGATTGCAGGAACACGGCAAGCCTTTCGGAATACAGCTCGCGCATGCGTCGAATGTGGCGCGCGAAGTGCCCCTCGGTGATGAAATCGCAGAGCGCAGCCTGGTCCAGCAGAGGAGCGTGACGCATGCTGACCGACTGCGCCGCGGCAAAACGGTCCACCATGCCGGGCGGCACAACCAGATACGCGAGGCGTAGCGCGGGAAATAAGACCTCGTTGAATGTGCCGGCGTAGATGACTGCACCGGCGCGATCCAATCCTTGCAGGGCAGGGATGGGCCGTCCCTGGTAGCGATATTCGCTGTCGTAGTCGTCCTCGAAAATCAACGTGCGCGAACGCCGCGCCCATTCCAGCAACGCCAGCCTGCGGCGCAGGCTCATGGTCACGCCCAGCGGAAACTGGTGCGCCGGCGTTACGTAGATCAGCTTGGCGTGGACCCAGCGTTGCTGGCCCCACTCCAGATCCAGGCCCTCCGCATTTACCGGAACGTGGCAGACTTTGGCTCCGACCGCGCGGAAAACAATGTCCGCACCGGGATAACCCGGGTCCTCCACCCAAACCGGATCTCCCGGATCGATCAGCAGGTGAGCTGCGCGCTCCAGCGCCTCCTGCACGCCAGAAATGATAAGCACCTGGTCGGCGGAACACTTCACGCCGCGCGATGCGTTGAGATAGGCGGCGACCGCTTGGCGCAGCGGACGGTATCCCAGCGCCTCGCCGCCGGACAGCAACTGCGCCGAAGCTCGACGCAAGCGGCGGGCGACTACCTGGGCCCACAGTGTGGTAGGAAAAACATCGAGGGCAGCCTGGTTAGCGCGAAACGCTCGGGTGATGCGCGGTTCGCCGCCGCCGCGGAACAGCTGCAAACGGCGGGCGTAAGAAGACCATCCCACGCGCCGCGGACCGGCGGCCTTTCCTGCGCTGGTGCGCCCCACCTGCAGAAAGTCTTCAGGCAGCACCGCGCTGACATAGGTGCCGGCTCCGACCCGTCCCTCAACGTAACCCTCAGACTTTAGCTGCTCGAAGGCCGTGACCACGGTCGCGCGCGACAACTTATACTCGCGGGCCAGATCTCGCGTGGCGGGCAGGCGTGCGCCGGGCACGATTCGTCCTTCGAGAATTGCGGACCGAAGTTCGTCATAGAACCAGCGGTACAAGGGAATTCCCGAATGCGGAGCTGGAAGGCTCAAAGGAAGTGATGTGGCGTGTTTTGGCAAGAGCGGTCCTTGGTGGCCGGTCGTTGGTCCTTGGTCGTCGGCCTTCGGCCTTAGGTTTGGCCACCGATCAAGGACCAACCCCAAATGGTATGTACAGAATAGCGTAAATGGACCTTATGACAAGTCCAATCTGACGTTAGTCTAGAGTTGAGTAATGTGAGGCCATCCCGAACCACGTAGGGGCGGGTGCCCTCACCCGCCCGGCCGGGCAAGGCCCGGCTGCTTTTGAAGCCGAAGCGGAAACCGGCGAGCTGCGCTCGCCCACCCGGACGAGGGCGTCCGGGCCTACGCGGTTCGAGATAGATCAGAACAAGAGGAGAAGCTTCATGTCGCAGAACAATGGAAGTTCCACCAGCTTGCGTTTGAAAACCGGCCTGGCGGAGATGCTGAAGGGCGGCGTCATCATGGACGTCACCAACGCCGAGCAGGCAGTGATCGCCGAGAAAGCGGGCGCGGTGTCGGTCATGGCGCTAGAGCGAGTTCCGGCGCAGATTCGCGCCGAGGGCGGCGTGGCGCGCATGGCGTCTCCGAAAAAGATTCGCGAGATCATGGCTGCGGTGTCCATCCCCGTGATGGCCAAGTGCCGCATCGGGCATTTCGCGGAAGCCCAAATTCTACAAGAACTGGGCGTGGACTACATTGACGAGTCCGAAGTCCTGACGCCGGCCGATGAAGCTCATCACGTGGACAAGCATGCTTTCAAAGTGCCGTTCGTCTGCGGCGCGCGCAATCTCGGCGAAGCTCTCCGGCGCATTGCCGAGGGCGCGGCCATGATCCGCACCAAGGGAGAAGCCGGCACTGGCGACGTGGTCCATGCCGTAAAACACATGCGCCAGATCGTCCAGGAGATGAGGATTCTCACCGTGCTCGGCGAAGAGGAACTCTACGCCAAAGCAAAAGAGCATCAGGCACCCTACGAACTGGTTCGCATGGTGGCCAAGGCAGGGAAGCTTCCGGTGCCGAATTTTTCAGCCGGAGGCATCGCGACCCCAGCAGACGCGGCGCTGGTGATGCAACTGGGCGCGGAATCGGTGTTCGTCGGCTCCGGCATCTTCATGCAGGATTCGACCACGTTTGCCGATCCCGAAGAAGCCGAGAAGCGGGCCAAAGCCATCGTCCTCGCGGCGACGCACTTCAATGATCCTAAAGTATTACTTGAAGTCAGCGAAGATCTGGTCGGCGCGATGAAGGGCCTTGCGGTGTCCGGCCTGGATGCAGCGCATATGCTGCAGACGCGGGGTTGGTAGCGCTTGCCGGAATGACACCTGACGAGAGGATTTCCTTCACCGTTCTCGACGGTTACGCACGAGAGAGACACGGCTGCTTGCTGAGATGTTTCCATCGAAGAGCAGGTACGCACTCTGCTTTCGGCCGGTGGTCGAGACGAAAGCAGAATCCCGATATGCGTGTAGGCATCTGATGATTTCATCGCGTGACGTGGAGCATGTGGGCTCCCAGGGCTCCCTGCCGGCATCTGTAGCTCAAGTACTCGATTCAGAGCTCCTTGGACTTGGAGGGTCGGAGCCCGCATGAAAATCGGGGTCTTAGCACTGCAAGGTGATTTCGACGCGCATCGCAGACGCCTGGAGGAAATCGGCGCCGAAGTCGTGCTGGTGAAAAAGCCCGAACAACTGGACGGAATTGATGGCTTGGTGATCCCCGGAGGCGAGTCCGGCACATTTCTCAAGTTGCTGGGCGAAGCTGGTTTCGAAAAGCTGAAAACATTCGCGCGCAGCAAACCCACTTTTGGAACATGTGCCGGAGCCATCCTGCTGGCCAGCGAAGTGGACAACCCGAAACAGGCGGGATTGGGCGTGCTCGATATCGGCATCCGCCGTAATGCGTACGGTCGACAACTCGACAGCTCGATCCGCGAAGGCCGACTTATCGACGAAAGGCAGTGCGAAACACCGATTGAAATGGTGTTCATCCGCGCGCCCAAGATCGAACGCGTCGGGCCGGGAGTCGAAGTGATCGCGACCGAGGGCAAGGACCCCGTGGCCGTACGGCAAGGAAAAGCGATGGCTGCGACGTTCCACCCCGAGCTGTCCGAAGATACTCGTGTGCACCGGGCATTTCTGGACCTGGTGCGCAACGGACATAGGAAATAGGTATGATGCGACCGGAGAATTTCCAGGTCATTTGGTGGGCAAGAACTCGATTTTGATGTCCTTGCTGGCAGGTTTCAAATCGAAGTCTGCGGTCACCAGAACGTGATCAGGAGAGTCGGCCGCCAGTTCTACTCCGAAAGCATCCACGTACGGAATTCTTCTTTTGAGCTTGATGAGTGACGTGCGAACCGCGCGCTCCGCGTTCGCCGGCACAACCTCCAAGCCGAAAGCCTCAAGACGAGCCAGAGCCAGATCCATGGCCGGCCGGCCATGAACTTTGCAGGTCACCCCGGCGATTTCACCCCAGTGAACCGCCGAGATAATTGCCTGGCACGTCCCGCCTAGGTGCGACTTGATGATTTCGCCGACACGATCTGATCCAGCCTCATCATCCAGATAACGAAGCACGGCGCTAGCATCAAGAGCGTACGTTACCATTTGTCTTTTTGCCGTTGTTTCTTCAACGCGGCGGAGAGAGATGGCCCGCCCTTGAACATCCCTCGGGTCCTGTCCACCAGTTCTTCCGAAACCGGCTCTAGAATTATGCGTGAGTCTTCCAGCGCTACCGAGATTCGAGTCCCCGGCTCGATCCGGAGGGAGGCCCTAAAGTCTGCAGGAATCACGAATTGGCCCTTGCTGCTTACTGTTGTAATCCGATGTATCATGGCTTACATAATAACATAGAGTAAGCCATCACCACCTCCATTTTTCCCCTTGACACTTTCCATACGTAACGTTATGGTTACGCATTATGCGGAACCGTTCGGTTACATATTCGACGGAAGCTGCTTTCCATGCCCTGGCCGACCCGACGCGCCGGGCCGTACTCGACCTGTTGCGGCAGGGAGTTCAGCCCGCCGGGCAGATTGCGCGGGCGTTTCCGGTGTCGCGGCCCGCAATCTCCAAACACTTGCGCTTGCTGCGCCGCGCCCATCTGGTGCAGGAGAAGCGTGAAGGACGGCATCGCCTGTACCAGCTCAATCCGGAACCGTTGAAGGCGGTGGACTCGTGGCTGCAGCAATATCGCACCTTCTGGCAGGCCAACCTGACAAGCCTGAAGGCGTTTGTCGAAGCCGAACATGCCCGGGAAACTGCTGGTTCGGGCGTCAACCGGAAAGACGTTAAACGATCAAGAGGGAACGAGTAATAGGACTCTGAGCACAGCCGTACCGGTCCTCGCGACCGATCTTATGAGGAGGAATTGACCATGAAACCAGTTCGCATCGCAGTCGCTCTGCTTTTTGTGTTCGTCACGTCCGCAGCCTTCGCCGCATCATCCGCGCAGAAGTCTTTCGAAGAACTTAAGGCGCTGGATGGGACGTGGGAAGGAAAGACTCCAGACGGCCAGACAGCCCAGGTGATATATCGTGTCACCGCGAACGGTTCCGCTCTGATGAGCGAGATAAAGGGCAAGGAAGACATGATCAGCATGTTCAATCTGGACGGCGACCGGGTGCTACTGACGCACTACTGCGCCGCCGGCAATCAGCCCCGCATGGTGGCCAGCGGTTCGCCCGACGGCAAGACCTTCACCTTTGATTTTCTCGACGCCACTAATCTTGCCACTCCCCATGCCGGTCACATGACTCGAATGATCCTATCGATGCCGGAGGCAAATCACCATACCGAGGAATGGATCTACACCGACCACGGTAAAGAGATGAGGGAAGTCTTTGACCTCTGGCGTAAAAAATAGTTCATGAGCACGCGACGGGACTGGCGGGACGCCCGTCCTCCATTGAGGACAGAATCCATGACAAAGCTGCCGTCATCTCAGATCACGCCCGATCAGGACGCCATTGTCGGGGAAGTCGAAGTGGCCGCGCCTCCCGAGCGGGTCTTCCGGGCGCTGACCGATCCGGAGCAGCTCATACGCTGGTGGAGCGATGCCATTTGCCAGACTTCGGTCTGGGAGATGGATGCACGCCTCGGCGGAAAATGGCGGTTTGAGGCCAGCGATCCCAGCGGGAAGACTGTGGTGAACGGAGTAAGTCACTTCAAAGCCTACGGAGAGATCACGGAGTTCGATCCTCCGCATGTGTTGGCCTACACCTGGCTGGGCAACTGGCACGACCATCCCGAGCGGCCGTCCGTGGCGCGCTGGGTACTGTCGGCCACTCAAAACGGCACCCGGGTCAAGGTCACTCACAGCGGCCTCGCCGACCAACCGGTTGCCCGCAAAGACTACGCGGGCGGCTGGCCGGGATTGCTCGAATTACTTCGAAAATATTGCCAATAAAAGAAAGAGGAGACAGATCAATGGCTACCAGTGCAGTTACTCCCGATAACGACGCGGTTGTGGCGGAAGTTTTCATTGCGGCGCCACCAGAGCGTGTGTTCCAGGCAATCACCGATCCCAAGCAGATGCCCTTATGGTGGGGGCAACAAGGTGTGTATCGCGTTACGGAGTGGAAAGCCGACCTGCGCCCGGGCGGGAGGTGGCAAAGCGACGGCGTCGGAGCCGATGGCACATCCTTCCGGGTAGAGGGCGAGTACTTGGAGGTTGACCCTCCGAGGCTCCTGGTTCACACGTGGATTGCGAGCTACTCGGGAACGATGAAAACGGTGGTGCGCTGGGAGCTGGAGCGCCGCGAGGTGCATGGCTTGCAGGGCCCGGGACCCAAAAAAGTCGGCACCGGCACGTTCGTGAAAATCCGGCATGAAGGATTCGCCGGCAATCTCGCACAAGCCAAGAGTCACGGCGACGGCTGGGTCCGAGTACTCGGCTGGATGCAGGCTTTTGTGGAAAACGGTAAGACGATCGACACGCGAGAAGCCAACGTGGTCTCGTAACTGGTTGTCATTCTGAGCGAAGCTGGCCCTGCCTTGGCGCAGGGTCAGCGCAGTCGAAGGACCCTTACCCGCGCAACTGAACCTAAAGGTCCAGGGAATTGGGCCGAACTCTAAACGGTCGTGGAAGAGGGTAGGGGTGCTTCGACTTCGCCTGCGCGGTCGCAACCGACCGCACAGGCTCCGCTCAGCATGACAGGATCTGGCTACGCCGTCGCTCCGAACCTGACCGACACCAGCTTGGAGACTCCCGGCTCCTGCATGGTCACTCCGTAGAGCACCGGGGCGATGCTCATGGTCTTCTTGCTGTGGGTGATGAGCACGAACTGGGTTTGAATGCTCATCTCTTTCACCAGTTCGGTGAAGCGCCCGATATTGGCCTCGTCGAGCGGCGCGTCCACTTCGTCGAGGATGCAGAACGGGCTCGGTTGATATTGGAAGATTCCGACCAGCAGCGCCAGCGCGGTCAAAGCCTTCTCGCCGCCGGAGAGCAGCAAAACGCTCTGCAGCCTCTTTCCCGGAGGCGAAGCCACCACGTCAATGCCGCTCTCCGCGCTATTTTCCTCGTCCGTGAGCCGCATGAATCCATGGCCTCCGCCAAACAGTTTGCGGAAGGTGGCCTGGAAGTTTTCGTTGATCTTGTGGAAGGCCTCATCGAACTTCTGCCGCGAGAAGGCATCAATCTCCTTGATCGTGGCCTGGGTGTTTTCGATCGAGTCGTAAAGATCTTTTCTCTGAGTCTCGAGAAAGGCGTGACGCTCGGCGGTCTCCTTGTACTCCTCAAGCGCCATCATGTTGACCGGGCCCATGGCATCGAGCCGGGTGCGCATATCGCGGTAGATCTGGTCCTCGACCGTGAGCTGTTCGCCACGCGCGATGGGGATAGTAGCGTCCGCCATCAATTCGTCGCGCTGGATGCCCAGGTCGTTCAGGCAGGTCTCGGCCATGTATTGTGCGTCGGATTGCAACTTGGCCGCGATGGCCGAGAGCTCGGCACGCCGGTCGCGCGACTGGTCGAGCAGCAGGCGCGCCTGGTGCAGTGCCTGATCGATCTCCGTAAGGCGAGCCCGCACCTGTTCGGACTCGACCTGCAGCAGGCTGTCCCGGGTCTCGCACGCATTACGCTCGGCGTCGAGATCCACCAAGCTGACCGCCAGCTCCTGGTTCTCGGTCTCGCGCCGCAATTTCTCGGCGGCGGAGGACTCGATGTGCATCCGTAGCGCCACTACGCGCTCGATCATTTCAGTAACCAATAACTCGATTCGCTCCAGTCCAACCGTCGAGCTGCGATGACGTTCTTCGAGCGTGGCTACCCGGGCAAGACATTGCGAAGCGTCCTGCGCGGCCTGATCGCGGCGGGTCCGCAAGCCGGACAGCTGTTCCAGGCCGGCAGCTGCCAGGTGCTCCAGTTCAATGCGCTTCTGCTCAGCCGCAGCAATCTGGGTTTGCAGCTGGTCGAGCAGCGTCCCTTTCTCGCTGCGCTCAGTCTCCAGGCGTTGCAGTTCCTGACGTGACGTCTGCAAGCGCTCGCTCACCCGCGAGAACTCGGATTCCAGTTGCTGTAGTAGGTGCCCGGACGTCATCGCCTGCTTTTCCGCCTCGCGCTTTTCACCTTCAAGGCGATCCAGCAGGGAAGTAAGGTCTTTGATTTCGCGTCCCAGAGTCAGGACGCGCATTTCTTCGTGGCGCAGCGCCTGTTCGAGTTCGCCGAGCCGGCGCAGCACATCGCGGAGTTCGCGCTTCATCGAAAGCGGGCCTTCGGCACGCTGCTTGCCGCCAGTGACGGTCACGTTGTGGAAGCATTCACCGGATTGAGAAAGGAAAAATGCATCGGGGTTTTCCAGCGCCAGCTCGCGGGCGAAGGTGGGATCGGGAACAATGTAGCCATCGCGCAGCTTGGGCAGAATGACTTCGAGCGACCGTCCAAACCCGTTGAGCACGCGAATGGCATTCTTCAGCGGAACAATCGGCCGGTCGGGCTGCACCTGGTGCGCGTTTTCATCGACCGCAAAAGAAAACTTGGCTTGCGAATCTTCGGGATGCACCAGGAACGTCGCGCGGCCGTCCACATCGGTGCGAAGAAGGCGCAGGCCTTCGTCCGCGGCATCCCACGACTTCACCACGATGTAGTTGAGTTCGTCGCGCAGGAAGTCTTCGACCACGCCCTCGTAGCGTGTCTCCACTTCGAGGAAATCGGCCAGCACTCCTGCCGGAGCCATCCCACCCTGCATGACTCCTGATTGAAAGAGCCGGCGCACTGATTCGGTCGAGTATCCATGCTCGGCAATGACGGCTTCGAGCGAACCCTTCTTGCCGATGGCTGAGGCGTACTCGGCCCGCAGGCTGTCGAGGTGGTTCTTGGCTTCAGACTCTTCGTGGCGCCGGGCGTCGAGCGCCTGCCGCGTCTGGCGCAGCTCCTCGGTTAGTCCGGACACCCGCTGCGACACAGTTTCAAATTCCAATCCCAACTGGCCGCGCTGTCCGCCGAAGGTTTCCATCTGAGAGGTTGCCGCGGCCATTTCCGACTGCAGACGCTGGGCCTCGCGATCCACTCCCGCCAGCCGCTCTCCCACCTGAGTGTGCTGGTTGCGTAAAGTGGAAGCGGCGGCTACTGCCTCCACAATCACGGTCCGCGATTGCTCCTGTTGGTGTTCGAGTTCCGCCAAAGCCGCAGCCGCCGCGGCCGATTCGTGCTGGCTCTGGGCCAACTGCTGTTGTGCAGCGGCCAAGTCACCCGCCGCCGAGTCCAGAATCTGACGATTGGCATCGCGTTCCGCCGCCAATGCCGCCAACCGCTGCTGCGCTTGCGCCAGTTCGGTCTCGAACGCGGCGGCACGCGTCACCAGCTCCGCGCAGCGTTCCTCGTTATGGCGACGCTGGGCGAGAGCACGATCGGACTCCAGCTTGAGCTGGCTGAGGCGCTCGCGATTCTCACGAACTTCGGTTTCGATGGCGTATCCCCGTTGCGTGCGCTCGCCGTGCTCAGCCTCCGACTGCTGGACGGTTTCAGCCTGCAGACGCATCTCCTCCGAGATGCCGCTGATCTGGGCGTCGAGCGTGGCACTCTCCTGCTCCAGTTGAGCAAACTTGCTGGCTAAGACCAGGCGCAGCTTGGCCCGCATCTCTTCACGCAGTTTGGCGTAGCGCTCCGCCTTGGAAGCCTGGCGTTTAAGCGAATTCATCTGCCGCGTAACTTCTTCGAAAATGTCATTCACGCGGGCCAGGTTTTGTTTGGCATCTTCGAGACGCGCTTCCGCCAGGCGCTTCTTGGTTTTGAACTTGGTGATGCCGGCGGCTTCTTCGATGATGGCCCGACGATCAGTGGGACGGCTGCTCAGGATCTGCCCGATGCGTCCCTGCTCGATCAGGGCGTACGATTCCGGCCCGAGACCAGTGCCCATGAAGAGTTCCTGAATATCGCGCAGACGGCACAGTTTTCCATTCAGCAGATATTCGCTTTCGCCGCTACGGAATAGCCGCCGGTTTACCACGATCTCCCCAGCCTTAAACTGTTGCTTGAACTGTCGACGGCGAATCTTTAGTACAACTTGGGGTTCGGCAGTCGCCGCTTGTGCTTCAGTGGACGGCTGGACGGGCGGGACGCCCGTCTCTTCATCCGATGCCGTGACGACAGCTTCAATTTCTTCCACTTTTCCCGGGCGCGCCTCTTCGGTCAAACGCTCGGTCTCGTCCGCGGCTTCGGCTCGGACTTCAGCTTCGTCCCAGTCCTCGGCAGCCCGCGGCATCTCGTCCTGGATTTCCACTTCGGTGGGCTCGTTCGCGTCGGCTCCGTCGTACACCTCGGGATCGATCAGCGTGAGCGACACCTCAGCCATGCCCGTAGGTTTGCGATCGCGAGTGCCAGCAAAGATCACGTCCTCCATGCGCGAGCCACGGAGGGTTTTGGCCGACTGCTCGCCCAGCACCCACGAGATGGCGTCCGCGATGTTGGACTTGCCGCAACCGTTAGGGCCAATAATGGCGGCCACGCCGTCCCCATGAAACTTGAGTTCGGTGCGGTCGCAGAACGATTTGAATCCGAGAATCTGGAGTCTTTTCAGTTTGAGCAACTTCTACTCCTTAAGGTTCGCCGAAGTTTGTGTGGCGCGGGCGCCCTCGCCCGCGTGACTGTCGCTGCTGTAAGCCCTCTGCTACGGCGAGCACATGGGTATGTAGCATGATCAGCCGGGTTGATTAATTGGATTCCTCCAATACATCGCTCTGGTGAGCGCCGCCCAGGCTGGATTCGGCGAGGCACAAATTAAAGCTACTGTAACGGCCAAATCATGCCCGGGTCAAGGACGAAAACACTATATCTGGTATGGCCTTACGCTCGACCGCGCCAGATTGAACACACAATGCAGCATCTGTCTGCAAATGGGGTGGGGAAGTGACGAAGGAGGGGAGAGGCGCGAGAGCCAAATAAGACTAACGCAACCAGAGGGTAAAGACAATCATGTGGGGCGGACACTCTTGTCCGCCGCTTTTGACTTTAGCTCAACATCTAGCCGAGCTTCGCTCGGCCTGGACGGGTCGAAGACCCGTCCCACAAAGTTCTTGCCGATTACTGCTGGCCGAGCTTTTCGAAGAACAAACAGATCGATTCGATTCCGCGATAGAAATTCGGGATGTGGAACTTCTCGTTGGGCGCGTGCAGGTTGTCGTCGGGCAGGCCGAAGCCCATCATCACGCTTGGAATCTTCAGCACGTCCTGGAAATCGGTGACGATCGGAATCGAGCCGCCGGAGCGAATGAAGACCGTCTCTTTCCTGAACACATCGTGCAAAGCTTCGGTGGCTGCTCTGATGTATTTGTTGTCGGTGCCTACCACGCAAGCCGGGCCTTTGCTCCAAACCTTGATGCTGGTCTGAATGCCCTTGGGCGTCAGCTTCTTCACATAGTTCTTGTAACGCTTGAGGATGTCTTCGGGATTCTGGTTCGGCACCAGGCGCATGGAAACTTTGGCCGAGGCTTTGGCTGGAATCACAGTCTTGGCGCCGGGAGCGACGAACCCGCCGGGCATGCCGTGAACTTCAAGCGTGGGTCGCGCCCAGGTGCGATACATCACTGAGTAGCCCGGTTCCCCGGTGAGCACAGTCGACCCGACTTCAATCTTGCGATAGTGTTCCTCGTTGAAGGGCAGCTTCTTCCATGCCCTCAGTTCGTCTTTGCTGGGAGCTTTTACGTTCTTGTAAAAGCCGGGGATCAGGACTTTTCCTTTCGCATCCTTGAGTTTGCTGATGATTTCAATCAGGCCAAAGAAGGGATTGGGGGCCGCGCCGCCGTACATTCCGGAGTGCAAGTCGGTCTTGGCTCCCACCGCTTCAATTTCGGTGTAGATCAAGCCGCGGAGTCCTACGCACAAGGTCGGCAGATCGGGGGCAAAGAGTTCAGTGTCGCAGACCAAAGCGAAATCGGCTTTCAGCTTCGCCTTTTCCTTGCGCACATAGGCGGCAATGGATTCGCCGCCAACTTCTTCTTCGCCTTCGATGATGAACTTCACATTCAACGGCAGTGTGCCGTCGTGTCCCTTCATCAGGGCTTCGATTGCCTTGACTTCCATCCAAAGCTGGCCTTTGTCGTCAACCGCGCCGCGAGCGTAGATGTTGTTGTTGCGCTCGGTGGGTTCAAACGGCGGAGTTGTCCATTCGTCGAGTGGATCGGGAGGCTGCACGTCGTAGTGCGCGTAGCACAGCACGGTCGGCTTGCCCGGAGCGTGAAGCCAGTCGGCGTAGACCAGAGGGTGACCCTTGGTGGGAATGATCTCAACATGTTCAAGTCCGATGCGGCAGAGATCGTTGGCCACGAAGTCAGCCGCCTTCTGGACATCAGACTTATGCTCTTGCAGAGTGCTGACGCTGGGAATGCGTAGCAGGTCTTTCAGTTCGTTGAGGAATCGTTGCTGGTTATCGCGGGCGTAGGTGACTGCGGGAGAGGCCATGGGCGGTGCCTTTCTGAGAAGAAAACGCTTTAGTATATCCGACCACGCGGAGAGAGATGGGGGGATGGCCCGTCGGCTATCCTTTCGCCCTTTCAGGGCTTGGTCACACTCGCGCTCGTACCCAGGGCTTGCGCCCTTGCGCCGCTTCGCGGCTTGTGGAGCGGCTTGATGTAGCGCCGACGCTACGAAACGCCGTTCGTCGCGACGATGATCGTATAGGTGAGATCGCCGGAGCGGTAGGCATCCAGGATGATGTCGATCCCCTCCACGAATTCCCGCGCTGCTCGAGGCAATAACTTGACGGCAATGCTGGCGGAGCGGGCGCGTTCCTGGCAGATCTCCCATGTGCTCAAGATTCTGGCGGTGAGATCTTCGCGCCGCCGCACTCTCATTCCGGCGGACTCGATCGCCGACCGGTATTGTTCGGCCGTCCACAACTCCGGACACAGAAATGCCCGCCCCACCTCGCGCACTCGGGGACGATCCATGGCGCCCGTCCATGCTGCCAGCAGAAGTTGGCCACCCGGCCGTAGGGTGCGTGCGACGTTGGTGAAATAGAACGCTTTGTCGGCGAAGTGTTCGGAAGACTCCATCGTCCAGACCAGGTCGAACGCAGAGGCAGGGAACGGGTAATAGTCGGCATCCGCGACTTCAAAGTTTACCCACGGTTCAACTCCTGCCTTGGCCGCGTGCTCCCGCGCCAGTCCGGCCTGCTTGGGGCTGAGGGTAAGTCCCGTTCCCGTGCACGACAGCGATCGCGCCAGGTGGATCAGGGTGCCGCCGTGCCCGCAACCCACGTCCAGCACATGCGCGCCAGAGCAAAGCCCGAGGAGGTCAACACAATAGTCGACCATCCGGACCTGCGCGTCTTCCGGCGCATCTTGCTTGTCCAGAAACAGTCCGTGATGGATGTGGTCACCCCAGAAAGTGCGATAGATGAAAGCCAGAGAATCGTAGTGGTCCCTGATCTGATCGGCCGTGATGGGTGTGGTAGTCATCAGCAGTCAAAGCGCGCCGGCGAGAAAGCGGAGACATCATATTCCGGTCCGCCGCCGGTGATCATCTGCGCCATCACGTGCGCGGTGACTGGGGTGAGCAGAATGCCGTCGCGGAAGTGACCCGTCGCCACGAAATATCCGGGAGTCCGCGTGGGGCCGAGAATCGGCAGATTATCCGGGGACCCCGGCCGGAGTCCGGCCCACGCTTCCAGCATGCGGGCCTGGGTGAGAGCCGGCACCAGACGGATCGCCGCCTGGTGCATGCGCTGAATCGTGTCCGCGTCGGTGCGCTTGTCGTATCCCGCTTCTTCGACTGTAGCTCCTGCCAGAATGCGGCCGTCGCTGCGTGGGACCAGGTAAATTTCTGGGGCGCGAATAACGTGCCGCAGCAAATCGCGCGATGCTGCTGCAAGCGAAAGCATCTGTCCCTTCACCGGCCGAGTCGGAAACTGTTGCGGCGCCAATTGTCCGGCCCACGCCCCTGCACAATTAACGATCACCGGGGCGCAGTATTCCGTCTTGCCGGTGCCGACGCCGGTGGCGCGTCCATTAGCCAGAAGTACCTGGGTCACAGTTGTCCCGGAAGAGATGTCCACGCCGCGATGCCGAGCGGCTTTTAGCGCGGCCGCGGTGAGGGCCCGGGGATCCACGCTGCGTTCTTTCAGATAAACCGCCGGCAGATTTACCTGGCCGAGCGCGGGATCGAGCTCATCCAGCGCTGAGGGAAGCGGGCAGTCCGTCGCCAGACTGGGATGCTCACGAAGGTGTTCCGGCGTAGCAAAAAAGATCGTGCCCTGATCGCGCAGATCTACGTTGATGCCGGACTCGTCTTGCAACTCATGAACGAACTCGGGATATAGACGCGCGCTCGCGGCCGCCAAGGGTTGAAGTACAGAAGGCATTTCCAGCGGAAAGTCGGCCAGCATTCCCGCGGCGGCATGGGATGCCTCGCGGCCGGGCTCGCCGCGTTCCACGATAAGGACAGTGGCGCCTCGCTTGCGCAGCGCGATGGAGAGTGAGAGCCCGATGATTCCGCCGCCGATGATGATGACGTCCCACGTGTTCACGTTTTAATTGTAAAGCAGGTAAAAGAATGCCACTGGAGGACGGGCGTCCCGCCCGTCCAGCCGGCGGGGACGCCCGGCCTCCATTTGTTGCCTCAGAACTTTAGTTACTTAGCTGAACCCTTCTGTGCACGTCGCCTATCTCCATCGCAACTTATAATCCGCGCAGGATCGGACCTGCGTCGCCGGGTCCTGCAATCGTGATGAAAACATCTACTCCCGGACCGCGAGTTGAGTCCGCGTCTGCGGTCTGGGTCTACAACCCGTGGCTGGATCTGATCGTCGGATGCGGCGCCTGGTCGGCGCCCCTGCTCCTGCTGGCTTACTATGCTTCGCGTTCGAGCGCGCTGGGATGGTCAATCGCGTTTTACGGGCTTGCTCTGCTCTTCAACTATCCCCATTACATGGCGACGATTTATCGCGCCTATCACAATGAGGCGGATTTTCAGAAGTACCGCATTTTTACGGTTCACATCACTGCCCTCATTGCGCTGACGTTGATTTTGTCGCACTTCTGGTTCCGGGCCATCCCGTGGATTTTCACGCTTTACCTGGTGTGGAGCCCGTGGCACTACAGCGGGCAAAATTACGGGCTGTTCATGATGTTCGCGCGGCGGGGCGGCGCAACTCCCTCTGCCGCAGGGCGACGAGCGTTGTACTCGGCATTTCTGATTTCTTATCTGATCCTCCTTCTGAGCTTCCTCACCGGACCCTCAAGCGATCCTTTATTCGTCTCGCCGGGAATTCCCGAACGAATCAGCTCGGTTACCGTCTTATTTCTTGGCGCGGCATTCATCGGCTGTTCGGCTTACGGCTGGTCTGGACTGGCGCAGCAGGTGGGCTGGCGGCGGCTGTTGCCGGCGCTGACACTCTTCTCCACGCAATGCCTGTGGTTTCTTTTGCCGACCGTGTTGTCCCTCGCCGAAGGGCTGCGCGTTCCGCAGAGCCGCTACAGCAGTGGAGTGTTTGCGGTCATGCACTCCGCCCAATATCTCTGGATCACCAGCTATTACGCCCGTCGTGAGGCCGGTGCAAAAGGCGCGAGCGGTTGGCGTCCCTTCGCCTACTTCGCGGTGCTGGTGGCAGGCGGCATTGCCCTGTTCGTCCCCGGACCTTGGGTGGCTAGCCGGCTCTTTCACTACGACTTTGCCGCCAGCTTTCTGATTTTCACGGCGCTGGTGAACATTCATCACTTCATCCTGGATGGCGCCATCTGGAAGCTGCGGGACAGCCGCATTGCCGCATTATTGCTCAATTCGCGCGAGCGTTCGTCCGATGCCACGGCCGAAGCCGGGAACCGATGGGGAAGCAGCTTGCGCTGGGTAGTGGGTAACTCTCGTCCGGCCCGCAGGCTGCGCATTGCGGCGGCGGTAGTTCTGCTGGTCTGGGGCAGTGTGGACCAGGTGCACTACTACCTGGCGCTTCATCAGGAGAGCTTGCCTGACCTGAGGCGCGCGGCGGCGCTCGATGCCTACGATAGTTCTCTGCAAACCCATCTCGGCTGGAAGGAACTCAAAGAGGGAAGGTTCCAGGAAGCGGCGGCCGCGTGGAATCAGGCGCTGCGGGTCAACCCCACCAACGCCGCTCCCCGGGATGCGCTGCTTAATTATTTGACGCAGAAGAATCGCTTCGACGAAGCCTATGCGTTGACGAGCGAATCGCTGCGGCATACCCCCAAGGATGTGAATCTGTTAGTCAACCATGGCATTCTGGCCAATCAACTGGGACATGGGGACGAGGCCATTCAAAGCTGGAAGCAGGCGATTGCCCTGGATGGTTCACAAGTTGCCGCATATCTCTATACCGCCGGCGAACTGGATCGGGAAGGGAAGGCGGACGCCGCAATTCCCTACTACATGATGTTTCTGAACAAAGTGGCGCAAGCCGGGGCAAGCAGCCGCCCGCCCGCACATAACCTGATCGCGATTGTCTTGCGGCTGGCGCAGTGCCAGACTCAAGCGAATCATCTGGATCAGGCCGCCAAGACTTACGAGCTGGCTCAGAAGATCGCTGTCCAGTCCCTAGATACAAAGATGGAAAGCGCGGCCAGCCTCGCCCAAGCGGAACTCAAATCTGGGCAGGGCAAAACGGCGCAGGCGCTCCCACTCTATCAGCATGCTCTCGAGCTCGATCGAAAGCTGGATGACTCCCAAGCTACGGCCAGCGATCTCTACAGCTACGGACTATTTTTGCGCGATTCAGGCCTTTCTCCCCGATTGGCGTACGCCTGCATTCTGAAGGCGCAGTCCTTGATGCAGCAGTTCAAAAACACGCCGGAATACGATTCGATTGCGATGGCTCGTGCGGACTTGGAGAAGAACCTGCCCGCCCAATCGGCCGTGATTAAACGAAATCCAGATTCTGCGGTGCAGGAAGCCCTTGCGCTGACCCTAAATCACTCTCAAGAGTTGAACTAAAGCTTGCTGAGGTAATCCAGGATCTCGGGCGTGCCCCAATCGATGGCGCCAATGAACTTGCGGCGCAAGACTCCATTGCGGTCAATGATGTAGGTCTCGGGAAATTTGAATGTCCCGTAGAGGTTATTGCTCTTCTGCTCGGCGTCGCGCACGGTGAGCAAATCCACTTTGTGCTCTTTGAGGAAGTCCTGGTACGCGCTCTGGTCGGCGTCAACGCTGATCGCCAATACCTCAACACCCCTGGCTTTCATCTTCTGCTGCATCTGCACCAGCGAGGGCATCTCTTCAATACAGGGGGGACACCAGGTGGCCCAGAAATTCAGCACCACCACCTTGCCGCGCAGTTCGTCGAGGCTGATCTTGCGGTCGCTGTCCTGGACCGTGAAACCGGGGGCAGCCGTACCGATATTGGGAGGCCGGGAGCCGCCGTAACAGCCGCTCAGCGTCAGAAGAAGAGCCAGGGTACCGGGTAAAACCGAAGTACGTCTCACAAAGTTATAATACCTAATTCGGCCTATGGTGGCGCCAAAGACAGTGTCGAGCACGCCAACCGTGTCGGTGATCGTGCCGGCCCGTAACGAAGAGGACTGCCTGGGCGCCTGCCTGGAATCGCTGGCGGCCCAGACCGGGGTTGGCTTCGAAATCATCGTCGTGAACGATGCTTCGACCGACCGTACTCGCGAGATTGCCCAGTCGTTTCCGCATTTGCGCGTGGTGGATGCTGACGCCCCACCTTCTGGGTGGACGGGAAAGAACAACGCCATGGCTGCGGGAGCAAGAGTCGCCGGCGGCGAGTGGCTGTTGTTCACGGATGCCGACACCGTTCATCGACCCGGATCCACGGCCCGCGCCGTCGCAGAGGCAAAGCAACGCGGCGCCGCTATGCTCTCCTATTCGCCCGAGCAGGAAGTTCACGGGTTCTGGGAAAAGGCCGTGATGCCCGTCATTTTTGCCGAACTGGCGGCGACATACCAGCCTTCGCTGGTCAGCGACCCCCGGTCGCCAGCTGCAGCGGCCAACGGCCAGTACATCCTGATTGCCCGCGAAGCTTACAACGCAATCGGTGGGCATGGGGCGGTCAGCAATAGTCTGCTGGAAGACGTCGCGCTGGCAAAAGCCTTGAAAGTTTCCGGCCGCAAGATCTTCTTTCGTTTTGGCGGCGACGCGGTGCGCACGCGTATGTACCGCAGCTTCGCGCAACTTCGCGAGGGCTGGACCAAGAATCTGGCATTGCTATTTCCATCCCCGGTCCGCCTTGCCCTGCTTAGACTGACGGAATTTCTGCTGATCGCAGGTGGAGTCGCAGCAGCCGTTACAGCCACGCTGCGGGGCCACTACAAGCCCGCGGCAGTGGCGGCGATCCTGGCGGTAGCAGTCTACGGTTTTCTTCTCAATCGGGTTCGCCGGGCGCATTTTTCCTGGCAGGCAAACGCGTTATCGCCGGCCGGCCTTCCCCTCTTTGCGTATCTTTTACTGCGGTCCAGACTCTCCCATAAGCAGGGAAGCGTACGCTGGAAGGGCAGGACCTATGGAAGCAGCACAAACCACCCAGAGGCGGACGCCGTCATCATAGAACGGCAGCGCCCAGCCGAGCACAGCTCGGCTTAAGAAGCTTTAGAAAGCAGAACGAATGGTCTATCTCACGCGCAAAGCCGAATTCGCCGCATCGCACTACTACCACAATCCGGATCTCACTCCGGAGGAGAACCAGCGGATTTTCGGCAAATGTAATAACCCGAATGGCCACGGCCACAACTACACGCTCGAGGTCACGGTCAAAGGCGAGGTGGATCCCCGCTCCGGCTTCGTGGTTGACCTTAAGCAACTGAAGGAAGTGCTAAATCGCGAAGTACTCGATGCCATGGACCATCGCTTCCTGAACAAGGAAGTGCCGGAATTTTCGAACCGGATTCCCACCACGGAGAACCTGGCCATCGCCATCTGGCAACGCCTGATGGCGAAGCTGAACAAGGCCCAGCTGCATCGCGTGCGGGTGTACGAAACGCCCGACCTGTTTGTCGATTTCTACGGTGAAGCATGAAGGCGCACTTGACCCGCCGCTATATGTTTTCCGCGTCGCATCGTCTGCACAGCGATGCCATGTCGGAGGCTGAGAACGCGGCGACCTATGGCAAATGTAATAACCCGTACGGCCACGGTCACAACTACACGCTCGAAGTCACGGTCAGCGGCCCAGTGGACGAAAGCACGGGCATGGTATGCAACTTGGTGGATCTGGACGGTTTCGTCCAGCGCGAGATTCTGCAACGCTTCGACCTGGAAAATCTGAATACGCGGGCTGAATTCATGCAAACGGTTCCGACAACGGAAAACTTGTGCACCGGCATCTACGATATTTTGCAGCGAGGCTTCACTCATGCTCATCTGGAAAAGGTACGCATAGAAGAAACCATGATGAATTCCTTCGAGTACGCAGGGGCCGCGGAGATCGGTCGCTGAGAAGGAACACGTGGGGACAGCCGCCCTCGGCTGTCCAGCCGGGCAAGTCCCGGCGGTAAGGAAACGGGACCATGAAACCATCGGTAGAACCAGCCACTCTGACCAGCGCCACCTTCGAAGAACTGGTGCGCGAAATGATTGTCCGCATTGGCGAAGACCCCGAACGCGAAGGCCTGGTCCGCACGCCGGACCGCGTCCGCCGCTCCTGGGAATTCTTGTCACGCGGCTACAAGGAAGATCCTGACGCGATGCTGCAAAAAGCGCTCTTCACCGTCACCTATGACGAAATGGTGATTGTCAAAGACATCGAAATGTTCAGCCTGTGCGAACACCACATGCTGCCGTTCTTCGGCAAGGTGCACGTGGCTTACATCCCCAACGGCAAAGTGATCGGACTCAGCAAGATTCCACGCTTGATCGAAATCTTTTCGCGGCGGTTGCAGATTCAGGAGCGTCTGACCACGCAGATTGCAGAGACCATTCAAAAAGCGATCGAGCCGCAGGGAGTGGGAGTCGTCATTGAAGCCCGCCATCTGTGCATGATGATGCGCGGAGTCGAAAAGCAGCATTCCGCTGCCGTGACTTCCTCCATGTTGGGCTCCTTCCGTCACGAACAGGAAACGCGTACGGAATTTCTGTCGCTGATTCGGAACCGGGCGAACGGAGTCTGAAGGCAGACGTCGGACTTCAGACCTCAGACCCCCGCCTTCCATTAGCCGAAGTCCGAAGTCGGAGGTCTGGCGTCCGAGGTCCATTACCACGTTCCGTAGCGATAACGTCTTGGACGTTCCGGAAAGATTTTGATCAGAATGATGCCCGCAAGAAAGCCTCCCACGTGGGCCCAGAAAGCCACGCCGCCGCTGGTTTCGCTATAGCTCGCGAGTGATGTCGCGGCTCCACTCACGAATTGCATGGCGAACCAGTAGCCCAGCGTTACCCATGCCGGCAAGTAAAACAGAAACAGAATAGGGAACCAGATCAACACTTTCGCCCGCGGATACAGAAGGAAGTATGCGCCGAGAACCCCAGCGATCGCCCCGCTCGCCCCAACCGTAGGGACGCGGGAATGAGGATTGAGAACGAGCTGCGCGAATGCTGCCCCCAACCCGCTGAGGAGATAGAACAGCAGATATTTGAAGTGCCCCAGATGGTCTTCAATGTTGTCCCCGAAAATCCACAAGAACCACATGTTGCCGATCACGTGCATCCACGAGCCGTGCAGGAACATGGAGGTCAGCATAGGGAGGAAAGCCGCCACCAAGCCTGGCCGGCCTGTTCCACCCAGAAACGCCGTGATGTTGGCGGGTACCATGCCCAACTGAAAAAGCAGGAGCTTGAAACTCTGCGGAGTCAGGCTGGCCTCGAAAAGGAAGATCACCAGGTTGAGACCGATCAGAAAATAAGTGACGTAGGGTGTGCTGAACCGGGGCTGATCGTCGCGAATCGGGATCATGGGAGGTCAGGCAATCTGGTAATTTGGTATTGAGTAGTTGGACGAAAGCCTTGTTACCGGGAAGCTTCTCAATTACCCGATTACTAAGTTACCAAATTTACTCAACCTCCCAACTCTAATGAACGGCGTTCTCATCATCGATAAGCCTGCTGGCCTGACCTCGCATGACGTGGTCAACCGGGTACGCCGGATTCTGCAACAACCTTCGGTGGGACATCTGGGCACGCTCGATCCGCTGGCGACAGGAGTGCTGCCGCTGGTCACGGGCAACCTTACCCGCCTGGCCCAGTTCTATGGTGCGTCCGAGAAGACCTATGAGGGCGTGATCCGCTTCGGCTTCGCTACCGACACCTATGATTCCGACGGGGAGGCACAGGGACCGGTTCAGGCAGTTAATGTGTCACTTGAACAATTGCGAGCGCTTTCCGCCCGGTTTGTGGGGTTTATCGAGCAGATGCCGCCTCCGTTTTCAGCCAAGAAGATCAAGGGAGTACCGGCCTACAAGTTGGCCCGCAAGCACCAGGAAGTTGCACTAAAACCGGTGCAGGTGGAGATCAAGGAATTCGAGATCCTGGTAGTGGAGGGCGATCAAGCCAGTTTTCGCGCCCGCGTGGCATCCGGCACCTACATGCGCTCTATCGCCCACGACATGGGCCGGGAGCTGGGCTGTGGAGCGCACCTGCAGTCGCTGCGCCGTACCATACTGGGCGAGTTCGATCTGAGCCAGTCCCACACCCTGGAGGATCTGGATACGGCCTGCAAGGCAGGCACAATTGATGAGTTCTTCATTCACCCGCGCCAACTGTTGCCCGAGTTCCCATGCGTTACAGCCAACGAGGAAGCGGCCGGCCTCATTCGCAACGGGCGCTCAGTGAATTTGCCGGAGCTATCTCAGGCACGGCAGGTCAAGGTGTTCGCCGGGCAAAGGGAACTGATCGCCATCGTAACCCGGATTGCGGGGACGCTCTTCCATCCCAGGATCGTGCTGGCGGCGGAGCCGGTGCGGCAGTTTGCATCCAAAAAATAATGTCATCCTGAGCGGAGTGACTGCTTCGCTGCGCGAAGCAGTTACGAAGTCGAAGGACCCCTAGCAGCGGGGTGGCCTCGCGGTGCGGGGGCTTCTGCGATCGCAGCAAAGAAACTCAGCTCTCCGGCCCCGTGCCGCAATGCAGGGATCCTTCGACTCCGCAGAATCATTCGCAAGCGAATGATCCTGCTTCGCTCAGGATGACAGGGCTGTTGGAGTGCGGAAGCGGCCTTATTCGATGATCGGCGAGCAGCACGGCTTCTGGACCGGCTTGGGCTCCATCAACTCAACCCGCGTGAAGTTGGGATCGTAGAGGTTGTACTGAAACTTGCCATCGCGGCCAATCTTCGGTGTCTCCGAACTCTTGTAGCCACGCTCGACTGCGAGCTTGTATCCGGCCTGTATGTCGGGCACGCCCAGCGAAAAGTGGTGCATGACGCCGAGCGTATGCGGGTTCGGATTCTTCACGTTCAGCATGTACTCCAGCCAGTCGGTTCCTTCGGGCACGCGCATCGCGACCCAATCTGTGTCCGTGTCTTTCATGCCGCCTTGCCACTGCAGTTTGAATCCCAGGATGTCTTTGTAGAAACGGTCTGCCGCGGCACGGTCTGTCACCACTACCCCCACATGGATGATGCGCGGCGAAATGCGGGTCTCGGGAAGAAACTTGCCGAAGTTGCGGCTGTGCAGGGAACCGGGACGAAACTCCACGAACTCTACGACGTGGCCGTCGGGATCGTTGACGTCGAAGCCGCGGTTGCCATCCTGCATGGGTTCGAGCTTCTCGGGTACTTTGACGCCGCGGCTGGCCAGGTAGGCACGCATCTGCTCGGCATCGGTGGTTTCGAAAGATATATGGGACAGCCGGTCCATCTTGGGATCGGTCAGCTCCGGAAACAATTCGATGTATTGGTGGTCGTTGACCTTGAAATAGGTAAGCAGCAGGCCGGTGCCTTCGCCAGGCGCCTTGTCCAGGCTGAAGGGCTCCTCGAAGCCGAGAATTCCGGTATAGAACTTGCGGGCGGCCGCCAGATCGTCGGTTTTCAATCCAATATGGGCGACGCCGACAATGGCCGGACGCGCCACCGGAGCGTGCGTCTGCTTAGAGGCCGCTCCGGCAGCATTCTGGGCAAGGGATGCGCCGGTCAAGAGCAGGGCGAGGCAAATGCGGGGGGTTCTGGCCAAGGTCGCAGAGTTCATGGCAAAGATAGTGCGGCGGTTGCCGGGGCCTGTCAAGAAGAGCTGGTCCTATAATGTCCGATAACAGATATTATGTAAAGTTATGATCGAACGGCTGTCTCCGTCCCGAAGCGGCTCAAGTATTACGCCCTGCCGCCGATACCCAAGTTGAGGGCAACTCATGTCCGAAGCCACGGCAGTTGAACGCTCCCCTGATTCCGCTTCCATTCGTCGCTGGCCCCGTTACAAAGTCAATGTTCCGATTCGGGTCATCGTATCCCGGGCAATGAAGGCTTCTATTTTTGACGGCCGCGGAACGTCCCTGAGCGAAGGTGGAATGGCGCTCTTTGCCGGCGCCGAGTTTAGGCTGGGCGACCAGGTGGCGGTCGAATTTACTCCGCCGTTTTCTTCGCCTCCGATACGGGTGGATGCCAGAATCTGCAATCGGACCGGGTATCACTACGGCGTGGAGTTTCTGGCGGTCGACAACTCGCAAAGACAGAGCGTGGACCAACTCCGTATGCACCTGGCCAGCTTTGCCATCATTGCCTGAAACCGGCAGGCCGGGATCGGCGGAATTCCCGGCTCGCTGTTGGCCAGGCGGCCTTGGCTGGGCCTAAGGCTGCCCGTCCAGGATGGCCTGCAAATCCGCGCGAAAGCTACGCAGGACTTCCAGTCTCTCGGGCGAGGCGTCCACCATTTCCTGCTTGGCCTGGAAGACCTGGCGGCCTTCCTTCTCTGTCAGCACTCCAATCGCTTCCCCCATGCGCCAGCCGGGCGTGCCCAGCATCTGCAGCCCGCCAACCGAGGGCACGAGCAGCGCGATGCAGCTATCGCGCACCACGCCTACGCACTTGGGAAAACGATCGAATGTCTGAAGTTCGAATCCGGCGAGATAAATACGCTGCAGTTGTTCGGCGGGGTCAGGCATGAAAAGCTTTTAGCTCTTAAGCCTTTAGCTTTTAGCCAAGAGCTAATGGCTAAGAGCTAAAAAGCTGCCTTACATCTTGTATCGGCCCAAATCCTCGTCATTCAGACCTTCGAGCCACTTGCGCAGTTCCTCACTGGTCACGCGGTCAGAAACGTTGGCTGCCAGCTTGGAATTCTTCAGGACATCGTCTTCGACAAATATGGGGCAGTCCACGCGCAGGGCGAGAGCCAGCGCGTCGGACGGACGGGAATCGATGCTGATCACGTTACCCTGCCGCTCCATCCAGATCACAGCGTAGAACGTGTCTTCCCTTAGTTCGGTCACGACAACTTTGTGTACCTGGGTGTCCAGTCCGACCAGGACATTCTTGATCAGATCGTGCGTCATGGGTCGCGGCGTGCTGACTTTTTCGATCTCGAGGGCGATCGCGTTGGCTTCGTAAATTCCCACCCAGATGGGCAGGACGGCATCGCCGCTGGTGTCCTTCAGGATCACGATGGGCATGTTGGTCACTGGATCCATCATGAGCCCGCGAATTTTCATTTCCACTTCCATCGTGGCCCCCGAGCGACCTTCCCTTCTTCGCTCCTTATATCACCATTTCGCCCAACAGGCTGTTGGGAAAGCTCCCGGTGGTAACCACGGGGATATAGCTGCCTACTTCCGGAACCACGCCCTGCGGCGCGGCAAAATTCAGCGTTTTGTTCTGCGAGGTGCGGCCGATCCACTGGCCGCGGGCTTCGTTCTTTCCTTCAACCATCACTTCAATAATTTGTCCTACATGCCGCTGGTACCGTCGTCTTTGGATCTCCCGCTGCCTCTCCTGCAGGACAATCAGCCGGCGGGATTTCTCTTCATCCGGGATCGCGTCTTCCAGTCTTAGGGAAGGCGTATTGGGGCGTGGCGAATACTTGAAACAGAAAATGCTGTCGTACTCGACTTCGTCAATGAGCGCCAGGGTCTGCTCAAAGTCCGCTTCGGTTTCGCCCGGAAAGCCGACGATCATGTCGGACGTGATGCTGATCTCCCGCTTGGCCGCTTTCATCCAGGCGACGCGTTCCAGGTATTGCTCGCGGGTGTAGAGGCGCTGCATGGCGTCCAGAACGCGGTCGGAGCCGCTCTGGACTGGCAAATGCACGTGGTCGCACAAGGTCGGAACCGACTCGATGGCTGCGATGATGTCGCGGCCAAAATCACGGGGATGCGAAGTGGTGAAGCGGACCCGACGGATGCCCGAAAGCTCTCCGACCGCAGCTAGAAGTTCGGCGAACGTCTTCTTTCCCGAAGGATCTTTGTAGGAGTTCACGTTCTGGCCGAGAAGCTGGACCTCGGTGTAGCCGAGATCGGCCATTTGCCTGGCTTCCGCGAGAACCGAATCGGAGGTGCGGCTACGCTCCTTGCCTCGCGTGAAGGGTACCACGCAGTAGGCGCAGAATTTGTCGCAGCCTTCGATGATCGTGAGATAGCCCCGATGCGGATTGGTGCGGGCGGTGAATTCCGTCTCAAAGCACTCGTCGGTCTCCCGATCGTCCAGTCCGGTAATGCGCTGCTTCCCTGCCTCGAGTTGCACCAGCATTTGCGGCAGGTTGCGATATGACGCGGAGCCGCAAACCATCGAAACGTGAGGAGCGCGCTCGAAAATCTTTTCGCCTTCCTGTTGCGCCACGCAGCCCAGCACTCCGAAACGCTTGCCCTGTTTCTGCAGCTTCTTGTAGTCGGCCAGGCGGTGAAAGACTTTTTGCTCGGCTTTATCACGAATGGAACAGGTGTTGTAGAGGATCAGCCCGGCCTCGTCGACGGTGGGAACTTGCCGGTATCCCTGGGACAGGAGCGTGCCGACGACCTTCTCCGAATCGTGGACGTTCATCTGGCAGCCGAAAACTTCCAGGTAAAACGTCTTTTGGGGATCGGCCGACATCGCAGCTCAAGTATAACGCAGTCTCGTGTGCGATCGCGGCGCCCGTACTGTGGCGCTCCTATCCTTGCACAGCCTTCCTCAGTTTTTCCACAATCGGGACCGGCCAAAAGCCTTGACTGGCGGGCAATCCAGCCGCCTGCCGGATGTGTCAATGAAATTGCATTCTGCAGCTTGTGGCTTACGCGAATGAACACAAGACGAGCCGTTGACAAAAATTTCTTTAGGACTAGAATACGCGACGATTTCTGCCTGTAGAATTTCACTCATGAGCCCTGAACTTCTCGACTCCGTTTTGTTGCAGACCGACTTCCCCGAACTGAAACTGCACGCCAGCGGCAAAGTGCGTGACGTCTACACCATGGATGAAGATCGGCTGCTGTTCGTGGCAACCGACCGGATCTCCGCCTTCGATTACGTATTGGCTACCGGCATCCCTCACAAGGGCCGGGTGCTGACACAAATCTCGCTCTTCTGGTTTGAGTTCCTTCGCGACCTCGTTCCTAACCATCTTCTTACTGCCGATGTGAGCGAATATCCGGCGCCGCTGCAAAAGTACGCTGACCAGCTGCGCGGGCGGTCGATGATCGTGGCCCGAGCGGAAATGTTCCCGGTGGAGTGCGTCGTTCGGGGCTACATTTCCGGATCCGCCTGGAAGGAGTACAAGGCCACGGGCCGGGTGTGCGGCATCGAACTGCCCAAAGGCCTGCAGGAGTCGGACCGTTTGCCTGAGCCGATCTTCACGCCTTCGACCAAGGCTACCAGCGGACACGACGAGAATATTTCGTTCGCCGAAATGGTCAAGCTGGTCGGACCGGAGGTAAGCGGGCAGCTGCGCGATCTTACTTTGGCGGTTTACATCAAGGCCGCGGACTACGCGTTGCAAAAAGGCATTATCATTGCCGACACCAAGTTCGAGTTCGGGCGCACTGCCCGGGGAATCACCCTGGCGGACGAGGTACTTACCCCGGACTCTTCCCGCTTTTGGCCGGCCGACAAATATGCACCCGGACGCGCGCAGGAGTCGTTTGACAAGCAGTACGTGCGGGACTATTTGGAGGAAATTCACTGGAACAAGCGGCCGCCGGCGCCGGCTCTTCCCGCCGACGTGGCGCGCCGGACCAGCGAGAAGTATGTCGAGGCTTACCACCAGCTCACGGGACTCGAGCTGGATGTTTAGCCGCACCGAGTTTAACCGCAGCTTGGACTGCAGGAAGGCGGCATGAACGGCGCGGACTGGGTGATCCTGGTGGTGGTGTTGGCGTCAACCATCCAGGCGGCTTACTCGGGATTCTTCCAGGAGGCGTTCCACCTGGCGGGCTTGGTGGCGGGATACCTGCTGGCGGCGTGGCAGTATCAGCGCCTGGCGGGTTGGTTTGAGAAGTATCTGAAATCGGCCTGGGTGGCTGAGAGTGCAGGGTTCCTGATCATTTTCTTTGCTGTCGCGGTGGCTGCCGGTGTAGCTGGCCGGACCGCTCGATGGGTCATGAAGACGTCCGGTCTTAGCTTTCTCGACCGGCTTCTGGGTGGGGCGTTGGGGTTGCTGCGGGGCTGCCTGATCGTGGCTGTGATTGTGGTGAGTATGACCGCATTCACGCCGACCTCCAGGTGGCTGGCAGATTCTGAGTGGGCTCCGTACTTCCAGGCGGTGGGGCGGGCAGCCATTTGGGTCGCCCCCGCGGAATTGCGGGCCAAGTTTTACCAGGGACTGGATTTGCTGCGCCGTATGCCGCAGTCGGTCCCGGCCGGTACCGCACCGACTCAAACTCCGGTGAAGTAGGCAGTCGGCACAAAATTTATTGAAGAATAGGCAGCTTTCCGGCCAGCGATTCTTCGCGCAGAAAGAGAGATTGCCGTGAGAGATCAGCTCGAAGCCCTCATTATGCAGATGTACCGGAGTAACATTCTTTACTCTGAAGCGGTGCGCGAATTCAAAAAGAAATTTATCCTGACCGTCCTGCAGGAGAACAAGGGCAACCAATGCCGCGCTGCGCGCGAGCTTGGCATGCACCGTAACACACTGAGCCGCACCATTTCGGAACTCAAGATTGACGTACGGCAGTTGCGCGATGGGGTGAAACGTCCGCCACGGAGTGCGCGTCCGGTTGGGTATGAGAAGAAGGCGGCGCGCTAGCTGCAACTCTGGAGGGGCGGGACGCCCGTCCTCCATTTTCAAGATCTCCGCCCAAAAATAAGGCAGCCCCTTGGGGCTGCCTTTTGTTCTTACGAACGTTGGCTTACTGCGGCTTCTTGCGCACCGGTGGCTTCCTTGCCGGCGCAGGCGCTGCTTTGGTCAGCAGCGCGCCCTTCTCCATGACCATGACGAACGGGCTGGGAGTGTAGGACACCGGTGTGCCCTCAAAATTAATCTTGTCTCCCACCTTGGGCAGGCTCCTCGCCGGGATCGGTCCGGGGAACGCAAGCTCGATGTCGGCGCGCTTCTGGTCAATGTCATCCACGCTGGCCGCCAGTTCCAGTTTCGTCGGCGAAGCAGAGATGACCTGAACCTCCGCCATCTGGAGATTCTTGCCTTTCAGCGAATTCCAGACCTTCTCCTGGTCCTCTGGCGTTCCTACCGAGAGAACCAGTTCCCATTCCGCGAAACTCATCTCTTCGGGCTTTTTCGTTTTCACCAAGTCAGCTGCCTGCTGTTGCGGAGTCGGGGGAACATACTGCGCGATGGTGAATCCAGCAGGAGGCACGGGCGTGGTCTTGGTCTGGGCCAGCAAGTCATCCCAGCCCTGCTCCGAGCCGTGATACTTTACGTACCGGCTGCGTCCAAACTTGATGATCGACGCTTTCCCTGCGGGATCGGCGACCAGGTTCGCAGCACGGGCGATGAAAAAGAGGCCGTTCACATCGTCGGAAGGAGTTGCGGTCAAGTATGAAAGGGCCAGCGGATAGACGTTCTCGACGTTGTTAGGGTCAGCTTCCACAGCGGGCCTGAGATACTTTTGTGCCGACGCATAGTCCTTGAGCTGAAGAGCGGAGAACCCGGCGACGCTGTTCAGCAACCCGCTCAGCTGCGCCTTCTGCTTGGTGAAATCCGCGTCAGAAACGCCATCCGGCTTGGCCATCTTCTCGACAGCCTGTAAGCCGCGCTCGGCGTGCTGTTTGGCATCTGCCCACTTCTGGGATGCGCGCTCGTTGTAAGCCAGCAGCACCAGCGCCCGGGCGTTGTCCGGGTTGGCCGTGAGGAGCCGATTCGCAGTGTCGATCACCTTGGCCTGGTTGTTGGCCTGCTGGTAGGTTCCCATCAGTAATTCCAGCGCGTCTTCTTTCATCACGCTGTTGGGATACTGAGTGAGGAAGGCTTCCAGTCCGCTGATTTTCGCGGCGGGGTCTGTCTGCTGTACCGCGCCGACGTAGGCGTTATATTCGGCGGGATCTTTGATTTCCTTCTTTTGCGACTGGCCCGGTGCTGGAGATGCCTGCGGTTGAGCCGCCGGCGGCGGCGTTACCTGACCCGATGCCAAGTTAGCCAACACCAGCATAAGCGCCACTAGACTCGTCTTCATTCGAATCGCTCCTTAGATATTCGGGAAAAACGGCGACAGCGCCGAGGTATCGCCCAAGCCAGACAGCGCGGGTCTTCACACAACATGCTGTGCCCATTCGGACGGGCTCCAGAAATACACTGCCGATTGTCAGCACGCCCTGGCAGCGTTTCCAGTGAGGCGGATTATAAGTATGTGTCTCGTCTAAGGCAAGTTTGTCTTTACAACGGCTTATCTCCCGGTCTTGTAAGATGCGGGCGAGGGGGTTCGCGTGCGGCCGAAATGCGGACGAAAACGCCCCCGGGAGGGTGTTGTCTATGGCAAGCGCAACCGAGAATGTCCTGCAAGGACAGGTAGCAATCATAACCGGCTCGGGCGGGGGCATCGGAGCCGCTATTGCCCGCCGGTTGGCCCGCATGGGCGCCCTCACTTTTCTTTGTGGACGCCGGCGGGCGCCTCTCGAAGGCACAGCTGAAGCTATCCTTAAATCGGGGGGTAAGGCTGAAATCGCCGAGTGCGACGTGACCGACCTGAGTTCGGTCGAAGCGCTCGCCGCACTGGTAGAGCGCAAGTCGGGCCGCGCCGACATCCTGGTGAACAACGCCGGAGTTGGCAGCTTTGCCGGCCCGCTGCACCAGATGCCTCCCGCGTCGTGGGAGCAGGTGATGAACACGAACCTGCGCGGCGTTTACTACTGCATGCGCACCTTCGCCCCCATGATGATTCGCGCCCGCAGCGGGCACATCGTGAACATCTCTTCCCTGGCAGGAAAGAATGCGCTACCCAACGGCGCGGCCTACGCCGCATCGAAGTGGGGGTTGAACGGCCTGAGCTATTCGGTGGCGGAAGAACTGCGCGTCCACAATATCCGGGTGTCAGTGGTTTGCCCCGGATCGGTGAACACTGACCTGAGCCCGCACGAAGGCAAGGACCCGAAGAAGATGCTTCAGTCGGATGATGTGGCCCACGTCGTGGCCATGCTGGTGACGCAGCAGGCGCAATCGTTCGTTAGCGAGGTGTTGCTGCGGCCGACGCAGAAACCATAGTCGCGAAGATTGCCACGAACCACGTACGGGCAGATGTCCTCATCCCAGGCGACCGCAGCTCGACTAGTTTCTCGGGCAGTGAAACCTTGCGGAGCGTTGCTCCGCCAGGCAGATGAGGACATCTGCCCCTACGCGACTCGTGGCGCAGGTTGGAATTGACATCCCTCCCGTCTCGCTTCGATCATGTTGTCGCGCGGAGGATGCCGCCATGGCTAAACAGCCCAAAAAAGCAAGCCCCAAACCCAGCCGTCCGCAAATGCCCGGCTACGGAATGCCGAAAAGTACAAAAGGACTCCTTCCCTGGAAGTGGGCCGAGCAGCGCCTGCGCAAGAGTCATAACTACTGGATCACAACCGTGAAGCCGGACGGTTCGCCGCACACCATGGTGGTCTGGGGCCTCTGGCTGGATGGAGCGTTCCTGTTCAGCACGGGCAGTCAGTCGCGCAAGGCGAAGAATCTCGCCAAAAATTCTCGCTGCGTGGTTTGCACCGAGAAAGCGGAGGAAGCGGTGGTGGTTGAAGGCATTGCCGAGATCGCCGAAGTGCCGATCCGCCGCGTGTTTCTCAAGAAGTACAAGCCCAAGTACAACTTTGATATGGCGGGGATGGAACAGGACATTCTTTCCATGAAAGAACCGGTGTTTGCGGTTCGCCCGCGCCTGGTCTTCGGACTGTACGAGAAGAAATTCATGGAAAGCGCCACCCGCTGGAAGTTCAGAGACTAGAGAAGCTCCACGAACCACGTAGGCCCGGACGCCCTCGTCCGGGCGGGCGAGCAAGGCTCGCCAAGTCGGAAATCATCCTAAAATTGCGTTGCGGCTCGCCACGTTTGCCGAGCTGCGCTCGGCTGGGCGGGCGAGGGCGCCCGCCCCTACGTGGTCCTTTTGAGAGACAATAGGAACCAGAGGTTGGCGTGATGAAACCGGTTTCCCTTTCGCGCTGGTTCTGTGTCATCGGCTTGCTGTTGGGTGCATCACTTTCCTCCTCGGCGGAGGTGTTGAAGATCGTCGTCAACGACGCCATTCATCCCATCACCGAGGAGTACATCGAACGCGCGCTGGCACAGGCCGACCGCGACAAAGACCAGGCGTTGTTGATTGAGTTGAATACGCCTGGTGGACTGCTGGAATCCACCCGCAATATCATCGAGAAAATTCTGGCATCGCCCGTCCCCGTGATTATTTACGTCACACCCGGCGGAAGCCGGGCGGCGTCGGCCGGCTTCTTTATCCTGGAAAGCGCGGACGTCGCCGCGATGGCTCCCGGGACGAACACCGGTGCCGCCCATCCGGTTACGCTGGGCAGCGGCAAGGTGGACGACGTCATGAAAGAGAAGATGGAGAATGACGCCGCCGCGCTGATGCGTTCCGTGGTTTCCAAGCGTGGACGCAATGTCGAAGTGGCCGAGAGCACAGTGCGCCAGTCGAAGTCTTTTACCGACCAGGAAGCTCTCACCCAGAAGCTGATCGACTACGTGGCGCCGAGCGAGCAAAGCCTGCTGCAGCAGATGCAGGGGAAGACCGTCAAACGTTTCGACGGAAAAACGATCACGCTCAACCTGGCGAACGAAACCATCCGCCCGTTTGATATGACACTCAAACAGCGGATTCTGGCCTTCATCATGGATCCGAACATTGCGTTTATCCTTCTGGCCATTGGAGGGTTGGCGCTCTATGCCGAGTTCAATCATCCCGGCGCGGTGGTGCCGGGGACGGTGGGCGTGGTGTTCATCCTGCTGGCGGTATTCGCGCTCAATCTCTTGCCGGTACGTTTTGCGGCGGTGGTCCTGATCCTCGCTTCATTTGCCCTGTTCGCGCTGGAGGCCAAATTTGCCGCCCATGGCGTTCTGGCAATCGGCGGGATCGTCACCATGGTGTTGGGCGGCCTGCTGCTGGTTGACGCCCCCATTCCGGAAATGAGAGTGCATCTTCTGACCGCGCTGGCGGTGAGCATTCCGCTGGGTGGGATCACCGTCTTCCTCATGAGCATTGCCCTAAAAGCACGGGCCAACAAAGTGGTGACCGGAGCGCAGGGCCTGGTGGGAGAAATCGGCATTGCCCAGACGGAACTCGCGCCGCGCGGAAAAATCTTCGTTCACGGCGAGCTCTGGGATGCCATGTCCGCGAGCGGCGTGTCCGCCGGGCAGGCCGTGGTGGTTGTCGGTGTGGACGGACTGCAGTTGCGCGTGGAGCCTTCGGCGGCATCGGAGCGCGCTCCGGCAGCCAACACGGTTTGAGAGCTGTGTTGGCATCTTGCGAGGCACCCCCATCTACGGGGAGAGATGCCGTATCCTTAACCATGTTGCGGTACAATCCGCCACAGAAGCGTTCCTGACGTTCAGGCGCGGAGGCTTCGGATGGGTCTGTCGTTCACTGGCATCGTTATCATCGTTGTGGTCCTCTACTTCCTCAGCTCAATCAAGATCCTGGCCGAATACGAACGCGGCGTAATCTTCCGCCTGGGACGCCTGTTGTCCGACGCGAAAGGGCCGGGGCTCATTTTTGTCTTCGCGCCTCTCGATCGCATGGTGCGGGTTTCGTTGCGGCAGGAAGCGCTGGAAGTTCCTCCCCAGGACATCATCACTCGCGACAACGTGACGCTGAAAGTAAATGCGGTCATCTTTCTCCGAGTCATTGAGCCGCGCAAGGCCGTGGTTGAAGTTTCCAACTACGTTTACCAGACCTCGCAATTCGCGCAGACCACGCTGCGTTCCGTTCTAGGCGAGCAGGAACTGGATGAACTGCTTTCCCATCGCGAAAAAATCAACCTGCGCCTGCAAAGCATTCTGGACACTCATACTGCTCCGTGGGGAGTGAAGGTCACGAATGTGGAAGTCAAGCAGGTGGATATGCCGGAGTCCATGCTGCGCGCTATGGCCAAACAAGCCGAAGCGGAACGGGAAAAGCGCTCGAAGATCATTCACGCCGAGGGCGAATTCTCCGCCGCGCAACGTCTGGTCGACGCCGCTGCCCTGCTGGCCACGGAACCAGTCAGCGTGCAATTGCGGTATCTGCAGACCTTGACTGAAATTGGAGTGGAGAAAAACACCACTGTGATCTTCCCGGTCCCGGTGGACTTCTTCCCCGGCCTGCAGAAACTCCTGGGCAAATCCGACGGGGACAAGAGCTGAGAACGTGTTCAGAATGCCAGGCAGCGAGGTGGAATGAAATATGGCGGTTTCTGAAGACACAGAGATCACGCTGGGCACAGGCAAGATGCTGGTCCTCTTCTTTGGGCTGGTGGCACTGTGCGCGGTGTTTTTCGGGATGGGATATTCGTTGGGCAAGAATTCCGCCAGGCCCATTGGCGATGCCCAGGCGGCACCGGGCGTGCCCACCAGCATCCGCCCCACGGCAGTCAAGGCGGCGGAGCCTCACGCCCCCTCTGATCTGACGTTCTATAAAGCAGTAGGACAGAAAGATCCGAATGCCGAGCTCACCGAGAAACCTGCCGACGCGCCCGCAACCCCTCCCGCCAAGGCGGCTGCCGCCGACAACGACTCGCCGCCAGATCCGACTGCGTTGGTGGCAGGCCAGAACAATTACTTTGTGCAGGTAGCGGCGGTCAGCAAACAGGAAGACGCTGAAGCCCTGGTCGATGCGCTGAAGAAAAAGCAATACGCCGCCTTCGCCGCCAACACGCCAGCAGACAAGCTGTTCCACGTGCAGGTCGGCCCTTTCTCTGACATCAAGGATGCGGAGGGCGCCCGCACCCAACTGGTGAAGGATGGATACAACCCAATTTTGAAGAAGTGATGAGGCGGGCGTCGGACGTTGGGCGTCGAACCTCGGACCTCGGACCTCGGCAAAGGAACTCGCCTGCGATGCGGGGCGTTATGCTGAGCTTGCGAAGCATCTGGCGTGAAGCGGATGTGTCCGACGTCCGAGGTCCGACGCCCGCCCTATCTGCTGAATCTCTGCTCCTTCCACGGATCTCCATACATGTGGTAGCCATTCTGTTCCCAGAATCCCGCCACGTCGTGGTCGAGAAATTCCAGGCCGCGCAACCACTTTACTGACTTCCAGGCATAGAGATGCGGGACAATCAGACGCAGCGGGTAGCCGTGCTCTGCGGTCAACGGCTCGCCGTCGTGATGAGTGGCGAGCAAGACTTCGGGGCGGTCGAGGTCGGCCAGGGGCACATTGGCGGTGAATCCCTGTTCAGCGTGCACCAGCACATATGCCGCCTCCGGCTTGGGATGGACGCGAGTCAGCAGTTCCTGGAAGGCCACGCCGTCCCAGCGGTTGTCGAAGCGGCTCCATCGGGTCACGCAATGGAAATCGCTGGTTCGCTCGATTTTGGGCAGAGCGTTGAACTCTTTCCAACTCAGGGTCAACGGAGACTCGACGAGTCCGGTGCTGCGGAGATCCCAGGTCGTAGGGTCAAACCTCGGCACCGAGCCATAGTGCAGCACCGGCCACTTGAGCGTGAGGGACTGGCCGGGCGGCAGCAGGCCCGCGCTCTTCTTTAGCTTCTCGAGTTGTCTGCGATCACTGCCTTCGAATAGCAAAGTCGGACCTCGGAAATCGAACGTTGGGCTTCAAGCTTCGGGCGTCAGACCTCAGCAGCCTATCAGCCATTTGACTACGATTCGTCCAGAAAAGTTTCACTACCGCGCTCAGTCTGAAGTCCGACGCCGACGTCCGAGGTCGGTATATTGACATCTGTCGATCCATAGTTTATTGCTTACTGCCATGACAGAGCACGAGATAGATCGCATTTTGCACGCGGTCGCCGATCCCACCCGGCGGCGCATCTTGCGGGCTCTCAAGGAACAGGGCGGGTGTTCGATTGGCAAGGACGTAGGCTTGTGCGCTTCGGACATCGAGCAGCGCATTCACTTGTCCCAGCCGACAGTTTCGCACCATATGGCGATTTTGACCAAGGCGGGAGTAGTGGAGGCGAAGAAGTTGGGGCTCTGGATGTGGTATCGGCGGAATGAGGCGGCGTTGCGCGAGTTCGGGCGCTCGCTGCGGAAGGGCCTTTGATCTTTGTAGCTCCGGCATCCCTTCGACTTCGCTCAGGGCAGACTCTGCCGGCTGGCTCGGGGGCATCTTGCCGCCGGGGCGGGCAGGATGCCCGCCCGACAGCCGGCGAGATGCCGGCGCTACCAGGTCTGAGTCGTGGTGACACGAGCGTGGACGCTCGCGTCTACATTAGCCGGCAACGGCGGCTTGGGTCTTTTGCAGCAGGCGGCGGGCCTGCGAGATCAGGTCGCCTACCTCGAAGGGCTTCACCAGGTACGGTACGTTGTTGTCGTGCAGGAAGGATCGTAGCTCGGGTTCGACCGCGCTGGAGAAGGTGAACATCAGATGTTTTTCCAAGCCAGGCCGATTCTCGGCAATCCAGCGATAGACGTCGGGCGCGTTCCATCCATTCGCCATTCTGCCATCGATAATCATGGCGTCGAACGACTCTTGCAGCAGTCTGGCCTTCACTTCCTCGCCGTTCATCAGGGTGACGACTCGGGCGCCCGCGCCGGAAAGCACATCGCGCTCGAATTCGAGGACTGCCTCTTCGTCCTCGACCAGCAAGACGCTGCCTTCGATGACCGACGTACGCGCCGAAGCAGGTAGGGCTGTCTCGGGAACCCCGGCACTTCCGTTGGACGGGAGACGGACTTCGATCACGGCCCCGCCGGCTTCAAGGTTGCGCGCGGAGATGTCTCCGCCGTGTTCCTTGATGATTCCGTAGCAGATGCTGAGCCCCAGACCCGTGCCCTTGCCTACGCTCTTGGTGGTGTAGAAAGGATCGAAGATGCGGTTGGGCTCCTTGATTCCGGGACCGGAATCCCGGAACTCCGTGATGACAGTTCCCTCCTCGGCGTACACCCGGACCTTCAACGTTCCGGCTCGACCCGATTCCAACATGGCGTCCACGCCGTTGTTGATGATATTCAGAAACACCTGCTCGAGTTGGTGCGGGTCGGCGGTGACCGCCGGAATGGTGGACTCGATCTCTCGCTCCACCTTGATGTCGTTCACCTTTAAGTCGTAGTCGCGCAGGGCCAAGGTTTCGTCCAGCACCTTGCAGATATCAACCTGCTCTTTTTGCGGCTTGCGCTGGCGGGCAAACGAAAGCAGGTTCTGCACTACGCGGTGAGTGCGCTGGGCCTGCTTGAAAAGTTTGCTGACGAAATCAGCCGCGCGTTCCCCCAGCCCTTCGCTCTCGAGCAATTGGGCATAGCCGAGGATCGCGGTCAGCGGATTGTTCAGCTCATGAGCGACTCCGGCGATCAGCTGTCCTACGGCCGACATTTTTTCGCTCTGCAGAAGTTGTTCCTGGGTGTGGCGTAAGTCTTCGTAGGCGCGGCAGGTTTCTTCGTAGAGCCGGACTTTCTCGACGGTAGTGGACAACTGCCGGCCGATCGCAACCAGCAGACTCTCGTCGTTGCTGGTGTATTCGCGACTCTCGCGGCTGCTGATGCCCATGATGCCGATGGGCTTGTCTTTTCCCCACAGCAACACCCATATCCACGATGCCAGACCGTCCGCACGAATGAATTCCGCGACCTGGGACGGGAGATGCGGCACATATTCTGCGGTGATCACTTCGGTGCGGGATCGAGTCACCAACTCGCCGAAGCCTTCGGTGAACTTGATTTCAGAGAGTCGGGCGCGTTCCGCGCTGCGTTGTCCCCAGCCGGCACGGCGGCGGAACGTGGTTTCGTCCAGATCGCACAGATAGATGGAACCGGTTTCGGCGCCGAGCAGCGTGATCACCTGGCGGAGAGTGAGGTTCAGAATTTCATCGAGATCGAACGACTGGGTGGCGATGACCGCCATAGCATTGAGCGCGTTAAGTTCGCGGTTGCGGCGCCGGATTTCGTCTTCGGCGCGCTTCTTCTCCGTCATGTCGAGGAGAAAGCCCTGGTAGCGCTCGATCTTTCCCGCGGCGTTGCGGGTGGCGAAACTGCTCTCCATGGCAGTGAGCAGCGTGCCGTCCTTGCGGCGCAACGTGACTTCAAAGTTGCGGACGTAGTTGTGCAGTTCCACTTCGCGCCGGAATACGTCACGCTGTTCCTGCGAGGCGTAAAGCTCGGCGTCCACATTGAGCGCCATCAGTTCCTCGCGGCTGGTGTGACCCAACATGCGGATGAAGGCGTCGTTGCAATCCAGCAGTTTGCCCTCGGGAGTGGCGACGAACACGCCTTCCTGCATCTGGTCGAAGAGGAGGTGATATTTCTCCTCGGCGATGCGCCGGTCGGTGGTGTCGCGCACCACGTGAATCGTGCCTTTCTGCTTGCTTCCCTGTTCTACATACGAAGAAGTAGAGACCATGCAGAAGCCGCCAAAGCTGGAATCGGTTCCTTCGTGGAAACCGTCTTCCGCATATCCGCAGTAAGGGCAACCCTTCCACTGCCCCAAATTGTGCGGCAGCACACTCTCGCAGAGCTGGCCCACAACGTCGGCGGGCGCCAGGTGCAGGCGCTCCAGCAGGGCATGATTCGCTTTCATCACACGGAATTCCGAGTCGTGCAGCAGGACCAGGTCGTGGATGGAATCGAAGGTGTTGGTCCACTGCCGATGAGAACGCAGAATCTGTTCCACCAGGCGCAAGTTTTCAACTGCCAGTCCCAACTGGTGGGCCGTGGTGACCAGAAATTCCATTTCATCGGGCGAGTAGTGCAGGCGATGCCGGCTGCCCAGAGCCAGTGTCCCGATGACTGACTTCTTGCCCAGCACCGGCACCATCACGATGTGATGAAATCCTTCGTTCTTGAGATAGGGACGGACCGTCTCCGAGGTAGCGGACGCTTCCACTACCACCGGCGCGGTCGCGCCCAGAGTGCGTTCAAAGTCATCGTCCAGGGGGACCGACTGGCGATCCTGAACGAAATCGTTGGAAAGGCCGATATGCTGGGCAATCACCATGCGATCGCCTTCCAGCAGGCGGAACCATGCGGCCTTCGCGCGCATGAGTCCTTTGAGTTCTTCGAGCGCAGTGGCCATGATTGGCCCGTGATGCTGGGCGCGAGTAATGCTCGTCGTGAGTGCGTTGACCACGCCCAGCCGCCGCATGTGTAACTTGTAATCGTCGAACACCAGCAGCAGCATGCTCAGCCCGGCGAGCAGGCAGACCATCAGGCTGAACCCAGAAGGCAGGTGCGAGCTGATCGGCTCCCAGTGGAGATGGAGCAGCAGCAAGCTGATGCTCAAGAGCCAGGGACCAATTTCCCAGCGCGCCCAGCGGTAACGAATCAGCAGGAAGGCTGCGGTCACCGCGACAATGCGGTAAGCCACTTCGAGCGCCACACGCAGAGTAATGGACTCCGGCCAGAACCAGACCCGTACCACGGCAAAGGCCATTACGGTCAGCGTAATGAGCAATAGCGGCGCCAGCAGCCCCCGGGCATGGGTGTAGACAAAGATCGCCGCCGCGAACAGACACACGGCCAAAACGAACTCCGCCTGTGAAATAGCCGTCAGATAGGGCGGAATGGGCCCGGCAGCTCCCGCAAGGGTCCAGCGAGACACGAAATAGGCCAGCCAGCCCAGGGTCCAAATCAGCAGGTAGCGTTCACGGAAGGCGCGGAAAACCAGCAGGCTGGCGGCGAGCAGCACTAGCGCCGCCGACTCCTGTGGGGTCAGACCGGGGACAGTAAGGTCCCCCAACGCAAGCCAGGTAGAGAAACTCAATAGGTTCATCGCGGCTGGTTCATCGCAACCAGGGGTTGAAGCGCTCATTCCCTTAATAGCACGCTTCCCCGAAAGACCAGTGCCCTTTCCCTGCCCTTCTGGTTACTTTCGGAATCTCGGAACTACGGTAGAATTGGCCGTAGACTGTAGAAAATCATGCCAGTTGACCGCATCCTGGTTGTCGACGACGAGGAGACCATCCGCGAGATTGTGTCCTCCATGCTGACCGCTGCAGGCTACAAGTGCCGGCAAGCGGCCTCCGGGATGGAGGCCCTGGCGCTGCTCGAATCCGGCGAGGAATTCGAGCTCATGCTGTCCGACCTGATGATGGCCAACCTGGACGGCATCGGCCTTCTCGAACGAACCAAAGAACGCTTTCCCGAAATGCCGGTGGTGATGGTCACCGCGGTGCACGATATCTCGGTGGCGCTGGCCGCGATCCGGAACGGCGCCTACGACTACCTGCTGAAACCTTTCGAACGCGAACAACTCTTGGCCACGGTCCGCCGGGCGCTGGAGAATCGCCGCCTGAAGCAGGAGAACCGCGCCTACCAGACCGGACTCGAATCGCTGGTCGCGGCCCGCACCGAACAACTGAGAAAAGCCCTGGTCGACCTGGAGCGCTCTTACGACATCACGCTCGAAGCCCTGGGCGACGCTCTGGACAAGAAAGACGCTGAGACCGAAGGTCATTCCAAGCGCGTGACCGCTTTTACCATCGCGATTGCCCGCGCCATGGGATTGTCGAAGGACCAGATTGCGGTAATTGCGCGCGGCGCGTTTCTGCATGACATCGGCAAGATGGCGATCCCGGATGCCATTCTGAGGAAGCCTGGCAAATTAACTCCCGATGAAATTTTGATCATGCAGGAGCACTGTTTCCACGGCTACGAAATCCTGAAAAAGATCCCGTTCCTTGGTGAGGCCGCTGAAATCGTCTACGCTCACCAGGAAAAGTATGACGGCACCGGCTACCCGCGCGGGTTGAAGGGCGAGGAGATTCCGCTGGGAGCGCGAATGTTCTCGGTGGCGGACACGCTCGATGCCATTACTTCTGACCGGCCGTATCGTCCGGCGCAATCTCTGGCGGCAGCGCGTGATGAGATCAAACTGTTTTCGGGACGGCAGTTCGATCCCGAGGTGGTCAAAGTCTTCCTCGAGATGGATCAGAGCATCTGGCCCGATCTGCGCAAAGAGGTCAACGCCCAGGTGCAACGCTTCGCGTATTCCACTTCTGCCAAGAGTTCCTCCTAAGATTGGTGCATCGAAACTACCCATACTTTCTGCGAGGTAACTCTCGAGGGTGCCCCGTCCAAGCTCTGCTTGGGCGGGGTTTTTGATCGTGACGGAAGGCAGAGGTCTTGTATGTACAAAGACCCCGCCCAAGCAGAGCTTGGACGGGGCACCCTAGCTTTAAGAACCCATCATTTAAGCTGGCCTTCATCCTACTCGCCCATATTTAGGTGAAGGCAGCAATTTCGCTGCAGCTTACATCCAATCAGCTGACGGTCTCCACGGAGGTCATGCTATGCGTGTGCTTGGTTCGTGCTGGCTCTGGTGTCTGGTTTTGGTTTTCGCAACCCCGCCGCTTTATGCCGAGGAGCATGACCATGACCAGAAATCAGCCCCTCCTCACGCCATCGCTGACGGAACTACCTTCCTGATCCGCCTCGAGGACCGGCTCGATGTCAGCCGAGTCCAGCCGGGGAAACGCTTCAAGGCCAAACTGGAAGAAGACATGATGGGAGCCGACGAAACCATGATTCTCCACGGCGCCAAGATCAGGGGACACATCAGCGCTGTCGGCAATGGTTTTCATCCTCGCCTGCTGCTCAGCTTTGACGAAATTGAAACGCAACGCGGATGGACACCGCTGATAGCGACCATCACAGCCGTTCCCGGCGAGCACGGCCTGACAATAGGCGACGAAGGTGAAATCGAACGGGAAGGCCAAGGCAGCCAGCGTCACGACCCGGATGCCGACGGAATAGGTGCGAGGGCAGGAACTGCGGCCGCCGTGGTGCGCACCATATTCAGCGACCACAGGCTGCAATTGCAAAAAGGCACGATTCTGGAAGTGCGTCTGGATCGTCCCTTGCGAGTCCCCTGGCGATGAAGCGCCCGTGTGGGACGGACACTCTTGTCGGTCGCCTTTGACGTTGAGTTTCAGGAATTCTGAAAAAATTCCGAGGGGGCCCCGTCCAAGCTCTGCTTGGGCGGGGACTTTTGTTTGTCACCGAACCGTCACTCGCAAAAACCCCCGCCCAAGCAAAGCTTGGACGGGGCACCCTTGTGAGCTTATTTGTTTGGATGTGCCTACACAAGCGCAGCTGAATCTCTCTCCATGCTGTGGCATTATGTGTAGCTCGTCAGGAGAGAATTATGAAGACTGCATTTGCGCTGCTCCTTGCACTACTAGCTTCCACCGCCGCTTTCAGCCAGGATCGCCCGACCGTCGCCGCCCAGCCTAACAGCGTCTTCGTTGGCGCTGACGGGAAGTTCGAGGCAAATCCCGATACCGCGCTGATGCAATTCAATATCTCCGTGCAGGAAGCGACCTCGCGCGAGGCTTACGACCACGCCTCCAAGTCCACCGAGCAGGTGCGGCAGATTCTGCGTTCGAACGGGATCGATCCCAAGACGGCGGAGTTTGGCTCCCTTTCGCTGCAACCGGTTTATGACTACAAAACGGCGAAGCGGAAACTGATGGGATACCGCGTGAACGCTAGCGTTTCGCTGAAGCTGAAAGATTTCTCCAAGGTGGCGCCCATCGTGCAGCAACTCGCCGATGCGGACATCACGGACGCTCAGTCACTGAACTACACTTTGGAAGACATGGACGCGGCCAAGGTGAAGGCTGTGGACAACGCCTACCGCCGCGCGCATGAATCGGCTGCGGCCCTGGCGCGGAGCGCAGGCCGCACGCTGGGGGAATTGTCTTATGCGTCGGTGGACACGTTTGATAACGTGCGTCCCATGCCCATGGTCGGGGCCATGATGAAGATGAATGTGGCGGGGGCTGCTCCGGCTCCTACGGAAGAATTCTCGCCGCAGACCGTCTCGGTGACGGCGCACGTGAATGCGCTGTTTAACCTAAAGTAAGTGATTGCCCTTGTGGGGTCGGGCACCCCCACCCGCCCCACAAGCCCTTACGTTTACTGTCTTGGGATGCGGCTGGCATCGAGCGGGACTTCACGCTGGATCACCATTTCAAGAGTCGTGCCGGCGTCCATTCTGACGTCGTTGCCTCGGGTCAGAAGCCCGATCGCGGTCCCGATTCCGCCGCCGATTCCCGCGCCAATGAGTCCGCCCTTCACGCCGTTGCTCAGTCCGCCGACTACCGCTCCGGTTCCGGCGGCGGTGGCCACGGTCTTAGCTTTCTCGCCGGTCTGGCTGTCCTGACGGATGGTGCCCTCTTCGTCTTTCATCGAAGTCTTCTCGGCCCCAGGGACATTCTCGACCGCACCGGGCAGCACCACGGTGTATCCGCTGGGATAGATTAGCGTGCTGAAGTGCATGAGAACTTCGGCGCGGCCTTTGATCCGGCCGCCTCGTTTCACATTGCTGATCCGGCCTTGTACATAGGTGCCGGCGGGAATCACGATGCGATCGTTGATGACCACAGGAAAAGTGGTTACGGCGTAGACGGCATCCCCTTCACGGGCGTTCTTGGTCGAAATCGATTGCTTGAGCGACAGCGGGACTTTGGTGCCGGAAGGGATCGAAACCAGGTTGACGTCAGCGGCCGAGGCATCAAGCCGCGCCGCCGAATTTGCCTGAGCCGCGGCCAAGCCACACACTAGGAACATCACAATGATTGTGCGCATTGATGAACTCCCCAAAGCATGGGCCTGCCGAGGCCGAGTCAGCCTGGCCCAATATCCCACTACCTTATCCCAGTACGATGCAGGTTGAGGATCGAAAGTTTGTCGGAATCTTGGCCCGGGGGAGCTAGTTCCTACACGCTGGCCGAGCGCTGGTTTTCCCTGACGTTTCCCATGAACTGGGACTGCAGGCGCTGGGCGCAGAGCTCGCCGCAGACGTGCAGAGTGCCTTCGCGCTGGGCAATCTCGTCATCCCAGGGACAGAGGTAGAGCACCGGGCGGTTGAATTCGACGAACGAAGTCCACATCAGCCACCAGTGGTCGGTGGCGCCTTTGAGCGTCCCGCAATTGGGACCGGCACAGCGATACATCAGATTTGCGGGTGCGGGCGGTTTGACAACTTTCATCCTCAACTCCACAGCGTGAACGGATTGGTCAACCAGATATTCTAGCGGAAATGAGGCACGACGGAGGTGATACAGCTACTTGTAAATCAGGTACTTCTGGCGGACCTGGAGAAACTTCTCCAGGGGCTCCCGCCAGTCTTCAGCGATCCGGCGGGGATCCTGGCCGGAGGCAATCGCGTCGTACACCGACTGGTTACCCAGCAACTCGATCAGGCGCTCCATGTGATATTGCTCGGGATAAAGCTTGTGCAGCGCGGAAGCCAGTTCAACACCCAGTTCCCCCGTGTCGAGAGCATTGCGCTCAACCACGAAAATATTGACCCCTTCGCACTTCTGGCCGGAATAGTTGCTGGCGCTGGGAGTGAAGGTAATGGGGACAAACCGCACGCCGGAGATGCTTCTCGCATTCAGGTATTGCGCCAGTTCCTTCCCCTTGATCCAGGGTGCGCCCAGCAGTTCAAAGGGAGTATCGGTGCCGCGGCCCACTGAAACATTGGTGCCTTCGACTAGCCCCACGCCCGGGTAGAGGGTCGCTTCGGTGAGGCTGCGCATATTGGGCGAAGGATTGATCCAGGGCAGGCCAGTGGAGTCGTACCAGTCGCCGCGCATCCATCCGTCCATGGGTATGACGGTCAGCCGGGCGTTGATGTTGCGCTCGCTGTTGAACATTTTCGCCAGTTCGCCCATGGTCATCCCATGACGGACAGGCACTGGAAAATAGTTCACGAAGCTTTCGCGGCCAGGATCAGGGATAGCGCCCTGCACGAATGAGCCGGTGATGGGATTAGGGCGGTCGAGCACAATCATCTCGATTCCGGCCTTGGCTGCGGCTTCGAGGAAATATCCCAGTGTCGCCTCGTAGGTATAGAAGTGGCTGCCGACATCGTGAACATCGAACACGACCGCATCGAGAGTTCTTAGAATGTCTACCGACGGCCTGCGTTGGGCGTCCTTGGCGCCGTAGACACTGTAGATGGGAACGCCGGTGACCGCATCTTTCGTATTGGCGATGTCTGTGGTATCAAGCTCGCCCGTCACGCCATGCTCGGGGCTGAAGATCGCATCCAGCGAGACCCCTGGAACCTGGGCCAGAACATCGATTGTGCGGCGGCCCTGCGAGTCAACGCCCGTCTGATTGGTCAGGAGTCCGATTTTCTTTTTGCCGGTAGAGGCGCTGAGCACGTCGAAGTTGTGGGCTTCGAGTACGTCAATTCCGGTCTGCACCGCTCCGTTACGTGTGGCCAGGCGGCGGGCAGCGGTCTGGGTTTCGTTGTATCCGGTGATGCTCTTCCAGCGCAGCTCGTCCTTCTCCGTGACGGTAAGTGGGAGGGCCGCCGCTACGGCGGTCGCGACCCTGGAGCGCAGCGCGACCGCGCTTCCCCTCCCTCGAGGATGGACGGCGTTGGTTAACAAGATAATGTAAGTCTGGGTCGTCCGATCAATCCACAGCGACGTACCGGTAAAGCCGGTGTGCCCGAAGGATCCCACGGGAAGAAGGTCGCCGCGATTGCTCGAAAATGGCGAATCAATGTCCCAACCGAAACCTCGCAGGACTTGCGCGGTGGGCGGCTGCTGCGGCGTGGTCATCTTCTCGACCATGTCTCCAGCCAGGATCGGGCTGCCGTTCAACAATGCGTGCGCAAACTTCGAGAGATCGTCGGCGGTAGAGAAGACTCCGGCATGTCCAGCCACGCCATCCATGCGGCGGGCCCGAGGGTCATGCACCACTCCACGCAGCATCTTGCCTTGTTCGTCGTATTCGGTAGGAGCGATCTTGCGACGCCAGGAGGCGGGCGGCTGAAAGCGGGTGTGTGACATCTGCAGCGGGGCGAAGATTTTCCTGGCGCAGTATTGATCGAGCGTAGTTCCGGTTACCCGTTCCACCAGTGCGCCCAGCGTGATGAAGTTGGTATCGCTATAGAGAAAACGCGAGCCCGGCGGGTACACAGGTTTCTCGGCAAATGCCAGACGGAAGCCGGCGTCCCTGCCCTGCCAGGGCGGGTCCAGATCGAAGTCTTCGCGCAGGCCGGAGAAGTGGGTCAACAGGTTGCGGACAGTAATGTCATCTTTGCCATTCTCGCCGAATTCGGGAATGTACTTGGTCACCGGGTCGTTCACTCGGATTTCACCCTTTTGCACCAGTTGCATGACCGCCGTGGTGGTAGCGACGACCTTGGTGAGCGACGCGATATCAAAGATAGTGTCAACCGTCATGGGCTCGCGACGCGGCTCCAGCGCCCGATTGCCGAAAGCTTTGCGATAGACCACCTGTCCGTTGTGTCCGACCAGGAGTACGGCGCCGGGAATCTGGTGATCGTGGATGGCGTCGAGGACAATGGAGTCCAGGGCGACCAGGTTCGGAGTGTTGGAGTTCGTAGCCGCGGCAGCCGAGGCGAGCAGGGGAAAAAGGCTGACAACCAACACAACCGCGGCGAAGCCACGCGTCTGCAGAAGGCGAGTTGTCCAAGTTGAGTGGATGCCTTGAATGTACATAAGGGGCGCAGGATGGCTCAAGAACGTCAGAGCTGGGGGTGCCGTTTGTGCCACAGGTACAGAACTGCTCCTATAGTGCCGCCTAGAACAAGGCTAAAGATAACGAAACCTCTGGTGGCTTCCTCGGCGAGTAAAGCAGCAACGGTGCCAATTGCGCCTACCAGGCCAATTCGACCCTTGGAAGAGATACCGCTGTTCCTCGCCTCGGAACTCTCGCTCGGCATTTCGCCCTGGCTGCTCATGGGTCGGATTCTAGTACACAACTCCCGCAGGTAGTGACCTTTACCCGATTACGGAAGTTTGCTATAACCCGAACATCGCGCACACTATCCCTTGGTCAGAAAGCTTGTCCTCGCTGAAGACTGGCAGCCAAGCCGCCCCTCGCTTCCCTGCTCCCGCCTACGAGCAGCAGGACACGATTTTTGCCACTGCTTTTGATGTCACACAAAAAGCCATTGCCCAAGCATCCTTTCCTGCCGCATCGATCGCTGTAACGTGCCGTGGAAAATTGGTTGCGCTGAAAGCCTTTGGCCGTTTCACCTACGAACCCAGCTCCCCGCTCGTAACCACAGCCACCGTCTTCGATCTTGCGTCGGTCTCAAAAGCCGTAGCTACCACCAGCGTGGCGATGATTCTCTACGAGCGTGGACTCATAGACCTGGAAGCACCCGCGGTCAGCATCGTGCCTGAGTTCGTCGGCAGCGATGCGCGACGCAGCGAGATAACCGTGCACATGCTGCTGGCCCACTCCTCTGGGCTGCCCGCGTATGAAAAGTTCTTCCTGAAAGCGAAGACAAGAGACGAACTGCTCGCGGCTGCCTTCACCACTCCGCTTACCGTCGCTCCGGGCACAAGAGCTGAGTACAGTGACATCGGCTTCATCATTCTTGCGATCGCACTGGAGCGTGTGGCCGACGAGAGCCTTGACCGCTTCTGCCAACGCGAAATATTTGGTCCGCTGGGGATGTTGCACACTGCGTACAATCCGCCGGCGTCGTGGCGGGCTGCGATTCCGCCCACCGCGGATGACCACACCTTTCGAATGCGAATTATCCAGGGCGAAGTGCAGGATGAAAACGCCAGCGTACTGGGCGGCGTTGCAGGACACGCAGGCTTGTTCGGGACTGCAGAAGATCTAGCGACTTTTTCTCATGTTCTCCTGCAAGGAGGACGGCCTTTAGTCCGTCCCGAAACTCTGGCGCTCTTCACTCGCAGGGAAGCGGCGCCGGCCGGCACTTCCCGAGCATTGGGCTGGGACACACCTTCCTCGCCCTCGCAGTCGGGGAAATATTTCTCTTCCCATTCTTTTGGGCATCTCGGCTATACGGGCACATCGCTCTGGATTGATCCCGAGCGCCAGCTTTCCATCACACTGCTCACTAACCGGACGTGGCCCGATTGCTGCAACAAGGCGATCAAGGACGTACGCCCCGCATTTCACGATGCGGTGGTGGAAGCGCTGGAGAAGGCGCTTTGAAACGCCGGGCCAGCAAGACTCGGGAGAACCTGAGCCGACTCATCACCGAGCAGACAAACCGCGCCTCAGCGGACCTGGATTTGAAGTCGTCGCTCGAAATAGTCAGCGTCATCAACTCCGAGGACGCCGTGGTGGTGGACGCGGTGCGGCGCGCCCTTCCTCAGATCGCACGTGCTGTTGGCCTGATCGCCAACGCGCTCAATCGAGGCGGCAGACTGATCTACGTCGGCGCGGGCACCAGTGGACGCATTGCGGCGCTCGATGCGGCGGAGTGTCCACCGACGTTCAACGTTGATCCGAGGACAGTACAGTTCATCATGGCCGGCGGCCCCGCGGCCTTGGCCTCGGCGGTGGAAGCGAACGAAGATTCCCGTGAACTCGGCCAGCGCGAGATGAGGAAAAGAAAGCCGGGCCGCAACGACGTGATCGTGGGAATTGCGGCTAGCGGACGGACTCCGTTCACCGTCGCTGCCGTCGATTTTGCCCGGAGCAAAGGCGCGCGTACGATTTCTGTGACTTGCAATCGGAATACGCCGCTGCAACGGGCGGCGCACCTCGCCATCGTGACCGAAGTGGGGCCAGAGGTCATCTCCGGTTCAACCCGGATGAAAGCCGGGACGGCGCAGAAGATGGTGTTGAACATGCTCTCGAGCGGAGCCATGACCCGCTTGGGATACGTTTATGGAAACCTCATGGTGAACGTCACTCCTCGGAATTCGAAGCTGGCGGCGCGGGGCGTGAGCATTCTGCAGCAGGCAGCTGGCGTCAGCGAGGAGATTGCCCGGCAGGCTCTGCATGCGGCAAGAAACAGCGTCCCGGTTGGACTGGTCATGCTGCAGGCGCAAGTGGACCGCCGGGAAGCGGAGCGGGCGCTCAAATCGGCTGGAGGTCATGTGCGCCGGGCCATCACGGCAGCGCGCAGTTTGTAGCGCCGGCGCCCTGCCGGCTGTCGAGTGGGCGTCTCGCCCACCCTGCGAACCTCGCCAGTCAGTGGCGCTGCACTCGCGGGCGAGTCGCCCGCGACCACACAACCAACCAATCCCCACAGGCCGTGTCCTCTGGAGTAACCATTTCCCGCCTACGCTTTCCCGCCTTCGCCGTTACAATAAGCGGGCGTATGGACAAATTTGTAATTCGCGGCGGCAATCCCCTGCTGGGAACAATTCGGGTCAGCGGGGCCAAGAACGCCGCCCTGCCGGCCATGGCCGCTGCCCTTCTGACCGAAGAGCCCGTCATTCTGGAAAATATCCCGCAGGTGCGCGACATTGAAACCACGCGCAAGCTGCTGGCCGCGATGGGCGCCGAAGTCGAACTGGGATACGGGCGGGCGCAGCATCGCACCACCATTTGTGCCCGCAATCTGACCAGCCCCGAAGCGTCGTATGAACTAGTCAAGCAGATGCGGGCTTCATCGCTTGTGTTGGGGCCGCTGGTCGCCCGCTGCGGCCGAGCACGCGTCTCGCTTCCCGGCGGATGCGCCATTGGCGCCCGCCCCATCGATCTCCACATCAAAGGACTGGAACGCCTCGGCGCCAAGATCACGCAGGAGCATGGCTACATCGAGGCCATAGCCGACCATCTAAAGGGCGCCGAAATACTATTCGACAGGATAACCGTCACCGGCACCGAAGACTTGCTTATGGCAGCAACCCTGGCCGAAGGCGAAACCGTGATGCAGAACTGCGCCCGCGAGCCCGAAGTCGCCGACCTCGCCGATCTGCTCAACAAGATGGGCGCGCAGATTGAAGGCGCGGGCTCGTCGACTATCCGGGTAAAAGGCGTCAGCCAACTGCATGGTGCAAAACACAGAATCATTCCCGACCGCATCGAGGCCGCCACTTTCATTATTGCCGGAGCCATGACCGGCGGAGATCTGAACGTCTCGGGCTGCGATCCCACCCATCTGGCTGCGCTGCTCGAAAAGCTGGACGAAGTCGGAGTCAAGACGCGACACACGGCCGACTCGGTCCGTGTGATGGGCGATAATCCGATCAAAGCCGCCGACATTGTGACCGAAGAGTATCCTGGCTTTCCCACCGACATGCAGGCGCAGTACATGGCGCTCGCCACGCAGGCCGAAGGGACGTCAATCATCACCGAAAATATCTTCGAAAATCGTTTCATGCACGCGCTGGAAATGGTGCGCATGGGCGCAAACATCAAGATCGAAGGACGGCGAGCCGTGGTGCGCGGGCCCTCGCCGTTGAGTGCGGCGGCGGTGCTGGCATCCGACCTGCGGGCTTCGGCGTCCCTGGTGCTCGCGGCGCTGGTGGCGGAAGGCGAGTCGATCATTGACCGGGTTTATCACATTGACCGCGGCTACGAGAACATCGAAGAAAAACTCAAAGGCGTAGGCGCACAGATTCGCCGCATCGGAGAAATCCTGCCCAAGCGCGCCGCAGCCCCGGCGCGGGTGTAATGTGGTCGCGGGCGACTCGCCCGCGCGCTTTTTGCTCAAACTACAATCGACCCAGAGGGTGCCCCGTCCAAGCTACGCTTGGGCGGGGAGGGTAGCTGACATCTTTCCTGGTGTCAGAGTGCGCTAGAGCCCAAAACCCCCGCCCAAGCGGAGCTTGGACGGGGCACCCTCTGGTGTAGAGCCGCCGTCCAATCCTCTTCACGTACAATGTTTCCCGTTCTGTGGAGGACGTGCATGCGATTGCGCTTTCTGTCGCGGGTCTTTGTGCTGCTGCTGGCTTCTCTCACTGTCTACGCCCAGACCCCTGAGCTGTCGAAGGCGGTGCAGGAACTCGTGCGCGTGAGCGCAGGGAAGGTTGTCCTCACTCACGTGCGGATTATTGATGGCACCGGCGCACCGGCAGTCGAAGATCAGAATGTTGTGATCGAGAACGGAAAGATCACAGCCATCCAGCCGGGCGCCGATGTCCCGGCCGACAAGAGCACCGCGATCCTCGATCTTCACGGATACACGGTGATGCCCGGCATCGTCGGCATGCACGATCACCTGTTCTATATCGTGCGCCCGAATCTCGACAGCCGGCGTCATTTTGACGACCCAGTTCTGGTAACGCAGATGACTTTCTCTGCGCCGCGCCTTTATCTCGCCAGCGGTGTCACCACGATGCGCACCACCGGCAGCGTCGAAACCTATGCCGACCTGAACCTGAAGCACGACATCGACGCCGGCAAACTTCCGGGTCCGCATCTGGATGTCACAGGCCCGTATCTTGAAGGGGCGGAGAGTTACTTTTTGCAGATGCCGCACCTGACGAGTCCCGACGACGCGCGGCAGACCGTGGAATACTGGGCCGATCGCGGCGTGACCTCGTTCAAGGCCTACATGAACATCACGCGTGCCGAGTTGAAAGCCGCGATCGATGCGGCCCACAAGCGCGGGATCAAAGTCACCGGGCACCTGTGCTCTGTGACCTACAAAGAAGCTGCCGAGCTTGGCATTGATGACCTCGAGCACGGCTTCTTCGTGAATACTCAGCTGGATTCGAATAAGAAACCCGACGTCTGCAGTCAAAGCGAGGGCGATGAAACTCTTGCCCGAATGGCTCCGGACACTCCCGAGGCGAAGGACCTGATCAACACGCTCATCAGTCATCACGTGGCCATCACTTCCACGCTGCCGGTCTTTGAAGGGGACCTGGGTGGAGGGCGTCCGCCGCTACGGCAGCAGGCGCTGGAAGCAATGAGCCCACAATCGCGCGAAGATTTCTTCCTGCTGCGGCAGCGGCCGCTTTCGGCGCCGGCTCCGAAAATAGATCCCGCGCTGCTGTGGAAGCATGACCTGGAGCTGGAACGCGCATTCGTCGCTGCCGGAGGGTTACTGCTCGCTGGCCCGGACCCCACTGGGCGGGGCGACGTGCTGCCGGGATTCGGAGATCAGCGCGAGATTGAACTGCTGGTCGATGCCGGATTCTCGCCCGTCGAGGCCATCAAGATCGCCACACTGAACGGGGCTGTTTACATGGGAAAAGACAAGCAGATCGGCTCGATCGCTGCGGGAAAGAACGCAGACCTGGTGGTGATCAAGGGGGATCCGTCGAAACAGATTTCAGATGTTGAGAATGTCGAGATCGTTTTCAAGGATGGGGTGGGTTACGACTCGCGGAAGCTTTTGGATTCAGTGCGGGGACGGTACGGGCAGTATTGAGAGATCTTGAGAAAGAGGGTGCCCCATTTCTCGCGTATTTTGCGAGAAGTGGGGATGGGCCGCTGCGATGGCTAGAAGACCCTCCATACGAAGTGGGCGATCAGCGCGAACACCACAATCATGAATCCAGTGATCCAGATCAGGAACCTGGCCGTCAGCTTCGGGGATTCGATTTCTTTTTTATCCATGGTGTCAGGATACGCTTAGGCTAGGGCTTTCTGCCGAGCTTTGCTCGGCTGGGCGGGTGGGGCACCCGCCCCTACGTGGTTCGTGCAACAGAAAGGCCGCGATATTTTATCGCGGCCTCTTCTGGTTAGGTTTGAAGCACGCGGGCGAGTCGCCCGCGACCACACAGTCCACTACTGTCTGTTTAGTGGCGGCCTCCGCCATGTCCACCACCGCCGAAACCGCCGCGGCCGCCTCGTCCGGGGCCACCTCGGCCTCGGCCTCGGCCACCGCCACCTCCGCCGGGGCGGCGACCGCGGTCACCACCACGATCGGGACCACGATCTCCGCCGCGGTCTGGACCGCGGTCAACGGGCGCGCCTCCGGCTACGGGAGCGTCGCGGTTGAAGTTGGGTTCGTCGTCGGCGAAGTCAGCGCCGCCTTCGATGGTAAGAGCGGGAGCGTGAGTCGGTTCGCCGATGATCTCTCCTCCACCGCCATCCGGCGGAAGTTCACCGCCACCCATCTTGGCGCGCTGCTCCTTGAGGATGGCTTTGCGCGACAGGCGGATGCGGTTGCCTTCGACGGCAAGTACTTTTACCAGTACCTGATCGCCTTCTTTCAGTTCGTCGCGGACGTCTTTAATGCGGTGCTCCGCAACTTCACTGATGTGCAGCAGACCGTCAGTGCCGGGGATGATCTCGACGAAAGCGCCGAAGTCAGCGAGGCGGGTGACTGTGCCGAGGTAGGTCTTGCCAATCTCGGCTGTGGCTGTGAGGTCGCCAATGATCTGCAGGGCCTTGGCTGCCGAAGCCTCGTCGTTTGAGGCCACGTTGATTTTGCCGGAGTCCTCGACGTCGATCTTCACGCCGGTGCGCTCGATGATGCTGCGAATCATCTTGCCGCCGGGCCCGATGACGTCGCGAATCTTGTCCACCGGAATCTGCAGGGTGTAGATACGTGGCGCGAAGGACGAAACCTTTTCGCGTGGTGCGGAGATGACCGCGTTCATCTTGTCGAGAATGTAAAGGCGTCCGCGCTGGGCCTGGGCCATCGCTTCGCGCATGATCTGTGCCGTGATGCCGCCGACCTTGATGTCCATCTGCAGGGCGGTGATGCCGTCCTTGGTGCCGGCGACTTTGAAATCCATGTCGCCGTAGTGGTCTTCGGCGCCGGCGATGTCGGTCAGGATGGCGTAGTTCTCGCCTTCCTTCACCAGACCCATGGCTACGCCAGCGACCGGGGACTTCAAAGGAACGCCTGCATCCATCAGCGACAACGAGGCTCCGCAGACCGTGGCCATCGAAGACGAACCGTTCGATTCCAGAATGTCGGAGACCACGCGCATGGCATACGGCCAGTTGTCTTCGCCCGGGAGGACATTCGCGATGGAACGTTCCGCCAGCGCTCCGTGACCGATCTCGCGGCGGCCTGCGCCGCGCAGAAATGCAACTTCTCCAACCGAAAACGGCGGAAAGTTATAGTGAAGCATGAAGCGTTTCTTGGCTTCGCCTTCGAAGACCTCGAGGCGCTGCATGTCATCGCTGGTGCCCAGAGTAGTAGTGACCAGGGCCTGGGTTTCGCCACGGGTGAAGATGGCGGAGCCGTGAGTGCGGGGCAGGACGCCAGACTTCGATCCAGATATCGCGAATCTGGTCAAAAGCGCGGCCATCGGGACGGCGCTTCTGGTTGATGACCTGTTCGCGGAAGATGCGCTCGCGGAGGGTCTCGAAGTAAGTCTTGAACTTCTTCTGCGCCGCTTCGTCTTCCGCCGGAATGGCAGCTTGCAAACCCTTCTTGAGTTCGCGGACCAGATTGTAGCTTTCCGCCTTGGGATATTTCTGGGTGTTGAGGCGGTCGGCGAGGTCGGAGCCGACGCGATTCTTCAGGTCGTCGAAGTAAGCCTGGTCGAACTCCGGCGGTGTTACCTGGCGCTTCGGCTTCCCCGCTTTTTGCCGCAGATCGTTGATCGCTGCGCAGACCTTCTTGATTTCGGTGTGGGCGAACTCGATGGCGTCAACCACCGTCTCTTCCTTCACTTCCTTGGCGCCAGATTCGATCATCACGATGCCTTCGGAGGTCCCGACAACCATGATGTTCAGCAGGCTCTCGCGCATCTCGGTGTAAGTCGGGTTAATGACGAATGCGCCATTGACCAGACCTACGCGGACGGCGCCGATGGGGCCTTCGAACGGAATGTCGGAAATTGTGAGGGCGGCCGATGCGCCGTTGATGCCGGCGACGTCGGGATCATTCTCGGTGTCGGCTGAGAGAACGAAAGCAATGACCTGGGTTTCACAGCGGAAGCCATCCGGGAAAAGCGGGCGCACGGGGCGGTCAATCTGGCGGCTGGTGAGGATTTCTCGCTCGCTGGGACGGCCTTCGCGCTTGATGAAGCCGCCGGGGATGCGTCCGCCGGCGTAGGTGTATTCGCGATAATCAACGGTGAGGGGGAAGAAATCGATACCTTCGCGGGGATCCGGGTTGGCGGTGGCGGTGGCGAGGACGACGTTATCGCCAATGCGAACAACCACCGAACCGTGGGCTTGCTTGGCTAATTTTCCGGTCTCAAATGAGATGGTTTTACCGCCGGCTAATTCAACAGATACTTCTTGTTTCATGATTCATTTCCTTTTGGCAGGAGGACACACGCGCGTCCGTTGGAGAGGCTGCACAGTTTGAAGGGCAAGAGCCAGTAGCGTTCTGGAGGGCCGGAAACACACCGTTCGCGGCTTTTTTCCTTTTTGCGTGATGGCCGTCTGCGCAACGGCCAGATGATTCCGATGGTGGTCCGGCGAATACACCCCGAGCCGGGAACGGCCCCGCAGAAACCTACTTGCGCAGGCCCAGCTTATGCACAACCGTCTTGTAACGCTCGGAATCGTATAACTTGAGGTAGTCCAGCAGGCGGCGTCGCTTGCTGACCAGCATGAGAAGACCGCGGCGCGAACCGTGGTCCTTCTGGTGCGTTTTGAAGTGATCCGTCAATTGGCCAATCCGTTCGCTTAGCAACGCGATTTGGACTTCGGGGCTGCCCGTATCGGTGGGATGCGTGCCGTACTGGTCGATGAGGGATTTCTTTTGCTCTCTGGCTAGCACTACTCTAGTGCGCTCCTGTCTTCTAGTTTCAATTTGATCGTAACGTGCATTTAAGGTAACACGCTGCAGACCGAGGTGTAAAGGTAGGGCGAGGCAGGTGGAGCACGGCGTCATGCTGAGCTTGCGAAGCATCTGGCGTGTGCCGGATCGGCATCAGGCCTGGCAATTGGCCGTGTGGGACCGGGTCTCCGACTCGGTCAGGCCGAGCAAGGCTCGGCTATCCAGGGTGGCAAAAGTCGGAATACCAAAGGGTCATGCCTAACTTGCATCTGAATTAGTATAGTGATGCCGGTAGCCATGACAGTACGATGCCTGCAATGCGGCCAGGAGAATAATCCGCAATATCGTTTCTGCGGCATGTGCGGGGCTCCCCTTGGACCGCCCCCAGCGGCAGTGCCGAATGAATTGGGACGCGAAAGAGCCAGGATCCCGGTGAGTGGCCCTTCCTTTCTGGGGCTAGGGGATGAACGCTCCCGCGACCTGGACTACCTGCTGGAAGACGAGCCGCCGCGCGGCCACGGGCGCCTCTACCTCGCCCTGCTTCTGCTGGTCGTGAGCGCGGGTTTGCTGGCGTGGCACTGGCAGCGTGACGGCTACCCCTGGTCGGGGTTCATTCTCAAGCCGACCGTCAGAACCAACGCGCCCGTGACCCCGCCTCCGGTTCCACCTCCGGATTCTGCCGCGGCGGCCCCTCCCGCTGTGCCGGTTGAACCGACTGCGAATCCAGCTCCGCCTGAGGCGCAGCCGGCGAGCGAAGCGATACAGCCTGCCGCTGCGGAGCCTTCAGGTACTGGCACTGCGGCGAACCCATCCGTCGCTGCAAAAGCAACCGAACAAGGGTCGTCCCCGAGTGATGTGGCTGATTCTGGAGAGACCGCGAAGCCGCCGACTGCTGGCTCTTCCCCAAAGAGCGAAACTGAAACCGCAGAACCGGCGCCGAAAGAGACACAGGTTGCATCTGCGGCGCCGATGTCCAAGCCGGTCACTCCGATGTCGGTTAGTCCCAGGCCGGCCACGTCGAAGCCGTCACCGGCCCTGGCATCTCCGGCGGACAGTTTCGAAGACCGGTTGGTGGCTGACGGAGAAAGATATTTGTATGGCCGGGGTGTTCCGGAGGACTGTGCGCGGGCCCAGAGAAATCTGCAGATCGGCGCCCGCCAGTCGAATCCCAGGGCGCAAACCTTGCTGGGCGCGATGTATGCGACCGGGCACTGCGTGAACCGCGATCTTCCCACCGCCTATCGCTGGTTCGCCAAGGCTTTGCACGGCGACCCCGGGAATTCGCGGGTGCAGCGGGATCTCGAAGTATTGTGGAAACAGATGACACCGGAAGAGAGACAGCTGGCCATGAAGAGCCAATAAGATCTGAACCGCCTTTTTTACAACCGGCGCTTGGTTGGAGTTAAAGCGGTTGTCAGTTCGTTGTTCTCAGTTCTCAGTTGGAACTCAGTGATGGTGGTGGGCTGCCGTCTGCGGTGAACTCATGACCAGGCGTCCATGCTGAACGCCCTTGGTGCTGATCAGACGGTCGGCCAGTTTTTGCACTTCTTTGGATTTGCCGCGCAGGACCACGACCTCGAGACAGCTTTCATGGTCCAGGTGGGCATGCAGCGTGGAAATGATCACGTGATGATGCTCATGCTGGAGGTCTGTAAGTTTTTCGGGCAAGAGGCGGGTGTGATGGTCGTAGATGAGGGTGACGGTGCCCACCACAAAGGCGTCGGGAGCGACCACCGCCGAGCCGACCAGGCGATCGCGAATGAGGTCGCGGAAAGCTTCGGAGCGGTTCTCGTAACCTTTTTGTGCGATGAAGCGGTCGAAGCGGCGAAGTAGTTCGGTATCGATGGCTACACCGATGCGGCTTAGATCTCCCATGGAATGCCCCTCTGGGCAACAGTTTACTCCCCCCGATTCGGAGCCTTGTCGAAGTGGCGAAGATGCTGGTATGGTTTCGCGGCATGGCTTGGGCTGTAGGTAACCGATTGTGACTCAGGCGGATGGTACAAAGGTAAGCAGGCCCTGGCAATCCGCTGAGGGCTTGCGAGCGTACTTTTGAAAGGATGAGATAACGGCTTGTCCGGCGCTGAACTAAAGGGAGGGTCGAGCGAGGCTTCGCTGGTGTGGGCGATACGCTCGGGCGATGAAGGCGCGATGGCCGCGCTCTACGACCGCTATTCCTCCCTGGTGTATGCGGTGGCGTTGCGGGTGCTGGGCGATACCGGCGCTGCCGAGGACGTCCTGCAGGAAGTGTTCATGCAGCTGTGGCGCAATCCGGCGGCGTTCGACTCGAGCCGTGGCAACCTGGGAGCGTGGTTGGGAGTGATCACCCGGAACCGCGCCATTGACGGCCTGCGCAAGCGGCGTCCTGAAACTGATATCGCGGACGTCGTCGTTTCAGTTGAGCCGGACATGGCAAGTGATGCCGAGCGGTCGCGTGCCATGGAGAAAGTACGGGGCGCTTTAGGCGGCATGCCGGGAGCGCAGCGAAGTGCGCTCGAGATGGCTTACTTCGAAGGACTGACCCATACCGAAATTGCGGCCAAGACGGGAGAACCGCTGGGGACGATCAAGACCCGGATCCGGACCGGATTGCAGGCGCTGCGAAAGGTCTTTGAAACATGAGCGCGCACGAACAATTCGCCGACGATCTCGCACTGCTTGCGCTGGGAACGCTGCAGGGGGACGAACGCGTCACGCTGGAGAAGCATCTCGAAGAGTGCTCGTCCTGCCGCCGCGAATTGGAGCGATTACGCGGAGACATGGCTTTGCTCACACTTTCGGCGTCCGGACCGGCGCCGCCGCGACGGTCGCGCGAAAGATTGTTGAAGGCCGTTGCGAAGGAACCGCGAGCCCAGAAGATCGAACCGGGGCGGGCCTCTTCCATTTGGACGTTCCTGCCCTGGTTGGCGACTGCAGCGCTCCTGCTGGTGGCGGGTTTCTTTTGGCAGCAGAGCGACCGCCTGGCGCAGCAGGTGGCCCGCTTGCAGGACCAATCGGCGCAACAGCAGGCACAGCTCCAACGGGCGCGGGAGGTCGTGTCCACGCTGACCTCGACGGACGCAATGCGTGTGACCCTGGTGGCCGCGCAAACTCCACCCCAGCCGCAGGGCAAAGCCATTTACGTGCGTGACCGGTCAAGCCTGATTTTCCTGGCCAGCAACCTGCCGCCGTTGCCGCCGCAGAAAGCTTATGAACTGTGGTTGATCCCGACGAACGGAGCGCCCATTCCGGCCGGGGTTTTCAAGCCCGATGCCCGGGGCAGCGCGACTGTGATTGAACCGCCACTGCCCGCCGGAGTAGAAGCCAAGGCTTTTGCCATTACGGTCGAGCCGGAGCAGGGGTCGTCCACTCCGACCATGCCGATCGTGATGATGGGTGCGGGAGAGTAAAGGACCACGTGGGGACAGCGTCCCGCCCATCGGGACGGCCGGAGGCCGGCGCTACTTGCGACTAAGTCTCTTCGCTCTCCTTGAGACGGGCGATCACTCCGAAATCTTCCAGCGTAGTCGTATCGCCTTTCACATCGCCACTGCCGGCGAGTTCGCGGAGCAGGCGGCGCATAATTTTTCCGCTGCGCGTCTTGGGCAGCATGTCGGTGAAACGGATATCGTCTGGCTTCGCCATCGCGCCGATCTCCTTGGCCACCCATTTTCTCAGCTCATCTTTTAATTCGGCGCTGGGCTTCCTTCCCTGCTCCAGAGTGACGAACGCGGAGATAGCTTGACCTTTGATTTCGTCGGGGCGCGCTACGACGGCAGCTTCGGCCACCGCTTCGTGCGCGACCAGCGCGGACTCCACCTCCATGGTGCTGAGGCGATGACCGGAGACGTTGATCACGTCATCCACGCGGCCCATGACCCAGAAATAGCCGTCTTTGTCTTTGCGGGCGCCGTCGCCGGTGAAATACATGCCCGGAATCTGCGACCAGTATTGGGAGACGTAGCGATCAGGATCCCCGTAGATGGTGCGCAGCATTCCCGGCCACGGTTGCTTGATGACGAGAAATCCGCCAGAGCCTTCGGGCACGGGGGTGCCATCCATGGTGACGACTTCAGGGACGACACCGGGAAACGGGCGCGTGGCCGAGCCCGGCTTGGTGGCGATGGCGCCCGGGATGGGGCTGAGCATGATGTGCCCGGTTTCAGTCTGCCACCAGGTGTCGACGATGGGACAGCGGTTGTGACCGATCAGGTCGCGGTACCACATCCACGCCTCGGGATTGATTGGCTCGCCGACCGTGCCCAGCAGGCGCAGGCTGTCGAGCTTGTGCTTCTTCGGCCACTCGTCTCCCCACTTGGTGAAGGTGCGAATCGCGGTGGGAGCGGTATAGAAGATGCTGACCTGATGGTGGTCGATAATGCTCCAGAAGCGGTCCGGTTCGGGAAAGTTCGGCGCGCCTTCATACATCACGCAGGTGGTTCCGTTTTGCAGCGGCCCGTAAACAATGTAGCTGTGGCCGGTAACCCATCCGATGTCGGCGGAGCACCAGTAGATGTCCTCCTCCTTGATATCGAAGATCCACTTCATGGTGATGTAGGTGCCGACGGAATAGCCCCCGGTCGTGTGAACCACGCCCTTTGGTTTGCCCGTGGTCCCCGACGTGTAGAGAATGTAGAGCGGATGCTCAGCGTCCAGAGGCTCGGCGGGGCAATCGTCGGACGCTTTCGCCATCAGCTCGTGCCACCAGTGGTCGCGCCCGGACTGCATATTGATTGCTGTTCCAGTTCGTTGGTAAACGACCACGTGCTTCACTGACGGGCACGACTTCAGCGCTTCCTCGACTGCGGGAAATAGTTTGACCTCGGCGCCACGCCGGAAGGAGCCATCCTGGGTAATCACCGCGACAGCTTGAGAATCGTGAATGCGATCAACCAGAGCGTTTGAGGAGAATCCCCCGAACACCACCGTGTGCGGCGCGCCGATGCGGGCACAGGCCAGCATGGCGATGGGCAACTCGGGAGTCATGCCCATGTAGATCGCGACCCGGTCGCCTTTTCTCACGCCCAGCGATTTGAGGACGTTGGCGAACTTCTGCACTTCGCGATGGAGCTCCTGATAAGTAAGACTGCGGACTTCCCCGGGCTCGCTCTCCCAGATCAAGGCGGCTTTATTCTTGCGGGCCGTCTGCAGATGGCGGTCGAGACAGTTGTAAGAAATGTTGAGCTGGCCGCCGACAAACCATTTGGCCCACGGCACTTTCCATTCCAGAACCTTGTCCCACTTCTTGAACCAGTGCAGTTCGTTGGCAATTCCGGCCCAGAATTTTTCCGGCTGCTCGACCGACTCACGGTAGATGCGCTCGTAATCGTCCAGGCTGTTGATGTGCGCCTGCTGGCGGAAGTGCTCCGGGCACTCGAATTTTCTGTCCTCGTGCAGAACGGATTCGATATTGGTGCGGGCATCGGCCGCAGGGGGCTTCTCGGGCATGCTGGTCCCTCGTGTTATCGGGATTCAGGTAAGTGCAGTGCAGATTCTACAAGGGCGGGAGCGGAATGTCTGCACAGGGCGATGGCGAGAGGCACGAATCACACATCCAGAAATCTGTCCTGATATCTTTCTTCGGGCAGTGGGCAGCTGTCGTATTTTCCGAAGACTCGGTAACGGCCGCGAGCGACCACACCATATCCCCAATTCCGCAACGACTTTGGAAACAGGCGCAGCACAAGCGCGACGGCAGGCCAGAAACCGCCCAGTTCGCGAAGGAGGAAGATCACAGCACCGGAGCGGGAACTGAGCTCTTCAGTAGATTCTTGGACGACGTAGACCGTGTCCAGATCATCGGGATCGAGGTTGAAACGCTGCAGAATTCGGGCGGCGTAGGCGCTTTGCAGCGAGGCAAAGCGAAAGTGAGCGCGGCGATCATACTTAAGCACAAACCGCACCAGGCGGTTGCAAAGTCCGCACACGCCGTCGTACAGAACGACCGGATTGGCGGAGTCTGACATGTGGGGGTGCGGAGTGTGGATGTGTTGCATCCATTCTTGCGCCCTTTCAGGGCTGTGTCATCTTGCCGCTCCATCTCGGACGCGTCGCTTAGCCAGGCCCGTCGTACTTTCTTTGCAGTTCGGGGACATACTCTGTGACGGAGCTTTTTTCCAGCAGGTAATTGCCTGGGCCTTGCTTGCCCGCTACAGTGCGGGCGAACTCCGCGACGAAGAAACCGGCGCGCAAGGCTTCGGTGAAAGCCCACCTTGTGGCCGCCCGCCATTCTCGAGCCAGGCCGGGGTCTTTTTGTTCGACGGATCCGATGTCGCTGGGAATCTGGATTGCGATTCGCTGCCGAGCCAGCGCAGTCGCCAGATCATTGCGGAGCGGCTTGCCATCGCCGTTGAACTGGACTAGTGGTTGCAGGCGGGAAAAGACATCCAGAACTTCGGGCCGGTAGTCTTTGCCCTGCAGGCGATCGCGTACTCGCCGGCTGGCGAGCGGCCACCTCACCCACAGGCGATCCGTGCCATTCTGGTGCAGGACGCTCGAAGTTTCGGGTCCGTAGAAATCAATCTTGTAGGTATCGGAGACAACGCCCAGCTTGCCGAAGTTGAGGTGTGCATTTCTGCTCTGCAGGGGATCGAAAGTCCAGGTTATCTCGGGGATGCGCATGGCCAAGGCTCGTTCGCGTTGGGCCAGCTTGAGCTTGTAGCCAAGGTCGAGATCGCGATAGGGCTCGCGCACGGCTAGCATATGGGAGTGCAAGGTGAGGTGCCCGGACTCCATGGCCAGGAAGCCAAAAGCGAATCCGGCTAGCTTCGGGCCATCGAAGGCGCCCACCCAAAGGCTGCCCGCTTCCCTGGTGGCAATCATCAAGGCCAAAGGCATGACGTCGCGATCGGCCAATTCCCATACTTCTCTTTCCACGGCTTCGGCTTGCTCCAGGTCTTCGATGCTTTGGAGATCGCGGATGATGACGTTTTTGGGGGATTCGGTCATGGGGCCGTTGAAGGCGTCCAATATACGCGAGGCGGTTTGGTGACGCCAGCGTCCAGGAAGTAGCGCCGGCGTGTAAGGGCTGATGTGTAGACCGAAGGTGCGGTTACGCTTATAGGGGTCCTTCGACTCCGCGGCTGCTTCGCGAAGCGAAGCAGCCACTCCGCTCAGGATGACAAAGGGAGTGGTTCAACCTTGGACGCGAGTGGCTTTGCCGCTCCAGAAAGCTTCGCGGAGTTGGCGCTTTAACATTTTTCCAGTGCCGGTTTTCGGCAGCGGGCCTTCCACAAACTTGATCAAGCGGGGCATTTTGTATTTCGCGATGCGGGGCTTGAGCGATGCCAGCAATTGTTCTTCGTTCAGTTGCTGGCCGGGTTTCAAGACGACGATAGCCACCGGAATCTCGCCCCATTGCGGATCGGGGGCTGAGACGACCGCGCATTCGAGGACGGCCGGGTGGGCGAAGATGGCCTTCTCTACTTCGATGGAAGCAATATTTTCGCCGCCACTGATGATGATGTCTTTCTTGCGGTCTACGATGTAGATGTAATTCTCTTCGTCCCAGACCCCCATATCTCCGGTGCGCAGCCAGTTGTTGGTGATGGCGGCTTCGGTGGCGTCGGTCTCGCGGTAGTAGCCATCCATGACGTTGTCGCCGCGTACGACCACTTCGCCCACGGTTTCCATGTCGCGAGGCACATCGTTCATCTGTGCGTCCGCAACGTGAACTTCGCAGCCGACCAGCGGCCAGCCTGCGGCTGCGAGGCGGGAGAGGCGCTCCGTTTCGTCCGCGCAGGTGACATTCGATTTGGTCTGGGCCGTGGTGGCGACCGGAGCGGTCTCGGTGAGGCCGTAGCCCGAACAGACTTCACAACGGAATGCCTGCTCCAGGCGGGCGATCAGTTCTGGCGATGAAGCAGCGCCGCCGGTGGTGATCACTCGCATACTGGAAGTGTCGAACTTGCCGAGTTCCGGACAATTGAGGAGCGCATTGGCCATGGTGGGGACGAGGGTCATCGCGGTGGCCTTCTCTTCCTGGATGATGCGCAGCACCGAGGCCGGCTCGAAGCGGCGGACCATGACGTGCCTCCCGCCCTTCATGGTGATGCTTTGCGGACGTCCCCAACCGTTGGCGTGAAACAGAGGAATGGTGTGCAGCTCGACGTCCGTGTCTTTGCAGGAAAAGGTGGAGAGTATGCCCAGAGCATGCACATAAAGTGTGCGGTGCGAAAGCATCACTCCCTTGGGTGTCCCGGTGCTGCCGCTGGTGTAGAAGAGCTCGGCAATTTCATTTTCGTCGAACGAGAAAATATCGGGACGCGATATGCGATCGTGCGCCAGCAGGTCTTCCAGGTACAAATCTGCCTGCGGGACCGGCTGGTCAATCGCGACGTAGCGCTGGATGCTGGGGCAGGTTTTGCGCAGCTCCTGAACCAGCGGAGCAAACTCGCTTTCGAAAACCAGCATGCTTGCGCTGGCGTGACAAAGTATGGTGGTCAGCTCGGCGGGCTGCAGCCGAACGTTGAGCGGCATCGCGATGGCTCGCACCAGCGGCGGCCCATAGTAGCCTTCCAGAAGCTGATGGTTGTTGAAGCTGAGATAGGCAACGCGATCCCCGGGGCGGATGCCCTCTGAAAGCAGCCCGGCGGCAAGGCGCTCGCAACGCTCTCCAAACTGGGCGTAGGTGAACGAGCAGGGGCCTGAGACCACGCCTGTTTTCGCTCCGTAAAGATCCACAGCGCGGTACAAACACCGAATGGGTGTGAGGGGTACATTCATGGCCGGCCTTGCCAGACCTCTTGGGGAAGTTTTCAGAAACCTCGCTGGGCATGATACACGACGCGCACGGTGTCTCCCATACGCTTGGAGTTGCCTGGAGCGGCTTGCGACGTTTGCACGGGCGGGACGCCAATGCTCCAGCAGGCCCTTACTCCAACAGGTCGGGTTGTTCGCGAACAATGCGGGCCCACAGCGGTTGGAACTGGAACCAGCCGGCCATGTGCGATCCAACCTGTTGCCGAGTGATGACGGCGTTCGCTTCGTCGATTCTTACCGGGGTGCCCACGGCTTCGGCCATCAGTTGGGCCTGGCAGCTTCGTTCCATGGTGATGAACCACCACGCGGCCTCATCAACCGTGTGCCCAACGGTCAAGAGGCCATGGTTGCGCAGAATGGCTGCCTTCTTATTACCGAGAGCTTCGGCGATGCGTTCGCCTTCGGACGTTTTGTAAACAACGCCGGTGAAGTCGGTGAACAGGGAATGATCATCGTAGAAGGCGCATACGTCCTGGGTGATGGGATCCAGCAAGCGCCCAAGGGATGACCAGGTTTTCCCGTACAACGAATGGGCGTGAGCGGCGGCTATTACATCAGGACGGGCGGCGTGGACTTGTGAGTGAATGGCGAAGGCTGCGCCGTTGACCGGATACTTCCCCTCCACCACCTGGCCGTGGTCGTTTACCAGAATCAGATCGGACACGCGAATCTGGCCGAAGTGCATGCCGAAAGGATTCACCCAGAAATGATCGAGGTGTTCGGGATCGCGGGCCGTGATGTGTCCAGCGACGCCTTCATCGAATCCGAAGCGCGAGAACAGACGGAAGGCGCCTGCCAGGCGCTGTTTGCGGTGCTGGCGCGCCTCGGCGATGGTGGCAAAGGTCGGAGGTCCGGGGATGTTGAGAGGGTTTTGTGTGGCAACCGCCATTGGTGCCTTCCAGATTGCCGGACAACTATAGCGCCGGCGAGACGCGCCCGCAACCGGCGGAGGAGGCAGTTAGAACCCTTTCTTTCGCCCCGTTGGGCCTCGATTTTGGTCCACCTTCGACCCACGGCTTCCGCCGCGGGCTAGATTCTGACGCCGCTTTGCGGCTGAATTGCGAGGTCTTGCGGGTAGTACCGGATTATCCACTCGGCCACGCAACATGGCTTGGATTGGTTCTGAACTTCCACGACTACCGAGAATGAGGCTTCGCGGGCGTCGCCTACGTTTTTCAACGATTGCAGAGTGAAGCGGGCGCGGATGTTTGAACCGGCCAGAACCGGTGAGGGAAAACGAACGCGGTTCAAGCCATAGTTCACGATCATAGCGACGCCATTTTGAATCTGCAGCGTCTGCTCCGACAGATGGCTGAGGAGCGAGACCGTCAGGAACCCGTGGGCGATGGTGGTGCCATAAGGCGATTCCCGTTGGGCGCGCGCGGGATCGAGGTGGATCCACTGGCGATCTTCAGTGGCCTCTGCGAATTTGAGAATGCGATCCTGAGTGATTTCAAACCAATCGGTGATGCTGATTTCGCGGCCCACGAAATCCTTCAAGGCGTCGAGATTTTCAATCACTGTGGGCGGCATGGAATGGTTCTTCGGCTAAGCGGACGCTTTGGTTCCGCGAGCGTCGAGCAACATGTAAGTCACCAGCGCCGTGCCCAGATTGTTGCCTCGCGTATCCGTGAGGTCAACGCTTCCGACGCAGAGAGTCGATCCGATACGAAGAAGGCGAGCGCGGGCAAACATCCGGCCGTCGGTGCCGGGAAGAAAGTAGTTGATCTTCATCTCGACCGTGGTGATCGGGCGCTTGCCTCCGAAGTGGCGGTTCAGCGCCACGCCGACCGCCGCATCGGCCAGGGCGGCCGCGACGCCTCCGTGAGCGACGGCAAAACTATTGCTCAGCTCGGGACGCAGAGCGCACTCGATGGTCACGCCGTCGCGATGGACGCAGGTGAGTTTTATTCCGAGCAGCGTGGCGAACGGCACCCGGGGCAGGAAGTCGCGAATCTGCTGGGCGGTGAGTTTGGGGTGTTTCATGGTTAGGAGTTTCAGTTTTCAGTTGCCGGTTCTCGGTTCTCAGCTTGGCCGTTCGAAGAGGCCGGCGGCACCCTGGCCGCCGCCTACGCACATGGTCACGACGCCGTAGCGCGATTTGCGGCGCTCCATCTCGTTGGCGATCGTTCCTACCATGCGTGAGCCCGTCATGCCAAACGGATGGCCGATGGAAATGGATCCTCCATTCACGTTGAGCTTGTCCATGGAGATGCCCAGTCGGTCGCGGCAATAAATTACCTGAACGGCGAAAGCCTCGTTGAGCTCCCAGAGGTCAATGTCTTCGATCTTCAATCCCTGGCGGCGCAGCAGTTTGGGGACGGCAAATACTGGACCAATGCCCATTTCGTCGGGCTCGCATCCGGAAACCTGGAAGCCGCGGAAGATGAGCTTGTAGGGGATGCCGAGTTCGTCAGCACGCTGGCGCGACATGAGAAGCGTGGCGGATGCTCCATCGGAAAGTTGAGATGAGTTCCCTGCCGTCACCGAACCCTGGCCGCTGTTGGGATCGAAGTGGGGCTTGAGCGCCAGCAATCCTTCGAGCGTGGTGTCGGGACGGTTGCACTCGTCGCGGTCACAGCACACTTCTTCGGTGCCGGTTACCGCGCCCGTTTTCTTGTCGAGCACCGCTCTCGTGACTTTCATGGGGACGATTTCGCCTGCGAAGAAACCTTCCTGTTGTGCGCGGGCAGTGCGTTGCTGGCTGATCAGGGAATAATCATCCTGGGCCCGGCGGGTGATCTGGTAGCGCCTGGCCACCACCTCGGCGGTTTCCCCCATCACCATGTAAAGGCCAGGATATTTCTGTTTGACCGCCGGGCTCGGGTCGTTATCGCGAACGATGAGACTGATAGTTTCCACGCCTCCGCCGATGGCAGCTTCGGCGCCTTCAGCCACAATTTGGTGAGCGGCCATGGCAATCGCCTGCAGTCCGGATGAGCAAAAGCGGTTCACCGTGATCGCAGCCGTGGAGACTGGAAGGCCGGCATGCAGCGCTGACACGCGCGCGATGTTGTGGCCCTGCACTCCGTGAGGCTGGCCGCAGCCAAGAATTAGGTCTTCGATTTCGTTGGGATCGAGCTGCGGGGTCTTGCGCAGGACGTCCTTGATGCAATGGGCGGCCAGATCCTCAGGCCGCGTCATGTTGAAGGATCCGCGAAATGATTTTGCAAGTCCAGTGCGCGAACTGGCTACTACGACGGCTTCTCTCATGTTAGTCGTTGGCCAAACACTATGGGATGGTTCAGGAGGCTATCCGGCTGCAACTTTTTGTTTATCCAGGTCGGCGAAGGTGCGTCCTTCAGCGGCCAGTTGTTTCAGCAGCAGGGCGGGCTCCCACAGTTCGCCGTGGCTGCGATGAAATTCGCTGATGCGGTCGTAGACTCTCTTCAGTCCGACGGTGTCGGCGTACCACATGGGGCCGCCGCGATAGGCTGGGAAGCCGTAGCCGTTAATGTAGATGATGTCAATATCGACGGCGCGTAAAGCGATCCCCTCTTCCAGGATGCGCGCGCCTTCGTTGACCAGGGCGTAGATGCAGCGGTCAACAATCTCTTCCGCCGAAATCTGGCGCTGCCGTATGCCGGCCTCGGCCGACCATTTTCTTGTCAGCGCGGCCACTTCTGGGTCAGGCGACGGCTTGCGATTCTCGTCGTACTTGTACCAGCCGGCGCCAGTCTTCTGGCCGAAGCGGCCCATCTCGCACAGATTGTCAGCGGCGAACGCTTGCCGGATGCCGGGTTTCTCCAGGTGGCGATACTCTTTGCGGATACGCCAGCCAACGTCGAGTCCAGCGAGGTCGTTGGTGGCGAGCGGGCCCATAGCCATGCCGAAATCGTACAACGCCTGGTCGACCGCTTCTACGCTGGCGCCCTCCTCGACCAGAAAGACCGCTTCGCGGACGTAGGGATGGAACATGCGATTGCCCACGAAACCCCGGCAGTTGCCGACCAGAACCCCGATCTTCCCCAGCTTTTTCGAGAGCTGCATACAGGTCGCCACGACTTCCTTGCTGCTGGCTTTGCCGCGCACGATCTCGAGGAGGCGCATCACGTTGGCTGGGCTGAAGAAGTGGGTGCCGATGACGGAGGCCGGCCGCGAGGTGGAAGACGCGATCTCGTCAATGTTCAGGGTGGAGGTGTTGCTGGCCAGGATTGCGCCCGGCTTGCACACCCGACCGAGTTCACCGAAAACTTCCTTCTTCAAGGCCATGCCTTCGAAGACTGCCTCGATCACCATGTCCGCCTGGCTGAAGTCCTCATAGGTGAGGGTAGGTTTGATCAGCTTGAGCCGCTCATCGACGGATTGCTGGGTGAATCGTCCGCGTTGCACCGACGTGGCATAGTTCTTGCGAATGTTGGCGAGACCGCGGTCGAGGGCGGCTTGATCGGCGTCTTTGAGCAAGACTGGAATACCCGCGTTGGCGAAGACCATGGCTATGCCCCCGCCCATGGTTCCGGCGCCCACCACCGCAGCGGAGTTGACCGGGATCGTGGGAGTTTCTTTCGGAATGTCAGGGACCTTGGAGACTTCTCGCTCGCCGAAGAACACATGAATGAGCGCCTTCGACTGATCCGAATAGAGGCAATCAATGAACAGCTTGGCCTCAACCTCGCACCCCTCGTCGAAAGGCAAGCGGGTGGCGGCTTCTATGGCATCAATGGCGGCGAGGGGAGCGATCAAATTACGTTGTTTCTTGCGGACGGTTTCGCGGGCAGCGGCAAAGATCGGCGCGTTCTGTTCAGGCGTACCTAGCTTCTGATTTCGTTCGCGGGTTTTGGGAGCGGGTTTGGCTGCGGCCTCGCGAGCGAAAGCGGTAGCGCCTTTTAACAGATCACCGTCAATCAATTGATCGATGATGCCGGCCTTCAGCGCATCCGGCGCCTTGACTGGATTTCCGTCGGTGCACATCTCAACTGCCTTGGCGACGCCGGCGAGGCGCGGCAGGCGTTGCGTGCCCGCGGCTCCCGGAATGAGGCCGAGTTTTACTTCCGGCTGTCCGACCTGCGCGCTGGGCGCGGCCACGCGGTAGTGGCCGGCCATAGCTACTTCCAGGCCACCGCCAAAGGCAGTGCCGTGGATTGCCATCACCACCGGCTTGGAGCAGTTTTCTATCTTGAGCAACAGCGGGAGTAATCCCGGGCCCGTCTTTGCCTTGCCCGAGGTCATCTTGGTGAATTCTTTAATGTCAGCGCCGGCGATGAAAGTGCGGCCGCCTCCGATCACGACTGCTGCGGTCACGCTTCCGTCGTGATTGATCTGATCAATCGCTTCGGAGATTCCTTCCGGAACACCTGGGCTAATGGCATTCACCGGCGGGTTGTTGATGGTGATGATTGCGATGTCGCCGTCTTTCGTCAGTTGGATGAGTTCGCTCATTGCGCCACGTTCCCTCCCGAGGGACGGTTCGATTGTAGTCGTGGTCCGGCCTGGATGGAAAAGTCTGGCCTCTGCCATTATGCTTAATCGCTTCTATGGCAAGCACGTCCATCTCTGCTCCAGACCGGGAGCAACAGTCTTTTTTGGCCGGCGGTATGTCGATCGTTCTGGCGATTGCTCTGGCCAAACTGCTGCTTCATTGCTACTTCAACAATCGTTACGGCTACTTCCGCGATGAGTTCGATTACATGGCCTGCGGAGATCACCTGGCGTGGGGCTACGTGGACCAGCCGCCGCTCATTCCCTTCCTGATCCATGTCTGCCGTGCGGTGCTGGGAGACTCGCTGCGCAGCGTGCGCTTCATTCCGGCGCTGGCGTCTTCACTCCTGGTGGTGCAGACTGCGGTGATCGCCCGCGAATTTGGCGGACGCCGCTTCGCGCTTCTGCTCAGCGCGGTGACCATTCTGGTCGCGCCGCAGTACCTCTCCAACGGCAGCTTGCTGGGAACCAACTGTCTGGAACCTAATCTCTGGATGGGTTGCGCCTATTTCGCGATTCTCGCTATCAAGCGCAACGATCCTCGCAACTGGCTCTGGTTCGGCGTTGTCGCGGGACTGGGCATGCAGGAAAAGTATTCGATCGCAGTGTTCGGTCTGGGCATCGTGGTCGGGCTGCTGCTCACGGAGCAACGCAGTACCTTCGTCAACAAATGGATCTGGCTGGGCGGGCTCGCGGCCTTTATGATTTTCTTGCCCAATTTCCTCTGGAACGTCCATCACCACTGGCCGTTCATCGAATTGATGCGCAACATCAGAGCTGAAGGGCGCGACGTTGTGTTGCCGCCCTTGCAGTTTTTCTTCCAGCAGACGCTGCTGGTCCTTCCTCTCACTGCACCCATCTGGATCACCGGCCTGATCGCGCTCTTCTTCTCGCAACGACTGAATATCTACCGGGTGCTCGGCTGGAGTTACCTGGTCTGCTACTCCGTCTTCTTCGTTCTCCACGGCAAGAGTTACTACCTTGCTCCTATTTATCCTATGCTCCTCGCGGCGGGAGCGGTGACCATCGAAAACGCAGTCGATCGCCCCCGGCTGACCTGGATGAAACCGGCAATCGTGGTGGTGCTGCTGGCTGCCGGCGCCCACCTTGCCCCGGTGGTCGTGCCGGTTCTGTCTCCTGACCGATTCATCGCGTACATGAAATACCTGCCGATGAAGTTGCCGGTAATGGAACACAGCCACGAGCGCGCAGCCTTGCCCCAGTGGTACGCCGACCAGTTCGGCTGGGATGAGATCGTAGCCGAGACTGCCCAAGCCTGGAACCGGCTCACTCCGGCGGAGCGCGGCGACTGCGGCATCTTTGCTCAGGACTACGGCCAGGCCGGCGCCATCGATTTTCTGGGCCGCCGCTACGGCCTGCCCCCCGCCTTGAGTGGTCATCAGACCTACTTCCTCTGGGGACCTCGGGGATATTCCGGCAATTGCATGATCGTTCTGGACGACAACAAGGAAACGCTCGAGAAACTCTGGGAGAAGGTCGAGTACGTGGGCACGTCCGCCGACAATCCCTATGCTCTGGAGCGTGATATCGATGTCTTCATCTGCAAGGGAGCGAAATTTGGCACGCTCGCCCAACTCTGGCCCACGGTGAAGCGCTGGCGCTGATCCACCAGTTACAATAGTCGGTCGAACAAATCGAGGATCGCTCATGTCATCTTCCCGCCCGGTTGCGCCGAAAATTGTTTCCGACGAGATACCTGCTGTCCCGCTGACTATTGAGGGTTACAGCGTTTTGCACCAGATGATGCGTGTCCGCTGGGCCGCCTGGCGGCAACTCGGTGCGGCGGAAAAGGCGGCCATCGTTGATGAGGCTGCGAGCGTTCTAGGCCGGATGGAGCAGAACGCCGGCGGACAATCTGCAGTGTTTTCTTTGCTCGGGCACAAGGGCGATTTGATGCTGATTCATTTCAGGCGATCATTTGATGACCTGAACCTGGCGGAATTGCAGCTGGCGCAGCTCCGCTTGAACGACTTTCTGGAGCCGACCACCTCTTACTTGTCGATCATCGAGCTTGGCTTGTACGAATCTACGATCAAGGCCTACCGGGATTTGAAAGATCGTGGCATCGAAGCGCACACTGAAGAATGGAAGCGGGAGATCGCAGAGGTGCTGGCACGGCAGGCTGATGCCATGCGTCCGCGTCTGTTTCCGGACATGCCGAAGCATCGCTACGTTTCGTTTTATCCCATGGACCGGCGGCGGGGCGAGGCCAAGAACTGGTATGCCCTGCCCATTGAGGAACGCGCGCGTCAGATGAACGAGCATGGGCTCATCGGACGGCGGTATGCCGGGGAAGTGCGGCAGATCATTACCGGGTCCATTGGGTTCGACGATTGGGAGTGGGGAGTAGACCTGTTCGCGGATGATCCACTGGTGTTTAAAAAGTTGATCTACGAGATGCGATTTGATGAAGTGAGTGCGGTGTATGCGCTGTTTGGGCAGTTTTATTTGGGGCTGCGAGTTCCGGCGGCAGACTTGAGTCGGCTGCTGAGTGGGGAGTTGCCTGCGGCCGAACTCAAAAGCTCTTAACCGCAAAGGACGCAAAGGACACCGCAAAGGTCGCAAAGAAAACCTGTGAGATCCTGGGCATTTCTTTGCGTCCTTTGCGGTCCTCTTTGCGAGCTTTGCGGTAATCTTTTGCCTTGTCTTGGAGAATTATGGCAACCCTTGGACTGATCGAATACAAAGATGCAAGTCCGGAAGTGCGGGCGGTCTATGACGACATCATGGCTATCCGCAAGACCGACTGGATCAATAATTTCTGGAAGGCGATGGCGCACGATCCAGTGACGCTGAAGCGAACCTGGGAAGACATCAAGCAGATCATGGCGCCGGGAGCACTTGATCCGGTAACGAAAGAAATGATTTACCTGGCGGTCAGCGTCAGCAATCAGTGCGGATATTGCATTGCGTCGCATACGGCCGGGGCCAGAAACAAAGGCATGACCGACGCCATGTTCCAAGAGCTCATGGCGGTGGTGGGAATGGCGAACGAGACCAACCGGCTGGTGGCGGGATACCAGGTTGAGATCGATGAGCAGTTTAAAGTTTAGGAGCGAGCATGGCGCATGAATTCTCCACCTCTTACCTGCAGGACTCGCTCTCACTTTTCCGTTACTACAAGAAGCTGACCGAGCAAGCCATGGAGCAGGTCACGGACGAACAACTCTTCGCCGTTCTCGACGGCGAGATGAACTGCATCGCAATCATCGTCAAGCATCTTGTGGGCAACATGCGATCACGCTGGACCGACTTTCTGGTTAGCGATGGCGAAAAGCCGGACCGCAAGCGCGATACCGAGTTTGAGAACCCGCCAGCGACCAGGGCAGCGTTAATGAAAGTGTGGGAGGAAGGTTGGAATTTTGTGTTTAGCGCCCTCGCACCATTGTCCGATGCGGATATGGAGCGCACGGTCCCGATCCGCGGCGAGCCGCACTCTGTTATGCAGGCGATCAATCGTCAGATCGCGCATTATGCTTATCATTGCGGACAGATTGTATTTCTGGCGAAGCACCTGCAGGCCAGTCAGTGGAAGTCGCTGACGGTGCCGCGAGGTAAGTCGGAAGATTTTAATCAGAGAGTTGCCGCCAAGGAGATCAGCCAGCGTTAACTGGGGACTTCGGGCGTCAGACGTCGAACTTCAGCCCTCACTTCTAATCTGCTTTCTTTCTGCCTTTGGGAAATTTGTATTCATGAAGTTTCATGTCTACTTTTCGGCCTCGGAAGGTTACCCCTTCGGCCTCCAGTCGAAAGCGCTGTTCGAAAGCGTAATCCCCGCGTAGTTTTATCGCGCCTCCGGCGCCCAGGACGCGTTGCCAGGGTAATCCTACGGCACCCCGTAGAGCACCTACCACCTGGCGGGCAGCGCCCGGAAAGCCAGCGGCTTTCGCGACCGCGCCGTAGGTAGAGACCTTTCCTCTAGGAATGCCACGGATGGTAGACATGATTTTTTCACGCATGGTGGGTTTCGAAAAGGGCATGGGTTAAGTTTCCGTCGAGAACCTCGTATGGCAGCATTGATACGGCGTGAAATCTTAAGTCGAGCTTCGCTCGGCTGGGCAGGTGGGACACCTGCCCCTACGTGGGTCGTGGTGATTTCATAGTGCAATCCAGCCCTCTCTTATCAACCACAGCGAGCCCGTCGAGATCAGGAGCCACAGGATTACTCCCAACAGCAACGGGCGGTGTCCCACCTTTTTGAGAGTTGCGACGGAGATCCCGCTGCCGATCAGATAGAGAGTTGCTGTGAGGCCGATCTTTGCCGCCCTTGAAAGCACATTGTATGTCGTCGCGCCTGCGGGTAAATACGTGTTGCACACCGCTGCCAGGCAGAACAGCGCGATGAACCACGGCCACTGGATCTTCGCGCGCGCGTGCTTAATGAGTGCGGCCCCGATGGACATGGGGACAATCCACAGGGCGCGGGCCAGCTTCACTGTGGTTCCCACCGCCAGGGCGACGGCGCCGTATTTTGCGGCTGCGCCTACCACTGAGCTGGTGTCGTGAATCGCGAGCGCAGCCCAGAGGCCGAACTGGGTCTGGCTGAGATGGAGCGCGGCGCCGATGGCTGGAAATGTCAGCAACGCGACGGAATTCAGAACGAACACTGTGCCCAGCGAGACAGCCATCTGCTCATCGCTGGCGCCGGTGATCGGACCTACGGCCGCGATGGCGCTGCCGCCGCAAATTGCCGTCCCGGTTGAGATCAGGAAGGCCGGGGTCCGTTCCATTTTGAGCATGACGCCCAGGGCCATGCCGACCAACATGGTGAAGCTTATGCTCAGGACAGTGTAGAGAAATCCGCTGCGGCCGGCGCGGATCACGTCGTGCAGGTTCATGCCGAAGCCGAGTCCGACGACGGAGGCTTGCAACAGGTAGCGGGAAAGCTTTTTCGCACTTTGGTCGAAGGGATGAGGGAACGTGAAACCAAAGACCAGCCCCAAAGCCAGGGCCACCGGCGGAGAGACCAATCCGCTGGCTGCAATCGCGAGGCCGATGAGGAAGACGGCTTTGGGGATCATGCTGACGGGCGTGAATTGAGAAACCTAGGTTTAGAAATCAAAGACAACGCAAGGTCCCTCGACTGGTCTCACCGCGCGAGCGCGGTTCGGCTGCGCTCGGGATGACACTCCGTTTTAGACGGAGAGCCTAAGACTACGCGGCCGCGCCCTTTTCGAATGACTCTACGGCTTTTTCCTCGCTGTCGTACACCTCGAAGACCGTCAGCAGTTTGGTGACCTGCAGGAGATCGTCAACCCGCTGCGTGAGATTGGCCAACTTTACCGCGCCTCCCGCGTTTTGCGCCGAGGTGTACAGAGCGACCAGCGTTCCTAGCCCGCCGCTATCAATGTACGAGATGCCACCCAGGTTCAGCACAATCTGGCTGTTTTCAACAATGAGTTTCTTGAGCGTATCGCGGAGCAGCGCCGATTCCTCTCCGAATACAATCCGACCATTACAGTCGACAATGGTCACGCCTTTTTCCACTCGGGTGTTAAGTTTCAACTGCATGCGGCCTCCCGGTCTGGCCTCAGCCGACCCAGCCCAAAAGCCTATCCCTTGGGCGCATTTAGCGCAAGGGGCCATTTCGCTAGAGTTCTGGAAATCAAAGGCAATAACCGCCCGGGACACGAAGGTGCGTAAGGAAAACCGGAGGGAATTGCGGCCGACCGGCTCGCACGGCATCACGTATAATCGAGAGTTCTCCACACCCATGAGTTATCAGGTTTTAGCCCGTAAGTACCGTCCTCAGAAATTCTCCGAGGTCATCGGCCAGGAACATGTTACCCGCACCCTGAAGAATGCCCTGGAGCAGGGCCGCACGGCGCACGGATACATCTTCAGCGGACATCGCGGGATCGGCAAGACGACCGTGGCGCGCATCCTGGCCATGGCGCTGAATTGCCGGTCGTCGGACAAGCCGGTGGCGGAGCCCTGTGGGGTGTGCGAATCGTGTACCGAAATTCGCGCGGGCAATTCCGTGGACGTCATCGAAATTGACGCCGCTACCAATCGCGGTATTGATGAGATTCGTGAGCTGCGCGAGGGCACGCGGTATCGTCCGGCGCGCGATCGTTTCAAAATCTACATTCTCGATGAGGCCCACCAGATCACTGATGCTGCCTTCAATGCGCTATTAAAGACGCTGGAGGAGCCGCCCGGACATGTGGTGTTCATGCTGGCTACGACCCAGCCCGAGGACATTCCCCAGACCATACGATCGCGCTGCCAGCATTTCAGTTTTCGCGCCGTGGGATTTGAGGAAATCCTCAACCAGCTTAAAGACCTTGCCGGCCGGGAGAAGATCGAGGCGGACGAAGATGCACTGGCGCTGCTGGCCGAAGCCGGCGACGGTTCGATGCGGGATGCACTCTCCATTCTCGATCAGACGATTGCTTCATCCACCGGGCGGCTGACCGCCGATCAGGTCAGAGACCTGGTTGGCGCGGCGCCTTCCAGCGTGCTCGAAGAAGTAATGCAGGCGGTGGCCCAGGGTTCGAGCGAGACCGTGTTGCGACTGGTGGACAAGCTCATCAGTGAGGGCCACAGTCCCACTCATTTTGCCCGGCAGATGGTACGCTTCCTGCGCAATGCCGTTGTGGCCCGCGTAGCCGGCGCGGACTCTTCCCTGTTGCAGATTTCGAGCGACGAACGGCGGCGAGTGGCGCGCATTGCGACTCTGTTTGAAGAGGAGGACTTGGCGCGGCATCTGCAAATCATGCTGCGCACTCACGGTGAACTGGGGTACCGGCAGGAACAGCGCTTCCACCTGGAACTGGGCTTGCTGAAAATGGCGCACGCGCAACGCTTGCTGCCGATCGAGCAATTGCTCAGCGATGCAGGCGCCGGCGCTTCCCGGTTGGCGGGAAAGCCCTCGGTGGTGCCGGAGATCGCCAGAGAGAGCAAGCGACCCGAGTTACCCTCGGCTGCGCGCTCCACGAACATTTCGCCGTTCGCGGCGGATTCGGCGCGGAAGAGCGGATCCAAGCCGGAGCTTTCCTCGGAAAACGCGCCGTTGTCGGTGTCGCACCCGGCAGGAGCCGCGGCGGCAAGCATTGTGATGGGGTCGGCTGCGCCGGCGGTGGTTGTCCAACCGGCGCCGGACGAACCGTTGCGAGCGCTGGAAGAACGTCCGGTTGACGTTCGCGAAGCTGTGCTGAACGCATTGAGCGGCGCGGGCCAACCCATCCTGATCAACATGCTGGAGACTGCTGAGTGGCTGGTGGAAGGCAGCGAAGTGGTGATCAAGGTGGCGTCGTCCGCGACCGTGCTTGAGATGTCACTGGGTGCGGATGCGAGACGGCTGATGATTGCTACCGCCAGCGGAGCGCTGGGCCGTCCCATGAAGCTGCGGGTGGTGCCGGGCGGAGTGGCTCAGGCTGCAGCTCGGCCGGTATCAACCAATGGCGGCGGCCGAGGCCGGGCGGAGCAGGACCCGGTGGTCCGGCGTATGAAGGAAAAGTTTGGAGCCGAAATTCGCACGATTATTGATTACAAGGAAAAGCGCTAGATCGCGGACAGCGCCGAGAAAGCCGGGGACAGACGCATGGGCGGATTCAACCTGCAAGAACTGATGTCGCAGGCCAAGCAGCAATATGAGACCCTGCAGAAGAAGATGCAGGAGACGGTGGTCGAAGGCACCGCCGGCGGGGGCACAGTGACCGTGAAGATGGACGGCCGCAAGCAGGTATTGAGCATCAAAATCGATCCGGAAGCGGTGAAGGCAGACGATCTTGAGATGCTTCAGGATTTGATTACAGCGGCGATCAATGGCGCGGGCAGAAAAGTTGATGAAGCCATGCAGTCCACGATGGGCGGGATGCTGGGTGGAATGGGGATTCCGGGACTTTAAGAATTGAGTTTTGGGAAATTTGGTAATTGGGTAATTTCAAAACGGCGCGGTCACCCGAATTCTCCAATTACACAATTTCTAAATTACTCAATTACTTCTTATGTCTAAATTTGCTGAACCGATGACACGGCTCATCGATGAGCTGAAAAAACTGCCGGGCATTGGCAGCAAGAGTGCGCAGCGGTTGGCTTTTCACATTCTTCGCTCCTCCGACGACGACGCCGAGGGACTGGCGGCGGCGGTACGCGACGTGAAGGCCAGCCTGCGCCTTTGTTCCATCTGCAACAACATTACGGACGTCGATCCCTGTGTGTACTGCAGTAGCGCGACGCGCAATCAACGCATGGTGTGCGTGGTGGAAGAACCGACCAACATCGCTTCCATTGAGAAGACCAAGCACTTCAACGGCGTCTATCATGTGTTGCACGGATCCATTTCGCCGCTGCACGGCGTGGGGCCGGACCAGTTGCGGATCTCCAACCTGATGCACCGCGTGAAAGATGGCCAGGTAGACGAAGTGATCTTGGCCACTAACCCGACCATTGAGGGTGAGGCTACGGCGACTTATCTTTTAGGCCAATTGCGGCGTGCCGGACTCAAAGTCACGCGGATCGCGATGGGGATTCCCGTGGGCAGCGACATCGAATATGCGGACGAAATCACGATGCTGAAGGCAATGGAGGGGCGACGGGAGCTCTGATACTTGGCCTTTGCGATTTCCTTTTAGAGAAAATCTTTTCCCACCCCGGCGGTGCGCGCACAACGAAACCAATACATCTTAACAGTTAAGTCTATATATAACAATCATTTACACATGTTTCGATAAGTGAAAGACGAGGTATTGATTGGCAGCGTGCTTGCACTAGCCAAAGCATGTTCCTCCCGTCTCCGTTAGTTTTCCCCTGGCACGAGGCCGCAGTGACTTTTGTGGTCAAACTGACCCAAGGGGTCTTATTGCCAGTACACGGCGCGTGGTGATGTAACCGCATCTCGACTCGACGCCACTTGAAACCGGGCCAACCAGCCCGGTTTTGTTTTTTTGGCCGTCGGGCGTCGGACCTCCGACCTCGGCCTTCGGACCTTTGGATTCCCTGTGCTTACAAACACCTTCATCGAGCTCGCGCTCGACTGGACGGCTGAGGGCGGCCGTCCCTACGTGGCTTGGGGTGGGTCGAGAGGATTGCTCTCGAGGAAATAGTTGGGTTCCTCGTGGGTGGGCGCTACGCCTATGGGGAAGGCGCCGCCGTTGTATTGCTGCATTCGGTTCTTCCACTTCAAGAAATCGGTGATGGTTTGCGGTTCAATCCGGATTTCTACGCGGCGCAGGCTGGCCAGCAGCAGGTTCATTTCGTAGGCCAGTCCCGATGCCGTGCGGAGGTCCCGCGCGGAGCGATGGATGACTTCGACCTTGCGCTTGCGCAGTTCCAGCAGGCCCCAGCCTGGCGGCAGTTCCTTAACTTGAAGCAAGGCCGAAGGTGTGAGGTAGAAGCGTTCGCAACCCAGTCCCAGTTCCTGCTTTTGCCGGAAGGGTTTGCCACGGTCGGCCAGAAAGTCGGCGCGGGAGAGCTTGCACTCGACCAGTACAGAATGGGAGGCGCGCTTCCAGCCGATGGCGTCGGGCATTTCTCCGCTGACGCAGGCCTGTTCGGAGAGGACAACGCCACAGCGATAGGCGCGCAGCCACTCCACCGCTTTTTCCACCAGTTGCGCGTGAGTCATGGAGTATCTGTACGCGGTGGCTGCGGAAGATGGAAGTGACTGAGTAGGGTCCGGTCCGCTTCAGGCTGCCGGCTTTTGACTCTTGGCGGGCAGTTTCCCGTTTCTGGTTTCTGGTTTCCAGACTATTGACTTTGGTTTCCGGTTGGCTACCGTCATCGGCTTGACCATCACGGGGCGGCGATAGACGGTTTCGAGCAAGTGGCGGGCGGCGGCGATCGCTTCTGCTTGGCCATCTCGTGCAGAATAGCCTTGGGCCTCGATCAGGAGGATTTTGTTTCCTACTTCCCCAGTTTTTACCCGAAGTCGCCTAATGCGGCCGTCTTTCGAGGCGTCGAAAGCATTGGCCAGGCGGAGAATGGCTGCCAGCCTTGCAATGTCCTGTCTTTGTCTCAGGGACAGGCCACGCAGGGCTTTTTGCCCGGCGCGGGGCAGGGCGCCGCGATGGTAGCGGGCGATGGCTCCGGCGGTCAGCAAATTCTCGGCGCGCCAGCCTAGCGGAGGCGAAAGGCGGCGAATCAGCCGGTAGGTGGTTTTGTGGCGGCCCTTTTCTTTGTCAGACCTGCCTACATCGTGCAACAGCGCAGCCACCCGCAAAATAGCGCGCTCCTGAGCGGGAGGCCTTGACGCGTTGCCAAGGACAGTTAATCCGTCGTAGAGCTGAAGGGTGAGATGGGCGACGTGCCGGGAGTGTTTAAAGTCGGGATCGAGCAGTGAAGCCCACAGTTGCAGGCGAAGCAGGGCGGCGGCTTCGGTTTGCTTGCGGTCCGGAAGCTGGCTGCGCCAGACCTGCCAGAGCGAGTCTTTGTCGGAGCCAACCTGGTCGGTCCCATCTTTGCCCACCATCGTTTTGCGGTAGGTCTCGATTCTCTGCGAGCGCTCCTCGCTGATTTTCTTCTGCCAGCGGGAGCGGGCGCCGTCGTCGGGAAAGACGCTGGCTTGCACGGCGGCCGGCCACAGCACATCGAGATCGTGGACTTCACCGAGCACGTCCTGCATGTGCTTGAGATGGGCACTCCAGGCGGCGTGCTGCTCGGGCAGGAAGTTTTCCACGATGTAGCGAAAGCGCTTGATTCCGATACGAAGCCGGTGAAAGGTCGCCGAGGAGCCGCTGCGCATCGCTTGGCGGTGCAGCTTGTGGGCTTCCGTCCAGCGCTCGAGCGCAAGATGGCGAAAGACCAGACTGCCCGGCCGGAACCGTGCCATCCGGCGCGGCAGTAAACGGCTCCAGCGTAGCCACTGTTTGCGGTCGAATTCGGCCAGCGCCTGTACCGCTTCCTGTTGCAGCGGAGCCTCGCGACTAGCGAACGTTTGCAGCAAGGGCGCGGTGACGGGATCGTCCGGGCTGTCGAGGCGATGCACCCATTCCTGCATCACATGCACGTCGCGCAGTTCTCCCAGGCGGCGAAAGAGGCGCTTTCCTGCTTTCTTCATCTCTTTCCAGGCAGGATCAGGGTCGATGGCCGCGACGCCGTCGGCCATGGAACAGCAGCGGCGGAGGGCCACGCGCAGATCGTGGACCGGATCGGGCTCGAAGGCAACGCTGGCGCGGTCGCATTCTTCGAGAACGCGCTGCATCCAGAAAGCGAGGCCTGATTTTTTTTGGGCGGGTTTTATCGGCATGGGCAGAGGAATAGTTTAGCTGGTCGCGGGGTCGTCAGTCTTCAGTCATCGGTCGTCAGCCAGTCTTATGTCTTCAGCTGACGACCGACGACTGAAGACTGACGACTGAAAGGCGGCCTGCAAGTCCTCACGGAAGGCCAATGCGCTCTATTACCTCCGTAATGTGTATCTTCTCACGGTTTCGCATTACCCTTAGCCGGTAACCCTAGACAGCAAGAGGAGCCGCGTATCCAAACGGCAGACACAAGTAAAGGCAGCAGGATCGCGTCCGCCCGGGCGTTTGTCCACAGCCTGAACATATTGGTCAAGTACGTCCGCCTCTACGGCCTCGATCACAAGCGCACTGAGGGGCAGTTTGCGGTTACCTGGAAAGAATTGCAGGACGGCCTGCCCCAGGGAGCTGAAGGGTCGTTCCTGCTGGGCGTCTCGGAAAACAAACTCCTGTTGGATGGAACTCCGCTGGAAACGGGGCAGGCGGAACGCAGCTTCGCGCAACTGCTGACGACAGCGGGTCTGGCCAGCATCCATTTTTCAAACCAGGTTACGAAGGAAGAATTTGTCCAATTGGTACGGGCCTTTGCCTTGGGCGGATCCCGTGCCCAGGACGTGGTCAAAGAAATCAAGAGCACATTTGGCGACAGCAAGACGGCCTCGATCCGCATCAACGAAGTCAGGTTTGTGGCCGCCGATCCGTCTACCGGCGAGATCAGCATTGCGGCCCAGATTGCGGCCCAGACGCTGGGTCCGGAATTCAAGCAATGGCTGAACGATCCGCAGAAGCTCTTGCAGTTGATCGCGGCCGCAGAAGGCGCAAAGAGCGGTGGTGTCCCCGGCGGCGCTCCCGTGGGCAGCGTTCCGAACGTTGGCCCCGCGGTGGAAGGCGCTGTCCCAGTCACCGGTGGCGGGACCTGGGCGGGCGGCGTCGTGCCCTTGCAGGAGGAAGAAGTCATTCAGACGATTCGTCTGCTGACTCGATTTGGCGAAGTGGGCGGAGATCCCAGCGCCGATACAGAATCGTTGCAGAAAGAACTCAGCACGGTTGACCCCAACACCAAGATCAACCTGCAGCAGTTGCTGGGCAGTCTGGCGGCCCAAGTCAATGTCAATGCGGAGCAATCGGACAACACACCCCTGCTGATGAAAGCGGCCGAGCACATGGCCATTCGTTTCGCCCTGGAACGTTTCCAGAAGGGCGAAGTGAAGGTCAACGCGGTGCACCAGATGATGGAGCACATGAGCCGGCAGATGGACACCCTGCGCCAGATCCTGAAGCTCCAGGAAGACAAGATGAGCAAGGCCGGCATTCTGGTGGAATCGCATGCCGACATCCTGGACCGGATGTTCTGGGCCGAAGTGCCGGAAGCGGGCAAGAAAAGCGTTCTGCTGTCGCATGAAGCGCCCTGTGTACCGCCGCGCAACGTACGCCAGTTCGTCGAGATCTTGCTGGACCGTGGCGACAAGGAAACCGCAATTGCCATTCTGCAGAACTACTTGAGCTGTCTGGATGCGAAAGATTCCGAGCCGCGGCGCAGGATTGCGACCGGCATCAGCCAGCTGGCCGACCTGTTCGCAGGAGCCGGCGGCGAATTGATGGCGATGTCGATCCGCAAGATCGGCGAGCTGATGGGCCAGGAATCGGATCCCGACCTGCAAAGCATGTTGAGCGCCGCCTTTGTGCGCCTTAGCACGGAAGCCAGCACCAACAAGCAATTTGGCGCACTGAACGAACTCTGCATCGCGATGGAGAACATCGCGCGGCAACGGCCCGTGCTGGCTACTGAACTCCGGCCTCGCATCGGCGTGGAAAACCGTTTGCCCGAATTCATCGAAGAAGCCATGTACCTGCCGCAGCTTCCGGCGGACCTGCTTCAGGTCCTGCGCCGGACGTCGCAGGCGGCAGTGGAACACCTCTCGGAAAGATTCTTCCGCTGCATGCGGCGTGAAGAATGCGACCGCATCATGGACATTGTGAAGGAGTTGGGAGCGCCCGCACTACAACAACTGCGAGAGATGGTGCGCACCGGCCAACCCCGCCAGGCCGCCGCAGTGGTAGGTCTGCTGAGCCGCCTCGATGTGCCTACCCTGCTCGAACTGCTGCCCACGCGTCTACCCGAATGGAACCGGTTTTATCACGACGTGGTGGTGCGACAGATTGCATACGGCGCAGCGCATGATCGCGGACGTTCGTTGCTGGAGCTGCTGGAGATTCTTGATTCGCTGGTTCTGCCCCAGGCCATTGACGAGATTGGCATGAGCGGCGATCGCACGGCGGTCCCGTCACTGGTGGTCATGGCCGAAGCGGGAGAAGCCCAGGGACGCTCGGCGCTGATTCAGTTGAAGGCGGTGGAGTCGCTGGGCCGGTTGCGGGAAAACGATGCGGTGCCGGTACTGCGCGGCCTGCTCGAAGCGAAGAAGATGTGGAGATGGACCCATCACCGCGAATTGCGCGTGGCCGCGGCCCAGGCGCTGGTAAAGATCGATCCTCGCTACGGCAGCCAGGTCATGGCGGAAAGCGGACTGGAACCCGGAGAGTTGGCTATCGCACCTCTGGATTCGGCGCCCGCCTGCCCCTGGGTAAGGCAGCGGCGCTATGAACGCATTGTGCTGCGGAAAACACTACATGCGACCATCAGCAGCTCCTGGGGAAAATCCAACATTCTGATTCGTGAATTGAGCCTGGGTGGCGGCATGGGCACCAAAGAAGACAATCTCCGCGTGGGCTCGGAAGCCAACATTGATATTGCCGCCGGCGCTCGCCACATACGGGGACAAGTGCTGCTGCGGCGCGCACGAGTAAACGAAGTCGGATTTGAGATCGTGAATACTGATTTGGAAAGCCGCTACCGCCTGCGCCGCATCCTGATTGACTCTCTGGAGAACTCGTCAGGGACCAAAGAAGGCGACTGGGACGGCAAACGTAAACCGCAACTGACGTAATCGCGGATTCTCACTTCCAAAAGAGAAAGCCCCGGGTGCCCCACCCTCTTCGCGTACTTTGCGAAAGGGTGGGTCCACCAGAGGCTTTTCAATCTTAGCGATGCCTTTCTACTTTACCTTCACGATAATAATCGCCAGCGTGTAGAGCGCCAGCGACTCAATCAGAGCCAGGCCAAGAATCAGCGCCAGCTGAATTCCCGGACGGGCCGCAGGATTGCGTCCCAGGGCTTCAGCGGCGGACGCCGTGGCCTTTGCCTGGCCCAACGCGCACAAGCCCGAAGCAATCGCCATGGAAAAGCCGGCGGTGATTGCCACCCAGTTGGTGCCTGCCGCTTCCGCACCCTGAGCGAACGCAGGCACGGCGAAGCAAAGCAATGAAAGTGTCATGAACAGATAACTCAGTTTCCGCATTTTGTTTTCCTCGCGCTATGAATTGCCGCCAGTGGGTGGTTGACGTCCGTTTGTAGTGCAGACGCCCTCACGCTGAACGACTACTGTACTAGTGCTCTTCCGCCACTGCGCCCGACAGATACACCATCGTGAGCAGGATGAAAATGTACGTCTGTAGAAACGACACGCCGATGTGCAGTCCGAGAAATACTACCGGCACGCCCACGGAGATCATGGAAAAGAAGGCCATGGTGACCAGATCGCCGGCAAACATGTTGGCCCAAAGACGGATGGTCAATGAAAGCACCCGAGCTAAGTGGCTCACGATCTCGATCGGTAACATCAAAATAGACAGCGGAACCCGGATGAACAGGGACATGCTGGCATCCGACGGCCCCAGGAAATGCGCCGCGTAGTGGCCGACTCCCTTTTTCCGGATTCCCTGGACGTGGTAGTAGATGAAAGCACAAACCGCGCAGCCCAGAGGAACAATGGGGACGGCTGTGGGCGATTCGAAGCCTGGAATCAGACCAATCAGGTTGCAGATAAGAATGAAAAGGGCCAGGGTCATCAGGAAAGGCGTAAAAGCTGAACTGCCGTGGCCAATGATTTCATGGCTCTGGTCCTCGACGAAGCCGTGAGCCCCTTCAAAGATGTGTTGCAGGGCGCCCGGCTTGTCCACGGACAGTCTCGATCGCACCATGAAGAACACCAGCACCAGAAATAAAAAGACCAGGAGTTGCATCGCCACCGGATTCGATATCGGTGCCTGGGGATACTGGGGTTCAATGTGGAGCGCCCGCATCAGTCCCGTGACCGGGCTCGCGACGAGGTGGTTCAGAAGTTCGGTAAACCAGAGTTGTTCAGGCATGAAGCAGGCTTCTAGCTACTAGCTTCTGGCTCCTAGTTTAAAATCGCAAATAAAAAATTCCATCGCGAGTTTGGGATTCAAGCTAGAGGCCAGCAGCTAGTAGCCAGAAGCTGATTTCGTTAGAGCGACCCACAACTCATAGGCGGCTTCGCACGCAATGGCAGCTACGGGCAGGAACAAGCCCGCAAACAGCCCGTAAAGACTCGCGCGGGAAACAGTGAATATAACATAGGCTCCGAGGGCCATCAAAACGTAGCGAAGCAGGAAGCGCAACACCACTCCCTGGCTGGATTGCGTCTGGCCGGAGTGGGTGGCGCGGTCGGCCAATGCGATCACGACTCGCTTCAGCCAGTGGAAATTCAGATAGGCGAGGGCGCTTCCACAGGCGAAACCCAGAGCGATGCGCCAGCCGTAGCGCCACCAGGCAGCGGTGCTCAATACGACCGCCAGCACAACCATGAGGCGCGAGATGCGATCAAGCGCGCCCGAATAGAAGGCTTCACTGTTTGGGTTCGTGCTCACTGATTTCGAAGACACTACTTTCGAAGAAAAAGGTTCGGCAGTGGTCATGGGCGGGCCATCACTTGGATTCTGCGGACATCGCGGCCCGGATCAACTCCACGAAGCCCGCAATAATGCCCACGATCAATCCGGCGATATAGAGCCAGGTTGTGTGCAGCCAGCGGTCGAGGGCCACGCCAATCAGCCAGCCTGCAACCGTTGCCGCCGGAAACACGAAGGCCAGCTGGCTGTACTTGGCCATCTGGATCCAGGTACTTCTTTCTTTTTTCGAATTGTCGTCCTGATCAGACATGGCGACAGGAACAGGGCGCTTCCCTGCACCGCGTCCTCAAATTGTCGTCTTAGCGTACCAGACTGGCGACTGACGCGGTCTGGGCGATGCCCAGCGACCAGTTCACGATGCGGATGAATTGCTCGGGGAAGATTCCGATGTAGACGGTAGCAAGAGCAGAAACGCCCAGGGCCAACCGCATCCCGACGCTGATCGGGAGCGGAGTCTTGTCCAGCGCTTCACGCATGAACATCTGATTGGCGATGCGCATGTAGTAGTAGAGTCCGAAGACGGCGTACAGCACGGCGAGCGACGCCAGCCAGTAGTGGCCGCTTTCAATCAGGCTCAGGAAAATAAAATATTTTCCGTAGAAGCCCGCCAGCGGCGGGATCCCGGCGAGCGACAGCAGGAAGATCAGCATCAGCACGGCCTCGGTAGGAGCGCGGAAGTAGAGGCCTGCGATGTCGTCCATTTCATCGCCTATGACGTTGCGCTGGCGCAGCGACGCAATCACGCCGAACGCCCCCAGGTTCATGAAGGTGTACACCAGCAGATACAGCAGGATGCCCTTGAGTCCGTCGAAAAACGCCGGCGCCGGGTACGTGACTGAAGCCAGCGCGACCAGGCCCAGCAGCATGTAACCGACGTGAGCGATGGACGAGTACGCCAGCAATCGTTTCAGGTTGCTTTGGGTCAGCGCTGCCAGATTCGCTCCGGTCATGGTCAGGATCGAAACGAAGATAAGCAACGGCACATAGACGGTGCGCAGAGGATACAGACCCCAGAGGAAGATGCGCAGCAGCATGGCCCAGGCTGCAGCCTTGACCGCGACTGACATGAATCCGGTGACGCTGGTCGGCGCGCCTTCGTAGGCGTCCGGCAGCCATTGGTGAAAGGGGATGGCCGCAATTTTGAAGAACAGGCCTACCGAAGTGGTCAGCAGCGCGATCACAGCAATCGGGTCGATGTGATCAGGATGGGCCGCCGCGAGGCGGACCAGGCCGCTCCTGATCCCCAGCAGGCTGGTGCTGCCCGTCAGCCCGTAAAAGAGCGACAAGCCATAGGCGAATATGCCGGATGAAAATGCTCCCAGCAGAAGATACTTCAGCGCGGCTTCATTCGATCGGCGGTCGGTGCGGAGGAATCCGACCAGCACGTAGGTGGAAATCGCCATCAGCTCCAGGCCGATGAAAATAAGCACCACGTCGAAACCCGCGGCCATGCACATCATGCCCACGACTGAGAACAAGAGCAGTGCATAAAACTCGCCGTGATTTTCGTGTTCGATTTCGAGATAGCGCACGGACATCAGGATGGAAATCGCGGTGCCGGCGAGGAACAGGTACCAGAAGTAGATAGTGAAGCGGTCCACCACCATCGAGTTCAGGAAGGCGGATTCTCCCGGAACTCCGGCGGCATTCAAGGCGAACTGAATCTTGACCACTCCGGCGGCAGAGAATAGGATCCCGACAAAAGCCGTCACCGCATTGATTTTTTTCCATTGCGCGGGCAGCATGAGATCCAACAGCAATATGCCCAAAGCGAACAGGGTCAGCAGAATGATGGGTAAAGCCATCAGGTAGTCGACCCTGCCGAAATTTTGCGCCATGTTCCCGGACACTTATTTGGTTCCCTTCGCCTGGTTCAAAGCCGCCTGTGCTGCCTCTGCATCCGCGGCCTCATCCGCCGGCCGGATCGCGGCATTCACATTTTGCACGCCCGGATAGTCTTTCCCTCTCACGGTGTAAACGATCTGGTTTACCGGCTGCTCCAGAATCTGGAAGAAAGGTTTGGGATAGAGGCCGATCCAGAACGCAATGATGACCAACGGCGCGAAGGTCAGCAGTTCGCGCGGCGTAAGGTCATGCAGCTTTTCATTCTTGGGATTGGTGACCGTTCCGAAAAACACTCGCTGGTAGAGCCACAGCAGGTATGCAGCTGCGAGAATCACGCCCGGAACAGCCCATGCCGCCCACTTCCAGTTCTCCATGAACGTACCCTGCAGAATGGTGAACTCGCCCACGAATCCATTAAGCAGCGGGAGTCCCATGGAAGAAAGGAACATGATCATGGTGATGGTGGCGTAAACCGGCATCACGTTCGAGATGCCGCCATACTCGGATATTTCGCGGGTGTGGCGACGCTCATACAGGATGCCGACGATCAAGAACAGCGCGCCCGTAGAGATACCGTGGTTGATCTGTTGCAACACCGATCCGCTCAGCCCCGCCGGATTCAACGCGAAGATTCCAAGGGTGCAGAAGCCGAGGTGGCTGACGGACGAGTATGCCACCAGCTTCTTCATGTCCTTCTGCATCAAGGAGACCAGCGCGCCGTAGATGATTCCGACGATGGAAAGGAAAATCATCCAGCCGCGCACTTTGGGATGCATGACTACATCTGGGAAGAACGGCAAAGCAAACCGGACGAAGCCATACGTCCCCATCTTCAGCAGAACGCCTGCCAGAATCACCGAGCCAGCGGTTGGAGCTTCCACGTGGGCGTCGGGCAACCAGGTGTGGAACGGGAACATTGGCACCTTGATGGCGAAGGCCAGAAAAAATGCCAGGAACAGCAGGATTGCGAATGTCGAGCCATACGCCGGATCGTGGAAGATCAGCGGGGCCGTCTTATACAGAGCCTGAATGCTGAACGTGTACTGTCCAGTCTGATGGAAATTGTAGAAGTACAGGAACAGAACTGACAGTAGCATCAGCACGGAACCGATCAGGGTGTAGAGGAAGAACTTGATCGCGGCGTAGAGTTTTCGCGGGCCGCCCCAGATGCCGATCAGCAGGTACATGGGGACCAGCATGGCTTCCCAGAAAACGAAGAAGAGGAAGAAATCCAGCGCCATGAAGACGCCCAGCATGCCAGTCTGCAGGACCAGGAACCAGATGTAGTACTCCTTCACCCGGGTCTCGATTGCGGTCCATGAGGAGAGGATCGAAATCCAGCCCAGCAGCGTGGTCAGCATGATCAGCAAGAAGGAAATGCCGTCAATGCCGAGGACGTAGCCTGCGCCGATCGAAGGGATCCAGTTGTTGGGTGTGCCCTCCATGAACTTGAAGCCGGGTTCGAAGCGCTGCGCCCAGAACCACGGCACCAGCGGGATGGAAACCAACAGGCCGGCCAGCGCAAAAATGTTTGCGATCCAGCGGGTGGCTTCTTTCTTCTCTTGAGGCACAAAAATAAGCAGAAGAGCGCCGAGCAGCGGCGTGAAGAGAATGATCGAGAGAATGTGATTGTGCATAAAAGCAGTCGTCGGTCGTCAGTCGTTAGTCGTCAGCAATACCTTTTCGCTACCGCACTGCGTAATAGAAAACGAAACCTACCAGCCCGATCACCATCACCAGGGCGTACCACTGCACCAGGCCCCACTCCAGCAGGCGCACGGGATACGACAACATCCGGGACACGATCGCCGGACCGTTGACGAACACTCCGTCAATGATCCACTTGTCCCACCAGCTTGAAATCGTTCCGCTGAGGCGGGTAAGCCAGCCGCCTCCGTTGACGATGCCATCAATTACGTGCGAATCGAACCAGGACGAGGCCTCGCCCAATCCCAGCACGCCCAAGCGCACGCCTCTTACTTTGCGGCGGCCGGTGAAGGCATAGTCGTAAGCTTCGTCCACGTAATACTTGTTGAGTAAGACGGTATAGACCTGCGGCGTGGCTTCGGCGATCGGCTCCTCATACCCCTTCCCGGCGTCGCGATAAGCCTTCCATGCCATGCCGAATCCCGCCACTGCGGCGGCGACCGAGAAGGCCATGAGGAAATATTCAATCGGATTGGTGTGCTCTTCTTCTTTCTGGCCAGCGGCCAGTTGGGCGGCCCTTCCCTCGGCTTGAAATACTTCCGCTTCTCTTGCGAAGACGGGCTCCAGGAATTTCTCGAAGCGGTTCGATCCGCCCAGGCTGTGGGGCCAGCCCAGCCACCCTGCGCTGATGGCGCAGATGGCCAGAACGATCAGCGGCACGGTCATCGACTTCGGAGATTCATGGATGTGATGTTCCACCTCGTGACTCATCCGCGGTTGGCCGTGGAAAGTGAGGAACATCAGGCGGAACATGTAGAACGCCGTCATCAACGCCGTCGCGTAACCCACCAGCCACAACAAGCGGTACGCGCCGCCTTCGGACGACCAGGCTTGCCACAGAATTTCGTCTTTAGAGAAAAATCCGGCAAACGGCGGGATGCCCGCGATGGCAAAGGTCGCAATGAACATCGTCCAATGAGTAATCGGGATGCGCCGGTGCAGGTCGCCCATGTTGCGCATGTCCTGCTCCCCACTCATGGCGTGGATGACCGAGCCCGCGCCAAGGAACAGCAGGGCTTTGAAGAACGCGTGAGTGAAAACGTGGAATGCGCCCGCGGCGAATGCGCCCACGCCAAGGGCCAGGAACATGTATCCCAATTGGGACACGGTGGAGTAGGCCAGTACGCGCTTGATATCGTTCTGCACCAGGCCGATGGACGCCGCGAACAAAGCCGTGAATGCCCCGATCAGCGCCATCGTCTTCATCGAGCTGGGCGCGAGCACAAACAGCGCATTCGACCGCGCCACCATGTACACGCCCGCGGTGACCATGGTCGCGGCATGGATCAGGGCGGAAACTGGAGTGGGGCCTTCCATGGCGTCGGGCAGCCAAACGTAAAGCGGGAGCTGCGCCGATTTGCCGCAGGCGCCGACGAATAGAAGTAACGTCGCGGCGGTGATGATGGGATCGCCGATGGCGAAGTGTCCGCTGCGCGCCATGTGGGTAATCTCGGTCAAACGAAAAGTGCCGAAGTACCAGGCGATGGTGAACATGCCCAGCAGGAAGCCGGCATCACCAATGCGGTTCACGATAAAGGCCTTGTTGGCCGCAGTGCTGGCGGAATGGCGATGGAAATAGAAACCGATCAGCAGATAGGAGCACAAGCCGACGCCCTCCCATCCCACGAACATCAAGACATAGTTGTTCCCCAGGATGAGCGTAAGCATGGAGAACATGAACAGGTTGAGATATCCGAAGAAGCGGTAGTACCCGCCTTCGTGGGCCATGTAGCCGATGGAATAAATATGGATGAGCGTGCCTACGCCCGTAACAAACAGCAGCCAGATGGCAGAAAGGGGGTCGAGCAGGAAGCCGGCATCGGCATGGAACGGGGCCGGCGTGCCGTCCCGCTTGACGTAATTCATGTGGCCGGTGTCGGTGCCCAGCCAGGTGTAAACAATTTTCTCGAAAGGCTTCCCCGGATTGTCGTGGGCGTATCCGGTGTACTGCCAAACCGCAAAGCAGGAAAAGACAAACGCCAGCGCCACCGCACCCACACAGACCGCGCTCACGGTTCCCTTCTGCAGCTTACGGCCAAAAAAGAACATGATGGCCGCGCCGAAGGCGGGGAGCAGTGGGACGAGCCAGATGTGGTCGAGAAAGAACATTTTCAGTCGTCAGTCTTCAGTCGTCGGTCGTCAGCTTTCAGCAATTGGCAATTAGCAATTGGCATTTGGTCCCTTCACTTGAGGTACGGCAATCCGTAAACAACCCTGTGTGGCCAAGTGCTAATTGCCAATTGCTAATTGCTAATTGCTGCTCTTCTACCATTTCATCAAATCCACTTCGTCGATGTTCACGGTCTCTTTATTTCTAAAGAACGCGATCAGGATTCCCAGTCCGACTGCTGCTTCCGCGGCCGCGTCGGTGATTACGAAGATCGCGAAAACCTGTCCGTGCAGCCCCCATATTCGCGAGAACGCTACCAGGTTCAGGTTCACGGCGTTCAGGATCAGTTCGATGGACATCAGCACGATGACCACGTTGCGGCGCGTCAGCACGCCAATGACGCCCAGAATGAAGAGGGCGGCCGCGACGACGAGGTAGTGGATTGTGGATATCGGAGCCATGTTGCGCTTCTAGCTTCTAGCTTCTGGCTTCTAGCTGGTCGCTAGAAGCTAGCAGCCAGAAGCTGCTTTTAAATTCGCTTCTTTGCCATCACTACTGCTCCGATGATCGCCACCAGCAACAACAGCGAGGCGATTTCGAAGGTGAACATGTAATTGCCGTAGAGCAGAATTGCGACCTGCTGGGTGTTGGCCTGCTCCGGCATCAGGATTGCGCGGTCTGGGAACAGTGCCCTGCCCTTTACGTAGACCAGTACGAACAGTGCGCCCAGGGCTATTGCGGCTACCAATCCGACAAGCCATTGCTGGTTGAACTGATCCTCTTTTTGCGCCTTTTCGATGTTGACCAGCATGATTACGAACAGGAACAGCACCATGATGCCGCCCGCGTAAAGAATGATTTGAACGCCGGCGACGAATGGGGCATAGAGCATCAGGTAGAGGGCAGCTTGTCCGAGCAGCGACACGATCAGGGCCAGGGCGGAGTGCACCGCATTCTTGCGGGTGATCACCAGCACGCCGCTCAGCACGGTCACTGCCGACAGAAAATAGAAGAAGAATGTTGTGGCTACTGGCGCCATATTTTTCTCTCCGGTTGTTCAGGCCCGGATGTTTTTTGCCCTTCTGCCGCCGCTTAACACCTTTGCCGAGCTTTGCTCGGCTGGGCGGGCGAGGGCGCCCGCCCCTACGCGGTTTGTGGTGCTTTAGAACACGATTCCTGCGATTGCCGTCAGAACCAGGACGCCGATTCCCAGCGGCAGCAGGACTTTCCATCCTACCTTCATCAGTTGATCGAAGCGGTAGCGCGGGAATGTGCCGCGATACCAGATGTACATGTACATGGAGGACGCTACCTTGGCGCTGAACCAGAAAATGTCCTGCACGCGATCACGCACCGCTGGGACAAACAGGACGACGCCGATCAGCGCCAACACCGCGCCGAATCCGCCCAAGCCGATGGTCTGCACCTTGAAGTATGGATGTTTCGGCATTCGCGCCGTGCTGTAAAAAGTCATTGCGGCGAGGAACAGGAACGTCAAGCCAGGGACCAGCGAGAACACCAGGTCCCAGGTCTCGCCTTCAAGCGCATTGGGAAACGGGCGCATCCATCCGCCCAGCCACAACGTCACTGCGATGGACGAGACTGCGATCATGGCCGAATATTCCGCCAGGAAGAACAGCGACCAGCGGAATCCGCTGTACTCGGTGTGGAAGCCCGCGGTCAGTTCGGACTCGGCTTCCGGCAAATCGAAGGGGGCGCGGTTGGTTTCCGCAACCATCGCGACCGCGAAGATAAAGAACGCGATCAGTCCCAGGGGAAAGAACTTGAAAGCGAACCAGACGTGCTGGGCCTGCTGCGCCTGCACGATACCGATCATGCTCAGGGTGCCGACACCTTCTTTATTAAGGCTGGTCATCAGGACCGCCGAAATCACCGCCAGCCCCATCGCGATTTCGTAGGAAACCATTTGGGCGCTGGAGCGCAGAGCGCCCATGAGCGGATAGTGCGAATTGGAGGCCCATCCCGCCATGACTATTCCGAGCACGCTCAGAGACGAAACGCCCAGCATGAACAGCACGCCAATATTCATGTCGGTGACCGCGTGGGTGGGTCCGAAGGGCACAACAATGAAGACCGTGAACGCAGTGGTAACCACTATGAGCGGAGCCACCCAGAAGACCCACGGGTCGGCCTCGGCCGGCATGATGTCTTCTTTGATCAAGAGTTTCAGGGCGTCGGCAACGGGCTGCAGCAAGCCGTGCGGACCGACCCGCATGGGACCGAGGCGGACCTGCATGTGCGCCAGAATCTTTCGCTCCAGCCAGTTCATGGCGATGACGGCGATGGATAGTCCCAGGAAAATTAAAACGATGTACACGAATGCCCAGAACATGTTCCCGGCCGAACCCGGTGTGGTGTCGCTCTTGAGGTAGGAGGTGATGTAGTCGAGCATCAGCGATCCACCTCGCCCAGCACAATGTCTAGTGTTCCGATCACCGCGATGACGTCGGCCACCAACGCCCCGCGCACCATCATGTCCAGCGCCTGCAGGTTTACGAATGACGGTGGCCGGACTCGTACCCGGTAAGGTTGAGTCGAGCCATCGCTGACGATGAAGTATCCCAGTTCGCCTTTGGGCGCTTCGATCGAGTGGTAAATCTCCCCGACGGGCGGTTTCATGACTTTCGCAACCTTGGCCATGATGGGGCCGTCGGGAATCTTGCCGATCGCCTGGTCAATGATCCGCAGAGACTGCCGCATTTCCTGCATGCGGACGATATACCGGTCGTAGGTGTCGCCGTTCTCGCCGATAGGAATTTCGAAATCGAAATCGGCGTAGGCGGCGTAGGGCTGGGCTTTGCGCAGGTCCCACTTCACGCCGCTGGCGCGCAGCACGGGTCCGGTCACGCCCAGCGCGATGCACTCTTTGGCGGAAATCTTGCCCACATCCTTGGTGCGCTCGATCCAGATCCGGTTGGTGGTGAGGAGTTCTTCGTACTCGTCAATCTTGGGGGTGACGAAATCGAGGAACTTCTTAACCTCGCGCTCGAAGCCGTCGTAGGTTTCATACGAGCATCCCCCGATGCGGAAGGCATGCGTGGTCAGGCGGGCCCCGCAGTACTTCTCGAAAATCTTGAGAATTTCTTCCCGGTCGCGGAAGGTATAGAAGAGCGGCGTGATGGCGCCGATATCGAGTGCATGCGTTCCCAGCCAGAGCATGTGACTGGCCAGGCGGTTCAGTTCGGTGAGGATGACACGAATGTATTGGGCGCGGCGTGGGGCCTCCACGTTGAGCAACTTTTCCACAGCTTCGCAATAACCCAATCCGTTCGAGACCGCGGCTACGTAGTCCATGCGATCCACGTATGGATTGAACATGGTGTAGGTGCGGTGCTCGGCAATTTTCTCCACCCCGCGATGGAGGTAGCCGATCACGCATTCGGTGCCCAGAACTTTTTCGCCGTCGAGCTTCAGGATCACGCGCAACACACCATGAGTGGCGGGGTGCTGCGGGCCCATGTTGATGATGAGCTCGTTGGAATCAAGAAATGTTTTCTCGTGCTGTTCCAGTTCCAGGTGGGATGTCCGGTCGATAGTCGTTCGGTCGGTCATTGCCCGCTCTCGATCCCCAGGTTGATCTGTACCCACTCTTGGTCCTGTTGAATGATGCCGTAATCCTTGCGCAGGGGATGGCCCTTCCAGCCGTCCGGCAGCAGGATGCGCTTCAGATCGGGATGTCCTTCAAAGCGAATGCCGAACATATCGAAGACTTCGCGCTCCAGCCAATTGGCGGCCGGCCAGATGGGTACGGCGCTCGGCACTGACTCCGTCTCGGCATACGAGGCTTTGACCCGGATGCGTTCGTTGTGCGGGAAAGAATAGAGAATCCAGACCAGTTCGAACTGCTTTTCTCGATCGGGATAGTGGACGGCCGTGATGTCCACGCAATAATCGAACTGCTCCTGATCGCGGAGAACTTGCAACAACTCTGGAATGAGCGACGAATCGGCGACGATATATTTCTGTCCCAGGTAGGTATTGGTTTCGCGAAGACCCGATCCGTGGTGTCCCCTGAGCCGGGCAATCATGGGGGAGTCCCATGCAACGGGCGCCGGACCAGTAGGCTTCGGGGGGGCTGCATGTTCGGCCGCTTTCGGAGGTGCGGGCCTTTCCGGGGACGACTGAACGCTGCCAGAAACAGGTTCGCCAGCCGGGGGTTTCGGCTCACCAGTCGGCGGCGGTGCGGGGGATTTTGTGTCCTCAGGCATAGCTACGGAAGGTACAAACCTCCGGCGCCACGTACGTTTAGAAGAACGTTAACTTTTAACAGCTTGCAAAGTAAGTGTCAATCACGGAGACGCCCGACAACACCGTCATTTTCTCTGCTCCGCTTGGTAGCTTTCAATCAACTCGCGAATCCGAAGGGCGTCGGCCTTGCGGTGACCGTGGCTGGTAATAGGATCGCTGCCGCCGGAGGAATCGATGCGAATGTTGGACCAGATCAATCCAGTTGAAATCTGGACAGAAGCTACCTTCCCCAAGGCGATGCTTTCTTCATTGCTGCCGAACAGGCGGGATTTTACCCGGCTGACGTGCTGTGGGGTAACGATGATGCGTACGGGGAAGAACAGATTGCCTTTGGTCCAGCGGCTGGCGGTGAAGGTTTCGGAGTTGGGGAGATTCGGCATGTAAGGTCGTCGTGGACAAGCAAAAACCTCGCGGAGCTGCGCTCCGCTGGGCGGACGAGGGCGTCCGCCCCTACGTGGCTATACCCATTCCAGGGCGCCTTTTTTCCAGATCCAGATGTAGCCCACGACCAGGATGAGGAGGAAGATCAGTATCTCGATTAGTCCGAAGACGCCCAGCGCTTTGAACTGTACGGCCCACGGGAACAGGAAAATGGTTTCTACGTCGAAGACAACGAACAGGATGGCTACGATGTAATAGCGAACCGTGTAGCGTCCGCGCGAGCTGTCTACCGGATCAATGCCGCACTCATAGGGCATCAATTTGCTCTTGCTGGGATTGTCGGGGCGCACCAGCTTGGCGGCGAGCAGGGTGACGGGGAGCATAATTCCTACAAACGCAATGAAGATGAATATAGGAACGTAGTTTTGCGGCATCGAACTCCTCTGGCCGATCTGCCTGCCGACGCTTAAGCCCTAATACTACCGCTGACATCCCTCACCTTCAAGGTGTGGACTTTATGGTAGTGGTCAGCCTGAAAAAGCGCCGAGCACGGATTCCCTCAAGGTGTGGCGGGAGCTGTAAAGGATGGAGCAACCCTGCATACACCGGTTGTCGTGCGCTGGGCTTCAGCCCCTGAGGTACCTCGGCGGCTGAAGCCGCACCGAAACCCGGCTTCAAATGCAGCGCTAAAGCGCTGCTCCACCCAAAATCAAGCTCCACCCAAAATCAACGTCCACTCGACATCCATCTTAATAGGCACACTCGAGACAATATGCCCACGGAACCCGCCGCAGTGGCGGCTGGCGTTAAGAACAGGCGCCACACGCGGACCGGGCACTACTTGTATGTGACGGTTGAGGTCGACAGACTATCGCGGTGCGCTGACGAGTCAATCATCGAATCGAATGCCTGGCCGGCCAGTGGGTTCGTCTTAGCCCGATCGAGCAATGCTGCATTCAATTTGTCCAGGCCTTCAGCATTGGGCGAGATCACGTCGACCCAGAACGCTCCGGGACCTTCGGTGTGGACCGCTTCGGTGTCGATTTCGTATTCAACAATCGATCCGTCGGCCAAGAGCTTTTCCAGGAGCGGGACGATAAACGTCTTGCTGAGCGTTTCAATCGCGTGCTCTGGCGCATCAGCTTTCAGTTTGTAATAGGCCACGCGGGTGTAGGCACCCTTGTAGGTACCCGGACGCCAGTTGTAGTGCCGGCTGACAAATATACCGTCTGTATGCTTGGTGGCGCTGGCGAGTACCGGTGAAGTAGGCGTACCGGACTTGTAGAACTTGTCCAGCACGTTCAGCATCGCGGCCATGGACATGGCCGACCACCAGTCGTCATGGGTCATTCCGTCCGCCGTGTGCACGATATTCAGGTCGTTGCCGTAGGCTACGATGGCGCCATCGGCCAGCGCCTTGTCCAGAATCTTCTGCTCCGCCGCATTGTTCTTTTCCATCTCCGCCCATTGTGCGCGGGGAATATTCCAAAACCCGACGTAGCTGTACATCGGCGGTTTTTCCTTCACTTCGTCTTGCGCGCAAGCCGGTGCGGCCGAAACGGCCAACATCGCGAGCGTGCACATACAGGCAAGGATCGCCCATAGTTTTCTATTCATTCTTATTCCTCCCCAACGAGTCACCGGCTTTCGCGAGAACGCCGGTGCTATACAAAATTAGTGTCAGTGCAGTTTCGCCGGAACCCTACTCTCGCGGAACGGCAATGTCAACAAAACACCTCTTGGTTGTGGGATCGGTTGGGACGATTGCCAGCACAATAGCGGCTGCCTAGGTTAAGCCAAGCGCTGTCGGATGTGTGGGCTGATAGATGCCAACTTCGCCGCCGCTGGGCAACTGGATCGTGGTCTTGATTCCCCAGTCTTCAGTTTCGACGGGCGAGCAGCTGACGCCTTTAGCCTGCAGCGATTTCATGAGCGTGGGCAGGTTGTCGCACATCAGGTATAGAACTGATCCCAGCAGCCGCCTTCCGCCGTGGAGCTGACGCCTTTCGCCGTCGGAAGGGTGAATCCCCGCCTCGGCAGGAGGCAGGGCAAAGATGAGCCAGCCCCCACCGGCCTCTACCGCGGGAAAATTGAGAATGTCGCGGAAGAAGGCGCGGTCGGCTTCCGGGTTGTCGCTGTAGAGCAGGACATGGACGCCGGTAATTCCTGCGTGCATGCGGGAAGTCTATCAAACAGGGATGCTTTTAGCGGAGCTTTGCTCCGCTGGACAACCAGGGGCGGCTGTCCCCACGTGGGTTGTGGTGGCCCCTGAGGGGGCCGACTAAACTTTTGACAGCGGCCGTGGCATCAGGTATGTTTTTATCAATGAGTTTTCTTTCCCATCTCCACCATCACCATCACGTGCACAACGTGTTGGCGGGGGTGTGCTGAGATAGGTTAGAACTCAATCACCAAGATTCGGCCCGCTGACGCGATATGCGACAGCGGGCTTTTTGTTTGTAGCCACAAATTTGGAGAATCCATGTCCAAACAAACCATGTACCAGGAAATTGACTTCGACAAGATGCAAGGCCTGCTTCCCGCCATTGTCCAGGACGCGTCGAGCGGCGAAGTGCTGATGCTGGGCTTCATGAATCGGGAAGCATTCGAACAGACATTGCGGGCCGGCTATGTCACTTTCTTCAGTCGTACCCGCAACCAGCTTTGGACAAAGGGCGAGACTTCCGGCAACCGGCTCGAAGTAATTTCTGCTTCGACCGACTGCGATCGCGACACGATTCTGCTCCAGGTGCGGGTGCAGGGGGAAGGCGTGGTCTGCCATAACGGAACCCGGTCCTGCTTCACTGAGAGCCTGCCTTTAAGCAGGAAATCAGCCCAGACCGAAGGATCCCTGCCATGAAGCTGCGTATAGGCATCCCCAAGGGAAGTTTGCAGGAGGCAACTCTGCAGTTGTTTGCACGCGCCGGACTCAACGTCTATACCAACGGCCGATCGTACTCCGCGAGCACCGCCGATCCGGATGTCGAGTGCATGCTGATTCGCGCCCAGGAGATGGCTCGCTACGTGGAGCACGGCGTGCTCGATGCGGGGCTAACTGGGCTCGACTGGGTGATGGAAAGCGGCCTCGAGGTTGTGACCGTCGCCGACCTGGTCTACGCCAAGCAGAGCCGCGGCAAAGTGCGTTGGGTTTTGGCTGTGCCCGAGGCTTCTGCGTACCAGCGCGCTGAAGATCTTACAAACTGCATCGTCGCCACTGAATTGGTGAACGTAACGCGAAATTATTTTGAGAAAAAAGGCGTCAGCGTACGCGTGGAGTTTTCCTGGGGAGCGACCGAGGTGAAGCCTCCAACGTTGGCAGACGCCATCGTGGAAGTCACTGAGACCGGCAGCTCGCTGCGGGCGAATCACCTCCGCATTATTGACACCCTGCTTGAATCCAATACCCAGATCATCGCCAACACTTCCGCATGGAAAGACGGCGGCAAGCGCCGCAAGATCGAAAACCTGGCTGTGATGCTGCGTGGTGCGATGGAGGCCCAGGGCCGGGTTGGTCTGATGCTGAACGTCCGCAAGTCGGATTTGGCGGCGGTGCTTGACGTGCTGCCGGCCTTGCAGAAGCCGACCGTCGCCACGCTCAGCGATGACGCCTGGGTCGCGGTGAACACGATTATTGAAGAGTCAGCGGCGTGGGAGATTATCCCGCGACTGAAAGCAGCGAATGCCGAAGGCATCGTCGAATATCCGCTGAACAAGGTGGTCATGTAATGCGGATTCTCGAAGGTCGTGCCGCCGAAGGTTATGTGCGGAAACTGGAGCAACGTGGACAGAAGCTTGACGCGCTCGAGCCGCGGGTCCGCCGCATAGTCCAGAGCGTACGCCGCGGCGGAGACCGGGCTCTGCGGCGATACGCGGCGAAGTGGGATGGTCTCGCAGCTGGCGATTCATTGCGCGTTTCGGAAGGCGAGATGAAAGCCGCTCTAAAGACTTCATCGCGGGAGTTCCGGGTCGCGCTTGAGGCCGCGGCGGGCAACATCCGGACTTTTTGCGAATGGCAAAAACCTGCGGAGTGGGAACGTGTGAAGGAGGGGCGAAAGTTGGGCCAGTTGATACGGCCGCTCAGCTCGGTCGGATGTTACGTGCCCGGCGGGCGCTACCCCTTGCCCTCAACTTTGCTGATGACCGTGATTCCAGCGCAGGTCGCGGGAGTGAATGACATTCGAGTGGTCTCGCCTCGCCCGGCCCCCGCGACACTGGCGGCGGCGGCTCTGTTGGGAGTGCGTGAGTTCTACCGCATCGGCGGGGCGCAGGCGATTGCGGCCCTGGCCTATGGGACGAAAAGCGTTCCCCGGGTAAACAAGATTGTCGGGCCGGGGAATTTGTTTGTGACCACGGCCAAGAAAATTGTTGCTTTCGATTGCGCTATCGATTTTCTGGCAGGTCCGACCGAGGGGCTCGTTCTTTGTGACGAAGGCGAGTCTGCGTTTATAGCGTCAGATCTAGTCGCACAAGCGGAGCACGATCCGGATGCACTGGTGCTGCTGGTCACGAAATCACGGAAATTTGCGGGCTCGGTTTCGCGGTCGGTGGCGGCGTTGGCTCGCGGGAATCCGATTGCCCAGCAGTCGCTGCGAAAACATGGGGCGGTACTGCTCGCCACGTCTCCAACCCAAGCGCTTGATTGGACAAACCGCATCGCGCCAGAACATCTGACGACGACCCGCGACAAGCTACCGGGTATCGTCAGCGCGGGTTCAATTTTTCTCGGAAACTATTCGGCGCAGGCCGCGGGGGACTATGGATCTGGGCCAAATCACGTATTGCCCACCGGAGGCGTCGCACGCTTCCGCGGCGGGTTGAGCGTGCTCGACTTCGTCAAGGTGATGACGGTGCAGGAACTGTCGCGCGCGGGCCTGCGGAAGATTGCGCCTTCACTCCTGGCCCTGGCCCAGGCCGAGGGGCTTCGAGCCCACGGGCGCTCGATCGAGTTGAGGTGCGGCCATGCTTGAAGCCCGCCTTGCCGTGCGCAAGTTGAAGCAGTACCAACCGCCCCTGGGCGACCGCTCCGGATTGCGCCTGGATTTCAACGAGAACACCGGGGGATGTTCGCCGCGAGTGATCGAGCGTTTGCGCCAGCTGCAGCCGGAGCAGATGGCGTGCTATCCGGAGCGCGAGCCAGTGGAACGTGAAGTTGCATCGTTTCTGGGGTTGCAACCTGAGCAAGTGCTGTTGACCAATGGCGTGGACGAAGCGATTCACCTGGTCTGCGAAGCGTACCTGGAAGCGAAGGACGACGCCTTGATTGTGGTACCGACCTTCGCGATGTACCAGATCTGCGCGGGTGCGACCGGAGCACGGGTCATTCCGATTCCCGCGGACAAAGATTTTCGTTTTCCCACGGGCAAAGTGATGGCGCACACTACGGCTCCGAAGACCCGACTGATCGCCATTGCAAATCCGAACAATCCGACCGGCGCGGTAGCCTCCGCGGAGGACTTGTTGCTGATTGCCCGGAGCGCTCCCCAGGCCGCGGTCCTGGTGGATGAGGCTTACTTCGAATTTTATGGCGAATCGCTTCTGGAGTATGCCGGCCAGGTGGAAAACCTTTTCATTGCGCGAACATTTTCCAAGGCCTATGGCATGGCCAGTTTCAGGGTTGGCGTACTGGCGGGCGCGGCGCAGCAGGTGCAGAGTCTGCGCCGGGCCTGCTCGCCCTACAACGTGAACGGGGTCGCGCTGGCGTGTCTGCCGGCGGCGCTGGCCGATCAGGATTATGTTCGCCGGTATGTGGGCGAAGTGAAGGCCAGCCGGGACCGGTTGGAAGAGAAATTCCGCGTCCTCGGAATTCCCTTCTGGCCCAGCCAGGCAAATTTCGTGCTGGCGCGAATCGGTCCGCTGCACGCGGAGTTTGTCCAGGGGATGAGAAGGCGCGGGATTCTGGTGCGCGACCGGTCGTCCGATTTCGGTTGCGAGGGCTGCGTTCGCATCACGGCGGGCTGGCAGGAACACACGGAACGCCTGCTGGTCGCGCTGCACGAGACGCTGCAGCAAATTGGCTGGGGAGAAAGGACGCCGGCATGAGACGGGCTTCGATCGAGCGTAAGACGCAGGAAACCACAATCCGGGCCGTGCTGAACATCGACGGACGGGGCCAGTACAAGGTATCGACCGGCATCCGCTTCTTTGACCACATGCTGGAGCTCTTTGCCCGGCACGGCGGATTCGACCTTGAACTGCACGCCCAAGGCGACCTCGATGTGGACCAGCACCACACGGTGGAAGACGTCGGCATCGTTCTGGGAGAGGCGTTTCACAAAGCGCTGGGGTCGAAGCGCGGGGTTCTGCGCGCCGGATATTTTGTCATGCCGATGGACGAGACTCTCGGCCTCGCGGCAGTTGACTTTGGCGGGCGCGCATCCAGCGTGGTCGATACAAAAGTGCGGCAGCGCCTGGTGGGCGACCTGCAGGCTGAACTTGTTTATGACTTCTTCGAAGGCTTTGCCCGCGGCGCGCGCGCTAATGTTCACGCCCGTGTGCTGTACGGGCGCTCCAACCATCACAAGATCGAGTCTTTGTTCAAGGCTTTCTCGCGCGCGCTGCGAGCGGCCTGCTGGCGTGACCGGCGGATGGCCCGCCTGTTGCCCAGCACGAAAGGACTACTGTGATCGCGATCGTTGACTATCAAGCTGGAAATCTTGCCTCAGTAAAAAAGGCCTTTGACCACCTGGGATACGAATCGGCCATCACCGCCGACCCCGCAGAGATCGCCCGGGCCAGCAAGATCGTTCTGCCGGGCGTAGGAAATTTCGAAGCCACTACTGCCCTGTCGGGGGCTCTGCAAGCTGCGGTCGTAAAGGCGATCGACCGGCAGATTCCCCTGCTTGGTATTTGTCTAGGTATGCAGTGGATGTTCGAATCCAGCCGCGAGGCGCCCCAGCTTCGTGGCTTGGGTTTGTTTGCGGGCGAATGCGAGAAGTTCCCTGTCGCAGTGAAATCACCGCACGTGGGCTGGAACCAATTGCAGGTGGCTGGAACTTCACGATTGCTGCGCGGACTTCCCGAGAATTCTTTCGTGTATTTCACTCACTCCTACCGGGCTCCGTTGGTCGAAGCTACCGTTGGCCGGTGCGAGTATGGCGGATCATTTTCCGCGGTGGTGGAGCGGGGTCATCTCTTCGGCGTGCAATTTCACCCTGAAAAATCAGGGACGGCGGGGCTTCATCTCTTACGTAATTTTTGTGAACTGTAGGAACTTGAATCGCCAATGTTGACCAAACGCATTATCGCCTGCCTGGACGTGGACGCGGGACGCGTGGTGAAAGGCGTGCAATTTCTTGAGCTTCGCGACGCGGGAGATCCCGCGCAGTTGGCCCTGACCCACGGTCGCGCGGGGGCCGATGAAGTTGTGTTGCTGGATATCTCCGCCACCTACGAGCAACGTTCCACGCTGCTCGAGGTGGTGCGCCGGACGGCGCGTCAGCTGTTTATTCCATTCACGGTGGGTGGTGGCATCCGTTCGCTCGATGATGCCGCGGCCGTATTCGACGCCGGGGCAGACAAGGTCGCGGTCAACTCCGCGGCCCTGGCCGATCCTACGTTGATTGGCCGAATTGCCCACCGGTATGGTTCTCAAGCGGTGATCGTCGCCATTGATGCTCTGCGCATTAACAACGGAAACGGTATGTCGTTTGGAGTGAAAGCAACCGGGGGCCGGCACTCTACCGGACGCGACGCGGTGGAATGGGCCAGTGAGGCCGAGCAGGCCGGTGCTGGCGAAATCCTGCTCACCTCGATTGATCGTGACGGAATGCGCGATGGCTTCGATTGCGAATTGACGCGGACGGTGGTGAATGCGGTCAACATTCCTGTAATTGCATCCGGGGGCGCAGGAGCCGCGGAACACTTCGTGGATGTTTTCCGGGACGGGCGCGCAGACGCGGCACTGGCCGCGTCCATCTTCCACCTGGGCATTACGCCGATTGGTGAACTCAAGCAGAAGTTGCAAGCTGCAGGAATTCCCATGAGGTGGCCATGCTGATCCCTTCGATTGATCTGATGGGAGGCAAGATCGTTCAGCTGGTGCAGGGAGAGAAGAAGGCGCTCGAGTTCGATGACTTCGAACCCTGGATCGAACGCTTCGCTCCTTATCCGCTGGTTCAGATTATTGACCTCGATGCTGCCATCGGACAGGGGGACAACCGCGCACTGGTACGGTCGCTGTTGCGACGGCTGCCTTGCCAGGTTGGGGGCGGGATTCGTACGGGCGAGCGAGCCCGGGAAATGCTGGCGGACGGCGCTTTGCGGGTGATCATCGGGTCTTCCTTGATTAAGGATGGGCGCATTCACGGTACGTTCGCCGAGCAACTCGCAAGCGAAGTGGGCGCAGACAACCTGATTTTCGCCGTGGATTCGAAAGGTGGCAAAGTGGCAATACGGGGATGGCGGCAGCTCACGGAGATTTCCGCGGCCCAGATGATGCGAGCTCTCGAATCCTGGTGCAGCGGTTTTCTCTACACCCACATTGATACGGAAGGACTGATGCTGGGGATGCCGCTCGACGTGGTTTCCGAACTGCGCAGTGTGACCTCTAAACGACTGATTGTGGCCGGTGGAATCAGGACACAGGAAGAGGTCGATCGCCTGGACGTCATGGGTGTCGACGCAGTGGTGGGAATGGCCATTTATCTCGAACTGCTGAAAGTCTGACGATCTGGAAGTCTCCCCTCTCCCCGCTTGTTTATAATCGCACTTCACCATTTGCGGATGTAGTGTGTCGTTCGTTGGCGATCCCAAGACAAGGAACCCTTTGGCACTCGACGAGAAAATTTACGAATTGCGGCGCGAGAAGCTGAAACAGATTGAAGCTCTGGGACAGCAGGTCTATCCCCGCAAGTACGAATTCACCCATACGATTCCGCAAATTCTGGCAGAGCACTCGGCGAAGACTGCCGAGCAACTGGAGAATCCGCGAGTCAACGTGCGTGTCGCCGGACGCATCATGGCCATCCGGTTGATGGGGAAGGCCGGGTTCGCGCACCTGCAGCAGGATGGACAACGCCTGCAGATCTACGTCAAGAAAGATGCGGTGGGAGAAAAGGGCTTCGAGCTGTACAAGCTGCTCGATCTCGGTGATCACATCGGGGTCAGCGGATATCTGTTTCGGACTCGCACCGGGGAACTATCCGTGCACGTGGAGGAAATCACATTCCTCTCCAAGGATCTGTTACCGCTGCCGGAGAAGTGGCATGGGCTGACCGACGTTGAGCTGCGATACCGGCAGCGCTATGTTGACCTGGTGATGAATCCCGAGGTACGCGAAGTCTTTCTAAAGCGCAGCAAGCTGGTGCAGTCGCTGCGGCGCTTTATGGACGCGCATGGATTTGTTGAAGTGGAAACGCCGATGATGCAGCCCATCGCTGGCGGAGCGGTGGCGCGGCCGTTTGTCACGCACCACAACACCCTCGACATGGACCTTTTCCTGCGCATCGCGCCGGAGCTGTACCTGAAGCGGCTTACAGTGGGCGGGTTTGATCGGGTGTACGAAATCAATCGTAACTTCCGTAACGAGGGACTGGGCTGGCGCTGGAATCCCGAGTTCACCATGCTCGAGTTTTACCAAGCTTATACCGACTATCGCGGCGTGATGGACCTGACCCAGCAACTGATTGAGCAGGCCGCCAATAGACGTAACCGGCGGTACCAAGACCAAGTGGGGTGAGGACGAAATTGATTGGGCCGGGTCGAACTGGCGGCGGCTGACCATGCGCGAAGCCATCATTCAGCACTGGCCGGAGGCCGCGGGCGCAAAGCCGCAGATGTCCGACTTCGCGTCGGCCGAGGCTGTGGAAGCGCTGGTAAAGCGCTTTAACTCAGCTCACGCGCATGTGGCTTACGATCCCAAGGAGCCGGTGGGAAAAACCATCGCAGCCTTGTTCGAGGCAGCGGCCGAAGAACATCTAATTCAGCCGACCATCATCTACGAGTTCCCTACCGCCGTATCGCCGCTGTCCAAGCAAAAGGCGGACGAACCGGACTGGACCGAGCGCTGGGAAATTTTTGCCGGAAAGATGGAAATTGCCAACGGCTTCAGCGAATTGAACGATCCCGAAGACCAGCGCCGCCGCTTCGAACAACAGTTACAGGAGCGAGAGCGCGGCGACGACGAAGCCCATCAAATGGATGAAGATTACATCCGTGCGCTTTCGTATGGCATGCCTCCGGCGGGCGGCGTGGGCGTCGGTGTGGACCGTCTGGCCATGCTGCTGACCGACTCGCACACTATCCGGGACGTGATCTTGTTTCCGTTGCTGAGGCCGGAGAAAGCCTCAACCACAGAGGACACCGAGGACACGGAGAAGTAAAGTTCACCTCAAGCCCGGGTGCCCCACCCTCTTTCGCGTCGTTTGCGAAAAGGGTGGGTGGGATCTCCTGTGCATCTTGGGGACAAGTGAGAAGAATCCCAAGCACCAATCGAGCGTGGAATCCCACCTTTCAAAATACGAAAGGTGGCACCTGGGATTGTTAAAATAGTGTGCATGTGCAGAAATATTAAAACCCTCTTCAACTTCGATCCTCCAGTCACGGACGAAGAAGTTCGAGCCGCTTCCCTGCAATTCGTGAGAAAGATCAGCGGTTTCAGCAAACCGTCCAAGGCCAATGAAGAGGCCTTTTTGAGTGCAATCGAAGAAATAGCCGGCGTCTCCAGTCGCCTGCTGCGGTCGCTTGAAACTAATGCTCCGCCGAAGAATCGGGAAGAAGAAGCTGCCAAGGCGAAGGCGCGAGCCGCCGAGAGATTCGGGACTTAAGGCCTCCCCTGCAGGTCTTCGTAGCTAGGCCGCCGGTCCGAGCAGCTGAGCATTTGTCCCGACTGTCATTGTCTGTACTGTCTGCGGAGACAATTCTTTCGTCGCTTTCGTTCCCGGCGATGCGTCTAGAATCGAGGTCTATGCGCTTCGACTTCGATTCCGAAACCCGGCGGCGGCTGGGGTACCGGCTGATTGACCAGATTGACTCCTTCTTCTCTTCCCTGCCCGATCGTCCCGTACAGCTCCCGCTGGAGCAGCGAACTTACGGGCCGCTTCACGACTCGCTCCCAGAACACGGCGAAGATGCAGAGCAAGTGTTGGACGAACTGTGCCGCGAAATGGTGGAGAAAGGCTTCCACGTTCCCAGCGCTAACTATTTCGGGCTGATGAACCCAACGCCCACTTATATGGGAGTGTTGGCCGAAGCCTTGGTGGCGGGGCTCAATCCGCAGCTGGCGACGCTGGCACGTTCGCAACTGGCGTCGAAAATTGAGCTGGAGACCATGCGTTGGATCGGCGAGCGCGTGGGCTGGCCGGGAAAATTCAACGGAACCTTCACCAGCGGAGGCAATGAAGCCAACTTCAGCGGCCTGGCTCTGGCGCTGGCGTCCAAATTTCCTGAGGCGGTGGAGGAGGGGGTGGCCGCGATCGGCGGCCAGCCGGTTCTCTATGCCTCGGCCGAGTCGCATCATTCGCTCGATAAATCTGCGGGGTTGCTGGGGATCGGACGTAAGGCGCTGCGCCGGATCGCGGTGAACGAGGCGGCGCAACTCGATCCTGAGATGCTGGCGCTGGCCATTGCTCAAGATCTTGCAGTGGGACGAAAGCCGTTCTGTGTTGTGGCCACCGCGGGAACCACCAACTCAGGGACGGTGGATGACCTGGTCGCGATATCGGAAGTCTGCCGCAAGCATCAACTGTGGTTGCACGTGGACGGCGCTTACGGAGGCGTGGCGATCTTTTCCGACCAGCACCGCGACCTGGTGAGGGGCATCGAGCGGGCGGATTCGCTTACGGTGGATCCGCATAAGTGGATGGCCATGCCTTTTGCCGCCGGCGTGATCCTGACCAGTCATCCGGAGATTCTGGAGCGCGCATTTTCCGTGGCCGCGCCTTACATGCCGAAAGCCGCGGGCGCACAACTCCCGGACAACTCCCGCATCAGCACACAATGGACGCGCCGCATGAATTCCCTGAAACTGTGGCTGACCCTGCGAGTGCACGGGCGGCAGGCGTATGAGGAACTGATCGATCGTCAGCTCAAACTCTCGAAGAGCTTTGTTGCCTGGGTGAAAGCTTCTGAAGATTTCGAGTTGGCTGTTCCGCCGATGCTTCCGATCGTCACCTTCCGGCTCAAGCCGGCTGGCCGCAGTCCGCAGCAATTGGCCGCCGACCACGATGCGATTGTGGATGAGGTCACGCGAGATGGTGGCCGCTGGATCTCAGAGACCAAGGTCCGGGGAGAGAGCGTGCTGCGCATGATGGTGATCAGTTATCTGACCGAGGAGCGACATCTGCGAGGTTTAGAGTCTGCGTTAACAAATGCAGCTAAACGACTGAAAAAATTAACAAAGCTGGAGGCTTAGTCCGAACCGACAGGTTTTTTGAGGTACCCGACAATGCACTAGGATTGGTGCAATCTCCAGCCTAGACTTTTCTTAGTTCGGGCCAAGTACGAGCAGCGCTATCGTAGCGTCCTTCTGCCTCCTAGACGCTGGGTCGATAGCGCTTTGCATTTTTGCTCAAGTCACGTGCCTGACTTCCTGCGACTTCACTTCCCCGCAGTCTGCACGTGTTCGTCCCACTTCCACGCCGTGGCCACAATTTCATCGAGCGACCGTTTGGCCTTCCACTTCAGCAGCTTTTCGGCGCGGGTTGGATCGGCAACCAGCTCCGGCGGATCTCCAGGGCGGGGCGGAGCCGGGCGGCTGGGTACCTCGTGGCCAGTCACCCGCTTGATGGTCGAAAGAATTTCGCGCACAGAGTGGCCGCGGCCGGTTCCCAGATTGACCGCCTGCGAGGTTCCACCGGCCAGATATTCCAGCGCCAGAACGTGGGCCTCGGCCAGATCGCTGACGTGGATGTAATCGCGCACACAGGTGCCGTCCGGAGTGGGGTACTTGTCACCAAAGATTTCGAGCGCCGGGCGCTTTCCGCGAACTGCTTCAAACGCTGAGGGGATGAGGTGAGTTTCAGGACTGTGCATCTCCCCGATGGCGCCGGATTCATCGGCCCCGGCGGCGTTGAAGTAGCGAAGGCACACATAGCCCAGCTTGTAAGCGGGGCCGTAAGCCTCGAGGGCCTGCTCGAAAATCAATTTCGTAACGCCGTAGGGATTCACGGGGACGCGCGGCAGATCCTCGGAGATCGGCACTCTTGCCGGGGTACCGTAAACGGCGCAACTCGAGGAGAAAATAAATTTGCGGACCTTCGAATCCAGGACAGCATTGAGCAAGGAAACTCCACTCACCACGTTGTTCTGGAAATATTTCCGTGGATTGATTACCGATTCGCCCACGTAGGCGTGGGCGGCGAAGTGCATGACTGCGTCAACGCGCTGCAGGAGAGCCGCCAGTTTGTGGGTATCCGAAATATCTCCCACCACCAGCTCGAAGCCCTGGGCGAGCGAAGCGTGACCAGCGCTCAGATTGTCGTAAATGATGGGTTCGTAACCGCGGCGCTTGAGCGCCAGCGCGGTGTGACTGCCGATATATCCTGCTCCTCCGACGACTAGGACGGCCAAAGTTTGCTCTCCCTTGTCCTTTTATTCTTGATGGTTTGCAGTTGGATTCTAGCAGAGACTGGCGGAGAGCCGACGCGGTAGGTCGGAGTCGCAGAGGCACTCGATTCACCTGCGCTGTCGAGCTCCGCTCGAACCCGGACCGGCGGGGTCGCCGTCCCCACGTCGCTTTGGATGATCAACCGAACCTCACACGAAGCAAGGGGCGCCGACTTTCGCCGGCGCCCGGCGTGCATCAGAACGAGTAGATCAAGTCAAACTGCATGCGCTTGAGATAAGGCTCCTGCTGTCCTGGAGCAACTCCCGTTGCCAGGATGGCGTGCTGCAGGTTGCTGTTCAGCGTGCGACCGTACCAGAAAGTGTAGCTGGCCACGGTGTTGGCCCGCACCTTCCATAGCGCGTACCACCGGTTCTGCAGAATGTTGGTGGGCGCGCGCTGGTCGCTCTCGGCGAATGACGCGATGGCGGCGTCCTGCTCTTCTCGCAGCCATGCATATCCCAGCTGGAAGTCATTCTTATTTTTGGTTTGACCCAGGCTGATATCAGCCAGGTAGGTGTGGGACTGCTTGCCCAGTCCGGTCAGGACAACTCCGTTTCCGGTCGGCGCCAGGGGATGATCTTTCGCGTCCAGGTTGTTTTCGTACTCCAGCAGCAGGTTGATGGGAAACCGGTCCGAGCTGGTCCTGATCTGGTTATTCAGGATGAAGTCAGCGTACAGAAATTGAGAAAAGAAGTGTGGCTTGCCGCTGGGGTCGTTGTACGTGGCATTGGTCATGCCGTTGGCGGAAAAAGCGCACGGCGGCACAGTCGGCAATCCTGAGCCCTTTCCGCAGCCTGGACCTTCTCCCGGAACCTGCAGGCCGCCTGTGGTCGTGGTCGCCTGCACGGCGAAGGCGCTGGCCTGGAGGATGGCATCGGGATTGTTCCACTTGATGGCCATGAAAGTCGGGGTGGTGGTGAGGCGGCCAAGCTGGAGTTTCGCCGATACCTGCCCACCCAGCGAGTACGAGTCAGTTCCCGCAGAAGCTTCGTTGTACAGCAACTGCATGAAATTGACCGTGAAGTTCTTCACCACCGGCGTGCTCAAATCCCAGGAAAACTTTTCATTGAAGCCTTCGGGATTGATGTCCGGGTCGCCGGTGACCTGGGTACGGTTCCAGGCGTAGGCAAACTTGCCGCCGGTCAAGGAGAGCCAGCGGTGCGCGACCGGGTTGTAGGTGATGTAGCCTCGATCCAGACCAATGGTCTTGCGGTCGAAGAAATTGGCAAAAGTTTCGTTGGTCGTAGTGGGGTCGCCCAGCGACCCGGTGGCCAGAGCAAAGCCTCCCACAAAATCTTCGTTCAGCTTGCCGTCCACGCCGAAACGAACACGGATGCGGCCGCGGTTCCGATCAGGCACTCCGTCCTGGAAAAAACTCTCGCCCCGCACCCGGATGTCACCATTGAAGCGGAAGCGCCCCACGATGTCTTGCAGAGCACTAATCTTCTTGTCTTCATCTTTGGATTTCTTTTCTGCGACCGCCAGCGCGGTTTTTGCCTCAGTAACGCTGGAGGACGCCTGGTCAGCCAGGCGCTGCGCCTCGGTGGCCGATTGCTGGGCTTGGGCAGCCGTGGCCTGCGCCTGCTCGGCGTTACCCTGCACTTGCCGGGCAGAGGCGTTGGCCTGCTGGGTTGCCTCGAGCAATTGCTGGAGCTGGGACTTTACCTGTTCCAACTGTTGGCGCTGCTCGTCGGATTGCTTTTGCTGTAAGGCCAGAGCGTCGCGCAGCTCCTGGACTTCCCTGGTGCTCACGCGTGCCGGAGCAGCAGACTTCTTTACCGGGGGCTTTGAGGGAGTGGCCTTGGGGTTTGCACCCGTCTGCGCCGCTGCGCTGCTGATCATCAGAATGAATGCACCGAACCACAAGAACCGTTTCATTGTTTCTCCGTTTCGTTAGTTAAGTTTGGTTTCTGCTTTACTTCGTGCTTGCTGACGCGGTACTGCCTGGAATAGAAAAATAGCCAGGCACAAATTCATTGCCTTGTTTGCTGCCTTTGGGAATTGTGTAGGTGAGGTGCTGGTCTGCTAGCTGTTACAACAACAACAGCCCGTGGAGGACTGTGACTGACACCCGCGCGATTGCAGCGGCTGCAGTGGGGAAACCCGGGGCTTGAGATTCAGTGTCAAGGTGTAATTCGTGCCCTTCACTTGTTTACTACCGGTCTGCTATCCCTAGTATCCCTATAAGATGACTCGTATTTAACACCAGAGCGGCCCAATAACGCAAGCGCTGTATCTGGGATCAAATGAAAGAAGGCGAGAAACTGTCAGTCTCCCCTGCTTTGGCGAGGGTTTCCCGGCACCACCATGGGCAAGACTCTGGGATCGGCACTCTTCTTCTTCCTCAAGCGCTTACCGGCTTTGACGAACTTGGGGTTGACAATATCGGCCAGGGTCGTGTGCTCCAGAATTTTGGCGGCAGCGTCGCGGACCTCAAGAAAGACCTGGTAGAGGGCGCGATGCTCGAGGTCGCGATCGATCAGGCTGCGCAGTTGCTCGGCATCGCCGAACGGCGCCAGCGGCCCGTCGATCAACCGGATGATCTCGCTGAGTTGAATCTCGGACGGCGGGCGGCGCAACTGGTATCCGCCCTTGGCGCCGCGCACGCTCTCGACGATGCGCGCGTTCTTCAATTCCAAGAGAATCAGTTCCAGAAATTTCTCCGGGAGGACTTCCTCATAGGCGATGTCACGGATGCGGATGGCTCCCTGGTTGTAGTGCCGGGCCAGCATCATCATGGCCTGCAGGGCGTAGAGGCCTTTTTGGGAGATTTTCATTACGGCCCATGATGGCATAAAACCCTATCGCGTTAATAGGGTTTGCTCAGCGGAAACACGGGGATTAGTTAATGCGTAGGACCTGCATCGTGATGTTGTCCGGGCCGCCCCGCCTTTTGGCGGTGTCCACCAGAGTGTCGCAGATTTCAGCGGCAGTCTTGCCCGCCACCGCGCTTTGGATCTCGGCTTCGGTGAGCAGGCCCCACAGACCATCCGTGCAAAGCACCAGCACATCTCCCGACTCAAGGGCCACGGGCTCTGGCGGACAATCGGGAGTGATGCTGGCGCCGGCTCCCAGCGCGGCAGTTAGGATATGGCGCTGAGGATGAGATTCGGCCTCCTCAGCGCGGAGGACGCCGTTTTCGACCAGCCGGCTGACATAGGAATGATCGTGCGTAAGTCGCGAGATGGTGGAACCCCGCACCATGTACAAGCGGCTGTCCCCTACGTGCGCGAAATAAAGTTGATGGTCGATCAGGGCCATTGCGGTGCAGGTGGTCCCCATCCCCTGCAAGTCGGGATACTTGTCGGCATACTCCTGGATACGATGGTGCGCTGCCTGGAAGCCCTCTAAAAGCCAGCTTCGCGGGTTTCCTACGCCGCCATTCGCGTAGACCTCTTCGATAGCTTCAACCGCGATGCGGCTGGCTTCCTGGCCGCCTTCGTATCCGCCCATACCATCCGCCACAATGGCCAGCCGGCCCTTCATTGGGAACTCCAGATCGTTGGCCGGTTCCCAATAGGAATAGCGGTCTTCGTTGTTTTCTCGCTGGCAGCCGACATCACTCAGGCTCGCCAGCTCCACACCGGGCCGAACTCTCATTCCACCTCTTTTATTCCTGATTACCCTAGCGGAATTTGGATTATACCGGACAAGCTGCAAATGGATATCGCTGGTTGGCCCCGGTGTTCGGTTGTCGGAATGGAGTCCCCCAGTCCGCGATTGTGAATTTCACCCACACTGTCCTACAATGCCTCCGGCGGGCGACCGCGATCGAGATCACTACCCCCCAGAAGACATGGCGACGGCAGCGACAGTGAGTGGGCAAGAGGAACACGAGCAGATCGGCAAGGTAGCTGGTCCATGCGTCATGGTTCTTTTCGGGGCCTCCGGTGACCTGACCAAGCGCAAGCTGGTCCCTGCCCTGTATAACCTGGTGAAAGCCAAACTCCTTCCCAAGACTTTTGCCGTGGTGGGTGTGGCCTTCGACGATTTGACTCGGGATCAATTTCGCGACCAGGTGACCAGTTTCCTTAATGCCGGGGACCGCGGCACCGAAGACTTTAAGTGGTTCGTCGATCGGCTCTACTACCTGCGCGGCGAATTCGGCAATCCGGCCACGTATTCGGCTCTCGCGACCCAACTCGCCGGCGTGGACAAGGAGCACGGCACTCAGTCGAACTATCTGTTCTACCTGGCCACGGCGCCAAAGTTCTTTGCCCCCATTGTGCAGCAACTGGGCCAGGCGGGATTGTCCGACCAAACAGCCGGATGCTGGCGGCGAGTGGTCATAGAAAAGCCTTTCGGGCACGACCTGGACTCGGCAAAGACCTTGAACCGGGATATCAAGGCGGTGCTGGCGGAAAACCAGATCTATCGCATCGATCACTACCTAGGCAAGGAGACGGTGCAGAACATCATGGTGTTCCGCTTCGACAACGCCATCTTTGAGCCCATCTGGAACCGGCGTTACATCGATCATGTCCAGATCACGAATGCGGAAACCGTCGGTGTGGAATTGCGCGGCGGATACTTTGACACCGCGGGCACGCTGCGCGATATGGTGCCCAACCACATCATGCAACTGATCAGCCTGACGGCGATGGAGCCGCCAGTATCATTTCAGGCGGACGCCGTCCGCAACGAGCAAGCGAAGATTCTGCGGGCGGTGCAGCCGCTGGACTCGGAAGATGTCCTCTATTCGAGCGTGCGTGGGCAGTACGGCGAAGGAGTCATCGACGGAGAGAGAGCAGCGGCCTACCGCTCCGAGCCCGGAGTGGCCCCTGAATCTAGAACCGAGACTTTTCTGGCGTTGAAGCTGAACGTCGACAACTGGCGATGGGCCGGAGTGCCTTTTTATATCCGCACTGGGAAACGCCTGGCGCGGCGCCACACCGAAATCACTATCCAGTTCAAGGGCACCCCGTTCGAGATTTTTCGTAACTCTCCCGTCCACAATCACAGCAACCAACTGGTCATGCAGATACAGCCTGTGGAAGGGATATCGCTGAGCTTCGGGGCCAAGGTTCCCGGGCCGGTGCTGCGCGTGGGATCCGTCGACATGAGCTTTGAGTACAGCAAGTACTTTGGCGCGGCCGCCTACACCGGGTATGAAGTTCTGATTTATGAATGCATGATAGGAGACGCAACTCTGTTCCAGCGCGCCGATATGGTGGAGGCGGGCTGGAGTATCGTGGACCCGGTTCTCGATGTGTGGCAAGCCCTGCCCCCGCGCAGATTTCCCAACTATCCCTCAGGCACGTGGGGACCGGCGGAGTCCGACGAACTGCTGGCCCGTGACGGCCGGCAGTGGAGGAAAATCGAACCATGATTCTCGCAGGCGACATTGGCGGAACCCGCACTCGACTCGCCGCCTTCAACACCGAAGGCAGCAAGCTGCAAACCGTCGTCGGAAAGACCTACCCCAGCCAGGAGCGTGGTGGCCTGTCGGAAATTGTTGCAGAGTTCGTCAAGACGGAAGGCATTCCGGTACACAGCGCGTGCTTCGGCGTGGCCGGCCCGGTGCGCGGCGGACGTAGCAAGATTTCAAATCTTCCCTGGACCATTGATTCGCGCGAACTGGCGAAGCAACTCAAGCTCGATTCAGTGGGCCTGATCAATGATCTCGAGGCCTATGCCTACGGGGTGGATGCGCTCGAATCGAAAGATCTGGTCACGCTGCAGGCAGGATCGGATGACGCGGAGGGAAATCGCGCCGTCATTGCAGCCCGAACCGGCCTGGGTGTAGCCGGCCTCTATTGGGACGGCTTTCGGCATCATCCTTTTGCCTGCGAAGGCGGGCACACGGATTTCGCGCCCCGGAACGACCTGGAAGTCGAACTGTTCCGCTATATCCTGAAAAAGCACGGCCACGTCAGCACGGAGCGACTTCTTTCCGGGCCCGGGATCAAGAACATCTATGAGTTTCTTCGTGACACCAAGAAAGCCGAGGAGCCGTCGTGGCTGAAAGAACAGATGAACAAAGCGCATGACGCTCCGGCTCTGATATCGCAGGTCGCCCAGGAAAAGAAAGCCCCCATTTGTGAGCAGACTCTCTCTATTTTTGTGAGCCTATATGGGGCCAAGACTGGTGACTGTGCTCTGACTTTCATGGCCACGGGTGGAATTTTCATTTGCGGCATCATTGCCGCCAAAAATCTGTCCAGGATGCAGGACCCGGCATTCATGGAAGCACTCCTCAGCAAGGGGCGCATGCGAGGCCTGCTGGAAGAAATGCCGGTGAAAGTCGTGCTGAATGATGATTGCGGGATCATGGGCGCCGCGCGCTACACGCTCATCCAAAAGGCGTTTGGTAAGGGGAAAAGCGGACCGGCGTAAGTTAAGATTTTGCAGTCCTGGATATACACTCAAGGGTGCCCCGTCCAAGCTCCGCTTGTGCGGGGTTTTTCGTCTCTCCGTCAAAGAATTCCGTGGGGAGTGCCGTGCGAAGGGGCGGAGATTCCATGAACTGCGGAACCGCGTCCCCCGCAACGAAATCCCCGCCCAAGCGAAGCTTGGACGGGGCACCCTCGAAACTAGATGGAATCCTGAAGCAACTGCGAGATGCCATCTAACGGAATCCTGACCCACGACGGCCGATTGTTCAGTTCATATCCGAGTTCGTACACAGCTTTGTCCAGCAGGTATAGGTCCAACAGCAGTGCCAACTCTTCCCTGTCCTGGGGAATGAAGTTCGAATTTCCGGACACATCGAGATACGTTTTCAGAAAAGTTGCCGACACCCATTTTTGCCAGTATTGGGCGTACTGTCCCAGGACTTGAAGCTGTTCCTGCGTCAAACTCGCACCACTTTGCTGCTGGAGCAGCGGGGCATAGGCGGCGTAGTGGAACGAGCGCAGCATGCCGGCAACATCCTGAAGCGGTGACCGCTTCTTCCGTCGTTCTTCCAGAGGGCGCGCGGGCTCGCCTTCGAAATCGATGATGACGAAGTCTCTGCCAGTGAAGAGAACCTGTCCGAGATGATAGTCGCCGTGGGTGCGGGTAACCACGGCCGAAATCTTCCGCCCGGTGAGGAGTTGAAAGCGGCGGCGGGCAATTTCTTCAAGTTTGAGTACGCTGTCCGCTGCCTGGCGAGAGTGGTCCGGCATTCCATCCTTGAGGCGGCGGAGCATGACAAAGTTGGCGGTCATGAGCTGGACAGCAGAGTTCGCGAAAGCTTGGAGGTCCACTTCGGAGAATAGCTGCGGCGCGAAATCAGCGTCTTCCGGATGAGACGCCAGGGCCAGGTGAAGCTCAGCAGTCCGCCGGCCAAGCAGCTCGGCTGAATCGAGATACGGACCGATTCGCCGCCTCGCCTCATCCGGTATCGCGAGGGCGCATAGCTTGAGAAGCGGCGCGTGAGGCACTTCGCTCAGCGGAACGCCCAACTGTGGCGCCCTTTCGTAGTATTCCGCGAGAACTTTCAGGGTGAACTGCCAGGCGTCGCCCTGATTTGCGACGTAGCCCTGCAGCATGCCCAGCGCAGTGCGGGTTCCCCCTTCACTCAGATATTCGAGATATCCCGCGAGTGGAGGCACATTGCGAAACGATGTTTTGCCGGTCAGAAAAGCGCCGATCTCCAAATCGGGGTTCAGACCTTCCTCCAACCGTCGAAATATTTTCAGCACCAGGCATTTTTCATAGACCACCGAGCTGTTGCTTTGCTCCGTCTTCATTACAGATGGCGTGAGCGGGCCTTGCGATGGTTGCCAGAGAGACTGGAGCACAGGCGTCGAAACTGCCCGAACTTGGCCCCTTGCTCCCCGCAGCGAGACCCCGTTTGCGATTGCATCGAGCAGATGGGCGAGAAAGTTCTCGTCCATCAAAGCGTCCTTGAGGACGATCACTCCAGGAAAGTCTTCCGGCTGAATTCTCAGCAAAGAGGAGCTACTGAGCCGTGCGGGCCCGTCCAGAACCGGCACCAGCGGGATGTCGTACGTCTCCACTGGCCCGCTGGTGTAGTTGATGTGGGCAAGAATGAAATAGGATCGGAGGCTGCCGGAATGGAAAGGAATGATGTCGGAGACTTCGACAGACACAATCATCCGGGCCTTGCCGCCGAACCAGCGTTGCTTGACCAAGAATTGTGGCAGAGCAAGGGGAAGACTTCCCTTCAGAGCCGCGAGGAACAGGTCTTCCGGAGATGAACTGGTTGACATGGCGATGCTCGGCAGATAAATGTAGGCGCTAGCGTCCACGCTCGTGCTGCAGCGCCACTGGAGTCTCCGCACGAGCGCGGACGCTCGCGCCTACATTTCGTCCACTGTCCCTCTACAGCGGCGAAAGCTCGTCCTCCCGCTCTTGTCCTTCCTTCTTTTCCGGGGCGAAGCGAGCTTCCAGAAATCTTCTGGCCAGATCCTTGCCGCCAAGGCCAAATGCAATGGCCAGGCCCAGCATCACCGCTCCCAGCACAATGGCAAAGGCCAGCAGCATGGTGGAGTCGGCAAGGCCGAGTTCTTCAAAGACCGCTGATGCCGTGAAGACGGTGATGAGAACGCGGGCGGCGGAACTCAATAGCCGCGGCGAGGGCATGTCAGTGTTGACCGCCCAGAGCAGAGCGGCGCGAGAGAAAAAACTGGCCGCCAGCAATCCGATGAAGAGGAAGATCAGCGCCACCAGCAGGCGCGGCAGGAAAACGAAGAACCGCGTCACATATTCCTGCATGCCCAGGATGCCAAGCGCGCTCACTCCCACGAGAATGAAACCCAGCCAGGCGGTCCAAAAGGCGAAGCGGCTGACCAGTTCCGTGGAGGACGGCAGCGCGGCCTTGCTGAGCAACTGGGTAGCTCCGGCACCCTCGGAAAGTTTGTCGAACTTGATCAGACGTAAAAAACTGCGCAGGATCGATTTGACCAGGTATGCGATCACCCAGCCAACGAGCACCACGATCAGCATCACCAGCAGGCGCGGCAGGAAGCGCGCAAATTCGCGCACCAGTTCCTGCGTGGCCTGGGTCAATTCATGGACAATTATTTCCCGCATGGTGACCTCACTTCCTTCCGTTCCACAGTTCCACCAGGGACGGCTTCAATCGTTCACACGTCATGCAAAAGTCTTCCACGTTCTGCTCCACCTGTTCTCCCGAAGCTTCGCGGTTTTCCACCAGAAACGTGAATGCCCTGCCGCGATAGAGAGGCGCCAGAGCCTGTACGATGTGGTCCCGGCTGATGACGGCCTTGTGGTACGAAGCGGCAAACTCATAAACGGTGCGGGCCCAGAGCTCATCTTCAAAAAGAAAATCATCTTCGTCGAGCGCGGAGATTCGTTGCAGCTCAGTGAGCGTGGGCGGCGAGAGAATCGACTTGAGTACGGGCTCCAGTTCGGCCGACGCCGGAGCGGAACATGCCGAAAAGACGTTTGCGGTTTATCCGCAGCGGCTCCAGCGTTACCTCTTGCCCTGAGCCCAGAGTGGGGATGGGCTGCGAATCGGTTTTCGCGCTCCAGAGTGAAAAGTTGGGTTCGAGCGACCAGAACAGCGCGCCCACGGTCTGGCGCATGGCTGCGACCAGGTCGGCGGCGCGGGCGTCCACGTGAGGTTTGACGCCAAGAAAAGATTGCGCCAGCCGGAAGCCCCCGGTGATCGCAGAAATTGTCAGCGCAATTTCGGTGCCGGTGTGCCCCACTTCTTGAGTCCAGATTTCCTGCCCGAGAAAATGGCTGGCCAGCGGTCCAGAAAACGAAAATTCCGACGCGTATGGCTCGCGGACCTGCTTGCCGTAGAAGGCGCGCGTCATGGGATAAACCAGGTTGCGCATCAGCAATCCGTCAAATTTGTGGCGGCGGTAGAGTGGCGTGACAAAATCAAAATTGCCCTGATAGACCGGACGCAGGAGCCGCTCGATCCACTCGGGCTCGATGGTGGTGGATTCGGGCGAAACCACGGCGCAAGCGGAGACGCGCAGGAGTTCCGCCGAGGCCAAAATGGTGCGCAGCGCCGTGCCCGTCGCCGGGCCTCCCGCATACTCCGCGCTGATGCTGTGCAGCGTGCGCAGGGCGTTCAGGTCGGTGGAATGCTGCAGGTCGTTGATCGAAGCGCCCCGGACCAGTTCAGGGGTTTGATCTCGCGAGCCCCCATCGGCATTCACGATGACCGCGCGCTCCCGGGGAAAATATTTGAGCAGGCCGGCACGAATGGTCTGCACCACCTGACCGACGGTGGCGGCATTGTTGTAGGTGGGCACACCTACAAGAACGTCCGCTTCACCCACGTCGATCAGCTGGCGAAGAAACTCATCCGTAAGAATGCTTTCCTCGGCCAAATCCTGCCTCCGTTAGAGTTCAGATCTTGCGCAGACGAAACCAATAAAACTGGTATGGACCCAGAGTCAGAAGATAGGGCAAGTCTCCTACTCGTGGAAAAATGTTTCGTCCGAACATCTCGATCAGGATATTCCCTTTGAAGGCGCGCAGATCAAGTTCCACCGCCTGGGCGGTGCTGGAAAGATTGTTTACGACCAGGATGGACTCTTTGTCCAGTTGCCGCACGTAAGCCAGAATTCTATGGTTCGCGGGATAAAGAAACTCGATTGAGCCCCGGCCCAGCACGGGATTGGCCTTGCGCACCTTGATAATGCGCTTCATCCAGCAAAGCAGCGAGTGATCAAAGCGCTTTTGCGATTCGACGTTCACCGCCTGGTAGCCATAAACCGGATTGAGCACAAGTGGTGAATAAAGACTCTCGGGGTCGGCGCCAGAAAATCCAGCGTTCCAGCCACCTTGCCACTGCATGGGCGTCCGCACACCATTGCGATCGCCGAGATAGACGTTATCGCCCATGCCGATTTCATCGCCGTAATAAATGATGGGAGTGCCGGGAAGCGACATGAGCATTCCATTCATCAGCTCGATGCGCCGGCGATCGTTGTCCAGCAGGGGCGCCAGGCGACGGCGAATGCCGACATTGATGCGCATGTGTTTATCACGCGCATACGTGTCATACATGTAGTCGCGCTCCATGTCAGTGACCATTTCGAGGGTCAGTTCGTCATGGTTGCGCAGGAACAAGCACCACTGGCACGATGCCGGAATCTGAGGCGTCTGTTTAAGTATTTCGGTGATGGGCTTGCGATCTTCCAGCTTCAGGCCCATGAACATTCTGGGCATGAGCGGGAAATGAAATGCCATGTGAAACTCGTCGCCCTCGCCGAAGTAGGCGCGCAAATCCGCCGGCCACTGGTTGGCCTCCGCCAGCAGCATCTTGCCGGGATAGTACTGGTCCATTTTGGCGCGCAGTTCCTTCAGGACGGCGTGGGTCTCCGGCAGATTCTCGCACGATGTGCCTTCGCGCTCGACCAGGTAGGGCACGGCATCCAGCCGGAACCCGTCGACTCCCAGGTCCAGCCAGAACTTCATCACCCTCCACATCTCTTCGCGGACGGCCGGATTATCGTAGTTAAGATCAGGCTGATGACTGAAGAACCGGTGCCAGTAATATTCCTTCGAAACCGGGTCCCAGGCCCAGTTTGACAATTCCGTGTCCACGAAAATGATGCGGACGCCCTGATACTTGGTGTCGGTGTCACTCCATACATACCAATCGCGCTTGGGATTGTCCCGCGACTTGCGCGACTCCTGAAACCAGGGATGCTGATCGGAGGTGTGGTTCAAAACCATTTCCACGATCACCCGTATCCCGCGTTCGTGGGCAGCCTGGAGAAAGGCCTTGAAGTCTTCGAGACTGCCGTAGCTCGAATGCACCGAAAAATAATCTGCGATATCGTAGCCGTCGTCGCGCAGAGGCGAAGGAAAGAACGGCATCAGCCAGACGGCATTGACACCTAAGTCCTGAAGATAGTCGAGCTTTTGCGCCAGGCCTCGGAAATCGCCGATTCCGTCGGCGTTGGTATCGAAAAACGTGCGCACGTGGACCTGGTAGATGACGGCGTCCTTGTACCAGAGCTGGTCCTGTGACATGGGCAAGGCTTTTCTCTCCTGCAATCACTTCTTAAACAAAATAATCGACGCCATTTTCCGTGCGCACCCGCCGTCGGATGCAAAAGATGTGGGCGGGCAAGCGCTGCGGATTCAGTTCCACATAATTGCGCGCGCCGCGCCAGACGTATTTCGCGTCCGTCAGCAAATCGTGCATCTGGTAGGGCTGCAGCGGGTCAAGGTGGAACAGAGCCAGGGGCAGATCAACCATTCCGGCTTGAGTGCGCTGCGGGTCCAGGTTCACCACTGCGACGATAATATTCAACAGGTCGTCGCTCATCTTGCTGTACGCGATGATCTGCTCGTTGTCCACCGGGTGAAAGCTCAGGTTCAAGTCGGACTGCAGCGCCGGGTTTTCACGCCGAATCCGGTTAATTCTGGTAATCAATTCACCCAGGCTGGTGGGACTGTCCAAGTCCCAAGTGCGGACCTGGTATTTCTCTGAGTCGAGATACTCTTCGCTTCCCGAACGGACCGCGCGGTTTTCTCCCAGCTCGAAAGCAGGACCGTAGATTCCATAGTTCGCGCCGAGAGTAGTGGCCAGCGCCAGCCGGATCATGAAAGCCGGGCGTCCGCCTGTTTGCAGGAAGTCCGTAAGGATATCGGGAGTATTCGGCCAAAGATTCCCGCGAAAGTATTGCCGGACATCGGTTTGCGTGATTTCCTTGAAATATTCGGTGAGCTCAAGTTTGGCGTTTCTCCAGGCGAAGTAGGTGTAGGACTGGGTGAAACCAAGCTTGGCCAGTTCGTACATCACTTTCGGCCGCGTGAAAGCTTCCGCGAGAAACAGGACGTCAGGGTAGCGGCCCTTGATGTCGGTGATCAGCCACTCCCAGAAATCGAACGGCTTGGTGTGAGGATTGTCGACGCGAAAAATGCGGACACCCTGGTCGATCCAGTAGAGCACCACGCTGCGAAGTTCTTCCCACAGTTCCTGGCTCTTTTCCGTCTCGAAATCAAAGGGATAGATGTCCTGGTACTTCTTGGGCGGGTTCTCGGCATACTGCACCGTGCCATCCGGGCGGATGCGGAACCACTCCTTGTGTTCCTTGGCGTAGGGATGGTCAGGTGCGCACTGGTAGGCCAGGTCGAGCGCTACTTCCAGTCCCAATTGCTTTGCGCGCGTCACCAGTTGCTTGAAATCGTCGAGCGTTCCCAACTGTGGATCAATGGTCTTGTGACCGCCCTCTTGGGCTCCAATCGCCCAGGGGCTGCCCACGTCGTCAGGTGAAACATCTTCTTCGTTGTTCTTTCCCTTGCGATTCACCCGGCCGATGGGATGAATAGGAGGAAGGTAAAGAACGTCGAAACCCATACCGGCAACGTAACCCAGCCTCTTGGTGCAATCTTGCAGAGTTCCCGGGCGTCCGGCTTGGGACGAGGAAGAGCGTGGGAACATCTCATACCAGGCACTGAAGCGGGCTTTCTCGCGATCGACGATAATCTCCAATTCCCTGCCGTAGGCAGTTGCCCGGCGGCGATCTGCATTCCGGATCATCAGAGTTTTCAGTTCCGGGCTCGACGACTTCTCTACAGCCTTGGGCAGGTCAGTTGCGGCCAGCTTCGTTACCTCTTCGGCCGCCGTCGTGAGCAGGGCTTTGTCTTTTGCAGTGGCACGGGCGGTGGCCGCTTTGATCAGTTGGACCCCGGTCAAAATGTCGACTGATATATCTTGCGCCGCTGCGAACTTCTTCTCCAAATCGCGGCTCCAGGATTGAAAGTGGTCGACCCAGGCTTGCAGCGTGTAAAGATGTCGGCCCTGCGCCGGGACAGTAAACTCCGCCTGCCACCGATCATTGGGTTGTGCTTCCATCGGAACTTCTTCCCAATCGGGCTGAGACGCGGGGCGGTGTCGCAAAACGGCGTACAAAATGTCGTGCCCGTCGGCAAAGATGTCGGCGGTGACCAACACGCGATCACCGATCGTGCGCTTGATGGGAAACCGTCCACAATCGACTTGCGGCTGGACGTTCTCGATGACCACGCGGCGAAAGAAGGCGGGCGTGATGGTTCTGTTTTCTTCGCCCGTCATTCGTGGTGCCGACCTCCCAACGTTGATTTCCAGGCCATTGGTTAAAGACAGGCGGGGTGCATCGAGAACCCGTCGACGTAAGAAAACACTGATATTTGGCCCGTTTTTCAAATTTATCACATGCCATGGCGGAGCGTGCGCCAGCACGACACTCATCTGGACAGGGGAGCCAGATGAGACAACGGGTCCGAAAACTTGGCTCTTAGCCTGCGTCAAGTCATGTATATGACGGCCTCAAATGCCGCCAGGGATATGGCGAACGTTGAGCCTGGGGCCAGAGTTTCAAGCGGCCGCGGTTCCGGGCTCCCACCGTAGACTTGGTCTCCTGTCCATAAGAGCAATCGCCACGGTTGGGAATCGCCTGCGATCGGAACGCTCTGCGCTGCGGCGGAGAAATTGAAAATCAACAGGGCGCTACTGCCGGCCGGGTCAGGCCGCTTCATCACGAACGTCTTCGCATTCTCATCAATCTGTATTTCGGCGAGATCCTTACGGCAGTTTCCCAGGCAGGCGTGTCGCTTCCGCAAAGAAATCAAGTCGCGGTAGAGACGCAGTATTTCGGCATAAGGTGAAGTCGCAGGCTTCGACCAATCCAGCTTGCAACGCTCGAACGTAGTCAGCGCTTGCGGATCGGCGAAATCGCCCTCTGAGTAGTGCGACCCCAGTTCCCTCTTGCGTCCCTCGCGCACTGCACTTGCCAGACCTTGGTCTTCGAAGCTGGTGAAGTAGAAGAACGGAGCGGTTTCTCCGTATTCCTCTCCCATGAACAGCAACGGTAAGAAAGGCGAGCAGAGCGTGAGCACCGCCGCCAATTTTTGCTCTCCGGCGGAAACCAGGCTGGCCAGTCGTTTGCCCCGGCTGGTATTGGCGATCTGATCGTGGTTCTGAATGAACCCGACGAATTGTTCTCCGGGCCGGTCTTTCGAGGAGCTGCCATGATGACGCTGGCGATAGCGCGAATATTTCCAGTCGAAAACGAATCCGTCGCGAATGGATTTTGACAGGTCGCCCAGCGCTCCGAAATCCACGAGAAAACCTTCCCGCTCGTTGGTGAGCAGGGCATAGAGAGCGTGGTGAAAGTCGTCGTGCCACTGCGCGTCAAGCGCGTAGCCTCCCTGGGAGCGCGGATTGATGATACGGACATCTTCGAGGTCGCTCTCGGCAATCAACCAAGCCTGGCGCTTGAGCCGCTTGGCCTGACTGTGAAAAGCGTCGGACAGTTCATCGAGAACGTGGCGAGCGCCGAAGTCGTAGATGCCGTGGATGGCATCCAACCGCAGCGCGTCAACATGAAATTCGGTAAGCCAGTACAAAGCGTTGTCGATGATGAAACGGCGAATGCCATCGCTCCCGGGCCCGTCAAAATTGATCGCCTTTCCCCAGGGCGTGTGGTGGGTATCGGTGAAGCAGGGAGCAAACTCGGGAACATAGTTCCCTTCGGGGCCTAGGTGATTGTAGACCACGTCCAGAACTACGGCGAGGCCGTGCTGGTGGCAGGCGTCCACCAATTTCTTCAGCCCAGTCGGACCGCCGTACGAAGATTGGGGCGCGTAGAGGCTGGCGCCGTCGTATCCCCAGTTTCGATTTCCGGGAACTTCCGCGACCGGCATGATTTCGAGGGCGGTGATGCCGAGATCCCGAAGATACGGCAGGCGGGGAATGACGCTCTCAAAAGTTCCTTCCCGGGTAAATGTGCCGGTGTGAAATTCGTAGATGATGAAATCCTTGAGCGGTATTCCAGTCCAGCCCTGGTCTGACCACTGAAACGACGCGGGATTCACAACGCGTGAAGGACCATGTACGCCGCGCGGTTGCCACCTCGAAACGGGATCGGGACGCGCCCGCTCGCCGTCGAGGACATAAAAGTAGTCCATCCCCTCGCTGACGTGCGGGACTGTGGCCACGAGCTCGAAGTCTTCTGAGTTCAAGGACCGCGTCATGGGAATCGTGCGCGGGCGTTCTCCCAGGATACGAACTGCCAGGTTGGGCAAGTTTGGCGCCCAGACCCGAAACTCCGTGGTGTTGTCGCCGCGAACCGATGCGCCAAACTGAAGCCTCCAACCTCGTTCAGCTGGGCTACTGGTCATCGGCCTGACCCTTGCTGTTCGCATCAATATTAACCAGCATGGCGATGGGCAAGTGCGAAAAGGCTTCGGAAATCGGCAGAACGACTTCGTCATCCCGCCGAACTGGAGAGACCGTTTTCCCGGTGAACAGGTCGCGGTAAGGACCGGATGGAAGCTGCTTGCGCAGGACGACTTCCGCATCGCCCCAGACGCCAGCGCCCAACGGAGCGCCTGGATCCGCGCCCAGCTGGGCAAAGAAGCGCCCTGCCACCACGAGGACCGTGGTTCCGCGGAAGGAGCGGCCGAAGGCAATCAAATGCTTGCCTTTTTCTCCGGCGGCGCGCAGCGGCTGGTAGCTTCCCTTGGCAAACAATGCGCGATGCTCCCGGCGAAAGCGCAGGGCGCAGCGAGTCAGATAAAGTTTGAGACTGCCGTCGGCCGGCTGGGCAACCAACCGATCGACGAGCGCAGCCGGATCCTCGGACTCGGAAGCGTGAAGCTGCTTGAGCTGCGCCTGGAGCTGATCGTAGTTAACCGGGCGGCGGTTGTCCGGGTCGGCGAGGCTGAAGTTCCAGACCTCCGTTCCCTGGTAGAAATCGGGAAGACCGGGGGCTGTTATCTTTAACAGAGTCTGGGAAAGCGAGTTGAAGATTCCGGCTCTTGCGATTTTCGTTTGGAACGGCGCGAACAATTCCAGGAACAACTTCCCGCCGGAACGATCCAGGATGGAATCGAGAAAGGTGTGAAACGCGGCTTCATATTCAGTATTGGGATTGATCCAGCTGGTGTTCACCTTCGCCTCGCGCAGGGCTTTCTCCATATACCCGTGGATTCTGCCGACAAAGTCTGCGTACCCAGCGGCGTCCATCGAGTTCAGTGGCCATGCGCCCAACAACGTCTGATAGAGAAAGTACTCCTCGTTCGCGCTGGGGACGGCTTCACCCGCGACCTGGATTTTCTTCTCCTCATTCAAGCGTTGCCAGGCGCGGATCGCCCGATACCACTCGGCCGGAATTTCTGACAGCACATTGATGCGCGCCCGGACATCTTCACTGCGCTTGGTGTCATGCGTGGAACTGGCTAGCATCGCATTACGCCACGACTGGCGGCGGGTCACGTTCTTGCCGTGGAAGTGCGCCAGCGCTACCCCGAACTTATCGGGCGACCCGCCCACCTCGTTGAGCGACAGCAGCGGACAGTAACGATAGAAGGCGGTATCCTCCAGCCCTTTTGCCATAACTGGTCCGGTCAGCTGTTGAAAACGCATGACAAACAAACGGCGGTCAGCACGGTCGGCATCCCCGATGCTATCCGGATCTTTGAGCAGCAGCAGGTCCTGAATGAAATCGAAGACCGAACCGCTGGTGGCCGGGTTGCGCCGTTTCGCCGTCTTAATGGATGCGCGGATGTAACGCTCGTCCTGTTCGTCGGGATGCCGAGTGTCGGTGCGGATGTAGGTCCGGTACACCGGGAAGCAGGCAATCACTTCGCGCAGCGCGTCGCGCAGACTTTCCAGCGTGAAATCGCGGGAGCGGCGATGTTGCTCGGAAATCCGGTCCAGACGGCGCGAAAGTACGTTGAGTTCGCTGGACATCGAGACTTGCATGACCAGGCGCTTGCTTTCATAGATCAGATCGGAGTAGCTCTGCGACCATCCCGTGAACTTCCTGTACAGGCGCTGGAAGAAGCGCGCTTTGGACGAATCCACGAACAGTCCGTTGAGCAGGTTGAGGAAGCCGTAGCCGGTGGTTCCTTCGATGGCCCAGCCCGGGCGAAGCTCTTCGTCGCCGACCAGAATTTTTTCCGCGGCCAGGTAAACCCGGCGCCGGGAACCGTTTCCGGAGCCGCTCGCAGAAGCATGGTTAGGCAGAGGAGCTTGGGCCTGAAGATCCTCGAAATAACGGAGGGGATCGAACAAACCATCAGGATGGTCAATGCGGATTCCCGACACCAGCGACTTCTGCATGAGTTCAAACGGAATACGATGAACGATGGCGAATACCTCTGGGCTCTCCACCCGGATCGCGGCCAGATCGTTGATGTCAAAAAACCGCCGGTAATTGATCTCGTCGGACGCCACGCGCCAGAAACTCAAACGGTAAGCCTGATCGTCCAGAAGCTTTTCCAGAGAGTCGAAGCTGTGAGTATCTCCCTTGCTGCCGTTGATCACAGTCAATACTTCCTTCAGACTCATCCGGACCACATCGCTGTCCTCGACCAGGGCCGCCACCCTGCGCCGGATGACCTCCTTCTCCCGCTGCCGCTCCCGCACTCTAGCCAGCTCAGTGTCTTCGCGCGGAGGAAGGTGCGAGATCGCCGTGATAATGCTCTCCAGTTCCAGCACGTGCCCATCGGTATCGGGAAGCTTTTCCTTCGTCTTCACCAGGGTTCGTTCCAGCAACGGTGCCCATGAACGTGGAGCCAGGGGAAAGTGTGTACCGAATGAGTCCAGAGCATAACCGCCGCCGTCGTAGAGCACGCGAATGGACTGGCTTTCCAGCACCAGGCCAAACTGGTCAGGCAGAAACGGCAGCAGGACCTTGTTGGCCAGCTCTGATTTGGGAGGGTTCCAATCAATGTCGAAGTGGCGGGAATAGTCCGAACTGGGCCCGTTCTCCAGCACATCCCACCACCAGAGGTTCGACGGATGCGTGATGCACATGTGGTTGGGCACGACGTCAACCACCAGGCCCATGCCGCGCTGCTTCAGGCGTTCCGCGAATTCGGTGAATTGTTCCTCGGAACCGATTTCGGGGTTGAAGCGAGTGTGGTCGGTGACGTCGTAACCGTGCATGCTGCCGGGATGGGCCATCAGGAACGGAGAGGTGTAGCAGTCGGTGATTCCCAAATCATGCAGGTAAGCGACCACCGCGGCGGCCTGGGAAAACGTAAAACGCTGGTTAAGTTGAAGACGGTAGGTTGAACAAGGGACGTATCCGGGTTCCAGTGAAGCTCGGCTGTTCACTCTCAATCGCCTCGGCCGTAATCTGATGCTGCAATGAAATGAAACAGTCTGCGCAGGCGCCTACAACGGCGAAGCCGCTCCCTCATTTGGCGCCGGGAACCTGCTTCGTGTCCGAATGAAGTATAAACAGATAGTGCCGGTTCTGCGGAACCCCAAATGAGCACTCCGCATCAAAGCACCGGGTCGATTGCGCAGTTTGCGACTCTTGCTGTTAACCTATCCTCACCCAGCGGCAAGGGACGACTCCCCAAAGATGCAGAAGGAATCGGGACGGTTGTTCTCGGAACCTGTCCTGACAACCTGGCAAAGAGCGTCGGGCCGAACACAGTAGTGGAAGTATGAATCCAGAGTGCCCTACTCGCCCCTCGTCGCGCGCGTAATGAGGCCACAACTTGGGAGACTTGATGGAACGGTACGTATGTATTCATGCCCATTTCTACCAACCGCCACGCGAAAACGCCTGGCTGGAGGCGGTGGAATACCAGGACTCCGCCTATCCCTATCACGATTGGAACGAGCGGGTCACAGCGGAGTGCTATGCGCCCAACAGCGCCTCGCGAATTCTGGACGGTGACAGCAGAATTCTTCAGATCGTCAACAATTATTCGAAGATCAGTTTCAACTTCGGTCCTACCCTGCTTTCATGGATGGAGCAGAAAAGTCCGTCCGTCTATGAAGCGATCCTGACCGCCGACCGCGAAAGCCAACAGCTTTTCTCGGGCCATGGCTCGGCGGTGGCGCAGGCCTACAACCACATGATCCTTCCCCTGGCGACCCGTCAGGACAAGTACACGCAAATTCTTTGGGGTATCCGCGACTTTGAAAAACGATTCGGCCGCCATCCCGAGGGAATGTGGCTGCCGGAAACGGCTGTAGACCTCCAAACTTTGGAAGTCCTGGCGGAACTCGGCATCAAGTTCACGATTCTTTCTCCCTACCAGGCAGGACGGGTAAGGCCGCTCGGCGGACGAGTCTGGCGCAAGGTGGATGGAGGCAGAATTGATCCATCCATGGCGTACGCAGTTCGCGTAGGTTCGGGAAAGTCAATCAACGTCTTTTTTTACGACGGCCCCATTTCCCGCGCCATTGCGTTTGAGGATCTGCTGGCCGATGGCAAGCGATTCTCTGACCGTCTCCTCGGCGCATTTTCCGACGCCCGCACATGGCCGCAGCTGGTCCATATCGCCACTGACGGTGAGACCTACGGGCATCATCGCGCTTACGGCGATATGGCGCTGGCCTTCGCTTTGCACCATATCGAAACCAGCCAACTGGCCAAGCTGACGAACTACGCGGAATATCTCGAGAAACATCCGCCCACCATGGAAGCCAAGATCATCGGCAACACCTCGTGGAGTTGCGCCCACGGGATCGAGCGCTGGCGAAGCGATTGCAGTTGCAACTCCGGCGGCCACGGCGACTGGAACCAGCATTGGAGAGCGCCTCTGCGTCAGGCGTTCGACTGGCTGCGTGACACTGTCGCTCCGCGCTACGAGGCCGAGGCTAAGAAGCTCTTTGAGAACCCCTGGCAAACCCGGGATGCTTATGCCGATGTGGTGCTCGACCGTTCACTCGAGAATATAGTTCGCTTCATGAGCGTGCAGGCCAAGCGCGAGCTTTCGCCGGCGGAAACTGTCACGGGTCTAAAGCTGCTCGAACTGCAACGCTACCTGATGCTGATGTACACCAGCTGTGGCTGGTTCTTTGACGAAGTCTCCGGTATAGAAACCGTTCAGGTCATTCAGTACGCCGGGCGTGCCCTGCAATTGGCCGGACTATTGTTCGGGGAGGATCTGGCTACTCCCTTTCTCGACTTGCTGGCCCAGGCCCGCAGCAATATTCCAGAACAGGGCGATGGCCGATCCATTTACGAGCGCTATGTTCAGCCCGCGATGGTGGATCTGCAAAAAGTCGGGGCTCACTATGCGGTCAGTTCTGTGTTTGAAGAGTACGGGCAGAACACCCGCATCTACTGCTACGACGTGGCCCGGATGGAATACCGGACTTCGCGCCAGGGAAAAATACGCGTGGTGCTGGGGCAGGCCGAGGTTACCTCTGAGATCACAAGGGAGTCGGACCAGCTCACTTTCGGCGTCCTGCATCTCGCAGACCATAGCGTGATCGGAGGAGTGCGGCAGTTTCAGGGGGACGAGGCGTATCGCACTCTTGATGCGGAACTCGACAAGGCCCTTTCCAGCGGCGATTTGGCTGAGCTGGTTCGGTTGATCGAGAAGAACTTCAGCTCGGGCACCTACACCCTGCGGTTGCTTTTCCGCGATGAGCAAAGAAAAATACTGGGCATCATCCTGGAAGAAGCAACCAACCAGGCGCGCGCGCTGTACCGTAATTTCCACGATGAGCATGCGCACTTGATCCGCTTCGTGACCGACCTGGGAGTGCCTTTGCCCAGGCGCTTCCGCCTGGCAGTCGACTTCACGCTCAACTCAGATCTGCTGGACGCGTTCTCCGTCGAGGAGGTCGACCTGAAAAAGTCGAGAGAAATCCTGGAAGAAATACGGCGCACCGGCGTGACCCCCGATGCCGTGACTCTGGAGTTCGCTTTGCGCCGCACGATAGAGCGGTTGTTCACCCGATTCGTTGCCGATCCCATGGAACCGGGCTTGCTCGCGCGATTGCAGGAAACCATTGAACTCGTGCAAAGCCTGCCTTTCCAGGTAGGTTTGTGGGAGGCCCAAAATACTTACTACCGGATGATGCGGGAAGTAGCCGGCGAGATGAAAGAGCGAGCCGAGCGCGGAGACGCCGAAGCCGGGGCCTGGTTGGATGGCTTCGTGAAGCTGGGTGATAAGCTGAAAGTAAAAGTGCAGATTAACGCAGCAGTAAGCGCTTAACCCTCAAGTTTGTCATCCGGAGTGACTGCTTCGCTTCGCGAAGCAGCTACGCGGGCGAAAGACCCCAATAGGCGGCGCGCCACGTGGCCTGTGGTATTGAGAGAGACGGCAGAGGCCGCAGAGAGTCAAAATCCCTTTTCCCCCAACCGTCGTTGATCTTATAGGGGTCCTTCGACTCCGCCAGCCCATTCGCAAGCGAATGGGCTAGCTGCGCTCAGGATGACAGTTCAGGCCCCGGCATCTTGCCGGGCCCGCTGAATATCTTTTACGTCGCCCATCGCGATGATGATTTGTTCTTTGTCCAGGATCGAGTTGTCCGGCGGATTGATCATTAAATCTGAGCCCTCGGCCAGCGGACGCTTCAGGCCAAGCACGAGCAGGTTGTAACGGCCCTTGAGGTTCAGCGCGTGCAGCGCGCTTCCTGCCCACGGTGAAGTCGGTTTTACTTCGATTTCCTCTACGCGCAGGGTCCTGCCCTGCTCTTTCAGCATAGTGTCGAGGAATCCGACTACGTGCGGACGGATCAGTTCGCTGGCCATACGCAGACCGCCGATGTGACTGGGCGAAACCGTGGAATTGGCCCCGGCGCGCAGCATGCGTTCAGAAAACTTGCGCTCCGCCGAGCGCGCCACAATGCGCATCTTGGGGAAGCGCTGGCGCACGATTACGGTCACGACCAGATTGTCTTTATCGAGCGGCAGGGCGGCGATCAGCCCCTTGGCGCGGCTCAGGCCGGCTTTCTCCAGAACATCTTCCTCCGTAGCATCGCCAACGACGAAGAGCATGTCGCCCAAGGCTTCGGGATGCAGCCCTTTCAGCTTCTTTATATTTTCCTCGGAGAGATCCACGACCACGTGCGGAGTCATGGTTTTCTGCAGCTCGGCCACTGCATGCCGACCGGTGTCTCCCAGTCCGCAGACAATGTGGTGGCCCGAAAGCTCGTCAATGTGTCGCTGCATTCTGCGCCTCCAGAAAGGGTTGGTGAACTCCACTTCCACCAGGAAGGCGGCCACCACCGAAAAAACATAAACCGTGATTGCCACTCCGAACAGCACGATGCCGATGTTGAAGATGCGCAGCGCGGGATTGTGGCTGGTGTCCACGATCTCGCCATAGCCAACTCCGGCCAGGGTGATGACCGCCATGTACAAGGCTTGGAGAAAGCTGACGGATGGGCCGCCGATCAGGCGATATCCGGTGGTGCTGATTACGATCAAACCCAGCAGAAGCGATATCGCAAGCAGGAGCCGTTTGCGCAGGGCCATGGCGCTAGCGCCGCCATTCGTCGATCAGATTGGCCACCAGCCCGCTCCAGCCCGTCTGATGGCTGGCGCCCAGGCCCATTCCGGTATCGCCGTGGTAGTACTCGTTGAAGAGCAGGCATTGGTTCCAGTGCGGATCCTCCTGGAACTTTTTGTAGTAGCCGAAGCAGGGCCGTTTGCCGTCGGGTCCGCGTTTGAAAATCGAAATCATGCGGTTGGCCGCTTCCCCGGCCATTTCGTGCGGCGTGACCGGTTGATCGTTGCTGCCGGCCGTGGGCAAGGAGAAGTCCTCTCCCACCGCATCGCCAAAGCGCAGGAAGGAATGGATCAGCAGGTAAGTAGTTGGGAACCAGACGGGCCCGCGCCAGTTCGAGTTCCCTCCCATCAGTTTCACCGCCGCTTCCGCCGGCTCGTAACCCATGGAGCGATCGCCAAACTGGAAGGGATGCTGCTCGTGATACTTGGACAAACTTCGAATGCCGTACGGCGACAGAAATTCCTGCGGGTCCCAGATCCGCTCGAGCAGCCGCTTGAACTGGTTCGGATCGGCGATCGAGAGCACGTAGCGTTTCTGTCCGTTGCCTACCGTGTAACAGGCGTCTCCCACCAGGTCGGGCCGGTTCTTGATGAACCATTCGACATCTCGCAAGAACCCTGGATGCGCCGCGAGTTCTTCGCTCTCGAGGACTTCAATCGCGTAGAGCGGAATCAGGCCCACCAGCGAGCGCAGGCGGAACTTGTGAAATTCGCCGTTGGGGTAGCGAAGCACATCGTAAAAGAAGCCTTCATGCTCGTCCCACAACTGGTAGTTGCGGCCGCCCATCTTCTTCATGGCCGCGCCGATGTAGATGAAATGCTCGAAGAACTTGGTGGCCACACTTTCGTAAACCGGGTTCTGGTTGGCCAGTTCGAGGGCAATGCGCATCAGGTAGAGACAGAAGAAACCCCATCCAACCGGTGGCGTCGGACTGTTCCAGAATGGCGCCGTTGGGAAACTTTTCGCCGCGATCAACGACGGCAATGTTGTCCAAACCCAAGAAGCCGCCTTCAAAGACGTTGTTGCCTTCGCTGTCGACCCGGTTCACCCACCAGGCGAAGTTCATCAGCAGCTTGTGCAGACATTTTTCCAGGAAGACGGTGTCGCCCTTGCCGGTGCGCTGCTTTTCCATCTGGTAGACGCGCCAGCAGGCCCACGCGTGCACCGGAGGATTGAGATCGGAAAATCCCCATTCGTACGCCGGAATCTGGCCGTTGGGATGTTGGAACTGCTCGAACAGCAGCACCCACAGATTTTCCTTGGCAAACTCCGGATCAACCAGCGCCAGCGTCGTGCACTGGAAAGCCAGGTCCCAGGCCGCGAACCAGGGAAACTCCCACTTGTCCGGCATGGAAAGAATGCGCATCGAATTCAGGTGGCGCCAGTGAATGTTGCGCATGTGTTTGCGCGACTCGGGTGGCGGGAATTTCGGGTTGTCACCCTCCAGCCAGCGATTCACGTCCCACAGATAAATCTGCTTGCTCCAGAGCATTCCAGCCAGAGCCTGGCGCTGAATTAGTTTTTCGTCGGCAGTAGCCGCAGGCGGATGCACCGCAGCGTAGAACTCGTCGGCTTCTGCTTTGCGCTGACGGACAATGTCATCCACATCGTTGAGCGGTGCCGGAAGCTTTTCCGGAGTCAGCCGCAGTCGTAAAACCATGGACCCGCCCGCGGGGACGGTCTGGTGGTAGTGAACGCACGCCTTGGTGCCGGTCTGCTGCGGATTCAGGCAGTCTTCCTGATGAATAATGTGCCGGTGAAACGCATCTTTTACGTGAGGTTTGCGATTCTCCGCGCAGCCGTAAAGCTTGACCTGGTTGCTCTCATTGTCAGTGAACATCGCCTCCCCGCCCTTTTCGGCGTAGAGGTATTGGGTTCCCAGCGAGTAAGGAAACTGGAGATTGCGCAGGCCGGCTGCGGCCTGGGTGCCGTCCGCGACCAGAGCAATGTGGTTCCCGGACTTCTTCAGCCCGATGGAGGGTTCCGCGCCCGGCGTTTCCGTCCAGGCCCAGGTGTTGCGGAACCATAGATGCGGCATCAGGTGCAGCTCGGCCGCTTCCGGCCCGCGGTTGATGGCCTCGATGCGCACGCAGATATCTTCCGGCCCGGCCTTGGCGTATTCGACGAAGACATCGAAGTAGCGGTCGTCATCGAAAATTCCCGTATCCAGCAATTCGTACTCGCGGGCACCGACGTGTCCCCAGCGGCTTCGGTTTTCTTCAATCAGTTGCTGGTATGGAAACGCACGCTGCGGATACTTGTACAGCACCTTCATGTAGCTATGGGTGGGAGTGTTGTCGAGGTAGAACCAGTATTCCTTTACGTCCTCGCCGTGGTTGCCCTCGTTGCCCGTAAGCCCGAACATCCGCTCTTTAAGGATCGGATCGCGGCCATTCCACAGCGCCAGCGCGAAGACCAGAAGCTGGTAGCGATCGCAGATTCCCGCGATGCCGTCTTCGCCCCAGCGATAGGCCTTGCTGCGCGCCATGTCGTGGGTAAGGAATTCCCAGGCGCAGCCGTCGGAGCTGTAGTCCTCGCGGACGCTGCCCCAGGAGCGTTCGCAGACATAGGGTCCCCATTTGCGCCAGGGCGGGACCATTCCGTCATGGGCTCCAGCAGGCGCTGATGCTCCTTGCTGAGAGGTTGATTCCCACGTTTGGCAGTCATAGAGGATTCAGGCCCGGTCAGCCACGAACCAAACTCTTGCTGGATGCGGCCATAAAGTCTTCCAGCCCGTACTGCATGAGGTCTCCGATACGCTCGATGCTCAAGTCAGCGGGAGGATAGGCCTCGATGATTTTGGGGTCAAGGGCATAATGTCCCTGCCGCACGAAAACCGTAGTGACGCCGCTTCCCCACACTTTCTTGACCGCGGTGAGAATGCGAATCTTGTCGTCCACCAATACATAGTGGTCCGCGGGATAGCGTTGTTTAACGTCGTCCAGCT